>JBGAGH010000015.1:0-93854 GCA_044226825.1 Cyclobacteriaceae bacterium
TTTGAAGACTCTGCGCACACAGGGTTGTAATCGACAGAAGTGAAAAAAGACAGAATAACCTCACGCTAATCATGTTTGGAGAAAAGTAAATATAGTTCAGTGGTTTCAATCATGAATGACTGCCGCCTCGAATTTGTCGCGCTCGGGGCGAGATAAGAGTTATCCATCTTAACTTAGTAACATGGAATGGCCGACTAGCAATTTCGCCCACCAGACGTTTCTACCTAACCGTGCGGGTTGATCACGATCTGCCATTTTGAGTACCTTCAAATCAAAATCCGTGTATTCAGAATGAAAGTACTTCGACCCTTCTTGCTAGGTGCCTGTCTGTCGTTGTGGTGTACCATGGTTGCATGTGTAAATAAAGATTCAGCTCACACCTATGTCCTCGACGAAGTTGACCTGGTGCCTGAGGGCATTGCCTATTCACCCACCACCCAGCTTTTCTACCTAACCAGCATTGCCAAATCGAAGATCATCACGGTAAATGAAGCTGGCGTGCAGGTAGATTTCGTAGGTCCGGGAAAAGGATTTACACCCGGTGTCGGAATTAATATCGATGAGAGAAATTCATCGGTGCTTGCCTTGGGAGGTTACTATTTGGACGACCAGACAAGAACTACTTTGTTCCGATTTGACCTTCGCTCCGGAAAACAACTCGCTACTTATTCGATCACGGACGGCGGTCGTCATTTTATGAACGACCTTGTGCTCAGTCAAACCGGAGATGTCTATATCACGGATACAGATGCAGCATCAATTTACCTGTTGAAAAAGGGAAGCGACAGCTTACAACTCTTTTTGAAGACCTCGGAAATCGAGTACCCCAATGGCATCGCGATCTCCGATAACGATGAGTTGCTTTACGTGGCAAGTTCAACCGGAGTTCGCGTGATTGATCTGAAGACAAAAGAAGTTCTCAACGGACCAGATTCCGTCGGCGTGTCGCAGGGGATCGATGGGCTTGAGTTCTACCGTGGGAACTTGTACGCGGTTCAAAATGGTGTGCCCGCCAACGGCGACAACTTTCGAAAGTTGTTTTTGAACGCGCGTGGCGATCAAGTCACGAAAGCGCAAGTGATCGACTACTCGCTCAACCTACCATTGACGTTCTGCATCGCCAACGGTAGAGCCGTCGTGATTGACAACTCAAATCTCCAATTTCTAGATCAGAGGAACTATCAGATTACTGCGCCAGATTCGCTCAGGAAGACAAAACTGGTGAGCTACCAGATTGATTGATTTTTCTCCACCGATGGGAACCCGGACGTTAATTAAGCATCATCGAAGTGAATGAAAAGCCCAATTCCAACGCGTCGGGATTTGAGCTGGTGAAAAAATGGAGTTCTCGCCTATTTGAACTTCAGTTGTCGACCGTTACCTTGAACCAGTATCCCTCAAACCAAGAAATATGAATCGTCGAGCCTTTCTCCAAAACACTGTTGCTGCTTCGGCGCTTACGGTCGGTGCCAGCGCCATCGGGTTCAAAGCTAGCGCCGCCCCAGCAGAGAAACCCTTCAACGCGAAGTTTGCGCCACATCATAACATGTTTAAGAATAGCGCCGGTGCCGACTTCGTCGATCAAATCAAGTTCATGTACGATATGGGTTTTCGCGCCATCGAAGACAATGGCATGCTCGGTCGCTCCAAAGAGGAACAAGACAAGATTGGAAATACACTTGCTAAGTTGGGCATGACGATGGGTGTCTTCGTGGTCGATGCCGGCGACAACTGGAAAGTCTCTTACACCAGCGGAAAGAAAGAGTTCACGGAGAAGTTCGTGGCCACATGCAAACAATCCGTCGAGCTGGCGAAGCGCGTCAACGCCAAGTGGATGACGGTAGTGCCCGGATACTTTGATCGAACACTCCCCATGGGTATTCAAACCGCGAACGTGGTCGAGATGCTTCGACGAGGAGCCGAGGTGTTTGAACCCAACGGCCTCGTGATGGTACTGGAGCCTCTCAGCGACAACCCAGACTTGTTCATGAGAACAGCTCCTCAGACTTACGAACTCTGCAAAGCTGTGAACAGCCCTTCGTGCAAAATCTTGTACGACATTTACCACATGCAACGCAACGAGGGGAACATTATTAATACGATCAATCTATGCTGGGATGAGATCGCCTACTTCCAAATCGGGGACAACCCAGGACGCAAAGAACCTGGAACCGGCGAGATCAACTACAAGAATATCTTCCAACACGTTCACAGCAAGGGTTACCGCGGTGTATGGGGAATGGAGCACGGAAACTTCCGTGATGGGAAAGAAGGCGAAGCTGCCGTGATCAAGGCATATCGTGAATGTGATGTGGCCTAGCGCTGCGGCGCCTTTCCCGTTAGCAGTAGATCTTCCGTCGGATCGTAGTCGCTCGGCAAACTTTCCGCCATCAAGTCCCAACCCCAGTGACCTTGGGTTTCAACACCATCGGGTGGAAATACGAGTCCATTGGGTTGCACTTCGGGCTTTGGCCGGAGCAATCTCATCCTCGATGTTTGCGGCACAACACTGGACACGACACGCCCGGGCGTTACAGATGGCGCACGAAGGGACTCCTGCTCGTGGTAAAATTTCACCTCTAAGTTTCCTTGGAATGCCAAAAGCGTTTTTGAGGACGTCGAATCCAACAAACGATTATAGTGAGCGATGGTCGGTATCTTGATTCGATGCTTACCATAAATTGGAGCCACCACCGACAAAACCGTATCCGTGAAGCTCTGTCTAACAACTTTGTTGCCCACGGAATCTTCCGTATAGAGTTCGACGAAAAAGCCTTCGTCAGTCAAACGATGCGCATACAAGGAACGGAAGAAGTGCATCTCGGATCCATAGTAGGCCTTCAGTCGCGCCTTCGCCCACCGCGCGCGTTGATTTTCATTTTTCGGTGTCAGCGGTTCATACACCATGTATCCATCGTACCGCAGTTGCTGCGAATTTTCATCCAACAGAAACTGGTTCAACGCCACTTTCGCCCGGTAACCCAAGCCTTCATTGCGAATCACCAACGTGCTGTCCGCAAGAGCGGTAAACATTCCGCCATCGACATCAAATGCAAGCGCGTGGGCATTTTCGAGTTTGCAATAGCGTGCATTCTCACTTCGTCCGATAAAATGATCTTTAAACTTCGCTAAACGACTGGCCCACTCCAGGCCAGAGACCCGACGGCTTCTCACCACAATTTCCCGCAGGATGTTTTCTGAGGGTGTCAAGGCCACGGTATACGTTACCTGTCGTTCGGGTTGCACATCGAACGCCTGCGTTTCGTAACCAACAAAAGAAACCACCAGTTTGAACGGCCATACAGGCAAGCCCGTCAGCACGAAACTTCCATCGGCGCTGCTGGCTACACCTTTGGTGGTGCCAGCGATGAACACGTTCGCCCCGGGCAACGGCTCCCGGGTCTTCCCGTCGATCACCTTGCCACGAACACTATATGTTTGTGCCACTGCCGACGCGGTAAGCACCCACATGACCAGTGAAAGAATTGAGAGACGCATGTGCGACAAGGTTGCCAAAACGTATCGGTAAAGGAAAAGCGGACCGTTAAAACCGCAGTAAATTGATCCTTAGCGAAAAATTTTGTCCCTGATAATCAATTAGTTACATTCAATTTAAAAGATCACTGTCTTTTTACTGAACACTGTTCATAATTTCGCGTATCCAAGCAATAATCGGTTTCAATCATGGGGGTACGCGAGCGGAAAGAACGGGACAAGGCGGAAATGCGGGAGATGATCCTGCAGTCGGCGCACAAACTGTTCGTTGACCGCGGCTTCGAGGAGGTGAGTATCCGCAACATCGCGGAAGCCATCGAGTACAGTCCCGCCACGATCTATCTCTACTTCAAAGACAAGAACGAGATTTTCTATGCCCTTCATGGCGAGGCGTTCAAGAAGTTTAATGCCGAGATGGCGGTGCTGGCAGAAATTGCCGATCCGTTTGATCGGTTAATCGAGATGGGAAACAAGTACCTGGCGTTTACGATGAAGTATCCCAAGTACTACGAAATCATGTTTATCACCGAATCGCCCATGGACTGTGAGGAGAACCGGGAGGAATGGGAAGAGGGAATCAAGGCACTCGCCTCACTCGAAGGAATTCTAGTTGCGTGTCAGCAACAAGGAAGGTTCCAAGGGCAGGATCCACGTGTGCTCGCTTTCTCCATTTGGAGCTACATGCATGGTATGTGCACACTTTCGCTGCGGAAGCGTTTGAGATGCTATACAACCGAAGACAGCCAACGAATTCCCCGCGAGTCGTTCGAGGGCTTCAAAAAGATGTTAGCCAGCCTTTAAACAAAGAGAGATAACCAAACTGCCGACTTTTTTTGCACCAATACTGAACAGTGTTAATTGATTTAACGATGAAAACTAAGAACCCCATTTTCCTTGTTTTCGCCCTAGTTTTGATGTTTTCCAGCGCCGAAGCACAGAGTGTGCTACAGGAATACATCGACGAGGGGCTCAAGGCCAACCTCCAACTAAAGCAAGAGCAGCTCAACTACGAAAAGAGCATCGAGTCGCTTCAGCTCGCGCGAAGTTTGTTCCTGCCGCAGGTTGGGTTGAATGCCAACTACACGCTCGCGGGCGGCGGTCGTACCATCGAGTTCCCCATTGGCGACTTGCTGAATCCAGTTTATTCCACGCTGAACAAACTCACCGACTCCAACCAGTTTCCACAGTTGGCGAACCAGAAGATCAACTTCCTTCCCAACAACTTTCACGATACGAAGATCAGGGTGATTCAACCCTTATTCAATCCGGATATCTACTTCAATTACAAAGCGCAAAAGGAGTTGATCACCGTGCAGCAAGCGCAAAAGAACGCGTACGAGAACGATCTAAAGTACAACATCACGGCGGCCTACTTCCAATACCTACAAGCGGAAGAGGCGTTGAAAGTATTGATTGAAACGCGGGGATTCCTCGTCGAACTGGTGAAGGTGAATCAAAAGCTGGTGGCCAATCAAAAGGCGACGCGCGATGTTGTGCTTGGCGCCGAATATGAATTGAACAAGATCGATCAGCAACTGGCCGAGTCGACGCGCAACCGGGAAGCGGCCAAAGCCTATTTCAATTTCTTGTTGAATCGCGATTTGCTCAGCGAGATCACCCTCGATTCCACCCTCGTCGCGCACACGGCGGCTACCGAGTCACTCGAGGCTTTAAAGTCGACGGCGCTCGCACAGCGTCAGGAACTGAAGCAACTGCAAGGTGGCCTAGCGGCGAGTGGGCAAGTGCTGGCGCTCAATCGCGCTAGCTCATACATGCCAAAAGTAAACGTCGTGGGCGATGTTGGGTACCAAGGGTTTGCCTACAAGTTCGACAACAGCCAGCAATACGCGTTGGTGCAATTCAGCCTAAGCTGGGATTTGTTTAAGGGCGGCGAGAAGAAAGCACGCACCCAACAAGCACGCCTCGATTACCAAGTCGTGGAGAACAGGATGGAGCAACTCCGCAAGCAGATTGAACTGCAGGTTATCCAATCCCACTACGATTTGCAGGCCGCATCTCAAGCTTGGGAGACAGCCAACTCCGGCGTGAAGAGTGCGGAAAAGAACTTTCAGATCGTACGTGCTCGGTACAACGAGGGCCAGGCGATCTTGCTTGAATACTTAGACGCTCAAAACAAATGGACCACGGCACGTCTCATGCAGTCCATTCGACTATACGACTTATTGCGCGCCGACGCCGCGCTCCAAAAGACCATAGCCTCCATCTAACAACCCCAACTATCAGAATACTTATGAAAAAGATTTTATTCACGGCTGCAGTTCCTGTGTTGATCGCGGCGGTGCTGTTTACCTGCGGTCAGAAAGAATCCAACGCGGAAGCAACGAGTGAGTCCATCGACGAATCAGCCGTCGCCGTCCAGTTAACGGAAGTGAAGGAGGGCAACTATACGCTACCGGCCGTTGCGTCAGGTCTTGTGACCACGTCTACCGAATCACGACTTTCATTCAAGA
Source organism: Cyclobacteriaceae bacterium (assembly GCA_044226825.1). Lineage (GTDB taxonomy): Bacteria > Bacteroidota > Bacteroidia > Cytophagales > Cyclobacteriaceae > ELB16-189. Next base: position 5,967 of record JBGAGH010000015.1, read on the forward strand.
TCGGTGGCATCGTGAGCCGCATCTTAGTGGAAGAGGGACAAACGGTGACGCGGGGACAGCTGCTGGCAACACTCGACCCGACAGAGATCGATGCCCAACTGTCGCAAGCCAAGAATAACCTCGACAAGTTTGCCCGCGACTTCGAGCGAGTGGAACGGTTATACAAAGACTCCGCCGCCACATTAGAGCAATTCCAAAACGTGAAGACTGGTTATGACGTGGCAAACGAATCGTACCGGATTGCGTCGTTCAACAAACAATATGCGACCATCCACGCGAACGCAAGTGGAAAGGTGATCCGCAAGTTTGTGAACGAAGGCGAATTGGTAAATGGCGGCTCTCCCGTGTTAATGATCAACTCGGCTGCCGAGAATAACTGGATTGTGCGCGTGGGGTTGGCCGACGTGGATTGGGTTCGAGTGAAGAAAGGGGATAAGGCAGTTGTCAAGATGGATGCCTACGCCAACGAGCCATTTGATGGTATTGTGTCGTTGCTCGCCGAAGCTGCAGACCCAGTGAGCGGCTTGTACTTGGCCGAAGTAAAGGTAAACTCGCAGGGGAAGAAGCTGGCCAGCGGCCTGGTCGCCACCGTGCAAGTCATTCCATCGGAAGCCCGCCAGTTGAAGAGCATTCCCATTGAATCGATCGTGGAGGGCGCAGGGAGCCATGCATTTGTGTTTGTTCCCAATACCGACCAAAAGTCCGTGCGCAAGGTGTCTGTGCAGGTGGCATGGATCGCCGACAGCCAAGCGATTGTTGCCAACGGCCTCGAGGATGTTTCGGTCGTCGTCTCTTCGGGTTCTGCCTTCCTAACCGAATCTTCGACCATTCGTGTCACTCCTTCTACTCAAAACTGAGCGTCATGAAGATCTCCGAATTTGCAGTCAAGAACTATCAGTTTACGCTCATCATCTTCGTCTTGTTGATGGCGTTGGGGTTGAGCTCGTTGTTCAACATGCCACGGGGCGAGGATCCCGAAACGGAAGCCCCGTCATATTCCATCGTCGTGGTTTACCCGGGTACAAGTCCCGCCGACATGGAGACCATCGTAGTGGATCCATTTGAAAAGAGAATCAACGAGTTAGACGATATCAAGCGCGTCACTTCCGACATGGCTGATGGACTCGCCGTGATTCGTGTTGACTACAAGCATGAAAGCGATGTAGAGTCAAAATACCAAGAAATCGTACGAGAGGTAAACGCGTTACGGGCGGAGTTGCCACAGGACATTTTTGCGATCAAGATTTTGCGCTTTTCCTCTACCGATGTGAACATTCTCCAGCTTGCACTGGTGTCGGAGACGGCGCCGTATCGTGAGCTTGAAAAACAAGTCGAGCGCCTAGAGGACAATCTTGAGAAAGTGAAAGGTCTGAAGCGGATCGAAACATTTGGTTATCCCGAGCGGCAAGTTCGTGTGCAACTGGATCTAGCGAAGATGGCGCAGCAAAAGATACCCGCGAACTACGTGTTGGGCGCCTTGCAGAGTGAGAACCTCAATATCCCTGGTGGCAGTGTGCAAGTTAGTACCCGCAAGTTCAACGTGAAAACTAGCGGCGAGTACAAGAGCCTAGACGAGATCAAGAACACGATCGTTTTTGCAAGTGGCAACAAGCTCGTTTACCTGCGCGATATAGCGGAGGTCGAGCCCGTCTATCAAGACGAAACCCATCTCACGCGGCTGAATGGTTTCCGCTCGGTGTTACTCACCGCGAGTCAAAAAGATGAACAGAACATCTTTAAGGTTTCCTCCGAAGTGAACCCGATCCTAGACCAGTTCGAGGCGAGCCTCCCGTCGAACATGAAGTTGATACGCAACTTCGATCAATCGGTGAGCGTGTCGCATCGCTTGTCGCGATTCTCGAAAGATTTCATGATAGCAATCCTATTGGTCTCTATCACCTTGCTGCCCTTGGGAACACGTGCGGCGATCGTGGTCATGATTTCTATTCCACTCTCGATTTTTACAGGTTTGTTCTTGCTCGATTTTTTTGGATTCACGATTAACCAATTAAGTATTGTGGGTTTGATCGTGGCGCTGGGAATCTTGGTCGACGACTCCATCGTGGTAATTGAGAACATCGAGCGGTACCTCCGTTCCGGGCGTAGCAAGAAAGATGCAGCGATCGAGGCCACGAAGCAAATTGGATTGGCAGTCATTGGTTGTACCGTTACGTTGATCTTGGCTTTCTTACCGTTGGTATTCTTGCCGGAAACTGCCGGCGACTTTATTCGAAGTCTCCCGATGGCCGTCATTTTCACCGTGCTGGCATCGCTGTTTGTATCATTGACGATCGTGCCTTTTTTGTCGAGCCGGATTTTGAAAGAACACACCTCTTCTGAAGGCAACATCTTCCTGCGTGCTTTGAAACGGGGGATTTCCGGCACCTATAGCAAGTTGTTGCACCGCGCACTCCGTGATCCGGTAATTACGTTGATGGTGGCAGGTCTCTTATTTGTCGGAAGCCTCGCCTTGTTTCCGGTCGTGGGCTTTAGCTTGTTTCCGAAGTCTGAAAAACCCCAGTTCCTCATCAATGTGGAGACGCCGAATGGTACCAACATCTATGAGACAGACCGGGTGGCTCGGTTCGTGGAAAATGAATTGAAGGGCGAAGATCAAATCAAGTACTACACGACGAATGTCGGCAAGGGAAATCCCCGGATTTACTACAACGTGATCGGCCGATCCGAGTCGAGCAACTTCGCCCAGTTCTACGTGCAATTGAAAGACGTTACCCCCGCGCTGAAGACGAAGCTGATTGACAAACTACGGGAGAAGTTCATGTTTTATCCCAACGCGAGAATTGAAGTGAAGGACTTCGAACAGGGACCGCCGCTGGAGGCACCGGTGGCAATCAGAATATTCGGAGAGAACCTTGACTCACTGCGAAAAGTGTCAACACGGGTCGAGGAAATCTTGAAGAAAACACCCGGTACTATCTACGTGAATAACCCGTTGGCCAACCAACAAACTGATTTGCGCGTGCACATTAATAAAGACAAAGCCGGGTTGTTGGGTGTGCAAATAGGTGAAATCGATCGCACGATCCGTTTGGGGATCGCGGGACTTACCATCGGCAAGTTTTCTCCTGTCGAAGGAGAAGATGAAGTGTCCATCAACGTGACTACGCCCCACGGCAAGTTCACAACCTATGAAGTATTTAACAACCTGTTCGTGAACTCCGTCACGGGTCAAGCGATTCCACTCCGTCAATTGGCGCAGGTCGATTTTGAAACGTCGCCGAATCTAATTCGACACTATGATAAGGAGCGGTTTGCGACGGTGACGGCTTTCGTGAAGAGTGGTTTCTTATACGAGAATGTCAACAACCAGGTGATCGCTGAACTGGACAAGATGAAAATGCCGGAAGGGTATCGCTACCAAGCGGCTGGCGAACTGGAAAACAAACAAGAATCGTTCGGAGGTATCGAGACCATCATCTTGATTACAATCTTTGGCTTCATCGCGGTGTTGGTATTAGAATTTGGAACTTTCAAGAGTACGCTGATCGTGCTTTCCGTCATCCCGTTGGGGGTGATCGGCGCCGTGACGATGTTGTTGGTAACGGGCAATCCGATGTCGTTTGTCGCAGTGATCGGTTTGATCGCCCTAGTCGGTATCGAAGTGAAGAACTCAATTCTGTTGGTTGACTTTACGAACCAACTTCGTGAACGCGGCGTTCCATTAGAGGAAGCTATTGAAAAGGCTGGCGAAATCCGCTTCGTGCCCATCGTACTCACGTCACTAACAGCCATTGGTGGTTTGATTCCCTTGGCAATCGAGGGCAATCCGTTGTATTCACCTCTGGCGTTGGTGTTGATTGGTGGGTTGATCAGTTCTACCTTGCTGTCGCGCTTGGTGACGCCCGTGATGTACAAGCTGTTACCGCCAAAGGTAGTAGTGGTCGGAGAGCAACCGGGCGATATACCCCTTCATTGATTTGAGTACTAAAGATCGTTTCTCATCCCATGCCGCGCAGTATGCGACTTTTCGGCCCACGTATCCGAAACAGTTGTATGAGTTTGTTCTTTCCCACGTGAAGGAACGTGCGACGGTATGGGATTGTGCGTGCGGAAACGGTCAAGTGACCAAAGACTTAGCTCCTTACTTTCGGGAGGTGTTTGCGACCGACATAAGCGAAAACCAGCTCTTGCAGGCACCGCCGCTAACCAATGTCATTTACGCCAAGTCGATGGCAGAGCAAACCGCTTTTCCGCCTCATTATTTCGATCTCATCACAGTGGGTCAAGCGTTGCATTGGTTCAATATACCTTCGTTCTTCGAGGAGGCACGCAGGGTGTTGAAACCTGGTGGTGTGCTAGCAGTTTGGGGATACAGCTTGCTTCGCATCGACGAACGAATCGATCCGATTGTACACGATTTCTATACCCGTGTCATTGGTCCGTATTGGGACGCCGAGCGTCGGCTGGTTGACGAGCAATACCGCACCGTACCATTTCCATTTCACGAGGTAACCGTTCCTCATTTTGAGTTTTCGTTTGAGTGGACACTCGATGAGTGGAGTGGGTACATCGCCACGTGGTCGTCGGTGCAAAAGTATATGAAAGAGCACGGGCATAATCCTGTTGCTTCGCTCGTCGATCAGGTTCGTCCGCTGTGGGTACGGGAACGTATGAAGGTTTCGTTTCCTCTTTTCGCGCGGGTCGGTCGTTCGTGATCAGGTTCGGAGGCAGGGCTAATTTTCTTAAATTGCCTTCAAACCTGAACTAGCCGTGAGACTTATTTCCTTCCTTTTTTTATTGGGTGTGCTCGTTGCGTGCCAGCCCCAAAAAGCCGATGTACTAATCAAAGGAGCTACCCTCTATGATGGGAGTGGCGCCGAACCGCTCGTGACCGATGTGGCCATCTCTGGCGATACGATTTCTATGATCGGTGAGCTGTCGTCCGTGGAGGCGACACAGATAGTGGATGGAAAAGGACTGGCATTGGCACCAGGATTCATCGACACACATAGCCACCACGATTGGGGTTTGAATAAGGACCGCGATGCATTAGCGGTGGTGAGCCAGGGCGTCACTACCATTGTGGTGGGGCAAGACGGTGGTTCAAACACGCCTTTGAAGGACTACTTCCAAACGATGACCGACAGTCCCGCTGCCGTGAATGTAGCTTCTTATAGTGGACATAATTCAATCCGTGATTTGGTTCTAGGAAAGGACTTTAAGCGTCAGGCGACAGCCGCGGAAATCGACTCGATGGTAGTGTTGCTTCGTGCCGACATGGATGCGGGTGCGATCGGACTTTCAACAGGACTGGAGTATGACCCAGGTATTTACTCGGCACAAGAGGAAGTTCTTACGCTCTCGAAAGTCCTACCAGAGTACGAGGGAAGGTACATCAGCCACCTTCGCTCCGAAGATCGTTACTTCTGGAGAGCGCTCGATGAAATCTTGAACATCGGTCGGGAAACGAAGATCCCTGTTCAGATCAGTCATTTCAAGTTGGCGATGACAAGTCTGTGGGGAAAGGCTGATTCTACCCTTGCAATTCTAGATGCGGCTCGCGCCCAAGGTGTAAAAGTTACGGCTGACCTCTATCCCTACACGTATTGGTCTTCCACGATCCGGGTTTTGTTCCCGTCGCGAAATTTCAAGGACCTCAAAGAGGCGGAGATGATCTTGCGTGAGATCACCACTCCCGAAGGAGTCATCTTCAGCAACTACGAACCCAACCCCGAGTTCAATGGGCGCAGTTTAAAGGATGTGGCCATGGAACTGAAGTTAACCCCAGCGCAAGCACTGATAGAATTGATCAAAAGACTAGATGCGTGCGATGCGAAAGGTGGAGAGTGTAGTGGCAGCATTGTCGCCACCAGTATGGATGAAAATGATGTGGTCAAGCTCATGCAATGGGCCCACACCAATATCTGTAGCGATGGAGCTTCGGCTGGGCGGCACCCACGCGGCTTCGGGGCATTCACCCGCGTGCTGAAACATTATGTGAGTGACACCCACGCCCTTTCAATCGAACAAGCTGTACAGAAGATGACCGTGCTATCCGCTACGAACACTGGAATTCTAAAGCGTGGTTCTGTAAAGGTGGGTTACTATGCCGACCTCGTGTTGTTTAATCCAGAGACCGTTGCCGATCAAGCGACGATTCGGTCCCCTCAATCTGTCTCTACCGGAATCGAACACGTGTGGGTGAACGGGAAATCGGTCTATGTGGCCGGCAAAACCACCGGCAATCATCCGGGGCGTGTCATTCGCCGCGGGAACAAATAGGCTATTCGTATTTCAACGATTGGACCGGGTTGATTCTCGCCGCCTTCCATGTCTGGAAGCTGACGGTGACTAGCGCCACCAGGAGCACGAATACACCCGCGATGAAGAATACCAATGGGGAGACTTCGGCTCGGTAAGAGAAAGTCTGAATCCATCCGGTCATGATCCACCACGTGGCGGGGGTTGCGATGAGAATAGAAAGCCCCACAAGTTTCATGTACTCTTGTGAGAGCAGGAGGAAAATTCCGTTTTCACTTGAACCGAGCGCTTTTCGAATCCCGATTTCTTTCGTGCGCTGCGCGGCAGTGTAGGCGGACAAGCCAAACAACCCAAGGCAACTAACGATGACTGCCAGCACTGAGAACGTGGTGAACAGCTTGCCAAATTTCTGCTCGTTTTCATATTGGCGGTTGAAGTAATCGTCTAGAAAGAAGTAATCGAACGGATTGCCTGGAAAGGCCTTGGCCCAAGCTGCACGAACATGTTCGGTCACCTCGTCAACGTTATTCGAACGAAATCGGATGCTGTAGAATTCGCCCTGGTACTTAGAACAATAGAAGATAGCGGGGTCGATGGACTTTTTCAGGGAGACTTGGTGATAATCGTTGACAACGCCGACGACAATAGGGGTGAACTGGAAGGACGGAATCTGTAGCGTTTGACCCACGGCGTCTTCGGGTTTACCGAAGCCCAATAGTTTGGCGGCAGATTCAGTGATGACGACCGATGTATCGGGATCGGTTACGTGCTGTTCGTCGAAAACACGACCAGCCAACAACTTCATCTGAAAGACATCTAGGAATTCGTAGTCCATGCTATTGAAGCGGAGGGACACCAATTGATCGTCGGGTGCGCCGTAGCGCTTGGTTATGGCTTTGTACTCGCGTTGCTTTCCTGGTACCGTCGCTGAGGCAGAAATGGCAACGACGGAAGGGTTTGTTTTTACTTCATTTCGAAACACGTCGATGGCTGAAGTGAACGCATTTCGATCGCGCGACGTGAGGCCGGGGCGCTCAACGACTAGGACTTGATCGATGTTGACGCCGAGATCTTGACTCATCATGAAACGCAACTGCTGGAAGACTATCAAGGTTCCTGCGATGAGGGCAACGGAGGCGATGAATTGAATCACGACGAGTGATCTACGTAGTAATCGCCCGCCGGTCGTGTGACGTAGTTTTCCACTAAGTGTGGTGACAGGCTTGAATGATGAAAGGACCAGCGCGGGGTAGAGTCCGGAAAGCGTTGTCCCGATCAACCAAAGTGCGCCAAGCAGCAACAAATACCACCGCGTCACAATGTCGCCGAATGAAAGATGGATGCCGGAGAGTGAGTTGAACGAAGGAAGAGCCAATGCCACGAGGAAAAACGCGACCATGATCGACACGAGGTTCACGATGGCTGCTTCCGTTATGAATTGGCGAATAAGTTGAGACCTGAACGCGCCCATCACTTTGCGAATGCCGACTTCACGGGCTCGTTCCATGGCCTTGGCGGTGGAGAGATTCACATAGTTGATCCACGCGATGACCAAGACGAATATCCCGATAAGGAAAAGAAAGTTGACGATCTTCTCATCGCCGTTTGGTTCTGGTTCTTCCGCCAACGTGGAGGTGAGGTGGATTGATTTCAATGGTTGGAGGAACAGCGTTTCTTCAATGTTCGACTTCTGGTTGTCGGGCTTGTATTTTTCAAGTAGCGCTGGAAAGTTCTTCTCGACCGACTTGGGATCGATGCCAGGTTGGAGCGCAACAAACGTGTACATGTCTCGACGACGCCAGTTGTGGTCGTACCGGTTGACGGCTTCCTTGTACCGGGTGTAAAGCGTCTTGTAGGAAAAAAGAATGTCGAACTTGAGGTGTGTGTTGTCGGGAAGGTTTTCGAAGACGCCAGTAACTTTCACCAGTTCGTTGTTGCCGTCGTCGTCGTTCATTTGGAGCATTTTCCCGATCGGCTCCTCGTTCCCGAAATACATCTGGGCATAGTGTTCTGAAATCACAGCGGTCAATGGTTGGGAAAGTGCCGTGGCCGGATCGCCAGACACAAGCCGATACCCCATGACACCAAACACCGATGAGTCGGCATACAAGAAGCGTCGGTGTTTCAACGCAATCGGATTGGGTCTTGCATCTTGATAAGTAACAATGACATTGTTTTTGTAACCCAAGTTGTAGAAACGAGTGGCACCCACCACGCCTGGGATCTCGGCGACGAGAGCAGGTCCTACCGCCGGATAGTTCTCGGCACTGTACGCAACACGTTCGTGATTGACTTTCGTTTCAATCGCCACTCGGTAGAGGTTGTCGGCGTTTGGTAGGAATTGTTCGTAGCTCCTTTCAAAACGAACATACTGGGCGATAAGCAAGAATACCGCCATACCAATCGATAGACCCAGAATATGCAACAGTGAAAAGAACTTGTGTTTGAGGAGGCTCCGCCATGCGGTCGTCAAAAGATTCTTCAACATACTCTTCTAAGGATTGCGATGAGCAGGGAAGACTCCTGAAAGGCGCTAAAGTTTCAGCCTAGACAGCTGAAAGTTTTTCGGTCCTCAATAAATACCACTAAACGAGTGACTGGAATTCGATGTCCGCATCGCCGCCGACGGCGTACCCGGTGCATGTTAGCACACGACCTCGCGCCATTTCACGGTCGAGCAATACTTCGTTTCGGGACATCCAAACCGTTCCGCGGGTGCAAGTGGCAGCACACGTGCCACACCGACCGGCTTCACAACTATATGGGAGGGCGATTCCGTTTTCTTTGGCCGTTTGAAGAATCGATTTCGGGTATTGTACCCGCAACGCGTACTTCTTCCCTTCGTACGTAATGTTGACTTGGTGCGGCTCGGCGTCGGCGGGCAGTTCGATCGCCGGTGGCAAGGGATTAAAAAAAATCTCGCGCCTGATAGCTTCTTCCGGTACCCCCTCCGTCAAAAGTGTGATGGCAATGTTCTGCATATACACGTGGGGTCCACACATAAAGAAAAGCGTGCGGGCAGGAACCATTTGGCGTTGAGCAATCACCTGCTCCAGCACCAACCGGCTCATGCGAGCACGGTGTAGGTTTTGATCGTCGCTGAAAAAGAATAACACCTCCAACCGACTTGTGTACCGACGTTTAAGTTCTTCAATCTCTTCCAAGAAGATGGTTTGGCTGCGCGACCGGTTGCTGTACATCAATAGGATTGGCTTTCCATCGTCGCGGAGAAGGGCTTCACGCAACAAAGACAGGACAGGCGTGATGCCGCTCCCGGCAGCCATGAAAACATAGCGATCAATAGAAGAAAGGTCGGTCGGAAACGTGAAGAAACCTGCGGGTGGTAGAGCTTGGATCCGGTCGCCCACGCGCACGTGGTCGAACAACCAGCGAGAGACTACTCCGTTCGCAATGCGTTTTACTGTGATGCGCGGAAGTGGGTCGCTGGGGTGAGAAGAAAACGAGTAAGACCGACGCGCGTCGCCGTGGATTACCGTAAGAAACTGACCCGGTCGATATTGGAATCCAGGTTCTTCCGGTTCCAGCCGCAGCGAAATCGTGTCGGAAGTTTCGTGCTTAATTTCTCGAATGGTAAAGTGCCGAAACATCCGGATTAAGCTACTAAGCGTAGAGAGCTTGCTTTTGTTCGGCCACCTTTTCGTTTTCGATGTATTCGTCGTACGACATCAACTTGTCGATACATCCGTTCGGCGTCAACTCCACGATGCGGTTGGCTACAGTTTGAATGAACTCGTGGTCATGCGACGTGAACAAGACGGTGCCAGGAAAATCTTTCAACGCATTGTTGAAGGCGGTGATCGATTCGAGATCCAAATGGTTGGTGGGCTCGTCGAGCACGATTAAGTTGGGTGACGCCAGCATGATGCGAGAGATCATACAACGCATCTTTTCACCGCCCGATAAGACAGAAGCCTTCTTGAATACCTCTTCACCTGAGAAAAGCATTTTCCCTAGGAATCCACGAACGTATACTTCGTCCTTGTTTTCCTCTTCAGCAAACTGCCGCAACCAATCGATCAGGTTGTCGTCGGTCTTGAAATAGGATTCGTTGTTCAAGGGAAGGAAGGCAGGAGTAATGGTTTGACCGAACTTGAAAGTACCTGAGTCTGCTTTCAGTTCTCCCGCCAGGATTTGAAAGAAGGACGTGATCGCCAGACTGTCTTTGCTGAGGAACACAATCTTGTCGCCCTTGTTCACATATAGGTCGAGGCCTTTAAATAGGCGGGTGCCGTGAAGGCTGCAACCGAGGTTTTCGATCTGTAGGATTTGGTCGCCTGCCGTCCGCTTTTGTTGGAAGATAATCGCGGGATACTTGCGCGTAGAGGCTTGAATATCGTCCACATTGATTTTCTCCAGCAATTTGCGACGGCTGGTCGCTTGACGCGATTTCGAAGCGTTGGCGCTGAATCGCATGATGAATTCCTGCAACTCTTTCTTCTTGTCTTCGGCTTTCTTGTTGGCAGCAGACCGTTGGGACAATGCTAATTGACTCGACTGATACCAGAACGTATAGTTACCCGTGTAGAGCTTGATTGCGTTGAAGTCAATGTCGACGATGTGGGTACACACCGTATCCAAAAAGTGACGGTCGTGCGATACGACGATGACGGTGTTCTTAAACTCCAAAAGAAAATCCTCCAGCCACGACACGGTGGTAAGATCCAAGTCGTTGGTTGGTTCGTCCAAGATCAAGATGTCGGGATTGCCGTAGATCGCTTGAGCTAGGAGCACACGAACTTTTTGGTGACCGTTTAACTCTTTAACCAATCGGTAATGATCTTCTTCTAGGATGCCAAGGCCGCTGAGCAAAGCTGCCGCGTCGGATTGGGCATTCCAACCGTTGAGCTCGGCGAACTCTGCCTCTAGTTCCGAGGCGCGAATTCCGTCGGCTTCCGAGAAGTCGGGCTTGGCATAGATGTCATCTTTCTCCTTCATGATGTTCCACAGGTGCGCGTGACCCATCATCACCGTGTCGATCACGGGCACTTCATCGTAAGCGTAGTGGTTCTGACGGAGTACCGCCATCCGCTTGCCCGGTTCGAGGGAAATGTTCCCACGCGTCGGGTCGATATCGCCCGATAGGATCTTTAAAAACGTCGACTTCCCTGCCCCGTTGGCGCCAATCACACCATAGCAGTTTCCACCCACGAACTTTAGGTTCACCTCATCAAACAATACCCTCTTCCCGAACTGAAGCGAAACGTTATTAACCGAAATCATGATTTCTTAAAATGAAGGCGCAAAGGTACGAAAAAAGGCGCTCTTGGGGGTGTACAAATTCGAGGTGCCGTAAATCACGTCGACAATAAAAAGTTCGATTTTGGCCTGCAATGGCCGATTAGCGTGTTTCTAACCAACCTCGCGCGCTCGCCTTCGTTCATCGCGAAGGTCGTCACGTCCAATTTCGTCGGAAGACCAAATAATCGCTAGTTTGCGTATTCCTAACCCATCCATCTAGACCCCACATGGAGGCACTCTTTGTACTTGCGGCCATCGTTGTGCTGGCTGCGCCGATTATCACCCTCATTATCGTCACCCAAATCCGCCGCGAGCAGCAGTCTATCCGCCAGCAGCTTGATGCACTCCAACATGCGCTTCAAAGGCGCGACGAAGAGCGGCCGGTGCTCGTTCCGAAGCCAAAACCGTTCGAACAACCGATCGAGGAAAAGATCGAACCGCCGAAGTTTGTCCCACCGCCGCCACCACCACCACCACTCACTCCGAAGCCCGAGCCAATCCTACCCAAAGTAGAGATGCCCGCGCCGAAGCCAGTGTCAGTGACGCCGCCCGTTGTGAAGAAGCCAGCAAGGCCCAGCTTCTTCGAGCGCAACCCGGATTTGGAGAAATTCATCGGCGAGAACTTAGCCAACAAGATCGGTATCGGCGTGCTGGTCATCGGCATTGGTTTCTTCGTCAAGTACGCCATTGACCAGGATTGGATTAATGAAATCGGGCGCGTGTTCATCGGGATCGCCTGTGGTGGAATTCTGCTTGGACTCGCCCACCGCATGCGGAAAACCTTCACCGCGTTCAGTTCCGTGTTGGTGGGAGGTGGTATTGCCGTCTTGTACCTCACGATTTTCATTGCGTTTCATACCTACCACATGTTCGAGACTCCGGTTGCGTTCTTGTTGATGATCGTGATCACCGGATTTGCCGTAGTCTTTTCTCTGGCTTACAATCGAATCGAACTTGCCATCATCGCCGTATTGGGTGGATTTGCATCGCCTTTTATGGTGAGTACCGGCGAGGGCAACTACGTCGCACTCTTCACTTACATCACCATCTTAGATGTGGGCATGTTGGTGCTTTCCTATTTCAGACGGTGGCCCGCGATCAACGTGATCGTCTATGTGTTGACCGTGCTCCTGTTCGGGTCCTGGGCGGCGAGTCGTTATAATTATGAAACTCCAGGAATGATCCTGGGAACACTCGGTTTCGCGACTGGATTCTACCTTATCTTCTTTGCTATGAACCTAGTCAACAACTTGAAAGAACGCCGGAAGTTTGGAGCCTTCGACTTCGCGATGTTGCTCAGTGCGACGTTGTTCTACTATAGCGCCGGCATGTTCGTGCTCACGAACCCCGCAACCAACGACTACCGTGGCCTATTCACGGCACTACTGGCGATCTTCAACTTTGGATTTGCCTACGCGTTGTTTAAGAATTCCAAAGCCGACCGAAACTTGGTCTTCTTGTTGATCGGTTTGGTGTTGACCTTTATCAGCTTGGCCGCGCCGGTTCAGCTGGAGGGCAACTACATTACTTTGTTTTGGGCGGCCGAGGCAGTGTTGCTACTCTGGCTTTCGCAGAAATCGGGTATACAATTGATGCGGACCACCTCGGTGGCTGTCATGGTGCTGATGGTCATCAGTCTGGTGATGGACTTACAGAAAGTCTATGGAGTCAGTGCCTGGTCCTTCGACGAGACTGTACCGGAGATGAACATTGTGTTCAACCAAGGATATCTCACCTGCTTGGTAGCAGTGGCTTCGCTCGTGGGAACCATTCTTTTGTTGAGAAAGGAATCTGAAAAGATTGCGTTTATTCCCTTACTAGCCTATCGATCGGGGCTGATGGTCGCACTCGTGCTATTGGTGTATTTCATGAACTGGTTCGAGTTGTCTTACCATCTACTGTACGCCTTTGGCGACGATTTCACTACGCAGACTATCGCGCTTGGATGCTACAATTTCCTCTTCCTCATGGTACTCACGTTGGCCGAACGCAAAGTCACGACCCCCGGTAGTGATGTGCAAAAGGGGTTTGCCTTCATTGGATTCTTGGCCATCGTGATCTTTATCCAGTACGTCGGCGAAATCCTGAACGCACGCGACGAGATGATCTTGAATGGCGGCACGTCGATAGGATTTTGGCTCCATTACCTCATGGTTGCTTTCGTACTTGTCATTTGTGCGATTTCTATTCAACGAATGAAGCTCCATACCGAATTCAACCTTCGCACGAAGAATGCCTATTCATGGGTGTATGTGGCATTCTTTGTCTTTGTTGCTAGTTTCGAACTGGACAACTTGATCGCGAAAGTCTTTGCGACTTCAGAAACGTATGACCATGTGGTAACCCAAAACCATAAGATTGGGTTTCCCATCCTTTGGGGACTCGCTTCATTTTTACTGATCGCGATTGGCCTTAAGTGGAAGATTCGACACCTTCGAATAATTTCATTGACCTTATTCCTGGTTACGTTGGTGAAACTATTCCTCGTCGACATACGAGGTATATCTGAAGGGGGTAAGATCGCGGCCTTTATTTCATTGGGTGTGTTGTTGTTGGTGGTGTCGTTTATGTACCAGCGCCTGAAAAAAATCTTATTGGACGAACCAGTCAATCCAGAAGTAAAAGAATGAGACACGTATTAGTCATCCTTTGTTTCCTGCCTATCGTTGCATGGGCACAGCGATATGCGGCAGATGCTGAATTGTCCAAAGTGGACCGTGCCGCCTTCTATACAGTTCCTCTGCCACCGTCGATTACATCTTTGGCTACGGCCAATCTTGCCAACGTGCGAATTGTCGACGAACAAAATAAGGAGGTCCCTTACATTTCGAAGCAGGAGGACCCTTCGGCAAGTCGGGTGGTGTTTGAAGGTTACGAATTCAAAGCGTCGCTCGAGAAAAATTGCTGCACTCGGTTAATCCTTTCCAATAAAGATCGAGACACCATCAATAACTTATTGTTACGCGTTCGCAACGCCGACGTCGTGAAGTTCGGAACCTTACAAGGAAGCGATGACCAAAAGACCTGGTATGCGCTGAAAGATCGTTTTCAACTGGGACGGTTCGATAGTCAATCAGATGTAGCGCAACTTTCGGTGTTGGACTTTCCCAGGAGCAACTACCTCTACTTTCAGTTACTACTCGACGATTCTACGTCGGCGCCTGTCAACATCACGGCCATGGGACGCAATAGGGTGGACGTGACGTGGGGTACATACGTAGAGGTCCCCGATGTCAGTTTTGTGGCCGGCGATAGCTCTGATCACCACACGTGGGTGCGGATACAAGTGCCCGGATCTGATTCCGTTTCCGGCCAATTTATAGACCGGCTCACATTCGATGTCGCCGGACCTGCCTTCTATTTTCGGGAAGCTGAATTACTCGAGAAGTATACATGGTATTCCCATAAGAAACAGTATTCGGCGTGGCGGACGATTGCTTCCTCTTCTTTGGTTTCCCGGCAGCAAGCAACGGTGCCAGTCGGTGTGAAGACACGGGAACTGGTGCTCAAGATCGACAATGGCGATAACCCGCCGCTGAAGATTACGGGTGTGCGCGCGTTTCAGTTGAAGCGATCTTTGGTGACCTGGCTCGAAGCTGGTCATCAGTACCGAGTGGCTATCGGTGGCGATACGCTGGATTTGCCGCGGTACGACTTGTCCCATTTTTCGGAGAGTATTCCTAAAGATTTGACGACTCTATCGGTCGGGCCATTGACCTTCCACAAGCCCGATGTCAAAGCCAGTTTCACCCTCTTCACGAGCCGAATTGTGATTTGGGTAGCAATCATTGGGGTAATTGTGATATTGGCTCTCATGACCGTGAAGATGCTGCGAGAAAGCAAAGCAGTTCAATAGAGGACCGACTACATCAAGACTGCGTGATCCTCTCCTTGCACGGCCTTGCGTCGGGCGTGGTAGCGGATTGTGATCTTGCCGATGGTCAATATCACGAGAGCCACGGCTGGGCATGCCGCCATCATCACCAACATCGGGATCGAGGTGCCGTTATGAAATGCACTGACCAACGCGGACACCACGCCGCCGACAGCCATACGATAGCTGCCGAGGAGCGACGCGGCACTGCCGGTATGGCGGGTGAATGGCGCCAACGAGAGGGCGGTACCGTTCGGCCCTACCAACCCTTGCCCTGTTACGAACACAAACATCACCAACAAAAGCGTGTAGAGGTTGTACCAGTTGTACACCGCGCCTACGACCATGAGAATTCCAATAATGGTTTGGTAGATGAGCGGGTAGCGAACGAGTTGAGCGTTTGAAAAACGGCGCAGCAAAATGTGGTTTAGTTGTGACGATCCGATGATCCCCGCGGCGACGAACGCAAAGATCCAACCATATTGACGCTCGGTCACGCCGTAATTATTAATGAATACATCGGCCGAACCCGAGATGAAAGCAAACGGCGCCGACATGGCAATGCCCCCCGCGAGCGTGTACACGAGAAACTGAGGTTCTTTTAGAACGAAGAGGAAGTTGTTCATCACCGACTTCGGCTTAAGGGAAATCGAAGAGTCGGCGGGTCTCCCTTCAGGCAGGAAGAAATGAACGGCGCCGAAGATCATGATTGTGACCACGGCCAGTGTGAAAAACACTGAATGCCACCCTAGCGCGACCGTTAGGTATCCACCTACGGTTGGTGCAACCATCGGCGAGACGGCAATGACAAGTGTGATCGAAGAAAATGCTTGAGCCGTTTTGTTGGCTGGGAACAGGTCGCGCACCAAAGTCTGCGAAGCGACCATCCCGGCGCATCCACCCAGTGCTTGGAAGAATCGAAGAATGATTAGTGAGTCGATCGAGTCCGAGAGTGCGCAACCCAAAGTGGCAGCGAGGTACACCGTAAGCCCGACATACAACGGGGCGCGCCTTCCGTAGCGGTCGAGCAGGGGACCGTATAATAATTGACCGGCCGCAATGCCGATCAAGTAGGCGGTGAGTGAAAGTTGAACTTTGCTCATGGTCGTGCCGAGATCTTCTGCGATGGCAGGAAACCCAGGTAAGTACATGTCAATCGAAAATGGACTGACCGTCGACAGTGAGCCGAGAATGAGAATTGTGAGGACGTGTTCCTTGCGCGTCATGGGAAGCGACGTCAAAGATATGGATAAACGCGTCGCGACTGGTTCCGGTTAATGGAATTGTTGATTAGCGGTTAGCGACTGAGTGTTAGCCTCTTTTCCCTATATAGCATCCACTCCACAATAAGCCAGTTAGGGAGCCAACTCGCCCAAGCAAGCGCTGCATAAGCGGTGGGTTCACCTAAGTCAGTCGAGAAAGAGAAAGCCAAGGTGTAAAGTCGAAGTGTTACGGCTGCGAATGTTAGGGCAAAGCTCCGCCACATCCACGCACGATGCTCTTCAACCTCCCTAGCACGTATGCGACGAAACGCCGTGGCGGTGAAATAAATCCAGAGCGTGACCTGCACCAAGAAACTGGCAAGCACCCAAGGACCTCGCCCGATGAATAAGCTCATGACTAGTCCGCCGGGTGCGGCGAAGAAAAGAATGCCCATCACGTAAAAATAGCCAAGCGCTCGATGCAGCTTCAGCCATCGACGACCCCAGCCACTCACCAAGAATAGTCCAAACACCAGGATAAAGGCGCTGACGAGTACGTGCGAATAGTAGAATGGGAGATACCATCCGGTGGCGATGGCCGCTTGTTTGTGACGTAAGAAATTGAATGTCGTATCGAAGTTGCCATAGGTGAGCGCGTTCCAAGCGAGGCTCACCACGAGGGTGATCACCACAAGTTGACCCATTCGTTTTGGCAATGAGCGCATGGTCAATACTAGGTGCTTTTCTCCTGAAAAGGGCCTAGAATTTTATCTAAGAACTCGACGTTGTGTCTGTCGATATCGCTCATTATTTGTAAAACTTGTTCTATCGAATTAAACGACCCTTGATAGTTCTTTTGGGCACTGAACCTTTCTTGTGTCGCTGGATCATCGAAGATATAACCGTAGCTCGCGAATATCTCGTTGCGCATGTCTTGCAAGATGTGGTTGGGAACAAAATCCTGCGTATCGATTTCTTCTGTTTCCGGATTCAAGCACGTGAAGGTTCCTTGCAAGTAACTGCTATCAATCTTAACAAACTTGGTAAAGGGATAGAACCGATTCGATTCCAGTCGCGTGATCGTACCGTTCGCAAGTGAAAGGTATTCGTACTGTGGAAGGTCGATGTCGAAAGGACTCGCATAATAGAACTCGTCGTTCGATTCAAAGGGTGACTTCATTTCGATCAGGCCTTCATCGATCTTTCTGAATGAGACCTCGGCAGAACTAACGGGCACCGACGTAGTGACATTCCCATCTTGATCGAGGAAGCTGATGGTACTATTTGTGTAAAACTCTTGGCGACCTTCCAAGTACCGTGTCTTTAGCGTGGTTACGAACGCATGAAAAGATTCACCAATTGTTTCGAGAAAAGAGTGCCTTTCCTCCACGGCATCAATGTACGCGCGGTAGGATGTCCCGTCCATCGATAGGTTCTGATAGCTTTCTTCGAAGATGCCTGCACTCACCAAATAAGAGGGCGTGATGAACGTACCCGATCCAAAATTAGCTTCGGTCGGAGACTCCATTAAGGTATAGTTTTCAAATTTGATTTCCATCGACTCCGGAATGTACGCCAGTGTCTTATAAGCTTTCTCCACTTCTGCGCTGGGAAACCCTAACTGAAATTGATATGACATGTTGAACCACCCGATTTGTCCGTCGGGTTGTTGCCCCAGGGCCGCGATGCCATCCTTGAAGTAGGGGATCAGTACCACGTAGTTTGGTTCTATCAGTTCTTTCTTTCCTCGGATGTCGAAATAACCATAACCATTTATCGATCGGGTTTCAACAATGTAGTCTTCCACTATACCTGGATTACCGAGTTGTGGGTATCCGAATGGAATGATTTCCTGGCCGAGTGAATCGACAACAGCCATAGACGCTTCGCCAAATGTCCCAAGCTTCCATCCGTGTCTAGCTACGTAGTAATAATCCTGTTCATCGTAGGTAGCCACCCACACCACAGTATCGAATGTTTCCAATAGCCGTTGGGCTACTCTAAAGTACCTTTGATGGTGGGCCAATAGCTCTTGTTCATCTAACTCCCAGCTCACTTCGTTCTTAATGGAGAGGAAGTCGCGGTAGAACTGCTCGGCATCGAGTTTTGTAATGAAGTACTCATTTTTTACTGACTCAATCCAGATGGTGAATGCCGAAGCCTGTGTGGATTGAACGGATAACGTGTCGACGGAGAATGAAACTGGAACTTCGACGCGCGTCCCCAAACTGTCGACGAAAACCAACGCCTCGGTAAAGTTGGCCATGCAATGAACAGCCGGATATTCGGCGTCGCGCAGTACCTGAATAGCCGAGAGAATGGATTCCCTAGATTGGTCAGTTTTGAAAAGGCCGAATAGCTCGGTGTTGGACGTGTCGGCGTAAACTTTCTGTTGGAACTTTACGAGAAGGGCGCGCGCCGCATCTTCCGGATTTGATTTTAATACGGTACATGCTGCGAGCAACAAAACGGCAGCAATCACGAGTAAGGGTCGCATGGGTGTGGAGATGATTCTTTAAAGATAACATCTCCGCCCACGGTCTCAAAACGGCTATTGCAAGACGACCTTGTGCGTGGTCATGGTGTCACCCATCAGCACGTGAACGATGTACACCCCCCTGGGTAGGTCGGCGACAGTAATCTCCGCGATATCCCTTTTTTGAGTCAACGGGGCATACACTTTTTGACCTAGCGCATTGTAGAACTCGACTGCCAGGGGAACACCCGCCGTTGCTTGAAAAGATAAGGTGGCGGTGGCTGGGTTTGGATGAAGCACCACTCCACCTTCTGCTTTAATAGAGATCACCTGGGAAAGCGTCACTTTTTGATCGTAGTCGACTTGGGCCAGTCGATAATAGGATCGACCCGCCAGCGGGGTTGAGTCTATGAATTCGTACGCTTTACTTGTATTTGAGTTACCACTGCCCTTTACCGTTCCGATCTCGGAGAATTCCGCGCCGTCGCCACTCCTCTGGATGGAGAAATGATCGTTGTTGAGTTCGGTGCCGGTGTTCCAACTCAAAACCACCTGCTGACCTACAAGGTGACCTTCAAACTTCACCAGTGTTACGGGCAACGGTGTCGAAGAAGCCGCCGATCCTATTGAGAATAGTTCGCCGTCGTTAAAGGTGACGCCGGTAAATCGGTAAACGCCTCCACCGATACTTGTGGCGCCAGAAACGACGCCACCACCGCCAACGGTTTCATCGTTGAATACACCATTTTTATTTCTGTCGATGAGGAGCCTGAGGTCAGCTGCCGTCTTCGTACCCGGCACGCTCGAAAGGTTGACATCGACGGTAACCGCTCCGACCGTCCCGAGTTTGCTCACCTTCCAATTGCGCGCGATGCGATACAGGATTCCGGAAGGCAAATCGGTTACGCCGGATGCGCTCATCGCTCCGGTATTGTTTCCCCAGATCAGGAAAGCATTGTTGGTTGGGAATGCAGCACCGAGATTCATGGTTACCACGGTGCCGGAGTTAACGCTAATCGACTTGCGTTGATCCAGCCCGGTGGCATCGTCGCGGCCAATACCCGCTACGTCGTTTTGATACGTGGCGTTTACAGTGGCGTCCCACACGACGGTTCCCGCAGTATTGATGTAGTCGTGTGTGAGCGTAATACCATACTTGAGCGCCAAGTAAGTCTCAACTTTGCGTTTGTTCGTCTCAGTCATGGCCCCGGTCGTGTTGAAGACGATCGCTTCGGCTATTTGACCAAACGCTTGGCCACCCACGTTGATGTTGCCGAGCCAGTCCAACGCTTGTGAAGTCAAGTTAATGGTTCCGTTGGAGCCACCTTGCGTGCCGTTCTTCCGGAAGTTGACGTCGCCAGTACGCATTTCAAGCGCGACCAAGGCCACTTCGCTTTGAACCCAGTTAAAGCCCGATGTTTTGAATCCGCCGCCGTCGGCATCCCAATACCCAAGGACATTGCTGCCATTGTTTACGATGATGGGATGATCGCTGCTGACGCCCCTGAAGAGCGTTCTATAACTGGTGTTCACCTTTGGACTTGCCACCACGAATACCGTCGAGTTGTTATTCGCGGGAGGCGTAGTTAAGGTGAAAAAGTCACTTGCCGTGTTGAAGTCTATCACCGCATGGGAGTTGATCAAGTTGCTGACGAGTGTCGGCTGGTTGGCCAACGTTCCTTGGCTGGCATTGTTGCTTGTTCCACTCTGATCGGCCCACACACTCACGTCCGTTGTGCCGGTCACACCCACATCACCCTTCACCCAGAAAACACTTCCGACGAGGCCACCAGGGGTAACCAGGTTTGTAGCCGCGAGCGTAAAGAAACTATTGTTCGCCAACGACACACCAGTAAAAGTGAGCGCGTTGCCAACCAGCGTAGCGCCTGTGGTATGGACCGTGGCCCCTGTTGAAAAATCGGCGTCGGTGTCGATTAAGATTGCAAAGTCGCTAGCGGCCCCGGTCGCGGGCAAACCAAGCGCGAGTAAGTTAAACGTCAACGACACGTTACCCGGCGAACCCGTGACAGATGTTTTCCAAACACGACCACTTCGGGTGAGGAAGCTGGATGGGATGTTTGAACTAGTTCCCGTACCGCCGTCGTCTCCAAAAATCAAGAACGTCTTATCTGTTGCAAAAGCCCCTCCTTTATCTATGGTAACGGTCGCGCCAGTGTGTACACCCAGCGATTTCTGCTGGTCAAGTGGTGATGCATCGTCGCGACCCACGCCCGTGATGTTGTTCGAGTATGCGGCATTGGTCGTGCTGTTCCACACGATCGTTCCGTCAGTAGCCGTATAGTTGTGTGAGAGTGTGATCCCATACTTAATGGCGAGGTAGGATTCGATCTTTTCCTTTTCCGCCGTCGTGAGCGCTGACGCTGTTTGATAGACTACGGTTTCCGCGACGCGCCCAAAGGGCTGGGATCCCAACTGATAGTTTCCAAAGGCGTATAAGTCAAGACCGGTTAGGTTGATGGTACTGATGCTACTTCCTTGTGTTCCATTCTTTCGAAAGTTGACATTTCCGCTCCGTAGCTCCGCCGATACAAGTGCTACCTCGTTCTGCACCCATGTGAATCCACCATTGAGAAATCCACCACCGTCGGCGTCATAGTATCCCAAACTGTTGGCCCCTGTTTGGACGATAATCGGATGATCGGCGGAAGTGCCTCGAAACATCGTTCGCCAGTTTGTGTTCACGGTCGGTGCGGCCACAGTGAAGATCGTGGTATTCAATGATGCGGGCGGTGATGACAACGTCATCAACTCGGCTGATCCAGCGAAGTTCACCACCGTTCGGAAGTTGATGTTGTTCGCGGCCGGTGCCGGCTGATTGGCTGGGGTGGGTTGTAGCGCGTGGTTGTTGAAACCACTTTGGTCGGTCCACTGACTGACGCGCGCGCCACCGACGACTCCGGTTTCACCACGAACCCAGAAGATACCGCCGGCCACGCCGCCAGGTAGCGAAAGGTTAGCCACCCCAAGTGTGAAAAATTCCGCGCTTGCGAACGATACGCCGGTAAAGGTGACTACGTTACCCACGATCGAAACTCCGGTGGTGTAAGCAGTAGCACCCGCTGTAAAGTCATTATCGGTGTCGCGCAGGAGCGCATAGTTACTCGCACTCCCGGTATTCGGAACCGCCAAGAGTGACAAATCGAACGAGACCGATACCGGCCCAGGTGTTCCGAGGGCGCCCGTTTTCCAGACCCGTGCACTTCGAAGCGTATAGCCGGTGGGCACGGCATAACTGGTGCCGGTGGCGTTGTCGTCGCCCCACACGAGATAGTTCTTGTCTACACCGAAAGCAGCACCTCGATCAATTGTTAGTGCGGTGTTCGCATTGATACTTTTTGATTTGCGCTGATCGAGCCCACTCACATCGTCACGGCCGATACCTGCGATGTTGTTGCCATACGCCGCATTTGTGGTGGAGTTCCAAATCATTGCGCCATTGCTGGCGAGGTAGTCGTGCGAAAGCGTAACCCCATACTTGACCGCCAAGTAAGTTTCAATTTTCTGTTTTTCTGTGGTGGTCAATGCAGAACTCGTATTGAAGATCAGTGTTTCGGCAATGCGTCCGAACTGCTGTAAGTTCCCCTGGTAGTTTCCAAAGAAGTTCAAGTTCAGTCCACTCAGGTTGATGGTGGTGATGGAAGAACCCTGGGTTCCATTCTTTCGAAAATTGACGTCACCCGATCGCATCTCAAGGGCGACGACGGCGATTTCATTTTGCAGCCAGTTAAATCCACTGGGTTTGAATCCCACATTGTCATTGTCGTAATATCCAAGCCTGATGTTGGCAGCCTCCACGATGAGGGGATGATCAGCCACACTTCCTCGGAACATGGTCCGCCATTGGCTGTTGACCGTTGGAACGGCAACGGTGAAAATCGTCGAGTTCAGGTTCGCAGGCGCGGTCGTGATGTTGAAGATATCTGAGCCTCCATTGAAGTTGATCGATGGATTGAAATTGATATCGTTCGTTACCAGGCCGGGTTGGTTAGCCACGGTCGACTGAAACGCGTCGTTGGTGAATCCACTCTGATCGGCCCAGTTGCTGACATCGGTAGTGCCCGTCACACCTGCGTCGGCCTTCACCCAGAAAGCTAGCCCAGGTACACCACCCGGGAGCGTTAAACCTGAAACTGCAAGGGCGATGAAATTGTTGGTGAGCGTTACGTTTGAAAACGAAATGACGTTACCAACCAAGGTCGCGCCCGTTGTATGTGCTGTCGCCCCTGCGCTGAAGTCCGTGTCGCTGTCAATCAGCAGTGCATACTTGGACGCATTTCCTGCATTGGGGAACGTAATGTTCGTTAAGTCGATTGAAATCGTTACGGTACCAGGAGAATTCGTCGCGACAGCCTTCCAAATTCGATTCGATCGCGTGCTGTAAGAAGAGGGCACATTTGTGGAACTTCCGTTCGAGCCATTGTGTCCCACCATGAGAAACGACTTATCCGCCCCAAATGCTCCGGCATTGTCAATCACAATCTCGTTTGTCGAACTAGTTGACGTGGACTTAGGTTGCAGGAGGTTGGACGCGTTGTCACGACCAATTCCAACAATGACACTGTTATAGCCCGAGTTAGTGGTCGTGCTCCAGACGGTGGTACCATCTGACGCCAAATAATCGTGGGCGAGAGTGAGCCCGTACTTAATACCCAAATAGGATTCGATTCGATTTACTTCTGCGCTGGTCAATGCTGAATTGTAGACGATCATTTCACCTACGTGGGCATCCGAACTTTCACCCGAGGAATAAAAGCCTTGGTCAATGTCGATCTTCACGCCGCTTGCGGAGGCGCTTGTCGCGAACGTGTTCAGGATACTCCCGCCTTCGCGTGCTTCAAGGGAACCCGAGACGTCACGTTTATAGGTGTGCAAGTGCAAATTGGTGAGACCTGTCGTCGACGCAATACCCGTGTTGTGGTTGGCTGGGGTTCCATTCAGGTACAGGCTGTTAACATAGACGTCCCACCATGCCCACAGATAGTTGCTGATGTCACCATCGAACAATCTGCCATTGGAGTCCGACGCCAGTTTCTTTGAAATGAAGAATGTTGTCCAAGCTGTTCCCAGTTCGGCGCCAACCGGTGCATCAAAACCACCTGATAATATTTCTACTGCTGGGTTGAAGTTCAACGCGGTCGCCTGCCAGGTCGGACCCGCTACCGCCGTGTAGTGATGGCCCAATCCACTTTGGTCGCGCCATGAGACCAGTGGGTCACCATTTTCAGCATCATCGCTAGGCGCTTCCCAAGCGCCAGCATTTGATTTCAACCAAGTCGATAGTCCGGCGGCCACTCCTCCAGGGGTCGTGAACGAGCTGTTGACCACGATCGTGAAGAATTGATTGTTGGTGAGACTTACGTTTGTGAAGGAGAGCGTATTGCCCACGAGACTGGCGCCAGTCGTGTGTTGTGTCGCTCCCGTGCTAAAGTCCGTGTCATTGTCTATTAACAACGCGTAGTTTCCGGCTGTCGTCGTATTGGGAAACGAGAGATTGGATAGATCGAAGGAGATGGTGGTTGTTCCCGGAGATCCTGTAACAGCCGCTTTCCAAACCCTACTCGATCGGGCTACATAACCCGTTGGTACATTGGCACTGGTACCAGTTCCGTTGTTGTCGCCCCAGACAAGAAAACTTCCGTTGGTAATCGCACCGCCTTTGTCGACCGTTAAGATCGTAGAGGGGTTAATGCTTTGCGACTTTCGTTGATCGAGCCCACTTGTCGCGTCGGCGCCGATACCGGTGATGTCATGATTAAAGCCGGCATTGGCTGCAATATCCCAAATGGTTGTGCCTGCAGCGTTGACGTAAGACGTTGTCAGCGTGATGCCATACTTGATCGCGAGGTAAGACTCTACCCGTTGAATTTCAGCGGCGGTCAACACCCGGTCGTACACGATCATTTCGCCTACTTGCGAATCCGATGTTTCAGCAGAGAACGCCCCTTGGTTGAGGTCGATGCGTACTCCGCTGGCGGTGTTGCTGGTCCCGAATGTTGCCAACGACGTTCCATCCGCTCGGGCTTCGACGGCACCCGAAACCGAAGAACGGGTGTAGGCATGCAAGTGCAGATTCTGAATTCCCGTCGTCGTTGCGATACCCGAGTTGAAATTGCTCGGGTTGCCGTTGATGTAAATTGAATTGGTATAGGTTCCCCAATGCGACCACAAGAAGTTGCCCGTGTGGCCATCGAAGACGCGGCCATCGGGATCGGAGGCAAGTTTCTTTGAAATCGTAAAGATCGTCCAGTTTGCACCCAGTTCCGAACCAGCTGGCGCGTCGAACCCTCCGTTCAGGATCTCGACTCCAGCATTGAAGTTGAGTGCACTACCCGCAAGTGTCGGACCCGCCACGACGACATAGTGCCGCGCGTTACCGCTGACGTCCAACCACCGCGAGATCGCATCTCCGGCCGTCGCGGGCACACCGACCGATCGCTCCGGTCCGTTGTCGGCTTTCAGCCATATCGAAAGATTTGTGTTGACCCCACCAGGGGTTTGGGCTTGCGTGCCTGAAAATGGTCCAGACACCAGCCCAAGCATGAGCAGGCAAAAAAACAGAACTCTCATCTCTCTCAAAAAATGTCCAAAATGCGACTGAAACGTCCTCGAAAAGTTCCAGAAAATTCCCCCAAATTCCTACCTTATTTGATTAAAGTCCCTAACCCTTTATGAAGAAACTTTGGATTTATTGTTTGCTGTTAATGGCTGTCGCAGCCTGTAAAAAGCAAGAGTATGACGTTATCATACGCGGAGGCAACGTATACGACGGAAGTGGCACGGCCCCCGTCGTAGCAGATGTCGGCATTAACGCAGATACGGTGGCTTTCATCGGCGACTTGTCCAAAGCCGTGGGGAAGAAAGAGATTGACGCGAAGGGGATGGCTGTCTCGCCTGGTTTCATCAACATGTTAAGTTGGGCCGTGGAGTCGCTGATACTCGATGGGAACTCTCAAGCAGACATTCGACAAGGCGTCACGCTGGAAGTGTTCGGCGAAGGAAGCTCGATGGGACCGATCAACGACACCATGAAAAAGGAGGCCGAAGATGCGATGCGTCGTGACCCTGACTTTGAGTACGACATTGATTGGACATCACTCGGTCAGTATCTCGAGTCGATGGAGCGTCGCGGCATCGCGCCCAATATCGCTTCCTTCGTGGGGGCGACAACAGTGCGCGTACACGAGCTAGGGTATGCCAATCGATTACCCAATCCAGAAGAAATGACTCGGATGAAAGCATTGGTGCGAACTGCTATGGAAGAAGGGGCGCTAGGTGTTGGATCGTCGTTGATCTATGCCCCCGCCAACTATTCATCAACAGAAGAATTAATCGAGTTGTGTAAGGTAGCTGGCGAATACGGCGGCATGTACATTACGCACATGCGCAGCGAAGGGAACGCAATCTTTCAGGCAGTGGATGAGACAATTCGAATCGCCGCCGAAGGGAAACTTCCCGCAGAGATATACCATTTGAAAATGGGTGGTCAACCAAACTGGAACAAACTCGACCGCGTGATTGCAAAGATCGATTCCGCGAATAAAGCTGGGCTGAAAATTACCACGGACATGTATACCTACCCAGCAGGCGCCACTGGACTAGATGCTGCCATGCCGCCCTGGATTCAAGAAGGTGGACTTAACGACTGGATCAAGCGCATGAAGGATCCAAAAATTCGTAAGAAAGCACTCGATGAAATGCGCAAGCCTTCGGATAAATGGGAAAACCTGCTACTCCTCGCCGGCAACCCCGATCGAGTTTTGCTCCTGGCCTTTGCCAACGACTCATTGAAGCAGTTTACCGGAAAGACACTCGGCGAGGTCGCAAAAATTTATGGTAAGTCACCTGAGGAAACAGCGATGGATTTGGTGATCGCCGACAGCACACGTGTGGGAACCGCTTATTTCTTGATGAGTGAAGACAATATCAAGAAGCAGATCGCCCTACCGTACATGAGTTTTGGATCCGATGCAGCATCGCCTACTGCGGCCGGCGTGTTCCTCAAGTCGGCGGACCACCCAAGAGCTTATGGAAATTTTGCTCGCCTCTTGGGTAAATATGTTCGCGACGAAAAAGTGATCCCCTTGGAAGATGCGATCCGTAAGTTGACCTCGCTTCCGGCCACCAACTTGAAGATTCAAAAGCGTGGAACACTCAAGCCCGGATTCTACGCGGACGTGGTCGTATTCGATCCGGCCACCATTCAAGATCATGCTACTTTTGAAAAACCCCATCAATACGCGACGGGCGTGATCCACGTGTTTGTCAACGGAGTACAGGTGCTCGATAAAGGCGAACACACGGGCGCAAGACCCGGCCGCGTGGTAAGGGGTCCTGGGTGGAGGAAGGGGAATTAGTGGGTGGTTGGTGGTTGATGGTTGGTGGTCCTTCTCCGATCGTAGCTTTCACCTGTTTTTCATTGGATATTTGGTATTGGTTATTGGTTATTCGTTGATGGTTGGTGGTTGATAGTTGATGGTCCTTCTCCGATCGTATCTCTGACCTATTTTTCATTGGGTGTTAGCTATTGGTTATTGGATGTTAGTTGGTGGTTGGTGGTCCATATCTTTCGCAGCGGGGTCTCCGGTCTCCGGGACCCCGCGTAACTGACAATGACTCTTCCCTATCAGTCTATTGTTCAATTAACGCAGAGTCCTCGCGGCGAGAGACTCTGCTGCGAAGACGATGGTTGGTGGTCCTTCTCCGATCGTAGTTTCCACCTATTTTTCATTGGGTGTTAGCTATTGGTTATTGGATGTTAGTTGGTGGTTGGTGGTCCTTATCTTTCGCAGCGGGGTCTCCGGTCTCCGGGACCCCGCGTAACTGACAATGACTCTTCCCTATCAGTCTATTGTTCAATTAACGCAGAGTCCTCGCGGCGAGAGACTCTGCTGCGAAGATGATGGTTGGTGGTTGGTGGTTGATAGTTGATGGTTGATGGTCCTTCTCCGATCGTATCTCTGACCTATTTACCCAATTGGTGAGCGTTTCAAACGAAACACGACCATCCACTACCAACTATCCACCACCCACTTCAATTAACGCAGAGTTGTCGCGGCGAGAGATACTGCTGCGAAGACGATGGTTCGAGCTCTTGTTACCTTAATGGTGCGGAATACCCTTCGACAACGGCACTTAGAAATTCAAAGGCACGGATTTCCATGTAGTTTTCTTCCTTGCCCGAAAAAGAGAAGCCAACATGGCCTCCTCGAGCGGGAACTTCGAAATGAACCACCGGGTGATCCCGAAGCATGTCCCGGGGGTAACAAGGTTCTGGTAGGAATGGGTCGTTTGCCGCGTTGACAAGTAAAGTGGGCACGGAGATCTTGGTCAGGTACGGAAGGCAAGAAGACTTCTGGTAAAAGTCGAGCGCATTCTCGAAGCCATGAAGCGGGGCCGTGTAACGGTTGTCAAACTGTTCGAACGTCTTGATCAGGTCATAGCCCTGATGCGAGATTTTTCCTGGGAACAGTGTCTCTTTTTGTTTGATCTTTTTACCGAGTTTTTTGAGAAACCTGTTGCGATAGAAGCTGCGGTTGGGTTGGTCCAATTCACGCGCACTCGATTCCAAGTGGCAGGGTACGGAGAAGCCCACACCCCCGACGATGCGCGAGTCAATGGTGGACCCGCGTTCACCGAGGTATTTTAATGAAAAGCTTCCGCCCATGCTGAATCCAACGAGAGCGATTTGTTGGTAGCCCCTGGTTGCGGCGTGTGTGATAATTTGATGTAAGTCGGCCGTGTCACCGTGATGGTAAAAGCGAGGGAGACGGTTGATCTCACCGCTACAGCTTCGGCAGTTCCAAGCGAGCGCGTCCCATCCACGCTGTTGAAAATACTTGGCCATGCCCTTCGAATAGTGGCGATCGCTACTTCCTTCCAGCCCATGAGAAATAATGACCAAACGTTCCCGGGCACCACTTTCTGTAGGTAGCCAATCTAGGTCAACGAAGTCACCATCGGGAAGGTCGAGACGCTCGCGTTGATAGGAGACACCGTGTATCTTTCGAAACATCGAAGGATAGATCGTTTCGACATGGCCATTGAAAAGCAGCTTCGGAGAACGGTAGGTTGATTCAACAATCATGGCGCTGCGTTGAACTACACGCGTTTGTGGTTGACAGCCAAGGCGGTCATCAACAGGAAGAGGGCGAGCACCACCAATAAAGCAAATCGCAACGTGATATAGTCGGCGAGCATTCCAATGATAGGAGGACCGATCATGAAGCCACTATAGCCTACGGTTGTGACCATGCTCAAGGCGACGCTTGAGGGAAGGTCGCGCGCATTTCCGGCAATGCTGTAGGCGATAGGCACAATTGTAGCCAAGCCAATCCCAACGATGAAGAAGCCGGAGACGACCGCTATGGGATGTGGGATTAAGATGGCCAGAATCAAACCTAATGACGAGATGATTCCACAGACCCCCATCAGTTTCCGGTCTCCAAATTTGATCCGCGCCGCATCTCCGAAGATTCGGCCGGCAGTCATCGCCAGCGCGAAGGCTGCGAGACCCCACGGTGAAATGGACGGAGCGGCGTGGGCGAAGTTTTCCATGTAGATGGTGCTCCAGTCGGCCATAGCACCTTCACCAAGCATGCTGCAAAAGGCAATGACACCGATACCTGCCATCGCGGCATTGGGAACGGTGAACGCCGGCCCTTCCACTTTCTTTTCAGGCTTATCGTGAAGGATGAAGAATCGTGCGATGGTGATCACGATCACGTTCAACACGGTAATGGCTGCGAAGTGCGTGGGTAGGTCGGCATTGATTTCTGTGAACAAGGATCCGGTTAGGGCACCGATCATCATACCCACGCTGAAGAACGCGTGAAAAGAAGTCATGATCGGCTTTCCCCATTTTTGCTCGATCATGACTGCCTGTGCATTCATCGATACGTCGAGCATTCCCGCGGAAACGCCTAGCAGGAAAAAGACAGTGAGAAGAAACGGTAACGATGACGGGAACAAAGGAATAAAGGGCACGAGCCCACAATACATATAGACGGAGAACAACCCAACGCGGCGACTTCCGTGTCGCATCACGAGCCAACCTGTGAAAGGCATCGCTAAGAATGCACCAATCGCAGTGGACAACAGCACAACGCCGAGGGTACCGTCGGAGAGGCCGTATATTTCCTGCAAGCGCGGTAGCCTGCTATAATAGTTTGCGTGGGCAAATCCGTTTAGGAAGAAGATTACCTTGACGGCAAGGCGGGCAGGATAAATGGATTTCACTTCGAACCAGTTCGAAGGTAAAGGTAAATCTAATTTTGACGTCCTAGTTTAACGCGGCCAGAAATCCGGCTTTTGAAGCACGCCCCCACTCACCCGGCAATCCGCGCAGACGGCGGATGTTGCACGGTAACCAATCGTGACGGGAGCACCCCAGGAATCCACCAGATACAATGGAAAGTTTTTGTAGAGCGATAGATTCCCCACAAGAATTGAATCCAAGTCGCACTGCTCCGGGTCTACGACGCGGAGATCAATCGGTAGCTCTTCACGGCCTATGAAGAGACGCTTTTCTTGTATCTCACCACCGGAAAAATAGCCCAATACGGATTCGGTAGGATCTGCCACGTTGCGGATGTTGCCTGTCACCTCGCTGGGCAGGGGATCGAACAGGCCGCCGACATTTTCAGTCGTCCGCTGCAAAGCGCGCCAATAGTCATACGCCGCTTGGTCGAGCGCCCTCTGCTGTACCAAGATGCTATACAATGTGGAGACTTTCTTCGACCCTTTCGGGATAAAGGCCAGCGGAAAATCACTAACGATGTCTTGCGTGTTTTGTGTCGTGGAGGTAATGAGAACACGCGACGACGTTTTGGTGCTGTAACAGGTGTTGATGTATTCACCGTCGCGACGCTGGGTGACCTCGGCGGTCACGGGATCCCAACTGAATGCGGAAAATTTAGCGGCGCTGTATTGCCATGTTTCAGTATAGATCCATTGGTAGAATTGAGTAGAACCTTCTTCGTCGTGTGAGTCTACATACACCGTTACTCCGTTAGGAGCGGGTCGCCACGTTACACTGTCGAGCACGGGTGACTTCTTGAGCTCAACCAAGCTTGATTCGTACACACGGCCTAGCGCTTCAAAGTGAAGTCGAAACTTCTTTCCGTTTTGAAAGATGGGTGAAAAAGCGGCATACGTTCCAGGGGCTCCTTTGGAAGTTGAAAGATCAATCTTGGTGCCATCTTCGGCTTCAATGTACGTAAGGCCCGAGTACACCGGGTTGAACGTTGACGTGGCGGCGAGTGGGACCGCCAGCGATAACTTCACCGTAGCGGTTTGTGTGCCTGAATTGATAAATCCATCCACCACCACATACTTGAGATTGTTGTCACTCACGGGTGGATCATACGGATCCAGGCAACTGAGTACAACAATGAACAACAGCGGAAAGAGTCCCGTTCTTAGCAAATTCCTTCTACACATGACTACTTCAACACTTTAAATATATACGTGGCAAATCCAGACAGTCCCGACTTGGTCATCCCCTCAACCACCACTTGGTATGTGCCCGGCACGTCCGACGTGAAGAATTGAGGATTTTGAGCAGTGCCTGACTCTGTCGTCAAATTCGCGTTCCAATACAAGAGCGTGCGTTGATCTGGGAGCCGTGCTTCAGATTCGCGTGTATAGTCGTGGCGCGGTGAATAGAACTCGCGCTGTTGTTGTATGCCTTCGTAATTGACGTACACATAGTTCGGATCCAATTCGAAACCGTCTAAATCGCCTTTGTACGTGGTATAACTCACAATTCCCGGAAAGGTAGAGAGCCCATGATAGAATTTCCGTGTGACGACCTCCAGTTTTTGAACCTTCAGTGGATCGTAGCTCATGATCTTGTTCACATCAAAAATCGGGACGCCGTCCAGTAAAATCATTGGTGTCTCATAAATCGGTCGTTTGTTCACCAAGTCAAGTAGGTAGAACTTGAAGTTGCCTTTTTGCTTCCGCACCATAACGCCGGGCACGTATTCACGCATCACTTCTTCCATCACTGGGAAACGTGTGTAGTCATCCAAAAAGTAGGTCTCGTCAGCCTTACCAAAAAATGCCGAACTGTCGAAGGAGATGGGGGCATACCTGTCTTCGTAAAAAACGTTTTGTACTTGCATGCCCACGCTCCGTGCGAGTAGATTCCTCTCTACGCTGGGCGCAAGGCGCAACGTGGGCCACGTAGCTGTCGTTCGTTCCGCTGAAAAGGGGCTGAGCAACTCCAATCGGTGAACACTGTCGGCCACGGTCAATACTTTTTGGCCTCCCACGAAGTGCTTCATCTCGTACGACACGAGCCCGTTGGCGTCACTTCTAGAGGTGTACACGTCTACGATCTTACCCGGCACGGTCACATAACTCAATACACCGGGTGCTATTTTCCCTTCCATGTCTTTCACCACTCCTCGTATTATGTGGCCATGAAACTCGGGGGCGAACGTGAACATCGGTTTACCTTTTGATACATCCGTCCACGTAAACCTCCGCCAGCCTTGGGTAAGCATCAAGTGGTCGGCTGCCAATTCTGCATTCGGTTCGTTCGAAAAGTAGTAACCGGGTGATTCAATTAGGCCCCTGAGATCGGAGCTGAGATGAAAGTATTCGCTGATGTGGGCGGAGGGACCCACACCCATCAGGGAGTCGAGGCGATACACCGCAACCGACATTTGGTGCGCAGGAACATTGGTTTGGATGTCGAGCGTGACGCGGGTCCTTGACTTGTACTGCTCTTGACCTGCTTTCAGGGCAACTTGCAAAGAGTTCGATGGCGCCTGGAAGACCAATCGTTCAGCCACCGGTTTCGACCGAGTGTCGAATACGGTCAGGTGCGTGATGCCGTCTTTTAGTTCACTCTTCTTGATTTCAAATACGGCCTTACCCCCCACGATGGTCTTGCGCTCGGTCTTCACCAACTGTTGTCGGGTGTGCGCCAATAAGTATACTGCTGGACCATTCTCCACATAGGGCATATACGACACGACAGCGCGGATGCCTTCGGCCGTCGGTTCTACACGCAGCGCGTAACCTTCATTGATGGCTGAGGGGAGACTTATCACGGAAGCGGGCTTGCCCGTCGAACGAATCACTCCTCGGTAGGACTTGCCGGCAACGGGAGTGAAGTCGACAGCTCCCATGCCAAACATATGCGATTGAAACCTACTCACGGTATCATTTTGGTCGTCCACGATAGCGCCGCGAAAGTTCACACCCTTTCCATGTCCATCGACTACCTTGATACCCAGCTTGTTCACAACTCCGTTCAGTAAATTCCCGCCTTCTGGAAAAAATTGGATGTCGTCCGGTGTCGCGCTCACTCCAGTCGCCGGTGGCGTTTCTAGTTTGACAAATGAATTGACGATGGCCACTGGTTTTCGAAAATAGTAGTCGGGACTGAAGTTCTTCATCCAAGCCGTGTAGGCACGCACGAGGTATGTGTCGGAATTGATCGATGCGGGTAGGAAGATGTTGCCACTGCCGATCCCGTTCCTTATTTCAATTTTCTCTTGTGCAACGGGGGCATTCTCGCGGTCAACGATATCGACATAAACGACCCGGCTGATGTCGAGCGGTTTATGTTGCGTCGCGTCGACAGCATATACCTTTAACCACATTGTTTCGCCGGTTAAATACACGTCGCGGTCGATGTGGACAAATACTTTTTCCTGGATGACTTTTTTCCTGTAGTCATTGAATTTTGTCAGCACGCTGTCTTGAGCGATGGCCGAAGAAACGGCACACCATGCGAACAGCCCTGGGCAAACCCAGCGCAACAATCCTTTAGCCATATGCTGTCGGGTGTTCAAAACTTGAAGTTATAGGTGAGCGTTGGAATTGGTTGTGCGAAGATCGACAGCTTATACCCTTTAATGGCTCCTTCGTGGGAGACAAAGAATACAGAGTATGCATTGTGACGACCCGTCAAGTTATAGACGGCGAACGTCCATGAACTATGCGCCAACTTCTTGATTTTGTGATTCCCTTCTATGTTGATTGAGAAGTCCGTTCTGAAGTAGTCGGGAATTCGATATTGATTGCGATCAGAATAGAACACGCGGGCGACACCGCCAATTTCGTACTTGGCTACCGGGAGCGTAATAGGACGGCCGGTACTGTACACCGCGTTAAGTGAGAAGTTGAACCGGCGGTTCACCTTGTAGTTGAAAATCAAGTTGACGGAATGAGGTTTATCGTAGTTGCTCCGATACCATTCACCCCGATTCACTTTTTCGGATTCAAAGGCAGTATTCGTTTGGAGGAAAGAACGAGAGTACGTATAGCTGATCCAACCGTTCATCTTCCCGAGTGTCTTCTTGATCAAGAATTCGATCCCGTAAGCTTTGCCGCGTGCTTGGATCACGTCGGTTTCCAACGCATGGTTGCGAAGGAGTTCGGCCCCGTTTTTATAGTCGGCTGCGTTCTGAATGGTCTTATAGTAGACTTCCATCGACGTCTCGATCAAGTTTCCTTTAAAGTTTCGATAGTAGCCCAGAGAGATCTGGTTTCCAATTTGCGGTGGAATGTACTTGTCGCTGAGCTTCCAGATGTCCGTCGGTGTAATCGCGGTCGTGTTGGAAAGCATCTGTATATATTGACGCAGCCGGTTGAAACTTAATTTCACCGACGAGCTCTGGTCCAGGATATGGCGAACTGCGACACGGGGTTCAAAGCCCCCGTAAGTTGCGACAGGCTTACCTTTTCCATACGTGACGGTATCGATCCGAGTTCCAACTTGAATCGGCTCGCCATTTACATAGTTGTATACATCTTTCGGCCCGAGGTTCGTGTAGAACGAATAACGCAAGCCCATGTACAAAGATGTCTTGGGCGTTATCTCCCAGTTGTCTCCCACATACAACGCCGATTCGATGCCCTGGTCATTTTGAATTATGTCGGGTTTCACTTTCGATTCTTCCCCACGAGGCAAGAAACTCCCGGGAGATAGTCGATACATGATGCTGCTGGCGCCTCCTGTTATCGTGTGCTTGGGATTGAAGAAGTAGGTGAAGTCCGCCTTCAAGTTGGCCTGACGGATGTTGAACTTCATGTCGAACGCGTCGATGGGGTTCCTATCACTTGAAATTGTGTAGTTGTACTTACTCCAACTTCCAGTGAAAACGCCGAACAACTTTTGGCTGAACACATGCTTCCACTTCACAGAAGCATTCTTGTCAGAATACTGATACGTGGTATCGCCGTTCAGTTTAAATTGGTCTTGGCTGAGATAGCCGTTGGCGATGATGGTATTCTTTTCGTTGATTTTATAGGTGAGGTTAGCAGTAAAGTCATAAAAAGAGGCCGAGCTCTTGTTGAACCGATCGTTACTGATTTGTCGTAAGATCCAATCCGAATAGGTAGAGCGTGAGCCGATTAGGAATGACGCTTTCTCTTTGATGATAGGACCTTCTAGCGTGAGGCGACCGGTGATTGGGCTGATTCCGCCCGAACCGCTGAATTTCTTCAAGTTGCCTTCCCGTGAGTGAACGTCGAGTACAGATGAAATCCGTCCACCGTAGTCGGCCGTGATCCCACTTTTATAGAGTTCCACGGATTTCATCACATCTGGATTGAAGGTGGAGAAAAATCCAAACATGTGTGACGGGTTGTAAACGACGGCGTCATTGAACTGAATTAAGTTCTGACTGGTGGCACCACCACGCACGTTCAAACCGACGGTTCCCTCGCCGACAGTCTGGACACCGGGGAGCGTCATCACTACTTTCATGATGTCGGTCTCACCAAGGGCAAGTGGAATGTTTTTCATCACCTTGATGTCGAGTTTCTCAACGCCCATCTGCATGCCAGTCACCCGAACGTCACGTTCCGATTCTACCAGGATTTCCTTTAGGGGAACTACTTCCTCTTCAAGTTCCACATCTAGTCTCCCGTTGTTATACAGAAGTATTTGACGACGGGCGATCTTCATGCCGATGCTCTTGATGAGTAGCTCGTGACGGCCGCGCGGCAACTTCAGAGAAAAGCGACCGAAAGGATCGGTGGCCACCCCGATGGTCGGCTTCTCGATGTATACCGATGCGCCGATGATGGCTTCGCCTGTCTTGATGTCCGTGATCGTTCCCGTGAGGGTCGCTTCGCCAGTAAGGTCCGTGGTTTTCGTTCCTATGTAGTAGAGCTTCTCTTCGGCGAGTTCTTTTTGGCGTTGCTTTTTCTCGTAGTCGCTGTAGTCGAAGGTTTCGCGTCTACCTCCGGCGACTCCTTGGTTGAAGAAATCGACGGGCAAAGAGGTCATGATGGCTTTCCCCTTCGTGATGAAAATGCTGGTTTCAAAAATGTTGTACTGCAGTGTGCTACCGGCGAGGGCACGCTCAAGCACCTTTGGTAGAGCTTCGTTAGTGGCTTGAACGGTCACAAACACACTGTCGACGTCTCCAAGACGATAGTAAAAATGAAAGTCAGTCTGGGCTTCCACCTGCAACGCAAACTCTTGGAATCGTGTATTGGAGAAATTCCCCGTGACCTTATCACGTTGTTGCGCCAGTGCTGTCGCCGCGAGCGACACCAAAATCAATACAAGCAGGGATCGCATTTTTTCTTACTAGAGGTTCGGTTTTTCATATGCGGCCAACATGCGGGCCATCGCCTTCTCACGATTCGCTTTCGATTTCAGTTTCTCTTCCTTCAAAAGTCGCTTCAAGTCTTTTTTCTTGTCCTTGAGAATGGACAGGATCGATCCCTTTGATTTCACGGTGCGATACACACCATCTTTGAGTAGGTAGTATTTTATTCTAAGCTCGAAATCGTTTTCCGCGACGTTGCCGTTGATCTTCGTAATCAAGACCTTTTGTCGCCGGGCGTAGAGTTTCATTTTCCCATCGTACAGTAGGTCGTAAAAACCTTCGCTCAACTGGTTGTTGTTGAGACGAACGATGCGATGTCCACCAATGTCGAAATACTCGACCTTGTCGCGTGTCAACTGAATCTTGTTCCCTTGCGGGTAGCTTGTTACAACTTGGTCGTTGGCGAGATCGTAGTACAGGGGCACACCTTCGTAGAGTTCGCCGCTAAACAACACATCTCCAAACATTAAGTCGTCGAAGAGATATGGAAACTCATCCTTTTGTGACCGGTACTCTTTATACTCACTGCCGTTGTACAGCTGCGACCCGACGCCGACTGTCGTGGTATAAACCCGAACTGCGCTTTTTCTCGCGTCGGCGATAAAGGTGGTGTCGGCAGACTGTGCCCAGCCAGTCGTCGCGACCAGCGAGAGGAGCAAAGGAAGGGCTGGGTGTTTCATGGTTCGATATTAAATGTAGCCTTTCATCGAAATATTCTGCAACCGTTGGAAGAATAATATATCATCTGCGAGACTTTCGCGACCAATTCTGTTCAACTGAACGAGTGTTCGCCAAAAAGTTACACGCTGAATTGGTCATCTTGTTAAAAAACAAAAAGACGTTCCAACCCTTTCGGGCGGCGGCGTGTCCAATGGTGAGGGTAAAATAGGAACGAGGTGCTCCGATGAAAAACAGAGCACCTCGGTGAAGTGGAGGTCTACTTCGCGTAGGCAACGCTTCGCATCTCGCGAATCACCGTTACCTTGATTTGACCGGGGTATTGCATGTCGCGTTCGATCTTCTGCGATATCTCAAAACTCAATTGAGCTGCGCGATCGTCCGTTGCCTTCTCTGCATCTACAATCACGCGCAACTCACGACCCGCTTGGATCGCGTAACACTTCTCGACGCCTTCGAAACTCAAACCTACTTGTTCGAGTTCGCGCAAGCGACGAATATATTGTTCCATCACTTCGCGACGCGCGCCTGGACGCGCACCTGAGATCGCATCGCACGCTTGTACGATGGGAGAAATGATATTCGTCATCTCGATTTCATCGTGGTGTGCCCCAATGGCGTTGCATACCGCCGGGTGCTCCTTGTATTTTAGAGCGAGTTCCATGCCCACAATCGCGTGGGGCTTTTCAAGTTCTTCCGGCCACACCTTACCAATGTCGTGGAGCAATCCGGCACGCTTTGCTTGCTTCACGTTGAGTCCAAGTTCGGATGCCATAATCGCGCACAAGTTGGCGACTTCGCGCGAGTGTTGGAGCAAGTTCTGACCGTAAGAAGAACGGAACCGCATGCGCCCCACCATTTTAACGAGTTCGGGGTGTAGCCCGTGAATGCCAAGGTCGATGACCGTGCGCTCACCGATTTCTACAACTTCGTCTTCGATGTTCTTGGTGGTTTTTGCTACGATTTCTTCGATGCGGGCTGGGTGGATGCGCCCGTCTTGCACGAGTCGGTGTAACGACAAACGCGCGATTTCGCGACGAACGGGATCGAACCCTGAAATGATGATCGCCTCTGGCGTGTCGTCGACGATAAACTCGACGCCGGTCGCTGCTTCCAGGGCACGAATGTTCCGACCCTCACGTCCAATCACCTTCCCTTTAATGTCGTCGCTCTCGATATTGAAAACCGAGACGCAATTTTCGACGGCATGCTCGGTCGCCGTACGTTGGATCGTTTCGATCACAATTTTCTTAGCTTCCTTGGTGGCCGAGAGTTTTGCGGCCTCCATGATATCCTTAATGAAAGAGTTCGCTTTGGTCTGCGCCTCTTCTTTCATCGATTCCACCAGTTGATCGCGCGCTTGGTCTGCTGTCAGTTTGGAGATGCCCTCTAGGATCGCCACTTTTTGGGCATTGAATCGGTCGAGTTCCTCTTTGCGTTTTTTAACGAGGTCGTGTTGTTGGGCCAGGCTCTGACGTTCCTCGTCCAACTCGCCTTCTTTGCGTTTCAACGTTTCAAGTTCCTTCGATAGCTGCGATTCGCGTTGCTTAATTTTTTGTTCGTTCGCAATGATTTGATTCTTCTTGCGATTAGCCTCTTCCTCAAACTCCTGTTTCATTTTCAGAAACTTTTCCTTGGCTTCTAGGATTCGATCCTTCTTCACCGTTTCGGCTTGGATCTCGGCTTCCTTCAGAATCAACTCCGCCTTGGTACGAGCTTCTTGCTCTCTTTTTTGAAGCTTTCTCTTGGCTAGGATGTTGCCGAGCACCACGCCGACCACGATCGCGACGATGAGGCTCAAAGCACCTATAATAACTATGTCCATCACACTAAAATTTGGGGACGCTCCAATGAGAGCGGCCAGGTTAAACGATACCTGGAGATAGGGAAGAGGGGATAAAGAAGAAATTCGACCGTTCGGGTCGAATTAGTTTAGAGGATCGCTTGAGACACCAATTGGTTGAGGTGACTAACCTTTTCGAATACGGTTTGGTCAATCTCGTTGTGGTCCTCGTCGCTCGCTTGCTTTTGTACCAAGCAGTCGAACGCAACCATAGCCAAAAGGTCTTGTTTATCGTCAATACCGAACTGCTCTTTGTAGTACTTCAACTTTTCGTTGATCAGTTTACCGGCGGCCCGCACCTTCTCCTCCTCATGGCGCTTTACCTTCATCGGGTATTCACGCTCGGCAATCTTAATTTTTATTGAAAGGTCTTCCATCAAGGTCTACAGTTCGCAAGAGATGACAAGCTTACCTGCTAAGGTGGGCGATGCATTTATCGATTTCACGAATATACTCGTCCACTTTCTTCTTTAACTCAGACACACTTCCGTCGTCCGGGTTAATATTATCTACAATCTTAGTGATTTTAATCTGATTCTTAAAATTGGCCAATTGGTCGTCGCGGCCCTTCAGGCTCGACTTTAAATCGTGATTCTCCAACTTGAGACTGCGGACTTCCTCTTTCAGTGCTTTGTGCTCGTTCAGCAGTATTAATATCTTTCTCTCTAGGCCGTTCAGATTTGTCTTTAAAAGCTCTTGGTCCATTGGGTGGTGTTTGGGTTGAGGGGCCAGGCCCTATTTGCTTACTTGCGAATCACCGCTTGCATCTTTGATTCAAAGGCAGCTATAAGTCGCGACATCGTCTTTTCAATTTCATCATCAGTTAGGGTCTTCGCTTCATCTTGCAGCGTAAAACCGAGCGCATACGCTTTCTTGCCCGCAGGGATCTTCTCGCCTTCGTACACGTCGAAAACGACAATCTCCTTCACCAACTTACGCTCCGTGTTCCTAACCAATTCTTCAATTTCCCTATATGCTACGTGACGATCCAACACAAGCGACAGGTCACGGCGCACTTCAGGAAATTTCGGCACGTCCTGCACATCGAACTTAGGGCTTGCCGAGTTGAAAAGCAAGGCGACATCTAAGTCGGCGTAAAAAATTTCCTGCTTGATCCCGAAATCTTTTTGGAACTGCGTTTTCACCTTCCCCATCTTACCAACTTCCTGTTTGCCGACCAGAATTTTGACGGCGTATTGATACACTGGATCGTTCACCGGTTCCGTTTTCACACCACGAACCGAAGACTTCGACAAGACGTTCGCCACAAAGCGCGACAGGTCATGGTACGACACATTCCGCGCCGCACGTTGCCAGTTGTCAGACTCATATTGCCCGGTCAAATACAGGGCGAGGCGTTCGCGCTCCACGTACTTCCCGTTTACCTTGCTGTAAACCTTTCCGAACTCGAAAAACTTCACGTCTTTCTGCTTCCGATTGATGTTGAAAGCGCAAACCTCCAGCCCAGTAAACAACATCGTCGTGCGCATAATGGCCTGCTCCTCGCTCAACTTGTTCAAAATCTCCACCGCTTCCCCCTCAATACCTAACTCATACTTGCGGTAATTGATGTGCGTGAGCGAGTTTGTCATGATTTCGTAAAACCCATTGCTCGCCAGCAACAATCCGATGCTTTCGCGGAATTTGTTGATGTCTTTAGAAGGGAACCCCGAGATAAAATCAGTCCCAGCTTCGTCCGTCAACTCTATGTTATTCAAACCGTAGATGCGCAGAATCTCCTCTACGATGTCGGCTTCTTGCTTTACGTCTACACGGTAAGGGGGCACCGATACGTCGAATGCGCCGTCATGGAAGTTGGTGACCGCAATATCGAGTCGTTCCAAGATTCCGATCATCTCTTCCACCGCGATAGGCTTACCAATCAGGCGATGGATGTTGGCCACCTTCACGCGGAATTTCGTGTGCTCAACCTTTTCGGGATAGACATCAATTACTTCCGAAGAAATAGTGCCTCCGGCGAGTTCTTTGATCAACATCGCAGCTCTCTTCAGAGCGAAAACTGTTGTGTTCGGGTCAGTGCCGCGTTCGTAGCGAAACGACGCATCGGTCTTCAACTGGTGCGCCATGCCCGTCTTGCGAATGGAGGCCGCCGCAAAATAGGCCGACTCCAAAAAGACATTCTTGGTGTTTTCTGTGATGCCGGAACCGATGCCCCCAAACACACCCCCGATACACATGCCTTCACTGTTGGCGTTGCAAATCATGAGGTCGTTGGCGGTGAGAGAACGCTCTTTTCCGTCCAGCGTCGTGAATTTCGTGCCAGCTGGCAGCGTCTTGACCAAAACTTTTTTGCCAGCAATCTTGTCGGCGTCGAACGCATGCATCGGCTGCCCGATTTCATGACAGAGAAAATTCGTAATGTCAACGATGTTGTTGATCGGTGTCAGTCCGATTGCCGTCAACTTGTTTTTCAACCAAGTGGGCGACTCTTTCACAGTCACGCCACTGATCGTCAGGGCAGAATAGCGAGGACACGCGTCTCGATTTTCTACCACAACCGGGATGGTGAGCGATTGGTTATCGACTTTGAACCCATCCACCGAGGGAAGTCGAAGGGGGCGCTTCAACACAGCTTTTATGTCGCGGGCAACGCCCACATGCGAAGCGGCGTCCGCGCGGTTGGGGGTCAAGCCAATTTCGATCGTATAATCCGATGTCACACCAAAATACTCGGCGGCAGCAACACCCGGGGTGGCCGAAGCGTCCAGGATCATGATACCAGCATGGCTTTCACCCAGCCCCACTTCATCCTCCGCGCAAATCATGCCTTCACTCTGCTCGCCCCGGATTTTGGCAATTTTGATCTCGAATGGCTTTCCGTTGGTCGGGTACACCGTAGTGCCAGGTACGGCCACGACCACCTTCTGCCCAGCGGCCACGTTGGGCGCCCCACAAACAATGGGCAACACGCGTCCATTTCCGACATCTACCGTCGTAAGCGAGAGTTTATCGGCGTTGGGATGTTTCGCGCAGGTAAGCACATGTCCAATCACCAGTCCCTTGAGTCCACCTTTCACCGATTCATGTTCCTCCACGTGCTCGACTTCCAAGCCCGTTGCCGTGAGCACCTTCCCGATTTCTTCCGGAGATTCGGTGATGTCGATGTATTCCTTCAGCCAGTTGTATGAAATCTTCATGCGTTGATCGATCGTACCCTATTCAACTTCCAAGTATTGGAGGGTTGGGTAATCGGCAAAAATAATGGTTTACGGCTGATCTCGCCGATCGTTCAAAACCTCATTTTTGCCCTTTTTGACCCTATTTTAGTGATATAGCTTTTCGCCTGCCGCAATCAGGACATTCAAAACGTTCTCGCGTGGCGGAAGCGGGCAAGAAAAAGTCTCGGAATACGCGCAATAGGGATTG
Organism: Cyclobacteriaceae bacterium; assembly: GCA_044226825.1. Taxonomy (GTDB): domain Bacteria; phylum Bacteroidota; class Bacteroidia; order Cytophagales; family Cyclobacteriaceae; genus ELB16-189. The sequence goes on from JBGAGH010000015.1 coordinate 48,508, forward strand.
TAAGCAGTGTTGAAATCGAGCGTGATGGAACTGGCGCCGGGAATTTTTTTCACGTCTAGGTATCGGCCAGCACCGTACGTCTCGATGGCACTACTTTGATCGGCGAAGGCCAAGAAAAGAGTCCCGCGAAAGGGGCCACTATCCGCTACCTCCAAAATCATGAGGCTGCAAGGGACACCATCGAGGGTGAATTTGGCCCGCGCATATTCAAGGTACCGCTGTTCCTTGTTGTCGCTAGTGGTTAGTAACACCATCTTCTTGTCTTGCACCGGTTCCAAGTCGGCGACGATGCGATACTTGGGATTGGGGTCGAAGTACTTCAGGCCGGTAAAGGGTTCCTCCACACTTTTGAAGGGCGACTCTTGACTTGTCTTCATGTACTCGTCGCGCTCGCGCCGCGATTTTTCTAGTTGTTGCTTGTATTCGGCATCGCCAGCACCTTCGCTAGCGGAGTAGTACACGATGGCGACGATAGCGACCACCACCACAATGGCGATGAGTTGAAACGGTTTCATGAGGCGAAGGTAGTGGTTAAAGACGATCAATGACCGCGATCATCCTCGGACTGACGGTGGGCAACTACTTTGGCTCGTTCTTCCCGCTCCCAGGCGTCCATGTTGCGTCGATATTTCTCGTACCGGATGAAGAATTCCGGAATCGCGCGGTCGGCCAAAACACCAGCAGCATTCACCAAAACGCAAATACCCAGTCCTTCATCGTCTTTGATCGCCACCTCGCTTCGGTACCCATTCACGTAACCGCCGTGGTACTTCAGCGTGTCGGTCTTGAACGTCAACACGCGCCACCCAAGCGAGTAATAGGAGCCACTCGAGCGTTTCCAATTTCTGAAATAGCGATTTCGGGCGGTCGCTTTTACCACAGGGCGAAACATTTCTTCGCGTGTGGATGATTGTAACAGACGGCGGTCGTGGGATGTGAGCGCGCGCAGCCACTTTGCCATATCCGAGATACTGGCGTTTACGCCACCGGCCGGCCCCACATTGTAATATGTTCGATTGATGGCAGTGGGCCTCCATCCCCGCAAGGTGTGTACGTGTGGACGAGCCTTGTCGTCGCTGGAAACCATCTCTTCAAATGTGAGCGACGACTGATCCATCCCGAGTGGACGAAACACCTTTTCTTCCATGACGACATGGTAAGGCTTGCCCGTGGCAGACTCTATCACCTTTCCAATAACCGAATAAGCTACGTTTTGATAACTGTAGGTTTTGCCCGGAGGTCCTGTCAAATTCAAATCGCGCAAGTGATATATGAGCGGATCGAGGCTGGCCCCGTTGTCGATGGCCTCAGTAAACGCGTGATAGGGAAGTCCCGATGTATGCGACAGCAAGTGTCGGATGGTCACCCGCTCGGTGCTCTCCTTGGATTTCAATTGAAAGTCGGGTAGGTACTTCACGACCGGATCATCCCACCGGAGCACGCCTTCTTCCACCAACTTGGCAGTCAGTACCGAGGCGAGCGACTTAGAGACGGATCCAAGTCGGAACACGGAAAACACCCCCACAGAATCGCGCTGTTGCGTGTCGCTCAGTCCAAAGCCCTTGAGCAGGAGCACGCTCGTGTCTTGAATGATGGCGACGGCTGCACCGGGCGCAAGCCCGTGATCGACAGATTCTCGAATGAACGACTCATAGTCGACGAGCAATTGTTTTAGAAAAGGGTTGTCCGTCGCCGAAACGGTCGGCGCATGCTTGGCGCGAACGGTAACAGGATGTTCGACCTGAACGGTGGGCTCGGTCGGCTCCAGTTTTTCGCGTAAGTGGTAGTTGTAGAAAATCAGTGAACCAACTACTGCAATAAAAATGACTACGATCAGTCGTTGCATGTCAAAAAATCAAATCACAAAAGACCGCTATCGGCAAAGCTACAATAATTCCGACCACCCACTATCAAATGGTCAATAACTTGTATATCAAGCACTTTGCCCGCCGCGACCAGCTTTTTTGTCAATTCGATGTCGGCCTGACTGGGTTCCAGGTTTCCCGAGGGATGATTGTGCGCCACGATAATAGAGGTCGCCAACTCGTGTAGGGCAGTCCGAAAGATGATTCGCGGATCAGCGACCGTTCCACTGACACCCCCCTCACTGATGCGTTTCTTCCTCACCACCTTGGCAGCCCGGTTCAAGTATACGGCCCAAAATTCTTCGTGGGGCAACTCGGCAAGGTCTGATTGCAGCAATTGGAAAGCGTCATTGGAACAAGTGACCCGGGTTGTTTCCGGTCCGTGAACATCGCGCCGGCGCCGGCCGATTTCCATTGCTGCCTTAATCGCGATGGCCTTTGCCTTCCCAACCCCATGAACAGCTGTCAAGTCAGGCATTGGCATATTACTCAGTGCCACCAAGTCATTACCGACGGTGCTGAGGAGGTTTCTGGCTATGTCCAACGCGTTCCCGGAGGAAGTACCCGATCCAATTAAGATCGCAATCAGCTCCGCGTCGGTGAGTGTAGGAGCTCCTTTGTCGAGAAGTTTCTCTCGCGGGCGGTCTTCCGACGACCAATTCTTTATCTGCGTGCGCGCTTTCATGGGAACTAGGGTTTTTAATCCCGACGCGCGCGGTCGAAAATAAAAAACCCTCCTCGAACCACGATGGTGCGAGGAGGGAAAAAAACCGGACAAAATCCGGCAATACTCTATAAATGCCCCTTACTTCAGGGTGTTCACGCGCTTCGCGAGTTTCGACTTCATGTTGGCAGCCTTCTTCCAGTGGATGATGTTCTTCTTCGCCAACTTGTCGATCATGCCAGCAGTCTTGTTGAAGAGTTCTTGCGCCTCAGCCTTTTGGGTCGTCGCTTTGAGTTTCTTCACGACCGTGCGAGTCGACTTGTGCTGATAATTGTTGCGCTCAGCTTTGACCGCATTTGCCCTGATCCTCTTTTCTGCCGATTTGTGATTTGCCATTGTTTCTTAAATCAAAAGGACTGCAAAGGTAGCCAGTTCACGGGGATTTGCAAGGGTTGGTCCCATCAAAAAATCGCTGTTTTCAGGCCAGAATCCTAACGTCCGGCGCGGATTTCACCTTCGAACAGCAACCAGGCCCCAGGATCGACCACCAACGCCGTCGGTTTCTCGGTAGGAGCCAACCTGTGTATTTCTCTACCTGGCTTCAAGGCTAGGAAATGGACCACCGTGTTGCCGGCGCCATCGACCGTCGCAACTTCCAGCGGTACCGACTCCGTCCCGGTCCCCTTCAGTTCGACGTCCAACACCACCCGTTTCGTTTTCGTATCGTATAGCCACGTTCCAGAAATGATCGGGTGCCCACCGCGGTAGATCCATTGGGTGAAAAATGGCTGCAAGTCCTGCCCCGACACGCGTTCCATCACGTGTTGAAAATCGGACGTCCAAGCATTACCCCTTTGGTAGACTTGGTAGTATTCGCGGATGCCACGGTGAAAAGTCTCGTCTCCAAGTTTCTTCCGCAACATGTGCAGCACCCAAGCGGCCTTTTGGTAGGTGTTGGTGCTCAGGACCGCGTTGATGTCGACGATGGTCGTGTCTACGATCGGGCGGACGTTCTTTTTCGAAAACTCGATTACGTCTTTTCGGTTTGCCAGCATCGTCTCACGCAAGCGATCGAAGCCATAGGTATGTTCCAAGTAGAGCGCGGTGCCATACGTCGCGAACCCTTCGCTCAACCACACGTGGTGCCAGTCGGCCTCTGTGGCTGAGTTGCCAAACCACTGATGGGCTGTTTCATGCGCGATCAAAGACTCGCGTTCGTTCTCACCATTCACGGAATTCTCGAAGTAAAAAATATTGCTCGCATTTTCAAGCCCACCAAAACGCGTTTTTGACTGCACGTGTGCCAGCTTTTCGAAGGGATAGGGCCCGACATAGCTTTGAAAAAACTCTAGCACGCGGGGTCCTACCGCGAAATCACTAAATCCCCATTCGCGGTTCTGTGGATACACCCAGGTGCTCACGGGCGTGCTCCCCACCTCTCCCGACAACAACACCGCGAAGCGCGCTACTCCGATCGTCATCACCTTGACCGACACGGGCACTTGTTCGCTCCAATGGGTTCGTTTCATTCTTTTCGGAAGGTGACTCTCCTCTATCCATTTCCCCGTCGCGACTACCTCGTACTGGTCTGGTGCGTCAACGACAAACTCGACGGAAGCCTTGTACCAGGGATGATCGACCGTCGGTAGCCAATGCCGACCTCGGTCGGGCCAGTTGTCGCCAAAGAAAGTACGATCACCAAACTTGTTGCGCGAAATAATCAATCCGTCCGCTGGAATGCCCCGGTATGCCACCTTAAACGTCACCAACTCGTTGGCCTTTGTTTCCGGGGTCACAATGTGGATGAGGTTTCTGTTGAAGGTCCACACGACAGGTTTTCCTGACGAACTCACTTGCAATACTTCCATTCCCTTTCCATTCGGCGACCGACCAATTAGATTCAAATCGAACTCAGTATTTGCTTTCAAGAATTTAATGGTGACGTCAGCTTCCCCGGCGATCACATCGGTGGTATCGTTCAGGTTGAGATAAAACCGGTAATGAACCACCTGGATGTTTTCATTTTTCGGAAATGGATCTGACGCGAAAGTAGACCAGCCCGAGCAGAGGGCGAGTACACAAAGAGATATTCGATTAAACATGGCTCAATTTATCAATAAAAACCTATGAGGAATTTAGTTAAGACTTTCGTGCTGGCGTGTATCCTTGTTGTGTTTGGCGGTTGGGGATTTTTCGGACATCAACAGGTCAACAGGCTTGCAGTTTTTACGCTGCCGCCCGGGATGATTCGTTTTTACAAGGTGAACATCGACTACTTGGTCGAGTCGGCCGTGAATCCAGACAAGCGGCGCTACGCCGTACCTGAAGAGGGTCCTCGACATTATATAGACCTAGATGAATATGGGGCCGATGCGTCGGCATTACCGGAACGATGGTCTGAGGCAGTGAAGAAGTTTGGCGAAGATTCTTTGATGCGTCGTGGAGTCGTGCCTTGGCATGTGTACCGCGTATATCTTCAACTTCGCGACGCCATGATGGTAGGCGACCCATCGAGGATCCTTCGACTTTCCTCTGAGCTGGGCCATTATGTCGCCGACGCACATGTGCCCTTGCACACCACCAGCAATCACAATGGACAAAAGACGAACCAACACGGGATACATGGGCTTTGGGAGTCGCGGTTGCCCGAATTGTTCTCGATGCAGTACGACAATTGGGTGGGACGCGCCGAATACATCGAGCAAGTACAACATGCCATGTGGTTGGTGGTCCACCAATCGCACGCATGTGTAGATTCAGTACTAAACTTGGAGTTGGCATTAACGGGGAAGACTCAACTGACCAAGTACGCGTTCGAAACAAGGGGTAAGCAGACAACCAAGGTATATGCCTATAAATTTGCGCGCACCTATCACGACCTCTTGTCGGGTATGGTGGAAAGACGTTGGCGCGCGAGCATCCAGATGGTTGGGAGCATTTGGTATTCGGCCTGGGTGGATGCAGGTCAGCCCAACTTAGATAGGTTCGTTCACTATCAACCCACCGAGGATGAACTTGCTGAACGTCGGAAGGAATTGGAGTCTTTGAAGGCTCGGAGAATTCAAGGCCGGGAGCATGAATAAATTCAAACTCCCGGCATTGTTCATGGCGTTATTTGCTTTCCCCAATTGGATCGTTGACATCGTCTGTGGTCACCCAGTTGATGAGGACGAATGTGACCAATAAACTCGAGAACACACCTTCGAGTACAACGATGAAGGACGCGATGTAAGGATTGAGATGGATACCCATTTGCTCTTCTTTCTGAAGCATCTCCATGAAGCCTGGATTCACACTCATATAGATGAAAAGAACTAGGCCGAACAACGCAGTGCCCACTGAACCAATGGCAACACCGGTTACTAACGCTCGAAAGTAGTTCAAATGATCTTCATGGGTGTTCTTGAACTTGCGTAGCCCGAAGAAGATACCAGCAGCCAAGATGAACAAGTTGAGCAAGCGGAGTTCGACGTGGTTCCCAAGACTGATGACGTTCATGATGATGAAATAGGCCGTCAGTCCACCAGCGATCTTAAGTCCGTAATTGACCGGAATCTTGTTTGGATCAGTGAATAAGCTCATGGGGAAAAGGGTTTAAGTCCAACCGAATATAAAGATTGGCCCTCGAAACAACAAACGATTGCACCCCAACTTGGTCTTTAGATACTCAGGCGGATAGGAAGTGTTCAACGAGAGATTGCCACTCACTTTCCAGCGAGGCACGCGGCATTTCTCGGTTGGCGCGGCGGTACCAATATTGTGCGTTACTCAAATCACCCTCTTTTCTATGCAGGTACGCATGAATCCAGGCGGCGTCTCGTCCTTCGAGGTCTTGAACCTCTTGATGGGCGCGGTCCCAGTCACCCACGCCATCATACCAGAGCCCCCGGAGCACAGCAGAAAGATGCGCCGGGGGCTCCGTTTGATGTAGAGAGGTCGAGAACTCTTGAAAGGTCATGCCCTACTCGGTCACCGATTAGCGACTTCGAGTTCGACAATCGTGTCTACCGCGTCCATTTTCGATTTCGGCACGATCACGCTAACGCCAAACTCATTCTCGACGAACTTCAACTTGGACTTGTCTGAATAGAGTTTCGCCGACACAATCTTCTTCGGAAGTTTGGGAATCGTCAGGGTTTCGTCACTCCAGTTTAAGATATGGAGCCACACCTTGTTTCCTTTTTGGGTTGCCACGCCCCATTCGCGCGCCGATAGTGGACCTCCTTTTGATCCGTAGATCGTCTCCCCATTTGTCTTTAGCCAGTCACCCATTTGCTTCAAAAGGGCGGTGTGTTCGGGCTGGATTTTTCCATTAGGCATTGGACCGACGTTCAGCAGGAAGTTAGCGTTGTAGCCAGCCGACTTCACGAGGTACTGTACCAATTCCTTGTAGCTCTTGTTATGCGAGTCTTGCAGGTTGAATCCCCATGAATTGTTGATGGTTTCGCATGTTTCGTGTGGTAAGTCGCCAACTTTTTGTTCGGGAGCGAAACCCGTGGTGTTGTGACCGGGTAAGTCTTTTTCAAACATTTGGAAGTCCTCACCTGCGTAAGGGGCCATGTGGTGGTTGCTGCCGACCAATGCCGCCGGTTGCAATTGATGGATCAGTCGGTATGTCTTTTCCAATCTCCAATCGGCATCCTTTTTATCCCACATTCCGTCGAACCAAATCCCAGCGATGGGGCCATAGTTGGTGAGCAGTTCTGTGAGTTGGGCATCCATGTAGTCGAGGTACTTATTGAAATCACCCTTCTCGTCGCGGCCGGTGTATCCTTGCCCGGTATTCCCCCGTGGGAAATAGTCGGGATGGTGCCAGTCGAGTTGCGAGTGATAAAAGAAGAGTTTGATTCCCTGCGCATGACATTCGTCAGCTAGCATCTTCAGGACATCCTTGCCGTATGGAGTTCGATCTACAATATCATAATCCGATACCTTGCTGTCGAACATGGCAAAGCCGTCGTGGTGCTTGCTCGTAATGGTGATGTATTGCATGCCAGCGTCTTTTACCATTTTCACCCATTCTTTCGGGTCGAACTGGGTGGGATTGAAAAAGGTCGGAAGTTTTTCGTAGGTCTTCGCTGGGATGCGTTGCACTTGCATCACCCACTCTCCGTCGCCCAATTGGCTGTAGACGCCCCAGTGTATAAAAAGACCAAATCGTGCTTGTTCAAACCATTCGCGCGCCTTCAAATTTTCGGGCGACGGTGTATAATTCCAGGGCGCCTGCGCAAATGATGGTGCCACTGAACAGAGCGCCAAACATACCGCCAAGCAGCTTTGGCAGAAACGGGATAAGGAGTGAGAGGGCTTCATGTCGTTTTGATTAAATTGCCGATGACTGAAAGTAGCAAAACTTCCTATGAGGTACGAAAACATCGGTAAAGAACTTTTCATCGAGAATCGAAAGCGACTGATCAAAGAAATGGGTCCCGGCGCAGTCGCGGTCTTTAATTCGAACGACATCATGCCTACGAACGCGGACGGCACGATGCCTTTCCGACAAAACAACGACCTATTCTATCTGACGGGTGTAGACCAAGAAGAAAGCATGCTGGTCATATGCCCGGGCTTTCCAGAAGAACGCTATCGCGAGATATTGTTCTTGCGTGAACCCAACGAGTTGCTCGAAAAGTGGGAAGGTCACAAACTAACGAAGAAGGAAGCGCACGAATTGTCAGGCGTGAAGACCATCCTGTGGACGACAGACTTTGAAAAAGTGTTCCACCATATCATGGTGATGGGGGGAGTGCAATCAGTGTTGTTGAACACGAACGAGCATTACCGATCGGACGTGGTGGTGGAAACACGCGATGCGCGGTTTATCAATTGGTGCAAACGCACATATCCACTCCATGAATATGGCCGCGTGGCTCCCATCATGTCAAAACTACGACGCGTCAAGCAAAAGCGCGAGATAGAATTGATACAACACGCTTGCGACATCACTGAAAAAGGATTTCGGCGAGTGTTGGAATTCCTCAAGCCGGGTGTGTGGGAATATGAAATCGAGGCTGAGTTTATCCACGAATTCATCCGCCATCGTTCGAAGGGATTTGCCTACACCCCCATTATTGCCTCGGGCGAAAGCGCCGTAATCCTTCACTACATCGAAAACAGCCGACAGTGTAAAGACGGTGATTTGGTTTTGCTGGACGTGGCCGCCGAGTACGCCAATTATGCTAGCGACCTCACTCGAACGATTCCAGTCAATGGGCGTTTCACTAAACGTCAAAAGGAAGTCTACAACGCCGTCCTTCGAGTGCATCGGGAAGCATTTAAACTGCTCCGCCCTTCTATCGTTTATTTCGACTACCAGCGCGAGATAGAAAAACTGATGGAAGCAGAATTGCTAAAGCTTAAGCTGATTGATAAGACCGATGTGCGCAAACAAGATGCAGCAAATCCAGCGTGGAGAAAATATTTCTATCACGGGACATCACACATGCTCGGTCTTGACGTTCACGATATCGGAAACATGCACGACAAAGTTCAAGTGGGTTCCGTCTGGACGATCGAGCCCGGGATCTATATCAAAGAGGAAGGTTTCGGCATTCGCATTGAAAACAACGTCGTGATCAACAAAGACAAGAACGTCGATTTGATGCGGAACATACCGATTGAAGCCGAGGAAATCGAAGAGTTGATGAATTAATGACGGTGAACAAGTACTTCTTGCTAGTCTTTGCCATCCTCGCCAACGCGGCAGCGGGGGCTCACGAGTTTTGGCTTCAGCCTAAGAAGTTCAAGTACAAAGTCGGCGAAGAAGTGAAGGTCGACTTTATGGTGGGCGAGAACTTTACAGGCGAATTTTGGGATCTGAAGAAGCATCGGGCGGAACAAGTACAAGTGGTGTCTGCCTATGGTAAGAAAGTTCTCACAGGTGAAGTTAAATCAACGGAGGGTAACAACCTCACCTACAAGTTTGCCAACGAGGGGACACACCTATTTTCTCTTGTCAGCAATGCCGCCTATATCGAGTTGGAGGCAGAAAAATTTGGTGAATACCTCGTGGAGGATGGACTCGAGAATATTTCTTTCTTACGGAAGAAGAATAACCAAACCAACCAACGTGCCCGCGAGAACTATACACGCTACGCGAAGCTTCTGGTTCAGGTTGGTGGCAATGTGGACGAGGTTTACAAGCGAAAGCTCGGATTCAAAGTGGAGATTGTTCCACTAACCAACCCTTATGGACTAAAGGTGGGCGATTACTTGGAGTGTGAAATCTTGTTCGAAGGCAAACCGTTGCCGCACCAGCTGGTAAAGATTTGGAATGACGTGGGCAACCGAGTCTTCTTACAGAATGCTTACACGGAAAATGATGGGCGGATCAAGTTCCCCGTCAGTGCATCCGGGCCATGGATGGTAAGTTTTGTGAAAATGATGCCCTCCGAAAAATCAAGTGTCGACTACGAAAGCAGTTGGGCCAGTTTAGTCTTTGCAATAGAATAACTCATTCGTTATGGAAACGATCAATTCGGAACATGCACCTGAGCCCGTGGGGCCGTACCCGCACGCGCGCAAAGTTGGGAATCTACTATTCCTTTCCGGCGTTGGACCTCGAAAAAGGGGCAGTCATTTTATACCGGGTGTTACGCTGAGTGGCCACGGACACATCGTCGAATACGACATCGAAGTGCAATGCCGAAGTGTATTCGAGAATGTTCGACTCATCTTGGAAGCTGCTGGTTCACGCTGGGAAAACCTTGTCGACGTTACCGTTTTCCTCACGAATATGAAGGAGGACTTTGCTACATACAACAAGGTGTATAAGGAGTATTTTACGACGAATCAACCTTGTCGCACCACCGTGGAAGTAACGGCATTACCAACACCGATCGCGATCGAACTCAAGTGCATCGCAACGGTGGACTAATCGAAAGAGCAGGATATAACTAAACGGCAAAGCTCTCACCGCACCCACATGTGCGAGTAGCATTGGGGTTGATGAACTGGAAACCCTTTCCATTCAATCCATCAGAGAAATCCAACGTGGTACCCAGTAAGTACAACAAGCTTTTTTTGTCGACCAGGATTTTGATCCCTTTGTCTTCGAATATTTGATCGGCAGGATTGACCTTGTCGTCGAAGCCGAGGTCATACATGAGTCCTGAACAGCCACCACCTTTCACGGAAACTCGGATGTTGTGCGCGGGTGTGCGACCCTCTTCTTCACGGAGGAGGACGATTCTATCTTTAGCTTTTTCAGTAACTGAGATCATAGTTGTCAGGATACGGGGTTCAATACAACGCTGAATACAGTGATGGTATTTCGATCGCGGCCATAGTACAACTTTTCTAGTGCTTCTAGAATATTGCCGGCGCGAAAGTATGACGTATTGAGTTCACGATGGCCATCGGCTACCCATTGAATAGTATAGGAGTTTTCCTTGGCTTTATAATTCTGGACGTAGTCCCACATTTTTCTCAGCGCATCTACCTTGTCCGAACCCGATTCCGAGTGAAACAAAAACGATTGTGCGTGACGTGGGTTAATGGTGATAAGGTCCAGCTTGGTCTTGCCCTCGAAGAAACTGTACTCGAAAACGAGATCACTGCTCCGAAGGCCCAGATAATCCGTAATCTGCCCCTGCAGACGTGCAGCTTCCACATGCGCTTCGCTGGCGGTTTCCATCATCACTTTGGGCATAATCGGTTGGAAAACTTATTTAAAGCAGGAAAAGTTTCTGAAATTCGCACAAAATTAGCGAAAACCTGCAAATACCACACCTATGAAGAAACTTGAGCACATCGGTATTGCTGTGAAAAACCTCGAGGCATCGAATAAGTTGTTTGCAAGGTTGCTCGGTACCCCGCACTATAAGATTGAAGAAGTCGCATCGGAAGGAGTGAGAACTTCCTTCTTTCAGGTCGGAGACTTGAAAATTGAATTACTGGAGGCTACTAGCCCTGATTCTCCGATAGCGAAGTTCATCGAAAAGAAAGGCGAGGGCATTCATCACCTCGCGTTCGACGTCGAAAACATGGCGGCCGCCCTCCCTCAAAAGAAACTAGACGGGTTCGAACTCATCCATGACACGCCCAAAGAAGGAGCAGACAACAAGTTGATTGCCTTCCTCCATCCTAAGTCTACGAATGGTGTGTTGGTGGAACTATGCGCAGATCGCACCCCTGTGAAGTAAACATGATAAGAAAATGGAATCACGCTCGGAAATATCTGGATTAGGAGAGTTTGGACTCATTGATCGCGTCGCGAAGAAGTTCAAACATCAGGTGGCAAGCACTGTGCTCGGAATCGGTGACGATGCCGCTGTGATCGATGGTGGCGATGAGTACCTATTGTGGTCAACGGACATGTTGATGGAAGGGCCTCATTTCAATTTGCAATACGTGCCTTTGAAGCACTTAGGTTATAAGGCCGTTGCGGTAAACGTGTCCGACATAGCCGCCATGAATGGGCGCCCCGAACAGATTACGATTGGACTGGGCTTGAGCAACCGTTTTTCCGTCGAGGCGATCGACGAATTGTATGAGGGCATTAAAGCCGCATGCCAAGCATTCAAACTCGATTTGGTGGGCGGCGATACAACGTCGTCGCCTTCTGGGTTGGTCATCTCCATTGGAATCTTGGGTCGCGCAGCAAAGAATAAGGTCGCGTTGCGAAGTGGCGCAAAGCCAAATGATATCATTTGCGTAACCGGCGACCTCGGTGCGGCGTATGTTGGACTGCAAGTGTTGGAACGCGAGAAGGAAGTTTTCCTAGCAAACCCCAACATGCAACCGGATTTGGAACGCTACGAGTACTTGGTGGGACGGCAACTTAAACCCGAAGCCCGCATGGACATCATCTACGACCTGGCCGAGAATGGCGTGGTGCCGACTTCCATGATTGACGTATCCGATGGCCTAGCATCCGAATTGCTTCACCTCAGTCGACAGTCGGGTGTGGGCATCAAAATTTTCGAAGAAAAAATTCCAATCGATACGCAAGCCTACGAGACTGCCGTCGAGATGAATTTGGACCCAATCACCTGCGCGTTGAACGGTGGCGAAGACTACGAGTTGCTGTTCACGATTCAGCCCTCCGACTATGAGAAATTGAAAAATCATCCAGACATTCATTTTATCGGGCACATTCACAGTGAACCCAACCAAAATATGATGATCTCCAAACATGGGACCGTGGTTGGACTGTCGGCCCAAGGGTGGACTCACTTTTGATACGTGAAATGACTTGATTAGTCGACTGGGTAGGGGATGTAAACGAAGTTGGTAAACTCTTCGTCCACGACGAAAAGGCAGCAGTATTCGTCTGGGTCTTTGTAGTTCGTTTTAAAGTCAGCTTCTTTTTCTGGTGAAACGAGTTCTCGCTGAACGAATTCATTCAAGAATGAGGCGTAATAATTCCAAGCGAGCTCCCGTTTTTCTTTTGGAATCAGGATTTGTCCAATGGGCACGGGAATTTTCGACAGGGCAAAGATCGGATACTCGAATCCAGCTTTTCGAATTTGATACGAAGCTTCTTTAAGTGTGTCGGCCACGACCACAAAGTCCGCCGAGATTGTCCCTAAATATCGGCCGTTGAGTTCCGGATCGTTTTCCATTCTTGTTGTTTACCGTGCAAAGATAGTGGCAAATCACTAACCCCCTGTTTGAAAATTGAAGGGAAGGCTTCTTTGTTCTAGGTAGTTGGTAGCGAAGGCAACTAAGTCGGGAAAGAAAAGATAAAAGTCTTCTGAGAAGTCTGAGTACAACTCGCGCAGATCGTGTGAGGCGTGTTCCATGTTCGACTGATAGGGCGTGCGTGAGGCCATGCCAGACAAAGCGCGGTGTACACCCTCCACTTGCGCGTACCCCACGAGCCAGTTGCCGTTGATCATGTACGGAAGCATTCTTTTCACCTCTTCCGGTAAGATGGAATCAAAACCTTGAAGGGTAGTGTATGCGTGGTGCGCAAATGCGTTAAGCTCTAACGAATGATGTTTCCGCCAGTTTGCCGCGAGGAAGTGGTCGAAGAAGACATCCACCACAACTCCGGAGTAGTGACGATACTTCGCAAACAGCCGCTTTTTACTGCGCTGAACTATTGGGTGTCGGTCCGTAAAATAGTCGATCCCCCGGTGGAATTCGATACCTGTCACCACGCGCTCATCGAACTTAGAAGACAAGTTCTTGCCCTTCACGAAATCGCCGATGAAATTTCCCACCATCACCGATGGATCATCTCCTGATAGGTACAGATGGGCGAGGAAATTCATGTGTTGTAAGGTAATCGATTTAGAACTATTTTAGTCGAAGCAAGGTGTAAACGAATTTTCCATGGTACTTGATCAACTGAAGCTCCTTATCAACCTGGCCCGGATCGACGGTGAAGTAGGTGCCCGTGAAGAAAAGTACATTTACAACATCGCCGAAGCAAATGGAGTCTCAAGGGAGACGGTCCAACCCATGTTGACCGCTTTCCATTCCGATATCGTTCCCCGCGATTTACCTGACGACCGGAAATTCGACTACATTTTTAGCCTCGTCCAATTGATGAAAATAGACGAACGTCTCTACCAAGAGGAGATTCGCTTTTGTTCGCGTGTGGCCTCCCGGTTGGGTTACGATCAGGCCGTGATGTTCGACTTGATGCTCCATGTGAGGGCCGCCATGCAAGCCAACGAATTGGAGGCTCTAAAGAAATTAACAACCAAATACCTAGGGAAGGCTTGATTGGCTAGGAATTTTGGACTAACATTCACAGTCCTAAGACCTAAACCTATGAAAAAACTTCTCGTCCTTGCCCTCCTCCTGGCGGGCCCACTGGCCTTTGCCCAAAAAACGTTGATTCACTGTGGAACACTCATCGACGGAAAAAACAAAGACGTTCAATCACAAGTCACCATCGTCGTCGAGACAAACAAAATAGTCTCTGTCGACAAAGGATTTACCAAGCCTGGTAAAGATGATAAGGTCGTCGACTTAAGCAAGAAAACGGTGATGCCCGGTCTCATCGATATGCACGTACATCTCGAGAGTGAGACCAGCCGCGATGCACTAGTGAAACGTTTCACTCAGAATGAAGCGGATATTGCTTTTCAATCGACCGTTTATGCAAAGAAGAATCTAATGGCGGGTTTTACCACCGTACGCGACTGCGGCGGCTCCGGTGTAAACATCGCCTTGCGAAATGCTGTGAACAATGGCATCGTTGTTGGACCGCGAATTTTTGCGGCTGGCAAGAGCGTCGCGACCACCGGTGGTCATGCTGATCCCACCAACGGATCGAGGAAAGACCTCATGGGAGATCCAGGTCCCAAAGAAGGTGTTATCAATGGACCAGAAGATGCGCGTAAGGCGGTACGCCAACGCTATAAAGATGGATCCGACTTTATCAAGATCACCGCGACGGGCGGCGTGTTGAGTGTGGCCAAAGATGGAAGCGGTCCCCAGTTTACACAAGAAGAAGTAAATGCCATCGTGGAGGCCGCTCGCGATTACGGTTTTCATACCGCGGCACACGCGCATGGAGCCGAAGGAATGAAACGCGCCGTGTTGGCCGGTATCACCACCATCGAACATGGAACATTGATGACCGAAGAAGTCATGGACTTAATGAAGCAGAAGGGCACATATCACGTGGCTACCATCATCGCCGGCCGCTCTGCTGCCGAATACGCTAAGATTCCTGGATACTACCACCCATTGGTTGTGCCCAAGGCATTAGAGATCGGTTCAAAAATTCAGGAGAATTTCGGCAAAGCTTATCGCCGTGGAGTGAAGATTGCCTTCGGGACCGACGCCGGAGTGTTTCCACATGGTGAAAATGCCCGCGAGTTCGGTTACATGGTAGAAGCAGGAATGCCAGCGATCGAAGCGTTGTTGTCATCAATGCAAGTGAATGCCAACATTCTGGGTATCGGAGACAAAGTTGGATCCATTGAAGTTGGAAAACTTGCCGACATCGTGGCAGTTGGCGAAAACCCCTTGACCAATATCAAAACCATGGAGAAGGTTGTGTTTGTGATGAAAGACGGTGTGATCTATAAGAATGAATAAGGTATTCGTTTTTTGTGCCGCGATCCTCGTGGGAACGTTTCCCACGTGGGCCCAACGGACCATTATTCATTGTGGGAACTTGATCGATGGTATATCGAATGCCTCCTTGGGACAATCGACGATCGTCGTGGAAGGCAACAAGATCACCGCAGTCAACCCCGGGTTTTCCAAAGCAATTAAGTCGGATCGCGTAATCGATCTTTCGAAGAAGACCGTTCTACCCGGTTTCATTGACTTACACGTTCACTTGGAAAATGAAACCAGCAGAGATGCCGGGACGAAGCGCTTCACAATGAATGAAGCTGACATCGCTTTTCAGTCCATCGCTTACGCTAGGAAAACCCTGTTAGCCGGATTCACCACGGTGCGCGACCTCGGCGGGACAGGTGTTAACATTTCTCTTCGACAGGCTGTCAATCAGGGTTGGGTACAGGGGCCGAGGATTTTTACGGCCGGAAAAACTATTGCCACCACGGGTGGTCATGCAGACCCAACCAACTCGTATCGCAAAGACATAATGGGTGACCCCTCGCCTAGAGATGGGGTCATCAACGGTGCAGAGGAGGCAGCGAAGGCGGTAAGGCAACGGTACAAGGAAGGTTCCGATTTGATCAAGATAACGGCGACCGGAGGAGTGCTCAGCATTGCACGCGATGCCTCCGGTCCGCAGTTTACGACTGAAGAACTCGAGGCTATCGTTTCCACGGCTCGTGACTACGGTATGCTGGTCCCTGTCCACGGTATCGGAGAGGAAGGCACACGCCGCGCCGTGGAAGCTGGTGTTCATACCATCGAACACGGCTCGTTGATGACCGATGCCTTGGCAGAGCTGATGAAGGAAAAGGGCACTTACTTTTGTGCGACGATCACGGCGGGGGAATCAATCAGTGAACTCGCGAAGATACCAGGGTACTACCATCCTTTGGTGGCGCCGAAGGCACTCATGATTGGCCCGCAAGACAAAGCCGCATTTGCACTTGCCTATAAGAAAGGGGTGAAGGTGGCCTTTGGTACCGATGCCGGTGTTTTTCCCCACGGCGAAAATGCGCGCGAGTTTGGGTACATGATCGATGCCGGCATGCCTGCCATGGAAGCCATCAAAACTGGGACAATCGTCAGTGCCACCGCATTGGGCATGGCGCCCACTCTTGGCTCGATTGAGAGAGGCAAGCTCGCTGATATCGTCGCGGTCGATGGCGATCCACTCCAAGACATCAAAGTTCTTCTCACCGTGTCGTTCGTGATGAAAGACGGCGTTGTTTACAAGAATGAATGATCGAGTTAGGCGACGGTCCTTCGCTCAAGTTCAATAATAAATTCAGTGACGCGCTCCATAATTTCGCTCGAGCGCAAGATAACCTCATTTAGTTTTGCCTTGAGGATCGCGACATCGTTTGTCAATTGAACGATTTCGCGAGCCGTGCGCTCTTGTTGGGTGATAAGTGCCCCTAGCACACTGTCTACTCTCACGTCCAACGGTGGTATGGTTGGAAGCGATGGCTGCGGGTCGGGAACGTGTTGGACGATGTCGTTGTTGTTCATTGTTTTTTTCTTCTGATTCGTGGGTGTGGCGCGGCGTATTCGACTTTCTCCAGTCGAGTATTCATTTGACCTAATGCCAAGTCATGGTGACGTCCGTATTCACGAAAGGCCCGCTTGAGATCATCTGGAAACTGGCCGATGGTGACTTTCACGGCCTGCATATCATTGAGTAATCGCACGCCGAGCTTGTCTTGGAATTCCAGTTTTTCCGAGATCGATGAGAATTCCTTTTGATGGACGCCCATTCGTTCGATGACGACCTTAAGTTGCAGGGTGTGGAATTCGAGTATTTCGCTGTGCGACTGAAGTGTCGCGCGGACTTTCTCAAGCTCGCTTTTATGGCCCTGTAACATCGCCGAATGCTCGTTCAAGGTCGCCGATTGTTCATTGAGGATGACCGATTGCTCCTTAAGGGTTGCGGTGTGTTCATTCAGGATGACCGAGTGTTCATTGAGGATGCCCGAGTGTTCGTCCAGTTTTGTCGAATGTTTTTTCAAGATTGCGGTATGTTCCTGCAGAATCGTTTCGTGCCGGAGCAGGACTGCTTCGATCCGGTCGAGTCGTTCGCCGTGTTCTTTCTGGGTCGCCTCTAGATTGTCGAGTCGTGCCTCGATTTTATCGAGGCGCTGTTCAATGACAGTGAGCCGTCTGGCATGTTCTGCGTGGAGCGCAGCGTGATCGGCCAAGGTATCTACGATTTCATCCACCTTTCCCACCAAATAGTCGATGCTCTGACCGAGTTTTTTGATGCTTTGTTCAAGCTTTTCGACATTCATACAATTCACTTTAGGTTACGATGCAAAACTCACCCTAAAAGGAGCCGACTCCAATTTTTGACATGTACGGTTTTCCTGATCATTTTTTTGTGGTTCGTGTCAGGAAATCCTTTCATTCACATGAAACCACGCCGCGCACAGGTCGCGGATTTTGGCTATTTTTGCGGTTCTAGTTAGCCGAGACATGACGGGAATGGACCACATCCGCAATTTTTGCATCATCGCACACATCGATCACGGGAAAAGCACACTGGCAGACCGCCTGCTGGAAGCCACACAAACCCTCACCCAGCGCCAAATGCAGGCCCAAGTGCTCGACAACATGGATCTCGAACGTGAAAAAGGCATTACCATCAAGGCCCACGCGATCCAGATGAACTATAAATACAAAAACCAAGAGTTCGTCTTCAACCTGATCGATACACCCGGCCACGTCGACTTCTCTTACGAGGTGTCTCGTTCCATCGCCGCTTGCGAAGGGGCGCTCCTCATAGTCGACGCCGCACAGGGGATTCAAGCCCAAACCATCTCCAACCTATACCTCGCATTAGAACACAACCTGGAAATCATCCCGGTTCTAAACAAAATTGACCTTCCCGCCGCCATGCCTGAAGAGGTGACAGACCAAATCGTCGACCTCATCGGTTGCCCCCGCGAATCTGTGATCCGCGCCAGCGCGAAAGAAGGTGTGGGAATCAACGAGATACTCCAAGCAGTAGTGGAAAGAATCCCCCCTCCAAAAGGTGATCCTAACGCGCCCCTACAAGCCATGATCTTCGACTCGGTATTCAACTCCTTCCGAGGCATCGAAGTGTACTTCCGCGTATTCAATGGAACCATCAAAACAAACGATAAGGTACAGTTTGTCAATACCGGCCAAGTCTATAATGCCGATGAAATCGGTTCCCTCAAGCTGGACAAATTCCCGCGCAAAGAGGTGGGTACGGGCGATGTCGGCTACCTGATTTCAGGAATTAAGGTCGCGAAAGAAGTACAGGTGGGGGACACCATCACGCACGCAGAACGTCCAGGCGAAGCGATCAAGGGTTTTGAAAACGTGAAGCCTATGGTGTTCGCTGGCATTTATCCGGTCGACACGTCGGAGTTCGAAGAGTTGCGCGCGTCGATGGAAAAGCTCCAACTCAACGATGCCTCCCTCGTTTGGGAACCGGAAACATCGGCAGCCCTCGGTTTCGGATTCCGCTGCGGATTCTTGGGCATGCTCCATATGGAGATCATCCAAGAACGCCTCGAACGTGAATTCAACATGACGGTGATCACCACCGTTCCAAGTGTCCAGTTCCGTGCCTTCTTGACCAATGGCAAAGAAGTGGTAATCAACGCTCCCTCCGAGATGCCCGATCCGACAGCCATCGATCGGATCATGGAGCCATTTATTCGCGCCCAAATCATCACGAAGTCCGACTTCATTGGTCCCGTGATGGGGCTTTGCATGGATAAGCGCGGTATCATCATCAATCAAAACTACCTTACGTCCGACCGGGTTGAATTGACTTTCGAGATGCCGCTGGCGGAAATCGTGTTCGACTTCTACGATAAACTGAAATCCATCTCGAAAGGATATGCGTCGCTCGACTATCATTTGATCGATTCACGCGAAAGCGATATGGTGAAGCTCGATGTCCAATTGAACGGAGAGCGGGTAGACGCCCTCTCAGCAATTGTTCACCGCGCCAAAGCCCAAGAATGGGGCAGAAAATTGTGTGAGAAACTGAAGGAGCTGATCCCACGACATATGTTCGAGGTGGCCATTCAAGCGGCCATCGGGCAGAAGATCATCGCGCGCGAAACACTGAGCGCCATTCGAAAAAACGTGCTCGCGAAATGCTACGGTGGTGATATCTCTCGGAAGAGAAAATTGCTCGAGAAGCAAAAGAAGGGGAAGAAGCGGATGCGCCAGGTCGGAAGCGTTGAAATTCCCCAAGAAGCATTCATGGCCGTATTGAAGATCGAATAATTGCATGGAAACCGCGACTACCTACACCACCATCGACGGTAAAAAAGTCTCCACAGAGATCAAGGCCGAGATAAGCGCCCGCGTCTTAGAACGAAAAGGCCAGTCGAAGAAAGTCCCGCACCTCGCCATCATTCTCGTGGGCGACGACGGGGCAAGCCAGACATACGTCGATCACAAAGTGAAGGCTTGTAAGGAAGTTGGGTTCCACTATACCATGATGCGGTTCGCCGACACCATCAGCGAAGACAAGCTCATGAAACACATCGACCAAGTAAACCGAGACGAGGATGTCGATGGATTTATCGTGCAACTCCCATTACCTGCGCATATTTCTGTGGAACGAATCACCGAGAAGATTCGTCCCGACAAAGATGTAGATGGTTTCACGAATCGGAACTTTGGTAGCATCGTTTCAAAAAATCCGTTACTTCTCCCAGCTACACCTTACGGAGTCATGGAGTTGCTGAAACGGTATCAGATCGAAACAAAGGGAAAGAACTGTGTGGTAGTAGGAGCCAGCCGGATCGCTGGCGCACCACTTAGTATGATGATGGTAGAACAAGGTCTCGCAACCGTAACGATCTGCCATAAGTATACGCAAGACCTTGGTGAATTTACCCGTAAAGCCGACATCTTGATTTCTGCAGTGGGCAAACCTGGCCTGATCACGGCCGATATGGTCAAGGAAGGGGCCGTAGTGATCGATGTGGGAACCACGCGCGTTGAAGGACCTCAGTTCAAAAACGGTTACGCCATCAAAGGCGACGTCGACTTTAAACCGGTCGCGGCAAAGGCGTCTTACATCACTCCAGTTCCCGGCGGCGTTGGCCCTATGACCATCGCTTCACTCTTGCTCAACACGTTACGCGCCACAGAACTGAGGCATCCGTAACCAATCGACAACTTAAAAATTCTGACGATGAAGGCACTCCCCCTCATGGAACACTTCTATACGATCCAAGGGGAAGGTCAATACCAAGGCTATGCTGCGTATTTTCTAAGGCTCGGTGGATGCGACGTGGGTTGCGTGTGGTGCGATGTCAAAGAATCATGGGACGAGCATGCCCATCCAAAAGTGGAAATCCCAACCATGGTAGACCATGTCGTTGCTGCGAAAAGCCCGATCGCCGTTGTAACCGGTGGTGAACCAGCGATGCATGACCTTACCAACCTCACCACCGAACTTCGCAACCGAGGTATCCGGACTCATATTGAGACCTCCGGTGTTTACCCCCTTACCGGCCAATGGGATTGGGTGTGCTTTTCGCCTAAGAAATTTAAAGCCCCTCATGCATCTGTCGCCGCCTGCGCGCACGAACTGAAGGTTGTCATATACCACAAGAGCGATTTCGAGTGGGCAGAACAACATGCTAACCAAGTAAACGATCAATGTGAGTTGTTTCTTCAACCCGAATGGTCGAAAGAAAAGGAACTCCTCCCGCTAATCATTGAATACGTGAAAGTAAATCCTAAGTGGAAAGTTTCACTACAAGTACACAAGTACATGAATATCCCGTAACAGGGGAACTTCAACACGTAACTTGAAATCGTGAGTTTGGACAAATTTCGCCACCACGTTAACCACCTTGTTCATGCCCATGAGCCCTTTCTCTTCATGGTCGACTTTGAAATGAAGAACCCATGGGTCTGTCCACTCGCAGACATCGACCCATCGGTGGTGTTGTTCGATATCAACGGCAAAACGAATGCCCCCGCCAGGACCCGCGGCAATCACGAGGTCGAACTGAAGCCAAAGCCTATCTCGTTCGAGTCGTATGCGGAAAAATTTTCCATGGTCATGAAGGGACTGTCGTATGGCGATTCGTTTCTAACCAATTTGACCATTCGTACACCTTTGGAAGCATCACTCGACTTGAAACATATTTTTTTTCAAACGAGTGCCCGGTACAAACTCTGGTTCAATGAGCGTTTCTTGGTGTTCTCACCTGAGCCATTTTTCAAGACTGCGAATGGGTGGATTTTTTCCTATCCTATGAAAGGAACTATCGATGCATCCATGCCACGCGCAGCCGAGAGGATTCTCGGCGACCAAAAGGAAATGTCGGAACATGTCACGATCGTAGATCTTATCAGGAATGACCTAAGCCTGGTTGCGAAACATGTGGAAGTGAGAAAGTTTCGGTATGTCGAGTCCATTCATTCAAAAGGAAAAACTCTTTTACAGGTAAGTTCAGAGATTGCAGGGGAACTCGATACAGTGTTTCGCGTAGATCCGGGTGGAGCCTTGTTGTCGCTCCTTCCCGCCGGCTCCGTCAGTGGTGCTCCCAAGCAAAAGACTGTCGAATTGATTCGGTCCGCCGAAGGTGAAGACCGGGGGTTCTACACTGGAATTTGCGGTATCTTCGATGGACAAGACTTCGATACTGGAGTGATGATTCGATTCATCGAGGAAAAGCAAAAAAGATACTTCTACCGAAGCGGCGGAGGCATCACCACGATGAGCAACCCATTATCGGAATACCAAGAAGCACTTGATAAAATCTATGCCCCGATTGATTGAGAGCATCAGTTTGCGCGAAGGTGTCATCGAAAACATGCAAGCGCATCGACAGCGCATCCACGAGTCGCTAGATGCGTGCTTCCATTCGCAACCACGGTGGAATTGGGACAGCGAAATAGCGCGGCTTTCCATCCCCAGTAAAGGTTGGTATAAACTGAGGTTAGCGTACGATCAATTTGGGGTAGAGGCTACTTTCGAGCCCTACTCCATTCGACCCATTGCCTCCCTCCGAATCGTGGTAGGCAATGGTATCGAGTACGAGCACAAGTTTGAAGACCGAAGACAACTACAAGAATTGTTTCATCAAAGGGGAGACTGCGATGACGTGTTGATTATCCGAGATGGATTAGTTACCGATACGTCTTACGCCAATATCATGTTCCGGTCCCCAAGTGGCTGGGTGACGCCAACTTCGTTTTTATTGAACGGAACCATGCGGCGCAAGCTCTTGGATTCCGGTAGAATTACAGAGAATCCAATACGGGTGGAAGACTTATCACGTTATTCACACTTTAGATTGATCAATGCCTTGATGCAGGAGAATGGGCCTGAATCTGAAGTTTCAAATATTCGTTAGTTTTATACAATGAATGATCGAAGATTGTGGCTCGTAGGCCTTCTGTGGGTAGTGGCGTTACCTGTTTTTTCGCAGGGAGTGGTGAGTTCCAAGAATAAGAAAGCGATCGACGCCTATGTGCTGGCGGACAATTACCGTGTGCATGCCCAGTACCAAGAAGCTATTGATTTGTTGAATCAAGCGATCTCGAAGGATAAAAACTTCTTCGAGGCCTATCTACGACTTGGTTATTGCTATAAGTCGCTCCGTGATTTCGAAAAGGCTCGACAAGCGTTCGAAGGAGGCCTTCGTCTGACCGGCGAGCTTCGTTGGCAAAAGGTCTTTTGGGTAGAGCTGACCGAGAACGCGATGCAACGGGCGGACTATCGAACGGCACTCGGCTATTCCGAGCAATACCTACAGAATGAAACGGTGGCCAAGCAGCGAATTGATCAAATGCGCTTGTTGAAAGCATGCGCCGAGTTTAGCCTCGCCAACCTAAACAATGCGGTGAAGTACAAGACGCATAAACTATCTGATACCGTTAATGCATTTGTGTTGCAGTATTTCCCGGTATTGACCGCCGATGAGCAAGAACTCATCTTCACGCGCCGCAAGGGCTATACCGATGAATTTGATGAAGACATGGTGATCTGCACGAAGGATAGCCTTGGGCGCTGGTCGTTTCCCGAATCGATTTCACCAGTGATCAATACCCCATTTAACGAAGGCACCTGTACCATTTCGGGCGACGGCCGTTACTTGATCTTTACTTCCTGCAGGGCTGCCCGTGGCAACTGCGATTTGTACGAGAGTCGTAAGACCGGCGACACGTGGTCGCAACCTAAGAACTTAGGCCCTATGATTAACTCCGTGAGCTGGGAATCGCAGCCATCGCTTTCGGCGGATGGCCGAACACTCTACTTTGTTTCGGATCGAAGAGGAGGGGTGGGGAAGAACGATATTTACTCCGCCTTCCAGCATTCTCCGGGCGTATGGACGAAAGCCCAGAACCTAGGACCTGCCATTAACACACCTTACGACGAGCTCTCACCTTACATACATGCGAACGGACGAACCCTGTTTTTTGCCTCCGATGGGAGACCTGGGTTCGGAGGGAAGGATATCTATTGGAGCGACTGGCTCGATAGCGCCTGGGTGAAGCCTGTGAACTTTGGGTATCCTATCAATAACCATGAAGACCAGTTTTCGTTGGTTATTACGGCCGATGGACGCCATGGCTACTATTCGCACGAAGAACTCAACCGACAGGGAACTTCTACCATTTTCGAGTTTGAAGTTCCTGAGGAGGCTCGCTTGAAGTATCGGAGCAACGCATTGAAGGGTATCGTTCGAGACAGAGCTACCCGGAAGCCGCTGAAGGCTGAGGTCGAACTTTTTGAGCTTGAGAAACACTCGATGGTGTCTACCGTCGATTCGGATTCCGTCACCGGGCAATATTTGATCGTGCTCACGCAGGGAGCCGACTACGGACTGTATGTCACGGCGCCTGGCTACTTGTTCAAGAGCCTCAATTTCAACTATGAACGTGAAAATGCCCTTAAACCGATCGTGATCGACATCGACCTGGAGAAAGCCAGTACTGGGGCGTCGGTCGTACTCAATAATATATTCTTTGACCTCGACAAGTTCGACCTACGACCCAAGTCGATCACCGAGTTGGATCAAATCGCGCGTTTTTTGAAGGATAACCCCAAGGTAAAGGTGGAAATCAGTGGTCATACCGACGACCAAGGGGCTGCGGCATACAACCTTCAGTTGTCGCAGAAGCGGGCGAAAGCTGTGGGCGATTACCTTCTGACTGTCGGGATTCCACCCAATAGGTTGAAGGAGGTAGGGTACGGCTCAAAGAAACCACTCTTACCAAATGATTCGGAGGAGAACCGGCAGGTGAACCGAAGAATTGAATTCAGAATTATTGAATAGCCGAACAATCTTTCGGTTGTTTCCTATCTAACCAAACAGAATGATCATTGTGTGTAGGTGTATCATCAGTCGATGATGATATGTTGTTGGTGTGGAGGAGTATTCTGTTTATCTCGTTTTCGTGACATATTTTTTGCATGGCTCACGTAAGTTAACCCGCATAGTGGGGTAAAAAACTAACCCTTTTGCGCATTTTCAGGTGTAAATCACCCCTCATACGGTAGCATTAGAACTATTCTAATAGTCCCAATAGCGGGAGTTCACTTTGCACGGTTAACATTTCTTAACTAGTTTCACGGTTCTTTCAAACACATTTTTAACATAACCCCTATTCCTATGCGGAAAATTCTACTGTGGAAGAATGTGCTGACGGTGATGTTTGGCTTAATCGCCGGACTTGCTGTTGCACAGGATCGCACCATCTCCGGCAGGGTTACTTCATCAGAAGACGGTACAGCGCTTCCGGGCGTGAACGTCGTGGTGAAGGGAACCAGCAACGGAACCGTCACCGACGCAGATGGTAACTACAAGCTCTCCGTCAACACCTCGAACGCAACGTTGGTGTTTTCGTTTATTGGCCTCCAGACACAAGAGGTTCAAGTGGGCGAGCGTTCGATCGTTGACATTGGCTTAGCGGCCGACGTTACTCAATTGAACGAGATCGTGGTAACTGGCCAAGGTATCGAGAAAGACACTCGGTCGCTTGGTTATGCTACTCAGAACGTAGCTGGATCCAACCTCGCGCAACGTTCGGAAGTGAACGTGTTGAACACCCTGCAAGGTAAAGTTGCCGGTGTGAACATCGTCGGTGCTTCCGGTGGTGCGGGTGCCAGCACGAGCATCACGATTCGTGGTATCACTTCATTTGGTAACACGAGCAACCAACCACTCATCGTGGTGGACGGTATCATCTTCAACAACAGTGTTGATGGTGGTACAAGCGTGTTCACGACACAACCGACCAACCGTTTGAACGACATCGCTCCAGAAAACATCGAAAGCATCAACATCCTGAAAGGCCCGGCTGCTGCCGCCCTCTACGGTTCACGTGCGGGTGCTGGTGCTATCGTGATTACGACCAAGTCAGGTAAGCGTTTGGCAGGTAAGACTGAAGTCACATTGACCTCTTCTTACACCGTTCAAAACGTGTATGGTTTCCCGAAGATGCAATCGCTCTATGGACAAGGTACCAACAACGATTTCATTAACAACTCGGGTAACTCATGGGGTCCTGCATTCGACGGCGGCCCTTCAACTGTAACCACTCTCCAAGGTGCAACAGTTCCTTACCAAGCGTATCCCAACCGCGTGAAGGATTTCTTCAACACGGGCCGTGTGTTTACAAACGGTGTAAACATCTCGTCGGGAAATGCAGATCACAACGTTTCGTTGTCTGTCAACTCGTCTTTAACGGATGGTATTGTGCCTAACTCGTTGTTCGATCGTAACAGCGTGCAGTTTGGTGGTAGCAGCAAAGCGAAAAATGGATTGGTAATTTCTGGTTCATTGGCGTATGTAAACACCAAGCAGCAAAGCAACCCCCAAGGTAACGGTGGTAGCGCGTTGGGTCAGATCACACGTATTCCCGTGAGCTACGACCTCGTGGGCCAACCTTTTGAGAACGCTGCAGGTCGCAGTATTTACTACAGCACGACTCAAAACCACCCGCTCTGGAGTACCAAGTATGAAGTAGCGAAGTCAACCGTTGACCGTGTGTTCGGTTTCGTGAAGTTGGGGTACAACATCACCGACTGGTTGAACGTCACTTACCGGATTACAGGTGATACTTACACCGACCGTCGTAAGACAACTTATCAAATTGGCTCAAACCGTAACGCAACAGGTCGTATCACCGACGATATGTACTTCGCGTCGGAATTGAACGGAGACCTTTTGATTACAGCTTCGAAGGACAACTTGTTCATTGAAAAGTTGAACGCAAACTTGTTGTTGGGACAGAACATCAACCAACGTCGTACACAGCAAATCTCAGCTGATGGTCAGACAATGGCGATCCCGAACTTCAACAACTTGGTGAACACTAGCGTATTCACAGGAACAGGCGAAACGAGCTCGCTCCGCCGCCTCTTGGGTTACTACGCACAATTGAGCTTGTCGTACAACAACTGGGCATTCTTGGAAATCACCACTCGTGGTGACCAATCTTCTACGCTCCCGACTAAGAACAACCTGTATTTCTACCCTGCCGTTTCTGGTAGCGCCGTAATTTCTGACGCTCTTGGTCTGGAAAGCGACATCCTTTCAAGCTTGAAAGTTCGTGCCAGCGCAGCGAAAGTAGGTAAGGACGCAGGTACATATTTGCTCCAAAGCGTGTTTACTTCATCTGGTTATGGTAACAACGTTGCTTCGGTCACTTTCCCGATGACTGTCGGTGGATCGAGCATCGTAGGTTTCGGACCTAGCACACGTATCGGTAACCCCAACTTGACTCCTGAATTCGTGAAGTCATACGACGGAGCCGTCGTATTTGGCCTCTTCAAAAACAGGATCAACTTGGATCTCGGTTATTTCTACACTCGTTCTGAAAATCAGATCTTCAACGTGGCGGTATCGTACACCTCAGGTTACGCAACACAAACGACCAACATTGGTCTCATGACCAACAAGGGTATTGAAGGCGTGTTGAACGCACAAGTGTTGAAGATCGGCGACTTCTCATGGGATATTTCAGCTAACTATACTCGCATCCGCAACAAGGTTGTTGAGTTGACACCTGATAACATTCCCGACGAAAACAGCGCGATCCCTGGTAACAGCAACTTTATCGGTATGATCCCTTCACTCTGGGAAGGCCAGCCCTTCGGTGTGATCGTGGGTAACGCCATGGCACGCACCCCCGATGGACAACTCCTCGTGAACGGAAATACAGGTGGTTATGCAACTACCGTCGGTGGTAAGATTATCGCAAACCCTCAACCTAAGTGGTTGTTGGGTGTGACGAACACATTCTCTTACAAAGGCCTCGTTCTTTCAGCATTGGTGGATACCCGCCAAGGTGGTCAGACGTTGTCTTTCGGTGTAATCGACTTGCGTAACGCAGGCGTCCTTGAGCAAACTGCCGCCAACCGCGACATGCCGCGCATCCTGCCTGGCGTTATCGACAATGGCGACGGTACTTATCGCCCCAACAACATCCAGATTAGCGCACAAGCTTACTGGCAAGGTTTGGGTGGTCTTGGTTCAGAAGCCAGCGTATTCGATGCAACTGTTTACCGCTTCCGCGAATTGTCGCTGTCATACAGCTTGCCCAAGAAGTGGTTCGCAAAGACTCCGATCAACTCGATCAACCTTGGTATCAGCGGACGTAACCTCTGGTTCTTCGCTCCTGGTACTCCGGCTGACCCCGAGGTCAACACCCAGGGCGCTGCCAACGGTGGCTCTTCCCAAGGTTTGGATCAGAACGGTGCTCCTAACACCCGGAACTTTGGTGGCAACTTGAGGGTAGTGTTCTAATTTTTTAAACCGATTTCTATGAACATCAAGAAAATATTCAAGACAGCGATCGTGTTCCCCGTCGCGATGATGGTGGGGTGCTCGGATTTTCTCGACGTGAATAAGAACCCCAACAACCCGGAAGATGTGCCTGTGAGCACAATCCTACCGTCTGCGTTGGTGGCAACTGCATTCGCGAACTCGAACGAACTGAACCGCTTCTATTCAACTGTGTCCGACTACTTGTACGGAGCCGGCGGTAGCCCCGCTAACTACGATACATACGTCATCACAGGCGGGGACTTCGGTAACCAGTGGACCGGTGAACTTTGGAACGGTGCTTTGATCCAATATCAGCGCATCATTGACAAAGGAACGGCCGATGGTACAAATGCCTATGTGGGTATCGCTAAGATCATGCAAGCTTACACTTGGTCTTTGATAACCGACACATGGGGCGATATCCCTTACTCTCAAGCGTTGAAAGGCACTGCGGGAGTAACACGCCCTGAAGTAGATACCCAAGAGGATATCTACAAAGGAAATGCTTCTAAGAATATCAAGGGCTTGTTCGACCTCGTGCGCGAAGGTATCGCTGCACTGGATCAGCCAAGCAACTTGAACCCCGGTGTAGACGACGTAGTATATGGCGGTAACTTGACTAGCTGGAAGAAAGCTGGTTATACCCTCATGCTTCGTATGGCAATTACCATCAGCGCGAAAGAACCCGCATTGGCGAAAACAATCATCGATGAGGTGGTCGCAGCCGATACGTATATCAAAGCGAACAGCGAAAACCTCTCTGTGAAGTTTGGTAGCGCCGTAGGTAGCCAAAGCCCGATCTATTCGTACATGTTCGTAACTACGTTCCAGAACGAGTTGATTGTGAGCCAACGTTTCCAAACATTGCTCGAAGATGGAGCAAACCCCGATGACCCACGTCTTCCCCTCTTCTTGAAGAAGGGAACGACAACGGCAACTGGAACAACTCCTACTGCGAACTATGTTACGTTCGAAAACGGCTTCCGTGGTACACTTCCTGGTACTTTCACTTTCACCAAGTGGAATACAGCAGTGACAGGTGCAAACGGTGCTGGTCCTATCCGCTTGATCACAAACGCAGGTCGTGCATTTATGCTCGCCGAAGCTGTTGTGAAATTGGGTGTAACCGTACCCGGCAAAACAGCTAACCAGTTGTTCTACGAAGGTATGCGCGCTTCTTTGACTGAAGCAGGTGCTGCTACTGCAGACATCAACGCGTACATCGGTGCATCAGATGCGACTCCGACAGCAAAAGCAACGCTGTCTGGAAACGCGAACCAACAACAAGACCAAATCATTACTCAGAAATACATCGCTATGACTGGTAACGGCCTTGATGCTTGGATCGACATCCGTCGCAGCGGGTTCCCTACGTTCACTCAACCCGAACATGCGAATGCTGCCGGTGAAGATGGTAAGCGCCCGTTGCGCGCTCGCTACCCTGATGCAGATATCGCACGTAACCCGAATTTGGGCGCAGCAGTGCAAAAGACCAACGTGCCCGTATGGTGGGATGCTAACTAATTAAACCGAATGAATACCATGAAAAATGTATATAAAGTTCTAGCATTCGTGGCATGCATCGGCTTCTTTGGCCAGTGCGCGAACGATGGTGAGTATGATCACCCGATCAATCAGGATAACATGCCTGAAGTACCGCTCCTGTTTACAGGTGCAAAAACCTTCGGTGCGAACCCTTACTACCAGGTAGCGTTCCAAGGCGGTGCTGCAGCTGTTACAATCACGATCTCCGTGCCCGAATCTTCGCCTTTGAAGATTAAGGAAATCACGAAGATGATCGCCGGCGCTACTTCGATTACTCCTGCTAACGTAAATAGCGCAACTGTCGCTAACTATCTGGCAGCTCCGGTCGCAGTAAACGGTACCTCTACGACAATTAACACTACGTTGACCGAGTATAATTCGAAAGTAGCTGCGGCTGCTCGCGTGACTCAAGCCAACGTGGACGCTGCAGCGGCATCAACACCCGCTACACCTTACGTAGAGCGTGCTTTCATGTTCCTTGTAACGTTGGAAGATGGTTCAACCATCATCACCCAACAATGCAGGTTGCGTGTAACGCAATAAGCCTGATCTAGCCGAGGCAAACCCTCGCTGAAAATTAAGCCACCGGCAATTTGTCGGTGGCTTTTTTTATCCCTGCCCCTCCTAATTTTTTTGGCTAATTTGGAACGATGCGACAACGTTGGTTCCCTTGGTTGGTATTCGCTTTCTGCGCGATCGGCTCTTGGCCGACCCAGGCCCAGCAGGCGAGCAAGCCACAGCTTCAAAAGTTGAGCGATTCACTCCGCCTCGTCGAAATAAACACCCGCGCACGTCTCAATTCCACCTCAGCAAGGGTAAACCTGCTCCCGCCGTATTCAAGCGATGGAACGCATTTCTTACTGGTGGATATCAACAAATTCGGCAGTCCCGTGTACCGGATGACACTGAACGCGGGCGCCGCCAAAACAACAGGTGCAGATGTGTTGCAGTCTCCCGCCGTCTCGGGTCTTAATGTAACAGGGCGCGATATCTTGTTCGGCGTTTGGGACGGCGGACGGGTAAAAGACCATATTGAACTCGGCGACCGGCTGGTGTCCGCCGATGGCGAAGAGTTTAACAGTCACGCGACGCACGTCACGGGAACCCTCATCGCGCAAGGAGTCAATCCCAATGCAAAGGGGATGGCGCCTGCGGCCCGCGCGTCTACTCAGTATTTTGCAAACGACCTCGCTGTCATCTCCGCACTTGCCGCCGGCGAGTCGCCATTTATTATATCAAACCATTCCTACGGCGAAGGCACAGGTTGGATCAGGGATGGAAACAATTGGATATGGTCAGGCAATGCAGCCATCAGTGCCACCGAAGATTATCGATTTGGTCTCTACGGGGCACGCGCCTCCATTGTCGATCAGATCGCATACCTCGCACCCTATTATTCAATATTCTGGGCAGCTGGAAACGATCGCTCCGACACCGGCGACGGGTCCAGGCCCGCCGATTGCAATGGCGGCACAGGTTATGATTGCATCATCCCCGACGCCGTGGGAAAAAACATCTTCACCATAGGTGCGGTGAATAAAGTGGCCGCGTACATAAATCCTAGCAGCGTCGTCATGGGGACTTACAGCAGCTGGGGCCCAACCGATGACGGTCGGATTAAACCCGACCTTGTAGCCGCCGGCACAGACTTATTTTCATTGAGCGCAGCGGGTACCAATACCTACGAAGTCTTGGGGGGGACATCGATGGCGACCCCAAACGCCGCCGGCTCACTAGGCTTGCTGCAACAACTTCATTTCGAATTGCATGGAGGTCAGTTCATGAAATCATCTACCCTCAAAGCGCTGGCCATTCACACAGCAAAAGAGGCCGGACCCTTTGCTGGACCCGACTATAGCTACGGTTGGGGCCTCGTCGATGTGGTGGCTGCTGCAGACATCCTGATGAAGGAAAACAACGTCGATAAACGAGTCGAGGAGTTAACGTTACTCAACGGTCAAAAATATGAACTCGTGATTAATCCCGCGGTAGGCAAGAAAATAACTGCTACTATCGCGTGGACCGACCCTGCCGCAGCTCCGACATCCGAATCCCTTGACCCAACCACACTGGCGCTCGTCAACGACTTGGATGTCCGAATCATCGACGACGCCGGCGTAGAACAGAAACCGTGGATTCTAGATCCACTTAACCCGGTCCGCCAAGCAACCCGTGGCGATAACTTCAGAGACAACGTCGAAAAGATAGAGTTCAACTCACCTTCGGCTGCGCGCTATCGAGTGGTAGTCACACACAAGGGTCAACTTAAGTCCGGCAGTCAGGACTTTGCGTTAGTCCTCACGTACCAAGATGCTGCTGCGCCCAGCACTTACTACTGGGTCGGTAACAGTGGAAATTGGGCCGATGGTTCACACTGGTCCTTATCCACCGGGGGGGCACCCGCCAACAAGGTTCCTCAACCTGCCGATCGCGTGATCTTTGATGAGAACTCCTTTTCTATTGACCTTGCGACAGTTTCATGCTCCGCCGACCAAGCCTGTGCATCCCTCACGTGGACTACGAGCCGAAACGCTTCTATCAACCTCACCCAACACACTCTGTCGATTACCAGTCAACTGCGCGTGCAACACAGCAACAACTTCGTCGAGAACGGCACCGTCTTGTTGAAGTCGACTTCAACGGGCCGCGTCGATTGGAGACTCCCGTCTTCGCCAAAAACGAACCTTTCGGTGGAGTCAGGCTCGTGGGATGTGTTCGGCTCGGCATATTTGGGTGAACTAACATTGCAGGCACCGCTAACGGTGCATGATGGATTCTTGGGCGTCAGGCAAGTTTCAGCAGCGAGTAACCTTTCATTGCAATCGGCGAAGATGGAGGTCCGCGATCAAGTATCGATTCCACCTGGTACGATGGTCGGCAACGGCAAGGGTTCGGAGTTGTCTATCTTGGGTACGACGGAGCAATCCTTATCAGGATTCGATTGGACTGGAACGATTCGAGTGGAAGGAAACGTGCGGTTGAAGGGAGCTAGCAAGGTGGGCTCTGTGATTGTAAATGGATCTTGCTCGTTGGAATCGGATAACACTGTTGGTATGCTCTCGATGTCACCAGGAAGTCAATTGTCTGTGGCGGGGGGAAGCATCCAAACAGTTGATTCATTGATGATATCGAGCCTGCCAAGTAAACGCGTTCAACTAATGACCACGAACGGTTCAAGTTTTCTGTCACTGGCCCGCCATCGACGCTATTGTTTCGATTATATCGATGTAACGGGTGTGGCAGTGTTCATGGCGACGATCAACGCAGGACCGAATAGCACCACGACTCGCGCTCCAGGTTGGCAGACAGTTCCTTGTGAACAAATGTGGTTTGCTGATTTTACCTGGTCGTATGCCTGCTCGAATGCACTAACGGAGTTCAAAAACAAGAGTTCGGGAACTCCCGATGGTTGGAGTTGGAGTATGAATGGGCTGGTGCATGTGCTTCGCGCAGACAAACTCACGGATCAAAATCCCTTTTTTGCTTTTGCTGGCGCGGGCACATATCCTGTGTCATTGACGATCCTGAAGGGCAATGAGGCAATCGACGTAGTCGAGAAGCAAGTCGTCGTGACCAAAAATTACTTGGACGAAAATGTGGTGATCGCCTCGGGTTCGGTTCTCCAAAGTAAGAACGTCGGAACGAGGTATCAATGGCTTGTCGACGGCGAGCCGATCTTAGGGGCCGTGAACCGTACCTTGGATTTCGGCGGCGTTCCCGGTATATACCAAGTGGCGGCGTATGATCAAACTTGCAATGCCTTGTCGAAACCGTTTCTTGTGACGGGCGTGAATCCGGGTGACGTGGAGATAACCGTGGTGCCGAACCCCGCGTCGAGCAGAATTGACGTGGTGGGAGTCGATGCCGATGCAACGGTGTTTGCCATCGATATGACCGGACGTCAACGCGAAATCATCGATGGACGAATCTCGGACCTTCCAAACGCACTTTACCTACTGAAAATTGTAACGGGAGATCGTACCTATTTCCGAAAACTCGTGGTGGCGCGTTGATTTACGCCTTTTTTCTCTTTAGTAAGTACTGCGTCACGTATTGTTGCGCACCTTCTTCAAGTGTGGTGAAAGGCTTGGTGTATCCGATGGAACGAAGTTTATCCATGTCGGCTTCAGTAAAATATTGGTACTTATCGCGAATGTCCACGGGAGTGTCGATGAACGAAATTTTTTCTGTTTTCTTCATCGCTTTGAACACTGACTTGGCTAAATCCAAGAACGTGCGCGCCTTACCAGTCCCCAAGTTGTAAATACCACTCGGCGTTCGTTGGTGCATCAAGAACACGCACACGTCTACCAAGTCGTCGACGTAAATAAAGTCCCTGAGCTGACCTCCATCTTTGTAGTCCGGGTGATGTGATTTGAAGAGCTTCATTTGTCCCGTGTCGGAAATTTGGTTGAAGGCATGCCAGATCACGGAAGCCATTCGTCCTTTGTGGTATTCATTAGGGCCATACACGTTGAAGAATTTCAGCCCTGCCCAGAACATAGGCTTCTTTTTCTGCTCCAATGCCCAGATGTCAAACTCCAGTTTCGACCACCCGTAAGGATTGAGTGGACGTAAGCTTTTAATCTTTGATTCGTCGTCTTTAAACCCGAGTTCGCCCAGTCCGTACGTAGCGGCCGACGAGGCATAGACCAGCGGGATTTGGTATTTCACACATCGATTCCAAATTTCTTTGGAATACGACACGTTGAGTTGATCGAAAATTGACTTGTTGAACTCCGTCGTGTCGGTGCGGGCACCAATATGGAAGATGAACTCGACCAATTCGTAATTCTTATCGAGCCAAGGAAAAAAGGCGTCGCGTTCCACGCGTTCTTGAATTCGGAGCCCCTCGAGATTTCGGTTCTTGACCGGGTTATCAAACTTGTCGACTGCAATGATGGCGTTGAAGTTGTCTTGGTTCAACCTCCCGATAAGGCGACTCCCAATGAATCCAGCCGCGCCGGTTACGATGATCATGTCCTGATTTTTGGGGCAAGTTAGCGTATATTTGCACGCTACGGGTACTCTTTTCAATATGATCTACGTTAGCCGGAAGGAACATTTCAACGCAGCACATAAGCTATACAACCCCGCTTGGACCAAGGAGAAGAATTTCGAGGTATTTGGTCCTTGTGCGAATGAGAATTGGCATGGCCATAACTTCGAGCTTATCGTCACCGTGCGTGGAACCCCCGACCCTGACACGGGTTTTGTGATCGACCTAAAAAAGTTAAGTGTTCTTATCCGCAACGAAGTGATCGAAAAACTCGACCACAAGAATCTGAATCTTGACGTCGAATTCATGAAGGACAAGTTGGCGAGTTGCGAAACCTTGACCGTTGAAATTTGGAAAATTCTCGCCCCGAAGATTTTGTCGATTAGCAAATACGGGACGCTACATTGCCTTCGACTGTACGAAACACCCCGCAACTACGTCGAGTACTTCGGCGAATGATATGCGTTATTACCTAATTGCAGGCGAGCGTTCGGGCGACCTTCACGGAGGGAATCTCCTTCGCTCTATCTCTAAACACGATCCCCAAATGACAGCCCGCGGATTCGGCGGCGAAGAAATGCGGCAGGCGGGAATGGACGTAACAGTCCACTACGAACAACTCGCGTTCATGGGTTTTCTCGCCGTCATCGCTAACGTGCGGAAAATCTCAGGGTTTATGCGCCAATGCAAATCCGATATCGAAGGTTTCAAGCCCGACGTGCTGATCTTGATAGACTACGGTGGGTTCAACATGCGAATGGCTAAGTGGGCCAAAGGAAAGGGAATCCGCGTATTTTACTACATCTCTCCCAAGGTGTGGGCATGGAATACAAAACGTGCCTGGAAACTCAAGGCAACTGTCGATCGAATGTATTGCATCCTTCCTTTCGAAAAAGAATTCTTCAAAAAGTTCGACTGGGAAGTGGACTATGTGGGTAATCCAGTTTTGGATGCTGTCAAGAAGTTTCGGCCACATATCGATTTCAAGTCCCACCATCGCCTTGATCCCAATCGGAAAGTTGTCGCGCTCCTTCCCGGTAGCCGAAAGATGGAATTGCGCAGAATGCTCCCGGTCATGGCTTCGGTGGCCCGTCGCAATCCGGATTATCAGTTTGTCGTTGCGGCCGTCAGTACGCTTCCGCGCGACATGTACGCGGCAATCGAACAGGTGCCCGGTGTCCGCCTCGTGTTCGAGTCAACGTACGATCTTCTTGCCCACGCCGACGCCGCGCTCGTCACCTCCGGTACTGCCACTTTGGAAACAGCATTGTTCCGGGTACCCGAGGCGTTGCTCTACAAAGCATCACTCGTTGAAGAAAAACTCGTGCGTGCAATCATTCAAGTTCCGTATATCGGGCTGGTCAATTTGATTGTCGATAAACCAACCGTGCGGGAGTTTATCCAGAAAGACATGACAACGGATATGTTGCACGAAGAGTTAAACAGATTGCTGCACGACCAAGCGTATCGCGCGTCGAAGTTTCGTGATTACGATGAACTTATGCGCATTCTGGATACAGGTTCTGCATCCGAAAACGCCGGGCGGATGATGGTCGAGAGATTGAAATCGTCGATTGGCGCCTAGGCGACCTTCAACTTACTGTAGTGAGAGCGGTTGAACTTCTCTTCCGCATACGCCCGGTTAATCACCAACTTGTCAGTGGCTTGATCCGACGAGGGAAGTTCAAACATTGCGTCATTGATGATGGCCTCGCAAATGGAGCGCAACCCTCGCGCGCCTAGTTTGAAGTCGACTGCCTTCTCCACGATGAAATCCAACGCACCGTCTTTGAATTCGATCTCGATGTCCTCCATCTCGAACAATTTCTTGTACTGCTTCACGAGCGCATTCTTGGGCTCCGTGAGAATTTTTCGCAAGGCTGCGTGATCGAGGGGATTCAAAAAGGAAACGACCGGCAAGCGACCAATCAACTCAGGGATTAACCCAAAGCTCTTGAGGTCTTGTGCCGAAACAAACTGAAGCAAGTTCTCCGTATCGAGTGGTGAACGACTTTCATTCGCTGACGCGATGAACCCGAGTGGCCGGGTATTGAGTCGACGCGCAATAAACCGTGACAAACCTTCGAACGCACCACCACAGATAAACAGGATGTTTTCGGTATTCACCGTAATCATCTTTTGATCAGGATGTTTGCGTCCCCCCTGCGGTGGAACATTCACGGCCGTGCCTTCTAACAATTTTAACAATGCTTGTTGAACACCCTCGCCACTTACATCTCGCGTGATGGAGGGATTGTCCGACTTACGTGCAATCTTGTCAATTTCATCGATATACACGATTCCACGTTCAGCGGCTTCCACGTTGTAGTCAGCGGCCTGCAACAAACGAGTCAAGATGCTCTCCACATCCTCACCGACATAGCCGGCTTCCGTCAGTACGGTTGCGTCGGCAATGCAAAAAGGAACTTGCAGAATCTTCGCGAGTGTACGTGCCAAGTAGGTCTTTCCCGTACCCGTTTCACCCACCATGATGATGTTCGATTTTTCAATCATTACATCGTTGTCGACTTTGCGCTGCATCAACCGCTTGTAGTGGTTGTATACCGCCACGGAGATTACCTTTTTGGCTTCGTCTTGACCAATTACGTACTCGTCGAGGAACTTCTTGATTTCACGTGGCTTGATCAACTTGAAGTTCGGCAGCGCGCCCGCTTCGACTTTGTTCTTCTTCTCTTCCGAGAGGATCTGGTTAGCTTGGGTGACGCACTTGTCGCAGATATGGGCATGAATACCCGAGATCATCAAGTCGACGTCTTTCTTACTCCTACCGCAAAACGAACAGGTTACTTCAGCCATGATCTTTTAGAACGTTGAATGCCCCACGCGGGCGAAAAATTAAACTTCAAAGATACCGAATTCCAACAAAAACCGACAGGCGGGGACCTGTCGGTTTGAGCGGGAAATCAGGTTTTCCGGGACGGATCCCTAGAAT
This sequence comes from Cyclobacteriaceae bacterium, assembly GCA_044226825.1. Classification (GTDB taxonomy): domain Bacteria; phylum Bacteroidota; class Bacteroidia; order Cytophagales; family Cyclobacteriaceae; genus ELB16-189. The sequence continues at coordinate 86,351 of JBGAGH010000015.1, forward strand.
CTGGAGCTGAAATCAGCCTTTTCTTTTTTCGAGAACCTCGTCGATCAGGCCGTATTCCTTGGCTTCGTACGCACGCATCCAGTAATCGCGATCCGAGTCCTTCTCAATCCGTTCGAAAGTTTGACCGCTATGGCGAGCTAGAATATTGTACAGATCTTTCTTGATCTCGAGCGTTTGGCGAAGCGAAATCTCCATGTCGGACGCTTGGCCTTGCATGCCACTCATCGGTTGGTGAATCATAATCCTCGAATGGGGGAGACCAGATCGTTTTTTGTCAGCACCCGACGCCAGCAACACGGCCGCCATCGAAGCTGCCAAGCCCGTACAGATGGTCGATACGTCTGGATCGATCCATTGCATGGTATCGTAAATACCCAGACCAGCATACACCGACCCACCTGGGCTATTGATGTACATCACGATATCTTTCTTCGGATCAGCCGACGCTAAGAAAAGTAACTGCGCCGTAATCAGGTTCGCCACTTGGTCATCCACCGGCATCCCCAAAAAGATAATCCGGTCTGAAATCAAGCGTGTAAATACGTCGATGGCGCGGAAGTTACCAGGACGCTCTTCAATCACCGCCGTCGTCATGTTTTCAATCTTCCCGGCGTAAGAATCTATCAAGTTGCCACTCATCCCCAAGTGATGAACAGCATATTTCCTAAACTCGTTGTTCTGGTCTATCATGTTAGTTGTAATTGTGTTTCTGAAATTAGAAGTCGAATTCCTACGACTTTTATTGTGGGGTTTCCCTAGTCAATGTTAGCAAAAAAGCCTCGGAATTTCCGAGGCTCTTTTATAACATTTTTGACGTGATTTAGTTCCGATCAGTGATTGTGTTGCGACACGATTTTTTCGAACTCCTTCAGGCTCACGTTCTTTTCCGTCACCGTGATCTTTTCACGGATCACTTTCATGATCTTCTCGTTGCGAAGTTGGTTGTAGGTCTTCATGTACTGTTCGCCGCGTCCGTCTTGCCCCTGTAGGTAGTTGTCTACGATGGCATCGAAACGGTCGCCCAACTGTTCTGCAATCGCCGCATTTCCTCCGAATTGTTCGAGAATTTGTGCACGCGCGCGCATTTTCACTTCGTTATTCTCAACGGTCAACTGGTGGTCATCGGCAATTTTGTTGCGGATGAGGTCCCACTTTAGAGAGTCCTTGTAGGCGCCGAACTCCTTTTGAAGGGTGGCGTCGTCGATTTGACCTTGGCTTGAGTTCATGAGCCATTTCTTTAGAAATGTCTCAGGCATTTCGACTTTCGTGTTGTCCACGTAGTAGTGCATGATCTCATGCTCCAACAGGTGGTCGGTTTCGCGACGATAGTTACCAGCAATCGTTTCACGAACTTTCTCGCGGAAACCAGCTTCATCGGTCACGACATCTTTACCAAACACGCGATCGAAAAGTTCTTGGTTTAACTCGGCGGGTAAGATGCGGGTAATGTTATTTACTTTCAACGTGTAGCTCCCCTTTGCCGTTTGAACTTCGGTAGCATCAGCATCCAACACCTGCGCACGCACGTTCTCGTCGCTGATGTCTTCGATGTTGAAGGTTACGCTTTCTTCTTTCTTCACGCCGATGAAAGCCTTTTGAGCTTTCTTGTCAACTTTCTCAATCGGTATGTAAGAATTCTTCACGGAACCATCAGCTAAGGTGATCTCTCCATGAAGATTATCCGTTGCCTCGCTCGCATCCGGGTATGACACTTGACCATAACGACGGCGCAAATCCGTGAGCGTGTCATCCATCACTTGGTCGGTCACTTCAATGACGTGCGCTGTTAGGTTTACTTTTGGCGACAATTCGTATTTGAAGTCGTCGACCATTCCAACTTGGAATTCGAACTCGAAGTCCTTCTGTGTGTCCCAATCAATGGCGCGTGCCTTCTCTTCGTTTGGCAGCGGGTCACCCAGCACACGAAGTTTCTGTTCCTTGATATAGTCGGAGATCCCGTGCGACACGAGGTGGTTGACTTCCTCCACAAGGATCGACTTACCAAACATTTTCTTTATAACTCCGGTCGGCACTTTTCCTTGCCGGAATCCCTTGATGTTTGCTTTGCGCGAGTATTCACGCACCTTTTCCTCCACCTTGGGTAAGTAATCCTGTTCGATCAGGCGCACCTTCAACGTACCATCGGTGACGCTCTGCTGGTCTAATGAAATATTCAAGTTCCTGCTGTTTAAATTCTAATAAATAGCCTCGACCCGGTACACCGGGGAAGCGATCGTGCGGATGAAGGGACTCGAACCCCCACGCCTTTCGGCACCAGATCCTAAGTCTGGCGCGGCTGCCAATTACGCCACATCCGCAAGTTCTAGTTCATCAGGCGCGGCGGGGCCGCTACCTGTCGCTTTTTCCGCCAACCGCCCATCGTCGTTTCCGGCAGATGGGTTGAAAAACGGCCATTTTTTGGTTAAATTCCCAAAAATGGAGTGCAAATTTAGGTAATATTCATTAGGATTAAAGATTCGGTTCGAAAAAGCGCGCCTGTCAAAAAACTCGCCCTAGCGAACAAACCCGGCGCGGAAATGAACCGTTACCCAAGAATAGGTGTCTCAATTAAAAGGAATCTGAAAAGGAAGGTGCTGTGGTCGCGGATGTAGTTGAAGAAAAGAAGGAGATCATTGCCCGCTACCGGCGGCTACTCAGGAAGGCAAAACCCGTCCTGAAGGAAGGTGATGCCCGGAGAATTAAGCGCGCCTTTCAACTGGCACTCGACGCGCACAAGGACATGCGCCGGAAATCGGGTGAACCGTTCATCTTTCACCCGCTCGCCGTCGCTGAAATTTGTGTAGAGGAAATCGGCCTCGGAACCACTTCGATCATAGCAGCGCTCATCCACGACGTTGTCGAGGATACGGATATCGAGCTCGGTGATATCGAGCGCATGTTCGGTAAGAAGATCACCAGGATCGTCGACGGGCTCACCAAAATCCGAGGCGCCTTCGAATACGGCACGTCGGCGCAGGCCGAAAACTTCCGGAAGATGCTCTTCACCCTGTCGGAAGATGTGCGCGTGATTTTGATCAAGCTAGCCGATCGCCTGCACAACATGCGCACGCTTGACAGCATGCCGCGCAACAAGCAACTCAAGATTGCCAACGAAACCATTTATTTATACGCGCCTCTCGCGCATCGCCTCGGACTAAACGCCATCAAGACCGAATTGGAAGACCTTTACCTCCGGTTCACCGACCGCGGGGTCTACGATGAGATCGTCACCAAGATCGACGAGTCGAAGGCGTCCAGGAATAAGTTCATCAAGCAGTTTGTTCAACCCATCAAAGAGGAACTGGACAAGTTGAAAGTGTCGTACGAAATCAAGAGCCGGCCCAAATCCGTCTTTTCCATCTTCAATAAGATGCGGCGGCAGAACATTCCATTTGAAGAGGTATACGACCTGTTTGCCGTACGCATCATTCTAGACACACCGCTGGAACAGGAAAAATCCTATTGCTGGCAGGTGTACTCTATTGTGACCGACTATTATACGCCAAATCCTGACCGTTTGCGTGATTGGATCAGCACCCCCAAAGCCAATGGATATGAATCGCTCCACACCACCGTGATGGCGAAGAACGGTCAATGGGTGGAAGTGCAGGTTCGGACGCTCCGCATGGATGAAATCGCCGAAAAAGGTTACGCGGCGCATTGGAAATACAAGGACCAAAGCAACGCCAGCCACGAGTCAAACCTCGAAAAATGGTTGATTCGTGTGCGGGAATTGCTTGAAAGACAGGACTTAACCGCGCTTGAATTCGTCGACGACTTTCGTGGAAATCTTTTCAACGAGGAGATTTTTGTCTTCACGCCGAGGGGTGAGCTCAAGACCCTTCCCAAGGGAGCCACGGCCCTTGACTTTGCTTTCGAGATCCATACCGATGTTGGAGCGAAATGCATCGGTGCCAAAGTGAACCAAAAATTGGTGTCGATCAACCACGTGTTGAAAAACGGCGACCAAATCGAAATCTTGACATCGGCGAAACAAAAGCCTACAGAAGACTGGTTGCGTTTCGTGGTCAGCCAAAAAGCGAAGTCCAAGATCAAGGATGTTCTAAAAGAAGATAAGAAGCTCGTTGCCGAAAACGGCAAGGAAACACTCCTTCGAAAAATGAACCAGTTGAAGTTGGATCCAACGCCGACCACCTACGAGCAGATGTTGGCCTATTTTAAGGTGAACTCGAAGTTCGATCTTCATTACCAGGTGGGGACAGGATCGATCACGCTGGATCAACTGAAAGCATTTAAAGAATACAAGCCCGCATCACCACTAAGGAATAAACCAAACTTGCCCGTCGATGCTCAGCTCGTTGAACAAGAACTCACCAAGAACAAAGATGGGTCGGATACTTTGCTCATCGGCGACGACATGGACTTGGTCGAGTATCGTCTGGCAAAATGTTGTACGCCGATCCCGGGTGATGAAGTCTTCGGTTTTGTTACGGTGGGCGAAGGCATCAAGATCCATCGAACAAATTGTCCCAACGCACCGGAATTGTTCGCCAATCACGGCCATCGCGTAATCAAGGCAAAATGGACCTCGCAACAACAAGTAGCGTTCCTCACGGGACTCAAGATTGTGGGTACCGACCGTGTCGGTCTCATCAACGATGTGTCTAAGATTATTTCCGAGGAGTTGAAAGTGAATATGAGTTCCATCTCCTTCAACACCGATCTCGGAATTTTCCGTGGTGAAATCATGCTGTACGTCAATGATACCCGCCATCTTGAAGTGTTGATCAGCAAGCTTGAAAAGGTAGAAGGCGTGGTGTCGGTAGCCCGTTTCGATTCCAGAAACAATCAATAGGGTCCAGGAGGCCCGAATTCCTGTATTTTCCTTCGCCCGCATGTTATATATTTGCCGGGTATTACGGGTCACTCTAGGATGGCGCTCAATGTAAAAGTGTACGAAGAAGTCAGGAAGATCTTCACAGCTTATTTGGAAAGCAAAGAGTTGAGGAAGACACCCGAGCGCTACGCCATCTTGGAAGAGATTTACTCGCTCGATGGTCACTTCGACGTAGAGTCGTTGTACATCAACATGAAGAACAAGAATTACCGCGTGAGCCGTGCGACGGTGTACAATACATTGGATTTATTAGTAGAGTGCGACTTGGTGAGCAAGCACCAGTTTGGTAAGAACCTCGCCCAATACGAGAAGTCTTACGGGTATAAACAACACGATCACTTGATCTGCACCGATTGCAATAAAGTCGTTGAGTTTTGTGATCCGCGAATTCAAAATATCCAGAATACAGTCGAAGAGTTACTGCACTTCAATGTGATGCACCACTCCCTGATCCTGTATGCCAATTGTTCGAGAAAAAACTGTGAAAACCGGAAGTCATGAATTTTGGACAAGAAATTAAAATGAATACCCTGATCCTCCGAATAGCGGGAGACCTGATTGGCGAGGATAGTGGATCTCGATTGTTGGAAACCGTCAATGAGGCCGTTTCACACAAGGTGCCTGCCTGTATCATCGATATTTCAGATTTGAGGTACATCAACAGCAGTGGCATTGGTGTCTTAATTACGATTCTCACGAAGTTTCGCAACAAAGGCGGCGAAGTATACCTGATGAAGCCCTCTGAAAGCGTGAAAAAACTATTGGTGATCACCAAGCTCAACGCCATCTTCCAGGTGGTACAATCGGAGGAGGAAGCATTTGCTTTGGCAAAGAAATAAATCAAATCACACGGAAAACGTTACTTGAAATGAAGGTTGATGTCCTTTTGGGATTGCAGTGGGGTGATGAGGGGAAAGGTAAAATTGTCGATGTGTTAGCGCCTCGCTACGATGTAGTGGCTCGTTTCCAAGGTGGACCCAACGCGGGCCATACACTCGAGTTTGACGGCATCAAGCATGTGCTTCACCAGATCCCGTCTGGGATTTTTCGCCCCACTACCAAGAATGTGATTGGCAACGGCGTCGTGCTCGACCCGATCGTGTTCCAAACCGAGATCAATAAGCTGGACAAGTTTCACCTCGACGTTCGAAAGAACTTATTCATTTCTAAAAAGGCGACCTTGATTGTTCCAACCCATCGTTTGCTGGATCAAGCCTATGAAAAAGCAAAAGGTGTGGATAAGATTGGTTCCACGTTGAAAGGCATCGGCCCCTCATACGTTGACAAGGTTTCTCGACAAGGACTCCGGGTTGGAGATATCCTTTCCGATAATTTTCCTGACAAGTTTCGAAAGTTGGTCGAAAGCCACTTTGCGATTTTGAAGAACCACGAGATCGCGTACAACTGGGCGGAATTGGAAGGGCAGTTTCTGGAGGCGGTTGCTTTCCTGAAGGGCTTCCAACTGATCGATAGCGAGTACTTCCTGAATCAGGAACTTAAGAAAGGATCCTCCGTGTTGGCCGAAGGGGCCCAGGGATCTCTCCTGGATATCGATTTTGGCAGCTATCCTTTCGTGACGAGTTCGAATACAGTGACCGCGGGTGCATGCACAGGACTGGGTGTTGCCCCTGGTCATATTGGTGAGGTGTACGGAATATTTAAGGCCTATAGCACGAGGGTCGGAAGTGGACCTTTTCCAACCGAGTTGTTGGATGAGGAAGGTGAGCGCATGCGCAAAGAAGGGAACGAGTTTGGGTCGACCACCGGACGGCCGCGCCGTTGCGGGTGGATTGACCTTCCTGCTTTGAAGTATTCAATCATGATCAACGGGGTGACGCAACTTTTGATGATGAAAGCCGATGTGTTGAGCATTTTCCCGACGATCAAGGTGTGTACGCACTACAAGTTGAAAGATGGCTCCGTGACCGAGTTGGTTCCATACGAGTATGTGAACGAAAAAATAGTCCCTGTTTATACCGAGTTGAAGGGATGGAGCACGCCGCTTTCCGGCATCGCGGAACAGCAGATTCCCAAGGAGTTGGCTCATTATATCGACTTCCTAGAATCTGCTTTGGGGGTGCCGATCACCCTTATTTCGACAGGTCCCGACCGGACACAGACCATCCATCGAAAACTGCGGGCAGCATAATTTTTTTGAGGAGGACTTGCTTTCGGTGTTTCCATCACATACCTTTGCAGTCCCATTTTGAGAAACACGTCCAGTTGGGCGATTCTTAAGGGGTAAGTTGAGAGAGTTGCTTTCAACTTCTGTTCAGAGTTTTTCGAAAGAGAATTTTCTGAAAACGTTCATTGAGTGAATGTGACTGATAGCGGACCCGTGCAGATACTGATAGAAGGTTTGCACGAGTCGATTTCTAAACGAGGTTCCGCGTGAGCGGGACCGGTAAATTAAGAGACAGACCAAGGATTGAACGACATGGTACTGTAGCCCGACCCTTCCGGGGGTGGGTACTACGGTGCGCTGGCTGCCGGGAGGCAGCTGGTCAAGATTAATACTATGGAGAGTTTGATCCTGGCTCAGGATGAACGCTAGCGGCAGGCCTAATACATGCAAGACGAGCGGTAAATGTTCCAGCAATGGGATATGAGAGCGTCGTAAGGGTGCGTAACACGTATGCAATCTGC
>JBGAGH010000003.1:0-445560 GCA_044226825.1 Cyclobacteriaceae bacterium
CAATCCCCTTCGAAGCGACAAACGAGTCATTGCCAGTATTCCACCAAACTCCTAGCTTTACTCCCAAACCTCGCTCCTATCGACCCGTTCGAACGGCTTTTTAGGGAATTGTTCGTGCCACTGACCGCCTTCGCCCGGAAGTATGTACGAGACGTCGACGACGCCAAGAGTATCGTCCACGATGTGTTCGTTGTCCTCTGGGAAAAATATCCGTCCCTGCCACCCGACTCGAACTTCAAAAGCTACTTGTTCACATCCGTCAAAAACCGGTGCCTGAACCACATCCGCGACCAAAAGAAAAACGTGCGGCTAGACGGCTTCGAAGACTCCATCGCGGCCGACGACAAAGACGATCTGGCGGCGGTCGAACTGGAAACCCAGATTGAAATTGCGCTGCATGACATGCCGGCCAAGTGCAGGGAAGCGTTCGAGCTAAGTCGAGTACAAGGGCTGAAGTACGCGGAAATCGCCCAGCAAATGGGAATTTCCGTCAAAACCGTCGAAGCCCATATCACCAAGGCGCTTGGTATCCTGCGCGATCACTTGGGTAAATTCGTGTCAGTCATATTCGCGCTAGTTTATTTTCTTTATAGATAAGGGTATGAGCCATTTTATGTGTTACCACCAATGACCAACTGCTTTGTCGAACGACACTAACCATATCGATGACCTCATCACGCGCGTGATCCTTGGCGAAGCAAGCGCCGACGACCAACGTGCCTTCGATTCGTGGATCCAAGATCCCACCCACCAGGCACATTATGCCCAAGTGAAACGAAGCCTCGAGCTGGCGACCCAACACCTCGCCAAGCGACAAAGCGGTGATCTACAGTCGACAATCAACGTGGACCACGAATGGGCAAAATTCGGCAGCCGGGTCGGGTACCAGAAAAAAGACAACGTTCGCAGCTTGTTCACGCCTACTTGGGTCCGGATCGCCGCCGCCGTGCTCGTGGTCGTGGGCGCCGCCATGATCATCAACCGATCGATGTCCGACCAGGCCGGCATGGAGTTCCAAACCGCTGCCGACACACAGCAAATCACGCTACCCGACGGCACCCACGTGACGTTGAATCGGAACTCGATGCTCTCTTACGATGGCAACTTCAACGATCTCGATCGAACAGTGCAGTTGTCCGGAGAAGCATTTTTCGACGTCACGCCCAACCCACAAAAGCCATTTATCATTTCGTCGGGATCTGCCCGCGTTGAGGTCGTGGGTACTTCGTTCAACGTGGCTGCACCTGAGAATGAAAATTCGGTTACCGTGAGTGTGGAAACAGGAGTCGTGCGCCTGTCACGGGCATCGGCCGACAACTCCCTAGAACTTCGCGCCGGCGAGGCAGGCGCCCTTCCTAGAGACCCCAACGGACAACCAGCGCGCATCGACCGCGACGTGAACTACCGCTCTTGGGCTACCCAACACGTCGAGTTCAATGGCACCTCGCTGCGAGACGTTGTCAAAACCTTAAACGCCACCTACGGCTCAAACATCGTGATTGCAGGCGCCGTCTCCGACGACTGCGTACTTACGACAACCTTCGACCAACAAACTCTAGAAGACGTACTCCGGGTGCTGGAATCGACCCTCGACCTCACGTACCGGATCAACGGAAAAACAATAGAAATCATCAGCGCCAAATGTTGATGTGGTCCACTCGCGCCAAGCAAACACTTTTGTTCTTCGTACTCATGTCGACCAGCATGGGTCAGTTGTTTGCCCAGGAAAACCAGGTATCCCTAAATGTTCGGGACATAGCGTTAGGAGAAGTTCTCGAGCGCATCTCACAACAAACTGGCCTTGAATTCTCATACAATCCAAAGCGGATTGATGTTCAACAAAAGGTTTCTATCACAGTCACGAACGAGGCACTGAAGACGGTTCTTGATCAGCTCACCGCGAAAACGGGGAACCAATTCATCGTGATGAACAATCAGATCGTCATTCAACCGCCGAAAGCGAAAACTGTTTTGAAGACGACATTCGGAGGGTTCGTCAAAGATTCAGCCACCGGTGAACCGCTGATCGGGGCCACAGTTCTCATAAAAGAACTTGGAATTGGAACGATCACCAACGCGTTCGGATTCTTTTCCATCACCACGATGCCGGGTTCCTATACACTGGAGTTTGCCTACATAGGCTACAAAACCTTGACTACATCGATCGAACTTCCGTTAAACAGTAATGTCGACATCAAACTCGCCGAGGAACCGCCCGTGCTCCCCGAGCTGGTCGTGTACGACGAGGGAGAATCTGTAATTACGTCGGCACACCCAGGTGAAACGGATCTAAAACCGAAATTTGTCAAAGAGCGAACATCGTATTTCGGAGAAGTCGACGTGCTGAAATCACTTGAATCGGTACCCGGTGTGAAAATGCACTCCGACGGCTCATCGTTCTACTATGTGCGTGGCGGAAATCGCGATCAAAACCTCGTACTTATCGACGATGCGCCCATCTACAATCCGAGTCACTTGCTCGGAGTATTTTCGACGATCATACCCGATGCCGTAAACGATATAAAGTTTTATAGTGGCGATGCGCCGGTTTCGATTGGCGGTCGACTCTCTTCCGTTCTTGATGTCAGGACGAAAAAAGGGAACGACCAGCACCTGTCGTTTTGGGGCGGCGCCAGTCTGATTTCCACGCGCGCAGGAATGGAAGGTCCTTTTACCAAGGACAAGAGTTCGTGGCTGGTGTCGACGCGTATCTCGCGGCTGGGTTGGCTCGCTCGTTCTGGCAACAGCAACGTAACGGAATTCCAATTCTATGACCTAACAGGTAAAATGAACTTCAGCCTGAACGCGAAAAACCGGATCTTCTTCTCGTTTTACACAGGTCAGGACGGATACTTTAACCCAGCAATCGGTATTCGATGGAACAACAACGCGGGAACGATCAAGTGGAGTAGCGCAGTGAATGATCGCCTGTTTATCAATACGACACTGGTGGCCAGCGGGTACACCTACTTCTTGTACACCGATGTGGCAAACAATCAACGCTGGCGTTCCCAAATCGGCGCCGGCGCGATCAAGTCAGATCTCACCTATTTCATCAGTCCGACGAGCGAAATTAATTCAGGCATCGCGGCAACTGGATACAATTTCAACCCTGGCAACTTTGAAGGCAATTCCTCTATCACCGCCGCTACACGGTCGTCACTAAGAAACGCATCGGAATTTGTGTGGTACGCAAGCCACAGCTATGCCATTGACTCGCGCTGGAAAGTTGACTACGGGGCCAGGCTATCATCGTGGGTGAACACGGGAAATTCCTTCGAATTTGTCTACAACGACTCTAGGCAAGTAATCGACACACTCTACTTTACGACAAGGGATCGGTATGGTCGATATGTGAACCTAGAACCGCGTGCCTCCTTACGCTATGAGTTTGGTAAAAACAATTCAATCAAAGCTAGCTTTGCACGCAACGTCCAGAATGTTCACTTGGTTTCTAATACCGTGAGTCCGTTCAGTTCGCTGGAAGTATGGCTTCCCAGCAGCATCAACGTCAAGCCTCAAACTTCCAATCAAATCACACTCGGATATTACCGGGCATTTCCATCGGTGGGCATCACGACTACCATTGAAGCATACGACAAGCACATGGCCAACCTGATCGACTTCGTACCACACGCGGAGACGATGCTCAATCCGTTGCTCGAAAGTCAATTGCTCTTTGGAAAAGGACGCGCAAATGGTGTGGAAGTCCAGTTAAAAAAAACAGAAGGTCGTGTACGTGGATTGGCAGGATATACCTATAGTCGATCTAAGCGTACGTTCGATGGGATCAACTCAGGTCGAACCTTCAACGCGTTTAGCGACAGACCTCATCAGGTTAATCTGACGCTGTCATATGAAGTGAATCCACGATGGGAGCTTGGCGCGAACTGGAATTTTTCCACAGGGGCTCCGTTTTCATCGCCCGTTGGGTTCTATTCCTTTAATGGATCGTCTGTGCCCGTTTTTGGAGAGAAGAATAACGACCGACTACCGGATTATCATCGACTTGATATATCGGGAACATGGAAACTCAATCGGAACCCAGAGCAGAAGTACCAGCATAGTCTCACATTTTCGATTTTCAATTTTTACGGCCGAAAGAACGCGCTGTTCTACAACTACAACAAGGTGGTGGCTGCCGATGGCTCGTTGGATACTCCGGGCAATCTATTGAGCGCCAACTACGTCGTATCGAAGTATTACTTGAGCAGATTCACGCCGTCGGTGGCGTATAACTTCAGATGGCGATGAGACTTAGATTACTCTTCTTGGCTGTCTTCGTCTTCACCGGTTGTGAGGAAGTAGTCGATCGTCCGATTCAACGCGGCGATCAGCTCTTGGTGGTCGACGGCGTGCTCACCAACGAACTGAAGCAACATCACGTTCAACTAAGTTGGTCCGTGGCCACTCCCAATGACGCTCCAGATCCTGTCAGCGGCGCCATTGTTGAAATCTATGACGGCTATACAAGTGTGTTCCTACAAGAGGATCCGTTGAACAAAGGCGACTATATCACGCCAAACTTGCGTGCCGTCTTTGGGCAAACCTATACGCTTCACATCAAATACAACGGGAAGGAGTATTTCGCGCAAGACAATTCAACGCCGGTCGAACCGATGAATCCCCTATCCTATCGCGCCGTGTCTGGTGGATACGTGATTAATTTTGAGCAATCTGGCTCGAATCCAAATTACATTCGACATGAAATCTCCTGGAAGGGGACAACTGCATGTAACACTGGTGCGTGCGAAGGACTCGTGGTTTTTTACGATCTGAAAACCATCGACGTCAACGAGGGAACCAAGCCGACGAAAGAGGATTTCGTGTTCCCCGCAGGAGCGACAGTCGTGAGACGGAAGTATTCATTGAGTCAAGCGTACAAGACGTACTTGAGAGGGTTGTTATCGGAAACCGAGTGGCGTGGCGGTCCCTTCGACGTGGACCGCGCCAACGCACCCACCAACCTGAGCCGGGGTGCCACCGGGTTCTTCGCGGTCTGCACCGTAGTGGCCGACGCCCAAGTCGTGAAATAGTTTAGTTTTTTTTCTGAGTCGACTAAGGGTAAGCCGATCCCAGTGTGTTCTACCCATAGAATCAACAAAAAAACTATGAAAACGAGCAAATTTCTGGCTTTTGTACTGTCGGCGGCCCTAGTGGCGGTGGTGGCATCTTGCGATGACAACAACAACGTAAACCCGCAGCAAGGCGACATCCTCCCTGAAAGACTCAGCATCGACATCCCAGCGGCAATCAGCCAATCGGCTCCTGGCAATGGGCGCATCCAAAGCGACACATTGAAAGGCAATGATATTTACGTCAACCTATCGACGTTCATCGCCGTCGGCAACGGGTCCGCAAAATTGGTCGAAGAACTCATCGAAGGCATCCGCAAATACAAAATCGACCGAGTGCTTACGATGAGTTTCAAATCAGACGACGACAACCGCATCAAGAACCTACAAGTCCAGGCCGATGTTACTTTCGAATCAAACTCGTGGGAGTACATGCTTACCGTGACGGATGCTGATTCCGAAGGCAACGCCGACGGTGGAAAGGCCTTGCAAGTATTCTGGAATCGAAGCGTTCCGATCAAGGGTATCGCGATCATCAAACCTTACAACTGTGACCGCGTAGAGAATTCAGCCGCAAAAGATGCCATGTTCCGAATCAACTACGAGGAAAAACCTGCGTCGGGTTATGATGCCCAGATGGAAGTTTTGATCTCTGGCTTAACTCTCGAGAATCCCCTTCAGGATCCTTTCTCCATCAATACGTTGCACATGTTTGCAGGTAAGAAAGGTGACGTCGTCGACGTGTACGGGAACAGCAACCATCCCAACGCGGTCTTCTTCTCTGGGCAGCGTGGTTTCAACTGGGCATTTGTTGCTGCTGGCAATGACGTCACTGGCGTGGGTGTAGCAGAAGTTGGCCTTCCACCGAGTACACTGAGTAGCACCGATCGTGTCAAACTGCTGAAAGACTACTCTATCAAGAACGTACTGACAACGGAAATATATGCGGCATGGCCGTCGCTGAACTCCGACCTAGTCGCTGCGTACTTGAAGAATACGGTTGCGCCAGGTTATTTCAACAAGGACGGATTCGTCGTAGCGGGCAAGTCGCCCGGAGCAAACTGGGATGCAATCTCCGGACGATTGGACGCGATGACACCTTACAGTCCGAAAGCAACGAGCGAGTTGAACGTGGTGTTTAAATAGAACTAGCATTTATTGATCAAACCGCCTGAACGAGAGAGGTCAGGCGGTTTTGTCATTGAATGAACACGCAAGCACGAGTTTACTTTACCAGGGCCAACAAATCTTGCCACCGGGCGTCATTTCGAAGACTTACCAGCCGTTCGTCGTCAGCGTAATCTGATTTCACCCCATATCCTTTTTCGGCTGCCATAACCAAGTACTTGAACGCCTTCGCCAGGTCTCCGATTTTCGCATACGACACGCCGAGATTATAGTATAGCCACGGTCCATGGTCGGGATACTTCAATGCACGTTCGTAGAGACTCGCCGCTTCCGAGTATTTTTCTGCGGCGATCAGTCTATTTGCAATGAACCAAAATGTAAATCCTTCCGACGCATTTTGATTCAGATAGACGTTAAGCGCCGTGTCGCCTTCGCTAGTTTTTCCCTGCGCGTACAAAACGGTTGCAAGCGTTAAGTAATCAACCTTCTCATACATACTTCCTTTTCTTAAATAACGCTCGGCTTCCGCAAATTCTTGGTTCTCCATCAGTGCGGTTGCAAATAGGAAAAGTGCGTAAGCGTCCCTTGTGTCTGGGTGCTCCTCAACCCAAGTGCGCATCAGCTGGAGAAATCGAGCCTGGTCGCGATCATATCTCGAAGCAACAATTTCCCGTTCCTTTGAAAATGGTAGGGTATTCGATGGCAGATCACTTAACTGACTTTTCCAAAAGGATATAGTAGAAAGTATCGTTCGCCGCGACGTCTCGGTGTCGGAGAAACAATCGAATGCATGGGGCATATCCTTCGCAACTGTGATTGTCCATGGCGCGTTGTTTCTCAAAACCTCCCGCCATAAGTTAGAGTAATTGTTACCTCGTATATCGAGTTCTGCGATGACAAACAATACCGGCAAGTCTTCACGGAACAACCCCGAGGGGGCCTCTCCGTAATAGAACGTTGCCGCCTTGATCCCTGAAAAAGCCTTACCTCCCATCGCAAATGTGATAGCCTCTCGACAATTGGCAGAAAAAGCTTGGATCCCCATATGGTCTTGGTCGATGTGATACTTAGTCGCGTTGGTAGCTAGGTAGGAAAACAACGCTTCAAAGGATTCCTGAATTCTGTTGACTTCAGTCTCGGCGGTAACCACGATGAAACCGTTAGCCGCCAATAGTCTTGCCCAAGAAACGTGGGAGGGTGAAGATTTTTGCGTGGCCTGGCCCAATTGATCGCCGAGGCCATTCAATATGACAATCGTTGCCCTAAGGTCGTTTGCTCCAAGACCCTTCGGGAAATACACATCCATGTGCATATAGCGATCTGCCAACTTAGAATAAATGACATCCGTTCGAACTCGAATTTCATTTGTACCAGCGACCGAGAGTACAACACCCCAGGTACGACCATCGAAGGGTGACTGGGCGAAAACGGTAGAGGCACTCCACCAAACCAAAACCACTGCAAGGATCGCAAAAGCTCTCATAATATTGATCGTCTTAATATTGAAAATATTGCATGGTAAGATTTAGAATCATCACGTAAAAAAGGTAGGTGAAACTGACTTCAATAAAGTCCTCCAAGCGGGTGTATTTGTGGGAAGGCCGTCGACCAATGCCATGCATTTGCCGCAAGCGCGGATGGGAAACGTCATCCGAATAAAACATCTCACGAAAAAACCAACACCAGACTCGACACCTCCATCAACCATATATCAAATATTCTTCGTTCTCCTATTGCGAAACCGATTAGTTGCATATATATTAGCAACCGTTTAGTTGCACCTTAATGACCAAATTTATGCGCCGAGACGTATTTCAGGCGATTGCCGACCCTACCAGAAGAGCGATCATCGCGCTGGTAGCCGTAGGATCGCTCACACCCAACGCCATGGCCGAACATTTCGACATGAGTCGCCAAGCGGTGTCGAAACACCTTCGAATACTCACCGAGTGCGAATTATTGAGATCCCAACAACAGGGTCGCGAGATTTACTACTCGCTCGAAATCGAAAGAATGAAGGAGATCGACGTATGGCTCAACCAGTTTAGGAAAATTTGGGAAACACAATTCAACCAACTAGACAAAGTTCTAGCTAAAATGAAAAAACAAAAAAAATGAAAAAGGAAATGCTCTTCGACTTCGTCGTCGATAAACCCAACAAGACAGTCACTATTATCCGTGAATTCGACGCCCCACGCTCATCGGTTTGGGCTGCCTTCACCACCCCGGAGATACTGGACGAGTGGTCTGCGCCTAAACCCTTTCGCGCCCGCACGAAGGTGATGGACTTTACAGTAGGCGGCCGGAGATTCTACGCCATGGTGAGCCCAGACGGCATGGAACAATGGCAGGTGCAACGCTATGTCGCGATAAACCCGAAGACAAACTTCAAGTACATATCTGCTTTTTCAGACAAAGATGAGGACAACGAAGGTGACCATTGTCATCAGAAATGAGTCGCTGGCGCGGATGGAAAAGATGATCGAACTCGGGTTCCGCGAAGGATTCACGGCAACCATTCGCCAATTGGATCAATATCTGGAACAGGAACGGTCGCTATAAAGTACTATACACTTCGCTATCGACCAGAAACTGTTTCTTCTTCAGATACTGAAAGAAGTATTGTGAATCTCACGATCTGCTTTTCCATGCCAAAAAAAATGTCGGCCACCCATTTCGTTGGCTGTCGCCAAACCCTCTTCGAAAAAAATTAAAGCTGGCCGACTATAAGGTGACTTACTTTCCGAAAAGAATCACACTATCGCCGACTGAAATTGGCGTAAGCATGCGGTGTTGAAGCAATTCTAACTTCAAAATTCTCCACCCTAAATTCTAATTATCTTCCCCGTCCTCACCGACTCATCGCAAGCAAACGCGATGCGGAGGGAGTTGACGGCATCTTGTACGTGATCGGTGAGATCGACATTCTCGTGGATGGCTTTCAAGAAATACCGTTGTTCGCGGTTGCACAGCTCTTGATGATCGGGTTCATCCTTTAGATCAATCCATTCGTCGGCACGAACGAAGTTGTCTTTGGCATCGAGGTCGGCATGGTGATACCTGAGCGACTCGGTTTTGGTGTGCGACTCGACCGATGCAGACTTTCCAGTGCCGCCCGCATCGCGTGCTACGATCGACACACAACCCTTCGGGCCAATCACATCTTTCACGAAAAAGGCAGTCTCACTCATCATCGGACCCCAACCCGCCTCATACCAACCGACGGAACCATCTTCGAACTGGATTTGAAGTTGACCGTAGTTGTAGTTGCCCGCCGGGATGTCGTTGGTGAGCCGCGCGCCGATGGCGCTTACTTGCACCGGTTTGGAACGGGTCATTTGACACATTACATCTATATAGTGGACACCGCAGTCCACGATCGGGCTCAAACTCTGCATGAGGTTGCGGTGCACCGTCCACATGACGCCGTGACTTTGCTGGTTCAAATTCATGCGCATCACGAGCGGCTTACCCAGTTGATGCGAGATTTCAACAAACTTTTCCCAGGATGGATGGTGGCGCAAAATATAACCGACGACCAGCTTCCTATTTGCCTTCTTGGCGGCGGCAGCCACACGTTCCGCCCCTGCTACCGTGTCGGCCAACGGCTTCTCAATGAAAACATGGCATCCTTGCTCCAGCGCCATGATGGCAAACTTCTCATGCGTATCCGGGTAGGTAGAGATACACACCGCGTCGGGCTGAGTGGTCCTGAGTGCCGCCTCATAGCTATCGTACAGCGCGTAACCACCACCCAGTTTTGTGTTCAATACCTCCTTGCTCTTTCCAGTCGACACAAGGCCGCAGATCTCGACACCTGCCATCGAATGATACGCGTGGGCATGTGAAGCTCCCATATTTCCACACCCAACAACAAGTACACGGAGAGATTTCGACTGAATTGACATAGACACATTGGTTTGCTGATCGACTATTTCTGGACCGACGCGAATTTATCAGTTTTAACGACTTTTTTGAGCCTCATTTTTT
Source organism: Cyclobacteriaceae bacterium (assembly GCA_044226825.1). Classification (GTDB taxonomy): domain Bacteria; phylum Bacteroidota; class Bacteroidia; order Cytophagales; family Cyclobacteriaceae; genus ELB16-189. Next base: position 10,194 of record JBGAGH010000003.1, read on the forward strand.
TTGAGGTGTCTGCGCCGTACAATATTTAAGTCGCACCCATGTGTATCTTTTGAATGAAGGCGCGTTTTGGGGTCGTGATACAAATCAAAACCCTTACGCACATGAAAAAATATGCTTGGATGGCTGCCTTCGTGGTAGCGGTGGCGTGCACAGAGTCCGACCCTGAAATTGCCACACAAGGCACGATCGACACGTTCGCTGGAAGTTCTTTCGGTTACGAAGGAGATGGCGGTCCAGCGTTGGACGCGAAATTCGGTTACGTAACTTCCGTATCGATCGACGCCAACGGAAATGTTTACGTCGCCGATGCCGCGGCGAACACGATTCGTAAGATTGACTCTACCAAAGTCGTCAACTTGGTGGCCGGTAAGTTTCTTGGGTTCAATGTCGTCAATATGACCCCGTACACCGGCGACGGCGGTCCTGCCACGAATGCCAACCTGAATGTGCCGCAAGCCATTACTGTATCTCCCAATGGCGACCTGTACATCTCTGATGCAGGCAACAACGTGGTTCGAAAGGTTGACGCCAAAACCGGAAAAATCGCCACCATCGCAGGGAAAGTCCTACAGGGAAGTTCGGGTGACAACGGTCCCGCCGTGAATGCACTTATTTATAACCCTAATGGTCTAGCCACCGACGTACAAGGAAACGTGTACATAGTCGACTCCCAGAACCACACCATACGTAAGATCTCGATCACGGGAACCATCACAACGATCGCGGGCATACCCGGGGAAGCTGGATACAGCGGCGATGGAGGCCCGGCCACCGCTGCCAAACTGAGCTTTCCAGCGGGAATAGCCATCGACAATAGCGGCAATATATATGTGTCGGACAACAGCAGCGTCATTCGACGAATCGGCATGGATGGACACATCTCTACTATCGCTGGGAACGGCAAGGAAGGTTTTGGAGGCGACGGCGGAAAAGCTACCGAAGCACAATTATTAGCGCCCAAAGGTATCGCGATCGCGATCGACGGAAGTATCTTAGTTGCCGACGCTGGCAACAACCGCATCCGAAGAATTACGCAAGAAACAGGAATCATTCAAACCATCGCCGGTACCGGAGAGGCTGGATACGCAGGCGACGGTGGACCCGCGGTTAACGCCAAGATGTCGAACCCACAAGGGATCGCAGTAGACAAGAAAGGGAATATCTATGTGGCTGAAAGTGGGAGCTCTGTGATTCGAATAATTCGATGGATTCAATAGGCCGATGAAAGAAAACGTGCAGGTCCAAGAAACATTTTCGGAGGAAGACTCGATCCGGCGGTCCGTCACCGACCCCAATGCTTTTCGTCCATTGTACGAATCGTATTTCAAAAGAATCTTCCTTTTCATCCTGCATCGCGTGGGCGACAAAGAACTTACCGCCGACTTAACACAACAAGTCTTTTTGAACGCCCTCACCAACATTCATCGATATCAGTTTCGAGGGCTGCCTTTCTCGAGTTGGCTGTTTCGAATCGCGGTGAATCAATGTCACGATTATTTCAGGCGAAGTAAAAAGATGCGAAGCGTCGTGCTGGAAGAATCGAATATTCATGCGCTATACGAAGATCTGACAGCCGACCACAGCTGGGAAGAATGGGAAAAGAAATTGCCCACCGTCTTGGAACAACTAGATGCCGACGACTTGCAACTGATAGAGCTTCGATATTTTGAAAGACGTCCCTTCAAAGAAGTCGCTGACATTTTGGGGTTGACAGAAACGAACACGAAGGTGAGAACCTACCGCATATTGGAAAGAATGAAGAAAATCTTCGGCCATCAAAGATGAAATCGAAAAAGCTTAATATCATGAACACGCGTCCCAGCATCAGCGACGAGGAAATTCGAAGTAGGATGAACTTCGACGAAGTCCTGAAGCGCCACGCCGCCCAACCCGCGCCTAAAAATTCCTGGAAATGGATCGCCGGCGGTTCTGCGGTGGTGATCGCAGTCGCCACTTGGTTTGGAATAAATCAGTCGGGACCCGCGAACGTGTCGCATGAACCAACACCCGTGGCTCAAAATAGAGGAGACTCGACGGACGTCGCCATCGTACCCGTCCAACCAGCTGAAGACAAGAACAAAAAAATGGAAGCTTCGGCGGAAGAACCAAAGGTCGTGACCCCCTCCCCGGAAAAAACCTCCCCCACACAGACCGCGAAAGACGCAACGCACGAGATACCTGCAAGCGATGTCTACGTCGAAGCTCAACCCACGAATGGCTACCCGAGCTTATATGAATACTTCAGACAAGAACTTCACTATCCCGACGTGGCGCTGAAAGACTCTACGGAAGGAATTGTATCGGTATCGTTCGTGATTGGCCGCAACGGTCGTCCCGAACAAGTCACCGTCGTGCAGAGTTTGGGCGCCGCTTTCGACGAAGAGGCCAAACGGGTGATCATGGGAATGCCTCAATGGCAACCCGCTACACTCAATGGCAAATCTGTGCCCGCTAAAGTTTCGATGCCGTTAACATTTCAGATTCAAAGGAAAGCAACCCGATGAGAACCAGTTCCATCCTTGCCGTCTTCTTCTTCATCGCTACAGCGAGCGTCGCACAGACCTTCTCCCGTCGACAGGTTATTCCCTTGCCTGAACGACTGAGCAAAACACAACTGTTCTGGGTCTCGTCCGACACTGACACTTTACTCGACTTAGTCCTGACCGGGTCGACGATTGATAGTCAATTCAAGATTGTGTCAATTCAAAACACGACGCTCGGACCGTTTGTCGTCAAAACCACAGCCGTCACCGGGATGAAAACCGGATTCACGCAACTCGCAGATTGGAACCGCGACAATCGCGTCGATGTCATCGTTTCTGGAAAAACCGCCATCAACACCGACGCGGTGTTCCCCTTCGTCAACACCGGCAACTCCACTTTTCAAAAGCAAGCGCAAAAGCTCCTCGAACATGCCGGAGTGTTTCGAATCGGCGAGTTAAACAACGACGGAGCCATTGACTTAGTAACCGTCGGCAATCAAAACGGGCAACCCTTTCTTCGGGTGTTTGAAAATACCAACGGCCTATTCAATCTCCGGATGGAGCAACTTGGTATCACCACGAACGACATTCGGATATTCGATCTGAATAATGATGGATGGAACGACCTCGTCGTATCGGGGCAAGGTGTGGATGGAAAACCATTTGTTCGGGTGTACCAAGGAGCACTAAACTTCAAATTCAGGATTCTCGAATTGCGCCAGCCGGTACAAGGCAAGATATCTCTCGCCGACGTCAATGCCGATGGCGCGTTCGACATCATTGGAATTGGAACGAACGCCGACGCGCGCCAGGTCGAAGTGCAATGGCTCAACAAGAAAGACTCGTTTGCAATTGCCAGCGTCGTCACGGCTCCTCGCTTCGCGACCATTGAAACAGGCGACATGACTTCCGATGGCAAGAGTGACGAGTGGATTTGGGGCATCGGCGCAGACAGCCGCACGGTCAATTTTGTCCGTGAACCTTCGAACGTCATGTTCCCTGTCGACACCACGTCGGTGCAAGCACAAGTCTTTGGCGATCGAGACCGCGATGGCGACCTTGACATCGCTCAAGTAATCGACTCGCTCAACGTACACTGGCTTAAGTATTACGAGAACACAACCGCACGCAAGAATTTGCGCCCAAAAGCCGCCAAGGATGGATTCGCAATTTCGACGGGTGACAAAACCTTCATTTTTTGGAGTCGAGGAAACGATGATCGAACCGACTCTCTTTCATTGACGTACGACGTCGAACTCCAACGAGACCTAACAAGCGTGGTATCCTCGAGCTTCGACAATAGCAACGGGCGGCGCTCGATTGTAACGCACGGAAATGCCGGAACCAATCGATCGATGATGATTCGCGATTTGCCCGACGGACGCTACTCATTCTTCATTCAAACCGTAGACAACGCCTACAATGGAAGTTACTCGCTGTGCACAGGAGGTGTCGTTCCTTGTTTTGACTTAAAGCGTGAAAATCTAGAAGCGTGTCAAGGTGCTTCGGTTAAACTTCCCAGCGGCGGTGGCACTGCTACCTGGTATTCGGCCGCACTGGGTTTCTTAGGAAAATCGGACACCCTCAGGTTTGTGGCTACAACGACGGACACGCTGTATGCCTTTATTCCCCAACAGCTTGACTGCAGTAAGAATAAGATTTTCGCGCTACACGTCAATCCGCAACCACCGACAGAAAAAGAGATCATCTACGCCTGTCGGCAGCAAGTGTTAACATTAGCCATCCCTGCGGGCTGGAAGAATGCCACGTGGAATACAACACCACCCGTTTCGGGTTCGACATCGATTCAAGTAACAGTAACTGCCGCGCAGATAATCAAGGTGCAAGCATCGGGGTTGGGTTGTACGTACAAAAAAGACTTCGACATTCGGATTAGCGAACCGACAGTAGCAATTGAGGGCGACGGCTTTCAAATCATGAAAGGCACCTCGGTCCAGTTGACAGCAACCGGCACGGCAAGCACATGGCAGTGGAGCCCGGTGTCGGGACTAGACAATGCCGCCGTGTCTAATCCTACGGCTACACCCACAAAGACAACTGAATACATATTAACAGGGACCGATTCGGTTGGCTGCACAGCAACCGCTCGAACCACGATCATCGTGCAAGAAACCGCCTTCGTCCCCAACCTCTTCACGCCCAACGGCGACGGAAAGAACGACAGCCTATTGATCTATGGATTGACATCCCCGAATCGCTTCGTCTTCCGTGTTTTCAACAGAGAAGGAAGTCTCGTATACGAAACCAAGGACGTGTCGCAAGCAACTACCATTGGTTGGAACGGCTACGTGCAGGGAACGCTTCAACCGGGAGGCTTATATTATTGGCGGGTGGACGGAGAAACCGGCAACGGTGATAAACTTTTGTTAAACGGGAAAACTTCAGGTTCTATTTTGTTGCTGCATTGAGCATGAGGCGGCTGTTGGTCGGTATTGGATTCGTGTGCCTGGCTTGCTCCACGGCAATGGGACAGTATTTTCAATACAGTCAATACAACTTCACGCCGACACGGATCAATCCTGCCATGACGGGCTTAACTCGGTACGCCTCCGCGACAACCGTGTATCGACACCAGGAAACAGGCGGCGGCCTCTCCATCAACAGCAACTTCGTCAACCTCACTTACCCATTGCTACAGTCAAGTACCGGTCGGCCATGGTCTGGCATTGCGCTGTCGCTACACAACGATCAATCCGCGGCCATCTTCAAAACTCAAGAAGCATCGCTCACCTACGCAGTACACATTCAATTGTCGCGCTTCCAGACGCTGTCGTTCGGAGCCAAGGCTTTGTTCCAGTCCCGTAAAGTAGGCTTGGATGGATTCTATACTGGCTCACAATACATTCAAGACAGAGGATTCGACCTCACACAATCGAGCGGCGAAAACTTCTCGGAGCTGCGAAACTCATTTAAAACCTTCAGCGCTGGATTCTATTGGCAGGAAGTTGACAAAAAAGGCCGCACACTCAAACAGGTAGGTGCTTCGTTGTACGACTTCAATAAACCCAAAGACTCGTTCTTGGGAAGTGTCAGTCAGTTGCCGGGCACCTTCGTCGTACATGCGGCGGCGGAGACCTACTCTCAAGGCACGTTTCACCTGATACCAGAAGGGCTACTTACTTTCTCAGGAGGAACGTCGATGTTGAATGCAGGTCTTAGATTTCAAAAAGAACTGAATGTCCAAGCCAAGAAGCCCTCCGATTTAGTCGACGTGATGCTGCGATACGCGGTTCGGAGGTCGGCCATCGCGGGCATTCAACTACATCGAGAGAAACTATCTGTCGGGATCAGCTATGACTTCCCACTTTTCTATAAGAATCCCTCCAACATTGGCACCATCGAGTTTGGTATTGAACTGCGAAGCCTTGTCAGCACGCGAGTCCAAAAACAAGTGGCTAAACGGCGGAAGGCAGCAGAGGAGCGTCAGCAACAGCTTTCGTTACGGCAAAAGCCGAAGACTGACTCCACCCGAACACCCGGTCCAGCTGTGGTCGCGAAAGTAGATTCTATCCCTGCACCCCTGCCGGAAGTAGTCATCGAAAAGTCTCAAGAGCAAGTAACACCATCGGCCCAAGCGGGTCAATTGAAACAGGAGCCGATGATTGTCGAGCGCGTGACGTTGCACTTCCCCTTTGAATTCAATTCAGCAGAACTCGACGACACGACCGAAAACTTTCTCGATGAATTAGCCGCCACGTTGCTTCAAGATGAAAATCTCAAGATGAACATAGAAGGGCATACTGACAACATCGGTTCCGACAAGTTCAATCTCCGCTTGTCTCACAAACGAGCCGAAGTTGTGCGACAACACATGATCAAAAAGGGAATTGCTCCTGAAAGGCTCAGCGCCGAGGGAAAAGGCTTACGTGAACCGATCACCGACAACCTGACCGAAGAAAATCGCGCGAAGAATCGACGCGTGGAAATTACCGTTTACTATTGAGCTCGATAAACTTCTCGGTCATCTCCAGCGTGTAATGAATGTCCTTTTCGCTTAACGCGATCGACAAGAACCAAGACTCGTAAGGTGATGGAGGCAGATAGATACCTGCGTCTAACATGAAATGAAAGTACTTTTTAAAAAGATCGTTGTCACCCCGTTTGGCATCGCTGAAGTTGCGGATTGCACCATCGGTAAAGTGGACGCTGATCATCGATCCAACTTGGTTCACCACAAGTGGGAAGTCTTGACCAGCCGCCATTTCGCGAAAAGCGTTCGCAAGAGTTTGTCCCTTTTTGTCGAGTTCAGCATACACGTCACGGTGTTCGTGTAGGTAATTCAAGGTTGCGAAGCCGGCCGCCATGGCGATTGGGTTTCCTGAAAGCGTCCCAGCTTGGTAGACATCGCCCAACGGCGCAATCCGCTGCATGATCTCCCGCCGACCGCCGAATGCTCCTACGGGGAGTCCGCCCCCGATGATCTTGCCAAAGGTGACCAAGTCGGCTGTCACTCCGTACATTTCTTGTGCGCCTCCCGGTGCGAGTCGAAAGCCCGTCATTACTTCATCGAAGATCAACAACGCTCCTACTCGTGTACAATTTTCGCGTAGTGTGTGAAGGAACTGGGCATCGGGTGGAACACATCCCATGTTTCCTGCTACGGGTTCCACGATCACTGCGGCCAGAGAATCCGAATGTTGCCGGATTACTTCCTCTAGCGCAGTCACATCGTTGAACGGAATGACGAGGGTATCTTCGCTGACGGCAGTAGGTATCCCACCCGGGGCTTGAATACCCAAAGTCGCAACACCACTTCCAGCCTTCTTCAGGAACATGTCGGCATGACCATGGTAGTGGCCTTCGAATTTCAAAATCTTCGCTCGACCGGTATAACCTCGCGCCAGTCTCACGGCCGACATACACGCCTCGGTTCCAGAATTCACCATGCGCACGAGCTCGACCGTAGGCACCATCTCGACGACACGCTTCGCCACTAGTGTTTCCAACTCGGTCGGTGCACCATACGACATTCCTTTTTCCAACTGCGAATGAACCGCTTTCAATACCGAAGCATGACGGTGCCCTAAAATCATCGGGCCCCATGAGTTGATGTAGTCGATGTATTTCCGACCATCCTCACCATACATGTACGCGCCACGAGCGCTTTGAATAAATAAAGGTGTACCCCCTACCTGACGAAAAGCACGGACGGGCGAGTTTACACCACCGGGAATATATTGCGTGGCAGAATTAAAAAGTTGTTCGTTCACAAGTGCTCAGTTCAGCGTTGAACAAAATCCGGCGCAAAGTAGGTGATGATAATGTTGGCGCCTGCGCGGCGAATGGCCGTGAGCGATTCGATGATTGCTGCCTTTTCATCGATCCACCCTTTTTCAGCAGCAGCTTTGATCGACGCATACTCGCCCGAAACTTGGTAGGCCACGACTGGCACATTGACGGCCTGTCGCACGCGAAAGATAACATCGAGGTAGGGTCCCGCAGGTTTCACCATCACCATATCCGCACCTTCTTGCACATCTGTCAATGCTTCCTTCACGGCTTCGGTGGCATTTCGGAAATCCATTTGGTAGGTCTTCTTGTCGCCAAAGCCCGGGGCGCTATCGAGTGCATCGCGAAAAGGACCATAGTAATGAGAGGCGTACTTGGCTGAATACGCCAGAATAGAGGTCGACGTAAAGCCTTCGGCATCGAGAGCCCGACGAATGGCCAACACCCTTCCGTCCATCATGTCGGAAGGCGCGATGATATCGGCACCCGCGGCGGCATGCGACACCGCCATCCGCGCGAGCACTTCCACCGTTTCATCATTCACAATCTCATGTCCCTTCACAATACCATCGTGACCATGAATGGAAAATGGATCTAGAGCCACATCGGTCATGACCACAATGGATGGGTCGAATTTTTTCACTGCCTTAATCGCTCGTTGCATCAACCCATTTGGATTAATCGCTTCGCTACCGGTATTATCTTTAAGGCTTGCGTCTACCTTCACGAAAAGCAACACGCTCTTCAATCCAAGTTTCACAAGATGTTCGAGTCTTCTTTCCAAGCCACTCAGCCGTGTACGTGAATAGCCGGGCATCGAAGCAATTTCGAGTGTAGGCTCATTCTCATCCACCACAAAAATTGGGACCACCAATTGTGCGGGAGAAATGGAAGTCTCTGCTACTAGATCGCGCACCGTTTGGTTGATGCGAAGTCGTCGATGTCGTTGTAGAATGTCCACAATATTTTAATAGCTAACGATCGAGTTCAAAAATACTACTCCGCGCGCAAATTCGGTCGCGAAAGAAAAATGTCCTGCAGAAGTTTTCGGGCCGGTTCATGGCTCAACAACTCCTCCGCACACATGACCCCGGCATGTTCGTATCCGCTGTCAAATGTTTGACTCACGGAATAACTCGTCGCTCCATCCAGGCTGTGAACCATTCCCTTCATTTGAAGAGAAGTACCCGACAAAACTGCGAGCGCGCTGATGGGGGCCGAACATCCGCCCTTCAAGGAGTGGAGAAAGTTACGCTCTGCCTGAACCGAAACCATAGTCTCCTCGTGGTTGATCCTTTCCATCAAAGGCAACACACGTTGGTCGTCGTGGCGGCAAACCACGGCGATGGCACCCTGACCGGGCGCGGGCAACATCCAATCCAATTCAACCGCATGTGGAAGTTGGATCGCCAACCGTTCGATGGCCGCTCCTGCCATGATCAATCCATCGAAACCCGACTCCTCCATTTTGTGAATCCTCGTCTCCACGTTTCCACGGATGTTCACTGGCGTGTGGTGCGGATACTTCGCTAACCACTGTGCCCGCCGGCGGATGCTGCTGGTGGCGATGGTGAACGGCTCTTGCGCGTTGGGCAATTTTCCTCGATGAATCAACACGTCCGCGGGGTTTCCCCGTGGCAGCACGGCAGCGATCTTCGTTCCCTGCGCCGGAATTACTGGAATATCTTTTAATGAATGCACGGCGATGTCGGCTCGTCCTTGCAACAACGCGACATCCAGTTCGCGGGTAAAAACGCCCTGCACACCCATTTCGTAAATGGGACTGACCAGATCCAAATCGCCAGCACTCTTAAGCGGAATGATTTCGACTTCCGTTCCCAACGCCGCTAGCTTTTTGACAACGGCATTCGCTTGCCATAACGCGAGCGTGCTGGTGCGGGTTACGAGTCGAACCACGCTCATAGAGTTTCGTCCGATTGAGGCGCCCTCGGTACGTTGGAGAAATGACTTCGACGATCGAGCCATGCCTGGTACTGCGATAAGGAAGAAGCTACGATGCTTTCAACTTTTGGAACTTCCGCCAACCGGGCTGTCATATTCTCTTGAATCGTCTCCGAAAGTTTATCTGTATCCAATACGTGTAAACCTGGGGCGCCGTAAACGGAGGGGGCTACGTTGCGCGGCACCGATAAATCGAAAACCCAACGCGCATCCGAATTGGACAAATGTTCTGGAAATAGCAAGGGCGAGGGTGCGTTGGTCGTGACCACGACAGCCTGACTGTCGACAAGCGATTGTGCCAAGGCGGCGATGGGAAACTGTAACACGTCGTACCGGGCGCCCAACTGATGAAGACGCTCTTCATGGCGATTCACCAATCGAATTTGGCAGTTCGGCAGGTGCGAACGCAAGTAACGAATGACCAACTCGCCCGTGTCACCAGCCCCCACCACCGTGACAGCCTGGATCGATGGAATTGACGCGAGCTTTTTCACCACCGCGTAAGGAATGGAAAGCGTGCCATCGGAGAACGCCGTCTGGTTTTTCACTTCCTTCGACGTTTGAAGCGCAAAGTTGTAGGTCTTCTCGAGCAGCCCATTCACCCGACCGGCTGCTTTGGCGCATTGGAATGCAGTTTTGATCTGAGAGATGATATCATAGTCGCCAACGATCTGGGACTCGAGGCCAGCCGCTACTCTGAATAGCCGATCGGCAGCTTGCTTTCCGGTGGCAGAAAAAGACATACGCGCAAACTCTTCCTCGTTGCAAAGCCCCTGTCGGCGAAGGATATCGCTCAACGGTTGGAGGTCATGGGTCCATCCATACAACTCTGTCCGGTTGCAGGTAGACAGGATAAAGAACGAAAGATCGTTGGGGGCCGAAGCATAAGCGACACGGCACGCGTCCGCATTAAATGCAAAACGACTCCTCGACGAAAGCTCCAGTGTCTTAAAGCTCACGCCCACTGCTGCCAATTGATCATTCGCGTGGCGAATCATACCTACTCCTTACACGAGGGTCTAATGTTGTTGAATAATTGCGTATCGTTCGAGCCGGGAAAACAAAGGTAGCATCATTACCCCATTATCGAAACAACTCTCCGGGCGATCAGCCCACGACGAATGCAATCGAATGAAGTCCATTTCTGTCGCTGTTTATAATTATGGTGAAACGACATTCATTTGCTAACTTCATCAGATTCGCGCTCTATGGAATCCCCTTCGCTTAAACCAACCACAAGTCGACCAAGAAACCTCGTGTTTCTCTCGGCGGTCCCAATTGCCATGGGGACGTTGGTGTGGTTGGGATGGATTGGTGGCATCCAACGGCTGGTTCAACCCCTGCACGACGTGGTAGTCATGAATCCTATCACAGCCCTCTGCTTCGTGTTCAGCGGCACCGGCCTCCTGCTGATGTCACTCGATCAAAGGGCGGTGTATCCACGCTTCAAAACCCAGTTGTTACTAACCCTATTTTCAACACCCATATTGCTCGCGCTGTTGGTCTTATTGGGTGTCGACATTGATGAATTGTTCTTCTCTCCTATGAGCGGTTTCAGTCGTGGGCATTTTTTGATGCCCCGAAGCACGACAGTCGAGATCATGCTCATGAATCTTGGCGCCATCTTCACTATCAACGGAACAGTAAAAAGGCGTCAATGGGCCAACTGGATGGAAGCAATAGTTTGGTTTTTTGCACTGCTAGCTATCATCGGCTATTCCTACGGTGTCACCTCGTATGGCGATGTGTGGCTCCAACCCATGGCCATCCACTCGTCTTTTGCGTTCTTGGCGTGTTGTTGGGTGGTCTTGCGACTTAATTCAGACGTCGGATTTATGGCTGCGATCATGAGTCCCCACATGGGCGGTACCGCTGCGCGTACACTCATTCCCCTGTCGATGGGTTTCGGCGTCGCCATCGGATACACGAGGCTATTCATTGTCTCGGAATTTCCGATTCCCATAGAAATTGGCATTTCGAGTTTACTTACATTCTTCATTTCTCTATTCGTCATCTCAGTGGTGTTCTTGGCCAAACGTCTAAACCAGCAAGACGCCCGTCGCAACCTAGTAGAGACTAAGTTGGAACAGATCAACAGCGACTTGGAAAGACAAATACTTGAGCGAACCAAGAAACTCGAAATCAGCGAACAACGATACAAAGCCATCATCGATCACAGTATTGATGGCTTGATGCTAACAGACGAGAAGGGGGCGGTAATCTTCCAGACGCCGGCTGCCGAGCGAATCACTGGTTACACAAAAGAGGAACGGGCCAACATCGACGGCTTTTCCCTCATTCACCCCGACGACATCGCAGGAGTTATGAAACTGATGCACGATGTGCGGGACAAACCCGGCGCGTCGGTTGAATACCAATGGCGCGTGCGCCACAAAAAAGGTCACTACTTCTGGATGGAAGGCGTGGGTACGAACATGCTCGACTTCCCGCACGTAAACGCGATCGTCAACAGCTTTCGCGACGTGACGGAACGCAAGAAGTGGGAAGAGCGCCTCGAATGGAATGAGAAAAGGTTTCGCGCTCTTATCGATAGCAGTTCGGATGCAATCGTTCTCACCGATGCGAACCTAAAAGTACAATACCAGTCGCCGTCGGTCGAAAAGATGACGGGCATTTCTTTCGAACACCGCCAGGCCAATCCCACGAATCGGTACACCTATCAAGAAGATCTACCGATGATTCAAGATCTCGTTGAAAAGTCGAAGCTCCAGCCCGCGAAAGCAGTGCCCTTCTCGTGTCGGTTGTATCACTTGTTTGGTCACCTCATTTGGATAGAAGGTACGATCACCAACTTAATGCACGAACCCGCGGTACAGGCAATGGTCTTCAACTTTCGTGATGTCACGGAACGCAAAAACTTAGAAGCGCAACAAGCCTTGTTGGCGTCACTGGTTAATTCATCGACAGATGCGATTATCAGTAAGTCGCTCGACGGGGTGATTACCAGTTGGAACCGTGGCGCCCAGCTTTTGTTCGGCTATACGCCGTCGGAGGCAATCGGCGAAAGTGTGATGATCTTAGTTCCACCCGAACTGCGCGGTGAGGAGGCCGGTATCTTGGAACGCATTCGGAATGGCCAGCGCATCGAGACTTTTGAGACGCGTCGAATTCGAAAGGATGGGTCAGTCGCACACATCAACATGACCGCCTCCCCTATTCGCAATTCGGATGGCGACATCATCGGCGCATCGCACATCTCGCACGACATTACCGAGAGAATCGAAAATGAACGGAGGTTGAAGGGTGAGCGCTCCATGTTACGAACCCTAATCGACAACATCCCCGACTATGTTTATGTAAAGGACCGCGAATCGAAGCACATCATCAACAACCGGGCGATGGTGAAACTGATCGGGGCCACCAGCGAGATCGAGACGTTGGGACGGTCGTCCATCGATTTTTTTGGCGACGGGGTTGCCTCTGGCTACCTAGAAGAAGACCGTCAAATCCTCGCCACGGGACAAGCGATGGTCAACTTCGAAGAATCTACCGTCACCAAAGATGGAGAACTCAAGTACTTGCTCACCACAAAAGTACCGTTGACCGATGACCAGGGGCAGGTGATTGGGATTGTGGGTATCAGCCGAGATATCACCCGTCAAAAGATGATCGAACTTGACCTACGAACGAGCAAGTATTTTTTGGAGCGTGCACAGCAGGTCGCCCACATTGGTCACTGGACGTTGGAAGCTGGCTCACCGTCTTCTTCGAAAATCCACTTATCGAAAGAGGCATGCCGAATCTTCGAATGCGATCCGGATACCTTCGATGGGAAGTTGTCCACCTTCCTGAGTTTCGTTCATCCAGATGACCGCAAAGACGTCAACAGTGCGTTGTCCTCGGCGCTGGTCAATCAGGTTGGTTACAACTTAGATCATCGGCTGCTGCTAGCCAGTGGTGAGAAATGGGTTCATGTCCAAACGGAAGCGACCTTTGACACCGACGAACGCGTTCCGACTTTGCTTGGTATCATTCAAGACATTACCCTTCGAAAACAGATCGAATCCGAAATCATGTCGTTGAATGCAGACTTGGAACGGAAAGTACAGGAAAGGACGAGTCAACTAGAAGCGGTGAATAAAGAACTGGAAGCATTCACCTATTCGGTCTCTCACGACTTGCGGGCACCGCTCCGCATCATCGACGGCTTTGCCACCATCTTGGTCGAAGACGCTGAAGGCTTGGACGAGAACATTGTAAAAAATGTAAAGACCATCGCGCGCAATGCAAACCGAATGGGGCAACTGATCGACGACCTACTGAACTTTTCACGACTGGGCAGAACGCAACTAAAAGTTGGGGACGTAGACATGCGCGCTTTGGTAGACCAAGTGTTGGAGGAGCTTCATACTGCCGAATCTAAAACGCGGATCACCATCCATCCACTCGACAAGGCCAACGGTGATGGAAGCTTGTTAAAACAAGTTTGGGTGAACTTGCTTTCCAATGCGATCAAGTATTCCTCGAAGAAGGCCGCTCCGGAAGTAGAAATTGGCATGGTGGCGAGTGCACCTTTTCCCACTTGGTATGTAAAAGACAACGGTGCAGGATTTAACATGGAATACGCGAGCAAGCTTTTCGGTGTGTTCCAACGCTTACACAAGCAGGATGAATTCGATGGGACTGGGGTTGGTCTTGCGCTCGTTCAACGCATTGTGGTGCGCCATGGTGGAAAAGTGTGGGGCGAAGGGAAGCCCAACGATGGTGCCACGTTCTACTTTACGCTTTGCACATAGGCGGGATTTGTTGTAAATTGTACAACACATTTTTTAAACACCCCTATGCCCATACCTTCGAATGCCTCTTCGAGCGATGTGGACATTCTCCTGATCGAGGATAATCACGACGAAGCGGAGCTCACGATCCGAAGCCTTCGAAAGATTGACACCCACAGTCGTTTAATTCACATCGACGATGGTGCCGAAGCGCTGGATTTTATCTTCGCGCGGAACAAGTATGCCAGTCGGAATATGGGACATGCGCCCAAAATGATCCTTCTTGATTTGAAACTCCCCAAGGTGAATGGGCTCGAAATCCTGAAACAACTCAAGTCGAACGATGTCACCAAAAAGACGCCCGTCATTTTGTTAACGTCTTCGAAGGAGGAGCGCGACATTGAAGAAGGGTATGGATACGGGGCCAATAGTTACGTGGTGAAACCGAACAGCTTCGAGTCCTACACCAAGGCCATCTCCGAACTAGGCCATTATTGGATGCAACTCAATGAAATCTGAGCTATAAACAGCCGGTTTTCTAAATTCCGTCGAAAACGGCGTCTTTTATTTCAACTCGCCCGCGTCGGCGAACAAGACGGCTTGCACAATGTGTATCAAATACACAACTTAGCGGTCTATTGCCAGACTACATCCAACACATGAATTTTAACAAATTCTCGATGCGCCGCGCTGCCGTTGCCGCGGTCTTGGCGCTCTCCCTCGCGGTCTCATGCTCGAAGCCCGAGGAACCCGAAGATCTCTCGAAACCCGAAGAGAACAGATTTACAACCACCGTCGTCACCAAGCCCGGAGAACTAGACGAGCCGATGGTGATCGACTTTTTCCCCGACGGAAAGATCATTTTCGTGGAGCGGAAGGGTAAAGTGAAAACATTCGACGGCACCACCGGTGAAGTGAAGGTGATCGCGAACATCCCCGTCAACACCAAATATGTAAGCAAGGAAGGTGACGTACGCGAAGCGGAAGAAGGTTTGATGGGCGTTACCGTCCACCCGAAATTCTCCGACAACCACTGGGTATATCTGTATTACGCCGATCCCGCCGAAGCGAAACACGTGCTCGCCCGTTGGACCGTCGCCGGCGATACCCTCGATCCAGCATCAAAAAAGATCGTGTTAGAAGTTCCCACCCAACGCGAAACTTGCTGCCACACCGGCGGTGGAATGGCTTGGGATAAGGATGGCAACCTCTTCCTGACGGTCGGAAACAACACCGGCAACCCCGTGGCCGGCACGTCTGGCCTCGACGAGCGTCCCGGCCGCTCTAGTTGGGACGACCAACGTGGGGCGGGTAGTACGAACGACCTACGCGGAAAGATCTTGCGCATCCACCCCGAAGACGCGGGTGGTTATAGCATTCCAAAAGGAAACCTGTTCCCGGAAGGAACCGACAAGACAAAACCCGAAATCTATACCATGGGACACCGTAACCCGTGGCGCGTTTCCATGGACTCGAAAACCGGCTATATTTATTGGGGCGAAGTGGGACCCGACGCATCCAAAGACTCGATCATCGGGCCGCGCGGATACGACGAATTCAACCAAGCGAAAGCACCCGGATTCTTCGGATGGCCTTACTTTATCGCCGACAACAAGCCTTACTCACACTATAATTATGAAACGCAAGATCCTGGTGCCTTCTTCGATCCGGCTAACCCCGTGAACGAATCGCCCAACAACACCGGGTTGCGCGAACTCCCTCCACCGCAAAAAGCCTTCATCTACTATCCTTATTCCACTTCCGAAGAATTCCCGCTAGTCGGTAGCTCCGGACGAAGCGCCACCGGCGGTCCTGTGTTCCGCAAAGCTGACTTCCAAAAAAGCTCGCATCGTTTCCCGGCTTACTACGAAGGGAAATGGTTCATGGTCGAATTTATGCGCGGCTGGATCATGGTCGTAACGATGGACGACAACGGCAATTACCAAACGATGGAGAAGTTCCTTCCCAACGAAAACTTTAGCAGCGCCATAGACATGAAGTTTGCACCCAACGGCGACCTCTATGTACTGGAGTATGGCTCGGCATGGTTCCGTGGTAACGACAACGCTCAAATCGTGCGTATCGAATACAATGGCGGCAATCGTAAACCGATCGTGAAAGCAACCGCCGACAAGATTGCCGGAGCACTCCCGCTCAACGTGAACTTGTCTTCCGAAGGCACGATGGACTATGATTCGTATGACGCGAACGCCTTGAAATACGAATGGTCGATCAAGTCGGACAATGGCTTCGCTACGACGTTGAACACCGCCAATGGGTCTGTCACCCTAGATAAGGCCGGTGTTTACCAAGTCACGTTCACGGCGACAGATACCAAAGGTGAAAAGAACAGCCAGACGTTCGAAATCAAAGCAGGTAATGAGCCTCCAGTTGCGAATCTCGAGATCACCAAAGGCAATAAGACCTTCTTCTTTGCTGGACAACCGATCGAATACAAGGCAGAAGTGACCGACCGCGAGGATGGCAGCCTCACCGCTGGCACCATTCCGAACGATGAAGTTGCTATCAACTTCGACTACGCTCCGGAAGGATTTGATCCCATCGAGATCGCGCAAAACCATGTGGCCACCGACGAATGGACAGAGTTCTCGGCAGGTCTCCGTTTGATCACCAACAGCGATTGCAAGTCTTGTCACTTAATGGACAAAGCATCGGTTGGTCCGGCCTACCAAGATGTGGCCGCGAAGTACAAGAACGATCCGACAGCCCCCGAACGACTTGCCACAAAGATTATCCAAGGCGGAAGCGGCGTGTGGGGCGACCATGCGATGAGTGCCCACCCTCAGATCTCGCCTCAAAATGCAGCGACGATGGTGAGCTACATCCTCTCGTTGTCGAAAGCAAAGGCAAAGATCACCAAGCCTGCTATCTCTGGCTCTTTCACACCTAAAGCGCCAGAAGGCGACAACGGCCGAGGAAGTTACTTGCTGCGCGTGGCCTACAAAGACAAAGGAACCGACCAGTTGGGGTCGCTCGCTTCGGAAAAGATCATTGCCCTGCGCAATCCGACGCTTGATCCTGAAAAAGCGGACGTGCAAAAGGGAACACAATTGATGACCACGCCGTCGCGTTCGTTTAGCCTCGTGGGAAACCGCTCTTACCTCGGCTACAAAGGATTGGATTTGACTGGAATCAAGAACGTCGAGTTACTCGTACAAGCCCAACCGCGTACAGGAGCAGTAGGTGGTGTGATCGAAGTACGCATAGATGCGCCCGATGGACCGCTACTGGGAACGACCGAAACCATCGTACCTAAAGACGTCGACTTCCAACGCGCGATCGCGGCAGCCAATGGCGGGAATGCGCAACGTCGTCGCCCGGGCGGTGGCGGTGGTGGATTCGATTTCTCCTCGTTGCGTCGCCTGATGTCGATCAATGTGAAGGCAGCCCTGAAGCCAACCGATGGTGTGCATGACCTCTATTTCGTGTTCGTCAACGAGCAAGCGAAAGACAATCAGACCATCGTGAGCGCAGTCGAATTTACGGTGCAGCGATAAGGTTAGAAGTTAACGATCGTTAGCGGCTAGGATGACAACCATTCTAGCCGCTTTCTTTTTGTAGGCGCCAGCGACCGCCCATCCATATCCCTGGTTTCCATCAACGGATACAATAAAATTATCGCTAAATTCAGGTTTGACCCTTTCTCATGAATCGACGTGATTCGCTCAAGTATTTAGCTGCCACGTATGGCGCGCTGACCGTCCTCCCTGCTTGGGCCGACGGCTGGACGAACCCTCCCTTCAATGCCTCCGCTTTTTCACCCGTTGAGCAGGAGTTGATCGCGCACGTGGCGGACACAATCATTCCTGCAGGGAGTAGTATTGGCGCTCGCGCGGTGGGTGTCGAGAAATTCCTCATCAAGTTGCTCGACGAGTGCTACGAAACCGAAGTGCAGCAAAACGTGAGCAAACAGCTCGCTGTTGTGGCCGAAAAAGCCAAGGCCAGCCATGGTCGTTCGTTCGACACATGCTCCCAAAAAGAACGGGAAGCTATTCTATTGTCCTTCGCGGGATCGAGTTCGAAAGAAGAACAGGACTTCTTCCAATTGATGAAATCTGAAACCATCCGTGGTTTCAATACCTCGAAGGAAGTGATGACACAGTATTTGAATTACAAGGTTGCACCCGATCATTACTTTGGGTGCATCGACGCTAAAGCATAACCGATGGCATACTTTTCAATTGACGCACAGCAAAAGAACACCTACGATGCCATTGTGATCGGCTCTGGTGCCAGCGGTGGTTGGGCTGCAAAGGAATTATGCGATCATGGCTTGTCGACACTCGTACTCGAGCGCGGTCGCGACGTGAAGCATGTGAAAGACTATCCAACCGCATCGAAAGGACCCTGGCAACTTGAACATCGGGGTTCGGTCGCACTCGAGAAGAAAAAAGATTTCCAAAACGCTCGTTTCGCCCGCGAAGAAACATTTCATTGGGCGATCCGCGACGACGAACAACCCTTTGTCGAGGAAAAACCATTTCGTTGGTTCCGCGGCTATCACGTTGGGGGAAAGTCATTGCTGTGGGCGCGTCAAACACAGCGGTGGAGTGATTTCGATTTTGAAGGACCTGTCCGCGATGGTTTCGCCGTCGATTGGCCGATTCGCTACCGCGACCTTGAACCTTGGTACACGCATGTCGAAAAGTTTGCAGGCATCGCCGGCAACAAGGACGGCCTCGCAGAGCTGCCCGACAGCGAAGTGATGCCCGGTTTCGAGTTGAGTTGTATCGAACAACATCTGAAAGATTCGCTGAAGAAGAACTACGGCAACCGATACTTGGTGCAAGGTAGGTGCGCACATATCACCAACCCGCAGGAAATTCACCTCAAACAAGGTCGCACCAAATGCCACAATCAAGCGATGTGCAACCGCGGCTGTATCTATGGCGCGTACTTCAGTTCAAATGCCTCCACCCTGCCTTGGGCAATGAAAACCGGGAAACTCACACTTCGCCCGTTCTCGGTGGTGCACTCCATCATTTACGACGAGGCTAAAGGGAAGGCCACCGGCGTTCGGATCATCGATGCCAACACCCGCGAGATGGTCGAGTTCTATGCGCGGGTCACTTTTGTGAATGCTTCCGCACTTAATTCCAACGCCATTTTGCTGAATTCCACCTCGAAACGCTTTCCAAACGGGTTGGGAAACGACAGTGGCACCCTAGGAAAGTATATTGCTTGGCATAATTATAGAGGGAAGGCCAGCGCCGAATACGAAGGTTTCCTAGACAAGAAGACGGACGGCAGAAATCCCAGTAACGGTTATATACCACGCTTCAGAAACGTGCAAAAACAAGACACCGATTTCTTACGAGGTTATGCCATCGGCATTGCCGGAGGGCGCGGCATGTGGTCCGATACATCGATGATTGGAGACCAGCTTCGCGAGAATATCCTCCATCCTTCATTGAGTAACAAGTGGTGGGTGAGCAGTTGGATGATGGGTGAAACCGTTCCAATCGAATCGAACCATGTGAGGCTCCATCCAGAGTTGAAAGATAAGTACGGCATTCCTCAGTTGGTTATCTCGTGCGAGTGGACTCCCAACGACGATAAGATGACCGACGACTACGTGCAACAGTCCATAGAAATGTTTGAGAAGGCCGGGTTCACCAACATCAAGGCGAATGACACCAAAACGCCACCTGGTTCCGACATCCACGAGATGGGCGGCGTGCGCATGGGAAAGGACGCAAAGACCTCTGTGTTGAATGCTTGGAACCAAATTCACGCATGTCCCAATGTCTTCGTTACCGATGGCGCCTGTATGACCTCTACCGGAACGCAAAACCCCACACTTACTTTTATGGCTATCACCGCACGCGCAGCGAACTACGCCGTAGAAGAATTAAGGAAAAATAATCTTTGATCGTAACACCAATTAAAACCATGAGAAAGACGACTGTACTTCTGCTTTTCGTTGCCCTTTCTTGCGCCGCTTTCGGGCAGGATAAAAAAGGGCTATACAATGCTCCGTTTGGAATTCAAGCTTACTCGTTCCGAAAGAGCTTCCCCATCGACGTGGCCAAGACCCTCGACACCATTCGTGGATTTGGGATCACCGAACTCGAGGGCGGTCCTCCACAGGGAATGACACCGGAAGAGTTTAAGAAGTTATGCGATGCACGCGGAATCAGCATCCCGTCGACGGGTTGCGGATACGATGAACTCGTGAAGGATCCGCAGAAAGTCGCCGCCACGGCAAAGATCCTCGGCGCCAAATACGTGATGACCGCATGGATTCCCCACGAACGCGGCAAGTTCAACCTCGAAAACGCGAAGAAAGCTGTCGCCGACTTCAACGCGGGAGGCAAGGTCTTGAAGGAAAATGGAATCACTTTCTGCTACCATGTGCACGGATTCGAGTTCCAGCCTTATGAAGACGGGATTCTCCTCGATTACATCATCAAAAACACGAATCCAGAATATGTGTCATTCGAGATGGACATCCTCTGGACACATTTCGGCGGTGGCGATCCCGTTGCGCTGTTGAAAAAGTATGGCAACCGTTGGAAACTTCTGCATGTGAAAGACTTGAAAAAAGGAACGCCGAAGGATCTAACGGGCGGTACGTCTCAAGAAAACGACGTCGTGTTGGGAACAGGCGAAATTGACATCGCCGGTGTGATCCGTGAAGCAAACAAACTTGGAATCAAACACTTCTTCATCGAAGACGAGAGCAGCTCGGTGACACAACAAGTGCCCAAGAGCATCGCCTACTTGAAAAGCTTGAAGAAGTAATAACTTTCCTATAAAAGTAAAACCCCTTCGAAGCCGGGACATCTCCGCGCGTCGAAGGGGTTCTTTTTTAGCCGAACCTCATCGTCGATGGACCAACCTAGCTTCCAGAGGTCGATAGCCGGGTTCCCACCAAGAATTTCCAGTTGAAAATGATGAGTCCGATGGCGATGATCACATAAGCGGCTACTTGCAACGTCGACGATCTTTCATCGAACACCAGAAAGGCAATCGCAAAATTGATGATCGGGTTGATGTACATCAAAATTCCTACCGTTGCCGAGTTGATGCGAATCAGTGCGAACAGGTTCAAGAACAAGGGCAGCACGGTGAAAAAAGCTGCCACCGCCGCGGTGACCCAATAGAATCTTGCGTCGGACGGAAGTTCGTCGATCAACCAAGGGTAGGCCACGTTCAACAACAAGCACGAAAACAAAATTTGAACGCTTAGCACCGTCATGCGGTCGTACTCTTTATAGAGACGTTGAAGCACCAGGTATAGACCGTATGTGAAAGCCGTGGTGAAACTGTAACCTAGCTCCGATACGGAACTTAATCCCATCATGACACAGCTGATGGCGCACAATCCAACAGCCACCCATTGTATCAGCGTCATCCTCTCTTTCAATACAAGGTATCCCAACACGGCGGTTAACACGGGACAAATGAAGTACGAGAAAGACGCCGTCCGAATGTTTACGTGATTGACCGTGTAGATGAACGTGAGCCAGTTCACCGTTAACAAGGCACCGCCACCGAGCCATAGCAGCAGTGCGTTGCGGCGATCGGTGGGGCTGGCAGCCAAAAACTGTTGCCGGTCGCGCTTCCATTTCGATCTTCTGAACACGGACACAATGGTAATCAAGATGGCCGACGAAAAGAGAATACGGAAGTACAGGATCGCACCTGAACTAGCGCCACTTAAGGAGCGCAGAACCATTGGCAAGAATCCCCAAACAACGAAGGCCGCAATCGCGGAAGCGTAGTAACGATTGGTAGGTGCGGTAGACATCGGGTGTGAAATCGCGCGCAAACATGCACGATCTTCGGCAGAAACTGAAGAATTCGCCGCACAATAAACGTGATGCCCCCGATGACCAGCACCCGACCTCTTCCGAAATCGGTGGCACGGAGATTGAGTAGACAGCCCCGACACTAAGTTTTTATTACATTTGTCCCTTTAAAAATGACTTTTCTCCCAATGAAGCGCCTTTTTTTCGCAGCCACAGCCATATTGTTAGCCTTCGCTAGCTACGCCCAAGACACCCAGAAGCTCGGCTACGCCGACACTGACTATATCCTTTCGCAAATGCCCGAGGCGAAGAAAGTGGAAACGGACCTGCAGGCCCACGGAGCCCAGTTAGAAGCTACGTTGAAGGCAAAAGCCCAAGACTACGAAAAGAAACTTGCCGACTATCAAGCCAACTATACGAAGTGGGTCGACGCCATTGTAAAGGACAAGCAAGCCGAACTTCAAGCACTGCAACAAGCTTTCACCAAATTTCAACAGGACGCTGAATCATCTTTTGCAAAAAAGCAGCAGGACCTGATGACTCCACTCTACGACAAGGTCGGAACTGCCATTGCTGATGTGGCCAAGGAAAACGGATACTCCTTCATCATCACCTTGAATGCAGCCGGTGGTAGCGGAAGTGTTCTTTTGTACAAAGATCCTCAGTTTGATATCTCGAACCTCGTATTGAAGAAGATGGGCGTAACGCCGACCCCGGTGACCAACACCCAGCAGAAGCCTCAGCCTAAGTAGGCGGGCATTTAACTACCAAAAATCTGGTTTGACGGTAGACCCGCCTTGCAAGCGGCAATCCGAACATTCTGCCGTGCTGCAGAGAAAACCGATCGTCTCAAACTCTTTAAATAGGGAACCGGTAATCAACTCTGTCCCTTTCAAAGTCTTTAGTTCGAGGTGACACTTGAGTCCATACGGATTGGGGATTGTGAGGCACACCGTATCCTGCACACACTTCTCGTCGCGGGGAAGTACTTTCATGCTGACCGGAAGTTGGTCGCGATGGTAAAACGTCCTCATTTTTTGGGCGGTGCCCGCGCTGAAATATCCCAATACCGTCACCTTTGCGTCACCGGTCTTTCGAAGGTTGCCATACAGTTGAGATGGTTGTGGATCGAACAAGCCCCCGAGACCCTCGGTCGACTTTTGTAGTTGTTTTAGGTATTCAAACTCGACGCGTGTAATCGCCCGTTGTCGAACTTCAATGCTATAACGCGCGACCGTGCGCTGGTCACCCACCGGGATGGTTTCCAACAATTGATTCGAGATCACATCGTCGCTGAGTTGAATAGAGGTACCCACTAAGATTCTCGTCGATGGACGTGAGCGATAGCAGCGATAGATGCCTTCACCGGGCTTTCGAGGCACGGGCAGTCGGTTCACCAACTCGAAGTCCGAGCGGAATGTCGACGTATACTCCCAGGTTTCAATGTAATCCCATCGATAGTACCGCGTTTCCTTCGCGTCATCGCGCGCCGACAGCGACACCTCCAGCGCCGTGAAATCGAACTTGGGTTCGACCACCAACGAGGTAATTGGTGGAGCCTTTCGCACTTCGACGAGGTCCGACTCGTACTCGCTCCCATCGGCGGTTTTTACCTTGAGCTGGTATCGCCGGTTGAGGTCTACCATCAGATTCGCTTGCTGATAAATCCCGGGCTCTGCGGGAGGCAGCACCACCGACTTTCCTAGGTCATCGACGACCGACACAATGGCACCGACTTCTACCTTCGGCGGGTCCGTCGCCGTAAGCGCCTGCGCCCTAGACAACTCGACCTTTGCGCTGCCCTCGGATGCGTTGAGGAAACCGTCTATCACCAACACCTCCTCCTCCACCAAGTTCAAAGGAGGGCTGAACGTCTCCAAACATCCTCCCAACGTCAACGCGACGACAAACAGTTTCGCTCCCTTCCCAAGACTCCGGTACATGGTTCTAATGTAAGTATTTTCATTGCCCCTCAAATCATCCAAGGTGTAAACAGGATGGCACCGGACACCCTCGGGCAAATTCCGATCGGGGAAAGCTAATTCTCGCTTTTATGGCTAGATTGAACACTAGAAAGAACGCGAATATCTTGGTCTACACATGAAGGTCAACCTCGAGCTCAAACCTACCCACCTCACCGTCAAGCTTCAGAAATTTTGGGAGCTTTCGGGGCAAAAAATCAACCTGATTGAACGGGACTACGACACCTCGAAAGGCTCTCCTGTTTTTACGGTGCAGGGCGCCTACTCGACACGGGGGTGGACCGAGTGGACACAAGGATTTCAGTATGGTTCTTCCATCCTCCATTTCGATGCCACTGGCGAAAAGCAATACTTGGAAATCGGGCGCTCGAAGACTGTTGGTGTCATGGCGCCGCACGTCAGCCATGTAGGTGTGCACGACCACGGATTCAATAATGTGAGTACGTACGGAAACTTGCTCCGGTTGATGGTGGAAGAAAAGATCTCTTTCAACGCGTGGGAGAAAAACTTCTATGAACTTGCACTCAAGATTTCCGGGGCGGTGCAAGCCGGTCGTTGGACGACGCTTGCGCCGGCGACTTCAGAACGCCCGGCAAGAGGTTTCATCCATTCGTTCAATGGCCCTCACTCGCTCTTTGTGGATACGATTCGGTCTTGCCGCGCTTTGATCGTAAGCCACGCCCTTGGCCACGTGTATCAAGGTGAAGGCGATGCCCGCATCAACCTGTTGGACCGCGCGATCCAACACATGAAGGCGACTGCCGACTACTCCGTCTACTATGGTGAAGGGCGCGACACATACGACATATGGGGACGCACCGCCCATGAAAGTGTCTTTAATACCAAAGACGGCGCATTTCGTTGCCCAAATTCGCAGCAAGGTTACACAGGCTTTACGACGTGGACCCGTGGGCTAGCCTGGGCCATGTGTGGTTTCGCCGAAGAAATCGAGTGGCTTCAAACCAGGGACGAGAAAGAACTCGCTCCGTTCGGAGGTAAGAAATACGTCGTCGACTTTTGTTTGAAAGCAGCTCGAGCCACCTGCGATTTCTATATCGATCACACACCTGTCGACGGCATCCCTTATTGGGACACCGGCGCGCCCAACCTGCATCGCCTCGGCGACTACCTGTCTAAGCCCGCCGATCCATTCAATGACCAAGAGCCAGTTGACTCCTCGGCAGCTGCCATCGGGGCTCAGGGGCTACTGCGACTGGGTAAGATCCTCGGCCCCACAGAAGGAAACAAATATTGGCAAGCTGGGCTCACTGTCTTACACACACTGCTAGATGAACCATACCTGAGCACCCAGTCGACACACCAAGGATTGCTACTTCATTCCATTTATCATCGCCCCAACGGATGGGACCACACTCCGGCGGGAAGCAAAATTCCTTACGGTGAGTCGAGCATGTGGGGCGACTACCACATCCGCGAGGCGTGCTTGTACATTCAGCGGGTGATTCAACAAGAACGTTACTACACTTTCTACAACTGCGTCGGATGAGTGGCGATCGCATACATGACCTATCGCGCTTGTGTATCCATACGATTACCACGAAACCGTGGGCGTTCGACACCGCCATCCGGAAATTCTCTGAAGCGGGCGTCAAAGGCATTACCGTGTGGCGCGACGCGGTCGAAGGATTGAACATTCGAGACGCAGGCGCGCGTGCGCGAAGCTGTGGACTTGAAATCGTGTCTTTATGTCGTGGTGGGTTCTTCCCGTCCATCGATACCATGAAACGCAAACAAGCGATTGAAGACAACCGCCGCGCGATCGAAGAAGCATTCGAACTGGGTGCACCCATGGTGGTGCTCGTTTGTGGAGCCGAACCTCAGCAACCGCTGCAAGACTCGAGAAAGCAAATCGCCGACGGGATCGCGGCCCTGCTCGACGATGCGAAAGCCGCCAAGGTCAAACTCGCGATCGAACCCTTGCATCCGATGTATGCCGACACGAGGTCGGCGATCAACACCTTGGCGCAAGCAAACGATTTGGCGACCGCACTCTCGTCGAAATGGGTCGGCGTCGCGGTTGACGTCTATCACCTGTGGTGGGATCCACAGTTAGAACAAGAAATAAAACGCTGCGGTAGGAATGGGCACTTGTTCGCCTTTCACATTTGTGACTGGAGCGTCCCTACGAAGGATCTTTTGCTCGATCGTGGACTGATGGGCGACGGTTGTATTCCTATTTCGGAAATCAGAGGCTGGGTAGAAGAGGCTGGGTTCGATGGATTCCACGAAGTAGAAATCTTCTCGAGCCACTGGTGGTCGCAAGATCAAGACTCGTTCTTAAAGAAAATTACCACTGCATATTTAGAAAAATCATAAGTGATCATGAAACAACATCGTGTGGGCATCATCATGAACGGCGTGACGGGGCGCATGGGAACGAATCAACATCTGATGCGATCCGTCGCTGAAATCATCAAACAAGGTGGCGTCAAAATCAGTCCGTCCGAAACAATTATGCCAGACCCTATTTTGGTTGGACGCGACGCGAACAAGTTGGAGAAGCTCTGCCAGCAATCGGGTGTAAAAAAAATGTCGACGAACTTAGACGAGGTATTGGCCGACCCCCAGTATGAGGTCTACTTCGACGCGCAGGTCACCGGCCAGCGGGCAGTTGGTGTAAAGAAAGCGGTAGCTGCGGGTAAGCACATCTATTGCGAAAAACCTACTGCCGTCGACACAAAAACCGCCCTTGCCCTTTACGACTTGTGTGTGAAAGCGGGAGTCAAGAATGGTGTCGTACAAGATAAACTCTGGCTTCCTGGAATTCTGAAAATCAAAAGGTTGATTCAACAGGGTTTCTTCGGTCGAATTCTTTCAGTACGTGGCGAGTTTGGTTACTGGGTTTTTGAAGGTGACTCGATTCCAGCCCAACGCCCATCCTGGAACTACAGGAAAGAAGACGACGGCGGAATCATCGTAGATATGTTGTGCCATTGGCGATATGTGTTGGACAACGTTTTCGGCCCGGTGAAAGCGGTGTCGTGTCTCGGTGCGACACACATTCCACAAAGAGTCGACGAGCAGGGAAAGCCGTACGCGTGTACCGCCGACGATGCGGCGTATGCCACCTTCGAACTGGAAGGAGGCATCGTCGCACACTTCAACTCGTCGTGGACCGTACGCGTACGCCGCGACGATCTCTTGACGCTACAAGTAGACGGCACGAAAGGATCCGCGGTGGCGGGTTTGCGTGAGTGCTACACGCAGGCGTACGGAAATACGCCAAAGCCTGTATGGAACCCAGACATACCGCAACCGATCAACTTCTACGAAGGATGGTCGCGCGTACCTGAACAAGAAACGTTCGACAATGCTTTCAAAGTCCAGTGGGAACTGTTCCTTCGACACATTGTAAAAGACGAACCCTTCCCCTGGAATCTAAAGGAAGGTGCCAAGGGTGTTCAACTTGCAGAGAAAGGAATCGAAAGCTGGAGCAAGCGCGCATGGGTCGATATTCAACCACTCTAACCGAGGAGTATGACGAACACAAAGAAAGTCGCATTAATCACCGGGGGCACTCGCGGCATCGGCTTCGGGATCGCCCGTCACCTCGCTAAGGGCGGATTCGACTTGGCCATCAACGGTGTCCGGGAAGGTGCCGCCGTGCAAGAGGTAATCCAAGAAATTGAATCCTGGGGAGTACAAGCGCATTACATTCAAGGCAACTTGGCTTCCGCCGACGATCGTCGCCGCCTCATGGCTGAAGTAGAAAGCAGGTTTGGAAAGCTGAACGTGTTGGTTAACAACGCCGGCATGGCACCGCGCGAACGTCGCGATGTGCTCGAAACGACCGAGGCCAGTTTCGACGAAGTCGTCGACACCAATTTGAAAGGAACCTACTTCTTAACCCAACTCGGCGCGAATTGGATGATTCGTCAAAAGCAGGCAAACGCATCCTTCGAGGGAATGATCGTGAATATATCGTCGATATCTGCTACCGTGGCATCGATCAACCGCGGCGAATATTGTGTTTCGAAAGCCGGCATAGGGATGGTGACCCAACTCTTTGCCACGCGCCTCGGCGAATTCAAAATTCCGGTGTACGAAGTAAGACCAGGTGTCATTCACACCGATATGACAGCCGGCGTACAAGCCAAGTACGACAAACTTATTTCGGAAGGCCTCACCGTGCAAAAACGTTGGGGTCTGCCCGACGACGTGGGTAAGGCCGTCGCTGCATTGGCTTCCGGCGCGTTCCCCTACTCGACCGGTCAGGTGATCATGGTCGACGGCGGACTTACTCTTCCTAGACTCTAACGCCGCCCTCCATGAAGACGAACGCTAGCGAATCGCGCCTACGTAAACTCCTGAGTCTACCCGTCCTGGTCGCCGCCTTGGGCTACCTCGTCGATATGTACGACTTGTTTCTCTTTAGCATCGTGCGCGTGCCCAGCCTCACGGAGATCGGTATCCCCGAAAATGAATTGCTCGACAAAGGCGTTTACTTGCTCAACTTACAAATGGCAGGACTCCTCATCGGGGGACTCGTCTGGGGCGTCCTCGGCGATAAACGTGGACGCCTCTCCGTCTTATTCGGTTCCATTCTCATCTATTCGCTCGCCAACATCGGCAATGGCTTTGTGACTAGCATCGAACAGTATGCAGTGCTTCGATTCATCGCAGGGTTCGGATTGGCCGGCGAATTGGGCGCCGGCGTCACGCTTGTGTCGGAAGTGCTCCCGAAAGCCATTCGAGGCCTGGGAACCACCCTCGTTGCGACCATGGGACTGCTTGGCTCCATCGGCGCGTACTTCGTTCAAAACATCTTCGAATGGCGTGCCTCCTACATCGTGGGCGGCGCACTCGGCTTGCTCCTCCTCGTCATGCGCATCAGCGTCCTCGAGTCAGGCATGTTCTCGAAGGCGAAAGATCATCACGCAAAACGAGGAAGCATCTCCCTGCTGTTCTCAAATCGAAGTCGAATTCTGAAGTATGTCCAAAGTATCCTGATCGGCCTTCCAATTTGGTTCGTCGTGGGGATTCTCGTCAATTTCTCTTTCGAGTTTGGGAAGGCGTTGAACATCTCAGACCCTGTGAACGTCGGAAAAGCCGTCATGCTCACCTTCACGGGACAAGTGGCGGGAGATATCATCAGTGGACTCTTGAGTCAATACATGCGCAGCCGAAAGAAAGTGATCGGCCTCTTCATTGGATCGTCTCTCATCATGGTGTTGACCTTCCTGCTAGTTCCCCTGAACTCTGCTAGCGCTGTCTACATGCTCTGTGTTTTCTTGGGACTATTCAATGGCTACTGGACACTCTTCGTCACCGTGGCTGCTGAACTGTTCGGCACCAACTTACGCGCAACGGTCGCCACCACAGTACCCAACTTCGTACGCGCCTCGGTGATTCCATTGGCTTGGCTGTTTCGCTCACTGACGCCATCGCTGGGAATGATCAATTCAGCGCTCGTGGCCGGACTACTGGCCTTCACCATCGCCGTGATCGCTCTCTGGTTCTTGGAGGAAACTTTCTCGAAAGATCTCGACTACCTAGAAGAATAGATACCTTCGTGCCGAACACCAACAACTTCCGTTGTGAATAAACCTCTACTCAAAAAAATTGGCCTCGCCCTCGTCTATGGTGTCGCCGCGGGCATCCCAGCAGGCCTCCTTGCCTACTACACGGGCATAAGCTTCATCGCTCCCATGGGCGCAGCCGCCGGCGCGGCATATGGGTGGATGAGGGGGGCGGAGTAGATGCTCGTTAGGCGTTACTCGTTATTCGTTAGCCGTTAGCCGTTAGGCGTTCGAAAGACTTTCGATAGTAGAAAACTCGAATTTCAACCGACGTGCGGTTCGAGGACATTGGGGGATTGGAGGTTGGTTGGTGGTGGATAGAGTCGTGCATGGGCGTTGACCCTTTTGCGTTAGTCGTTTTTCGTTAGCGTTTTTTTGTCTCGTGTCGAGAAACAGATGAATTCTATCGAATAATGATGTTTCCCGGTGGCGCGATGGTTTGGATTTTTTTGCCAGGCATTTTTTTACCGGAAATTGGGGGGTAGATAATGGCAGGGTTAGATCACAGGATTGTCTACTTTCGACCACTTTCGCGGAACCCTCCTGATGATCCAATTCCACCCGCCAGTCGAAGAACGCAGCGACGAGCAGTTGCTCGAAATCGTCATGAACGAGGAGGCGTGGGAACCTGTACTGGTCGAGCAAGCCCGAAATGAACTCGTAGAACGGCGGATCTCCCTCACACAGCAGAAAAAGAGTAAAGACTTTTACGACCGGTACCACGCGAAACTCGCCCAGGTGAAAGCCAACGCGTCCTGGTCCTTCTCACGGCGCCTGCTCATCGTCTTCCTTGGCCCCATCGACTTACTTTCTTTCGACGTCTTCAGTTCGGAATCGGTTTACGCCGGAGAGGGTTACACGAAACGCCACCGACAAGGGCTCGTCTGCCTCGGATTGGGTTTCGCACTGTGGGCAGGATTACTGGTCGTGCTCATTTGGTGAGTAGACCTCAAAAGGATTGCTACCTTTGGCGCATCTAAAGCTGTCTATGACTACTGGCTTTGCTCCCGTCAACGGGCTCCAATTGTATTATGAAATACATGGAACACCCAACGGAAAACCTCCCTTGCTACTCATCCATGGCGGAGGGTCAACGATTCCAAGTAACTGGGAACGCGTTCTCCCGCTCTTCGCACAGTCGAGGCAGGT
This sequence comes from Cyclobacteriaceae bacterium, assembly GCA_044226825.1. Classification (GTDB taxonomy): domain Bacteria; phylum Bacteroidota; class Bacteroidia; order Cytophagales; family Cyclobacteriaceae; genus ELB16-189. The sequence goes on from JBGAGH010000003.1 coordinate 41,071, forward strand.
GATTGCCCTAGAAACTCAGTCGCACGGCCGCACACACGACATAGATCGCGCCTTTACCTTCGAACAAGATGCCGATGATGTTGCTGCATTGCTTGCCTTTCTGAAAATCCCCCAAGCGGATATTTTTGGTTTCAGCAACGGTGGCCAGATCGCCATGCTCGTCGCGGTACGTCACGCGGCCGTCGCACATAAAATCGTCATCGGTTCTATTGGGTATGCCCGCGATGGTTTCTATCCGGCATTTTGGGACTTCATGAATCAAGACACATTCGAGCAAATGCCGGCCGTTCTCAAAAACGCATTTTTGGAGGTAACGCCAGACGCCGATAGGCTTCACGCCATGTGGTCGCGCGATTCGAAACGAATGCGCACCTTCGAAGGGTGGAGCGACGAGCTGATCGGCCAGGTCAAGTGCCCAACGCTAATCGTGTCGGGCGACACCGATATCGTGACACCCGAGCACTTGGTGAAAATGCATCGAATCATTCAAGGAAGCCGGCTTATTATTTTACCCGGCGGCCACGGCGATTACCTCGGCGAGCGGTCTACCGGCAACACCGACAGCCAAATCCACCAAGCCTTTGTCGCCATGGTGGAAGCCTTTCTCGATCGCAAATAATCAAAATGAGTACGCCCAGCGTGGCTCCCGACTTGTGTGTGCGTCAAACTCTCACTACCTTTTTAATATGATCCAGATCGTGCCGAGCTCCTCGTGGGCACGGCTCTTGATTTTACTTGGCTTTAGTCTGATCATACACCCCGCGTGGGCATGCAAGTGCGACGGACCCTCGACCGTTGAAAAAGAATTTCAACAGGCAGTAATCGTATTTACCGGAAAAGTAACGAAGGTGGAATACGTCGGCGTAGCCGAAACTCTACAGCCAGACAGTGTTGCCGCCGCTCGCGCGATGCTCGTCGGTAGTCCAAAGAATACACTGGATGTCCCGATGGTTCTGAAGGCCACCATGGTAGTCTCAGTTGCTTATAAGGGTATTCAAAAAAATGAAACGATCATCGTGTACACCGGCATACGTGGTGCCTCATGTGGTTTTCGGTTCGAATTAAATAAAGAGTACACCGTGTATGCAGGCACGCAAAGCTACATGTACCTATTCCTGCGCGTGGATCGTAAGCGCTTTCGCACATTCGACAAAAAGGGCGTGTATTGGACAAGCCTGTGCACCCGCACCACAGGCGTAGTGGGACAAGAACAAGGTTTGATCGGCGACTACTTAAAAACAAAGTAACCATGACTGAAACAAGACGCGAATTCCTCCGAAAGTCGATCTTGGCATCCGCAGCCGTGTCGCTCATAGCCGCCCCCACGCAAAGTGCCCATCTCCTCGCCGACCGACCCGGCAAACGCTCCGTCAACATCTTCTCAAAGAACCTACACTGGCTAGGATACAACGACATGACCTCGTTCGCGGCGGAACTTGGCTTCGATGGAATCGATCTCACCGTGCGTCCCGACGGTCACGTTGAACCCAGTCGCGTGACCGAAGATTTGCCCAAAGCCGTGGAAGCGGCTAAGAAACAGGGCATCAAGATCCACTCGATCGTGACAGCCATTACCAGTGCCTCCGATCGCCATACCGAACCAATCCTCAAAACCGCCTCCGCCCTCGGGATCGGTTACTACCGGATGGGGTGGATCAATTACAACGATGCGCAGACGATGGACGAGAACATGGCTCGGTTTAAAGCCGAAATCCAAGCCCTCGATCAGTTGAATCGTCAATACAAGATTTGCGGCGACTACCAAAATCACTCCGGGCTCAGTTTCGGATCGCCGGTGTGGGACCTCTGGCTGGTGTTGAAAGAACTGTCGCCCAATTGGACCGGGTCGCAGTTCGATGTCATGCACGCCCAAGTGGAAGGTGGAAACACGTGGGCACTTTCGCTCAAACTTTTGAAAGACTACATCCATACGATCGACATCAAGGACTTCACTTGGAATAAAAACAAGACGGAAGTCGTGCCTCTAGGCCAAGGAATCGTCGACTACAAAAAATACATGACGCTCCTCAAGAGCTATCAACTCGAAGGCCCATTCTCCATGCATTTTGAATACCCGCTCGGCGGCATTGAAAATGGCGCCAAGACCATCACCATCTCGCGCAATGAGGCAGCCAACGCCATGAAACGAGATCTCGGGCTGTTGCGGGGTATGCTGAAAGAAGTAGGCTTGAACTAATCGCCGTACATTTTTTTGCCTCGGCAGGTATCCCTACCTTTACCTCGAAAACAAAATTTTTATTGACCATGCAGATTACTAAAAACACGGTGGCGTCAATCCACTACACTCTTCGCGATGGCGACGGCAATATTCTGGATACGAGTTCGGGGCGGGAGCCATTGACCTATCTGCAAGGTGCCGGAAACCTCATCCTTGGAATGGAAGAAGGCCTCGAAGGCAAACAGAAAGGCGACAAATTCCAACTGAAAATTGCTCCGGAAAAGGGCTACGGCGAAAAAGACACTAGCCTCGTGCAAAAAGTACCTCGTTCGGCTTTTGGCAATCAAAACGTCGAGAAAGGCATGCAATTCCAAACCAACCAAGGGCACGTTGTTACCGTAACCGAAATCGGTCTCGAGTCCATCACCGTCGATGCCAACCACCCGCTCGCGGGCGTCGAACTTCACTTCGACGTAGAGGTGACAGAGGTTCGCAACGCCACTTCAGAAGAAGTCTCCCATGGTCATGTGCATGGCCCGGGTGGACACCATCATTAGAATTAAGAATTAAGAATTCGGAATTAGGAATTAGGGTTAGAGTTCATTCGGTTAATGTGACGTCGATGTGGGTGACACCGCTCACTTGAAAGAACCCGAGTGCTCCACCACTAAAATTTCCCCTTGGATTAGCAGGCGGCGGGCTGAACATCCCGCCGTCGCTATTTAAAATGGTCGACAGGTCACTGTAAAACAAAAACGCGTCTCGGCTCACATTGAACATCTCCCAACGCGCCCGATCACCAATCGAGTAGTATACCGAAGAGGGAATCCCGTCGATGTTTTCCCCAACTCCGTAATCGTTCAGGATATATACATCGGTATCGTTCGTGTACACCAAGGAATCGTTTCGGTAATATTTCACCAGGTAATAGTCTTCCGTATCCTGCGGTTCCTTTGCCCACAACAGAAGCTCATAGGTCTTCCCGTCCGAAGGCTTGTCACGTTCCCGGATCACACTAGGGCGATAGCCAAGCGAATCCAACGTCGTCATTCGATTAAGACGATCGGTCGCCTCATAGGTCTTGCCGTCTACCACCACCTTCAGCGTGTAGGTCTTACCCACCTCCCCAACAAAACCGTTCGGTGGCAAGTAATATCCAACTGAATCCGCGACGCCGCGCGGGTTGTGGAGGAACGTGGTCACAGTACCGGTGTTGTCACGCACCGTCACTTGGGCATCTTTTACTCGTTCGGTATTCCCCTTCTGGTAAAAACCGGCGCTCGCTGTCACACGCACAAACTGAGACCCTGGTGCATCGGTAACCTGCCCTTCGATCACGATTCGAGTAGGCGTCTGACGTAAGTCAAGCATAACCGTTTCTTCGCACGACGTGAACACCGTCGCAATCACCATCAACGAAACAATCGAAAATATTCTTAGGCTATTCATGGCGTCTATCCGTTTCATCTGAGTCATTTCAAAACTTAAAGTTCCAGGTTATGGAAGGGAAAATCGGGAAGAGGTAAATCAACCGCGCCTCTTTCTGAGTGCCGTCCCCGATCACATTTCCGTTCGCATCTTTTTGGACACGTGTGTAGAGGGTAAAGGGATTTTTTCGGTTGTACACGTTGTATACAGAAAACACAAACTGATTCCTCCACTTACGTTCCGGGTGTCGAGGCCTCTTATTCCACGTAGCCGAGAAGTCGAGGCGATTATAAGCCGGCAAGCGATAGCCGTTTCGTTCGGTGACTAGGTCAACATTGTAATTGCCGTATTCGTAACGCCCAGAGGGCAGCGTAATGGGTCGACCCGTGGCGTACGTAAAGATGGATCCGAACTGCCAACGATCGTTGAGGTCCCACGTGACGGCCAAGTTGGCCACATTGCGTCGGTCGTGGTTGGCCGGAAACTCATTTCCTTGGTTCACACCTGGTACTTGTCGCGTTACTTTCGACAACGTGTAGCTCAAGAATCCAGTCCACTTCCCTTGTTTCTTTTGTGCCGACAACTCGATCCCTTTCGCATGTGAATTGCCCTGTCTGAATTCCACTGCTAAGTCAGGATTGAAAAAGATGTTTGCATTATCGGCAAAATCCGTGACGCGCTTCATATCCTTATAAAAGGCCTCTACCGACACCTCGTATTTGTTGTCTTTAAAATTTCTGAAGTACCCCAACGCATATTGGTCGGCGAGCTGTGGCTTTAGGTAATAACCACTCGGATTCCAGGTGTTGAAAGGTAACGGCACCGTTCCGCTAGAAATCAAGTGGGTATTCTGCACCATTCGATTGTACGAAGCCTTCACCGAACTGACGGGATTCAACAACCAAGTGGCCGCAAACCGAGGCTCTAGATTGACATAGGTCGTCACGGGCTTAAACTTGTCGTAGTGTATAACGCCTGTCTTGATGATCTGTATGTTGTCTTGTGGATCTTGGTAGGTCGTCACGTCGAGGGGCCCAATATTCTGGAAGATGGAGAGACGCGCGCCGTAATTCAGCGTCAACTTACTGCCAATCTTTTGCTTGTTGTCGACGTAGAAGTCATTCTCGAATACATACTGTTTCGGCATGAACACTGTTTCGAAAATTGAACCGGCCGTGTTGGGTGAAATAATTCCGGGCTGGAAGATGCGGTAGCTTACGTGGTAACCGAAGGAGAGTTCGTTGTTCGTATTGATGAAATAGTTCAAGTCGTTGTTGAGACTATACTGTTGGAGCCGTGAGGTCCACGAAAAACCCTGAACGGGATCCTTCAGCTCGAGCTTGTAGTCGAAACTGCTCGCGATAAAGGTGGTATTCGAAAAAAGACGGTCGCTGAAGAGATGGTTCCATCGGAACGTGCCCGTCGTGTTGCCCCAACCAAAGCCAAAAGTCTTGTCGAATCGAAATTGATCTCGACCTGAATAGAACGCAGCGAAAAAACGGTTGTTGTTCTTGTACTTCCAATTGACTTTCGCGTTGACGTCGTAGAAGTACACCGTGTTGTTTTGATTCAAAGCCGACGCAAAGATTTCCTGATAGCTCCTACGCGCCGAAACGATGAAGGAACTCTTGTCCTTCTGGATGGGTCCTTCCAACATGATACGACTCGCCAGCGTGCCAACGCCACCTGCGCCCGAGAACTCCTTATTGTTGCCGTCTTTGGTTCGGACTTCCAAAATACTCGATAGGCGTCCGCCGAAACGCGAAGGAATTCCGCCGCGGTACAACTCGGAGTCTTTGATGACATCGCCGTTGAACACCGAAAAGAGGCCGAACAAGTGCGACGGGTCGTATATCGGCGCCTCATCGATGAGGATCAAATTCTGATCGGCGCTACCACCTCGAACGAAAAAGGCGGAGGTGCCCTCACCGGCCGTCACCACGCCGGGTTGCAGTTGCACGTTCTTGATGATGTCGACCTCGCCAAAAACCGCGGGCAGTTTTCGAATCTGCGCGATGTTCAATTTTGTATGGCCCATCTGGGTATCCGTCACATTGGCGTCGAGCCGTTCACCCGTCACGATCACCTCTTGAATGGTCGTCGCTTCAGTCGCTAACTCTACGTTTTGTACAAGGTTGGAACGGAGTTCGAACGTTTGCGAAAACGACCTGTACCCGACATAGCTAAACTGAAGTTGATGGCTACCCGCCGGCAACGTGATCGAGTAAAAGCCGTAGGCGTTGGTGGTCGTACCGGTGCTCGTCCCGACCACGAGGACGGTGACTCCGATCAGTTCCTCGCCATTCCCGGCATCCTTCACGTAGCCGTTGATGGTGAACTTCTGAGCGTAGCTGGAAATCGCAAATAGACCGAGGGATAGAAGTAAAAAAAGGCGCATGGGTTTCAAGACGTAAGACTTGGTATTTTGTTACCTTGCTAAAAGAATTAATTGTCACTTAGTGGTGAACACGCCGGTAGGACAATTAATCTCCACCACACCCCTACGCAGGGACTAAAATATGTTTAGAAAAATCAAGGAGATGTACCAAGAATACAAGGCCTACGTGAGGGTAGACCTCGTGATGTATGGCGTCATGATCTTGCTCGTGATTATTTACGTGGTCTACACCTTGGCGTTCGGATAACGTATTACCCTTCCAAGATTTCTTTCACGTTGCCACGGATGCGCACGGCTAAGTCGTCGGTGGGCAAGTCGTTGACGTCGCGCCCAAATGGGTCTTCAATTTCTTCTGCAATCAATTCGACGCTTAGGATGACGTACGCTATTATTTCCACGATCAGAATTGTCATGTAGCCCGAAGAAGTGACAAATGCCAGCGGGAGCGTTACCACGTAAATGAAAATAAATTTCTTGATGTACATGGAATACGAATATGGAATCGGCGTGTTCTTAATCCGTTCGCATGCACCCATCAAATCGATGAAATCCTTCAGCTCTTTGTCCAAGTTGATCAAGTGATCGCCCGTGATCCGGTTTTTGCCGTAGAGCTCGTTGACGCGTTTGTACATAGTACCCACGATGAAGTTGGGTTTGTGTTTCGCGGCTGCGAGCGATTGCCGCAATTCAGCAGGAATTTCCAACTCCTCTAGGTTCACGCCCTTTCGCAAGTGCTCCTTGGTGGCAAAAATGAAGTTGGGGATCATCTTCGCAAACCACTCTCGCGTCTCTCGATCTTCGCTCGAATAGGCAGCCACCTTCAACGCAAGGTTGCGTGTGCTGTTCACCATAGCACCCCAAAGTTTCCGCCCCTCCCACCATCGATCGTAGGCCGAGTTGGTGCGAAACACCAAGAACAAACCCAAGACAATACCGAGCAACGAGTGCATCGCGATCGTGGGCTTAAACTCCGCCTCGTGAAGTTGAAACACCGTGATCATCAAATAACAGCAACCTGCCGAAAACACACCCAATATCACCAACGCTGGGGTGAGCGTTCGCATAACGTGCTTGCTGTAGGCGTGGGTAATGAGGCCAAGCCAGTTCTTGGGGTTGTAGTCAATCATATTGTCGCCTCAAAAAGGCGTTCCGCGAGGCAAATTAACCCTAAAAAAATAATTCCAAACATCAACCCAAGTGAGACTTTTTCCGTTGTATATTTCAAAATAATATCATTTTAATATCACTTTTATGAACAACGAAAAAACCTACAAACCTGCCTCTGGCTATGTCATGTTGGTGGTGGTAGCGCTGCTTTTGATTGTCGGCATTCTAGGCATTGTGGTGATGCGTAATCCATTGTCGGCATGGTTGATTGCTATTGGCGGTTTCTTCGCCGCCGGGTTTTTCTTCTTGAACCCGAATTCATCTCTCGTGTTGGTTCTCTTCGGTGAGTACAAGGGAACGGTACGAGAGAATGGCTTTTATTGGGCCAACCCTTTGTTCATGAAAAAGCGGATATCATTGCGGGCGCGCAACTTCGACAGCGAGAAGATTAAAGTAAACGACAAGGTTGGTAACCCGATTCAAATTGGTGTGATCCTCGTTTGGCAGGTGAAGGATACTTTCAAGGCAGCGTTTGATGTCGACAACTACGAAGCCTTCGTGCGCGTACAGAGCGATGCTGCCGTGCGGACACTCGCGGGAATGTATCCATACGACAATTTTGATAATGACAAGGAAATCACGTTGCGGTCGGGTCAAGAGGAAGTTAACCATGCCCTCGAACAAAACTTGAAAAATCGCCTCGACATGGCCGGCATCCACGTCATCGAAGCACGCATCGGATACTTGGCGTATGCGCCGGAAATTGCGGGGGCGATGTTGCGTCGTCAACAAGCGACGGCGGTGGTTGCGGCCCGCCACAAAATTGTAGAGGGAGCAGTTAGCATGGTGCAAATGGCACTGGACCACTTGGCCAAACAACAAGTTGTCGAGTTGGACGAAGAGCGTAAAGCAGCGATGGTCAGCAACCTGATGGTGGTGCTGTGTGGTGATAAGGATGTAAGCCCGGTCGTGAATACTGGCACCCTCCATCAATAACTGCGATGAAACTACTTTTCGAAGAGAAACAACGATTTACCCAGTGGTGGCTGTGGATTCTCATCAGTTGCGCGTCAATAGCGGGGATGGCCACCGTCGCATTCGGGCTTTGGACGCAGTTGGTAGACGGGAAGCCCTGGGGCGACAAGCCCATGGACGATCAAAACCTCGTGATTTTTTCCGTGGTGATGGTGACGGCGATGGGTGCGTTATTGTTGGTCTTTTTCAACGCCATGCTGGAAGTACAGGTAGATAAAAACAGCGTGAGCTATCGGTTCTTCCCGCAGATTCGCCAGTGGCGCCGATTGGAGCGCGAAGCGATTCAGCGGGTGGAGCCGGTGGATTTCTTCTTACGGGGCTATGGCGTGAAGCGCGACCTAAGGGGAAACCGCATCGTAGCTGTAAAGGGCACGAAAGCCGTCAAAGTGATCCTACTCGATGGCAAAGAGTTGGTCATCGGCACACAAAGACCGGCCGAGTTATTGGCGGCCTTGAAAATGATGAAGAACCCAAGCGAACACTAAACTCAATGTCGCAAAAGAAGCCATTTGTTTTACGCCTCGACCCCGAGTTGCTAAAAGCGGTTGAAAAATGGGCCGCCGACGAATTCCGGAGCACCAACGGGCAACTGGAATGGATTATTTCGAAAGCATTGAAAGAAGCGGGGCGGATCAAACAAAAGTGAGTACCATTTCGTTTTGGTTTCCGTGAATGATTGTTTTAATTCGATGCTTCGAACAGGTTCGGACCAATGAAATTTTTTGTCAGACTCGCTGTTTTATTCATTTCAACGCCAGTTGTTGCCCAGAGTTACCTTGTGACACTCAAGGGCGACACGCTCTTGGGCGAAGTTCGCATCCTTTCCTATGATCTGATGGACAGGTTGCAACTGGGCGAGGGTAAGAAGAAATCGACCCTTACTGCCTTACAGGTGCGGCAAGCCACAATCAACGGGGAAGTGTACAACCCCGTGAAATTCGAAAACAACATCCGGATGATGCGGGTCATCAGGAGGGGGTATCTGTCGCTCTACGCGTATCGCCTACCTAACCAAGTGGCATACGATGGACGGGTCCTCATTAAAATTGGAAGTCCGCCACAGGAAGTACCCAACTTGGGCTTCAAGCGCTATGTGGGAAATCTAGTGGAGGATTGTCCCGCGGTTGCCGACCGTGTTCGCAGTGGCGATTTAGAGCGGCGAAATGTGGAAGTGCTCGTCGACGAATACAATAAGTGTATCGAGGCGTTAACACAACGTCGCTTCGAAAACGCCGAATTTAAAGAACGAAATGCGACCATCGACTTTATTGTTGAAATGCGGACCCGCGTACAGGCTTCGCAGCTATCATCGAAGGCGGACGTGCTCGACTTGTTGACCAACATCACCGAAAAGGTTCGGAAGAAAGAAGCCGTTCCCGTTTACATGAAAGAAGGCCTTCGGTCCTACCTATCCCAACAAGACGAGTTCAAAGGGGATGTGGATCAACTCCTGCTCCTCCTCAACAATTGACGGTAACCTTGATCGACGCATCGCCGTTCAGACAATCAGAATCTGACGTGGATGAAAAAGATCGCCATCATCGGTGCCACCGGTCTGTTGGGAAAGCCCGTCGCGCTCGCGTTTGATCAGGCCGGCTTCGAAGTACACGCCCTCGTCCGCGACCCAGGGCCAGCTCGAAAATCCTTTCCCTCATCCATTAAGATATTCCCTGGTGACCTCAGGAATGAAACCGACGTCCGAAAATTCCTCGCTGGTCATACTTACTTGCACCTGAATCTTTCGGTCAAGCAAACAGAAAGGCCCACCGACTGGCACGCCGAATCCGAAGGTCTAAAGACAGTGCTTGCCGTGGCCAAAGAATCCGGGATCAAGAGACTTTCTTACCTCTCATCGCTCGTGCAACGTTATCAAGGAACAAATGGCTTTCACTGGTGGGTATTCCAACTTAAGCTAGATGCCCTCGAACGCATTCGACAGTCGGGGATTCCCCATTCCTTATTCTTTGCCTCAACTTTTATGGAAGCCATCACCACCCAATATATGCAGGGTTCCAGGCTGTTGATCGCTGGCAAATCGCTCCACCCCCAACACTTCATCGCATCTGCCGACTACGCCCGTCAAGTCGTAAACGCCGCTGCCAAGAATTACGACGGCAACAAAGAATTCATTGTTCAGGGCCCCGATGCCCACCTCACGGAAGTGGCGCTCGACATCTTCCGGTCGAATTACAAAAAGAAAAAATTGAGTATCTCCTCCGCTCCCATGTTTATGCTCAAATTGGCGGGAAGATTCAATACTAGGATGAACTACGGTGCGCACATCATTGAAGCCTTGAACCATTACCCGGAAAAGTTCGAAGCGCAGGATACTTGGTCTGAACTCGGTGAACCGATTGTTTCGATTGAGGGGTTTGCGGGGACGATTTAATGAGGAGACGAGGGGATGAGGGGACGAGGTTAGCTTGCTTGGCGGAATTGTTCGAGTAGTTCGGGGTTGTACTTGGATGCCCAAATAACGACAACGATGCCGACCAGCATGGCGATGATCATGAGGATGATAAACGACAACAAGTAGATTCCAAATCCTTTGAAAAACAGTTTGACCTTACCTTGATTGGCTGCAAACGTGGTGTAGGCAAATCCAAAGTACATGGCAATGAGTAAGAATTGGAGCGGCGCGCCCATCGACTTGTCTGTAACCTTAAAGACCACAGCTTCAATCATCGACACCCAATACCAGTGACCGGTCGCGTACAGGGGCAATACCGCGTGTTCCAAAAAGTTTAGCCCTTGCTTGCGAAAGAATAGGTAACGCGCCATGAATGCCTGAAAGGGTATGTACAAGAAGGCAACCAGCTTCATATTGTCGGCAACAAATGACCGAATGGAATCTGTGAAAGGACTCTGTTTCTGTTCCACCGGAATAGCGCCTTGCATCGACTGCATGTAGTCGGTAAAAGGCAAGCCGATGATACTCAGCAACAAGAGAAAGCAGGTAATCATGAAAAAGAAGTACCCAACAGGCCCATAGTAACGGGCGCGATTTCCGGCGATGAACGCTCGAGCGGCGGCACCCGCGCGGATCGAAAGGTCGCGAAACGTGCGCGGGAACATTCCGTCGAAGCCGTAGATCCGGGCTCCGAAATCGAACCAAGCTTCTTTTAAGGTGAGGCGCTTTACCTCGAGGCGTTGACCACACTGGGAGCAATACTTACCGGCCCCGTCGGCACTACAGTTGACACAGGTCATACTGGCAATTTATAAATTTCGGCGTTAGCGGTCCAACCAGTCTTTGAACTCCTGCACCCGTTCACGGGCTACGATAATATCATCGTCGTCACTCGATCGCAAAACCAATTTGAGTCGGCTGTTGGTGTGGCTCACCATGTCGCGGATCGCCGAAACCGAAACGATGTACTTACGGTTAATCCGAAAGTATTTCGCGGGGTCCAACAGCCCTTCGAGTTGGTCGAGTGTAAAGTCAAGGATATGCTTTCGATCTCCCGTTTGTGCGAACGTGGTCTTCTCCAAGCTGTAGAAGTAAAGAATATCAGCCACCTCGATGGACTTGAGGTGCTCACCCACTTTTATCACAAACCGCTCCTTATACCTCTTGCTCAGCATCTGCATCGCCGCTCCAATGCTTTCCAACATCTTCGCCTGACCACTCCCCTGCGTGAGGTGCTCATACTTTCGAAACGCCGCCGCTACCTCGTCCTTGTCGAGCGGTTTCAAGATGTAATCGATGCTATTCACCTTGAACGCCTTCAACGCATACTCATTGTAAGCGGTCGTGAAGATCACGGGCGACTTCACCTCGGTCCGTTCAAAAATCTCGAAGCTCAGGCCGTCCGCCAATTGAATGTCCATAAAAATAAGTTCGGGCTGGGGGTTCTTACTGAACCACTCGGTGGCACCTTTCACCGAATCGATTGTTCCGACGATGGTCACGCTCGGTTTCAATTCTGTCAGCAACCGGCCTAATCGTGCGGCGGCTTCTACTTCGTCTTCAACTATCAGTACATTCATGGTTCAATGATGGGAAGGCGAACGGTAAATACGCCGCCAGCGGAATCGACAACGACAGGTTTCGACGACAGGAAACTATACCTCTTGCGGATATTCTCCAGCCCTATCCCTTTCGACTCCTCCAGCATAATGGTCTTTGGTTGGATTGGATTCTCCACCACAAGTTCTTGATTTTTCTCATACACCTGAATCACCAGTGGATTCTCGGATGAAACCACGTTATGCTTAATTGCATTCTCGACCAACATCTGCAAGACCAAAGGTGCAACCACAGTCCTCACGTTGTCCAACCTCACCTCCACCCGCAGCTTATCGCCGAATCGTATTTGCTGGAGGAATAGGTAGGATTGCAGAAACTTTACTTCCTCTGCAAGGAGGACAACTTCCTTTCCCTGTGTATCCAACACATATCGATATACTTCGGAGAGCTGTTTCACAAACTTCACGGCTTTGTCCGGATGGTCGTGGATCAGATTCGTCAGCGCATTCAGACTATTGAACAAGAAGTGAGGATTCACCTGGCTTCGAAGACTGTCGTACTGGGCGCGGATATTTTCCTTCTGAAGTTCCGCCGCCGATAGCTCCGCGTTTTTCCAGTTGCTCAAGAACGCTCGACCGTGCATAAAGAGTGAGATAACGACCGTTATAGAAAGCGAGATCCAGACCACCTGCGTCATGTCGTTTTGAAACCTGATACCAAAAAAGGTTTCATATACGAACACAACCCCGTAGAGGACCAACATGGTGTACACGACCATCACCACGATTCCAACCAGGAAGCGCGTAACAGGACGCTCCGTCCATGAATAGAAGTAGGACACCAAGTTCGCAGTGTATGCGTTGCCAATCCACAGCAACACCCACAGCGAGGCAGTGAAGGAGCCAACCCAGAAATAGATGCGAAAGGGACGATCCCATGGAGGAACCCACAAAATTGCCATGGCAAAACCGGCGATCACAAGCCACGCGATGGCCCGCCAGTTGTCGAAGCAGAACTTACCGATGGGAACAATCTGACCGTTGGGCACAGGCACTTGCAGTTTGTATCGAAAGATAGCCAAGTTAGTATTGCTCGTGCCGATTACTGGCAATTTTTCAGCAACGATTCGTTCATTCCTTTGCCCCAACGAGGCTGGAGCGTATCCGTGGAGGTTTCTTTTTCGAAGAACGTCCTCGCTCTGTGCGCCGACTCACAGGCTTCGGTAGGTGCTTGTTTAAAGAACTGCGCGGTCCCAAACTGCAGTTGTGCCATCAGCGCGAGGGCCCTCGGGTTTTCCGGGTTGATCCCCAGCGCCTTGCCATAGGCCTGCATCGCCAGCATCGAGTATTGCTGTCCGCGGCTTGCCGGGTCTACACTCACGCGGATCATATGGATAAAGCCTTCGAGTGCCAGAATTTCGGAGTCGTTGCTTTGGATTGCTGAGGCTTTGTCCAACGCTACTTTCGCCAAGTCCAGGTAGCCATCCTTCTTTCCTTTGTCTTCTTCGCGGGTCGCCAGCAGAATGTATCCAAACGATGCATAATAAAATGGCTCCCATTTTGTTTTCTCTGCATTTCCAATGCGTTCAAATGAATTGACCGCTACTTGCAGCTCCTCGGCAGAAGCCGCCTGATACACATTTTGAATGTTCTTCGCCATTACTTCTGTGTACTTGTCGGATGGTGAACCCATCGCCCAAGCGGTTAAAAAGATCAAGATCGATTTCATACGCGTACTGTTTTGGGTTTGTATTAAAGGTTGGGTAACTGATTGATGGTCTTATTTTTTGAGATGGTGATGAACACGCCGACAAACATGAACCGAGGTGCGGCTTGTCGAATGGCACGGCTGGCATACACCCCATCGGACCCGGGTGTCGTCGCGTACTCGTACCCAAAAATGTTATTGCGTCCCAACAAGTTGGTGCAGGAAGCATAAACGATCAACCAACTCTTGGGCAGGTAGCTAACGTTCGCGCTCAAATCTTGGTAGAAGGGTGTTCGATCGCTGTTGAAGGTTTCGACATTGGGATTGTAATAAGGACGACCGCTGCTGAACGAATAAGTGATCCCAAGCTGGGTCTTTAGACTTGTGATAAAGTGTTTGTACACCGCAGAGAAATTGTGCTTCGAAGCAAACGACGGCATCGCGGCGTAGGGAAAGGCCAAGTAATCACGCTCGGTATCGAGAAACGAATACGAGATCCAGTAATCTACGTTCTTGATCGACTTATTGTCGCGCCAAAATACTTCAACACCCCGAGCGTAACCGCTCCCGCCATTGGTGAGAACGTTAGGGTCACCGCCCGCAAACTTGACGAGTGAGCTGTATTTCTTGTAATACGCTTCTACGCGAAATGTGCGGTCGTTGCGGATCACTTGATAATTGGCAATGAAGTGCTCGGCTCTTTCCGAGAGCAAGTCGTTGTTGATCCGAACGTACGGGTTGGCAGCGCTTTGACGAAAGCGACCATAGGCAACCGAAAACTGCCCATCGCGACCCGGTTTCCAGGCAATGGATGCTCGGGGGTCTACACCCGTCTGGCCGTTGAGCGAATTGTGTTCGAACCGAGCGCCGCCCTTGGCCACCAATCGTTTGCTTGCGTACGCTTCCGCTTCGGCGAAAGTCGCGTATACATTTTCTTGAAAGCTTTGTGAAAGCGTTTGTTGCGTCGGCACATCATAACGCGATGCCCGATACTCACGCGCAATTGTCTCTGCGCCAAATCTAACTTCAACCCGATCTGATATTGTGTTTTCAAGGACCACTTTCCCATGCACGCCCTTTTCGGCATCTCCGAGGGGGGCGCCATCCACCAATACATCGTTGCCATTGTAGGTATAGGAAAGACCGCCGCGGATACTCCAGCGATCGTTAAGCGATTGCTGGTAAGAACCGTTGCCATAGCCATAGCGGTTCGTGAGGTCATACAACTGGCGAATTTCCGGTTGGGCAATGTCGTGGTTATACATGGCTAAATTCGAATGGTTGAAGTTTCCGAAGAACTTCAGCATGCCATCTTTGCCCACTTGTTGGCGAAAAGCGGTGCTTCCCTCGAGCGACTTAGGTGCAGAAGACCAATCGACCCGTTGGCTGATCATTCCGAAGTAGGGCGACACGTTCGTATACTGGAGTTTGCCCGTCCACGAAGACCGTTCGCCGGCAATGGTTTGGGCGATGTCGGCACCGACCGACAAGAGTCCGATGTCGGTCTGATTGATGTCCGCCTTGTCTTTCGAGTTCAGCACCAATGCCGACGAGAGGGCTTGTCCATATTCTGCGGAATAGCCACCTGTAGAAAAACTGGTTCCTTTAAACATGAACGGGAGGAAACGTCCGCGTGAAGGCGTGTTCGGAGCCGACGGCCCATAGGCGTCGAGGACAGCCATACCGTCGATGAAGGTGCGGGCCTCACGCCCATCGCCACCGCGGACGAACAGACGACCGCTCTCGCCCACTTTTTGGGTTCCGGGCAGGGTGTTTAGGGCTCCGGCTATATCGGCGGTGGCGCCCGCTGTCGTGGCAATATCTACCGCCTTCATGATCGTACGACGCTTCTCCTCGCCGGCCGTAAAAGAACCCGCGGTGATAACGACGTCTTCAAGTTGATTGATCTCTTCTCGCATAACGATGTGCAAGACAACCGGCACGCCTTTTAGTTCGACTTCTTGCTGAAAAGACTTAAAGCCGACGAACGTGGCGTCGATGGTATGAGGACCTTTCTCCTCGGTGGTAAACTTGAAGGAGCCGTCGACAGCCGAGCTTGTTCCGTCATAGGTGTTCCGTACCACGATATTGGCACCGGGCACGGGGGCTCCTTTTTCATCGACGACCTTTCCGGAAACAACGGTTTGCGCATATGACATTGCGGCAACCGTGGTGAGCATGAGTGTAAAGAGAAGTTTCATGGATGTTCTTTTTTCGCGATTTCTACGTCAAAAGAGCATCTATTTGCCGCCGCCTGGGAATTTGAGTGACCGAACTGTCGAGAGTACAGGACAAGTTGTCCGATCCGACCGCTGAAAAAATGAGGGGTAGAAAGCAGTCAGGACTTATCAGGCAAGTGAATACCTTTAAACTGTAAACCGATCCATCCATGATTCGACTATTACTCTGTTTGTGTCTTTTTCTCGCGATCTATCCGGCGGACGCTCAAGTGGGTTTCCTCCCCCCCGTCCGATTACCGTTCACCAGCGAAGCAAGTCGTGCTGAACTGGCCGATATAGACGGTGATGGAGACCTCGATGTGATATTCGCGACTAGCGTTTACCCGCAAGTGCGAGTCGCTTACAATGACCCCAAGGGTTCCTTCACTAAGTTCGAGACGATCTACCAAGGGCCGGCATCGGATCAGGGTTCACGTGTCATCTCCTTTGCCGTGACCGATTTCGATGGAGATGGCCTGAAGGACGTGGTGCTAACTGAACTTGGAGATGGATTGGTGAGCATCACGACGAACATAGCTGCCTATGTATGGCGCGATGGAAAGTTCAAGCGGCAAGCAGCACTTTCGGCCACGCAACAAGAGCTTCAAGTCCGTGATTTGTCTGCCGCTGACTTCAACCGCGACGGGAAGCCTGATTTTATTGTCACGATTCCGGGAACGATCCTCGAGTATGAATCGAGCGGTACGGGGTACCAACAAAAAACCATAGACACGGGTGATCAGGCAGTCGGAGGCTCGCACGTCGCTGATGTTAACGGTGATACATACCCCGACTTGGTCGTATTTGGAAACAGCACGAAGATATCGCTGCTAACGGGAAATGCTCAAGGCGCACTAGCCGTCTCGAAAACCCTGACAGCAAGTGGAAACGTTTTTGACCTTGCTCTCGGAGAATTAACTGGCGATTCTAAGTTGGAAATGGTCGCCATTTCAGGTGAATCTAATCCACTCGACTACTTCACCCAGGCTTCAGATGGAACGTTCACAGCTTCTACCATTGCTCGAACACTCTCGTCCAGTCGAGTGGTGGCGATTCTCGATACCGACAATGACGGAGATAATGACATCCTTCTCAATGGCAATTTAACGAACGGCAATACAAAGACCGGCTTTTCGGTTTTTGTACACAGTGGGGCAAACTTTACCGAACATTTCCGCTCGGTCGTCGCTGGTAGTATAAATTCGTTCTCAATTGGGAATATCGACGATGACGTAAAACTCGAACTATTGCCCTTAAATAGATCGGGGTACCTCGGCTTTTTCAAAGAGGCCGGGTCCGGTGAGTTTAACCTGAGTCTCTCCTTCCGATATCAACCGAAACCATCCGATGGCATCGTCGCCGACTTTACTAATGACGGAATTGCAGACCTAGCCCTTGCTA
This sequence comes from Cyclobacteriaceae bacterium, assembly GCA_044226825.1. Taxonomy (GTDB): domain Bacteria; phylum Bacteroidota; class Bacteroidia; order Cytophagales; family Cyclobacteriaceae; genus ELB16-189. The sequence goes on from JBGAGH010000003.1 coordinate 58,515, forward strand.
GTTATGATGACATGTCAGTGGCGGTATTACCCGGAACCGGTACCGATGGGATTTTCGGCGAACCGAAGTTCTATCCAACGCCACTGCCAACGCGGCAAATTTATTCGGCCGACTTCAACGAAGATGGTCATCTTGACATCCTTTATTCATTGCAACAATGGGACTTCGTTCCGTTTCAGTTTCAACAGGGCATCGGCATTTGGTTGTCTGGCCCGGATGGGAAACTTCAAACAAATACTGGTATTCTAGCTTCCAGTAGCAGTTCAAATAATGTGGCGGTGGGAGACTTCAACAAAGATGGCCACCGTGACATCTTGAACGCTGATGCCGTTTTCTTTGGTAATGGAAATGGTACATTTTCCTATCATGCACTAGGACTCGGCGCCGAAGAAAGCCGGGTTGTCGACATCAACAAAGACGGCTTTGATGATTTGGTACTCTTAACCAGCGGCAGTCCATCGTCGATTACCACCAAACTTGGTAGAGCCGACAAGACTTTCGACAATGGCATCTCCCAGCAACTTACGCACAACGACTTTCGAGTTTTGGCGGGAGACCTCGACGGCGATCAGGTTCTGGAGTTCATCACACATGGGAACGTAACTTTCTCGATTCTCAAAAAGGGTTCAGGATCGACCTATACCGAAACTACCGTCGAATTCACGAAACTCTTAACAAAGCTTGATCTCACCGACATCGACGGAGACGGCGACCTCGACTTATTGGTGTTCATTGGTCAAGGTCTCGAGCAAACCCTCACCATTTACTCTAATCAGGCGGGTGTTCTCACGGCAGGAACCCCCATTGTACTACCCATCAATACAGCACAAAACTTTGAGGTTGGGCGCGTCGACAAAGACCCGTTAAATGATCTCGTCTTTACATCGCAGAATGGATTGATGTACGTGTTTATCAATGACGGTGTCGTAGAACCTACCGTGAACGCCACCAACCTGATCGTGTCTGAATTAACCGAAAGTTCTGCAAAAGTCTCCGTGACAGCGGGGAACGGAACCAGACGGTTGTTTGTGATTTCTGAAGGAAATATCGAACCACCTGTCGACAATACACAGTATACCGCCGATTCGAAGTTTGGGCTTGGAACAAAAATTGGGACCAGTACCTATGTGGTAAGTGCCTCAGACCAAAATTCACTGGTTATCTCGGGCCTGAAAAAAAAGACCACCTACCAAGTAGGAGTTTTTGAGTTCAATCAAAATTCTTTGCAAAAGAAACAGAACTACCTCGTACCCGTTACGCCTACAAAATCAACATTCACGACCAAGGACGATCAGGTAATCACGTTTACCATCTCCGCAAAGGTGGAAGGAGATCCTGACTTTCAACTCAATGCGACCACCACATCTGGCTTGCCACTGACTTATTCAGTCGTGTCAGGCAACGTGGCCATTACTGGAACCTCGGTAAAGATCAACGGCCCCGGACCCGCCAAGATCAAAGCTTCACAGGTCGGCAATAACGAGTACACTGCGACCTCGACAGATGCATCCTTCTGTGTGAATCCGAAGAAACCAACCATCACGGTCGAAAGCCAGGGTGGTGGCAAGTTCCTTCTCACGAGTAGCCGTGAAACGAATAACCAATGGCTCCTCAATGGCGAGGTAGTTACAGGGGCCACTAGCAAGACCTACCAACCCGCTGCAGACGGTGTCTATTCGGTACGCGTCGTGTTCGGTGACTGCTCGGCCACATCCGATCCCACGGCAAGTTTGATCACAGGTCTTGAAGTCGACGCACTTCAGTTCAATTTTTCTCCGAATCCAGCGTCGAACTGGATCGTCGTGGAGCTTCCTCCCAACCAGCCTTACTCTACTGTAGCCGTTATCGATATGAATGGTCGAATGCATGTCCCTGCCACTCGCACCTCTTTTGATAAGATTGAAGTGGATATCAGCAATCTTGCCGACGGAATCTATGTCCTGCGCGTCGGTCCGCGTTCAGCAAAATTCATGAAACTAGCGGCGCGCTAGCGTAAATTTGGAATAGAGGCCTTATCAGCAAAAAAGGGCACGATGTACTAGTCATCGGGCCCTTTTCACTATTTTTGGGGTTCTTATTTTCAGAACACCAATAACATGGCCGAGTACACCAAAGACGAGATCAAGCGCATTGAACAGAAGTGGCGCGAACAGTGGAAAAAAAGCGAAGTCTATAAGGTCTCGAACGACAGTTCGAAACCCAAGTACTATGTGCTCGACATGTTCCCCTACCCGTCCGGCGCGGGCCTCCACGTAGGTCACCCGCTGGGGTACATCGCCTCCGACATCGTCGCGCGCTATAAACGCTTGCAAGGCTTCAACGTCCTGCACCCCATGGGCTTCGACGCGTTCGGCTTACCTGCAGAGCAATATGCCTTGGAACACGGGATCGACCCCGCCGTCTCCACGCAACAGAATATCGAGAACTTTAAGAAGCAGATGGACAAAATTGGGTTCTGCTTCGACTGGAGCCGTGAAGTGCAAACCTGCGATCCTAAGTACTACCGTTGGACACAATGGATCTTCCTGCAAATCTTCGACAGCTGGTACAACCGGAAAAAAGAGAAAGCAGAACGCATTTCTAGTTTGGTCGCCATCTTCGAAAAAGACGGAAACGGTCAACACCCTTTCCCGAACTCGAAATATCGAGTAGCCAGCTCAGGCCTAGACTCTTTTTCCGCCTCGGAGTGGAAGTCGTTCGACGAGCAAGCACGACAAGAGATCTTGATGCAATACCGCTTGGCCTATTTGGCATACACGGATGTGAACTGGTGCGAAGCATTGGGCACGGTGCTAGCCAACGACGAAGTAATCAATGGAGTAAGCTACCGAGGTGGTTTTCCCGTGGTCAAAAAACAGATGCGGCAGTGGAGTTTACGGATCACCGAGTACGCCGACCGCTTGTTGAAAGGCCTCGACGAAATCGACTTCAGCGATTCGATGAAGGAAGTTCAACGCAACTGGATTGGTAAGAGTATCGGTGCGCGGATCAACTTCAAGATCAAAAGCGAACGACCAACCTCCAAGGAACTGGCTGTGTTTACCACGCGTCCTGATACCATCTTCGGTGTCGACTTCATGGTGTTGGCTCCCGAGCATGAACTAGTGAAAGAGATCACCTCTTCCACGCAGCAAGCAGACGTAGACCAATACCTTAAATATGTAGAGAGCCGATCCGAAGTGGAACGAATGGCCGAGGTGAAAAAGGTAACGGGCGCATTTACCGGTGCTTATGCCATCAATCCGTTGAGTGGCCGTGAAATTCCCGTTTGGATTAGCGAATACGTATTGGCAGGATACGGCACGGGCGCCATCATGGGCGTGCCTTGCGGCGACGAGCGCGACTTCAAGTTTGCGAAACACTTCCAGTTGCCCATCACCAACATTATCGGCACGCACTATACGGGCGAAGAGGCCAACCCGACCTACGATGCCGTGTTGGAAAACTCTGGCTTCCTGAATGGCCTGAAAATGCGGGATGGCCAGGAAGCGGTGGTGAAAAAGATTGAAGAACTGGGCATCGGTAAGAAACAGGTTAACTATAAGATGCGCGATGCCGGCTGGAGCCGCCAACGCTATTGGGGCGAACCTTTTCCCGTTGAGTTCCGGAACGATATGCCGTATGCGATGGCGGATGGCGCGTTGCCGTTGGAGTTACCACCGACGACAAACTTCAAACCCTCCGGCAGTGGCGAGGGCCCATTAGCCAATTTGACCAACTGGATTCATTTCTCTCCCAACGCGAAACGCGACTCTAACACGATGCCGACCCATGCGGGTGCGGCCTGGTACTTCTTGCGATACATGGATCCCCATAACACGCAGGCGTTCGCCGACCGCAAAGCATTAGACTATTGGGGACAAGTGGATGTATACATCGGTGGTTCTGAACATGCCGTCGCGCACTTGCTGTATTCAAGGCTGTGGGTGAAGATACTGCACGATTTAGGGTACTTGAGTTTCGACGAGCCTTTCAAAAAGTTGATCAACCAAGGAAAGATTACCGGCGACTCCCGCTTCGTTTACCGCGTGCGCAATACGCAGAAGTACGTCTCGAGTGGCCTGAAGGACCAATATGAAACGGATCCCTTGCACGTAGATGTGTCGATCGTAAATGGCTTGGAATTGGACATCGAGCGCTTCAAAGCATGGCGCCCGGACTTTGCGAATGCTGAATTTATCTTAGAGAACGGAAAATACATTTGTGGCTCGGCAATCGAAAAGATGTCGAAGTCGAAATACAACATCGTCAACCCCGATGACATCGTTGATTCATACGGTGCAGACACATTGCGGATGTACGAGATGTTCTTGGGACCGCTGGAACAATCGAAGCCGTGGAACACCAACGGGATCGACGGGGTGTACAAGTTCTTGAGAAAGTTCTGGAACTTGGTGCACGATAACCAAGGCCGGTTGAATATTAGCGAGGGAGAACCCACACGCGACGAGTTGAAAGCGATGCACAAGACCATTAAGAAAGTGGCGCAGGATGTTTCCAATTTCTCGTTCAATACATGTGTCAGCGAATTCATGATTTGCGTGAACGAGTTGAGTTCCTTGAAGTGCAACAAACGCAAGGTCGTGGAGCCATTGATCGTGGCATTGGCGCCATTCGCTCCACACATCAGCGAAGAGTTGTGGCACCTGCTGGGGCACCAAGACACCGTGTTAGACCAAAAGTTCCCGGCGCACGATGAACAGTACTTAACGGAGAGTTCATTCAACTACCCGATCTCGATTAACGGAAAAGTAAGAGCCGAAATGAGCTTCGCGCTGGACATGCCACGCGAAGACATCGAGAAACAAGTACTCGCGTCGGAAGTGGTGAAGAAGTGGACGGAAGGAAAAGCACCCAAGAAGATTATCGTGGTTCAGGGCCGAATTGTGAACGTGGTTTTGTAACAACCCAATCCTAAACCCTAAATCCTAAATCGTAAATCTTAAATCTTAAATTCTTATCTATCTCCGTAGCGAATACCCCAAGTCGACTGTCTTGAACTCGAAGAAAGGAACTTTTGGTTTACCCGATAACAAGAAAGCGGGAATAGGTCGGATGAAAGGGCCAGCCACAGTTGGAGGGACGTACACGCGCTCGGCCAGTTCGCGGTAGGAGTAGACGACGCGCCGATGTGAAAGCGCTCGTAGATCGATGACCATGGTTCTCCCGCCTCGACCGTTGATCAATTGATTCCAGTTGGGATGCCGATCGAGGTTGATGGTTACGGTGGTGAGACCTAGGTTGAGGATTTTCCGCTGTCCCCGGTGGAACACAAAGTCGTTCCTGACGATGACTTGCGCGCTTGCAACCATCGAAAAGAAGAGGGCCACCCAAACCAGGCCGAACGGCTTCATGTATCGAATGTAAGAAATCCAGGAGTGTTTTTCCACGATTTCATCTAGCCGCTGAAAAGGCCTCGAGTTTGCCCCTTTTCTCTTACCTTAGGCATACTAAATCGATTGTTTCATGCCGAATTCAAGAATCGTGGGCCTTGGTCACCACGTTCCCGATACTGTGATCACGAATGAATACCTGTCGTCGATTATTGACACTTCCAATGATTGGATTGTTGAAAGGACGGGGATTCGTGAACGTCGTTGGATGAATCCTGAGCAAGACACGGTGGCAAACATGGCTGCGAAGGCAACCCGCATGGCGTTGCAGCGGGCCAACCTCACCGAGAAAGACATACAGATGATCGTCTTCGCCACGATCACACCCGATTATTTCTTCCCTGGGTCGGGTGTCCTGTTGGAACGCGAGCTGGGGTTGGATGGAATTCCGGCGCTGGACATCCGCAACGCGTGTTCGGGATTTATTTACGCGCTTTCCATCGCCGACCAGTTCATCAAAACGGGGATGTATCAAACGATCCTCGTAGTGGGTGCGGAGATACAATCCACAGCGTTGGACATTTCAACTAGGGGCCGCAACACTGCCGTCATTTTCGGCGACGGTGCCGGAGCGGCGATCTTGCAGGCATCGAATGAAACCGGGGAAAAGAAACGGGGCATCTTATCGACCCACCTCCACGCCGACGGGCGATTTGCAGAGGAACTTTATCTGAAAGACCCTGGCAGCAGCCGGCCGCACTCGGAACGACAGCCCGACCAAATCCTGGACACGACCTCGTACAAACTGGTCATGAACGGCAACCAAGTCTTCAAACATGCGGTAGTTCGATTCATGGAGGTGATTAACGAGGCGCTCCAAGCCAACGGATTTAAGAAAGAAGACATCAGCCTCCTCGTGCCACACCAGGCAAACTTGCGCATCAGTCAGTATGTGCAAGAAAAAATGGGCCTCAGCGACGACAAGGTGTTTAACAACATTATGCACTACGGGAACACTACGGCGGCGTCGATTCCTATTGCCATGAGCGAAGCCTGGTCGCAAGGAAGAATCAAGGAAAATGATTTAATTTGTTTAGCGGCATTCGGAAGTGGTTTTACCTGGGCCTCCGCGTTGATCAGGTGGTAATTAAAGTCGAATACATCGATGAAAACTGTAGCCTATAATCCTAGCCCTCTCGAAGTCGATTTTGCCAATGCGATGATCATCCTGCAAAAGGACATACAAAAGCACCTTCAAGGCAATCAAATCGTTAATGTCGAAAGTAACATCAACCGCGATAACCCCATGGTGAAATTCAGCCTCGTCGATAAAGACGGCGATCCCCATGAAATCGTGGTTCGCATCATTCAGATCCCCGATAAGTTCTGACCGGGGACGGCTCCTAAACCCCCGATCAGCCCATGTCGATCCTCATCGTTATTCTATGCATTGTCCTGCTCATCCTACTCATTAGTTGGCTGAAGGTTAATGCATTCCTAGCGTTCCTCATCACTTCCATTACGGCTGGCCTGTTGCTTGGTGTCGATCCTGTCAAGATGGGAAAGGTGTTGGAGAAAGGCGTCGGCGATATGCTTGGGTCGTTGGTCATTGTGATCATCGGCGGCGCTATGTTGGGAAAACTCGTTGCCGAAACTGGGGCGGCGCAACAAATCGCATCGGGTCTGATGAAGGCCTTCGGTGAAAAATACTTACAGGTCGCGATGATGATTACCGGCTTCGTTATCGGTATCCCGCTCTTTTACAATGTGGCGTTCGTCTTAGTGTTCCCACTAATCGCCTCGATCGTTTACCGGTACAAACTTCCGGCCGTGTACGTGGGCTTACCGATGATGGCGGCCCTGTCCGTTACACACGGATTCCTTCCCCCACATCCTTCGCCCGTGGGCCTCGTCGTGCAACTCAACGCCAATATGGGCGAAACGCTGATGTACGGGATCGTCATCGCCATTCCCACCGTCATCATTGCTGGATTGCTTTTCTCGAAGACACTTCGTGGGATCAACGCGCAACTCCCGAAAACATTTCAGTCGGAAGGCCTCCCCGAAGACAAACTTCCGAGCCTCGGCAACTCACTACTGTCTGCGTTGCTACCCGTTATCCTACTCGCCATCACCACCGTGTTCCTCATGGTGACCCCGAAAGAGTCGCTTGACAGCGCCGTGGCAGAAACGGGCACCTTCCGCCATTACTTGGCCCAAACAATCTTGTTCTTGTCCGACTCCAATATTGTCATGTTGCTATCGCTCGCCATCGCCTCCTACACACTCGGGATTCGTCGTGGCATGAAGATGACCGCCATCATGGACATCTATGGCGTAGCGATCAAGGACGTTGCGTTGATCGTTCTCATCATGGGCGGCGCCGGATCTCTGAAAGAGGTCCTGCTGGTAACAGGAGTCAGTAGCGAGATCGCAGGATTATTGAACGGCCTCAACTTCCATCCACTCGTGCTCGGCTGGCTCATCGCCTGCATCATCCGCGTATGCGTGGGTTCTGCTACCGTGGCCGGTTTAACAGCGGCAGGTATCGTAGCCCCACTGTTAGCCAGCCACCCCGACGTAGACCACAACCTGATGGTGCTCGCCGTGGGCGCAGGAAGCCTCATGTTCTCGCATGTGAACGACTCGGGATTTTGGTTGTTCAAAGAATACTACAATCTTTCCATTAAGCAGACGATTAAGTCCTGGTCGATGATGGAAACCATCGTTGCGCTGTGTGGATTAGTCGGCGTAATGGTCTTGAATACAATCATTCATTAACATAATTTATTATGAGCGAACTCTCTCCAGAGGCACGTTTTGCCCAACTGGGTCTTACACTTCCGCCTCCACCGAAGCCCTTGGGCGTGTACAAACCCTTTCTGCAAGTCGGTAATTTCGTCTACGTCTCCGGCCACGGTACCGTGAAAGAAGACGGATCACTGATCATTGGGAAGGTGGGCGTGGATATGGACAAAGACGGGGCGAAAGCAGCCGCCCAACAAGTTGGCCTGGCCATCTTGGCCACGTTAAAGAAGAACTTAGGTAGCCTCGACCGAATCAAGCGCGTAATCAAGGTGTTGGGTATGGTGAACGCCACGCCCGACTTCGAGCGGCACCCGTACGTGATCAATGGTTGCAGCGAGTTGTTTGCGAAAGTTTGGGGCGACGACCATGGCGTTGGTGTTCGTAGCGCCGTGGGCATGGGTTCCCTCCCCGACAATATTCCCGTTGAAATAGAAGCCATGTTCGAATTGGTATGAATTGGTACGAAGTAAGCAACGTCCGCGACGTCGACTCCCCTGCCCTGTTGGTTTATCCCCAACGCGTAGCGGAAAACATTCAAATCTTGAAGTCATTCGTCGATGACGTCAGTAGACTTCGACCACACGTAAAGACTCATAAGTCGCCCGAGATTACCAAAATGATGCTCGACGCTGGCATCAATAAGTTCAAGTGTGCCACGATTGCCGAGGCTGAAATGCTCGCAAGTAACGGAGCCCACGATGTCTTGCTGGCACACCAACCGGTAGGTCCGAAAATCACGCGCCTCATTTCCCTGATCGAGAAGTATCCGAAGACCCTGTTCTCCTTTATCTACGATGACGAAGCGACGGCACGGAAGGTATCGGAAGCGGCGGCCGAACACAAGTTGAAAGTAAATGCCTGGATCGATCTCAACATCGGGATGAATCGCACCGGTATTGCGCCGCTAGCGGCATTCAGTTTGTATCAAGCGACTCACGCGCTCGCAGGCATTGCTGTGGTTGGTTTGCATGCCTACGATGGCCATTTGCGCGAGCCCGATTTGGAAATCCGCCGACGCCAATGCGATGAAGGGTATGCGCCCGTGGTGGAATTGCAAAACAAAATCCAGCAGTTCGACGGCAGGAAGTTAACGATCGTGGCAGGCGGCACGCCCTCGTTCTCGATCCATGCCAAGCGCAAAGATATTGAATGCAGCCCCGGCACCTTTATTTATTGGGACAAGGGTTATCAAGCCATCTTGAAAGAGCAACCTTTCTTGATTGCCGCCATCGTACTGACGCGCGTGGTATCCATTCCTTCTCCAGATACTATTTGCGTCGACCTCGGTCACAAGGGAATCGCCTCTGAAAATCCGATCGATAAGAGAGTTTATTTCCTGGAGGCATACGGACTCACACCCATCGGCCATAGCGAAGAGCACTTGGTTCTCAAGAGCGAGGAACCACATTCGTTCAAGGTGGGAGATGAACTTTATGGAATCCCCCACCATATCTGCCCCACTGTCAATTTGTATGATTCACCCTACGCTGTGGTCGACCACCAAGCGATATCTCGTTGGAAAACGACTGCCCGCAGCCGTAAGATTGAGATTTGACCTAAAGCCATGAACATAGATGCCCACCTCGACCTGAGCATGAACGCGATGGAATGGAATCGCGACTTGCGCATGTCGGTACAAGAAATCAGAGACCGCGAGCAGGGGATGACTGACAAGCCCGATCGCGGCAAAGGAACCGTGTCGTTTGAAGAGCTTCGTCGTGGCGATTTCGGCCTCGTGGTGGCTACCCAGATTGCGCGCTACGTGGAACGAGGGAGTTGGCTGCCCGGTTGGAATTCGCCAGAGCAAGCATGGGCACACACACAGGCGCAACTTAGCTGGTACCAAGCCATGGAAGAAGCGGGTGAGATGAAACAGATCGTCAACTTGCCCCAACTAGAGAGCCACCTCGAAACTTGGACCCAATCCAAAGAAGCGCGCAAGCCAATTGGTTTCATCCTAAGCTTGGAGGGTGCCGATTCAATCGTGTCGATGAAACACTTGGAACGGGCCTACGCTTCGGGTCTTCGTGCACTTGGCCCCGCCCACTACGGCCCCGGTCGCTATGCCTTCGGAACCGATTCAAATGGGCCTATGGGACCCAAGGGACGAGAACTTCTCCGTGAGATGGAGCGATTGAACATCATCCTCGACGCCACACACTTATGTGACGAAAGTTTCCGTGAGGCAATGGACCATTTCAAAGGCCATGTGTGGGCAAGCCACCACAACTGCCGTGCGTTGGTGAACCATAATCGACAGTTCAACGACGACCAACTCAAAGAACTCATCTCCCGTGGGGCCGTGATCGGTGCCCCAATGGATGCGTGGATGATTGTACCTGGTTGGGTGCGGGGAAAGTCAACTCCAAAAGAATCCGGTGTCAACCTCGAACGCGTGGTGGACCACATGGATCACATTTGCCAGTTGGCCGGAAACGCCCAGCACATCGCCATCGGGTCCGATCTAGATGGCGCCTTTGGTCGGGAGCAGTGTCCTGATGACATCGACACGATCGCCGATCTGCGAAAGCTCGAGGGGATACTTGCGGCTCGCGGCTATTCGCCCGCCGACATCGCTAACGTCATGCACGGCAACTGGCTGCGATTCCTCCGAAACGCCTGGAAATAGGCGGTTTTTGCCGATCAACTACCATTGTATGGGGTACAAACAAAATTGTGCCGTCAATTCGCACACCCGACGTGCTATTTCCCGTTTAAAAATGAGAAATTGAGAAGCCAACCTGTTGGAATATGCGGATGAAGAAAAGATACGTCGTCACCTTGGCGGTAATGGGCATGATGGTCGGGATGTCGTTTACGCCTCCGGCCGAACGGTATTTCGAAATTGCCAAGAACCTAGACATTTTCGCTTCCCTCTTTAAGGAAGTGAACGCGATGTACGTGGATGAAGTGAATCCGAACAAACTCGTGCGTACCGGCATCGACGCGATGCTCAACTCCCTCGATCCGTATACAAACTATATCCCCGAAGACGAAGTTGAAGATTATCGCACGATGAACACCGGCCAATACGGGGGCATCGGCGCGATCACGCGTTTGATCGACAAACGGACCGTGGTGACGATGGTCTATGAAGGATACCCCGCAGCTAAAAACGGTTTAAAGGTAGGCGACGAAATCCTCAAAATGGATGACATCCTCCTTTCAAAGCTCACGATGGAAGAAGCGAACCATTTGATGCGGGGACAAGTGGGTACCTTGGTCAAACTGACCGTCAAACGTCCAGGTGTGACGACACCTGTGAATCTTGAGTTCAAAAGAGAAAGAGTCAAGGTCAGCAACGTTCCTTATTACGGAATGATCAATCAGAATATTGGATTCATTCAGTTGACTGACTTTACGCAAGAGGCTGCCAAGGAAGTAAAGAATGCGGTGATCGCCTTGAAAGAAAAGGGCGCCACGGCCTTGATATTGGACCTGCGTGGCAATCCAGGTGGGTTGCTCTTCGAGGCAGTAAACATCTGCAACATCTTCCTACCGAAAGGTCAGACGGTTGTGAGCACGAAGGGAAAAACCGAGGAATCGAACTTCGTGTATGAAACGAATGCTGCCCCTGTCGACACGGAGATACCGATTACCGTGTTGATCAATCGCGGTAGCGCGTCGGCTGCCGAGATCGTAGCAGGCACACTTCAAGACTACGACCGCGCCGTGGTGATCGGAGAAAAGTCTTACGGAAAGGGGCTCGTCCAGCTCTCACGTCCATTGAGCTATAACTCACAAGTCAAGATTACGACGGCCAAGTATTACACCGCGTCGGGTCGTTGCATCCAGGTGTTGGATTATACGCATCGCCGTTCCGATGGCAGTGTCGGCGCTGTTCCCGATTCGCTCAAGAAAGCATTCAAGACCTCTCATGGTCGCGTGGTATATGATGGTGGTGGTATTGATCCCGATGTGGCCACCCAGAGCGCCGAGGCATCTGCCATTACACAAGCGCTGTATTCCGAAGGGTTCCTGTTCGACTATGCCACAGAGTATTTTGCGAAACATCCGTCCATTCCCCCCGCCAAGGACTTTTCACTCTCCGATGCGGAGTATAATGAGTTTGTCGCTTGGATGAAGGCGAAGAAGTACAACTACCAGTCGCCCCTCGAGATCCAATTGGCGATGTTGACCGAAGAGGCCAAACGCGAACGTGCCATCAACGAACTGAAACCTCAGATCGATAAATTAAAGAGCCTCGTCGCCGAATACAGGAAGAATGATTTGGTCAATTTCAAGGACCAGATTCGTGGCCTGCTTGAAGAAGACATTGCCGCTCACTATTACCTAGAACGAGGTGCCACCGAGGTGTCATTTAAAACAGACCAAGACATTAAGAAGTCGACCGAAGTTTTGAACGATCTTGTGGCTTATAAAAAGATTCTGAACTTACAGTAATTGTACTATGCGCTGGAAGCGTTGGTTGGCTCGAACTACGCTCATCACCCTTGTTACCTTCGCGGGACTGATGTTTCTGATGGACTCATGCATGCAGTTTCGCATGAGCAAGTCGGAACTCGATGAGTATTTCGCCAACAAGCCCGTGAAGGGCATTGAGGACTCCTACTTTGTAGGACGACAAAAGATCAACTACCTCATCACGGGCAGCGATTCCCTTCCCTTGGTCATATTTGTTCATGGGTCGCCCGGATCACTCAGTGCTTTCATCGACTTCATGGCTGACACTACGCTTCTGAAAAAAGTACAGATGATATCGGTCGACAGACCCGGGTTCGGGAATTCGAATTTTGGATATGCAGAACCGTCTCTTGAAAAACAAGCCGCGGAACTTAAGCCAATCTTGGAACGACACAAGAATGGCCGCCCGATCTACCTCGTGGGGCATTCGCTGGGAGGACCCGTCATCGCGCGCATGGCCATGGACTATCCCGAACTCGTGGATGGGCTCATTTTCGTTGCTGCGTCGGTGGACCCAGACCTAGAGCCGGATGAATGGTTCCGTGCCCCGTTGGCGACGCCGGTATTCAAATGGATGCTCCCTAGGTCGCTCCGTGCCAGCAACGACGAAATCTATCAACTAGAACCTCAACTCCGCGTCATGCTTCCCCTGTGGACGAAGATTACCTGCCCCACCATCTTTATTCAAGGCCAGAAAGATCAGCTCGTACCGGCCGCAAATGCCGACTTCGCCCAACGTATGTTGGTCAATGCGCCATTCAAGCTTGTGAGCGATCCTGAGATGAACCATTTCGTACCGTGGAGCCATCCCCATTTGATTCGAAATGCCATCGTAGAAATGGCTGGAAACAAATAATCCTTCAATTCTAGGTTCGACGACTGCTGTACCCAACAGAGCACGTATCGTGTGTGATCTGAGACGGATTCGTCTTGCGCGCTACGCCGTTGGCAAAAAGAAGGGGCCATCGGTTTCGACGGCCCCAATCTTACAGGTTTAGGTATAGGTAGGTATTAGCGGAGGAACAACAGCTCGCGGTATTTCACCAACGGCCAATCCTGGTTGTCCACCAAAAGTTCTAGTTTATCAACCGAGTCACGGATGGTTTCAAAGTATTTCTCCTTGATGTCATCGCAATAAGCGATTGCGCGCTTATGTACGTCGGCGATCTTGTTTACGCGCTTGCGTTCTTCGATCATGGCACGAACGTTTGACTTGATGATATCAACATGGGTAGATATCTCCTTGATGGTCTGTACCACCGTCTTGTTGTCGACTTTCAAGCCAGCGAGACCGTTCGCATTGGCGATCAACTTAGTCTGGTATGCGATCGCGGTCGGGATAATGTGGTTCATCGCGAGGTCACCGATTACGCGAGCTTCGATTTGAACACGCTTCACATAAGACTCCCAACGGATTTCGTTGCGGGCTTCCACTTCTTTGTGCGAGCATACTCCATACTTCTCAAACAAGTCGAGCGACTTCTTCGTGAGGTAGGCTTCGATGGCGCGAGGCATGTTTTTCACATTGCTCAAACCACGCTTTGCTGCCTCCTTCACCCACTCATCGGAGTAACCATCGCCTTCAAAGCGAACGGCCTTCGATTCTTTGATGTACTTGCGGAGGATGTTCGTGATGGCGATCCTCTTCTCGATTCCTTTTTCGATTTCGGCGTTGACCGATTCGTGGAACTTCGTCAATTGATCGGCCATGATGAGGTTCAATGCTGTCATCGCAGTCGCGCAGTTGTCACTGCCACCTACTGCCCGGAACTCGAACTTGTTACCGGTGAAGGCAAAAGGAGAGGTACGGTTACGGTCGGTCGCATCTAGGATGATCTCGGGGATCTGGTCGATGCCGAGTTTCATGTACATGTTGTCGCCCTTCTCGATTTTCACATTTCCTTTCTTCTCGAATTCGTCGAGCACGGCGCTCATTTGCGAACCGATGAATACGGACATGATCGCAGGAGGAGCTTCGTTGGCACCGAGACGGAAGTCGTTGGCCGGTGTCGCGATGCTGGCGCGCAACAAGTCGTTGTGTTCGTGAACGGCCTTGATGGTCGTCACAAAGAAGGTCAAGAAGAGTAAGTTGTCGCGGGCGCTGCTTGAAGGCGCATACAAATTCACACCTGTATCGGTAATGAGCGACCAGTTGTTGTGCTTACCGTTACCATTCACACCGGCGAAGGGTTTCTCATGGAACAGGACACGCAAGCCGTGTTTTTCGGCTACGCGGCCCATCACATCCATCAAAAGCTGGTTGTGGTCGTTCGATACGTTTACTTCTTCGAAGAGCGGAGCAACTTCGAACTGGCTGGGTGCCACTTCATTGTGACGCGTGCGCACTGGGATACCAAGTTTCCACGCTTCGATTTCAAATTCCTTCATGTAGTCGTACACACGCGAAGGAATAGAGCCGAAGTAGTGGTCTTCCAATTGTTGCCCACGGGCAGGTGCATGTCCGAATACGCTGCGGCCCGCCATCACTAGGTCGGGACGTGCTTGGAAAAGCGCCGCATCGACCACAAAATATTCTTGTTCCGGGCCGAGGGAGGCCACGACTTTCTGAATGTCTTTATCAAACAATTGGCAAACCTGTGTAGCGGCGATGTCGACCGCCTTCAGCGCCTTGAGGAGTGGCGACTTCTGGTCGAGGGTTTCACCTGTATACGACACGAATACGGTCGGGATACACAAAGTCTTGCCATAAAGGAACATCGGCGAGGTAGGATCCCATGCGGTATATCCACGAGCTTCGAAGGTGGAACGGATACCACCGCTCGGGAACGACGAAGCGTCGGGCTCTTGTTGCACCAACTCGCTGCCTTTAAACTTTTCTATTCCTGAAATCGCGTCGAAGAAAGAGTCGTGCTTTTCCGCGGTGCCGCCCGTCAAGGGTTGGAACCAGTGGGTGAAGTGTGTAGCACCTTTCGCCATCGCCCAAGCTTTGGCAGCTTGTGCTACGGCATCGGCGGTTGTCTCGTCGATCTTTTCATGGTTCTTGATGGCCGCGCTGACTTTCTTGAAAACGGCAGGGGCTAGCGTAGCTCTCATTTGCTCGCTGCCAAAGACGTTCTCACCGAAAAAGTCAGACACATTCGCAGAGGGTAACTCGACAGAGACCCGGCCGCGCTCGTTCAATTTTTTGAGCGCTTCGAAGCGTAGGGTTGACATAGTTGTAGTGGTATTTTTTTGGTTGCTGGTGCCGACAAAAATAGACGAATATTTTAACGAAGGGTCATTTTCAACCCTATATTTTTACCTAGCGATAACATCTTAGAGACACAGGGTAAACTTTGACCCTTGTCCAAAAAAATCGAGATGGTTTCGTAATCGTTTGAGAACGAGAATTCAGTTACATTTCACCACCATGAGGTCAATTTTAGCTCCTCTCCTCGCCATCTTGATTTGGAACTGCTCGGGATCGAGTTTTGACCCTGCCACCGAAGAAAATGCAATTCGAGAACTCCTCCACAGCCAGGAAATCGATTGGAACGAAGGCCACATCGAAGGATTCATGAATGGCTATTGGAAGTCGGATTCTCTCATGTTCGTAGGCTCAAAAATTACCCAGGGTTGGGACTCCACCCTCGCCCGCTATCGAAGAAGTTATCCTTCACCAGAAGCGATGGGGCAACTTACATTCACCTTCTATGAGTTCCGTTTCGTTTCGCCGGATGCGTGCTTGGTAACAGGTCGCTATTCGCTCCGGCGCGTGCATGATCAGCCCACGGGATTGTTCACTCTACTCCTAAGGAAAATCGACGAACGCTGGGTCATCGTGTACGACCACACCAGCTGACCTTTGGCCAGCCTCCTCATCCTGAAGTCTTAATTCAGACTTCGCAAGATGTTCACTGCGGCAACGAAGATGAGTACGGCGGTAATCCGTCGAATGTATAACGCATTAAGCCGCTTTGCCCCGAGGCGTGAGCCTATTTGACCTCCCAACAATACCGCTCCCAATAACGGCAACTCGAGCCACCAATCGATCGACACGTGGTTCGCAATTTGGCCTGCCAGTCCGCTTATCGAGTTCGCCAGGATAAAAATGCTTGCCAGCGCAGAAATCTTACGGGCGGTATCCCATTTCAACAAGTGCAAGATGGGAGCAAGAAAGATTCCACCGCCTATGCTCACGAGGCCCGATAGAAGTCCAACGGAGGAACTCACCGCCATGTTGACTACGAGGTTGTCGGAGCGTGTAGATGGAGTCCCCGTTTCTTCCGTGTCCGATCGCACCCACAAGGCAATCGACGCGAGGATCAGCGTAATGCCCAACAGGAGAAAAAAAGTCTGGTCACTCAATTTCCAATACCCGCCGAGAAACGCGAAGGGTACGCTTGCCACCACGAAAGGCCAACTCTTGCGTAAATCGATGTGCCCGGCTCGTCCGAAGATGATGGTACCCCCCACCACCACAACGATGTTGCACAACAACGCGGATGGGCGAATCACGGATTGGGGCCAACCCATCATTACCATCAAGGCTAAGTAGCTCGACCCACCTCCAAAACCCACCGACGCGTAGACCATCGCGATGATGAAAAAGCAAATGGCGAGGATCAGAACGGTGCTCATCATCAACCGTGTTTATCCACCGATGGTAGACATCGACTCGGAAACAAGTCGTGACCTTTTGCGTTCCGCTTCAAATCCGTCTTTAGGTCGCGTTCCTAGTGCCTCGAGCAAGTAGCGGATCACAAAGGAATCGGATTCGCCAGAACGAAGTAGGTCCTTCAGCGAAAGAACACCATCGTCGTATAGGCAAGTCTTAAGTGTTCCTTGGGCGGTAACACGAATGCGGTTACAAGTACCACAAAACGTGCGACTGAAGGCAGCGATCACACCGACATTGCCAGCGTAGCCAGGCACTTGGTAGTTCGATGACGTGGAATGAAGTGGGTCCTGTAGTTTGACCAACCCGGGATAAGATTGGCGGATATACGTCAGAATCTTATGGTATGTCCAGTTCAACGTTGGATAATGATTGCCTTCGCCGTTGAAAGGCATCTCCTCGATAAAACGAACCGACACCGGTTGATCTCGCGTCAGTTCGACCATCGGCAAGATGTCGTCAATATTTTTTCCTTCCATCACCACCGCGTTCACTTTTACATGAATACCATGAGCCAAGAGCGAATGGAAAGTCTCCCATGTGCGTTCGAATTCATCGCGGCGTGTAATGACACGAAATCGATCGTGATTGAGTGTGTCCAAACTCAAATTCACAGATCTAATACCTAGTTGCTTGAGTTCGGGGATGTGGGGTGCAGTGAGGATGCCGTTGCTCGTAATGTGAACCTCTTCGACTTGAGGAGTCTTCACAATCGCGCGAATCAACTCCATGAAGTCGGGTCGAACGAACGGTTCACCTCCCGTGAGTCGAACCTTTGTGATTCCTAGCGACGATAGTATCCGCACCAAGCGGATCATCTCATCGAAGGATAGCAGCTCCTTCTGGGGCAAGTAGTGGATCCCCTCTTCCGGCATGCAATAAAAACAACGAAGATTACAGCGGTCGGTGACGGCGAGCCTCAGGTAATTGATCGGTCGTCCATGGTTGTCTGTCAGCATTTACCTTCGTTGAAGCGATATCGGTCGAGCAATATATAAAAACAACGAACCAATTGATATTTTCGTGGGTTGATACAGACCGACAACAGTTTGTTCCCGGTGAAATACAAGATCAAGTCATACGGTATCGCGAAAGACATTCTCGGTGCCCGCGAGGTGGAGTTTGAAACCGCCGCCACAACGGTGGGAGATTTGCGTGCCGCTCTGCTCGCTGCCCACCCTTCTCTGGTAGGACTTCGATCGCTTTACATCGCGGTGAACGCTAACTATGCAGAGGAGGGGCACACGTTGGTTCCGACCGATGAAATCGTCCTGATTCCGCCGGTCAGCGGCGGCTGAATGATTCGAGGGAATTCATTAAATTCATTCCCCCACCCAATTATTTGCCTATGATCAAAATCACTGAAAAACCAATTGATGTGGCCAAAGTAATTGAGACGGCTTCGAGCTTGGGCGCCGGAGCAATCAATACTTTCATTGGCACCGTGCGCGATACCGCCATGAGTAAAAAAGTGGTGTGGTTGGAATATGAAGCCTACGAGAGTATGGCCGTTTCCGAAACCCGAAAAATTATGGACGACGCTGCTGCCAAATGGGAACTCCTCGGATGGGCCGTCAGCCATCGTGTGGGCACGCTTAAACCCGGCGAGGTGGCGGTGGTCGTCGCCGTAGCAACCCGTCATAGGAAGGCCTCTTTCGAAGCCTGCGAATACATTATCGATCGATTGAAAGAAAAAGTCCCGATCTTCAAAAAAGAAGTCTTCGAAGACGGCGCGGAATGGGTGTCTGCCACCCCTGCCTCTTCCCCCGCGGTGGGTTGAGGGTCGAAGCGACTAGTGGAAGAAAAACGAAGCTACAGCTACGAGTGCCGCCGCCGCGATGAAACCTGCCGAAAGGATCAACAGTAAGTCGCGTTGGATGGGGTCGATGTGCAGTCCATTGAAAATTTGCTTGCCGAAAGGTTTCATGTGCGGTTGGGGTAGCGTGTCTTTATAAAAGTACTACGGCGTGACAACTACCGTTCGCCATTTTGCGCGCCTGCAAGTAAGGTGTAATGTTTTATTCAATGTTCCGCGTTTCATGTTACCCGTCAAAAAAGACGGTGACACACGCGCGACTCATTTTTTGAGCGCATTAGTAGTTGACTAATAATCAGTTAGAGTCCAAGTCTAGAAGTGACCTATAACGACTCGTGTTTACCCGTTTGGGTATGGGCACCCTCGTGGGCAACCCGGATTCAAGGAAGGTAAGATTTGTATGATTTCTTTCAATCTGACTTCGAAATCTACATTTTGAAGTCGCGCTTCCCGCCGGTTTTCTCCACGAGGCGGATTTCTTCGATCACGATGTCGTGAGAAAGAGCTTTGCACATATCATAAATTGTGAGCGCGGCGACCGATGCTGCAGTAAGTGCTTCCATCTCGACGCCGGTCTTACCAGTTGTGGTTGCTTGCGTGTCAATTTCAATCTTACCCTTTGCTACGCGTACATGAACTTGGCAATCTTCTAGTGCGATGGGATGACATAACGGGATCAAATCCGAAGTCCTCTTGGCCGCCATCACCCCAGCGAGAATGGCCGACTGAAACACCGGGCCTTTCTTCGAATGCAGTTCCTCGCCTTTCACCAGTTTCAAGATCTCGGCACCCACATCGACACGCGCCCGGGCTCGCGCCACCCGCTTTGTCGTTCCTTTGGCCGACACGTCTACCATCGCCGGCAGCCCCGACGCGTCGACATGCGATAGCTTCTTTTTCATACTTTTATAAGTATCTGGTTCAGTCCATACAAAACTGCATAAAGAATTTGATCAGCGTACAGCAGGCCACGGAAATCATTAAAGAGAGCGGTCTTCCCTACTCCTACGAAAATGTGCCCCTCGCACAGGCGGTCGGCCGTCGTTTGGGACGCGCCACCGTGCGGGCCGACCGCGACTTACCCCCCTTCCATCGGGCGACCATGGATGGCATCGCCATCGCTTTTACGGCATTCGAGCAAGGAATCCGTCAATTCGAGGTTCAGTCGGTTCAGGCCGCCGGACAACCAGCCACGACCTTACGGGGAATGGACTGTTGCGTCGAAATTATGACGGGCGCCATGTTGCCCACACTCGCCGATACTGTCGTTCGCTATGAAGACATTTCGATCGCCAACGGGAAAGCTACCATCCAGGTCGAGCAAATCGAAAAAGGTCAGAGTATCCACGCCAAAGGAATCGACGCCCACCAACACGACGTATTGCTGACCGAGGGAGCAATCCTTACGCCTGCTGAGATCGCGCTGCTCGCTTCCGTTGGCGTGTCGGAAGTGCCTGTGATTAAATACAAGCCTGTCGCCATCGTCAGCACCGGCGACGAGTTGGTCGACATCGACGCAACACCCGAACCATGGCAGATCAGACGCTCCAATGGCATCGCCTTGGCAGCCTCGCTGAGGGAACTACAGATTGAGTCCGCTCTCCACCACTTGCCAGATCACGAAGACTTATTAAAGGAAGGCATGCGGCATATTCTCGACCACCATGATGTGGTCATCTTGACCGGTGGCGTTTCCAAGGGGAAGTTCGACTACGTGCCCAAAGTTTTGGAGCGCCTGGGCGTTGAGCGCAAGTTTCACCAAGTCAAGCAACGGCCCGGCAAGCCCTTTTGGTTCGGCCGGCGAAAAGACAACCACGTGACCAAATCTGTTTTCGCATTACCCGGCAATCCCGTTTCGACGTTCCTGTGTTTTTATCGGTATGTCAGACCTTTGTTTGCTGGCTCACGACAACAGGTTTTTGCCCAACTTGCTTCCGACTTCCAATTCAAACCTGATCTCACCTATTTCTTGCAGGTAAAAGTTGACTACCAAGATGGTTGCCTGTGGGCGCATCCGGTACCGGGCGAAGGCTCGGGGGACTTCGCCAACTTACGCCATGTCGATGGCTTTCTAGAACTGCCTTCCGACCGCGTAGAATTCAAGAAAGGCGAATCATTTCCATTCATCGGTTTTCGACGCCTGTGATGTCGCTGTGGGTCATATCATTTGCGTTGGTGGTTTCGGTGGGGACCATGATCGCACTCACACGCTATGCGAAACTCCACCCCTTCTTTTCGTTGTTGGTGGGCGCATTGATATGCGGATGGTTAGTCGGCACCTCGTTCGTCGATATTCTATCACAGATGCAAGAAGGTTTCGGGCTGCTCTTGAAGCAGATCGGATTCCTGGTCGCACTCGGATCCTGTCTCGGAATCATGCTGGAAAAAACTGGCGCGATGCTGAAGATCAGCCACACGATCGTACATGCGTTTGGGAAGAGTCGTGCGTCGCTTGCCCTCTCCATTACCGGCGTGATCGTCGGGATTCCCGTCTTCTGCGATTCGGGTTTTATCATCTTATCCCGCTTGGTTCCTACCATGGCATCGGAGGCGGCGGTGGTGCCTACCGAACTTTCACTCGCGCTTTCGTCGGGTCTATACACCACGCACACGCTCGTACCGCCAACACCGGGGCCATTGGCGGCAGCGATCAATCTGAATGCGTCCGATCACATTGCCACAGTCATGATGTGGGGTATTCTCGCCTCCATCCCAGTGGGTCTCGTGGCCTGGTGGAGTGCAAAAAGACTGGCTCGGAATATTCCATTCGAATCGACCACATCGCAAGTTCCCACGGAAGGGAGTGCGAGCAGTTGGTTTTCCTTCGTTCCTCTCATATTGCCGATTGTCTTGATCGCGGCTTCATCCCTCCCGAAACTTCTCGACCTTCAAGAGTCGTGGGCCAAGTGGCTTGGATGGTTGGGAATACCGGTAGTCGCACTATCAATCGGTTTATTACTTTCCTTTTTTCTGATCGACAAAAGCCAAAGACGTAGTTGGCCCAACTGGATGCATGACGCGTTGAAAGATGCGGGAATGGTGTTGCTGATCACGGGTGCCGGCGGCGCCTTCGGATCGGTGATTAAAGGCAGTGGAGTCGATAAAGTACTCACCGAGTATTTTGCGCACTCCTCTTCACAAGGCGTTGCCATGCTCATCATCGGCTTCGGCATTGCGGCCGCGCTCAAAACCGCGCAAGGCTCAACCACGACGGCGATGATCATTACGAGTGGGTTGCTTGCACCTCTGGCGCCGGCGGCCGGATTCGATCAACCCTCGGAACTGGCAGCACTCGTGGTAGCGATCGGTGGTGGTGGGATGACGGTGTCGCACGCGAACGATTCCTACTTCTGGGTCGTTTCCCAATTCGGCGGCATCGCGGCGAAGGATGCGTTTCGAAGTTTTACCATCCTTACTCTCATTCAAGGACTGACGGCCTTGATGTGCGCCATCGTGATTTTCATTGTTGGTTAAACCTAGGTCTGCCCATGCGAGTACTTATAGCGCCTGATAAATTCAAAGGGTCTCTCACGGCTCCGCAAGTATGCGATGCCATCGAGATGGGGGTCCTGACCCGTTTCCCAGAAGCTTGGATTACCAAACTTCCCCTCGCCGATGGAGGCGAAGGCACGATGAAGATCCTGACTGAACATGCGGACGGAGAGCTCATCCGCGCCACTGTCCACGGTCCGATCTTCGAGCGCGTCGAAGCTGAATATGGGCTGGACGCAGAGGGGACGGCTTACATCGAAATGGCGGCAGCTTCCGGCCTTCAGCTCTTGGAACCTTCGAAGAGAAATCCAGCTTTGACCACCACCTTTGGGACGGGTGAATTGATGCTGGACGCGATTGAACGTGGCGCGAAGCAAATCGTTCTAGGGATCGGTGGAAGCGCCACCAACGACGCCGGCATTGGCATGGCGGCAGCACTCGGTTATCGATTCTTAGACCTACACGGTGACGACCTAGAGCCGATTGGGAAAAACTTGGAGCGCTTGACCCAGATCGATGAGTCGGGCGCCCACCCTGCCTTGAAAGCAATAGACGTGATTGCGCTGTGCGATGTGAACAACCCATTGTATGGTGAACAGGGTGCTGCCTACATCTACGGGCCGCAGAAAGGGGCCGACGCAGATACCGTGGTTCAACTCGACCGTGGGTTGCGCAGGTTCCACGAAGTGGCCACCAAAACGTTTGGCCGCTCGCCCGACTTCGCGGGGGCTGGCGCTGGAGGCGGAATTGCCGGGGGCGCGAGCGTGTTCTTCCGCCTGCAAGTGCGACCCGGCATTGACTTTCTCTTCGAAAAGCTTCGGGTCCGTGAGCAGATAGAAACGGCCGACATGATTATCACGGGCGAAGGAAAGATGGATCGCCAAACGCTGGCCGGCAAAGTGGTGGCGACGGTGGCGCGGGAAGGATTGGCAGCGAAAAAGAAGGTATTCGCCGTGTGCGGCATCTGCGAGTTGCGAAAGAATGAAACGGAAAAAATGGGCATCACCAACGTGTTGCCGCTGACCGACCCATTTACCACCCCCGAAATGGCCATGGCAAACGCCTACAAGCTAATTGGCGACCGAATTGCGGCTGGGATTTCGTAGCGCGACAGTCGCAGGATTTGTTAATTTTGACCCCTCATTTTAGGAACATCTATGTTTGATAATTTATCGCTTAAGCTCGAAAAAGCTTTTCAGACGTTGAAGGGACAGGGACGGATCACGGAGATCAACGTCGCGACGACAACCAAAGAAATCAGGAAGGCGCTCATCGACGCCGACGTAAACTATAAAGTCGCAAAAGAACTGACCGACGAGATCAAGGAGAAAGCCATGGGCCAAAACGTGCTCACCGCCATCTCCCCCGGTCAGTTGCTCATCAAGATTACCAACGACGAACTGACCTCCCTCATGGGCGGCGACAGCGTCGACATTAAGATTAGCGGGAACCCGGCAATCATCCTCATTGCGGGCTTGCAAGGTTCGGGTAAGACGACATTCTCAGGAAAGCTCGCCAACTACTTGAAGAAGCAGGGTCGCCAGGTGATGTTGGCAGCTTGCGACATCTACCGCCCGGCGGCTATTCAACAGTTGAAAGTATTGGGTGAGCAAATTGGCGTGGAAGTTTATGCCGAGCCCGACAACAAGGACGCCGTTAAGATCGCGAAGGCTTCGATCGATCACGCCAAGAAAGTGAACGCCAACATCATCATCGTCGATACAGCCGGTCGTTTGGCTGTAGATGAGGAGATGATGGATGAAATCGCGCGCCTGAAAGAGGCGTTGAAGCCAGCCGAGACGTTGTTTGTCGTCGACTCGATGACAGGTCAGGATGCGGTGAACACCGCGAAAGCGTTCAATGACCGACTGAACTTCGATGGCGTGGTGCTCACAAAGTTGGACGGTGATACACGCGGTGGTGCCGCCCTCTCCATTCGACGGGTTGTCGACAAGCCGATCAAGTTCATTAGCTCCGGCGAGAAGATGGAAGCGATAGATCGTTTCTATCCCGATCGTATGGCGAGTCGGATACTTGGCATGGGCGACGTGGTGACCCTCGTTGAAAAAGCTCAGGAAACTTTCGATGCCGACGAAGCTGCACGCCTCAGCAAGAAGATTCGTAAAAACCAGTTCGACTTCAACGACTTTTTGTCTCAACTCGAGCAGATCAAGAAAATGGGTAACATGAAAGATCTGCTGGGGATGATTCCCGGTGTGGGAAAGGCAATCAAAGGGATCGACATCGATGACAACTCATTCAAGCCCATCGAGGCCATCATCCGTTCGATGACGCTGGAGGAACGTGAGTCGCCGGAAGTCATCAACCCGAGCCGCAAGAATCGCATTGCCAAGGGTAGCGGCACGACCATACAACAGGTCAACCAGCTCTTGAAACAATTCGAAGAGATGCGCAAGATGATGAAGACGATGAATAAAATGGGGGGCGGCAAGCGTGGACTGTCCGCGCTGAACCCTTTTGGGCGATAGCGCCATTTCTACCTTTCCTGGAGTGATTCGACCACCGTTCAACCGCGATCGCGCAACTCCTGGAAAATTGAACCGTTTAACAAACGTTTACAATTCAAATCGTAATACTTGCCAAGTTTACAGGAAACGAACTAGGTGCTCTTCCCTCCCGCTTGGGTCATGGAATGGGCACTTTGTTTTTAGCGACGAACCAATAATCCACCTTATATGAAAAAAACGTATCTCGTAGTACTTGCTCTATTTGCTCTTTTGGCAGCCACTGAAGTGAATGCACAGAAGCTTCCCGAACTCGATGCAAGCCCCGCCGACATCGCCTACTTCCGTCCGAACGGACGCAACCAAGAGGTTCCAACCATTCGCGTAATTTATGGTCGTCCCCAGAAGAAAGGCAGAGCCATGTTGGGTGCCACCGAGCCTTATGGAAAGATCTGGCGTTTGGGCGCCAATGAAGCAACAGAGATCAAATTGTACCAAGATGTGACATTCGGTGGTAAGACGGTGAAAGCAGGCACATACACGATGTATGCAATCCCAACAGAAAAAGAGTGGACCATCATCTTCAACACTAAACTCGACACGTGGGGCGCTTATAGCTACGACGAAAGCAAAGATGTAGCGCGTGTGACGGTACCCGTAACTAAGCCCGAAAAAGAAGTGGAAGCATTCACCATCACCTTCGATGGCAAGGATGACAAAGCCGTCATGGTTTTCGCGTGGGAAAATGCCTTGGTGAAATTACCGATCAAGTATTAACGAAGACTTAATCCAATTAAGAAAGTCCTCTTCGGAGGACTTTTTATTTTTTCATAGATTCTGTTTAGTTTCATTGCTTACCCACACGCATGCAGATTCTTGGACGCTCCGACCGGGTCGATCTTCCCAAACTGGGCTTATACGACGTTCACGCCAAAGTAGACACGGGTGCCTACAACTGCAGCCTCCACTGCTCGCGGGCCGAGGTTGTCGATGGTAAGTTAGAGCTTGTGCTTTTGGATCCTGAACACCCAGAGTTTACCGGGATGACATTTGTTTTCAAGAGATTCAAGCAGAAACAAATCCGGAACTCATTTGGCGAATCTGAACTTCGATTTGTAATCAAAACACAGATTAAAATCTTCGATCGTTTGATACGCGCTGAGTTCTCGTTGAGCAATCGCGGCAATCTTAAGTTTCCCGTCTTGTTGGGGCGCAAGATCCTCCGCGACCGATTCCTGATCGACGTGACGAAAAAAGATTTATATTATCAATCGAAAGTCGAAAGCGGAAAATCCACCCGCTAGCCCAAGTGCCGAAATCCCTCAAACATGAACATCGCTATACTTTCCCGCGACCCCAAGTTGTACTCCACACGCCGTTTGAAGGAAGCGGGAGAACAACGTGGGCACAAAGTTGAGATCATCAACCATATGAAGTGTGTGCTCATCATCGAGAAGAAAAATCCGATGGTGATGTACAATGGCCGGCGCCTAGACTATTTCGACGCCGTTATTCCCAGGATTGGCGCCTCGGTGACATTCTACGGTGCAGCGGTGGTGCGACAATTCGAGATGATGAAAGTGTTTACTGCTGTCGAATCGCAAGCACTGATCCGCTCGCGCGATAAACTGCGCAGCCTGCAAATCCTTTCGCGCGCAGGCATCGGCTTACCCAAAACCGTGTTTGTCGACTATTCGAAAGACACCGAGGGAATCATCGAAGTAGTCGGTGGCGCACCTGTCGTCATTAAACTATTGGAAGGAACCCAAGGGCTGGGTGTGGTGTTGGCTGAAAACAAGAAAGCGGCTCAATCCGTCATCGAGGCCTTCCATGGCGTGCACGCCCGCATCATCGTGCAAGAGTTCATCAAAGAAGCCAAAGGAGCAGACCTACGTGCGTTTGTCGTCGACGGCGAAGTAGTTGGCGCTATGAAACGCCAGGCCCGCGACGGCGAGTTTAGGTCGAATCTCCACCGCGGTGGTTATGCTGAAGTCGTCAAGCTGAGCCGAACCGAACGCAACACCGCCATCGCTGCCGCCAAGAAAATGGGCCTAGGCGTTGCAGGTGTCGACATGCTGCCTTCCAAACGAGGTCCACTCATCATCGAAGTAAACTCGTCTCCAGGGCTGGAAGGAATTGAGGGAGCCACCAAGGTGGACATCGCAGGAAAAATCATCAAGTACCTAGAGAAGAACGCGACGAAGAAGAAGATACAGAAGGATAAGATTAATGCGTAGACAAGATTTTAGAATTAAGAATTTAGAATTTAGAATTAAGAGTTAAGGAGTGAACATCGCAGGGCACACATTTCAACCGGGGGAATTCAAGGAGATCAACATCAACATTGCGCGGTTGCCTTCGCACACGCAGATTGACACGCCGATGTACGTTTATCGCTCCCCGAAAGAGGGTCCCACGCTCGCGCTCATGGCAGGCATGCATGGCGATGAGATCAATGGGATGGAAATTGTTCGCCGTGTACTCGACCAAGGTATCAACCGCGTCGAGCGGGGCACCGTGATATGCATGCCCATCATCAACATGTATGGGTTCCTCAACTACTCGCGCGAAGTTCCGGATGGAAAGGACATCAACCGATCTTTCCCCGGCAGCAAAGGCGGTTCACTTGCCGCGCGCGTCGCCTGGCACATGACCCACGACGTCATTCCATTCATCGACTACGGGGTCGACTTCCACACCGGTGGGGCCATGCGCACGAACTACCCGCAAGTGCGTTGCGTGATGGACGATCAAGTCAACATTGACCTTGCCGCCGCCTTCGCCGCACCTTTCACCATCGACTCACCCTTCCGCCCTCACTCGCTGCGACAAACAGCAGCCAAAAAGGGAAAAAACATAATCGTATACGAAGGCGGTGAATCCGTTCGCTTCGACCAACACGCCATCCAGGAAGGAATCGATGGCACCCTGCGTCTGATGAAACACTTAGGAATGATCTCATCGGCGCCGCCGCCGAAAGAAGAAAACAGAATCATCTGGAGCTCGTCGTGGATCCGCGCACGCAACGCAGGACTCTTCCAACCTACTATCCTCTGCGGAGACCTCGTCCAAAAAGACCAGGCCGTGGGAACACTTACCGATCCGTTCGGCGAATTCAAAGAGATCATCAAATCGCCCAGCATGGGATACGTGGTCGGCCTCAACAACAACCCAGTCGTCAATGCCGGCGATGCACTGCTGCATTTGGGATTGGATAATGTGTGTAAATTGGATAGGAGTGGAGAAGAATGAATAAGAATTAAGAATTAAGAATTCGGAATTTAGAATTGAGGTTGGGGAGTTGTGTGTGCTTCGAATGACTCTAAGGGTTAACGAGTAACGCCTACCGAGTAACGGTTTAACGAGTAACGATTTGCCGAGTAACGACTAACGGTTTAACGACTAACGGTTTACCGATTTCAACCTCAAAACTCTGGACAAGGGATCACCATCTTATCCAACGGTGGTTTGCGTGGGTTGCGGATAGGGAACGTGTACACGAGGCTGAACTCGTGCGAGCCGCCAGCACCGGGGCCAAGTTTTGAAATAGTATAGTCGTAGCTATAGCCTACGTTGAGCACATCCTGTCGTTTCGAGTCGCCGCGGAGAATCGTTAGTCCGACCAACAACACGATCGACTCGTTGTTCATGTACCCGTTCACTTGCTTGAAAGGGATGCCTCGATACCAAGTTCCCAATAAGATCGGTTCGAAGGTAAAGTACATACCTACATCCATCTGATCGAACGCGCCTTGGTGACGGTACTGAATCGCAGGTGCGATGCTGCGCTCACTCTTGCGTGAGTAAACGCCCTGACCAATTACGCCTGGTTGTAGATAAAACTTAATTCCGCCGTGGGCATTGTACTTAATTGGTAAGCGACTGGTCTCGCCGCTGATGGATTGGTTGGGTTGTGTCAGGTGGTGCGCGGAGAATCCAACCCACGCCCGGGGTGTGTAAAGGAGCCCCCCCATGGAGATGTCTGGAAAAAATTTACTCGACCCACGGAGTGCTTCTCCCGTAGGAAGGGTGGGTTGACCAGTATTGAAGTCGAATTGGTCGCCAAATGTGAGTCGCCCGAAATTGATGGAACGGTTGTAAACAGCTACCTCTACACCCGGGCGGAACGACAGTCCCTTGGTGATTTCGAGGTCGTAAGAATACTGTAATGCAAGGCTAAGCGACTGAAGGCCAACTAGGTTGACGTAGTCGCGGTTGATCAACATACCGATACCGCTCTTGTAGTCTTCCAGGTAGAAGTCGGCGAAAGCGGAAATGGTGGTGAAATTCGCATCGATGGCTGGCCACTGGTTGCGGTAGTTGATGCCGGCCCGTCCTTGGTTAGTCGACCCTGCAAATGCCGGGTTGAGGTAAAGGGGGGCTGCGTAAAATTGAGAAAACTGCGGGTCTTGCGCATTTACCCATGTTACCCCCGAGAGGATGAACAGAATGGAAAGGAAGACAACACGCCGCATCAAATGAGAAAAAAGAACCCGCACCATCTGAGCAAATTAAACCCTTTATTTCATTTAATAAAAGCGACGTGTGGACGGCTTGTCGGGATGTTCATGGGCTGGTCGACACAGCTGTCTCGTCGGCAGCATCTCTAACGATTTTTTCCTTCAAAATGTATATTTTAGGGGACTTTGGCGTTTTAATTTTCGAAAAAACACAGAGCACGTTCGGACAGTATAGGATGAGAAATCGCATCAGGAGATTCATTGTTTATGTTGGGGTGTGGGTGCTGTTACTGACCGGCTTCCATGGGTACGCGCAGACCACGACACTAGCTAAGCACAATTGGTATTTCGGCAACACCTCGCGCTCGATCAAGTTCAATCGCGTGACCAACGCGCCGAGCCTCGTGACAAATAAGGCCGTCCCTTTCGGAAGCGGCGGAAGCGCGGTGGCGACGGACCGCACCAACGGAAACCTCCTCTTCTATACCGATGGTAGTCGCATCTACGACGCCAACCACACGCTGATGCCGAATGGTACTGGCTTGAATGGAAACCCTGCAGCCAATCAACCGGTGGCGATCTGTCCCGTCCCTGGTCAAGCAGGAAAATATTTCGTATTCACGAGCACCGCTAGCTATACGACCGGTGGCACCGTTTCCTACTCTATCGTCGACATGAACTTGTTCGGCGCCTCCGCTTTTCCCTCGCCCGCGTTCGGCGACGTCCAAAGCAAAAACACGCCGATCCCTGGGTTGATCAACATTGCGGAAGGTATGATCACCGTACCTCATTCCAACGGCAACGACTTTTGGTTGATCACACAAACCGTGAGCTCACGCTCGTTCAATGCCACCCTCATCAATGCGGCCTCCTTCACCGGAACGTTCACGACCCAAGTATCGGCTAACGCCGCGCCCCTGCCGACAACCATCGCACATCTTGGCTTTCATGAAACACTTCGAAAGATTGCTGCAGCCCCGCAAGACCCAAGCACCGATGCGATCATCCTGAACTTCAATGAATTTACCGGTGCCATCAACTTCGACCGCACAATCCTAAACTCAGGAGTGTTGTCGACGACCACGGAATCGATTTACGATATTGAATGGAGCCCAACTGGAAAGTACTTGTACTTGTCGCGTCATGGCGAAACAGGGATCAGCGCCAACGTCTTTCAATACGACTATCAGAATTCATCGATCACACTGGCATCTGTGTTACCCGGACCAGTCTTCCGAAGCTATGGACTGCAACGTGCGCCAGATAACAAAATCTACCATCTATACCAGTCGGTGGCTTCGGGCCCCTTTCTTATTGGTCGAATCGACAGTCCAGATAGTGTGGCGACCAAGACAAAGTACACCACCACACCGCAGTTCTTTTCTGGCTTAAACTTCGATGGCAAACAGTTTCCTGGTTTCGTCCCCAAAGACACGATTAAACTTCGGCTCGATTTTACCTTCGCGGGTACTTGTCAGAACTCACCCACTACATTCTTCCCATTCGTTCGACCGGGCGCCGACAGCTTGCAGTGGGACTTTGGCGATACAAGTTTTGGAAAAGGTTGGAGCCCCATCCATACGTATACGAGTTCCGGTGGCTTCAACGTGAAACTGCGCGCCTTCTATCAAGGACAAGTCGATAGCGTTTCCAAGCCAGTCAACATCACGGCATTCGCGCTGCAACTGCAACTCACGCAAGACACCACAGCCTGCCGCCAGGAGTTTCCCCCGCCTCGGGGCTCTTCGTCGCCGAAACAGTTCTCGGTGACCGTCAAGATACAGGGCGGCACACCCGCCTCGATCGTCTGGTCGAACGGCGATACGGGCGCGACCTTGACACCTGATTCAGCAGGCTATTATTATGTGGTTGTCACCGACGCCGGTGGTTGCTCTGCCTACGCCGGCGTGAACGTCAAAGAATATGGCCTACAAACACAGACGTTCAATAAATGGTACTTCGGAAACAAAGCGGGCATCGATTTCAACAAGCGACCTCCCGTCCCACTTAATGAAAGTGTGATGAATGCCCCGGAGGGTTGTTCGATTGCTTGCGACCGAAATGGACAAACTATCTTCTACACCGACGGAACGACCGTCTGGGACAAAACGCACAACCCGATCACAACGGGCATTGGTGGAAACCCTGCCTCGACACAGTCGTCCCTGATTGTGCCCGTTCCCGGCGATGAAACCCTTTACTACATCTTTACATCACAGGCGATCAACGGCAGCGACTCTCTTCAGTTGAAGTATTCTTTGTTTGACCTCAAGAAGAATGCTGGGAAGGGTCAAGTCGTGAAGCAAGACATCCTTTTGTTCATGAAGAGTACGGAGCGAATCACCGCTAGTGGCAACTGGTTGATCGTTCACGAGATGGCCAACAGCACCTTCCGGACCTACCCCATCACGGCCCAAGGGATTGGCAACCAAGTGTACACCGCCATTGGCACCGATCATTCCGCTGCCATCCAACAGAATGGTGAAGGCTATTTGAGGCTTGGACCTCGCAATATTGTTGCTGTTCCGATTTCGACGCCGGGTGTCAGTAACCGGATCGAAGTCTTCCACCTCAATGACTCGATCGGAAAGCTCACCAACTACCGCAATGTTAACTTGAACGAACCCAATGGTTCGATCTACGGATTGGAGTTTTCGGCGGGAGGCTTTAAGATGTTCGCCTCTGTTCGCTACGCGGGGGGAACCTCCGCTATCTACGAATACTCGATCGACTCGCTTGAGCGGGTGCGCTTCCGCCAACGAATTCCTGTGGCGGCAGACCTCGGCGCCATCCAACGTGGGCCCGACGGTACGATCTACGTGGCGACCAATAGTGCCGCCAACAACACCCAGCTTGGAACCATCGCTGCGAACGAAGACACGCTTGCCACGTCTGGCTTTACCTTGGCGGGTTTCGCCCTTGCCGCAGGGACCAACAGTCGGCTTGGATTGCCCAACCTCATTCAGCAAAACTCGAGCGCCATCGGAGGTCCTGGCATCACAGTAACAGGGCTCTGCGCTGGAGACTCCACTCGCTTCGCAGGATCACCCCGCGACCAAATTGATGAGTACAGCTGGCGCGTCTTCCGAAACGGCTCGTTCCTGGCAGGATCCACTAAAGCCACGTTCGCGTTGTTGTTGCCGGGCGCTGGAAACTACTCGGTCACCCTACAGCTCCACAACCGATGTGCCCCCGACACAACGATGTCGAAGAACTTCGTCATTACACCACCACCAGCCAACCCAGGCAAGGGCGTTCCCTTGTGTAACACACCCACCGTGACTCTCGACGCCAACCCGGCGAATGTCGCTGGACTCACCTATCAATGGGGTACCGGCGAAACCACCAAGACACTCACCGTGGCAGATCAAGGTGTGTATACGGTGACCGTTACCGACGCACTCGGTTGTAACACCAAAGGCACGTTCCTTACCGCCGACAGTAGACCCATATTCGACCTAGGCCCCGACATCACGGTATGCGAAGACAACAACACACCGGCCCTGAACGTCAACAACCCCGGGATGACGTACGCGTGGACCATCAACGGAACTGCTTCGAGCACCACGGCGGTCCAAGCCGTCGACACCTCGACACCAGGCGTGTTTACGTACGCCGTAAAAGTCACCGATCCTATCACCGCGTGCTTCCGGGATGACAAGAAGACGTACACCGTGAACGTGTCTCCGCTGTTTACGATGAGTGGAACGAATCCAACATCCTGTAACACACCCACTGGTTCGATCTCCTTGAACTTAACGGCATCATCCCCCGCGGGCGGTCCGTTGTATTCTTACTTCATCTCTGGTCCCGGTGTCGCTCAGAACAACATCGACCAAACCGCGCCCAACACCTTCACGGTGAACAACGTCGCAGCTGGAACTTACTCCGCCGTCGTACAAGATCAGATTTCAGGTTGTACCATTTCTCAAGCGTTCGGATTGACGGACGCATCGTATACCGCGACGCTCACATTGAACGGGCCGAATTGCGATCCCGTTCCCTATCGCGTCACCACGGCGGGTGCGGTATCGTTCCCGTTACAATACACAGCAACCAATTCGGGCACCGGAGCGATTACGACCGGCAACGCCGGCGCGTCTCCCTTTAACCTGACGCCTCTCACGGCTGGAACTTACGTGGTTCAGTTGAAGGATAACCTAGGCTGTATCTTCACCACCAACCAAGTGGTGGCACCCGCCACGCCTCCTGCCATTACGCTCGCCCCTGACTTGTGCGCGCAAACATTGACAGCTTCGGGCGCCACAGCGTCTACCTATCAATGGAGTGCATCGCCTGCATCTGGACTGAACGGAAATCCCAATGGATCTGCAGTGGCTAACCTCACGACAAACGCGGGGACAGTTACGTACACCGTTACCGGCAATACTGGCGGATGCCCCGGCACCCAGTCAATTACCTTGAACGTGACGACCATCGCCACGCCGGCACTCTCGCAAACAACGGCATGTGCCCCCACCGCCACGATCACGGCGACGCCCGCGGGTACCTTCAGCTACCGCTGGTATACGAATGGTGTATTGGATAACACCTTGGGTGGACGCGTGATCAACATCACCCAGGCCGACGATGGAAAGACGTATCGCGTACAGATCTACGAACCCATCAGTGGATGTACGAAAGATTCGCCCAACTTGGTGGCAAGCGTAGCGGGTATTGTCGACGCCGCCCTCTCGTCTACACCTCCTTGTAAAGATGGGCAACCGATCACACTTACGGCAACAACCGCCGCCACTGGCGCCGCGTTCGCTTGGTTCAAGAACAACGTAGTCATTGCGGGTGTCGCGACGCCTACGACTCAGCAAACAGATGAAGCAACTTATCGAGTGGAAGTTTCCAAAGCCACCTGCAAAGCAACGTCTTCACTGACAATCGTGCGCGCACCTCTGCCCGTCGGGTCTTTGCCTAACTTGGCGGTGGTATGTGACGATCCCGAAAATCAAGACCCATCCACTGCCACCGTAGATCTCGACCCCGGTAGTTTCGCGAGCTATGCGTGGTCTAAGAACGGAATCCTATTGGGCGACAACCAGCGCATTCTCACTGCCGACAGCAAGGGCGTGTACTCCGTTGAATTCACAGACGCCGCAGGCTGCAAGAATACAGATGAAACCAGCGTGCTCAACGAGTGCTTGCCCAAGATTAACGCTCCGAACGCATTCCGACCCGGAAGCACAAAGTTCAACCCAGATCGAAAAGACTTGAGCAACTCCGACTTCTGGCTGTTCACACGGTTCATTCAGGACGATGGATTTCATATCTTTATCTTCAACCGCTGGGGCGAGATGGTGTTTTCTTCGAACGACAGGTTCTTTAAGTGGAACGGAGGCTACAACAACGACGCGTCGCAACCACTTCCTCCCGGTACTTACTCTTACGTGGTGCAGTATGTGAGCGCATTCAGACCAGATCAGGGGACGAAGGAGAAAAGAGGGGGCGTGGCATTGATTAGGTGAGGGGATGAGGAAACGAGGGGACGATAGGATGAGAGGATGAGAGGACGAAAAAATGATTGACGAGATGAAAAAGATAGTTTACTCTTTTGCTGCGGTGGCATTCTTAATGTTGACGTTGCAATTCCAGATCATCAAGACGCAGATGAACGTCACGATCCGCAATGAGCTTGGCAACACGGAGGAGGGCGTTACCGTGCAGTTGTTCGAGACGGAAGACGATTACAAGGGCGAAAAGAATGTGGTTGCCGAAGCGACGACCGATGAAAAAGGTGTCGCCAAATTCAAAGACCTCAAGGCAATCTCTTACTTCGTACTTGCGAAGAAGGGTGACAAAAACAACTTTGGCGGCGGCGAACAAACGGGGAAACTCGAAGCAAAGCGAATCAACAAGGTGACGATCGTGATCGAATGACCGACCGCCCTTCGCTCGTTGCTGCCCTCCAGCAGTATCGCACACCCTATCAGGACGAACTCCTTTTTGTCGACAAGTTCCTCGCTCTCCTCACCCACCCGGATGCCTATCAACGCACGCACCTACCCGGCCACATCACCGGCTCCGCGTGGATTGTCAACGGTGATGGCTCGAAAATACTGCTAGTAGAACACGCGAAGCTGAAAAAATGGCTTCAACCCGGTGGCCATGCCGACGGCGACGAAAACGTGCTGGCCGTCGCGCTCCGCGAAGCCCAAGAAGAAACGGGCCTCATCGATCTGCAACTGATTGGACCCAGCTTCTTTGATATCGACATCCATCCGATCCCCGAACGGAAACAACCACCATTTCCGGGACACGACCATTATGATGTTCGCTTTTTGTTCGTCGCGCGCGAAGAAGATGAATTACTCATCAGCGACGAATCGACAGACTTGCGATGGATTCCTGCCCGAGACTTGGAGAAATTCAATGCGGAACCGTCCGTTGTTCGACTCCGCGACAAAGCGGGTAAAATCCGTTAAAAACGTGCCTGCGGGGCGCAACTTTTCGTTACCCCCCCTTGGGGTGTGTATTTGTAAACTTCCGTTAAATTTAAGGAGCATTTAGACACCAGCGGATGGCTGACACTGGCACCGACCTTACCACCGCCCGTGATCTCCTCGACAAAGGAGACCTCGTGGCAATTCCTACTGAAACTGTATATGGACTCGCGGGCAACGCGCTGAAACCTCACGCGGTGGCGCGAATCTTCGAAGTCAAAAACCGTCCCTCATTCGATCCATTGATCGTTCACATCCCCGACGCGCACCAAATCAACAAGTACGCGACGCAGGTTCCACCCATCGCCGAAAGACTCGCGAAGGAGTTTTGGCCCGGGCCCCTCACCTTGCTGCTGCGGAAGCGAAGCATTATACCCGACATCGTTACGTCCGGATTGGATACCGTCGCCCTTCGTGTGCCCGATCATCCCACGACTCTTCGGTTGCTGCAAATGTTGGAATTCCCGCTTGCCGCACCCAGCGCCAATCCATTTGGCTTCATTAGCCCGACCACAGCCGCACACGTCCAAGATCAGTTGGGGTCGAAGATCAAATATATTATAGATGGCGGCCCGTGTAAGGTAGGTGTTGAATCTACGATCGTAGGTTTCGACAACGGCAAACCCGTGGTGTACCGCCTAGGTGGAATCTCTTTGGAGGCACTGCAAGCCATTGCCGGCGACGTAGAAGTCGCCACACAAACGCCTGCGGTGAAAGCACCCGGACAACTGAAAAGTCACTACGCCCCTTCCAAAAAAATGTTCCTAGCAGACCTGACGAAGGCAGTCCCGATCGTCGACCTCGAGAAGGTCGCGTTGCTATCCTTTTCAAAGGACTATTCAGCACCTCATCAAGTAATCCTCTCCCCTTCCGGAGATCTGAGCGAGGCCGCTAAGAATCTCTTCTCTTCCCTGCGACAACTTGACAAAATGCCCGTCGACGTAATTTTGGCCGAAGCTGTTCCCGACGAAGGAATTGGACGTGCCATCAATGACCGACTTCGAAAGGCGTCTGCCAAGTAATGTTAACTTAACCCTCTCATTCTACAAACAAGGTTGTCATGACAAAGAAAGTGCTCGTATTGACTGGCGGTGGCGACTGCCCTGGTTTGAATGCCGTGATTCGTGGCATTGCCAAACGCGCCCGAAAAGAAAAAAACTGGGAAGTGTATGGCAGCATCGAAGCGTTCAACGGCGTGTTCAATGAGCCGCAAGAGATCGTCAAACTCACGAGCCGTCGAACAGCTGGTATCCACATTAAGGGAGGTACCATTCTCAAGACCACGAACAAGTCGAACCCCATCAAGTTTCCCGTAACGCAACCGGACGGCACCGTCAAGTTTGTCGATCGTTCCGACGAGCTCGTCAAAAAGCTGAAAGACTTGAAGTTTGATGCGGTCATCAACATCGGCGGAGATGGTTCACAAAAGATTTCGAAAGTCTTGTTCGACAAGGGAGTCCCGATCATTGGCGTTCCAAAGACGATCGACAACGACCTTTCTTCTACCGACGTCACGTTCGGTTTCCAAACTGCCGTACAAATTGCCACCGACAGTTTCGACAAACTGGTGACCACGGCCGAGAGCCATCATCGCGTCATGATTATGGAAGTGATGGGACGCGATGCCGGTTGGATCGCCCTGCACACCGCCATTGCCGGTGGCGCAGAAGTCTGCCTCATCCCCGAAATACCTTACGACATTAAGAAGATCTTGCG
The DNA here is from genome assembly GCA_044226825.1 of Cyclobacteriaceae bacterium. Taxonomy (GTDB): domain Bacteria; phylum Bacteroidota; class Bacteroidia; order Cytophagales; family Cyclobacteriaceae; genus ELB16-189. The sequence goes on from JBGAGH010000003.1 coordinate 96,100, forward strand.
TCGAATTGAACTTCGATACAAAAAAGGTCGTGGCTTCTGCAACATCGTGATCGCCGAAGGGGCGAAACCAAAAGCAGGAGGCATCACCGCCACCGCCGGTGAAAAAGGTTCGGAACACGTGCGGTTGGGCGGTGTGGCTTACCAACTGTCGAAGCAATTGAAAGACAGCGGTTGTCAAGCGGAGATCCGCGAAACCGTTCTCGGACACATCGTTCGAGGTGGATCGCCCGTGGCATTCGATCGAATCCTAGCAAGTCTTTTCGGCGTGAAAGCTTTTGAACTGGCGTTGGAAGGAAAATTTGGCAACATGGTGAACTATCGCAACAACACGATCGACTACGTATCGCTCGCTGAGGCGACCAAAGATTACCATGTGGTCGACAAGAACAACTATCTCGTTCAGGCAGCTCGGGGACTTGGCATTTCATTCGGCGATTAATGCCTACCCGCCGGTCGCTTACGACGAACGGAGGAAGGCAGAAACACCTCAACACATTCGTTTGAGTTGAGCCTTCTTTCAACCACGACTTACAAAACTTGGCAACGCCTTTAACGGCTTGGGAAAAATTCTAATTTTGATGCAGGAAAACTCGGCGTTTGCTAACGAGCGGTAGGATTTCCTGAGCAGCAATCACATTATTTCAACGTACATGAAAACCATCAACGACATCAACTTCAAAGGAAAGCGCGCCCTGATCCGCGTCGATTTCAACGTACCGCTCGATAAAAGCTTCAACGTGACCGACGACAATCGCATTCGCGCCACCATTCCCACCCTAAAAAAGATTCTTGACGGTGGTGGAAGTTGTATCCTTATGTCGCATCTAGGGCGTCCAAAAGAAGGACCGGAAGAAAAGTATTCGCTGAAGCACACTATCAAAACCACCGAGAAACTTCTCGGTCGCCCCGTTCAATTTGCCAACGACTGTATCGGTGAAGAAGCTGTCACCAAGGCGGCGGCCTTGAAACCGGGTGACGTGTTGCTACTCGAAAACCTCCGCTTTTATAAGCAAGAAGAGAAAGGCGACGTCGCTTTCGCTGAAAAGCTCTCGAAACTCGGCGACATCTATATCAACGACGCATTTGGTACCGCGCACCGTGCACACGCCAGTACCACGATCGTGGCTCAATTTTTCCAGGAGAAAGGCGCCGGCTACGTGATGGCTGCCGAACTCGATAATGCGAAGAAGGTGATGGAAAATGCCGCGAAACCATTCGTCGCCATTATGGGGGGCGCAAAGATCTCCGACAAAATATTGATTATCGAACGTCTGCTCGATAAAGTCAATCACTTGATCATCGGCGGCGGTATGAGCTACACATTCTTCAAGGCGTTGGGTGGTCAAGTGGGTAAGTCGCTGGTCGAAGAAGATAAACTTGACCTCGCCAAGGAACTCATCCAAAAAGCAAAGTCGAAAGGAGTAGAACTCCACTTGCCGATCGATTCCATTATAGCCGACAAGTTCGATGCTGCAGCCAACACGGAAGTGGCGATGAACACGTCTATCAAAGATGGTTGGATGGGACTCGACATCGGACCCCAGTCCATCGAAGTATTCTCGAAAGTAATTGAGAGCTCCAAGACAATCCTCTGGAACGGGCCCATGGGTGTATTCGAAATGGAAAAGTTTGCAACCGGTACCAAGAAGGTTGCCGAGGCGGTGGTGAAAGCCACGGCAAAAGGAGGCTTCTCGCTCATCGGCGGTGGCGATTCTGCGGCAGCCGTTGCCCAACTTGGTTTCAGCGAGCAGGTTAGCTACGTGTCTACCGGCGGTGGCGCACTACTCGAGTATTTCGAAGGCAAGGTGCTCCCGGGCGTGAAAGCTTTGGACTAACCCGCTCGGAACTCCCCGTTGAATCAGGGGAAGAATACCGTTTTTCCGGACATCCAGTCTTTGCGATTGTTCCCCAATTGCGGTTCTTTCGCATATGCCTTCTCCGAAGGACATATTGGCCAAATATTGGGGATATCAAGAATTTCGCCCACCCCAAGGCGAAATCATAGCCGCCGTACTTGAAAAAAGAGACGTGTTGGCGTTGCTGCCCACGGGTGGCGGGAAATCAGTATGCTTTCAAGTGCCGGCTCTCGCACAAGAAGGTATTTGCATCGTCATTACGCCCCTTATCGCCTTGATGCAAGATCAAGTGTCGCAACTGAAAGAGCGTGGTATACCGGCCATCAGCATTCACTCGGGACTCGGCCGCGCAGAAATCGACGTTCTGTTAGATAATTGCATCTACGGGAACATCAAGTTTTTATACGTCTCGCCTGAGAGATTGCAAACTGAGATCTTCCAGGAAAGATTCAAACGCATGAAGGTAAACTTAGTCGCCATCGACGAAGCGCACTGCATTTCGCAATGGGGTCACGACTTTCGGCCACCGTACCTACAGATCAAAGTCCTTCGGGAACTGCAACCCAACATACACTTCATCGCGCTCACCGCCTCTGCCACTGCCAAGGTAAAAGCCGATATTGTTCAGCAGCTAGAGCTGAAAAACGCAGCTGAATTTCAGATCAGCTTCGCACGGAACAATCTCTCGTTCGTGGTACGTGAATGCGAGAACAAGGAGAAAAAATTACTAGAAATCCTGAAGCGTGTGCCGGGCCCAGCCATCGTGTATGTGCGTTCCCGCAAAGGGACAGTCGACTTCGCCAAATTCCTCGCGCGACAAAAAGTGTCGGCGACATTTTATCACGCCGGTCTAGATCACGACGAACGAGAACGGCGGCAGCAAGAATGGATTCAGAACAAAGTCCGTGTGATGGTGGCCACCAACGCGTTCGGGATGGGTATCGACAAACCGGACGTCCGCGTCGTCGTTCATATGGACATTCCCGAAGACCTTGAGTCGTACTATCAAGAGGCCGGACGTGCAGGGCGTGATGGGAAACGTTCTTTTGCCGCCATCGTGTACCATCCTTCAGACATCGAAAACTTGGAAACGAAGGTGAAGCAATCCCACCCCTCGCCTACCGAACTGAAGGCTGTGTACCAAGCTTTAGCAAATTACTACCAACTCGCTGTGGGCAGCGCCGAAGGGGAATCATTTCCGTTCGAGCTCGACGACTTTGCGAAAAAGTTCAATCTAAACCCAAGTAAGGTCTTCAACGCGCTGAAGAAACTGGAAGAAGAGGCCCTCATCCAGATGAGTGAAAGCTTTTACCAACCTTCGCGAGTACACTTTCATGTCGACAACAAGCGGTTGTACGAGTTCCAGATCGCGCACGTTCACTTCGAACCCCTGATTAAGACGCTCCTAAGATTGTATGGCGCCGAAGCCTTCTCCGGCTTTGTCAAGATTTCCGAAAAACAGATGGCAGCGTATCTCAAAGTCCCGGAAGCATCGGTGACGATAGCGCTCGACCAACTAACGAAACTAAAAATATTGGATTACCATCCTGCATCCGATCATCCCACGCTCACTTATTTACTCGCCCGAGAAGATGCTGAGCATTTGTCGATCGATTGGAACCGTTTGGAGGAACGACGTGAGTTACACTTAAAAAAACTAGCGGCGATGACGCACTACGTCACGCAAGACGTCGCCTGCCGGATGCAGGTCATGCAGGCATACTTCGACGAACTCGACACGCAACCCTGCGGTATGTGCGACGTGTGTGTGGCTCGCAAAAAGAAAGAAAACTTGCAAGCGCTAAGTAACTACCGCGATCAAATTCTCTACATCCTCAAGCAAAAGAAAATGCCGGTCGATGAACTAGAGAACGCCGTCGACCCCACGGATAAAGAAGTCTTCGTCGAAGTGGTTCGTGAGATGCTGGACGAAGGGATACTTTACTACGACGACTTCTGGTTGATTGGCGTTAAGAAATAGCGCGCTTCAACTCGATGATCGTGAGTTCGGGCGGCATGCCCACACGACCGGGATAGCCCAAATAACCAAAACCGCGGTTGACATACAGGTATTGATTACCCTCTTGGTACAAACCTGCCCACTGTTTATATGCGTATTGCGAAGGGCTCCACTTTACATTGCCGATCTCGATGCCAAACTGAAAACCGTGGGTATGGCCAGCAAAGGCGAGATCGATGTCCGGATAGTTTGGACGAACTTCAGCATCCCAATGGCTCGGGTCGTGCGAAAGCAACAACTTGACTCGTGCCCCCTCCGTTCCTGCGTGTGCCTGACTCAATTTTCCATACTTTGAAAACCTACCCGCTCCCCAGTTCTCGATACCGAGAATGGCAATCTTTTCTCCATTTCTCTCTAAGAACCGATGGTCGTTCATCAATATGTCGAAGCCCATCTCATTGTGCGCCTTCTGGATGTTGCGAAGGTTCTCTTCCCACGCCTCGCCCTTCAATCCAATATAGTCGCCGTAATCGTGGTTACCCGTGGTAGAATACACACCCAATGGTGCCTTGAGCTTGCTGAAAACGGGCACGTAGTCTTTCACTTCCGACGCCTGGTCGTTGACCAGATCGCCCGTGAAGAAGATGAGGTCCGGCTTCTCCTTCATCATCATATCTACCCCGCCTTGTACCGCAGTCTTGTTCCAGAAGCTACCCGAATGGATGTCCGACACTTGACCGATCCGAATGCCATCGAATTCTTTGGGTAAGTTAGGAAGCAGGATCGTCGATTTTCTTACGCGATAATCGTGTGCACCTGAAATGATGCCCCACGTCATCGCGCCAAAGGGAATTGCGGTCGCGACCAGTGCCGACTTTGCAAGAAACTCAGATCGCGTGATTCCGTCACCCGGAAGGGACTCCTTGGAATCGCGGGTGAACAGCGATACCAGCCATCGTACGCCGCGCTGGATGTCGTCGATAAATACAAAGAGCACACCGATGACTTTCGAGAAATACACCCCCACCATGAAAGTGCGGAGCCAAAGCCAAACCTGCGGACCAAAGCGGTAGGGATCTCCCAGGTTGTACCAAATCATGCCCACGACGGAAATGATCGTGGGAATCCAGAATCCTATCCGAAGAGCCGATCTCCATGAAGGCGACCAGTTTTTACTCACTACCAGCACTGCTTGATACAGGTAGTAGTCGATCAACAAAAGAACCGAGAGGAGAATCAGGAGTGTCATGAGCCTTTGCATAAAAAAGGGAAAGTCGCCTTACAACCCTGTAAGACGACCTTCCCAGAAATATATTGTACTGTTTTTCAAGACGAGCGACGCGGTAATAACGCGCCGCCGGTCCGATTGTTTCAGTCTTTCGAACGGAGGCTGTGAGCCAAGCTTCCTTGCTCAATTGCCTCTGCACCTTTGTAGCGGGCTGCTTCACGCTCGGTTCCGAAAAGGCGGGCCTTCAAACGGGCCATCACCAGATAGAGCACGGGCACCAGCACCAGGGTCAAGAACGTACCGAAGATCAAACCGAAGATCATCGTCCACGAAAGAGGTCCCCAGAACACTACGTTGTCGCCGCCAAAGAAGATGTGCGGATTCAGTTCGGAGAACATCGTCACGAAGTCGATATTCAAACCAACTGCCAACGGGATCAGACCTAAGGTCGCAGCCATCGCTGTCAACAACACGGGTGTCATACGTGTGCGCGCAGCTTCGGCAATAGCCTCCTTCAGTTCCATTCCTTGTGAGCGGAGCAAGTCGGTGAATTCCACCAACAAGATTCCGTTACGCACCACAATTCCAATGAGTGCCATAATTCCGACACCAACCATCAAGATGGAGATTTCCATCTTAAACAGGGAGAAGCCGATCAAAACACCGATGATACTAAACAGGATCTCCAACAAGATGATGAACGGTTTGCTCAAGGAGTTGAACAGCGTTACCAAGATCATGAAGATCATAAAGAACGCGATACCGAAAGCCAGCAACAGGAACTGGAATGTCTCGGCCTGGTCTTCTTGCTCGCCGGTCATCGCGACAGATACACCGTCGGGAACATTGAAGTCTTGCAACTTATCCTGGATGTCGGCCACGACTTGGTTGGCATTGGCATCCGACAACACGTTCGACGAGAGGGAAATCACACGCTTCTGATCGATGCGTTTAATTCCACCGTACGCATTCGAATACTCAACTTTGGCGACGGCCGACAGCGGCACCTGACGAACTTGGCCACCCATCGCCATGTCTCGGTACGTAATCGGCAAGCTCATCAACGTATTGATGTCATTGCGTTGCGATTCTTTGATTCGAACCTGGATCGGGTAGTCGTCATTTTCATCGCGGAAGCGAGAAGCCTCGGCTCCAAACACGGCAGCACCCAACGCGCGACCAATTTGAGCCGTGGAGATACCTTCCCGGTTTGCCTTCTCGCGGTCGATGCTGATAATGATTTCGGGTTTGTCGGCTTGGAAGTCAGACTTCAACTCTTCCACACCAGCCACGTTGGCCGAATCGAGGAACTTCTTCAGGCGATCCGCAGTAGACACGAGCAAGTTAAAATCATCTGCTGCAATCTCGATGTTTACCGGCTTACCTGTGGGCGGGCCGTTCGATTCCTTGGCAACAGTTACTTCGGCACCGCGTATTCCTTTCACCGCATCACGAATCCCATCGAGGTAATCGGAAGTCGATTGTCCATCACGTTCTGAATACTTCACGAAAGCTACGGTCACCTTTGCTAGGTGCGGCGTTGCTTGCGTACCGGCATCGAACGGATTCTCACTCGCACCAATCGATACGTTGGAGATAATAGACTGCACAACTTTGTTGTCTGCTCCTACCACGCCGCGCACACGCTCCTCTACCACGTGGGTAATCGAATCCGTCACCTTCTGGTCGGTTCCGATCGGCATACGGATATATGCGTAGATGAAGTTAGGATCACCACTCGGGAAGAAACCAACCGGAGGTTTCCGGATAGCGGTAAAAACGATTGAGAAGATAAACAAAGCCACCACGCTCAGGATAACCAGCGTAGGTTTGGAACCTTCCAATGTCCAGCGTACCACCTTGTGATAGCCCGATTGTACACGGGGCCAATAGATGGTTTGAAAATTCGAGATCGTCTTGACCAATACGAAGTGGTACAGAGCATAGACGCCGAAGCAGAACACGGCAAAGTTACCCATGCCGACGTTACCGACGAGGTACGACACCAAGGCGATCGACCCCATGACAACAGCTGTAATTTTGAAGCCTTTGGTGACCTTGCTCTTATTGTCATGATCATGGTCGTGCTCCGACATAAATTCGGCTGCAAACACTGGGTTGATGATATACGCCACGAACAACGAAGCCAACAGCGCGATAATCAACGTGATTGGGAGGTACTTCATAAAACTACCCACGATACCAGGCCAGAACGCCAACGGTACGAACGGCGCCAACACGACAAGGGTACCAGACAACACGGGTAGGAACACTTCACCAGCCGCAATTTTTGCAGCCTTGCGAATAGGCACTTTACCATTGTCAAACACACGGTGGGTATTCTCAATCACGACTATCGCGTCATCCACCACAATACCGAGTGCCAACAAGAACGAGAACAACGTCATCATGTTGAATGAAAATCCCACCATGGGGAAGAACAAGAACGTGATGAAGCTAGAGATCGGAACCGAAAGCGCTACGAAGAACGCATTGGTTGCGCCCATGAAGAACATCAAGATCACCGTCACGAGAACGAAACCGATGATGATGGTATTGATCAAATCATGTAGTGTGGCGCGGGTTTGCTCCGATTGGTCGCCTGTAACGGTAATCTTCGCCCCTTGCGGCAGCGTATTGTCTTCGAAATCCTTTACGATTTCGAAAATCTTATCTGACGCGTCGACCAAGTTACGACCACCGCGCTTGATTACGTTCAGGGTAATTACGTTCGCCCCATCAAGACGCGCGTAGCTCTCTTGTTCATGGTGGCTATCGACCACTTCGGCGATGTCCTTCAAATAAAGCTTACCGCCTTTGGGAGTTCCCACGACGGTATTTCCCAATTCGGTGGCATCGGCATATTCACCGGTCACGTTCAACGAACGTTTCATGCCATCGACCGACAACTGGCCACCCGGGATGATTACGTTCTCGAACTGAATGGCGCCTACCACATCTTCCAAAGACACACCGGCAAGCGCTGCACGGTAGAGGTCAACGTTTACTTGAATTTCACGGTCCAATGCGCCAATGATGTCGACACGACGAATCTCAGAGACCGACTCAATCTTTTCCTGAAGATCCTCGGCATACTTTTTCAACGTGACGAGGTCATAATCTCCGGACAGGTTCACGTTCATGATCGGCACCTCCGAGATATCGATTTCGATAATCTGTGGATCGTCCTTCAGATCGGTAGGCAGGTCGGGCTTGGCGCGATCGACTGCGTCCTTTACATCTTGTTTGGCCTTATCGACGTCCACATCGGTTTCAAATTCGATGATCACGTTCGAGAAGTTTTGAACCGAGTTGCTGGTCACCTTCTTCACACCGGAAAGCGACTTCATTTGCTTTTCGATCTGCTTGGTGATCAGGTTTTCGATATCTGATGGTGAAGCGCCTTGATAGACGGTCGCCACATAGATCTGCGGGAAAACGACTTCCGGAAAGTTCTCTTTCGGGAGGCTGTTGTATGTATACCAACCCATCAAGCAGATGAACGCCGTGAACACATAGATGCTCACTTTATTGTCGATCGACCAACTGGTGGGTTTAAATTCCTTTTCTACGTCTTTCATATCCTTTTCAGTTTAGGACTGTGTCCTGGTGGCTGATGAGACTTAATTTAACTAGATTTTGATGGCTTCGCCGTCGCTCAAACCTTGGTAACCAACGGTGATGAGCTTGTCGCCGGCCGCGAGACCTTCAACTTCGGCCTGGTTGTCGTACACGGGACCGAGTTTAACCACTTTCTTGCGTGCCACGAAACCCGTGCCTTTGGCTTCCGCCACATACACGACCTTCTCGTTGTTCACGTTTTGGACGATGTTGATCGGAACCACCAACGCTTTCGGGTTGCTTTCGAAGACGACCTTCACCACACCGCTCATGTTAGGGCGAAGCTCGGGGCTTGACGGAAGGTCCGCCTCCACGACGAACGTACGACTCAGGGGATCGATGTTTCGGGCCACGAAACCAATGGAGCTGCTCACTTCCTTGTTGACGTCGGGGAAACTCACGACTACCTTATTGCCGCGCTTCAACTGATTTGCGTATGACTCGGAGATGCGCGCCATGATCTTCAAATCCGAGTTGTTCACCACGCGCGCTGCCGGCATGCCGGGCGCAATGTTTTGACCAATCCGTACATCCAAGGCATCCAACACACCGGATACAGGGGCCTTGATCTTGGTCATTTCGTTCTGTTCGTTCAACGACGCAAGCCGGCGCTCAAGTGATTCCTTCGTCGACTTTGCCTGGAGAAACTGAACTTCGGTACCAATCTTTTGGTCCCACAGGTTCTTTTGACGATTGTACACGGTGGTCGCCAACTCGAGTTGGGACTTCAATTCCGCGATGCCGGCCAAGATCAATGAGTTGTCGATTTGCGCCAGCGTTTGACCCTTGGACACCATCTCACCTTCACGCACCAACACTTGAGTAACTACTCCCGGTGACTTCGCGCTTACTTGGATGTTCAAATCCGACTCTACGGCACCTTGTGTTTGTACATAGTGGTCGAACTTACGTGGCGCCAGGGCGGATACCACCACTTCTTTCACGCGCGCCGTACGGAGGCTGTCGGGTGTCTCTTTCGCGATCGCCTCTTCGAGTTTCTTGATTTCACTCGTCAGCTTTGCTTGCTGTTCTTTCAGCTCCTTCAACTGAGTCACCTTGTCTTTCGACGAGCTGCTGCATCCCGCAATGACCGCCGCAATCGTCAAGGCTCCGATTAAGTTTGTGTATATGTTCTTTTTCATATCGTTGTTATTTCAGGGGTTAGGAATTCGGTTTCTATTTTTGAGCCGATGCCGGTGCCTGCAGTCGACCAAATGCTTTATCAAGGTCTACTTTGGCAATCATCGCATCGTAAAGTGCATTGTAATAGTTGTTCTGAGCCTCTTTAAGACTGCTTTCCGCCGTTACCACTTCGAGGTTCGACCCGACGCCTTGTTCAAACTTCAGGCGTGTGACGCGGGCAACGTTGTTCGCCAGATCCATATTCTGCTTCTGCGCGGTGAGTGTCTTCAACGCGTTCTCGAACGTAATCGAAGCTGTTTGCACTTCTAGATCGATGCCCGCTTTCAAGCTGCGGAAGCTATTGTCGATCTTTTGGAGAGTAAGCTTCTCTTGTTGGATTTTATAGTTCCGCTGCAAGCCGGTGAACAAGTTCCAGCTTAAGCTAATACCGTAAACCGAGTAGTTGTACCACTTATCCGGACCAACACCACCCGCGTCGGAGAGGTTGGTGTTTGTCTTAAACAGACCCCCAATTGTAGGCGACTGGGTTTGGTAACCAATCTTGCCAAACGCAGCAATCGTCGGGAGCGCGCCGGCATACTGATTCTTCAAGTTTAAGGCTTGCAGGTTGCGGTTCGCTTGGAGTACTTGGTAGTCGGGGCGTTGCTTGTAGTCCCAGCCCTCAACTCCGGCCATCGGATTGGAGTCGACACGAACTTCTTCGATCGAACCAGTCACTTGAATGTCCTGATCCATCGGATAGTTCATTTGGAACTTAAGGAGTGCTGTCGACAGCGCTTGGAGATTTAAGAACTTATCGCGCTCCAACACGAGGTTGTTGTACGTTACCTGGATGCGGTCGACGTCGATATTCTCGGCGAAGCCATTTTGGTTCAACGCTTTCGTGTTTCGGAGCAACGAATCCACGCGTGCGATGTTCACATCGAAAAGCTTCGCTCGTTCGTTGTTGATCAACAAACCATAGTACGCTTTGGTCACGTTCTGGATGATCGTTTGATGGGTAGCTGCCGAGTTGCGGTAAGCCAAATCTTTGTAGGCAGCAGCTGCCTGCAAGCCCACGAAATAGGAACCATTGAAGATCAATTGGTTCGCCGTAACACTCACATCGCCTGCGCCCTGCAACTGGAAGAAGTTCTGTGCTGCCACCACGTCTCCGGCATTGATACCGGGGATGTCGGGGAAGAAACTGAAACCGCTTCCGGGAGGCGTATAGCGTTGAAAGAAACGGGGAAGCTTCTGGTTATAGGTAAGACCCGCTGCGCCCGAAATCTGGGGCAAGCCAAGTCCAGTTGTTTCCTTCACACGCGCCTTGGCGATCTCCTGGTCTAGCCATGCGTTTTGCGCGTTCACCGAATTGCGCAGCGCGTACTCAATCGCTTGGTCGAGCGAGAAAGTGGTTTGAGTAGAGCCTCCGTCCTGTGCCCATGCACCGACCGTCAAGAAGAAGGCTGCCGTAATCGTATATATTCGCTTCATAAGTTGTGAGGTATTAATTCGAGGTTGATTGGTTCTTGTTTATATTTCTCATAAAGCTTCCGTCCCTTATCGGTCAGGAGGCCATACATAAAGTGATCTAGCATCTGTGCTTGCATCTCCGCGACTTGGTGTTTGTCGTTTGGAACAATTGCCCCATCAAACACAAGTTGAATCGATTCTATTCTTAACGTCGCCAGCACTTCCGGATTGAGGTTACTTCGGTACAAGCCCTCCTCAATTCCTTGCTTCAAGTTTCTTACTACCGACTCGCGGATATCCTTATTCTTATGTTCCAACCACGCACCCCAAGCTTTCGGGTGGTACTTCCGCAAGTCGAACAGCAGCGAAGGGTTCATGTCTTGCATGTTCTTCTTCATATGCCACTGTATGCGCATCAATTCATCCAAGGCGTTCTTCGAAACAGTGACGAGCGCATCCAACTCCACTTTCGTTTGTTGCAGGTGATTCAGTGTGACCTGCGTGACGATTTCATCCTTGTCGACGAAGTATTGATAGATCGTCTTCTTCGAAATAGACAGCTGACGGGCGATGTCATCCATCGACACGCTGCGCACTCCGTACTTGACGAAAAGCTCCTCAGCTCCTTTCAAAATTTTCTCTCTGACCAGTTCCGATTCTTCCATAGCGGCGGCAAAACTATGGAAACTTTTAAAATCTCCAAAGTTTCCGTAGTTTCCTTAAACGGGCGTTTTTGCGGTTTGTTCAGGGTTGTTAGAAAAAAATTAGAGCGTTTTTTTTCAAAAAGGACCCGAAATCGTTTGAAGTGCCGGCAAAAGCGAGAATTGGAAATAGTTCGAAAAAACGCCGGCTGCAGTTTTCGGTTTCAGAGACGAAATGGCGTGAATCTTATTGTCGATTTGACCACTACGTTGCTAAAAAGTTTCTGCGGCAAACAAAAAGGTTGAGCTGACGCACATTCCAGAATTGAATTGGGCATAAAAGAAAAAACCCCGAATAAACTCGGGGTCTTTCACTTTCAATTGCATCTTGGCGATTACATCGTCTTCGCGTCGGTTGTCTCGGTGGTTTCTTTCGCCGGGGTTTCTTCCCACGCGCACCACTTCTCCTTGAACCGTTGCTTCAGTCTTTCTTTTTGTTCGGGACTCATGTTCGAGTACCGAGCTTTCGATTGATGACTCCACTTGCCGCCACCGCCGCCCATTCCCCAGAAGAGGATTTTCGACAAGGCCCACAATCCCAACGCCTGCAAAAATGTAATGGAAGGACCGTTGAAAAGTGTGGGCACCAGCCAGTTCCACAAATATTGCGTCACAAACCCAAACACCACGACCGCCAACCCCGCCATGACTACAAACTTCGCAATCCACTTACCTACTTTCATAACCTTAATTCTAAATTCTAAATTCTTAAATCTTAACTCTCAGTTCAGACCGTTTCATCATAAAACTTCTGCAGCCTTTTTCTCAGGCTCATGATGGCATATCGTTTCCGTGACAAGAGTGTATTGATCGAGATGCCAGTTTCTTCCGAAATCTCTCGGAAGCTACGTTCTTCCATTTCGTTTTGGATGAAGATAGCACGCTGATCGGCAGGCAGTTCATCCAAGGCCTCCATAATTTCGTCCCAAATCACTTCTCGCAACATCACCGCATCGGGTGTATTGCCGAGATCGGGTAAGATCTCTTGAAGCGTCAGGGGCGCGTCATCTTCACGGCCGGCTGTGCTTTCGAAGTCAGCCTTCTTCGGGCGCACGGAATCACGTCGATACCGATCGATGATCTTATTGCGCGCCACACTATACAACCAGGATGTAACCCGATCCAAGGATTCAATCCCATCAAAACCTGCCACGAATTGGTAAAACACATCCTGAAGGATATCCTCCGCCTCTTCCTCCGACGACACCCTGCTGCGGATAAATCCTAGCAGTTTGTCTTTCTCCTTCAGGAAAGTGTTTTGTTTTACTACCTCTTGCATGGTCAAACTCATCGTCGCTACTCGTTCCATACAACACCATAGACGGCAACGCGATTCAGAATATTTTACGAAAGTGGCTGATTTCTACGTATCGTCCGACACATGCCCAGAATTACCTCAAAATCGCAGAAATTGCGCACTTTAGTGGTTTGCAACCCGTTCTACACCATACTGAATTTGGCTCTGGCCCACAGCCGATGCTACTGTTCCATGGTTATGGGCAAGATCACACCGTATTTCAGAAGCATGTTTCTGGGCTCACCCACAGGTATCGCTTTTACAGTTTCGACCTTTTCTTTCACGGCAAGAGCGAGTGGCCATTCGGCGATCGGCCCATTGAAAAAAAAGAATGGCGTGAACTCCTGCAGGCCTGGCTGCAGGAGCGCGACATCCAATCTTTTTCGGTGTTGGGCTTCAGCATGGGTGGGAAATTTGCGCTCGCGACGTTCGAAGCATTTCCCGATCGCATCCAGGAATTACTCCTCATCGCGCCGGATGGTATTCGTTTAAGCCCTTGGTACAAACTCGCAACCTACCCGCTGCCGACGCGGATGCTATTCAGGAGCATGATCAACCACCACCATCGATTTATTCGGATTATTCATTTCGCACAGTGGTTGCGGCTCGTCGACCGTGGTGTACTCCGGTTCGTGGAAACTCAAATGAACACCGCCGAACATCGATCGCGTGTCTACCATTCGTGGGTGGTATTCCGGCACCTGGCTTTTGATTTACCTACACTCGCGCGGCTTGCGAAAGAACACCGCCTAACCGTTCGGGCTTGGGTCGGAGCTCACGACAAATTGATTACGACTGCTACTGTATCCCGATTCACCAGGCTCGTGCCCGACGCTCAACTGCAAGTGCTCGACACGGGCCACAACGGCGTGATGGGCCTGGCATTTAAGTCACTCGCGGCACCCAGGTAGCCCTTACCTGCCGAAGTCGTCCTGTAAGCGCACGATGTCGCTTTCGTCCGACGGATTTTTGGCATCGACGTGTTGCCATATCTCGGCCACGATTCCCCATCCGGTGGTACCCACGAGGCGATGGCGCATGCCTTGCGGAAGGCGTACAATCTCACCGATCGTTAGGGTCTTCAATGGTGTTTGCGTGTCGTTCGCGCTAATGACAACACCGGCTTGGCCGGCGATAAGTTTCCAAATTTCTGCACGGCGGAAGTGATATTGCCACGACAGCCGGTTAGGGCCCTGCACCACCAGGAACTTAGGGCTCAGTTTTCCGGCGATATTGATCTCATCAAGTTTGACTTCCGGAAAGAAATGAGCGGCAAATTTGGCTGCTTGCGATTCGTCGATCACAAAAAAACCGCCCCAGGGGCGGCTGAAATCGTTTGCGACTGATTTTAAGCCGAGCTCGTCGATGAAACGTTGGACCGCGGCGAAGGCTTCGTCGCGCGAAGCATGTATGGGCAAAGTGGATAGAGACATTCGAATCCGAACTAAGATGCTAGTTTACACAATTAGACGAGTTTTGGGTGATTTCATGAGCACAATTCTTATCCAGAATTGGTTCGATTTCACTCCTGTAGTCGCTACCTTTGCCGCTTCTTAAACGCGGTTTCACTCCAATGATTTTATTCTTTAGAGGCAATTCCCCGCTACACTACGTGGTCGGGCATGCGCAGCCTTTTTCCAAAACGGACCTCGACAAGTTGACGTGGCTATTTGGTGGTGCCCAGCCCGTGGATTCTTCCACCGTAGCTGGCACATTCGTGGGACCGAGGAAAGAAATGATTACCCCGTGGAGCACCAATGCGGTGGAGATCACTCAAACGATGGGTATCGTGGGCATCGAACGAATCGAAGAGTTCATGTTGGTCGACACCAACAATCTCCAGTTCGACCGGATGCTCCAGCATGTATACCAGGGCCTCGACCAGGATGTTTTCACGATCCACCATCAACCCGAGCCCATTCGCGAGATAGACGACATCGCGGCGTACTCACAACAAGAAGGACTTGCCCTCAGCAAAGAAGAAATCGACTACCTGAACCAGGTGAGCCAACAACTGAACCGAAAACTGACCGACAGCGAAGTCTTCGGTTTTTCGCAGGTCAACTCGGAGCACTGTCGTCACAAAATCTTCAATGGTACTTTCATCATCGATGGGCATCAAAAAGAATCGACGCTCTTTCAGTTGATCAAGAAAACGTCGAAGCAAAATCCCAACTTCTTGGTGTCGGCATACAAGGACAACGTCGCTTTCATCAAGGGACCGCGTATTGAACAATTCGCGCCGGCGCGGCAGGATGTTCCGGACTTTTTCAAAATCGAGGAAATTGATTCGGTGATCTCGTTGAAAGCGGAGACACATAACTTCCCCACCACCGTCGAACCTTTCAACGGCGCTGCGACCGGCTCGGGTGGTGAAATTCGCGACCGCCTAGCGGGTGGTCAAGGTTCGTTGCCCTTGGCGGGAACGGCTGTGTACATCACTTCATATCCACGATTAGATGGCGGACGTCCGTGGGAGAAAAACTTCGCCGCACGTCCTTGGTTGTATCAAACCCCTGCAGAGATCTTGATCAAAGCATCGGATGGTGCCAGCGATTTTGGTAACAAGTTTGGACAACCCCTGATCTGTGGAAGTGTGCTCACATTCGAACACATGGAAGCGGGCAAGAACTTTGGGTTCGACAAGGTGATCATGTTGGCTGGAGGTGTGGGTTACGGCAAGGAAAAAGACAGTCAAAAGCAACACCTCAAGAAGGGCGATCAAATCGTCTTGTTGGGTGGTGACAACTACCGGATTGGAATGGGTGGTGGCGCTGTGTCGTCGGTGGCGACCGGTGAGTTTGCAAACGCCATCGAACTCAACGCCGTACAGCGATCGAATCCGGAGATGCAGAAGCGGGTGATGAATGCGATTCGCGCCATGGCAGAATCGAGCGAGAATCCGATCATCTCTATCCACGACCATGGTGCTGGCGGTCATCTCAATTGTTTCTCAGAACTTCTAGAGGAGACGGGAGGCACGATTTTCATCGATCAACTTCCGATTGGAGACCCGACCCTTTCCGATAAGGAAATCATCAGCAACGAATCGCAGGAGCGCATGGGCCTCGCGATCGATTCAAAAGACGTGGCCGCGTTGAAGCGCATAGCGGAACGTGAACGCGCGCCGATGTATGTGGCGGGAATAGCAACCGGTGACCAAAAGTTCACCTTCGCCGATCAGAAAAAGAACACCCAGCCCGTAGCCCTAGAAATCAAGCACCTCTTTGGTAGTTCTCCGAAGACAGTCTTGACCGACAGCACGCAACCCAATGCCTTTAGTCAAATCCAATATGATGCGTCGCTCGTAGAACATTACCTCGAACAAGTTTTACAACTGGAGGCGGTAGCGTGCAAAGACTGGTTGACGAATAAGGTTGACCGTTCGGTGACAGGTCGCGTGGCAATGCAACCCACTTGTGGTCCTATTCAATTGCCGCTGAATAATGTTGCGGTGATGGCATTGGACTTTACCAGCAACAAGGGCATAGCCACGGCGATCGGACATGCACCCGGTGCCGCGCTGGTAGACCCCGTAGCCGGAAGCACGCTGGCGATCGCCGAAGCGTTGTTAAACATTGTGTGGACTCCGCTCACGCATGGGCTTAAGGGTGTATCCTTGAGTGCCAACTGGATGTGGCCCGCGAAGAACGCAGGAGAAAACGCACGCTTGTATGTCGCGGTGGAAGCTGTGAGCGACTTGGCGTGCAACCTTGGGATCAATATCCCAACGGGAAAAGACTCGTTGTCGATGACGCAAAAGTATCCCGACGGTAGTGTGGTGTATTCTCCCGGAACGGTGATCATCTCGGCCACGGCAGAGTGCGCCGACATTCGCCAATCGATCTCGCCGGCATTGGAAGCGATAGATGGATCTACACTTATCTACATAGACTTTTCGAAGGACAACCTCGAACTTGGTGGTAGCAGTTTTGCACAAGTATTGAATCAAATGGGGACGCGCGCCCCACGTGTGGCAGATGCCGCCTATTTCGCACAGGCCTTCGAGGCCGTGCAGTCCCTGATTGCACAAGGTACCGTGCTCGCGGGCCACGATATTTCCGCAGGCGGGCTGGCTACCACCTTGCTAGAGATGTGCTTTGCGGTACCCGGGGTAGGGATGAACATTTCACTGAAAGAATCGGACGACTTGGTCCCCACTCTCTTCAGCGAACGTCCCGGCATCGTTATTCAAGTTGGGAAGACAGGAACAGCTATCGCTGTTTTGGAACAACACGGCGTTGAGTATGAAATCATTGGTCGGGTCACCATGCAACGCGAGTTGACGATTGTGGGCCGCACCCAGCAATTTCATCTCGACATCGATCGACTACGGAACGTATGGTTCAAAACTTCGTACTTGCTCGACCGGATTCAACGTCCAAAAGGGCACGCTGAACTCCGACGCGATCACATTTTCCAACAGCCTCTGACTTATCAGTGGCCGAAACGCTTCGACGGGAAGTACGCGACCTATGGTGTTAATCCCTACCGTCGTCAGGCTTCTGGAATAAAGGCTGCGATCATTCGCGAGAAAGGTGTGAACGGCGACCGAGAAATGGCTTACGCCCTGTACCTCGCAGGTTTCGACGTGAAAGATGTGCACATGACCGACCTCGTGTCGGGACGCGAAGACCTCACCGGCGTGAACATGATCGTGTTTGTCGGTGGCTTCTCTAATTCCGATGTGCTCGGTTCCGCAAAAGGATGGGCCGGCGCGTTCTTGTACAACCCCAAAGCAAAGGCGGCTCTCGATGCCTTCTACGAACGAAAAGATACACTCAGCCTCGGAGTCTGCAACGGTTGTCAACTCATGATGGAACTCGGGCTCGTCTATCGCGATATGCCCATGGCGCAACATCCCAAGATGCACCACAACGGATCCGGTAAATTTGAATCATCCTTCGTCAGCATCTCGATTCCGAAAAACAATTCGGTGATGCTCTCGACTTACGAAGGCGCACAGTTGGGAGTGTGGCTCGCACACGGGGAAGGCCGCTTCCAACTCAAAGACCAAAACCACTACCACGTCGCAGCCTCGTTTACCTACGGTCAGTATCCAGGTAATCCCAACGATTCCGCCTTCGCCGTTGCCGCCCTCAGCTCGAACGATGGCCGTCACCTCGCCATCATGCCACATATCGAACGCACTATGTTCCCTTGGAACTGGGCACACTATCCTAGCGCAAGGAAAAGTGATGAGGTGGGTCCGTGGCTGGAGGCGTTTGTGAATGCGAGAGAATGGTTACAGAATTCAGAATTCAGGATTTAGGATTTAGGATTTAGAATTATGGTTTGATGGAATGGCTGAAGTTTAAAGATTACGAAGAGTTGGCGGCGGGGGTCGCGGCGAGGATTGCCGACGTCATTCGCGCTCGCCCCGATGCCTGGGTCTGCATTGCGTCGGGTCATACACCGGTAGGAGTGTTCAAGATTCTCGCAAAGCAAATTAACGCCGGTACACTCGACGTCAGCAAAACGGTGTTCGTAAGTCTCGATGAATGGATCGGTGTCGACCCGCTGGATCCCGGATCATGTATTGCCATGCTACGACACGACTTCTTCGACCATGTCGCACTCCGTCCCGACCAAATACTAACGTTCAATACCCAAGCGGCCGATCTCCAAAAAGAATGTGATCGTGTCAATCATCTCATTGCACAACACGGTGGCCTCGATGCCATGTTAGTCGGAATTGGTACCAATGGGCACATAGGCATGAACGAACCTGGAACTTCATTTAAGACCTATGCACACATCAGTCAACTGGCCGAAGAGACCATCACGACCGGTCAAAAATACTTCACCCGCCCTACCCAGCTTTCAAAGGGAATCACGCTCGGACTTCGTCACTTCGCCGAAAGCAAACTTCCCATCGTGATGGCCAATGGCCCGAAGAAAAAAGCAATTATCGATCAGGTGATGACCACCCCGCCCACCGAAACCATTCCTGCCACAATCGTGCACCAAGTGCAAAGGGCGATTGTGGCTACGGATTTGAATTAAGAATTAAGAATTAAGAATTAGGAATTAGGGCTCACTAATTCTTAAAGTTTTCCAGGAGAGCGAGCACTTCTTTGGCATTTTCGCCGCCTTTGCGCGCATGGTGCAGCAAGTCTAAACCGTGAGGTCCCTTTGAATTTCTGAGTTGGGGGTAGGCCAGGAGAATTGGTCGCACGATGTCGAGACGGCCGAGCATAGCGGCCACAAAAATATTCATCCGTGCGCCGGTGGCAATTAAGTATTCGGCTACATCGCGGCTCCCGACATGGCCCGCACCTTCGAGCGCCGTCTCAAAGTCACCTCCACCCCAGTCCCAACAGGCGTTGAGTAGCGCCGGTTGTGCTCCCAACATTTCTTTCACTTTCGCGAGGTTTCCATGTCCTGCGATGACAAACTCCTTCACCAGTTCGGGCGCCAATGCTGGAGGACGTTCGTTCTGGCCCAAGGCGATGAGGGGTGTTGTCAGCAAACCAAGGGTGGCGGTGCGAAGAAAAGACCGTCTATTTTTCTCTGTTTTCATGATGTTTTTTCGGCAAGGATCGGCCGGAAAGGGAATTATTTACTCCTGATTTAGAAAAGAGTAGGCGACAATCGTGAAATTATTGCCTGATTCGCGCGGGAAAATTGATATGACTTTATTACTCGTCGTTTGCGCCGTCGCCATCAGCCATGCGCTCTTCTGGGCTTTCGTCTTAATTGGGATGAACCATCGGTTGTCGAACCGGCTCCTAGCCATCTTGTTGATCTTAATCTCCATTCGCGTGGGCAAGTCGGTCGTGGGAATGTTGGTATCCAAGGACTATATGTACTTTTTCGCGACGGCAGGCGTCGTTTCGATGGCGGGAATCGGGCCCACCCTCCTACTTTTCACGCGAAGTCTTTTCGACAGTCAATATCACCCCAAACGGGTGGATGGGTTGCATTTCGTTCCGATGGCCGCCTTGCTGTTGGTGGCGTTCTTTCCTAGTTGGGCCAACCTTAACCTGACGTACTTTGTCATCACCTGGGGTCAGGCCGGATACCTAGCAGCTGCCATGGTCTACCTTTACTCCAACCGGGAAACGCTTCGATCGGACGACATGAAATGGAAATGGATTCATTTCATCATCGGTGGCGTCGCCATTTTGTGGGTCACGTTCGTGTGTCAAATAAACTTCTACCAACCACTGGTCTACCTGTCGATCGTCGTTACTGCGGCTCTTGTGTTTTACTCTTTGTCGTGGTACGCCATACCCAGGTCACGTTTGTTCATTGCAGAACCGCAACGCAAAGTGAGCGAAACCCAAGTTTATACAGAGTTGGGGGATCGAATCGCCACGCTGTTTCAGAAGGAAGAGATCTTTACGCAGCCGGATCTAAACGTTAGCAACTTAGCGGCACGGCTGAAGGTTCCTCCTTACATGGTATCGCGGGCGGTCAACCAGTGCTTCAACAAGAGCTTTTCGGAATATGTCGTAGAGTTTCGAATTCGAAAGTCGGAAACTCTGCTCCGCTCGGATGCGCAAAAAAACTTGACGGTCGAGGCGATCGCTTTCGAAAGCGGCTTCAACACGCTTTCGGCATTCTATAAAGCATTTCGGAAAATCAACGGGATGACACCGTCACAGTTTCGGAACCAAGTCAGTTAGAACCGACGTGCAAACCTCTGTTTTTCTTAACATCAACAGTTCGCTTGGCCGCGTCGATTTAGAAAGGGATAACGAAGAATTGTGTTCTGTCTCCAAAAAGGGATGGCTCAAGCCTCCACCTTCGATGCACGCGGCTTCAGATTTAGTACCTGAAACATTTCTTGGTCTTGCACCACGCCCGGGTTTGGAGTCGTGAGCAATTTGTCGCCGGCAAAAATGCTGTTCGCGCCCGCCATGAAACACAAGGCTTGCTCTTCCAACGTCATGCGTATGCGTCCGGCCGACAGTCGCACCATGGCCTTAGGCATGATGATACGTGCGGTGGCAATCATGCGTACCATTTCCCACACCGAAACGCGAGGTTGGTCTTCTAACGGTGTGCCTTCTACGGGAACCAGCGCATTGACGGGCACAGATTCCGGATGTTCGGGAAGGGTGGCGAGGGTGTGAAGCATACCAATTCGGTCCAATTCCTTTTCGCCCATGCCGATGATGCCACCCGAGCATACGGATATCTTCGCGTTACGCACACTCTCGAGGGTATCTAGACGGTCGCCATAGTTTCGTGTCGTGATGATATCGCTGTAGAACTCCTCGCTGGTATCCAGGTTGTGGTTGTAGGCATACAGTCCTGCCTCTTTCAGCTTCTGCGCCTGTGACGGCGTAAGCATCCCCAGCGTGCAACATACTTCGAGTCCCAGTTGGCTGACGCCCTTCACCATTTCCAGCACTTGGTCAAAGTCGCGGTTATCGCGAACCTCACGCCAGGCAGCCCCCATGCAGAAGCGAGAGCTTCCCGACTCTTTTGCCTCCATCGCCTTTTCCAACACTTCGGTTACAGACAAAAGCTTGTGTGCCTTTACGTGGGTGTGGTAGCGCGCTGCTTGAGGACAATAAGCACAGTCTTCGGGACAACCACCTGTCTTTACTGACAGGAGAGTACAAACCTGCACTTCATTTGGGTCGTGATGGGCCCGATGAACGGTCGCAGCTCGATACATCAAGTCGAGCACCGGCATTTGATAAATTTCCTCGATCTCCCCTACTGTCCAATCATTGCGGATACTCATGCAGATGTTTTTGTGTGATGCGTTAATTGATTTTGAACTCGACGGGCATACGTGCTTGCGTTCCCTCATAGTTGCGGATGCGTTCCCATTGCCGGAACCAAAAGTAATATTCACCGGCCTCTTGCTGAATCGTCGATGTTCGCACCTCGTCTTCGTAGTTCGACAGAAGTTGTTCGAAGAAAGGTTTTGGTTCGGGGTAGAACCGAACACTGTATTTATCACTCACACCTGCTGCGGCGGCGGCGATGTCGATGGCATCATCGAAAGAACCAAGTTTATCAACGAGACCGTGCTCAAGAGCCTGTTGCCCCGTCCATACGCGACCGGAAGCTACCTTCCTTATCTCATCCTCCGTACGTCCACGCCCTTCCCCTGCCTTTTTGACAAAGATATCGTAGATCTCATCTGTTTGTTTTTGCCAAATATCCTTCTCATAGGTTGTTAAAGGGCGGGCCATCGTAACCAAGTCACCAACCTCGCCTGTTTGAACTTGTTCGGTGCGGACGCCCAACTTGTTGCCCAAGAAGCCACTTAAGTCGAAGAGCACACTGAATACGCCGATCGATCCGGTAATGGTATTGGGTTGTGCCACAATGGTATCGCAGGCCATAGAAAGGTAATACCCACCTGAGGCGGCGTAGTCACCCATCGAGCCAATTACTGGTTTCTCTTGACTGGCGAGGTACACTTCCCGCCACATTTCATCGGAAGCAGTAAAGGAACCACCCGGACTGTTTACGCGAATCACAATCGCTTTCACTCGATCGTTGGTTCTAGCGCGGCGTATCTGTTCACGAATGGTGGTTGAGCCCACCACATCTTGCCGGGCGCTTCCTGGCAAAATTTCGCCATCGGCGACGATCACGGCAATCTCATTTTCGGGAGTCAACTTCAATTCAGGTTTCGCACGTTGATAGTCAAAGTACTTCACAAATGGGATCGACGCATCCTCTTCGAGCCCCAACTTTTCGCGGAGCAACGCCTTAACCTCATCGTCGTAGAGCAGCGAATCCAGTAGTCCTGCTTCCACTGCCTGTTTGGAGTTTCTCACCAGCATTTTGCTGGAAATCTCCTTCAATCGGTCAACCGGAATGTTGCGCGACTCGGAAAGACCCGCAAGCATGTTGGAGTACACATTGTTGACCAACTCGGTTAGTTGCAACCGATTCTCGTCGCTCATCGTGTTGCGCATGAATGGTTCTACGGCACTCTTGAAATCGCCGACACGAAACACTTGCGGCTTTATGTCGAGCTTATCGAACAGGTCCTTGTAGTACATCACTTCGAAAGACAAGCCATTCAATTCGACTTGGCCAGTTGGATTCATGTACACTTGGTCGGCAGCGGAGGCAACGTAGTACGCCCCTTCGCTATAGGAATCAGAGTAGGCAATCACCCATTTCCCCGACGACTTGAAATCATAAATGATCTTTCGAATTTCATCGAGTGTGGCGAATCCAGCTGCCACGGTCGACGCATTTAGGTATACACCTTCAATCTGGTCGTCGTCTTTCGCACGTCGCATCACAGTGCGAAGTTGAGCGAGACCGATTGTCATCTCTTCTGAGCCTGGAAACAACGCGGAGATACCGGGATCGATCTCCAACTCGGTGATCCGCGGGTTCAATTTGAGCATTAACACGCTATGGTCTTCTACCTTTGGCGCTTTCTTCGAACCAAGTCCCACGAGCAATGCGAAGCCTGCAATGATGATCAAAATGATTCCTACAAACGTACCGAGCAGTGATGCAAAGAATGTCTTCATAAAAGATAGCCGGACGTCATTTTCCGGGAATCGGCAAAATTAGCTAATTGAAGTCAATTAATAATTTGTGTTACAGTTGATCGTCGGCCCTGGTCGCGCCCTATCTTTCGAACATGAACGGTGGCATTTTTTTGGTTTTGGGATCCAATGTGGGCGAGCGTCACCTGATGTTGTCTCGCGCCGCACAGGAGATCGCGCTCTTTGCCACCATCGTCCAACGTTCGTCCGTGTACGCTACCGACGCGTGGGGTAAAACGGACCAACCCGAGTTCCTCAACCAAGCTCTGGAGATTGCAACGGAACTGGAGCCGGAACCGCTACTGAAACAAATTCTCGAAGTTGAGGCAAGGCTCGGCAGAAAAAGGATGGAGAAGTGGGGTCCTCGCCCAATCGACATCGACATCATATTGTACGGGGATCGAATCGTAAATTCGCCCACACTCACGATACCGCATCCGGAGATGCAATACCGGAATTTTGTACTCAGCCCATTACGGCAAATCGCACCACTCGCAATCCACCCGACGTTGCTACTAACCATCTCCGAATTGGAGCGGCGGAGTCCCGACCCGTTGAAAGTGAGGATTATCGACGAGTCACGTTAGGCGCTGGCGGCTTCGACGCTCGGTGCAATCTTCTTAACAAGTCCTTGCAACACTTTTCCTGGGCCACATTCAACAAAATGGGTGGCACCATCGGCTACCATCTTTTGAACAGATTGTGTCCAGCGCACGGGTGCGGTCAATTGATCGATCAGGTTCTTGCGGATGGCTGCCACGTCTGTTGACGGTAGGGCGTTCACGTTTTGGTAGACCGGGCAGATAGGTGCATGGAACGAAGTTGTCTCGATGGCGCGGGCCAATTCTTCGCGTGCCGGTTCCATTAATGGCGAGTGAAATGCACCACCAACTTGGAGAGGCATCACGCGCTTGGCTCCCGCTTCCTTGATTTTGGCGCTGGCAATTTCTATACCCTTGAGGCTTCCTGAAATGACGAGTTGACCGGGAGAGTTATAATTGGCGGGAACGACCACTTCCTCTTTGATCGACGCGCATATCTCCTCGATCTTGGCGTCGTCCATCCCGAGTACCACCGCCATGGTCGAAGGGTTAATCTCGCATGCGCGTTGCATCGCGAGCGCCCTTTTCGACACCAACTTTAAGGCATCTTCAAAAGACAAAGTTTTATTGGCCACAAGGGAAGAGAATTCGCCCAGCGAGTGACCGGCCACCATATCGGGTGCCACGTTTTCCGACGCCAACGCAATGGCCACAGAATGAATGAATACCGCCGGCTGGGTAACCTTCGTTTGGGTCAGTTGTTCCATGGTACCGCCGAACATGATGTCGGTAATGCGGAATCCTAAGATTTGATTGGCTTGCTCGAACAGTTCCTTGGACTTGGCGTTATTCTCGTAGAGGTCTTTGCCCATCCCGACAAATTGTGCTCCTTGGCCAGGGAAAACGTATGCTTTGCTCATTGCGCGATTCAATTTTGACGTGAGCAAAAATAGGAAATGTTTCTAACCTAGAAATCGAGCTTTCAAATCCGGAGTGGGGATCATGCACGCTTCTTGACGGCCAAACCAACGGTAGCGGTTGCGCGCGATCCAATCGT
The DNA here is from genome assembly GCA_044226825.1 of Cyclobacteriaceae bacterium. Lineage (GTDB taxonomy): Bacteria > Bacteroidota > Bacteroidia > Cytophagales > Cyclobacteriaceae > ELB16-189. Next base: position 121,444 of record JBGAGH010000003.1, read on the forward strand.
ACACCGCGTTCCGAATGAAGGGGGGCACGATCACGAACACATACAACAATGGCCATAAGCCGCTCAGACGTCGGGCAATCTCCAAGGCTGCGCGGCTCCGCTCGAACCAATGCCCATCCACCAACAAAACGACACTTAATAGCTGACTTGGGTCTACGCCGTTCTTCTTTAGCTGTTCTTGGCCAAACTCCGACTGCAAAGCGGAAAATCGAAACTTACCCTTTGGATCATGTTTGATTACAAACTGAACAGAACTATTGCAGAGGTTGCAGACGCCGTCGAATAGGATGGTGGGATTCCCTAACGAACTATTTGAACCCATCCCTTCAGATATTGAGTAGACTGTGAGAGGTCGACCACGTCGAACGTGACCTCGGCGACATAATAATAGACACCCGCGGCAAGCTCTGCACCCTGCGTATCGCGGCCATCCCAATCGATGTAAATCGTTCGTTCACCACCAGATTCATATGTATATACCTCTTTACCCCATCGGTTGTACACCTTAAGGTTCACGGCAAGTACAAAACGCGCACACCGCGCGCGAAGTTCCTCGAGGTCAACGGGGCCGCAAGGTCCATTTCCTGACTCGTCGATTTTAACGCGATCGCTGAAAGCGCTGAAATAAGGGTTGCAACCGTCGTCGCCCGGTGTGAACACGTTGGGGAGTTCGTAATGGGGACAGTTGTCGAAGCAATAGGATTCGCTCAACTCACTCTTGTTTCCCGACCGATCCACCGCCTCAATCTTGTAGCAGCGTGCGTACGATTTCAAGTTTTCGTTGACATCCACAAAGAACGTGTCGCGAACATTTTCCACGTACAGGCGAAAGTCTTCACCCACGTGATCGGCGATATAAATGTTGTAGCTACGCACATCGGCACGACATGCCGCATCTTTTGGTCGGTTCCATGTAAGCGTGTTGCTGAACACATTGTTTCCACAGCCGACGGTCTTGATCAAGTCGTCGCAACTCTGCCCTTTAACGGAAAGGACCGGTTGGCACGGAGGTGTGTTGTCGGAAGGCTGTGCGCACACCCGCTGTGAGTAGTTTTCCAGTGGCTCGATAATCCGTGGGTTTCCATAGGTACCTCTTGTAAGTACGCGATAGCAATAGGTGTCGGTTTCTTTCAGTGGTTGATTGTTGTACTTACCCTCGTCGGTGTACTTAAATCCATTTTTATTGACATCCACCTCGTCAATCAAAACCATTTGTGCTTCCGTTGCGTTCGCGGGTCCTCGGTAGATTAGGTGCATCGGGAATTTCTCCGAACGGTTGCTCCACGGTACGTCGGCTACCCAATTCAACTCAATTTTTTGAAGCAAGGGTTTCGCCTCCACACGCACGCTCGAGGCTGCGTAGGATGTATCCACCGCGTTGTTCCCACCATCGAACAACACGACGCGGTAGTTGTACATCAACTCTTCGGTGTTGATCCCGGTATCCACGAAAGTGGTATCCGACAAGCGGCCCGGGTGTGCCTTCGTCAACTTGATTTTTCCAGTGATCCCTTCGGCGCGGTGTACCTCGTAGGTATACGGCGGCGGGAACTGACCCTTGTCAAGTTCGTAGGCCGTGCGCCACCGAAGGTAGATGACACCATCGGTTAAACCCGTCTTGGTAACACTGACATTAGTTAGGATGGGCGCATCGGCCTTGATCGGCGGTAGGCAAATGTCCTTCGATAGATAACTTTCTCCGCCACCGGGTGTCGGAAACACCGCCACCAGTCGATAGCAGTACTTGGCACCGATGGCAAGACCCTTACCACTGTTGTTGTCGATGTAGTTGGTTTGCGCGATGGGCACTTCTGCAATCTTGGTGTACCCGAGAAAGTCGGGCATGCCCGTCACACACTCGGGTGGTGTAAATGGAAACTCGTCGATGCGTCTCCATACCTGCATGGTTGTGGCGTTTGAACACTTATAGGGATCCCACGAGAGGTTCGCACTCCTTTTGCCTGCAATGATCTGCGCATCTTTCCAAGTAGGTGCCGGTCCCACCACCGTGATGTTCCAAGTCTTGAACTGGATAAGTGCAGGTCTCACCGCTGGATTGTCGGTGATCTTGAAAACCACTTGATAGGGTTGCTCTTTGATGTGCTCGCATTTCGTCTCCCAATGGAACACAATTCGGGCAGGGTTCGTTGGACTTGACTTCTGGTAGCCATTCGGATTTGGCACCGTGATCTTGGCACTGGAGGGTTGGATGCCAAAGACTTGTGAATAAGCCTCGATGAGCACGTCGTCCGAGTCTGGGTCAAAGCCAAAGATACTTTGATCTATCACGGTTCCTGCTTCAACACAAATGTCGGCTGGCACTTGAAGTTCCGGTCGTTGATTCTTGCAATCCTCGACGATGATTTGCATGTCGCGCTCCACATATCCCAATTGGACCCACACGCCGTTGAGTCGCCGCCACTCCTTAATTAAGAAGGCAATATTGTATTCGCCGGCCGCTCCGGGGGCATCCCAGAGGATCGTACCTGTGACCGCGTCGATCTTGAACTTGGGTGGATTGAGTCCGGCCTCGTCGGCGGTGGCAAAGTTTAGGTTGGCGCGATCATAAAACTCTTTGGCATTTGGGTCGCGGTAGTTGGCCACCACTTGTCCTTTTTCCTTTTTGGGAATGGTCATCTCGAATGAGATGCTGTCGCCATCAGGGTCGTACGCGCCAGGGTTGTGATACCAAGCTGAACCGGTACATGCCTTATCAATCGGGGGCACCAACAGCTTGGGTGTATTGTTGCAACCCAAGAATGGATCGATGTTGATCACGGTCTCAATATAGAATCGAGTCTCGACCGAGTTGAACATGTTGAGAATCCCACCATTGCGATTGGGTTCGAGGTAGCTGATGACGTAGCGGCCGGGACCGGAGTAGGTATGGTTGACGGAGTAGGTGACGTAACCGACTTCTTTGGGGAGGCCCGGCAATGTTCCGTTATCCTTCGATGGCGTGGTGAGTGTTGTTCCATCGCCGAAGTCCAACAAGCCGTCTCCGAATTTGATGTCGGAGCCAGTGTTGGTGTACACCGTGATGGTAATCTTAAAAGTGAGCGCTCCGCAATTGATTCTTTCCACCGTGATCTCCCCCGCGCGGAGGTGGGTGGCAAACGTGAGATAAGGGGTAATGAGAAACAGCAGCAACAGCCCGGCGATAGACCAGAACTTACGCTTCCTGGAAGTCAACACAGCACAATTCTTCATGGTTCTGACGGCCTGGACGAAAGCCCAATTTAAACGAATAGGAGTCGAAAATATACACCTAAAAACGATCTTTTGGAGAAAAATAAGGTACAGAAAGGGCGAGAGTTTGTTTTGACAGTTGGAAAGGCTGAACTTGCCCTTCCCCCGGCCCGGGATGGGTCGTGGTTTTGAAATGCTATGCGCGTCGTAGGAGAAATACCCCATCCTGAGTGTAAGATCACCATCTTCCACTGGAACAACCGCTATCTGATCAAAATGGAAGCTGGTCCTTTCGAACAGACATTTAAGATTAATGAGTTCGACATCACTTCAGAATCCGACTTAAATAAGATTCTTAGCGAGGAGTTTATCGGGCAAGCCATCGCCCGCTTTTCCGACATGTCGCGAAGCCTAGCCGAAGCAACAGACGAAATTTAACGACATTAAGATCTTCTTAATTTTTTGCAAGTGCGTTTCGAGAAGTCGTCACAATCAATGGAAATCGAAGAAAAAAAGAATAAGAACCGCGAATACAAGCCTATCTTGGAAGACATCCCTGATTGGCCGGTTTACCAACTGAGCAAATCGCGAAAAGAGTTCATCGAGGAAGTGGCCCAAAAGGCGATCGAACGCGTGAAGATTCTCCGCGCCACCCGCAAACAACTGATCGACGAACTAGAGGCCACCGTTTACCGCGAACAAAATCGCATGAAGCGAAACCGGTGGCGTGTCGACCCAAAGGATGAAACGAAGTTCTGGCACGACATCAAAAACCAACTTGTTGAACTCAGCAAAAGCACCGACGAAAGCACGAAGAAGGAAGAAGAAATCTTATACAAGATCGTATACCGTTATGCGAACGAGATCGCGGGCAATTTCAAACCCAGCAAGTATCGGATCGCTCGTAATGTCACGAAGTTCTGGTTCTCCAGGTTATTGAACGGAGCCCGAGTAAAAAAATTTGGTGCCTTCTTCCGCAACGAGTACACGCTCCGCGATAAAATACACATCGTCGGTAAAGTAAAGATGCTTCGCAAGCTTGCCAAGCGTGGGACGGTGGTGATGGTGCCAACGCACTTCAGCAACCTCGATTCCATCTTGATTGGTTGGGTGATTCACTCGTTGGGTTTACCGGCTTTTATTTACGGTGCCGGTCTGAACCTATTCAACATCAAGATTTTCGCCTATTTCATGAACAGCTTGGGCGCCTACAAGGTAGACCGTCGAAAGAAGAACCTCCCCTACCTCGAAACGCTGAAGATGTACTCCAACCTTGCCTTGCAGAAGGGGGCACATAGCTTGTTCTTCCCAGGGGGAACGCGGTCACGATCGGGGATGATTGAAAAGCAATTAAAACTCGGTCTTCTCAGCACGGCGATCGAGGCCCAGCGAAACATCTACCAAGAAAATCCCAACGATACGCGGAAGATCTTCGTAGTCCCCGTGACGCTGAATTACCATTTCGTATTGGAAGCGCCCGAGCTCATTGAGGACTACCTGCAGGTGAAAGGGCAAGACCGTTATTTCCCTGAGCAGGACAAGTACGGAAGTTTTCAATTGATCCGTTTCATGTTTAAGTTCTTCACGAAAGGATCGAGTATCTCGGTGTCGATTGGTCCGGGTCTCGACGTGATGGGGAACAACGTGAACGAAGAAGGTCAGAGCATCGACGAGCATGGACGCCTCGTGGAAACGGCTGATTACTTCAAGACCAACGGTGAAGTTACCGAAGACCACCAGCGCGAGGATGTCTACACGCGGATGTTGAGCCAGCGCGTCGTGAAGGAGTATCACTCCATCAACCGCGTGTTTGCCAGTCACCTGGTCGCGTTCGTCGGATTTCAGATGCTTCAAAAGAAATACAACAAGCTGGATCTATTCAGCTTCTTGCGCCTACCGGAAGACGAACTTGAAATTGAGTACGAGGAATTTCGCCAAACCTTCAAGCGCGTTCGCAAGGCGGTGTACCTCATGAAAGACCAAGGCAAGATCAACCACGCCTCGCATTTGAAGGGCCCTGTGGACCTAGTGATCCAACGCGGGCTAGACAACGTGGGTATCTTCCATTTGAATCGGCCGCTGCTCAGGAACAAGAAGGGGAAGATTGTGACGCAGCAACTCACGCTGCTCTACTATTATCACAACCGCCTGTTGGGCTACGATCTTGAAAAGTTCATCTGACAAGCCCGTCGGCGTAATTGGCGCGGGCAACTTCGGATCGGCCATAGCAAACATCATCGCTGCCAACCGGAAGGTTTTGCTTTTCGCGCGCGACGAAAGAGTGGTCGAGTCGATCCTTGACACTGGGATCAACCGGGGCACGAAGATGCACCCAAACGTAGAACCCACCAACGACTTGAAGCAGATCGCGGCAGAATGCGATGTCATTTTTCCCATCGTTCCTTCTTCGCGATTTCGATCCATGATGCAGGATCTGTCGCCGTTCCTCCACCCCTATCATATTCTCATCCACGGGACAAAGGGATTTGACATCAAGCTTGCTCCCGGCGAAACGCTAGAGACGGTAAAGACTCTCGACCGGAGTCAAGTGAAGACAATGAGCGAGGTGATTCGTGAAGAAAGTGTGGTGGTGCGTGTGGGCTGTCTTGCAGGCCCAAACTTGGCCAAAGAATTAGCGCTGCGTCAACCAGGTGCCACCGTTGTCGCAAGTCCGTTTCAAGAAGTGTTTCAAACGGGAAAGCGTTTGTTGCGCAACGACTTGTTTCAAGTGTATGAAAACAATGACCTCGTTGGCGTTGAGCTTGCGGGCGTTCTGAAAAACATTATCGCGATAGCATCGGGTACCTTGTCGGGACTTGGCTACGGGGAAAACGCCAAAGGGCTTTTGATCAGTCGTGGTGCCGTGGAGATGGTTTATTTAGGGAGGGCCTTAGGCGGCAACACCAAAGCGTTCCTGGGTGTTGCGGGAATCGGCGACCTAGTCACCACCTGCAATAGTCCCATGAGTCGCAACTATACGGTTGGCTTCCGGCTGGCGAAGGGCGAGAAACTACCCGACATCCTCGCTTCGATGGATGAAGTAGCTGAGGGCGTGAACACGATTCGAATTGCGAAGAAATGTGCGGAAGCATACGGTGTTCGTGCGCTCATCACAGACACATTGTACAAGGTGTTGTTCGAGGGAATGACGGTTGAGAACGCGATTCAATACTTGATGCGTTATCCACTCAACGTCGACATCGACTTTATCTAGTCGTCACAGATACTTTTTGATATTTTCTGCGACCGCCTTCAACTCGTCGGCGGTGGGCTTCAACTTGGGTCTCGTAAAGTTCAAGTCGTCGGCAGAGTTCATGGGCACTAGGTGCACATGAGCATGGGGCACCTCCAAGCCTATCACAGCCACGCCAATCCTTTTACAAGGAACGGCTTGTCGAACAGCAGCCGCGACTTTCTTGGCAAATAGTTGCATAGCCTGCAAGTCGCCGTCTTCGATGTCGAAGATATAATCCACTTCCTTTTTGGGGACGACCAGCGTGTGGCCTAGCACCAGCGGCATGATGTCGAGGAAAGCGATGAACCGATCGTCTTCAGCCACGATCTGCGCCGGAATCTCCCGGTTGATGATCTTGGAAAATATTGATGCCATTATCTTATCACTTATAATGAAATCTCGACGACTTCGAATTCAATTTCGCCGGCTGGGGTTTTGATGAGCGCATTCTCGCCTTTTTTCTTGCCCAACAAACCCTTCCCGATGGGCGAGGTGGTACTGATCTTACCAGCTTTCAGATCGGCTTCTTCTTCGGCAACAAGCACGTACGTAAACGAGGCGCCATTTTTTCGATTCTTGATCGTGACACGGGATAGGATGGAGACTTTGGAGATATCCACATTCGATTCATCGAGCAAGCGCGCGTTGGCCAATAGGTTTTCCAATTGCGCAATCTTTGCTTCGAGGTGGCCCTGCGCATCCTTAGCGGCATCGTACTCGGCATTTTCGCTCAAGTCGCCTTTGTCGCGAGCTTCCGCGATTTGTTTCGCGATATCGGCGCGCCCTTTTCCCTTCAGCTCATTGAGTTCATTCTTCAACTTCTCGAGCCCCTCTTTCGTGTAGTATGAAATTTTCTTACTCATATTCGATCCATTTAGCTCATGGCAAGTTTTTTGCAATGAGGTCGATAAAAAAAAGAACAACGGCTTCGTTGCCGAAACCGTTGTTGACACAAAAGTAGTTCTTTAAACTATTAAAGCAAATTCCTCATCAGTTAGTTAGCTACCCACCAACTCTGGGATTTGTGTTTTCACTTGTTCTAATAACTCATCGTCGAACTTGGCTAAATACAGTGTTTTCGCCCTGGAAAGCTGTTCCAGCGTAAGTCCTTTCGCACCTCGTAGATCTGCTTTATACAAACTTGCATTCTCGAAGTCGGCTCCCATCAAGTAACTATTTTGAAGGTTTGCCTCCATTAAGAAAGCATTTCGAAAGTTAGTTTTGATCAAGAAGGCGCCTTCAAACTGTGTCTTAATCAGAAACGCGTCTTTAAAATTCGCACCACTTGCATAGGCGCCCCGCAAATTCGCTTGGTTTAAGTTCGAGTTCTCCAAGTTCGTTTGATTGAAGCGCGTGTTTTCCAAGTTCGTTTCAATTAAACTGGAGTTTGCCAAATTAGCGGAGTTCAAGTTGGAACCTTTCAAATTGACATAGTTCAAGTTGGTTCTGGCCAAATAGCAATTCACCAAGTTAATTTCGTAGATATTGTGCCGATTCAAACGCTTGATGTTACCGACCGTACGGAACGCCGCTTCTTCCGATTCCCACAAGCGAAAGTCATCAATTTCGTCTTTGTACGTCCTGATTCGCTGGCGTGTCGCACCGTTTTCGTTTAACCAGACGAGCAAAATACCCAACACGGCAATGTCGAAGATCATACCGTGTGCTTCCACCAACACCTGGCTCCAGTATCCATCGAAGTCTTTGAGATAGTACCGGAAACTGAGACTGATAACCACCAACGCCAAAACCAAGAGCAGCAACGAACTGGTCAGGAGCGGTCGCTCCACCACGTAGTGGAAACGGTCGCGCAACTTGCTACGGAGCTTGGGGAGGAGTGACATGGACTAAACCGACTTCGGAATGGAAATTACAAAAAACAAAAGTACGATGCGATGTCGTGTAAGATTTAGGCCAAAGTTGCCGACGGGTGGGATTTCCGCGTCAAAAAGAGCACTAGAGCAAAACTTGGATGGTGAGAAAATAGATACCCAGTCCCAACAAATCGTTTAACGTCGTGATGAAGGGCCCAGACGCCAACGCGGGATTGAACCCGAACTTGTTCAACAACAACGGTGTGACCGTGCCGATGAACGACGAAAAGATCACAACCCCAAACAATGCGATCGACACCACCAGCGTGAGTCGGTCGTAGCCAAAAACGACGGCGGTGGCGCCGAAGACGAGCAACGACAAGACCATCCCATTGAGCAGGGCGACCATCAATACCTTATACAAGCGTGTCATCAAGCCTTCATCCACGATACCTGGGGCGACTAGACTCTGCACGACAATCGACGACGACTGGATACCCACATTACCGCCGGTAGCCTGAATGAGCGGGATAAAAAACGCGATGGCGGCAATACGTTGAATCTCCATCTCGAATACGCCCATGAGGCGGGCACTCAAAAGCCCACCCATAATGCCGATCACCAGCCAGGGCAATCGAGCGCGGGTGTTCCGCCACACACTGTCGTCTTCTTCGATATCTTCGGAGATACCCGACATCAACTGTCGATCTTCCTCGGCCTGTTCGGTGATCACGTCCACCACGTCGTCGATCGTAATGCGGCCCACCAATTGGCCTTGAACATTCACGACAGGGACCGATTCTAGATCGTACTTTTTCATGATATCGGCCACCTCGGTATCGGGCAGATAAGTCTCCACCGCTACGAGATCTTCCTCGATCAATTCGCCGACCTGCGTTTTGGGATCCGTGAGACTCAAGATCAATTTCTGAAGTGCTACGCGGCCCAACAATTTATCGTAGTCGTCTACCACATAGACAGCGTAAAACTTGCCTACGTTTTCGGCTTGCTTCCTCACCTCATCGATGCATTGTACAACGGTCCAGTTGGCCCTGGCCTTGATCAACTCTTTGGCCATCAGACCGCCAGCTACGTTTTCATCGTAGCGCAACAATTCAACTACCTGCTGCCGAACTTCGGGGTCGATGAGTGCGATAATTTCTTCACTCTCCTTGATCGGGAGTTCGTTTAGAATATCGGCGGCATCGTCGGAGTCCAGATGGTTGATAAACTGAGCTATATCATGGGGCTCATACACCTTCAAGAACTGCTGCCGTGTGTCGGGTTCTAGGTCTCGAATGATTTCTGCCCGCACGGGAAGAGGTAAAAGATCGAGTACGTATTTCGACTCTTCGCTGGTGAACTCATAAAGCAGCGACGTAATGTCGGCTGCGTTAACTTCTTCGAGGGATTGGCGGATAAACTGCTCGTCGCGGTCGTTCAGTGCTTCCTGAAATCGATCGCGGAATTCTTTGGTTAGCTCAAATGGTACCAGCTCTTTCACCTTCTTTTTCGATTGCCTGCGTGAGCCAAACGAAATCGTCCACACTCAATTGCTCGGCACGTTTATCCATTATTTCAAGCGCATCAATAGCTGCGGGCAAATTTAGATTTTTCAAGGCGTTGCGCAATGTTTTGCGACGGTTTTGAAATCCCTGCTTCACGACCTTCACAAAAAACTGCTCGTTGCATCCAAGCGATGTCACATCGTTACGAACCAACCTAATGACAGCCGAGTTCACTTTCGGCGGCGGGTGAAAGACTCCCGGTGGAACCTTGAATAAGTATTCGATCCGGTACCACGCCTGCAACAACACGCTCAGGATGCCATAGGTCTTATTCCCGTGCTTCGCCGCCAAACGATCGGCAACTTCTTTTTGCAACATGCACACCACTTCGTCGACCTGGTCACGCGCTTCGAGTACACGAAAGAAAATCTGGGAAGAGATGTTGTAGGGAAAATTACCGATGATCGCCAACTTCCCCGCAAAGCGATGCTTCAAATCGAACTCGAGGAAATCCCCTTCGATAATTCGATCCTTCAACAACGGGTACTCCTGGTGCAAGTAGGCAATCGATTCCCGGTCAATCTCGATCAACCAAAGGTCAAGGTCGCGTTTAGTCAAAAACCCCGTCAGCACGCCCGTGCCCGGACCAATCTCCAGAACCGGCGCACCACTCGTGTGAAGAGCGTCAACAATCCGCGCAGCGATGTTCTTGTCCTTCAAAAAATGCTGACCTAAATACTTCTTCGGACGAACCATGGACACCAGTGGGTAACTCGGGGCAAAAGTGGCGATTAGGAATGAGGGATGAAAGGGGTGAGAGATGAGGGGACGAAAGAACGATAGGACGAGGGGACGATAGGATGATAGGACGAGATGATGAAGAAAAGGCATAACTTCGCCACATGAGTCAACAGAGACCCAACGAGAAGCCCCGGATCGGAATCACGATGGGCGACGTCAATGGCATTGGACCGGAAGTTGTCATCGGCGCATTGGCGGACAGTCGCATCTTAAGCATGATCACGCCAGTGGTATACGGCTCCACGCGCGCGATCTCACACTATAAAAAATTGATGAACCTCGAGGACTTCAGCTACGGACAAGTGAAGCAACGAGGGCAATTCATCCCGAAGACCATCAACGTGGTGAATTGTTGGGACGACAACTTAGAGATTGCGCCGGGCAAAGCTTCGAAAGAAACCGGGCACGCTGCGCGCATCGCGCTAGAGAAAGCGATCGAAGAGTCGCGAGAAGGATTGATCGACGGCTTTGTGACAGGTCCAATCGATAAGTACACGATCCACAGCGAACAGTTTCCTTTTCGCGGCCACACTGAATACTTAACCCAGGTTTTTCAAGCCACCGAGACACTCATGCTCATGGTGGGGGGCAACCTAAAGGTCGGGCTCGTCACCGAACACATTCCCATTCGAGACATTCCTACCTACCTCACCCGCGAACGGGTCGAATTGAAGATCAGGCTCATGGAACTCTCGCTGAAGCGGGACTTCAATATCCAGAAGCCTAAGATTGCTGTGTTGGGGCTGAACCCGCATGCGGGCGACGAGGGGCTGATCGGACAAGAGGAAAACACTATTATTAAGCCGGTGATCAATGACCTGCGGAGCGCAAACAAGCTCGTATTCGGTCCCTTCCCGGCCGACGGATTCTTCGGCGCCGGTACTTACACAAAGTATGACGGGATCATGGCGATGTACCACGACCAAGGCTTGATACCTTTTAAGACGCTGGCTTTCGAGAATGGGGTCAACTTTACTGCCGGGCTGCCCGTGGTGCGCACCTCCCCCGATCATGGTACCGCGTACTCGATTGCGGGAAAGAACCAAGCCGACTGCAGTTCGATGCGGGAAGCCATTTTCCTAGCAGCGGAGGTCATCCGACACCGCCAATCCCAGCAATGAGGTGGTAATCTCACGGATGTAACATATTCGTCGGTTTTTCCCACGGATTCATCGCTCGACTCTTTAAATAGCCGTCGAATTAATCACTAGATTTGAATGGGAGCGGTCGCGATGGATATTGTCACAAAAAAGCAGCTGAACATCCTCATCCAGTTGGCGGAGGCTGATAAGCATTTTGCAAAAGTGGAACGCGAAATGGTGTTCCGAATTGCCAAAGAGCGCAATTTCCCGGAAGAAACGGTCAATGAGATCATCCGCAACCCAGAGCCGATTGGCACACTCGGTGCGCTATCCAACGACCAAAAGTTCGACTACCTCATCGATTGCATCTACCTCATGTTCATAGACCAAAAGGTGTTCGAGAGCGAGATCATTTTTTGCAAGAGCATTGCCATCAAGCTGGGGTTCATGAAGAACGTGGTCGACTTCCTGTCGAAGAATTACGCCGCGATGACCCGCGAGGAACTCAAAAAAAAGGTGTTGGGTGAGTTCATGCTCACTTAAGTTGCTGATAATCTGACAAATGCAGGCCCGCGAGGGCCTTTTTAATGCCTAAAAAAGCCGGCTTTCGGCCAGCTAAATCAAACTATTCGTGTAAATTTGCCCGCTTATTTCAAAAACACGGGCGGTGGAGGCGTACAGTGTAAACATCATGGGTTTGAGCGCGAAAGCGCACACCTTTGACTACCAGTTCGGCGACGAATTTTTCCAGAAATACGGCGCCGAGTTGCTCCAGAGCGGTGTTTTTGAGGCAAAAGTGGTGCTCGACAAGCACGAGACCTTCATCGATGCGGATTTCAGCATTTCGGGCACTGCCCGGCTTACCTGCGACCGATCTTTGGAGTCTTTCGACGAGCCCGTGAACGTGCACCGTCGGGTGATGTTCAAGTACGGCGAAGAACCGGGTGAATTGACAGACGAAATTGTCGTCATTCCGCGGGACTTGGCTACCCTGGAACTGGGTCAGTACATGTACGAGTTTATCGGGCTGGAAATCCCGATTAAGCGGCTCCATCCAAGATTTCGCGATGAAGCCGAGCAGGAGGGTGAGGGGACCATTGTATATACGTCGGGCGACGAAAAGGACGAAAGTGATGCCATCGACCCACGTTGGGAAAAGTTGAAAAAGTTAAAATAACCAGTTAGTCATAAAAAGTTAAGTACTATGCCAAATCCTAAACGAAAGACCTCGAAGACTCGGAGAGACAAGAGAAGGACCCATTATAAGGCCACTGCGAAGCATTTCTCATTCGACGCTGCAACAGGTGAACACCACCTTCCCCACCGCGCTTACTGGCATGAAGATAAATTGTACTTCAAAGGCCAAGTGGTGATGGAACGCGGAACTGCGGCTTAACCTGCTCGCTGTCGTGGTTCATACCCAGTGTAATCTTATTCTTAAGAAGCATTCCGTATTGGTCACGGTAATAGCGCTATGACCTTGCACGCCCGGTTGATTCACTTCGGCCGGGTTTTGTTTTTATAATGAGCGACTACAACAATGAGTAAAATAAGAGCGGCAATTACGGGCGTAGGTGGTTATGTACCCGACTACATCCTGACCAATAAGGAACTAGAAACCATGGTCGATACCACCGATGAGTGGATCACCTCCAGAACCGGCATCAAAGAACGCCGGATTTTGAAAGGTGATAACCTCGGCGTGTCGTACATGGGTGTAAAAGCGATTGAAGACATGTTTCGCAAGACGAAGACCGACCCGAAGGACGTCGATCTCGTGATTTTCGCTACTGTAACGGCCGACATGACCTTCCCAGCTACCGCCAACATCGTGGCGACCGCTGTAGGCGCTACGAATGCCTTTAGCTTCGACCTCGGAGCCGCATGTTCTGGCTTCGTATACGCGCTGGCGACCGGTGCTAGTTATATCCAGTCGGGTATGTTCAAGAAAGTAGTCGTGGTCGGTGGCGATAAGATGTCGTCGATCTTAGACTATACCGACCGCACCACCTGTATCATTTTCGGCGATGGTGCTGGCTGCGTGTTGCTTGAGCCTACGACCGAAGAAGTGGGTGTAATGGATGCCATCATGCGAAGCGATGGTTCGGGCGAAAAACACCTCCATATGAAAGCCGGTGGAAGTCGCATGCCGGCCTCGCACGAAACGGTAGACAAGCGCATGCACTACGTGTACCAAGAAGGGTCGGCTGTTTTCAAATTCGCCGTGACCAACATGGCCGACGTTACCGCAGAACTCGCGGAACGCAATCATCTTACTTCGGAAGACATTACTTGGTTGGTGCCCCATCAAGCCAACAAACGCATCATCGATGCCACGGCTGCGCGTGTCGGAATCAACGAAAGCAAAGTCATGATGAACATAGAGCGGTATGGAAACACGACCGCTGGTACCATTCCCCTGCTTTTGTGGGACTATGAAAAACAATTAAAGAAAGGCGACAACCTGTTGCTGGCGGCCTTTGGCGGCGGCTTTACCTGGGGTTCTGCTTGGGTTAAGTGGGCTTACGATGGCTCCAAGGCGGGCTTGTGAAAAGACTTTTGATTTGTAACTTAAAACTCGTTTTACAGAATAATTTGATCTATGGCTACAATTTCTGACCTGGCGAAAGGCAACTACGTACGTTACAACGGTGAGGTGATGCAAATTGAAGAAATGCAACACCGCACGCCTGGCAACTTGCGTGCTTTCTACCAGTTGAAGATGCGAAACCTCAAGAATGGTAAACTGGCTGAAAACCGTTTCCGCCCTGGCGACTCGATCGACATCTTGAGAGTAGAAACCAAGAATTATCAATATCTCTATGCAGATGGCGATAGCTTGGTGATCATGGACAATGGCACCTACGAGCAAATATATATTGACAAGGCGTTGTTGGGCGACTCTGTAAACTACATCAAAGAAGGTGTGGAATTGATGGTAGCGTTCGAGAATGGAACCAATCCCATCACCGCAGAAGCCCCTGCACACGTGGTGTTGAATGTGACCTACACCGAACCGGGCGTAGCCGGCGATACCGCGACACGTACGCTGAAACCCGCTACCGTTGAGACGGGCGCGGAGGTACGCGTGCCCTTGTTCATCAACACGGGCGACAACATCAAGGTAAAGACCGCGACCGGCGAGTATGTTGAACGCGTGAAGTAACAACAGACCATGGCAAAGAAATCCAACCCCGCAAAAGCAACGTCAAAAGCTGACGAAAGCCGTAGCGACAAAAACCAAAACAGTTCTGACATGAAAACTTCGGAAATAAGAGACCTCATCGACTTCATCGCACAATCGGGCTTGAATGAAGTAGACATTGAAACGAAGGAAATCAAGCTTCACGTGAAGCGTGAACCTGATCAGAAAGTTTTGAAAGGCGCTGCGCCCGTTGTGGCTGCTCCCGTCGCTGTTCCAGCGGTGGCTGCCCCCGCGGTTGCGGCAACTCCGACACCGAAGGCAGAAAAACCTGCAGCCTCAGGCAAGGCCACTTTGGAAATTAAGTCGCCGATGATCGGTACCTTCTATCGTTCATCCAACCCCGATTCTCCTCCTTTTGCTTCGGTGGGTGACAAGATCACCAAAGGCCAAACTGTTGCAATCATCGAGGCGATGAAACTATTCAACGAAATCGAATCCGAAATCTCGGGAACGATCGTGAAGGTCATGGTCGAAAATGCTTCTCCCGTCGAGTACGATCAGGTACTCTTCGTGGTAGAGCCCGACTAATGGATCTTGGTTTCAGAAACAGATGGACGGATGGACGCAAGCCCATCCAAAACTTGATTTGACCCTATATGTTTAAGAAAATATTGATTGCCAACCGCGGTGAGATCGCGTTGCGTGTCATCCGTACTTGTAAAGAGATGGACATCAAAACGGTGGCCGTGTACTCGACGGCAGACCGTGAAAGTTTGCACGTGCGCTTCGCCGACGAAGCCGTGTGCATCGGTGACGCTCCCAGCAAAGAATCATACCTGAATATTCCTCGCTTGATTTCAGCAGCTGAGATCACGAATGCCGATGCCATCCACCCAGGCTACGGTTTTCTCTCTGAGCGCGCCGAGTTTTCGGCGATTTGCCACGAGTACGGAATTAAATTCATCGGGCCCTCACCTGCCATGATCGAATCGATGGGTGACAAGGCGACGGCTAAGGACACGATGCGCAAAGCAGGTGTTCCCGTCATCCCTGGTTCCGACGGACTCCTCTCTTCCATGGAGGAAGGTATTCGCCTTGCCCGCGAGATAAAGTACCCCGTGATTGTGAAAGCAACCGCTGGTGGCGGTGGAAAGGGAATGCGCATCATCAACGATGAATCGGAGTTCAAAAAAGCATGGGACGACGCCAAGCGCGAAGCAGCGGCAGCCTTCGGCAACGATGGCCTGTACCTTGAGAAATTTGTCGAAGAACCTCGTCACATCGAGATCCAGTTGGTGGGCGACCAGTACGGTAAAGCATGCCACCTGTCGGAGCGCGATTGCTCAATTCAACGCCGACATCAAAAACTCGTGGAAGAGACTCCCTCCCCCATCGTAAGCCAAGAATTGCGCGAGCGCATGGGCGAAGCTGCCATCAAAGGCGCCAAGGCCATCAACTACGAGGGTGTTGGTACCATCGAGTTCTTGGTCGACAAGCATGGTGATTTCTATTTCATGGAAATGAATACTCGTATCCAGGTAGAACACCCGATCACCGAAGAAGTGACTGACTACGACTTGATCAAAGAACAAATCAAAGTAGCGGCCGGCGTTCCTATTTCAGGGCGCAACTACTTCCCGAACCTGTACGCGATGGAGTGCCGCATCAATGCGGAAGATCCTTCGAACGGATTCCGCCCGTCCCCCGGTAAGATTTTGAACTTGCACTTACCCGGCGGTCACGGTGTTCGCATCGACAGCCACGTGTACGCAGGATATACCATTCCTCCGAACTATGATTCGATGATCGCGAAATTGATCGTGAGCGGACAATCACGGGAGGAGGTAATCACGCGTATGAAGCGCGCCCTCAGCGAGTTCGTCATCGAAGGGGTGAAGACCACTATCCCCTTCCACTTGGCGTTGATGGATAATCCTACCTTCCGTTCAGGAAAGTTCACGACTAAATTCCTTGAGACTTCGTTTGATTTCTCGAAGTTGAAATCGTAAGGTTGTCCGAACGGGCCGCTAGTCTGGTTTTCCTGATTCGCGGTACCTGAAGGCAAAAGTCATCGATACATTTGAACCCCGGCCCAACGGCTGGGGTTTTTTAATTGTATCTCGATGAATAAAAAATACATGCTATCGGCATTATTTGGGTCACTACTTGGATCTGCCTGTGTGTTGACTGGGTATCAAGTTATATACTATCAGGATTTAAGTACACTCGAGGTGCCCCTCTGCCAGCCAGGTGCTGATACTCGATTAATTGAAGAAAAGATAAATGGGATTCACCAACGAATCAATGACTTCTATTTCTTCGAGGGGATTGTCATCACGTTACTTCTGACCCATCAATGTCGGGATATTTCTGAGGGCCCAACAAGAAATAGAGATCCACTTCCGCGAGAATTTAGAGTCGTATAAAATCCGGCTTCAAGAAATCCAAGATGAATGCGAAAGAATTGCTGATGACATAAAAATGAGCTTCGGGGTTACTAGGAACCAGTCTTAAAAAGAGTATTAGGCTTATGACGACAACTTTACCTCCCCTTACCCACGAGTTAATTGGAGAACTGACACGCAAGGTCGGGTTAGAAATTGAATCCGTAGAAGATCTTGAGCTCATCCAGCACCACCTAGTCAATGCCGGGCATCCAAATATGCTCCCTTCGTGCCTCTCGAAAAAAGGTGTAGTCTCGTTTCAAGACTTCATCTACTTGCTTCAAAGCAAAAATCCTCGCGATCGAGGAAAAGTGAAAGCGTTAACGGGTTCGCTCACCGGACTACTATGGGGATTGGGTTACCGGTTGCGACTTGGAAATCACATTTGCTCCATTCCTTCAGGCGATCCGGAAAGCTCCATTCCGCCGAGTTCAAAAACCACCTAGGCCCCACACAATTGCGGGACCTGCAGATGCGCCTCAGTTTCTTAACGCGATGACCCAGACTGGTTATTGGGTTCTTGTTTCGTTGATCGTTCTTCCTTTAGACATTACGCGGGGTCCCGGAGGCCGGAGACCCCGCTGCGAAAACTAAACCCCAATGGGATTCATTGCCTGCGCTAGACTAATAAGCTAGTGGTTAGTTCGTGGTGGATGGTGGATGGTCGTGCTCCGTTCCAAACGCTCAGCATCTGAGTATTGGGGATTTGGTATTGGATATTGGGTATTCCACGTCATTAAGTTTACAAGAAATCGAACCAAGCACCTTCGCAGCAGCCTCTCTCGCCGCGCGGGCTTCAAAAACCCTAGGCCCCACACAATTGCGGGACCTGCAGATGCGCCTCAGTTTCTTGAGGACAATGTCCCGGGATCAACATGAACGATGGATGGAGACTCTGCTCACCATTCAAATAATCTTTCACCGTCGAAGAAAGAAACTTGGATACTATTGCGACCAAACCCCTACTTTAAGGGGGTATTGTAATACCCTATCCGAAAATGAAAAGAAGAGATTTTGTGCAGCTAGCCGGGCTTGGGCTGGGCGGGTTGGCCCTCCCCCTGTCTGCGTTAGGAAATCCGGTACCGGTCGAAGCGCTCCTTGAGTCCCCCCTCGACCGTTCCCAGAAAAAGCAACTTTCCGACGTCGCGCTGAACACCGCTAGGTCGATGGGTGCCACGTATGCGGACGTCCGAATCGGCCGTTACCTGAACCAGTTTATCAGCACCCGCGAGAATAAAGTACAGGGTATCACGAGCACGGAATCCTACGGCGTGGGTGTGCGCGTGATTGTGAACGGGACCTGGGGGTTTGCGTCCACCAACATGGTCACCACCGACGGCGTCAAGGCGTGCACACAATCGGCTGTGGCCATTGCCAAGGCGAACTCGAAGTTTCAAAAAGAACCCGTGAAGTTAGCTCCTACCCCGGGCGTAGGAGACGTAGTTTGGAATACTCCTATTCAGAAGAACCCGTTGGAGGTACCGGTATCTGAAAAGGCGGACTTGCTCCTCGCAGCAAACGCCGCCGCGCTGAAAAACGGTGCTGCCTTCGTGAGTTCGAACCTGTTTCAGGTAAATGAACAGAAATACTTCGCATCAACGGATGGTTCGTACATCGACCAAGATGTACACCGCATTTGGCCGAACTTCCAGGTAACTGCAGTTGACCGCGCCGCCAACAAGTTCAAAACTCGATCAGAAATGGCTGCTCCGCGCGGTTCTGGCTACGAGTATCTGATCCCCAAGAAGGAAGACAAGGTAGAGGGACCAGGCGGCATGATCTTTTATAAGGACAGCTACGACATGATTGAAGATGCCACCATCGCCGCCAAGCAAGCGAAAGAAATGCTTACCGCGAAATCGGTCGAGCCGGGCAAGTACGACATGGTCCTCGAACCTAACCACCTCGGTTTAACGATACACGAGTCCGTGGGTCATCCCCTTGAGCTGGATCGAATCCTCGGCTACGAAGCCAACTACGCCGGCACGAGCTTCGCCACGCTCGACAAGTTGAAATCTGGCAACTTCAATTATGGAAGTAAGCAAGTGACCATCTTCGCCGACAAAATTCAACCCGGTTCGCTCGGCGCCGTGGGCTACGATGACGAAGGTGTTAAAACCAAACAGTGGGACTTGATCAAAGACGGTGTTCTCGTGAACCTGCAGGCTGTTCGCGACCAGGTACATATCCTTGGGCAAAAGGAATCTCATGGTTGCTGTTATGCTCAGAGTTGGAACGATGTCCAGTTTCAACGGATGCCGAACGTATCGCTTGCACCCGGGAAAGAACCTTACAGTGTAAACCAAATGATTCGCGACGTGGATAAGGGCATCTTCATCGCGGGCCGTGGCTCCTATTCGATTGACCAACAGCGCTACAACTTCCAGTTTGGCGGGACCGTGTTCTTCGAAATCAAAGGCGGCCAAATTACCGGTATGTTGAACGACGTGGCGTACCAAGCCAATACACAAGAATTCTGGAACAGTTGTTCGAAGGTTTGTGACCAATCGGATTATCGGATGTTCGGTTCATTCTTCGACGGCAAAGGTCAACCGTCGCAGGTGAGCGCCGTGTCGCATGGAAGCGCGACCGCACGATTCGATAATATTAACGTGATCAACACAGGGCGAACCATCTGACCTCAGTCAACAAAAGTTGAATTATGAAAAGAAGGGATTTTATACAGTTAGCGGGACTTGGTGCGGGAGCGATGATGCTGCCCTTACCCGGATTCACAGCGGTCGACGAGGCTCGATTGCTTGACAATTTCATCGATGTATCTCAAAAGAAGAAACTGGCGGATATCGCGTTGAACACGACACGTCAGCTGGGCGCCACCTACACAGACGTTCGCATCGGTCGATACTTGAACCAAGTGGTCTCGACCCGCGAAAAGAAAGTACAAGGCGTCGTGAACACCGAGTCTTTTGGGGTGGGCATCCGCGTGATTGCGAACGACACTTGGGGATTCGCAGCCAGCAACGACGTGACACCGGAAGGAATAAAGAAAACCGCCGAGCGCGCCGTAATCATCGCGAAAGCGAATTCCAAGTTTCAAAAACAACCGGTTAAGCTAGCGTCGACGCCTGCGTATGGTGAGGTCTCTTGGAAAACACCGATTGTGAAGAATGGATTCGAAGTACCGATCAAAGACAAGGTCGACTTGTTGCTGAACGCGAATTCAAAAGCGATGGAAAAGGGTGCTGCCTTCGTGAACAGTGCCATCCTGCTGGTGAACGAGCAAAAATACTTCGCGTCCTCCGAGGGATCCTACATCGACCAAGACGTACACAGGATTTACCCCACCTTTACTGTGACGGGCATCGACCGGCAGGCGAACTCCTTCAAGAATCGCACTTCCTTTTCTTCGCCAGTTGGGATGGGGTACGAATACCTCGACGGCCGCGCCGAAGACAAAATCAAATCGCCAGGCGATATCATCCTCTACAACAAGTCGTACGACATTTTGGAGGACGCATCGATGGCCGGCGACCAAGTCAAGCAAATGATCGCAGCCAAGTCGGTGGAACCTGGCAAATACGATCTTGCTCTTGAGCCGTCGCACATGTGGCTCACCATCCACGAATCGGTAGGTCACCCGACCGAACTCGATCGCGTGTTGGGATATGAGGCCAACTACGCGGGCACCAGTTTTCTTACGCTCGACAAATGGCAAACCAAGAAGTTTCGATTTGGTAGCCCGGTCGTCAACTTCGTAGCAGACAAGACCCAACCGGGATCTCTCGGTGCGGTGGGCTACGACGACGAAGGTGTGAAGTGTAAGTCGTGGGATCTCATTAAAGACGGTGTGCTCGTGAACTACCAAGCCATCCGCGACCAAGTGAGCATCTTGGGAGAAAAAGAATCTCATGGCTGCTGCTATTCGCAGAGTTGGGCCGACGTTCAATTCCAACGCATGGCTAACGTGTCGTTGCAACCCGGAAAGGAGTCTTTGACACCAGAACAGTTGATCTCTAGCATCGACCGAGGAATTTACATCGTGAAGGATGCGTCGTTCTCAATCGATCAACAACGTTACAACTTCCAGTTTGGTGGTGTGTTGTTTTTCGAAATCAAGGGTGGCAAGATCGTAGGTATGTTGAAAGACGTGGCGTACCAAGCAAACACGCAAGAGTTCTGGAACTCGTGCTCAGCCATTTGCGACGCGCGCGACTATCGATTGGGCGGCGCCTTCAACGACGGGAAAGGACAACCGAGCCAATCGAATGCTGTATCGCATGGATCGGCCACAGCACGTTTCAACGGTGTCAACGTCATCAACACTGGACGTACGATTTAGTGATAGAATTCAAAATCTTAATTACAGGGATATGTCATTGTTAAGTAAAGAAGAAGCAAAAAAGATCCTCGAAAAGGCGGTCGGATTTTCAAAGTCCGACGGAATTGCTGCCAATCTCTCGGGGGCCGACCGGGGCAACATTCGCTACGCACGCAACAGCGTAACTACCTCGGGCGAAGACTCCAACATGAGCCTCGGGGTCACCTCGTTCTATGGGAAGAAATCCGGGTCTGCGACCATCAACGAATTCGATGACGCGTCGATCGAAAAAGTAGTTCGTCGCGCCGAAGAGCTCGCTAAACTAGCGCCCGAAAACCCAGAATTTGTAGAACCCCTACCTCAACAAACGTATGGGGCCGAAGCCAAAACCTTCTCGGAAGCGACGGCAAAGATCACACCCGACCTTCGTGCGCAGGCTGCTGCGGATAGTATCAACCCAGCTGCTGCCAAGAAGGTGACGGCCGCGGGCTATCTACAAGACAGCCGCGGATTCAACGCGATTATGAACAACAGAGGTTTGTACGCTTACAACAAGTCGACGAGCGTAGACTTTACCGTAACGATGCGGACCGATGACGGCACCGGTTCTGGGTGGGCCGCCCAGGATTTGAACGACGTGAGCAAGTTAAATGCAGGTGCCACCTCGAAAGTTGCGATCGATAAAGCACTTCAATCGCGCGAAGCGAAAGCCATAGAACCAGGGAAGTACACAGTTATCTTGGAACCGGCCGCAGCAGCGGACTTGGTTCGTCTGATGCTGAATATGAATGCGCGTCAAGCGGACGAAGGTCGAAGCTTCCTCTCGAAAAAAGGCGGCGGCACTAAGTTGGGTGAAAAACTCGTCGATGAACGCGTCAACATTTATACAGACCCGTGGCACGAAGAAGTTCCCTCGTCGAACTGGGCTTTCGACGGCCTCGCGCGTCAAAAAATGGATTTGATCAAAGGGGGTGTGGTCTCCAACCTGATCTACGATCGTTATTGGGCCCAACAAAAAGGCGTCGCGCCGATTCCGTTCCCCGGAAACGCGATCATGGATGGAGGCAACGTGTCGGTGGAAGACATGATCAAGGACACGAAACGAGGCGTGCTCGTAACGCGCTTCTGGTATATCCGCCCTGTCGATCCTCAAACATTGCTATTCACAGGTTTGACCCGCGATGGAACTTTCTACATCGAAAATGGCAAGTTGAAACATCCAATTAAGAACTTTCGATTCAACGAAAGTCCGATTATCATGTTGAACAACTTGGAGGCGCTGGGCAAACAGGTGCGGGCGGTGACAAGCGAAGGCGGTCCTTTTGGAGGTCTGAACCTATTGATTCCCTACATGAAGATTCGCGACTTCACCTTTACGAGCCTTTCCGACGCCGTTTAACACATTTTGTCGACTCGATTATTGACAGGACTGCCTCGCAACGGGCAGTCCTTTTTTTCTTTGCGATGGCCCAATTTTTCATGGCCTTAGCAAATCCCGCAAGCGTGAGGAAGGTGAAATGCGCACTTTGTCCAGTTTCGGACAAGCCGCTGCTTGACCCGCGAACGAGAAAATGTTAATTAGCCCAAGTAACATTTTGTTACTTTTTACTACTGAATGAGTAGAGAATGAATCGCAAACAACTCACGACTCCAAACAAAATATGAAACGACGAGATTTTATTTACCTAGCTGGTATGGGTGCAGCGGGAGCCGCTGTCTTACCGGGCATGGCGAACGGTCGACCCATCACGGTGGAAGAGGCCCTGACGCCGGTAGACACTGCTTTGAAAAAGCGCATGGCCGATGTGGCACTCAACGCCGCGCGGTCGAAAGGTGCTTCCTACGCGGATGTGCGCATAGGCCGATACTTAAACCAATTTGTGATCACCCGCGAAGACAAGGTTCAGAATATTGCGAACACTGAATCATACGGAATGGGAATTCGTGTGGTGGCGAATGGTGGCTGGGGCTTCGCCGCGGTCGACAAACTAGATAACGACAGCATCGCGCGAGCGGCTGAGCTGGCAGTCTCCATCGCGAAAGAAAATTCTCGATTGCTTACCGAGAAAGTTCAACTTGCCCCGTTAACGGGACACGGTGAGGTGAGTTGGAAGACGCCTATTGAGAAAAACGCGTTCGAAGTTCCGATCAAAGATAAAGTTGACCTGTTGTTGAACGTCAACAACACGGCCATGAAGGCTGGAGCCAACTACATCACCTCACTCCTGTTCCTTATCAACGAACAGAAGTACTTTGCGAGCACCGACGGGTCGTATATCGATCAAGACGTGCACCGCATTTGGCCCGCATTTTTTGCGACCTCGATCGATCCTTCTTCGGGTAAATTTGAAACAAGAAATTCACTCAGCGCTCCCATGGGTATGGGATATGAGTACCTCGACGTACGTCCGCAGGACAAAATCAACAGTGTGACGACACTTTACAAAGGTCGCTACGACATGTTGGAAGACGCGCGCGCGGGTGGCGCCCAAGCCGTGGAGAAGTTGAAAGCCAAGTCGGTTGAACCTGGCAAGTACGATCTCGTGCTCGACCCGTCGCACTTGTGGCTCACGATCCACGAGTCTGTTGGACACCCGACCGAACTCGACCGCGTGCTGGGTTATGAAGCCAACTTTGCCGGAACTTCGTTTTTGACCCTAGACAAGTGGCAATCGAAGAAGTTCAACTTCGGTAGCAAGATTGTGAATTTCGCCGCCGACAAAACACAAGTCGGCTCACTCGGTGCCGTCGGCTACGACGACGAAGGGGTGAAATGCGGAAAGTGGGATCTGATCAAAGACGGAATCTTGGTCAACTACCAAGTGATCCGCGATCAAGCGCACATTTTAGGTTTAAAGGAATCGCAAGGATGCTGCTACGCCGACAATTGGAGCAGCGTACAATTCCAGCGCATGCCCAATGTCTCGCTTCAACCGGGTAAAGAAAAGAAATCGGTCGACGATATCATCAAGGGCGTCGAGAAGGGCATCTACATCATTGGCGATGGATCGTTTTCGATCGACCAACAGCGATACAATTTCCAGTTTGGTGGTCAACTCTTCTACGAGATCAAGAATGGAAAGATCGCGGGTATGTTGAAAGATGTCGCGTACCAGGCAAACAGTCAGGAGTTTTGGAATTCGTGCACTGCGATTGCGGACGAGAATGACTACCGCTTAGGTGGCGCATTCGGTGATGGCAAGGGTCAACCGCCGCAAAGCAACTCAGTATCGCATGGTTCATCGACCGCGCGTTTCAATAATGTTAATGTTATCAATACCGCACGTCAAATCTGATCATACCTATGCCAATACTCTCAAAAGATCAAGCGCAGGCTTTATTAAAGAAAGTGCTGAGCTATTCGAAAGCCGATGAATGTGAAGTTAATCTCACAGGAACCGACGGGGGCAACGTGAGGTATGCTCGAAACGCGGTCAGCACGAGCGGCATCGTCAGCCAAAGCCAGCTCGTCGTGCAGTCCGCCTATGGAAAGAAACTCGGGACAGCTACCATCAACGAGTTCGACGACGCTTCTCTCGAGAAGGTCGTTCGACGCTCGGAAGAATTGGCGCAGTTGGCGCCCGAGAACCCAGAGTATGTCAGCGTGCTGGGACCTCAGCAATACTCAGAGTCTAAGAGCTTTGTTCAGTCTACGGCTGCCATTACGCCCAAGCAGCGTTCGACCCTCGTAGAAGAAAGTCTGAACATTGCGAAGTCGAGTAAGACGGTGGCTGCGGGTTTCTTGGAAGACAACAACGGTTATGCCGCCATGGCAAACTCGAAAGGATTATTTGCCTACAACACTTCGACGAACACCAACTTTTCTGTTACGGTTCGCACCGAGGATGGCAAGGGCTCGGGCTATGCCACGCGTGGTTACAACGACATCACCAAGTTGGATACCAAGAGCGCCACACAGATCGCCGTAGAGAAAGCGGTTCGATCTGCGACTGCGAAAGCGATTGAACCCGGCAAATACACCGTGATCTTGGAACCCGCCGCGGTAGCGGTGCTGCTCGAAAACATATTCTTCAACATGGATGCCCGGCAGGCGGACGAAGGGCGGAGCTTCCTCAGCAAGCCCGGTGGTCAAACCAAGCTCGGAGAAAAGATGGTGGACGAACGCGTCAACATTTATTCCGACCCGTTGCATCCAGAACTTCCCACGAGCCCGTGGGCCGGCGATGGTCGCCCACAGGAGAAAGTATCGTGGATCGAGAAAGGCGTCATCAAAAACCTTACTTGGGGCCGCTATTGGGCCGAGAAGAAAGGTGTGAAAGCCATTCCCACACCCGACGCCGCCATCATGGAAGGTGGCACGAAGTCGCTCGATGAACTAATACGCGGCACGAAAAAAGGTGTCCTCGTCACACGCCTCTGGTACATCCGCAGTGTGGACCCACAGACCCTCTTGCTCACAGGGTTGACACGCGATGGAACGTTCTACATTGAAAATGGGGAGATCAAGTACCCGGTGAAGAATTTCCGCTTCAACGAGAGCCCCATCATCATGCTGAATAACTTGGAGGAATTGGGTCGTCAAGAAAGAACGGTGAGTGTCGAGTCAAACCTCAACTACCTTTTGCCACCGCTCAAGGTTCGCGACTTCACGTTCTCAAGCCTTTCCGACGCGGTTTAACACCACTCATGTCCGGGGGAATCGATTTCGAATCTCCCGGACATTTTTTATTGAAGGGACCACCGCGAACCCGTACCTTACGTTCCGGAAAAATCTAAACCTTACCCCATGAACCGAAGGGATTTCGTTCGCTTGTCTGGACTTGGTGCCGGCGCCCTGATGCTGTCGCTTCCATCGCACGCCAAAGTCGTAGACGCCTCTCAACTGCTGGCTGCCGGCATGGATGTCGCCACGAAAAAACGCCTAGCCGATGTGGCTTTGAATACAGCCAAAGCGAATGGTGCGACCTATGCAGATGCCCGCATCGCCCGCATCTTGAATCAGTTTATTATCACGCGGGAGAAGCAAGTCCAAAACGTAATCAACACGGAATCATTCGGCGTTGGCATTCGTGTGATTGCCAACGGTACTTGGGGTTTTGCATCGACAAACAAAGTGGACGCCGATTCGATCGCAGCGGCCACACGCGAAGCCATCGCGATTGCCAAGGCCAACTCCAAATTTCAAAAAGAACCAGTGGTGCTGGCACCCGTGCCCGCGTACGGGGAAGTAAGTTGGAAGACACCCATCACCAAAAATGCGTTCACGGTTCCGTTGAAAGATAAAAGCGACTTGTTGCTGCAAGCGAACGCCAAGGCGCTTGAGAAGGGTGCCTCGTTCATCAACAACACGTTGTTTCTCGTGAACGAACAGAAATACTTCGCGTCGACCGACGGCTCTTACATCGATCAAGACTTTCACCGCACGTGGCCTTATTTCACCGTCACGGTGGTAGATAAAGCCGGCGGGGGGTTCAAAACCCGCGACTCCTTCAGTGCGCCGGTGGGCATGGGCTACGAATACCTCGACGGTCTTGCAAAAACCAAGATAGAAGGACCGGGTGGGGTGATCCTTTACAACAATTCGTACGACATGATCGAGGACGCTGCCCTCGCGCCAGAGCAAGCGAAGCAGATACTTTCGGCGAAATCGGTGGAGCCAGGTAAATACGACTTGGTCCTAGAACCATCTCACACCTGGCTGACCATCCACGAATCCGTAGGTCACCCTTTGGAGTTGGATCGTGTATTGGGCTACGAGGCTAACTTGGCCGGAACAAGCTTCGCTTCCTTGGAAAAACTCCGATCGGGTAAGTTCAACTATGGAAGCAAAGTCGTGAACTTCTTCGCGGACAAGAATCAACCTTACTCGCTCGCGGCTGTAGGTTATGACGACGAAGGGGTAAAATCAAAACGCTGGGACTTGGTAAAAGATGGTGTGCTCGTCAACTTCCAGGCAATCCGCGACCAGGTCGGTCTGTTGAATGAAAAAGAATCCCATGGCTGTTCCTACGCTCAAAGTTGGAACAACGTTCAGTTCCAGAGAATGGCCAACGTATCGCTTGCACCGGGCAAAGAACCACTGACGCCGGCTCAAATGATTGCAGGCGTTGATCGAGGTATCTATATCGTAAAAGACAGCTCCTACTCGATCGATCAGCAACGGTACAATTTTCAATTTAGTGGTGTGCTGTTCTTTGAGATCAAAGGAGGCAAGATCGTCGGCATGTTGAAAGACGTAGCCTACCAAGCAAACACGCAAGAATTCTGGAACTCCTGCGTGCAAGTCTGCGACGAACGCGACTATCGATTGAACGGCTCTTACTTCGACGGCAAAGGCCAACCAGTGCAGTCGAATTCCGTGTCGCATGGATCGGCCACCGCACGTTTCAACGGTATCAACGTGATCAACACCGCGAGAACCCTCTAAATCACTAACACGAGAACCTTAGAATCCACCCATACCATGTTATCGAAAGACGAAGCCCGTAGCATTCTTCAAAAGACCCTTGGTTTCAGTAAAGCCAACGGTTGTGAAGCCACGCTCACCGAACAAGTAGTCGGAAATATCCGATATGCTCGCAACACGGTGACCACCGCGGGAAAGAGTACAGACACGTCTATTAATATTACCTCCTATTTTGGAAAACGAGCAGGTGTTGCGACTGTGAACGAGTTCGACGATTCATCGCTCGAAAGAGGCGTTCGTGCATCTGAGGAGTTGGCGAAACTGGCGCCGGAGAATCCCGAGTTCATGGAGCCACTAGGGCCCCAGACTTATGCCGAATCGAAGGCTTACTTTGAATCTACCGCCAACATTTCGGCGGAATTCAGAGCACAGGCTGCCTACGACAGCATCACGCCCGCTTCGAAGGTAGGTGTAACTGCCGCTGGCTACCTTGAAGACGGAGCCGTGGTGACGGCCATGATGAACAGCAAAGGGCTCTATGCCTACAATGCTGCCACGGGTGCGAACTTTACCGTTACGATGCGCAGCAACGATGGTACGGGCTCGGGTTGGGTACAACGTGACCACAACGACATCTCGAAGATCAATATCGCCGACGCATCGAAGATCGCGATAGATAAGGCACTTCAATCGCGTCAGGCGAAAGCCATTGAACCCGGTAAGTACACCGTGATCTTGGAATCGCAAGCGGCTGGAGACTTAATCCAAACCATGTTCTTTAGCATGGACGCCCGGAGTGCCGATGAAGGACGAAGCTTTCTATCAAAAAAAGGCGGCGGCACCAAGCTCGGGGAAAAAATTGTGGATGAACGCGTCAATATTTACACCGATCCGTTCCATCCCGACGCTCCGTCGGCCACGTGGTCGCAAGATGGTGTTCCATTAAAGAAAATGGACGTGATTAAGAAAGGTGTCGTGTCCAATTTATTTTATGATCGATACTGGGCTTCACAAAAAAATGTTGCTCCGGTACCGGCGCCTGCAAACCTAATCATGGAAGGTGGCAATGCGTCGTTGGAGGACATGATCAAGGATACCAAACGCGGTGTGCTGGTGACGAGGCTTTGGTACATTCGTTCGGTCGACCCTCAAACACAGCTATACACGGGGTTAACCCGGGATGGTGTATTCTATATCGAAAACGGAAAGATCAAACATCCCGTGAAAAATTTCCGGTTCAATGAAAGTCCCGTAATCATGTTGAATAATCTGGAGACACTTGGAAAGCAAAACCGTTTGGGAAGTGGCTTTGGTCAATTCGTCGGCGGAACATTCCTCGTTCCAAACATGAAAG
Organism: Cyclobacteriaceae bacterium; assembly: GCA_044226825.1. Lineage (GTDB taxonomy): Bacteria > Bacteroidota > Bacteroidia > Cytophagales > Cyclobacteriaceae > ELB16-189. The sequence continues at coordinate 150,662 of JBGAGH010000003.1, forward strand.
TGCGCGATTTTACGTTCACAAGCTTATCCGACGCCGTATAATAGATTGCATTTTTTAACAAACGGTTGTGTCTAAAACTTCATAAGGCTAAGCTGCCGCTTGAATAAATTCAGAACCTGCCAGTTAAAAATTAGCGATCATGGGAATTGATTCCCGTTGGAATCGAACCAACAGGAGTCGACAATTTTGAGCCTTGAACACGGTCCGTTTTAATAGCCCTTTCTTCTTCACCCGCCTCCAATATGAATCCGGAGATTGGGATGTGGACCAGCGCATGCCCTCGAACGTACTGAACTCTCTCATCGAGTACACGACCCTGCCCGTGGATACCCAAGAGAATATCGTGGCACTCAGCAGCGACGCGATCTTTCGTTGCCCCTTTTGTTACCTGAGTGGGCATAAGCTTGTCGAATTCACGTCGACCGAACGGGAGAATTTGGAAAAATATATCAAGCAGGGAGGGTTTCTCTTCGTCGACGACTGCAACCACGACATCGATGGCCTCTTCGCCAAGTCGTTTGAGTCTCAAATGGAGAAAATCTTCGGGACAGGCTCACTCAAGAAAATCCCGAAGAACCACGAGCTTTACTCGGCATTTTTTCATTTCGACGGACCGCCCGCGACCTCGCAAGAATTGAACGGCTGGGGCGACGACATCGTCCACGACTATCTGAAAGCCATCGAAATCAACGGCAAGATCGGAGTACTGTACAGCAACAAGGACTACGGGTGCGAATGGGACTACGACTTTCGAAACAAACGTTTTTATAAAATTGATAATACGCGGTTTAGTGTCAACATCGTGATGTACGCCCTAACCGCCTAGCGAAGATCATATGAATGCTCCACTTCAAGCGACCGAACAACAAGTCAACGAACTCATCCAAGCACTTCAAAATCTGAAGCGTGAGATCAGAAAAGTCATCGTCGGACAAGAAGATACGGTCGATCAACTTTTGATCACCTTTCTTGCGGGCGGCCACGCGCTGCTCGAAGGTGTACCGGGTCTGGCGAAAACGCTGATGATCAGAACTCTCTCAGAAGCTGTTCACCTAAAGTTTCGACGAATCCAGTTCACGCCAGACCTGATGCCTTCGGACATCATTGGAACGGAAATCTTGGAAGAAGACCACACGACGGGAAAGAGAATATTCAAGTTCAATAAAGGGCCTTTGTTCGCCAACATTATCCTAGCCGACGAAATCAACCGTACATCACCGAAGACACAATCGGCATTGTTGGAAGCCATGCAAGAATTTGAAGTTACCTACGGCGGTGTCACCTACCCACTCGAACGTCCCTTCTTCATCCTGGCCACTCAAAACCCGATCGAACAAGCGGGAACCTTTCCCCTACCCGAGGCGCAACTCGATCGATTCCTATTATACATCAGGATTGGGTACCCGAGCGCCGAGGAGGAACGTTCCATCTTGGAAAATACGACGGGCAAACGTTCGGTCCAGATCGAAAAAGTAATCACGGGCCAACAGATCGTCGAAGCGCAAAAGCTAGTCCGCGAAGTACACATCAGTTCGGATCTCGTTCAGGTCGTCTCCGACACCGTTCGAGCCACACGCCCCGATCAAACGCCTGTTGGGAAAGTAAAGGAATGGGTTCGGTGGGGCGCAGGACCGCGGGCAGGTCAAGCCATGATCCTCACCGCTAAAGCACGCGCATTGCAAAACGGCAACTTGTCGGTAACGCGCGAAGACATCGCAAAAGTAGCGTACCCAGTGTTGAGGCACCGTATCTTGATGAACTTCCGCGCCGAGGCCGAAGGCGTAAAGTCCGACGACATCACGAAGGCAATCCTCGAGCATACGCTCGCCTTGCATAAGACTGTTTAGCATGAAGCAAGAAATCAACGATCTGCTGAAGCCCGAGCTACTCAATACCGTGAATGGTCTTGAGCTAGTCGCGCGCATCGTCGTTGAGGGTTTCATGAGCGGCAGCAACCGAAGCCAGTCGATAGGCGTCGGCTATGAATTTAGCCAGTACCGGAGCTACGAACCCGGCGACGACCTCCGCTTGTTGGACTGGAAGATGTACGGTAGGTCTGAAAGATACTACATCAAGCAATCGGAAATCGAGACCAACATCACCGTTAAATTCATCCTCGACGCCAGCAAGTCGATGGAGTATAAAGAAAAGAGCATCAGCAAACTTCAATATGCCAAGGTGATGGCCGCTGCGCTCGCGTACCTGGCGCGAAAGCAAAGTGATACATTCGGTTTATACGTGGTCAACGAACACGGGTTAAAGATGATTGAGCCCCGGTTCGAACAACAGCAATTCATGCGGTTTCTAAACGAACTCATTGCTGCAAAAGGCGAAGGCGGCTGGGGAAAGGGAAAAGATATCGAAGCACTCCATCATCATGTTGGGAAAGAAGTCATCATTTTCTTTACCGACCTGTACGATCATGGAAATGATCTTCAGCAGTTTATAGCCAACCTCAAGACAAGTCGTAACGAAGTAATCGTATTTCAAATCATGGGCTACGATGAAATAAACTTAGAAACCGAGGGTGTCTTTACATTCGAAGACTTGGAAACGGGCCAACGCATGAAAGTCGACACCGTTGCCCAACAGAAAGCCTATCAGTCAAAGGTCGATGAGTGGATACAGCAGTCTAAGTCGTGGATGCTGGAAAAGCAGATCGACTACCAACTAGTGAAACTCAATCAACCGGTAGAATCGGTCATCGCTAAATTTTTGAATAGTCGTAAACGGCTCCTCCGGTGACCTTTTTGAATCCCGCATATCTTTGGGCGCTTTCCGCACTCGCCATCCCAGTGGCGATTCACTTGTTGAGTCGCAAAGAGGGCCGCGTCATTCGTGTGGGCTCCTTGCGACATGTTGAGGAATCGAATACCAGTCAATTCAAATCCATTCGCCCCAATGAGATATTGATTTTCATCCTTCGGGCACTCATGTTTATATGCATGGTGTTTTTCCTCGCCGGAGCGCAATGCACATCGTCCGACCCATCATCTTCTCGATGGCTTGTCGTGGAAACAGGTATCGACAAAGACCCGATTTACCGACCAACCATCGATAGTCTCGTCAAGAACGGTTTCGAACAACACTTTCTGGCGCCCGGGTTTCCGTTGGAAGCGCCTTCCGGCGTCGTTCCCAATTATCGCATGCTGGCACTCGACCTCGGCACTCTTGGGTTCGAAGTGGTCGTCATCTCGTGGTCGAAGGCCAATCGATTCTTAGGAACGCGAATACCAATCCCTCCCAATGTGCGATGGATTACCGCCGACCACGCGCCGATCACGTATCCAGCCTATGCACGCCAGTTCGGCGATAGCCTACTCACTCGAACAGCCACTTCGTCCGGAGCTGGTACAAACTATTCCTCTCAATTTGAATTTGGACCGGGCCAAGACACCTGGCGAGATTCCATTGCAGTCGACAAACCAATTTCACAGCGTGTTCACTTGTTTGCCGATGCAGACCATGAAGACCTGAAGCGAGTATTTGACGCTGCCCTTTCAGTGCTCAAAAAAGACTTTCACTTACCCGTGGTCGTGACAGACGATGCCGCCTCCGCGGATTGGGTTTTTTGGTTAAGCGACGCGCGTCCCAAGCTTCCCGCAACGGTTCACGCAGCCCTGCTCGATGCCCAAGCGTCAGGTCCGATTTTCGAGCAGACAGGGCCCAATACGTGGGCAATCCGACAGCTCAAGGATCGAAGTGATGCAATTCGTCACAATCTCGTCTTAGAATTGTACCGACTGATGTATTCAGCGGAAAAAACCGATCCATCGGATGTGCGTTCACTACCCGAAGCTATGGCATTTTCGAACGTGTCGTCAACGGACCAATCCAACCCGACGCCGACGCGCGATCTTGCCGCGCTATGGATCTCGATCCTTTTGGTGACCCTCAGTCTTGAACGTTGGCTTTCGTGGAAAAGGAATCAATGAACGGTTTGTCGACGATATCAAAAATCAAGGCACGCTACCTCCGGTTACGATGGTTGGAGGTTGTCCTGTTTGGCGCCGCCGCTGCCACTTTATGCGTGATGGTCGCCTGGCTTTTTCACACACCGTTGTGGCTAGCGATCGGAATAGGTGTCGCCATTGGTATTGGCGTTGGTATGCAACGGGCTTTTGCGCTAAAGCTCCATCAAGTTGACAACCTGCGAATCTCCTTTTACCTGAATCGGTTTTATCCTCCACTCAAAGACAGCAGCGATCTGTTGGTGAAAGATGTGAACACTTTATCCAAGCTTGAGCAAATCCAACTTCAAAGAATGGATCAAGCGTTGAACGACATCCTTCCCTCCATTCAGCTACCGAATCAACTAAGGCTTGCGTTGGGATCGGTAGCTGCCTCGGTCGTCGTCGCGCTTGCGTGTTGGTATTGGCAACCGAATGTGGGAACGACGCCCGGCGCATCATTGACCACAGCAGAACCGCCTGCGTCAGAGCCCACGGACGCGAAGGCAACGATCGATCCGCGCATCAAGCGTGTCGAGGTCGAAATCACTCCGCCTGCCTACACCGGGTTACCCAGCAGAAAATCCAGCGCCCTTTCCTTTCATGCACCCGAGGGAAGCGTCATCACTTGGACCCTATCCTTTCACCACGCTGTCGCCGCCGCAAAGGTAGTGATGACCACTGGCGACTCGGCCGTTGCAAATCGTGGCGGCGAGACCGTAACGCTACGCACCGTCGCCCGTGCCACCGCAATTTACCGCCTACAATGGCAAATAGAAGAGACATGGCACGCGTCGGACTACGCCCGCGTTGAAGTTTTGCCTGATCAAGTTCCAAGCGTCGTCGTCAATGACCTACCACAATTCACGAAACTAAAATGGGGGGAACGGAAGTCAATCGACGTGAGTTCGCGGCTTCAAGACGACTACGGTTTGACATCTGGGCATGTCATTGCAACCGTTAGCAAAGGCAGCGGAGAATCCGTGAAGTTCCGCGAAGAGGAAATTCCCTTCACAACGCCGGTATCAGGAAAGCAAACGACCGGAAAGCTTACCCTCGATTTCCAAAAGTTGGGAATGGAACCCGGCGACGAAGTCTATTTTTATGTGGAAGCATTCGACAACAAGTTACCTCAACACCAAAGAAACCGAACAGATACCTACTTTATCGCCCTCCAAGACACGGCACAGCAGGAAATGGTGATGGATGAAGGACTCGGCGTCGACTTGATGCCCGACTACTTCCGGAGTCAACGTCAGTTGATCATCGATACAGAGAAACTCCTCGCCCAACAAAAAAAGATCAGCACCAAGCAATTCAACAGCACTAGCAACGAGCTTGGGTACGATCAGAAAGTATTGCGTCTCCGCTACGGCCAGTTTCTAGGTGAGGAGTTTGAGACATCCATAGGGGAATCTGCCGTCGCCGAACAGGAAGAAGGCGAAGACGCAAAAGATGAAGACATCATGAAGAAATACGGCCATCAACACGACACGGAAAACGAGCACAACTTGGTGGCTGACAAAAAGGCGCCGGAAACCGGTCATCAGCACGAGAACGAAGAGGATAAAAATGATCCGATGGCGGCGTTTCGACATGATCACGACAGCGAAGAGGAAGCAACCTTCTTCACACAGTCTATTAAGGCCAAGCTTCGCGCAGCGCTTACGTTGATGTGGGATTCGGAGCTACAGCTTCGCATGTTCAAACCAAAAGAATCCCTCCCGTATCAGTATCAAATTCTTAAGTTACTGAAAGAGATAAGCCAAGACTCGCGCGTGTATGTCCACAGAATGGGATTCGACCCACCACCCTTGAAAGAGGAGCGACGCCTGACCGGTTCGTTGGATGAAATCAAACCCTCGCAGACCGTACAAGATCCGACAGAAGCCGAAACGCTTCCCGCCATCCGCCGGGCACTCTCAGATATAGCGAAACTGCTCGAGCACGGACAAATCACGATCTCCGAAAATCAACGACTACACCTACAACAAGCAGGAGACGAGCTGGCATCCGTCGCCCTAACAAGTCCCGGGAACTACCTCAGGCAATTATCCGAAATCAAATCAATCGTTGAGGGGAAAGTGAACATGAAAGAAGCCACTCCTGTGCTTCGGTCCATTCAACAAGCGTTTTGGAGCGTGCTCCCGAAAGAGGCCCTCTCCCCTGCCCGAACACAAACCGGTGGCCATACATTGGACGTGAGATTGATGGATGAATTGAAATCGAAAGCGAATGAGTGAACCTTGGATCCTTTGGAACCCGGTGTTCCCCGCTTCGCTTGTCATTGTCGGCGCGTTCATCGGGCTAGTCGGCCTACTTTTTTTCGAGTACCGTCGAAAGATCAAGTACCGCGCAGGGCGGATGCTGGCACAGTTCCTCTTCGTTTGCTCCATCACATTACTAATTCTACGTCCTTCTTGGCCAAGTGCCCAACCTCAGAAAGGTTTTTTGCTCCTGACAAATGGCTACGATCCCGCGCAAGTATCCTCAATCCTTGGGGAGCACCCGGCCCTAGAACCGGTTTCGATGCCCGACGCGAAGCCCTACCCAGACGCGAGAGCACTAAAGTCGTATCACGAACTTGCGTCGATGGGTGATCGGGTGGCGACCGTCGTGGGACATGGACTTCCTAGCTGGGCGTTGGGCTTGATTCAAAAACCTGACTACACGTTCGCTCCTTCGCCAACCAAAGGTATTTCACGATTAAATGTCGACAACAGGCGATTGGCCAATCGCTGGAACACCATCGAGGGTACGTACACTGGAGATCAACCGGCGTGGATTCGGCTGCGCGGACCAGCGGGGATCGAAGACTCGATTCAAGTAACTCCGGGTGAGTCTCCATTTACCCTAAACTTTTTCTCCAAGTCCGCAGGCCATTTCATGTACGAAGTGACAACACCCGATGCCAACGAACCGCTTCCACTCTACATTGAACCCGAAGCACAACTGTCGGTGGTGATCATCGTCGACTATCCGACCTTTGAAACACGGTATCTGAAAAACTTCTTGGCATCGAAAGGGCACCGCGTCACGATTCGCACCCGAGTCTCGAAAGAGAAATTCAAATTCGAATTCGACAACATTACCCCTCATGAATTCAAGCAGTTGAATGACCAACTGCTTTCGACAGCCGACATCTTGGTGATCGATGCACGCGCGTTTCAGTCACTGAACTTTGGCGAACAAAAATCAGTGCGCGCCAACATCGTCTCGGGTTTAGGTGTGGTGCTGCTCCCGGACCCGTCGATCAAGAAGGGACCGGAACTACTGTCTTTTGCGCCCACAAACGACGTGGATACTGTATCGATCAAATTGCCACGTGCGAATGTGATTCGTCTACCCAGCGTGCCGCTCCGGCCCACCGCGCGGATTGAAACCATCGCCTCCTCCACCAAAGGAAGGATCATGACGGGCTACCAGATATCGGGGCTCGGAAAAATAGGGTTCACCTTACTAAAAGAGACCTATCAGCTCGGGTTACAATCCAAAGGCGACGACTACTCGCTGCTTTGGGTCCCACTCTTTGAAAAATGTGCGCGAACGAAAATCGATCCTTTCCAAATCAAGGTACTCACACCATTTCCCAGGTATACCGACGCGCCCATCGACATTGAAGTCTTATCGAATGGAAAAACACCGCGCGTTTCGATGGATAGTATCGATGTCCCGGTATCCGAAGACCTCCGAATTGACGATGTTTTCGATGCTCGGATTTGGGTCGCCAAACCGGGATGGCACGAACTTAAGGCCGACTCCACAACACAATGGTTGTATGTAGCGGCTCCCGAGACCTGGTCTACCGTAACTGCGGCGGAGAATATGAGGGTCACGTCGCTGCACGCTTCCGCCGAATGGCACGAACGGTCGCCCGAACCGGTGCACAACCATGGGCTTCCCACCGTCATTCTCTTTCTGATTTTTGTGGGCTCTTCCGGGTTTTTGTGGCTGGCTCCGAAACTTTAACGCTATTCGCCCGCCTTTCCACGAACCAGGTGAACCCATCCTTTTATCTCTTGAAATTCCTGCGAGGGGTCAGACGTTAAGAATTGCACGTCGGCACGGTAAAAATACACACCCGCCGGAACCTCACGCCCCTGGTTGTCGTGACCATTCCACCGGATATAGATGCTCCGCTCCTTGCTATTCACTAGTTCATAGATTTTCTTACCCCACCGATCATAGACTACAAAGTCAACATGAAGGACAAACCGGGCACATTTCGACGGGTCGTCATCCCGTTCACACAATGCTGGTTGGTCGGGATCTCCATAAGCAGCAAAAACATCGTTGCAGCCGTCGCCATTCGGTGTAAACACGTTGGGCAACTCATAATGGGGACAATTGTCGAAACAGAATGCCTCGCTTAGTTCGCTCTTGTTGCCCGAGCGATCGATGGCCATCACTTTGTAGCAGCGGGCGAACGACTTCAGATTCTCATTTCGATCGACAAAGAAAGTATCTCGCACATTGGTCGCGTACTCAATAAATTCGTCGCCGGCCTGGTCCGCAACAAAAATGGAATAACTCGCCACGTCGTTCCCGCAAGTATTGGTCGGACGATTCCATCTCAATGTATTGGAGTAGCTCTGGACCCCGCAGCCTGCCTTATTGGGATCTTCGCAAGCGCTTCCAATCAGGTCCACGGCTAGCGTCGGGGCACATGGAGGGGTCTCATCGTTCAACGTCGCACAGATTCGCTGCGAATAGTTGAGCAGGGGCTCTTGAACTTTCGGATTACCATAGGCGCCCCGCGTGAGGACACGGTAACAATACTGTTTGTCTTTTGCTAACGGGAATCCAGTCCTCGTTCCGTCATCCACAAAACGGAACCCGTTCGCATTCACGTTGACTTCCCCTATCAATTGCAGTTGGCTATCTGCTACGCCTTCATCGCGTCGGTAAATGGAATGCAACGGAAACTGGTCAGTCTTGTTCGACCATGGAACATCGGCCGCCCACGTCAACTCAATCCGGTTGACCTGCGGTCGCAACTCCAACCTGACGCTCGAGGCGGCAAACGAAGTATCGATACGCTGGTTGTTCGCGTCAAAGGCAACGATTCGGTAGTTATGAATCTGCTGGTCCGTATTGATGCCCCGGTCCTGATAGGTGACTGATGTCAATCGTCCCGGATGGGGTTTCACCATACCGATACGACCATTGATTCCTTGCGAACGAAAAACTTCATAGGTGTAAGGCGGTGGGAACTGCACTACGTCCGCATCGAATGGCGGGGTCCACTGCACCGTGATCACGCCATTGGCCATATCGGTCTCATCGACGGTGACGTTCGTTATCACCGGCCGGTCAGCCAGTATCGGATCGACGCAAATTTCTTGCGACACATAGCTCTCCCCTCCGTTGGGCTGGGGATAGATCGCTAGTAAGCGATAGCAATAACTGGCTCCCGGCGCGAGGCCCTTTCCGCCGTTTGTGTCGAGAAAGGTGGTCTGCCCGATCGGCAATTCCGACACGAGGGAATAACCTAAAAAGGCTGGGATCCCGGTCACGCACGCAGGCGGCTCGTAGGGAAATTGGTCCACCCTCCTCCACACCTGGATGGTCGTGGCGTTTTGACACGCATAGGGAGTCCACGACAAACTTGCCTGTCGCGTACCAGGATTGACTGTTGCGGATTCCCACTTGGGCGCGGGGCCCACCACGGTGATGTTCCAGGTCTTGAACTGTGTCAGCCGCACGCCACCCTTACGTGGCCGGTCGGTGATCTTGAATGTGACCTGGTAGGGCTCGCGACGAACATGCTGACAATCCGTTTGCCAATCGAATGAAACACGCGCGGGCGCCGATGGGCTCGATGACAACCAACGCGGCGACGGGCTGATGCGCGCCGGCGATGGGTTCACAATCAATGCCTGCGAGAAAGCTTCGATCATCACACTGTCGGCGTCTGGGTCGAACCCAAAAATATCTTCCGTGATCTTGGTTCCCGCTTCTACGCAGACGTCCTGTGGCACTGTCAATTCAGGTCTCTGGTTGTTACAATCTTCCACGAGAATTTGCATATCGCGTTCCACATACCCCAACAAAACGTAGCGGCCATTGACTTTCCGCCACTCCTTGATGAGGAATGCGATGTTGTATTCTCCTTGCATACCCGGCGCGTTCCAAATGATAGTTCCTGTGGTGGGGTTGATTGAAAACTCGGGACGCCCACTCTGATCTTCGTTGCCAATCGGATACTGGCCTGCGAGATAAAACTCGGGCGAATTGGGGTCGCGATAGTTGACCACGTTTTGACCTAAACCCATCTTCGGAACAATCAACTGATACGACAGGCTGTCTCCGTCGATGTCGTACGCACCTGGGTTGTGATACCAGGCCGACCCCACACACGCTTTATCGATTGGGGGCACAAGCAGTTGCGGCGAATTGTCGCAACCCACGAAGGGGTTGATCTCGATCGATGTTTCAATATAAAAGAGAGTCGAGAGCGGATTCGCGATATTGACCACGCCTCCGTTGCGATAGGGCTCCGAATAGCGGATTAGGTACCGTCCCGGACCCGCATAGGTGTGAAGGACACTAAACGTGGCCATACCCATGTTTAGACCGAGATCTGGTCGCGGCGTCGTGGGCGTATCGGGCACCTCCACCCACGTGCTGTCGCCAAAAAAGAGGAGCTCGCCGGGGCCTCCAAAATGCACACCCGATTCAGTGTCGATGTATACCGTCACCTTGATGAGATAGGTTCGATCTAAACAACTCACGCGCGTCGCCGTGATCTCGCCGGCGCGCAAGTGCGTAGCCATGGCTTCGCCTCCCACAAAAAGGGTGATGCAAAACAATAGAACCTGGTAGAAGCGATTCAATTTACCCATCACGGTCAGCCAATGACTCAACGCCAAATCGTGTCGAATAATATGAGGCTTGGATACAATAAAAAAGCTCCGCCCATGTGGACGGAGCTTTGTTGAGGTGAAAATCAATCGCGGGAAAATTACCCTTGTTTTTTGGGTGTTTCTTCCTTGGTGGATTGACGTGCTTTGGCTTCGTCTGCCATTTTCTGAAGTTCCGCAGCCGTCTTTCCCTTGAGGTAATCGGGAAGTTCCATACCCGCCATATTAAAAATCTCTTGGAGCGGAGGTACTGACTTGTACAAACCGGAAATAAAGTTTGCGGTCGATCCTTTGCCGTCGCCGGAAGCACCAGCGCCGCTGTCCCACACGGTGAGTTTGTCGATCTTGATATTCTTGATTGCCTCGGTTTGCAGACGCACCAACTCGGGCAGTTTGTCGACGATCAACAACAACACGGCATCGCGGGCACTGTCGCCCGATGCTTTCACGATTTGTTCTAGACCTTGTGCTTGTTTGGTCAGCATTTCGAACATACCACGCGCCTCGGCTTCGAGTTTCACGTAGATGGCGTCTGCCTCACCCTTGGCACGCTCGCGGAGTTTTTCAGCTTCGGCTTGTGCTTCGATGATCGCCTTTTGCTTTTGAATCTCGGCGGCGACGACAATGTTTGCATTTTGGGAAGCCCTTTCGCGATCGGCGCGCGCTTCTTCCGCTTTGCGTTCTGCCGAATAGGCTTCTTCGAGGGCCTTTGCTGATTGTACCTTCTCGGCGGCGATGGCTCGCTTCAATGCTTCTGCTTCGCGTTCGCGGCGTTCGGCCTCGGAATTCGCGACGTTGATCTTCGACAAGTTCTCACCCTTCACTGCCAGCGCGTTAGCTTCAGCTGTCTTAATACGGGTATCGCGTTCGGCTTCGACGCGACCGATTTGCTCGTCACGCTTGGCCCCCGCGATCAACACTTCCTTGTCTTTTACCGCAATCGCCACCTGCGTATCGCGGTCGCGCACCATTTCAGCTACCTTGATATCGCGTTCCTTCTCCGCTTCGGTCTTACCAATATCTCCAATACGCTCTTGATCCGCTACGCGAATCTTCGCTTCGTTGATGGCCTTCGCCGCCGCCTCTTTACCCAGCGCCGCGATATAACCGCTTTCATCCTTGATATCGGTGATGTTCACGTTGATCAACTTAAGACCGATCTTCTTGAGCTCGACCTCCACATTGTGTGCAACGTTCTGCAAAAACTTATCGCGGTTTGTATTGATCTCTTCGATGTCCATCATCGCCACCACCAAACGCATTTGACCGACGATGATATCGTGCGCCAAAGCGTGTACGTCCGGGCGTTGAAGTCCCAATAGGCGCTCAGCTGCATTTTCCATCACACCACCTTCTGTCGAAATACCTACAGTGAATTTCGAGGGCACGTCCACGCGGATATTCTGTTTACTCAACGCGTTTGTCAGGTTTACCTCGATCGAAATCGGCGTGAGGTCCATGAACGCGTAGTCCTGAAAGACGGGCCAAATAAAGGCGGCACCACCGTGGATACACTTGGCGGAACCACCACCACCCACCTTACCAAACACCACCAAGATGCGGTCCGACGGACAGCGCTTGTAGCGGCGTAGGGCGCTCACAAACATGATGAAGGCAAAGAGTACGACCCCCGTGATAATTGGAATTGAAAACATAGTGTATAAAATTGATTAAAGCGTTATTCGATAATTTTGATTAGCAATGGCCCCTATTTCAAAGGAGTCACAATGAGCGTATTGTCATTCAATACGTTGGACACACGGACCATCTTGCCGGTTTCGATGTCGGATTCATCATCGGTCAACGCGTCCAACGTGCGCAACGCGCCCATCACCTTTACTTGCACTTTGCCGAGTCCGCCACGCTTCGACTGGATCGTTAAATAGACTTCGCCAGTCTGCCCGATAGCTTTCTCAATCTTCATCGTACCATCATACTGAGCTTTCATGAGGATGAAGAACATCCCAGCCATCAAGGTCATCATCAGAGCGCCACTTAGGGTAGCCACGATGATAGACACCCCGTCGCTCACGCCAGATTCAACCATCGCGATGCCCACCCATCCGAAAATGGTGAAAAACCCCACCAGGTTCTTCAGCGTGAAAAATTGGAAACCGACACCGTGGTCCGACTCCACCTCCACATCGGGAGTATCGTCGGTCATATCACCTCCCAGGAACGAAAGGATAACTTGCAAGACGAAAACCAGCGTAAACGGCACAGCTAGTGCCCAGAAAATCTTAAGTGTGAGGGTCAGGGTAGCCCACCATTCGGACAGTGATTCCATGCTTCTTAGGGATGTTTGAATTTAGTTTGAAATTCATTAAACCACAACGATCGATGTAACCCTCATTTTTGGTCAACACTTTGCAACTATCTGATTATTAGATATTTGAGCAAAAACAAATAAAAAAGCCCGGATCATCAACTGAACCGGGCTTCTTACGTAGCGTGTAAGATTTTCGAAAGGCTACACGTACTGGTTGAGCATTACTGGCATCACCAACATGAGCATGTCTTCATTCTTGTCCTTTTCGGCAGGAAGGATGACGCCCGCTTTGTTAGACGCGTTCATATTCAACTTGATTTGTTCTGTGCCGATGTTGCTCAACATTTCGATGAGGAACTTGGCGTTGAAGCCGATCTCGATATCCTCGCCTTCGTGCTCGCAAGAGAGGCGCTCATTGGCTTCGTTGGAGAAGTCCAAGTCTTCGGCTGAAACCTGCAACTCGCTTCCAGTGATTTTCAAACGAACCTGGTGCGTAGTTTTATTGGCATAAATGGAGATACGCTTCAATGAGCCAAGGAAATCGACGCGGTTGATCGTCATCTTGATAGAGCTAGAAGATGGGATCACGTTATCGAAGTCGGGGAAGCGTTCATCGATCAGGCGGCAGATCATTTTGATGTTACCGAATTTGAAGAACGCGTTCGACATGTTAAAGTCGATGCTTACGTCGCTGTTTTCGGTCGGCAAGGTTGCCTTCAACAAGTTCAACGCCTTGCGTGGGATGATGATCGCGTTGCCGTTTTCGGACTTCACATCGGTGCGGCGGTATCGCACGAGGCGATGGCCATCGGTCGCAACGAACGTCGTGTTCTTTTCACCCAAGTTGACGTACACGCCTGTCATCGCAGGGCGAAGTTCGTCGCTGCTGGTCGCGAAAATCGTGTTGTTGATGGCGCGGCCAAGGACTTCCGAAGAAATGTTGGCAGAGAAGTCTTGAGAAACTGCGGGTACCTTCGGAAAGTCAGTCGCGTTTTCGCCCGACAGCTTGTACCGACCGTTGTCGGAGCTGATCTCGATGCTATACGTTGACTCATCAATCGAAAACGTCACCGGTTGATCAGGCAAGTTTTTGAGCGTATCCAACAGGATGCGGGCAGGAACAGCGATGCTTCCCTTTTCCTTCGACTCCACGTTGAGCACCGTAATCATCGACGTCTGCAAATCTGAAGCTGTAACAGTCAGATTGGCCTTATCGATCTCGAAGAGAAAGTTCTCGAGGATGGGGACGACGGGATTGGTGGTGATCACTCCATTGATGTTGGACAACTGCTTAAGCAGATAGTTGGAGTTTACAATAAACTTCATTTGGCTTGTGGTTGAAACGGGGGGTAAAGATAGAAAAAAATGGTTATTCCGGGATTGGACGGAACCACGTCTTTTTCTTTGCAATTCGGGCCATTTCGGCCCTTTTGAAGGTCATGACCTCCCCACGGACGCGGCCGTATACCACTGTCTGGTCTCGGAGGGGCGGATATACCTCTAACTCGTATTGCTGGCTGCCGATGTCGGTCACCAATACCTTGAACGAGGTGGGGCCTGCGAGCAGGCTATCGACGCGCGGCGCTTGTCCGGCCAAATAAAACCCATCGCCCACCAGCAAGGACACGTCATCCAGATAAGTGTTCACTTTGGCCGTGTCGACGGCAGTCATACCTTCTACCGCAAAGACGCGATCCTTCAATGAAATCGTAAACGTCTCGGAAGGGTCTTTCGTAAATGTGGTCGTAAGGGACCTAAAGTTCCTCCAACTGAAGGCGAAGACTCGCTTATCGCGCCAGTCGCTTTCAGTCTGCTCAAACACGCCCGACGCATACACGCGGTAACCGGGAATGTTCACCACCATGGGTTCATGACCCTCTACCTGAAAGATGGCTTCAGGCTTCTGCGGGTTGCCACCAACTCGATAACGCTTCACCATTTGGTCTCGTACGAAAAAGCTGACAGTCGTGCCCGATTGATCGAGTTGCTTGAGCACCTCCGTTCTCTTTTTGTCGCTCACCGGTCTTCTCGGGCGAACGTGCTCGATTGTACCAAATAGCACTTGGATGATCCGCCGATCGGCCGGGTACGTGTCGTTTACCATCCACTTCGAACCGTCGTAGCGAAGGACCACGGTGTCTTGATTCGACGACATTTCCACGCGGTCAATGTTCGCCATCTCCGCTACAGCGAACTCGTTGGCATCGACCTCGATCTCGCTTTCGCGGAACGCAAAGAACCATAGCGCCACGATGGCGAGGATTAACCCCACCATGACCATCGCCGATATTTTATTCTTTCGTTCCTGCATGTTCAAAATTTCGCATACGTGCGACGCCGCCACCACGATTGAGCAATACCCATTAACACAATGATCAGGATCGGCAAAACCAAGTTGATGAACTGCCAATACGTTCGCTCCTGTTTCACCCTTTCTTTATCAAGTGGACGAGCCAACACTTCCTTGTTGCGTGCGGTGATCAATCCGTCTTGGTCGGTGAGGTATGCCACCATGTTCAACACGATCCGTTCGTTGGCAAACACGCGTTTCGATATCGGATCCATGCCCAATTGTTGGGGCATTCCATTTCGGGGATTAATATCGTTCCGGACGAAATCACCGTCGCCAACGACGATGATTTTCGATTCACCCTCAGTGAGCATGCCGGTCGTGGGCGCGCCTTCCGGTAAGAAGCGGTTCTTATACAAAGACGTAAACTTCCCTTCGAGTAGCCAAGCCACAGGAATTGGGCCTTCGCCGAACTTTGCAGGATCGACGTTCTTTCGAAGGTCGTTCACACTCACTTTCACCGGGGCCGACAGCTTTCGCGCGTATTGCGACGAAAACAGCAACGGTGTTTTTTTGACACCCGGTGCCCCAACGCTGTCGACCGAGCTAATGAACCTCGTCAGCGCCGCATCCATATTGCGCGTGATGGGGTGATTCGCATGCTGATAAATCAATGGGAAGAATGGCCACTCCATCTGCATCATCTGCGGCTGACCACCGGCTTCCGACACCACGACAGGGTAAGGGGCCGAAAAACGATCTTGGACCAAATCGGGGTTTACACGTGCTCCATACTTAAACAACTGGTCTTGCAGTCCGGTCTCGTATGGGAACGCGAAATTGTTTTCGTACGAAGCACTGTCCATCGATGCGTGCATCTGGTCCAAGAACAATAGGACCTTCCCTCCCCGCATGACGTATTGGTCTAGTTTCAACTTCGAGAGTTCCGAAAACTTGCGCGTGGGGCGAGCAATGACTAGGACGTCGCCGTAAATCGAATCGTTCGTGGTGAGGTCTACGTTACCCACGTCGTATTGGCCGCGCAAGGCGGATCGAAGACTCGCAGTCGACAGGCTATCGAGTTCGCCGTGACCCGTGGAGAAAGTTACAACCTTTCGATCCTCGGCATTCAAACTCAAGATCGTGCTGGCCAATTCGTATTCGAGTCCTTCAATGCTTTGGTTCACTACTTCTTGTGATCGCTCGGCGATGTTTTGTTTGAACAACATCACCCCTTGCTCGTCGCCACCGTACGACACCAACGCCCCCGGTACCACCAGCTTCTCGACACGTTCACCATCTTTGTTTTCGATCACCGGCAAAACCTGGATTCCCTTCGACGCCAACTGCTGCAAAAACTCGCCCTGAGCTTGTTGGCTCACGGCAGTCATAGGATTTGTAAACTTGAATTGAACTTTGTTGCCCGAATAAATTCGAAACTCTTCTAAAGTCTCTCGAATGGAATTGCGAAGTCGTTTGAACTCTGCATTAAGGTCGCCATCGAGAAAGACCTCGACGTACACAGGCTCATCTAAACCGCGCAGCATCTCTTGGGTGGCTGGCTTGATCGAAAACTTCTTCTCCTCCGTCAGGTCCCAACGAAAAAAGTACAACGATGCCAACAAGTTCACCACGACGAGCAACAACAGGCTGTTCACCAGCGTCAGAATATCACCGAGTTTCTTGCTTGTCCAGTTTACCATGACCGAGATCCCAACACAGTTTTGGTGGACACTAAGAACACGGCGCACATACTGACGAAGTAAACGACGTCACGGCTGTCAATCAAACCACGGCTGAGCGACTCATAATGGTAAAGGATGCCGAGTTGGCGTATGAATAGGCCCTGATCACCGGCCATCACGAGGCCCGCAAACGAATCGAAGCCTGTGTAAAACAAAAAGCAGAGAAATGCGGCCATCAAGAAGGCGACGATCTGGTTGTTGGTAAGCGATGATGCCAACATGCCGATCGAACAGAAGACTGCCCCCAGCAAGAAAAGTCCAACATAGGATCCTGCTGTTCCGGACGAGTCCACATTCCCAACGGGATTACCGAGTTGATACACAGTATAATAATACACGAGTGTCGGCGCGAGAGCACACCCCACCAGTACGACCGCTGCAAAGAATTTTCCCAATAGAATATCCCAGTCCGACAGTGGTTTGGTGAGTAATAACTCCATGGTCCCCAGTTTCCGTTCTTCGGCGAAACTCTTCATGGTGATCGCCGGGATGAGGAACACGAGCACATAGGGTCCAAGTGTGAAAAGAGTCTCGAGGTCGGCGAACCCATTGTCGAGGATCGACGTCTCTTTGAACACCCACATCAGCAATCCGATGGCGGTGAGGAATACGCCCACCACGATGTACGCGATAAGTGAGTTGAGGAACCCAGAAACTTCCTTGGTAAACACTCGAATCATGCGGAAGGTCGTTGGGTGAGTTCGCGAAACACAGACTCCAAGGTGTTCTCTTCTTGTCGCAGGCCCAGCAACGACAGCTTTCGGTCGGCCGCAAATCTGAAAATGGCTGGACGTAAGTCCGCGCCCTGCGAAGAAACCAAGCGATATGTATTGCCCGAGATCGTTGCCACTTGCGTGACGCCTTCGATCTGTTGCAATTCGTTGAGCGCGACAGGTGTATCGAACTCCGCCTGAAAACTCGTCACACCCTCTTGGCCAGACAAGAGGTTCTTGATATGATCGTCGGCCACGATCTTTCCTTGGTTGATCACGACCGCCCTATCGCACAACGCATGAACTTCTTGCATGATATGCGTAGAGAAGAGCACCGTCTTATTTGCGCTGATGGCTTTTATCAACTGCCGTATTTCAACCAACTGGTTTGGATCTAAGCCCGTGGTGGGTTCATCCAAAATCAGTACTTGTGGATCATGAATCATCGCTTGAGCTAGGCCGACGCGTTGTCGGTAGCCCTTTGACAGCGACTCTATTTTTTTGTTCTGCTCGATGGTTAATCCGCAACGTTCGACCATTTCAGCGACGCGACTAGTCAGTTGCGCTCCCCGCAGTCCATACACCTGACCGACGAAACGCAGGAACTCATGGACATACATGTCGAGGTAGAGTGGATTATGTTCCGGTAGATAGCCAATATGTCGTCGAATAGTGGGGTCTTGAGAGACTTCTTGGTCGCAGACCAGCACGGATCCCGACGACGGCGGAAGGTACCCGGTCATGATCTTCATGGTGGTCGACTTGCCGGCGCCGTTGGGGCCGAGGAACCCGACAATCTCACCGGGTGCCACGGCGAATGAAATGTCGTTCACCGCGGGACGCGAGCCGTAGACTTTCGAAAGGTGGCGGACCGTGATAGACATAAAAAACGGCGCAATGTACTTAAAAGTACGGGGCCTACCACGAACACCGCGTACACCCGAATTGCTTAATTTTCTGTTAAACGTTTACCAATTTCGCGGTAGAGCCATTAATTGCGTTGTGATCAACGACGAAATTCTGAAATTCGCATATGAATAAGCCGGTGAATATGTCATTCCGTCTCTTACTTTTTGGATTGGTTTTGGTCTCGGCAACCACATTTGCCCAGACCGGATACAAGATCGACTTCAAGATCAAAGGCATTAAGGATACAACCGCGTTGCTCGCTTACTACAACGGCGAACAAACGTACTTGAAAGACACCGCGAAGGTGGATAGCAAGGGCGCCTTCACTTTCGATGGCAGTAAACCTCTACAACAAGGCGTATTCATGGTGGTGCTCGATAAGACCCCCTTGTTCCAATTCATCATTGGACAAGGCCAGAGGTTCATGCTCGAAACATCGACCGACGACTATAACGCCCACATGGTTGTGACTGGCGACGAAGACAACAAGCTTTTCTTCGAACATGCCAACTTCCTGGCAAGCAAATTCAAGAAAGCCGAACCCCTCATCAAGATTCTACGCGACAGCACTTTGAAAGAAGACGCCAAGAAAGAAGCGCGCGAAGAGTACACCAAGTTTACCCGCGACGTCCAGTCGTATCAAAAAGATCTGATCGCCAAGCACCCCACTACACTCACTGCCCGGCTGGTAAAATCGACACATGAAATCGAAGTTCCCGCGCCGCCCAAGAAAGCCGACGGCACCATCGACAGCACGTGGCAGTTTCGCTATTACCGAGAACACTACTTCGATAACTTCGACTTAGCCGACGATGCCCTCTTCCGTTTACCGAAACCTGTATACCAAGAAAAGGTAAAGGATTACTTGGATCGTCTGTTCCTTCAAGATGCCGACACGCTGACGAAAGAAATCGTGCGACTTGCCGCTCGGGTGAAGAAAAATCCAGAGTCCTACAAGAATTTCGTGTGGACGTGTTTGATCCACTATCAACAGCCCAAGATAATGGGGCTAGACCGGGTTTATGTCAACATCTTCGATAAGTTCATCGCCACCGGAGAGATGGACTTCTGGCTCGACCCTTCGTCGAAGAAGAATATCAAGGAGTACGTCGACAAGCTACGGTTGAACTTGATCGGAAACACCGCCGCTAACTTGATCATGCAGGATCAGAACCTCAAGCCTAGATCGATGTACGACATCAAAAACAAGTACACGATCATTTGGTTCTTTGATCCCGATTGCGGCCACTGCAAAGAAGAAACTCCCAAGCTCGTCGAGTTCTACAACAAGAGCAGGACGAAGTATGATTTCGAGGTCTACGCCATCAGCATCGATACCTCTCTCGTGAAAATGAAGACTTTCATCAAGGAGATGAAGACTCCATGGACGACGGTGAACGGACCGCGCACTTATGTGGGACACTGGAGCAAGTTCTATTATGCCGACACCACCCCGACCATGTATGTAATCGACGCCAAGCACAAGGTGATCGCAAAGAAATTACCCATCGAACAGCTCGCCGAATTCTTCGAGAAATACGAACAGATGATGCGCGCCAAGCCTAACGGTAATAAGGGGACCTAGATTTATGCCGATCATGGCCCTTTTTTGACAATTCAATCAAAAAAAAAGGGCCTCCCATGCAACTATTTGGCGGTGTAGGAGTATCTAAGAAGGTAAAACCTCAACCTCCATGGCAATTTTTGACACATTATTCGGCAAGAAGAAGAAAGAACTGAAGGCGTCGTGCAAGATCACCAAAGAGCCGATTGAACGAGGTTTCGGGTACATGCTGACCACCGCGCAGATTATCACAAGCAAAAAATATTGGGATATGATCATGACCGAACCGGAGACCCTCTCCTACACGGTCAATCACTTTAAAAATCAAGCAAGCGGTACCCAGATGCGCTCGATGATTTTTGACAAGTACGCCACCGTCAGCAAGCCTTGGCTGATTTCTGACTCTATCATCAACTTTTTCGATGTTGATAAGGCTAAAGCAAAAGAAAACGCGAAGAAATGGTGGGAAAGCGAAGGCACGTTTAGCCCCGACGAGGCTGGCGCAGCCTCCGACAAACTAGATGAGGCCACCTTCAAAACGTGGAAAGATTACGCGATCCTCGAAGCCGGCCGCGATAAAATGAGGTAAGCATCTAAAGCGCCCCGACCACAAAAAGGCTCGGGGTTTTTTATTGCCGTCGAAAATGATCTAAGTTGCGTGGGTCACTGCGACAGTCGTGTCAACGACAAGCGCGCCACCCTGATAGTCGAAGACGTGATCCTAAATCGATCATCCAATCGAAGGCCGCACACCCAAACGATTTGACCACCGCTCGCCAACACCGTCGCACGTGGCTTCCCTGCGGCAGATACTTTTTCGTCCGTCAAAAAGTCACTCAATTTCTTCCTACCCGTCATGCCCAGCGGATGAAACCAGTCGCCTTCTTGCCACACGCGCCACAGAAGTGGAAATGCAAGCTTGTCCGCATCGACCGTGGGACGAAGTGGATCTCTTGAAATCTCACCCAGCGCCAATTCCTCTACCTCCAGTCGATCATCGCCGCGAAAGACCGGGGTCCCATAACCCGGGATCAAGATATGAGGTAAGTTCTCTGCTTTCATCTCGATGACCAATTCTTCCCGGTCTACCGTGAGTCGGTGCGTCGTCGAAAAAAATATCTTACCGGGCTGCCCTTTCATCGCCGCCACGATTGCTTCGGCCTGTGAAAAGTTGAAACCGAAGTCTTCGATCATGCGAAGCAAGACACCCGATTGATGAATAAAGCCTTCGAGTCCTTTTTTCAGAATCGTCACGCGATGCTGATGGGTGATCAGAAATGATTTCTTCCAATCATCGGTGGATCGTTGAATGAGTTCCCGTTCGCCGCCAAGTCGTTCGGTGTTGCGCTGCAAGGTTTCTTCGAGTGAAGGGTTCAGTTCCCTCATGACGTCCATGACCCGATGGCGCACAAAATTTCGACGGTAATGGTCTTCGGCATTGGAAGCATCTTCGCGCCACACGATCCCTTTTTCTGCCGCATAAGCTTCGATGTCGTGGCGGGTAGCAAATGACAAGGGCCGGATGATCCCATTGTTTTCCGTCGGGATACCGGTGAGTCCATCGATACCGGTTCCTCGAATCAAATTCATGACCATGGTTTCACCCGAATCGTTCGCATGGTGTGCGGTCGCCAGCACCGACCCTGGATTCGACGCGAGCAACTCCGAAAACCATTGCCGCCGCAGGTCGCGCGCCGCCATTTGAATAGACACCTTGTGCGTAGTGGCATAGTTGTTGGTCGAGACGGCGCGTGTTTGAAACGGAACCTGCAGACGAGCTGCTTGTTGCTGCACGAACGCCTGGTCACCATCCGACTCATCCCCGCGCAACCCGAAATTGACATGCACCACTTCCACGGAATAGCCCGCCTCCACAAGAAGGTGGAGGAGAACCATCGAGTCGATACCGCCGCTCACTGCTACGAATACGCGCTGGTCGGGTCGGCACAGACGGTGTTGCTCGATAAATCGTGTAAACTGGTTCAGCACAACCCAAAGGTAACTTTTATCTATTTTTGAACCCCAATGAGACGCCTTCTCCTTTTCTTACTGCTCGGTTCATTTACGCTGGCCTTTCATGTTGCCGACGCTCAGAAAAGGGTGCGACTGAAGCAAGCGGACCTCAGCCGCGGCAGGGTAATCGATGGCAAACGTGTAGACTGGGTGATTGGCAATGTCATCTTCACCCAAAACCAGACGACGATCTATTGCGATTCCGCCCAGATCTTCAAGAAGGAAAACTCCGTGGAAGCATTCGGGCGGGTGCGGATCACCGATGGTGACTCGATCACCGTTACGGCGAGACACTTGCGATACGATGGAAACGAGCGGATCGCGTACCTACGCAACAACGTCGTATTCGAGAAACTCGCGACCGCCACTTTATACACCGACTTTCTCAATTACTATCGCACGTTGAGCGAAGCCCGCTATTTCAACGGCGGCCGGTTGGTCGACAGCACCAACACGCTGACCAGCGCTAAGGGTTACTACAACACGCGGAGCAACTTGGCCTCTTTCAAGACGAACGTGGTGGGCGTAAACCCTGACTACACGTTGAAGTCGGATACGCTGCAATACAACACCACGACCAAGATCGCCTTCTTTCGCGCGAAGACCACCGTGATCGACAAAGAAGGAAAAACTGCCGTATACGACGATGGTTTCTACGACACGAAACCCACGGAAAAGAAGTCGCAGCTGACGCGCGGGGTGATTCAAACACCGACGTATGAAATGAAGGGCGAAAAGTACTTCTTAGACGACTTAAAGAAATTCTATCGCGCGAAAGCCAACGTGGTCATGACGAGTCGCGAACAGAACCTCACTATTTACGGCGACGACGGATACTACAACAAGGTTACGGGTATCGCGAAGGTGTATGGAAATGCCTGGTTGGCTAAAGTTGGAAACGACGGTGATACTCTTTTTCTGTCCGCCGACACCTTGGTTTCGGTAGAACACAACAATCCATCACACAAGCGAACGCTCGCGTATCGCAATGTCAAGATCTTCAAATCGAACTTGCAAGGACGGGCTGATTCTCTCGCCTACTTCACGTCCGACTCGCTCCTATATTTTTATGGCCGTCCGGTACTCTGGACCACGGAAAATCAAATGACGGCCGACACTATTCGCGTCGAGTTGAAGAACGAGACTGTAGATAAGACTTACCTGATCTCCAACTCGTTCGTCGTTTCACAAGACAGTCTGCTGAACTTCAACCAGATGAAGGGCCAAAAGATGACAGCGTTCTTCAAGAATAAGTCAATCGACCACGTCAACGTGGATGGCAACGGCGAGAGCCTGTACTATGTCTTGCAAGAAGAAGAAAAAGACCTCGACTCGTTACTGCTGAAAATCGTGTACGTAAGCGGGATGAATAAGATGATCTGCTCGAACATGCGCATCAACTTTGTGAATGGCGAGGTTGACAACTTCAGCGCTTACGTGCGGCCCGACGCACAGTTTATTCCACCGCACGAACTTCAAAAAGACGCCGAACGCTTGAAGGGATTCGAGTGGCGCATCAAAGAACGCCCCCTTAAGGAAGAAGTCGTGAAAACACGAGGGGGAGCACCGTCGAAGAAGCCCCCCATACCACAAAAGGAGTAGAACATTTGGCAAAAGGGCCTGCTGAACGACCCTTTCTTTGGAAAATTGCCTGCCGTAACCCATATTTTTTCGCGAAAGAGTAGGAGTCGCCTTCTTTTTGCATTAAATTTTCAATTGAAATAGTGTATCCATGAAGTTGTGCCGTCTCATCTGCGTGCTCGTCATGGGTTGGTCAACGGGGTTTGCGCAAAGCCTCGAATTTGTTGACCGGCAGGATACCTATTCAGCTGCCATCCACGAAACACTTAACATTTCCCTTCGCGTCAAGAGCCGGTCCGACAAGGCACAGTTCTACATCATTCGAAAAGTGTACTCCGACATGGGACACTCTCAGAAAGGATATTTCTGCATCGGCAACGACTGCCTGGACGCTGGAATGGATGAGTTTTCGAAACGCCTCGAGCCCGGCGAAACCCTCGAAGGACTCAAGTACGTCCTCGAGACCGGAATTTTGACGGGGCAAACCACCTTTAAGTTCGAGATCTTCCCCCGGGGCAACCCGTCGGCTGCAGTCGAACACAATGTGACCGTCAGCATCGAAGAAAAGCGCACCCGGTCGCTCGTTTTTCAATCCAAAGACATCACGATACACGACGTGTACCCGAACCCCGTGTCGGACCAAGCGTTTATCGACTACACGATCCACAATGAGTCGCTAAAGGCTAAAGTGGTGATTCACAATATCTTAGGACGAACCATGAGCGAAACCGAGCTACCCACGTCGGAAACGAGGATTAAGCTCCAAGCCGACGAACTCGCGACGGGCATTTATTTTTACACGTTGTACATCGACAACGACGGGGTATTGACCCGGAAAATGGTCGTCAGGAAATAGCGGCCGGTCTCCTTTCCCGCAATATTTACGAACACCAGACCGTTAGCCTAAAAAACGGAATTACGTTATATTTGCAGGCTTATGTGGGCTAGAATTCTATTTAGGGCGCAGATTTGGGTGATTACGCTGTTGGTCGTGGCATCGTGCAGCAAATTCCGCAAGATCCAGAAGAGTGAAGACTGGAGGGTGCGTTACGAAGCTGCCCTCTCCTACTACGCGAAAAAAGACTACTACCGCGCGTCGACACTGTTCGAAGACATTTTGCCGATTGTGCGCGGGCTGCCGGAAGGCGAGAAAGTGGAATTCTTTTTGGCCTACTGCCAGTACTACGAAAAGACTTATTTGCTCGCCGCCAACCAGTTCAAAACCTTCTATGAAACGTATGGGCGCAGCACGATGGCCGAGGAAGCGCATTTTATGTATGCTTACTCGCTTTTCGTTTCGGCACCCGATTCAAACTTGGATCAGTCCGACGGGATCGAAGCCATGGACGCTATGCAGGTTTTCCTGAACAAGTACCCAGCGAGTACGTTTCGCGACCGTGCTTCTGAAGTGATCACGGTGAGCCACGATAAGCTGGAAGAAAAAGGATTCGACAACGCGCGTCAATACTATAAGCTGCGCAACTACCAGGCTGCTGTGATTTCGTTCGACAACTTCCGCAAGAAATTTCCGGACTCGAAATTCCTCGAGGAGGTGGCTTATCTGAAGGTGGTATCGCAGTTCCGATATGCCGAAAATAGCTTTGAACAATTTCAAATCACGCGATTCCAATCGGTGATTGAGTTCTATCAAGAACTTGTAGATAACTTCCCTGACAGTAAGTATTTGCGCGAAGCAGAGCGCATGTATTCGATCTCGAGGGAAAAATTAGCTGAACTAAAAACCAACGCAAAAGTTTAACATACTATGGCAGCACAACCTTCAATTGTAACACGCGACATCGACAACATCGCCGCACCGACTGGAAACATTTACGAATCGGTGGTGGTGATCTCTAAGCGTGCGCGCCAGATCGCGATCAACATCAAGGAAGAACTCAGCGGCAAATTGGCCGAGTTCGCGACTACCGTTGATAACCTCGAAGAGATCTTCGAAAACCGCGAGCAAATCGAGATTTCGAAATTCTATGAAAGAATGCCGAAACCGACATCAACGGCTATCGAAGAATTCTTGGAAGGCAAGTTGATGTACCGCATGCGTTCCGTAACTGAAGAGAAAGCGGAAGCTTAACAACAAGCATATGCTGAAAGGCAGGAAAATCCTTCTTGGTGTCACCGGGAGTATTGCTGCCTACAAGGCGGCCGTTTTGACTAGGCTACTGGTCAAGGAGGAAGCCGAGGTAAGGGTCGTTATGACGCCAGCCGCGCTGGATTTCATGACGCCCCTTACTTTTTCTACCCTATCCAAAAATCCTGTTTACGCTACCTTTCTGAAAGAAGGCTCGGGCGAGTGGAACAACCACGTTGAACTCGGCTTGTGGGCCGACGCGCTCGTCATTGCCCCGGCCACTGCCGACACGATTGCGAAGATGGCCCATGGGTTGTGCGACAACCTGTTACTCGCATGCTATCTATCGGCACGCTGCCCCGTGTTCTTTGCTCCTGCCATGGACTTAGACATGATGAAGCATCCCTCCACGCAATCGAATTTAGCGTCGCTCAAGAGTTATGGAAACCACCTGTTGGAACCAGGTTTTGGAGAGCTCGCGAGTGGTTTGATCGGCGTGGGTCGCATGGCAGAACCCGAGGAAATCGTTCACCAGCTTAACATTCACTTCACGACAACGGGTGTATTGAAGGGCAAACGCGCTTTGGTGACGGCTGGACCGACCCATGAAGCAATCGACCCGGTACGCTTCATCGGCAACAACTCGAGTGGCAAAATGGGATATGCCATTGCCGAAGCACTGGCGAACCGCGGTGCGCAGGTTGACTTGGTGTCGGGTCCCACCCACCTCACCTCGTCGCATCCGGGCGTGCACGTCACGCGCGTGACCAGTGCCGAGGAAATGTATCAAGCCTGCACGCACATTTTTCCCTCCGTTCAAATCGCAGTTCTGTCCGCCGCCGTCGCAGATTACCGCCCCACGGTGGTGGCCGATCAAAAAATCAAGAAAGGTGACGGTGGTCTGACGTTGGAGCTCACCAAAACCTTTGACATCGCTGCCGAACTAGGGCGTCAAAAACAACCCGGTCAGTTAATCGTCGGGTTCGCCCTTGAAACCGAAAACGAACGGGCCAACGCCGAGAAAAAGCTCACGTCCAAAAACTTCGATCTGATCGTATTGAACTCGTTGCAAGATGCCGGCGCAGGCTTCGGTCACGATACCAACAAGGTGACGATCGTGACACGCGACCGGGTGGCGAAGGAATTTAACCTCAAGTCGAAGAAAGAAGTGGCGACCGATATCGTTAATACCATCGTTGAACACACTCATGCGTAATTTCTTACTGATTGGATGCCTCTTGTGGTCGGTGGCTGGCTGGAGCCAAGAACTGAATTGCAAGGTGACCATCAACGCCGACCAAATTCAAACGACCGACCGCAACGTGTTTAAGGACATGGAACGCTCGTTTGCCAATTTCTTGAACTCGCGGAAATGGACCGGCGATTCTTACAAGAATTACGAAAAGATCAACTGTTCGCTTTTCCTCAACATCAGCAAGATGCCGTCGATTGGCAACTTCGTGGCGAGCGCACAAATCACCGCTGCACGCCCGGTTTATGGGGGCAACTATGAAACCGTGCTCCTAAACTTTGCCGATCGTGAATGGGAGTTCGAGTATATCGAATCGCTGCCTTTGGAGTACAACGATAACGCATATATCACGAACCTCACTTCGATGCTCGCCTTTTATGCTTACGTGATCTTAGGTTTTGACTACGATTCGTTCGCCGAGATGGGTGGAAGTCCGCACTTCCAGAAGGCGCTCGCCGTCGTCAACAATGCCCAGCCTTCCAACCGTCCGGGCTGGCAGGCGTTGGGGAGCAACCGAAGCCGCTATTCGTTGATCGAGAACTTGAACAACCCGCAAATGACCGAGTTGCGGAAAAATGCCTATCGCTACCACCGATTGGCTTTGGACAATTATGCGAAGAACCCCGACGAGGCACGCACGATAATCTTGGAGGTGTTGCGGAACGTCAAAAAGGTGTGGACGATCAACCCTAGCTCGATTTTCGTGGTCACTTTTTTTGACGCCAAGGCGACGGAACTGGTGAACGTATTTTCGGAGGGCAACCTGACCGTCCGGCGCGAAGCCTTCGACATTTTGACCTCGATCGATCCCAAGCGGAACATCTACCAGAAGATCATCTCGAACTGACGCAGGATTTGACAATACCTGTCAAGATTTGTCGGGAATCCAAACAACCTTCCACAGGGCTCGAAAATTCTGATAAATTGCGGGTTCCGACATGCTCACGCAACTGACCATTAAGAACTACGCGCTTATCCGCCAACTGGAGATGGAACCATCTTCCGGGTTGAACGTCATCACGGGGGAGACTGGCGCCGGCAAGTCCATCATGTTGGGTGCGATCGGCTTGTTGCTTGGCAACCGGGCCGACACCAAGGTGCTCTGGGACGAAAACGACAAGTGCGTCACAGAAGCAGAATTCGACATTGGCGCATACCGGCTGCAAAAGCTCTTTAAGTCGGAAGACTTGGACTACGATGCCAAGACGGTGATTCGTCGTGAAATCAACGCCAACGGCAAGAGTCGGGCCTTTATCAACGACACGCCCGTGACCCTCGATGTGTTGCGCCGCATCACGTCGCGGCTGATGGACATACACTCTCAACACGAAACGCTGGAGCTTGGGTCGAACACCTTCCAATTGCATTTGATCGATTCGTACGCGGGCAATCAAAAGCTTCTCGATCAATATGCAGAGCAGTATGATGCATGGCTCAAAGCCAAGAAGGAATACGAAACTCTTTCGGCCGAAGCGGAAGCTTTGAAGCAAGAGGCTGACTTCGTGAAGTTTCAATTAGACGAGTTGCAAAAGGTTTCGCTGGTAGATGGCGAGCAAGAAAAACTCGAGTCGGAACTGAAGATTCAAGAACACGCCGAGGATATTAAGAGTAAACTCAACCAGTCGGTGCAAGCGCTGGGATCCAGCGAGTATTCGGTCACGACAAGCCTAGCCGAAGTACGAGGATGGCTTCACACGATTGCCACGTACTCGTCCAAGTACCAGGCACTGCACGATCGCATCGAGTCGGTTCGCATCGAGTTGGCCGATATCCTATCGGAGTTGGAAGCGGAAGAAGAACAAGTAGAGTATGACGATGTACACCGCGAGGAAGTGAGTCAGCGCCTGAGTAGCCTCTACCACTTGCTTCAAAAGCATCGTGCAAAGGATATTGCGGCGCTGTTGGAATTGCAGCATCAGTTTGAAGAGCGTGCGAACAAAGCGACCAACCTAGATTCCTTGTTGTCGGAACTTAAGGGGAAAGAGGTTGCCGCGGCGTGCGAATTGGACGCACGCGCCGATGCTTTGACCAAATCTCGCGAGAAGGTGTTTGCGCCGCTGTCGCGCCAAATGGTTGGACTCTTGAAAGAGTTAGGTATCCCGGATGCGAAGGTGAAGATCGAAAACGAACCGGTAGCACCAGGGCCGACGGGCAAAGACCATGTAGAGATTTTCTTTTCTGCGAACAAGGGCATAGAGGTTCGCCCGTTGGCCGAAGTAGCCTCCGGGGGTGAGTTCTCGCGTTTGATGTTTTGCCTGAAGTACATCATGGCGGAAAAGACGGCGATGCCCACACTGGTGTTGGATGAGATCGACACTGGGGTATCGGGTGAAATCGCGATCAGCTTGGGAAAACTGATGCAAGAGATGGCAAAGTCGCACCAGGTGATCTCGATCAGTCACTTGCCGCAGATCGCGGCACGCGGCGATGCCCATTATTTTGTTTTCAAGGACAACACCGCCAAGAAAACCGTCAGTTCGATCAAGAAACTGGACAAAAACGAGCGAATTTCGGAGATCGCCAAAATGATCGGTGGGGCCAATCCATCGTCGTCGGCCATCCAAAACGCGAAGGAATTGATGGCTTCCAGCTAGCCACTGGCGCAGGTTTGCACTTGATGCTTTGCTGCGACTTTCTTACATTCGGTAGCAGTCAAATTTTCCCTCCCACCATCCCCTCTCGGCTTATGAATATTTTCGTAGCCCGATTGAACTTCAAAACTAGGCGTGAAGACCTGGAAGCGGCTTTTGCCAAGTTTGGACAAGTGACATCGGCAAAAATTGTCAAAGACAAGGAAACGGGTCGATCGAAAGGATTCGGTTTCGTTGAAATGCCGAACGACGACGAAGCGAACCGTGCGATCGAGGCCCTGAATGAAAAGGAGCTAGACGGGCGTACGATCGTCGTGAGACCAGCCAATCCTCGGAGCGAGACGCAGTAGCGACGGCACCGAACGTTTTTCGACCGGACAAAAAAAGGAGAAGCGCCCTCCTTCGCGAGCCGATGCTTTTTTGCTTACTTACGTGAACGTAGATTTCATGTCTGAAGCAACCACCTCCTCCTCACTCAAGCGAATAGGCTTTTTCCTTGGCCCGATTCTGTTTCTGGCCATCGTCATTTTCGCGAGTCCCGATTGGATTGCACCCGGCGCCACGAAGGTAATCGCGGTGGGAATTCTCATGATCACTTGGTGGATAACAGAAGCAGTCCCCAACCCCGTGGCCGCACTCATCCCCCTCATTCTTTTTCCAGCACTGGGAATCATGAGCATGGGGGAAGCAGCCGCGCCGTTCGCCAATCCATCCATCTTCCTGTTCATGGGTGGTTTTATGATTGCGTTGGCACTGGAGAAGCATCGGCTGCACGAAAGAATTGCCATTAACTTGATTCGACTAACCGGCACGTCGGGCAACGGGATCATCCTTGGCTTCACCTTGGCGAGCGGGTTGATCAGTATGTGGATTAGCAATACCGCGACCGCTTTGATGATGTTACCCATCGGTGTATCCGTCATTGAATTACTCCGTAGGAAGGATAGTCCGGAGGGACAAGATCTCAGCAAAGGTGAAAAGAACTTCGCTTTGGGGCTCATGCTGAGCATCGGATATGCGGCGAGCCTGGGCGGGATGGCCACGATCATCGGAACACCTCCCAACGTCGTATTCGCCGGCTTCGCAAAACAATTCTACAATCAAGACATTTCCTTCTTCAGGTGGATGGTCATTGGCGTGCCGCTCTCGTTGATCACGTTGTTTGCATGTTACTGGATGATCACTCGGTGGCTGTTTCCCAATAATATTAAGTCCGTCGCCGGTTCAGAGAAACTTATCACCGATAAGCTCGCGGAGCTCGGCCCCATGCGAAAGGAGGAAAAGCTTACCCTAGCGGTCTTCGGGCTTACGTCATTCTTCTGGATTTTTCAGCAGGGATTGAACGCCGTCATTGGCGATGTTTTTTTTGACGGCACATCGAAGGAAATTTTCAACGACACCAACGTCGCCGTCACCGGGGGTGTGTTAATGTTCCTCGTTCCAATTCAATTTAAGAACGACAAGTTCCTCCTCACGTGGGACGACACGAAGAAGTTGCCCTGGGGCATTCTAATTCTTTTTGGCGGTGGTATCTGCTTGGCGAAAGGGATGGAGTCTACAGGCATCATCAAAGCCATCGGCGAATCGATTCGCGACCGTCAGGATATTTCAATTTGGGAAATGATGTTTCTCTTGACGCTGGCATCCGTCGTGTTGACGGAGTTCATGAGTAATGTGGCGTTGGTGACCATCTTTGTGCCGGTTGTCTTTGGTATCGCGGAGGGCCTTGGATTCGACCCTTACGTGTTGGCGCTACCCGTTACCTTTGCCGCCAGTTGCGCTTTCATGTTTCCGATTTCGACACCACCCAACGCGATCGTGTTTTCAAGCGGTCACATCCGAATGAAAGACATGATTCGCGCCGGGTTGATCTTAGACATCATGTGCCTGATCATCATTTTCTTGCTGTCGGCACTGTTCTTCTCGAATTTCCAACTCGTGGTTGGCAACTAGGTGGCTTAACCTTTCGCTGCTTTGCGCTCCTCGATGAGGTACGCCAACAGCAATCCTAGCCCACCGAAAACGAACAGCATCGAGAAGTATCCCACCTCGTCCATGCGGTAGGCTTCATCCAGCATGTAGCCCACCAACAATCCGATCCCTGCTCCAATAAATAACAGCGCCCATCGAAGTACCGGCGAAGAAGGTCGCTCTCTTTTGAATAGGTCTGGACTCAGCCCTTTTTCAATAATGGCCATCCTTTCGAGGTTTTCAAACTTGCGGATATAGACAACCATGACAAAAGCTCCCAAGCTGATGATGATGGGCAATAAGACTCCAAGTACGCCTTCCATTTTTTTCTGGTTTGTTTCTGCCGCTTTGACGCCGGGGGTAGGCCCGGTGGTTACAGGTGTCTCGAAAATATCAATAAAAAAACCTGTAACGAACCCCTTTGTATCCTGTAACTTAAGGACGCTACCTAGCGTCAAAGCGACCGTGATCACCCTGGAGGAAGAAAATCGGCTAATCGACCGCATTTTGGCGGGCGAAGAACGGTGCTATGCCGAGCTGGTAGATGAATACAAGTCGTATGCTTATACGATTGCCCTCAAGGTGGTTGCCAACAAGGCCGACGCCGAGGAGGTCGCGCAAGACGCCTTTATCAAGGCATTTCACTATTTAAAGAACTTCAATCGACAGGCCCGGTTCAGTACTTGGTTGTACCGAATCGCTTTCAACACGGCGATCAGTCGGAAGCGCAAGACCCGGGTATCGATGGAAAGTCTAGAGCACCAGCAGGTCGCAAACCCCGATTCTGCCGATGTGCACATGGAGCGCGATGACAAGCAGGTGTTCTTAACGCGCGCACTCGGTCGACTGAACGACGCGGATCAACTGGCTATCCAGTTGTTCTACATGAAAGAGTTTTCACTGGAGGAGGTTGCAGATATGATGGGTCAAAATGCCAATACAATCAAGGTTCGCATCCACCGGGCGCGCCAACGGTTGGCCGAAGAATTAAGGAGCATGTTAAAGTCAGAAGCATTAACTTTATAAGTATGGAACCAAAAGGAGACTTCGACAAGGAAGAGCGATGGGTCGACGAGGCGCTTAAGCGTGGAAAGCTCGAGTCGCCCTCATCCAACTTCACCCACCGCGTGATGGTAAACCTTCACAAGGTGCCGGTCGCTTCGGGTTTGTCGCCCAAAAATGGGTTGCTGCTTTTGTTTGGAACCATCCTGGCGGTCACGGTCCTCACCTTCCTCATCGCTGGGGGCGCATTCGACGGCATGAACGGGACGCTCTCATTGGAGCCTGTGCAGACCTTACCCGTCGACAAGCGCATTCCGACCTCGTTTAGCCTGAACGGAAAATGGATCATGAATGGATTGATCCTCGTCAACATTGTGTTGGCGTTCGTGCTCCTCGATCGGACGATTTTGAAACCTTATTTCGCCCAGCGCCGAAACGCCTAGCGACTCGACATAAAAGCATCAGGGCCGCATTCGAAGTTTCTACTTTCGAGATGCGGCCCTGAATTTTTGGGGGTTGTCCGGCACTAGGCTACGTAGCCCACGTTTTTCCAACTTCGGCGAGCGGTAGGCAACCATGGTAGGCTCCGGGTACTGCTTGATACTGGAGTACTTGGGTAGCACCCGGTTCTGATGAAAAGAATCCCACGACAGTGAGTTCCTTCATCGTCGAGATAAAGGGACGGGGCTTGTCTTTCAACTCGCCCTTCTTAGCCGCTTCGATGGCTTCGTTGTGCACCTTGGTCACATACTCGACTTGTTTGGCTGCGTCGAGGTCTAGGAAAGCGCTTCCCATGGTCGATTGGGCGCCAGCGTCGAAGTCGGCGAGACCCTTCAAGAAATTATCTTGATCTTCTTTCGTGTAGCAGTCTTTCACCAGCAAATCGATGAACCCTGGCACACCAGCATCCTTGGCACCGGGAGTATCGGTTTTGGGGATGATGATTTCCGCAACCTCGGCCACGAGTGTCGCTTGGTCGGGTGTGAGAAAAACCGGCTGGAAAGCCAACTCAGGCTTTGCCTTGCAGCCGTTCAAAACAGCGGCAATGGTTGGCGCAGAGATCGTGTACCCGAGTACCCAGGCAGCACGTTGTAATGCATCTCTTCTATTCATGTTCGTCTAGATGTTTTGTTTTTTGAGTTCCTCAACGGCGAAGGCAGCTGCACGAGCTGTGAATGCCATGTAGGTCAACGAAGGGTTTACGCAAGCCGCAGAGGTCATAAACGAACCATCGGTTACGAACACGTTTTTAGCTGCGTGAACTTGGTTATACTTATTCAGCACCGAAGTCTTGGGATCTTTACCCATGCGGGCCGTTCCCATTTCATGGATGCCGAGGCCGACGGCGCGTTGTTGTTCGCGGTCGTAAGACTTCACGTTCTTGAAACCAGCGGCTTCCAACATTTCGGCAGCATCATTGGCCATGTCCACGCGCATCTTCAACTCGTTTTCTTTCAATTCAGTATCAAACAACAGTGTTGGAAGACCAAACTTGTCCTTTAGGTCTTTGTTGATCACCACTGAGTTGTCGTGATAAGGCAGAATTTCGCCGAATCCGCCGAGGCCGAGGCTCCATTTGCCCGGTGTTGTGACTTCGTCTTTCAGGCTGGCGCCGATGCTCATTTCCGCGATCATGCGCTGCCACCCTTGACGGCTCGCGCCACCCTGGTAGCCAAATCCGCGCAGATAGTCGCGTTTGTCCTTACCAATGTTTCGGAAACGTGGGATGTACAAGCCGTTGGCGCGGCGTCCCGAGTAGTATTGGTCTTGGAAGCCCTCGAACTCACCGGAAGCTCCTACACCGAGATGGTGGTCCATGATGTTGTGTCCGAGCTCGCCGCTGTCGTTACCGAATCCATTCGGGAAACGGTTCGACACGGAGTTCAGCATGATATAGGTTGAACCCATCGTAGACGCGCATAAGAACACAACCTTGGCGTAGAATTCAATTTGTTCGCCCGTTTCGGCGTCGAGCACTTTAACACCAGTCGCTTTTGACTTTTGTTCGTCGTAAATCAATTCGTACACGATCGAATTGGGACGGAGTGTCATGTTGCCGGTTGCGGCGGCGGCGGGTAATGTCGACGAGTTGGCGCTGAAATAGGCACCGAACGGACAGCCGCGGCTACATAGGTTGCGGTACTGGCAGGAATTGCGTTGGGGACTCTTGTCGTGTTCAAGTTTGCCGGTGATGTGCGCCACGCGACCGATCGTAATAGTACGGTCGAGTTTATCTTTCACCGCCTTAACGAAGTCTTTCTCGACGCAGTTCATCTCCATCGGAGGCTGAAACTTGCTGTCGGGAAGTTGGGGTAGGTTTTCTACCTGACCACTCACGCCGATGAATGATTCGACGTATTCATACCATGGTGCGATATCCGCGTACCGAACGGGCCAGTCTATCGCGATGCCGTCTTTCGCATTGGCTCCAAAGTCGAGGTCGCTCCAACGATAGCTTTGGCGTCCCCACATGATGGAACGACCGCCTACGTGGTAGCCACGCATCCAATCGAATCGTTTTCCTTCTTTTTCGGAATAGGGGTTTTCCAAGTCGTTGACAAACCAATGTTTGGTCGACTGGTGTACCGTGTAGCCTGTGCGCGCCTGCTTAAATTGGTTCTTCAGGTCTTCTTGAGAAGGGCGTCCGCCGTTCGGAAATTGCCAAGGGTCTTTTGTTGCCGTGGGATAGTTGGGATGCTGCACATCTCTACCCCGCTCCAACACGAGGGTTTTCAAGCCCCGCTCTGTCAATTCTTTCGCAGCCCAACCACCGCTGATACCGGTCCCAACGACGATCGCATCGTAGGTGTTCTGCTGCTGCGCTTTAATGTTAAGATTCATGATTGGACAAGATTTTAGGTTTCAAAAGTTACTGCTTTTGACCAATTCTCCATGTCCTGACTTGATAATTGTGTGGAATATTTTGTTAAACGGCAGCCCGAGGTAGGAACAAAAACAAAAAGCCCCTCTCGACGGAAAGGGGCATTCTTGTGTAGTTGGTCCATCCAGTTATTTCTTCCGAATGAGGATATCGCCGTTGTAGTTGCGCATGATGAACTCCGGACCTCCACCATTGATGGTTCCGCGTACCCAATCGTCGACGGTGACCCGGTAGGTTCCACCCTTTGTGTCTGTTTTCTGAACGGGACCACTTTTTATCGTGGTGACATCGAAGTCGGTACGAATATCTCCCTGTTGGGTCTTCATTTTGAGGTTGGCCTTTAGGGCGGCTGGAAAAGTCAGGTCCACATCGCCGTTGTAGGTCACGAACGACATGGGCGCACCCTCGGTCACTTTGTCGAAAGTCGCTTTGATTTCGCCGTTGTAGGTAGTCGCCACCAACGAACCGGAGATATTCTCGGCCCGTATTTCTCCGTTGTAGTTCGTCAATTCGATTTCTCCTTGGATGTTGGCGATGTCAATGTCGCCGTCGTTGTAGGTATGGAGTGTCATGTCGATACCTGCGGGGACTTCCACCGTGAGGTTAACCTTGTTATTCCAGGAATCGGATTGCACTTTCACGTAGTTCGAGTTTTCCGACACATCCAAGTTGAGTGTTCCGCCACCAATTCGACGAAGTCCACTTCG
The DNA here is from genome assembly GCA_044226825.1 of Cyclobacteriaceae bacterium. Classification (GTDB taxonomy): domain Bacteria; phylum Bacteroidota; class Bacteroidia; order Cytophagales; family Cyclobacteriaceae; genus ELB16-189. The sequence goes on from JBGAGH010000003.1 coordinate 187,049, forward strand.
GTCCACTTTTCCATTATCGCGGTCTGTCGCCGCGGAATACTTTACCAGTATATCTTTCCTTGAGGTGCCCCGAACTGAAATGGAGCCGTAGTTGATGTGCACCTTCAACTTCGCGCGCTTATTCGGGTCGCTCAACGGCACGGGAATCTCGCCCGTCTCCTGCGCCCAACTCGTTGCGGCGGTGAATACAATTATTGCTGCGGTGATGTATTTTGCTAGTTTCATTTCTTTAAATCGTTAAATCGTTACTCATTCTTTCGTTACTCATCCCCTCATCCTATCGTCCTATCATCATTTCGTCCTATCATCATTTCGTCCCCTCGTCCACTCGTCCTTTCGTCCTTTCGTCCCCTACTTCTCTTTTATATACGCGTTCCCATTAAAGGTCTCAAAGTCCAAAAACACGCCCCCTTGTCCAATCTTGTATCGAGCGCCCCCGACTTTGTAGGCGAGTCCTTTGTTGCTGCTTTGCTTGCGCACGACGGCAGGCATTGACTCGAGACGGTCCACGTTGGTGAACAGGTTTCCGTTGAAGCTTTCGAACGCGACATCGGCAGTCAGTCCTTTCACGAAGAGCACGTTTACATCTCCGTTGAGTGAATAGTATCGGCAGTCTTGGGTAGGGTTCCTTGTGTAGTCGACATCGACGTCTCCATTGATGGTCGAGGCATAGGTGCTCGGTCCGGATAGGTTATCGAGTCGGATACTGCCGTTGACATTTTCGGCAGCGGCGCGTCCGACCAGGCTTCGAACTTCCACGTTTCCGTTGTTCACCGTGGAGGCGACTACATTGACGCCTTGGGGCACCTTGATAGTGAAGTCCATCTCCCATTCGTAGTCTTTGTTACAATCGCCGCCGTTGCAGTTCCAATCGTATCCCCAACCACCATGGCGATTTCCTTGACCGCGGTTTTTCAACTTACCGAAGTTGTTGCAGTAACCTTGGACGTATAAGATGATGGTGTCGGCGCGGTCAATGACACCGAGTTGGATCTCCTTTTTACCAAGTTCGAGACGGGCTTCAGTTTTTCCGTAGATCTGGCGGTTTACTTCAACTTGGACTTTGTCGCCAGTGTATCCTTCCACCCGCACATGTCCATTGATGTTGAGGACCATCAGTGTGGCTGCATCCTTTTTCTCGAATGCCAGTTCCCGGGTGATCACATCTTTGAAGGACTGGGCCCAAAGAATCGAGGGTACGAGCGTAATCAGTATGATCAATAGCTTTTTCATGATTTTTCGTCTAGATCAACACGTTAATGTTTTCTTTGATTTTTGTTTTCACCTCTTCGGGTGTCTTGTCACTTTTCAAAATCGAATCGAATTCCTTCACCGATTTCTTTAGTTGAAGGGCTCCCATCAACTCGGCCAAGGCGACTTGAACCAATGGCGATTCCTGTTGCGCGATGGAGCGAATGAGCCCTTCACGAACTTTACCATCTTTCGAATACATCTTCAGGGCTTCGAGGGCTGCCAGTCGCACGTTGACGCTTTCATCTTGATTCAATGTCTCGAAGAGTGCTTCGGTTACTTTCCTGCTGGCCCGGTCCATCTCGCTCGTCAAACTCACTGCCTTCAAGCGATCGGTTGCCGATTCTTTCTGAAGCATCGACAGCATCATGGCTTCCTTCAACTCCGAAACCTCTTGCGACAGCATTTGAACTTCGGATTTGTCGCTCCCGCGCATCAGGTAACCCGACGCGAAGCCTGCAGCGATCAACACCACAGAGAATGCCAACCTCGGTGCTAACCATTGCCACGAAGGGAGTGTGAACGTGAACGATTGGCGAGGTGCCTGCTTTTCTTTCGACAACATGTGATAGAATTGGTCGTCCAGTCGCAGGGATGGAGACGGATCTTGGATAGCAACCAGACGCTCTTCCAACATATCGAGGTGACGAAGTTGTGTGAGGTCTACCCGACCCTCTTCGATCAGTCGCTCCAATTGCTGTACTTCCGACGGGTCGGCAAGACCTTCGTTGTACTTCGCAATCAAATCATCGATTTTATTTTGTTCCATATTGCCAATCGTTTTGGGTCACATTGTTTTTTCAAGTTGTTGGTAGATCACCTTGAGTTCTTGCAGTGCACGAAACACTTTCACTTTTACGGCACCTTCGGAACAGCCTAGGATTTCACCAATTTCCTTGTACTTCTTTTCTTGGTACTTGCTGAGAAGTAGGATCTCCCTCTTGTCGGCGGGAAGTTTATCCATGGCGATCTGCAGCATCGTGTTCTTCTCGGCATGCTCCATTTCTTCGGAGCGATTCTCAACGTGAGCCAACCGGTTTTGCCATTGGTCGACCGGCTCCTTCCACTTCAGTTTGTCTTTGCGGAAATGGTCATGACTTACATTTCTCGCGATGTGAAACATCCATGTTCGGAAGTCGCCCTCTCCGCGAAAGAGGTGACGGTACTTGAGAATTCGGAAGAACGTGTTTTGGACCAGGTCTTCGCTTAGGTCTTGGTCACGATTCATCCCATAGAAAAACCCGTACAGTGGCCTTTTGTAGCGCTCGAAAAGTAGTCCCAGGCGTCCCACGTCGCCATCGCGGACTGCCATCATGAGGGAGTTGTCTGAAAGTGCCTCCAAAGCCTGAAAATCGGTTTTTCGTGTAGGGGAACTCGGTCCTTTCGGGATCGTTACAGAAATAAAGAAAATTTCTGAATATTGGAGTTCCGTCGTCTATGCGCGGAAATCGCTCCTGATGAAAAATTCGCTATTCATTTTTCTCCTAATCAATGCGTTTGCATGTGCGGAAGCACAACAAGGGACGCTGATGTGGTCCGACGAATTCGACAAGGCGGGCGCCCCAGATCCAACCAAATGGGGTTACGACCTCGGCGACGGTTGCCCAAACGTGTGTGGATGGGGAAACAACGAGCTTCAATATTATACCAACGATTCGAAGAACGTACGTGTAGAAAACGGCAACTTGGTGATCGAAGCTAGGAAAGAATCGATGGGTGGGAAAACCTATACGTCTACCCGGCTTGTATCCAAGACGAAGGGCGATTGGTTGTACGGTCGCATAGAAGTGCGGGCGAAACTTCCGAAAGGCAAGGGGACGTGGCCGGCGATCTGGATGCTGTCGACCGATTGGAAATACGGTGGATGGCCCGAGAGCGGCGAGATAGACATCATGGAACACGTAGGTTATGACCCGGGCGTTATCCATGGCACACTTCACTCCGGTAAGTACAATCACTTAAAGGGCACACAACAAGAAGGAAAGATTACTGTAACCGATGCGCAGGAACAGTTTCATGTGTACGCGGTCGACTGGACGAAAGACCAAGTCGATTTCTATGTAGATGACAAAAAGTATCACTCCGTCACCCGGAATCCGTCCGACGATTTCAACGGCTGGCCCTTCGACCAAAGATTCCATCTCATCTTAAACGTCGCCGTCGGTGGCAACTGGGGTGGCAAAGAAGGCGTCGATGAATCCATCTGGCCCCAAAAAATGGAAGTCGACTACGTGCGCGTGTGGAAACGCTAATCTATCGTCCTATCGCCCTATCGTCTATCGTCCTATCGCCCTATCGTCTATCGTCCATCGTCCTCTCGTCCCCTCATCTATCGTCTCTCACCCCCTCAACTCCCACGCCTTATTCCTTTCACTTTGCAACTCACGCGATAGTTTTACCTCCTTCTCCAACGCCTTCTTTCTAAAGTCCTCAAACTCCGAAGCAATACTATGGATGGTGAGTTCCTTTTCGTGGTTCGATCGGCGCAGAATTTTGAATGTTCCAAGTAGGGTTAGCAACGCCAGTGTCAGGGCACCGAGGATAATTAGCGCGGAAGTGACGAATACGCCTTTCGCTACTCTCAATCCAAAGACCGACAGGTGTGTGCGCTCATACTCCGAGTCGGCCAATGTGGTTTCAGCTTCCTTCACGAGTGCCTCCGACTTCTTTATTTCATTTTGAAGATTAGAGATCGCAATATTTGCTTGACTTAGATCTAGCTTAAGCTTCGCGATGGAATCCATGTGAATTTTCCACACTCCATCTAGGATGTAGTTCTTGATCACTTTGTAGTCATTATAGGATTCGGCTTTCTCTTTCATGAGTTCGAACCGCTCTTGGAGGGTATGTTGACCATCGAGGGCCTCTCTCGACTGGGCGGCAGCTCCCACGATCGACAGGCAGGTCAACATCGACAAAGTGAATTTCTTCATAGGCTTGAAATTATGATGCGATGTACGAAACCGCGCCAACGCCCGTCAATATGTAATCTACCGACGCGCGGTGAGGTCGCTAAAGGCTTGATCCAATCGACCAATGAGGTTTGGCCGCCAAGCCCTCAGGAGTGTAGCTACCAAAAAACCATTAGATTTGTCGTTCGATGAAAGCACGGATATGTCTGGCCGGCCGTGCAACACCCCTTTCAAGTATATGGCCAAGGCTTCGATCGCATGCAAAAGGCTGGAGGATTTATGTGTCAAGTGCTGAGGGGCGGGCAACGGTTGCCTTGCTTTCCACTCGGGACCGACCTTTCCTTCATTGTATGGACACAGGAGGAATCCGGGTTACAATCATTCAAGGTTCGGAATTTGAGATGAGGGGGAAAATGTTTAGGTGGATGTTGGTGACGTTGCTGGTGCTCAGCCAGCTGGGGGTAAGGGCACAAGACCAAGTAGAAACGGACAAGGTTGGCAGGCCACCGGTCAAGCAGAAAAAAGATCGTTACGTTCTTTTTCCTGTATTGGTGAAGTCGCCCGAATACCGATGGGGCGCTGGCGGTGCGGGTACACTCTTTTTCAAGATTGGAAAAGATAGCTCGGCGAGGACATCCAGTTTCAAGGCGGTCACCTTCTTCACATTGCGCAAACAACTGGTGGCGGCGACCGAAGGGAACATCTACTTTCCAAACGAAAAGTATATCGTTGTCGTCACTGCGTCGGCCACTCGATTTCCAGATAAGTTTTGGGGGCTTGGGAATGAAACCATGAACTCCGCTGTCGAGAACTACTCGATCTCGCAGTACAACTTTTTTCCGAAGCTCATGCGCAAGGTATTCTCGCGCGTGTATGCGGGCGTGGGTTATGAATTTCAACACGTATTTAGGTTCGATTACGACCGCGCCAGTGGACAGAGTCTTTTCGACTTGGAAGACATTACGGGTCGAAACGGTGGATATGTGTCGGGACCCGGCGCCACCGTGACGTGGGACAGTCGAAACCATGCCTTCGCTCCTTCGCAGGGTTTCTTCATGCAATTTTACGTGGGCGTGTACGGAAAAATGGTTGGGAGTGATTTCCAGTTTTCTGTCAGGAACCTAGATGTGCGGAAGTATGTCTCGCTTTCCAAAAAGGTCGTGCTGGCGTTCCAACTCAACCTGATCTCTACTTCGGGCAACGTACCCATCCGACAACTCACCAATATCGGATCCAATAGCTACATGCGCGGTTACTACGAAGGCCGTTTTCAAGACAAGAATCTATTGGCGTTTCAAACAGAACTCCGGTTCCCGATTTACAAGAGGTTCGGCATGACCACCTTTGCGGGACTAGGCCGTGTAGGCGGCGCGCTAGGAGATGTATTCGTACCGGAGCATCTAAAGCCCTCTATTGGCGCTGGTATTCGATTCGCGCTCAGCGAACAGGAAAAACTACACTTGCGTGTCGATGCTGGCTTTGGCAACAAATCGAACGGCACCTACCTAAACATGGGCGAAGCCTTCTAGACCTCAGGAACCATTTCCACAGTGTGTTGCGCGGGAGACACACTCCCATCTCTCGCCCATTGAAAGCTACTGCCACGATCGTTCCATTCGACGACTCCATTGCTCCGTTCGGCTAGGAATTCGACGTCGGGCAAACATCTTTTCTCAGCGTCAACGTTGATCCACGCGGCCGGGGGCCTCAAAATCAATGGTTGGAAGTCAGGGCCACCCAGTTGATCTACAGGTACCCGGTCGCTTTTTTGAAGAAGGACTTGAAAAGAAACAACAATGACTTACAACAGCAGAACGTTTATCAAAACATGCGTTGTCATCTGCGCTTGGGGTTTGATGATGGCATCGTGTCAAGAAGATCTTGCCCCCAAGAAACTGAGCGTTGAGCAACAAGCTACCTTGGTGGCTAGCGATCACGCTCAAATGTTGATGGCGACACAAGAAGCGCTCGACGTGACAGCAGGTGCGATGGAGACGAAAGGTGTGTCCTCAGGTAGGGTCGCACAAGGTGGTGGTCACGACGACTATGGTTGTGCTCCGTCTGTCAACTTGACATTGAACATCGATCGCAATCATCCAGACAGCATCATCTACCAAGGTACCATTGTGATCAACTACGGCGACGGCGCCTCCTGTAATCAAGAAAGCAAACGAACAGGAAAGATCACCGATGAATTCAATATCATCGTAAGCACGAAAAACCCGCTCGTGTTCAGTTCTACCGAGACACTCACTTTCGACGCATTTACGCGAGATAGCACCACCTACAATGGAGCGATCAGTGTTTCCTCGGCCAACGGACGTCGAACCAAGGTTGAGGGGAAGAACGTGTCGATCCACTATTCCGACGGCTCTGTTTCCGCGTGGAATGGCCTCTTGAACTTCGCTTACGAAGACGTGTCGAAACGCAAAGGTGAGATTAGGGTCACGGGTGCCCTCGACGGAACCTCGCGCCAAGGAATCGGGTACACGGCAACCATCACCGAAGACGTAATCTTTAAAACAGGATGCTATGGTTGGGTTCGCAAGATTCCGGTCGACGGCGTGGTAACCCTCACCACGAACGGAACAACTTCGGTTCTTGATTATGGCGACGGCACCTGCGACAAGACCTACTCGATCACGGTTAACGGAGAAACTACCACGGAGACCTTCCGCTAGCTAAATTTCTGTTTTGGACGTTCGAAGCACGAGGATTAACTTCGAACGTCCAAACTCTCACCCACGATGAAAATCCTCACCCTCCTATGCGCATGTCTACTGTCTAGCGCCGTATACGCCCAAGTCGACTCAAAAGCACAGTCCCTCATCAGCTTACACAAAAAGAAATTCGACTGGCTGGTTGGCAAGAAAACCGACTCATTGAAGTCCATCCTTGACGACCAGTTGATGTACATTCACTCCAACGGGGTCGTGGAAAGGAAAGGAGAAGTGATCAGCCACCTCCTCGACGGTACTGTTACCTATAAAAAAGTAGAAGTTGAAGAAGCGACCGCACGTCTGTACGGCGACACGGGAATCATCACCGGCAAGGGAACGTTCGAAGGTGCTTGGGGCGACCGTGCATTTTCATTGAAACTTTACTACACCGAAGTGTATGTGAAAATGAAGAAGAAGTGGATGTTGGTGAGTAGGGCTGCGACAAGGATTGAGAATTGAGGGGAGGGATGGGGACGAGGGGATAAAAAATTGTTTGAATCTAATTCCAATTACATGAAGAGGTCTGTTGTCATTTTATTGCTCTGTTCGGTTGCGATGTCGTATGCTCAGACCAATGAGCTGCTTCGGCAAACAAGCGAGGTGAATGACTTGCTGGTAAACTACGAGGCGGACCTGGGAAGTTTGGAGCGGTTTTACTTCGTCAATAACAGTCCCGAACGTCGGGAGCGGATGAAGGCATTTTACAACGACTACTTGTCGAAGCTCAACACGCTATCGTTTGACAACATGTCAGTGGGTGGTCGTGTCGATTACCTGATGTTCTCCCGGGAGCTGAACGATCAATTGTTTCAACTACAAGTAGAAGAACGAGAAGTAAGCCAGCTTTCGAAACTAGTGACACAGGCCGATCCCATCTACCAACTTGAAAAACGTCGACGTCGCGGCGAATTCTTGAACAGCGCCCAAGTGGCGCAGCAACTGAACGACGTGAACAAAACCATCAAGTTGGCTAGCGATGGACTCACTCGTGAACCCAACTACACCAAGGCTTTGGCGACACGGGCAGAGGGCATCGTCCGCGGCCAACAGCGCGCCTTGAAGAGTGTATTTGATTTTTATGATGGTTACGATCCCCAATTCACTTGGTGGGTGACGAAACCCTACCAACGTCTAGACTCAACTTTGGATGCATATGCGACAAAACTCCGCAAGAAAGTCGACCCTGCTACCATGTCGAAAGATGACGGCAGTGGCATCGTGGGGAATCCAATTGGCCGCGAAGAACTCATCCGTCAGCTCCAGTTGGAAATGATTCCGTATTCTCCCGAAGAGTTAGTGGAGATTGCCAACAAGGAGTTCGCGTGGTGCGATGCGGAGTTGATGAAAGCGACGAAAGAAATGGGATTTGGAACCGACTGGAAGGCAGCCCAAGAAAAGGTGAAACAGAGCTACGTGGCGGAAGGGCATCAACCTGAAGCGATGTTAAAGCTATACAATGAGTCGGTCGAGTTCCTGAAAAAGCACGACCTGATTACCATTCCGCCCATTGCAGAGGAAACTTGGCGGATGAGAATGATACCACCGAAACAACAATTGATCAGTCCTTTCTTTCTCGGCGGCGAAGTACTCCAGATTTCCTATCCAACCGACGAAATGAATCACGAAGATAAGTTGATGAGTATGCGGGGTAACAATCCTCATTTCTCTCGGGCCACTGTTCACCATGAATTGATAGCAGGTCATCATCTGCAGGGCTTCATGAACAATCGCAATAAAGCTTATCGCAATTGGTATACACCGTTTTGGACGGAGGGCTGGGCTTTGTATCAAGAATTCGTGCTGTGGGACCTTGGTTTTCCACGCGGTCCCGAAGACAAGATTGGAATGCTTTTCTGGCGAATGCACCGGTGCGCCCGAATCATTTTCTCTTTGAATTATCACCTCGGCCGATGGACCCCACAGCAGTGTATAGACTTTTTGGTTGACCGGGTAGGACACGAACGTGCAAACGCCGAAGGCGAAGTGCGCCGTTCTTTTACCGGCAACTATGGCCCCTTGTATCAACTTGCTTACATGGTGGGCGGACTCCAATTCTATGCCCTCAAGAAAGAATTGGTGGACAGCGGGAAGATGACCTACAAGCAGTACCACGACGCGGTCATGGCAGAAAATTCAATGCCGGTGGAAATGGTCCGCGCCATCTTGACCAATCAACCCCTGAAAAAAGACTTTAAGTCGAACTGGAAATTCTACAAACTTTCCAACTAACCTCATCGCCTCGTCCCCTCATCCCCTCTTCCTTTCGTCCCCTCGTCCCCCTACTCACTCCTCAATACCTTCACCGGGTTGGTCCGAGCTGCTTTCAGTGAATGGTATCCGACTGTCACGAAAGCCACTAGCGAAATCAAGAGAATCGAGATCAAGTAAGCAAAAGGGCTCATCGGAACACGGTACGCAAAGTTGGTGAGCCACTCGTTCCCAGCCATCCACGCAATAGGACTGGCTATGATAAAGGAAATCAAAATCAAGACGACGAATTCCCTGTACATTAACAAGATGAGACCTGGTTCGGATGCTCCCAGGACTTTTCGGACGCCAATCTCTTTTAAACGACGTTCGGCACTAAACGAAGCAAGGGCAAACAAACCAAGTGAAGCGACGAAAATGGCCAATCCACAGAACCACGTGAAGATGGTCACCAGTTTTTCCTCGGCGCGGTAGGTATTGTTCAAGGCCTCATCGAGGAAAGAGTATTCAAAAGGTCGGTTGGGCACCATTTCTTTCCAGACTTGTTCGATAGACGTCAGCGTAGCGCGATGATCGCCGGCACGGAGTTTCACGGCGACGTTGACGCCCGCTCCCCCGAAAGACATGACCAAGGGCCCCACTCGGTTTCGGAGTGGATCGAAATTAAAGTCCTTGATTACTCCGATCACTTGGCCATCAGGACTTCCCCCCACGCCGTAGGTAATCTTGCGACCTATGGCGTCGGTCCACCCTAGCGACTTTGCGGCCGACTCGTTGATCACGAACCCAATGGTACTATCCGTCCTGTGGTCGATATCAAAAAAACGACCTTGCGCCATTTCCAATCCAAATGCGGCCGCGAAATCGTGACCTACCGACATAATCGGGAGCATCTGCTCGTCTTCCTTTCCTTCGACCTTCATGGGAAAGTAAGGCAAAGCCTTTTGACCGAGATCGTGCGAAAGATTCGTGACGATCTGAACACCGGGTATTGAAAGCAGGCGGTTTCTGAACGTTGGAAAATCGCGGAACATGTTGGTGCCACTCACAGGGACGACCAACATTTGATCCTTGTCGAAACCCATGCTCTTACTTCTCATGAAGGTGAGCTGATCGGAGATGATAAATGTGCCAATGAGGAGAATGCACGAAACTGAAAACTGCGCGATGACCAAAGCTTTTCGCAAATCAATTTTACCTGAAAACTTTTGGTGGAGTCCCTTCAAAACGAGCACGGGCTGAAACGCCGCCATCACGAGGCTCGGGTACACACCCGCGAGCAGGCCAGTAAAGACGATGATGCTCGAAATGACGACCATGTTCCAAGGGTCAAGCATTTGCGCCGGGTCGATTGTCGTTTCTGCCAACCGATTGAACACGGGTATAAAAAGTCGCACAAGGACTATCCCAACAACGCCCGCTAGCAACGCTATTAAAATGGATTCTCCTAGGAACTGAGTGACCAATTGGTGCTTGGCAGCGCCCATTACCTTTCTCACACCCACTTCCTTGCCCCGATTTGAGAAGCGGGCAATTGATAAGTTCATGAAATTGATGCACGCGATCATCAGAACCAAGATTCCGATAGAACCAAGTGTGTACACGTACTCTATGTTGCCGTTCACCGACATGTCGGCCGTCGAAAAGTCGGAGTACAAATGAATATCACGAACATTTTGAACCGTCAGCCGGGCATTGTTCTCGGTATACCTGGGTGGGTAATACTTCTTCACAAAGGCGGGAAGCTTTTCCATGAGGGCTTGCGGAGATGCTCCGGGTTGCAGGACCACATAGCTATAGTACCAAAGACCGATATACACGTTAGGCACGTCGCGTCCGATGATTTGATTGAGAAGCAGCTTCGACGTCGCCAAGAAATCAAAGTCTAGGTGCGTACGCCCGGCAAACGGTTTGAGCACGCCCGTTACTTTCAGGGCGACTGTATCCTGGAACTGAAGAATTTTGCCTGTTGGATCTTGATCCCCGAAATACTTCTTAGCGGTCGCGTCGGTCAAAACCACCGAGTAACTATTTGCAAAAGCCTCTCGTGGATTTCCATACTTAAAATCAAAATTGAATACCGAGAAGAAAGATGAGTCGGCGATATAGAACTTCTTCTCTTCGAATTCCGTCTCACCAAACTTGATCTTTGGCAATACATTCGACAAGTAGAAAGCCTTATACATCGCCGTTGCGTTGAGGACTTCGGGATAGTCCTCTTTCATGTCGAAGGCTGCGGGAAAGTGAGCGGCTGGATAGCTATTCGAAATCCCATTCACGTCTACGTGGGTGTTGAGTCGATAGATGTTCTCCGTGTTGGGGTAAAAGCGATCGTAGGAAATCTCATTTCGAACGTAAATCGCAATCAAAATAAAACAGGCGAGTCCAATGGCGAGACCGGTTACATTGATGAAGGTGTACACTTTGTTCTTCATCAAATTCCGAACTCCGATGAGGATGTAGCTCGAGAACATAAAGGGGATTTGTTGCCAATGTATCGGCTATCCGTGTCAAATGGTTGCTAAAATTCCCTGGGTGGTAGGAAAAATCGCACTTTCACCCTTTCGGGTGGACGGGGTTTTGATCAGAAGGTTCGGATCTGTTAGGCCTTTCGATGGTGACCAGCATCTCGTTGACGATCGAGTCAAGCTTGTGGCTAGCAGTATCGAGGTGTTGTACCGCCTCTTTCGCTTCACCGGGTAGTTCGATCGATCGAAATACTTTAATCAAACCCAACACGCTTGCCACTGGGCCACGCAACTGGTGTGCGGTGAGGAATGTGTAGTCCTCGATGGCCACAGTTTTTCGCTGCAACTCCGATGTCCGCTGTTGGACCAAGTTTTCGAGGTTTTCGTTGATTGCCTGAATTTCCTCGGACTGGCTTTGCAAAAGCTGGACAGTATCTATCAGTGCCAGGCGCGTTTTGATTTCCCTGATCGTCAGATTATAGCGAGCATTAATTAAGATTGCCATAAAGGCAGCGGAACACGCCAACAGCAAACCGCCATTTAACAAAACGACATTGGTGGATAGGCTTGGGTTGAATGTGAGAAACGAAATAGTGGCCGCAGCGCTCAACGCAATCATGACTAGGGAGTAGCTCCAATGCCAGAGCACGAAGAGCGAAGCGCCGATCATCAACGCCATGAAATTCAAATTCTGCGCAAGCACGTGATCTTCACGAATGAATGCATACACGGATGCATTCTGAAGACTAATGAGCAAGAACGGGATATACATCAACGTAGCAGCCCGAAGCGCCAATCTTTTGCGTAGTAACCAAAATGTAAGGGTGATGACCGACACCGCCAATCTTGCGATGAAGAGTGGGAACCAGTGTTCAGGAATGTTTAGGTAGTCGGTAAAGGCGAAGATGGGGTCGAAGATGATCGCTGCCCAAACCGCTAATCGTACGTAGCGAAACGAGATCAGCTCAAGTTCTTGTCTCCACGATTCCCTTGAGATGCGCGAAATGGCATCCTGAGTAGCTTGGTTATTCAACTTTTAAAAATTTCCTCGCAGCAATCTTACCACCGATTTTCACACGCACAATATACAAGCCGGGTACCGCTTCCTTCATGGAAACGTGGTTGATTTTTTGAACGGTAGCGGAAGTGTAGACATTCTGCCCAAGTGGGTTATAGATCGAGAATTCGCATCCATGCGTGCACTGATCTGGAAGTTGAACATACAAACTTGAGCCAACGGGATTGGGGTAAACTGTCAACTCGACATCGTCAGGTTCTTCGATGCCGACATACGCATTGGGGATGTCATCTGAAAAGGCCGTGCACCCACTACCATCTGTGATCTTTACCTTGTAGATCCCGGCCTTCGTCATTTTGTAGGATTGGTTGGTGGCACCCGCTATCGCGACTCCATCTTGGTACCATTGATACGCAGCAGCGGGAGTTGATTGCAAAATATTGGGTAGTACTGTAACAATCGGCTTCAATGCTTCTCGAACCGCCATGGTGATTTGATTGCTTGAAACACCTACCGGCGCTCGGCAGCCAACGGTATAGTAACGAACGGCCTTAATTACGTCGCCGTTGGCGAAGGGAGAATCGGTATACGTGGGTGCATCCGATCCCACCGCCACCCCGTTGCGAAACCATTGGAAGCCGGCGCCCGTCAGGTTAGATCTAAACGTAACGGGTACTTCCTTACAAATCGAGGTGCCATTGTCGGACGTGATGGTATGGTTGGTGGCGACGCCAGTTAATGTGACCAACTCAGGAAAGGTAGCAAGCGGCGGGTTGCTCGCGACCAATCTAACAAAGTAAGTGCCGCTTGACTGCGGGGCTGGAACGACCATCGACAAGGAGCCCGTGGCTTGACTTGATGCTATACTCCCCGCTGTCGTAACGGCCGAAAAGTTTGGCAGACTACTAATTTGAATCGTAAAGACATTGCTAGCACCAAACGTAAAGCCCGAGGCATCCCAATTGATCGGGATTCCTTCGGTAGCACAAAACTTCGACGAAAAAGACAACAAGGTAAAGAGGTTGTATTCTATCCAACTGCCGTCTTTGTACACAAACGCCCTGTTGCCGATGCTCACACCGGCGCCATAGGTGGGGGTCATCGGGCCTGTGTAATAGGGCTTCTCCAACCAAGTTCCGGTGGCAGGCGCGTATTGATAGAATTGTCCCTCGTAGCCATCGCGCGAAACGCCAAGCCCCACGTAAGCAGATCCTCCTACGGTGAATGACGTAGCCCGGGCACGACCCTTCCCCGGCATGTCTGGTTTTTGACGCCACGATACTGTCGCGGGATCATATTCCCACACGTCTTTGAAATAGGTATCGCTCGACGAACTGTACCCCGCCGCAACATAGCCCTTGGTGTCGATCACAAAGCTCGCTGCCGCAAATCTCTTTCCTCCGCCAAAATCTGGGCGGGGCGTCCACGCGTTGGACGCTTGATCAAACTCAAAAAAATCCTTGAAGTCGCCCTGACCGTTGGCAAATCCTCCTCCCACAAATCCTTTCGATCCAATGGCGAAACCAAATGCTTGTTCGCGCGCGGGGCCTGGATAATCAAGTCGCTGCAACCATGTATTGTTAGCGGGATCGTATTGGTAGAAATCCTTTCGAACTCCCGTCGCAGAAAGTCCAAGGCCCACATAACCCTTGGTCGTAATGGAAAATCCAACCGCGTTGTAACGCGCCACGCCGGGGAAATCGGCCTTCTGCGTCCAGACATCGTTCGCTGGATCGTATTCCCAGAAGTCTTTACGAGGCACCGTGGTGGAGCCAACGACGCTGTACCCTGTTCCGATATAAGCTCTCTGGCCGATACTAAATCCTACTGCATTTCGGCGATCAACGAGTTGGGCCAAGCCATCTAATTGTGGTGCACGATTTTCCCACGCATGACCCGATTTCGTCAAGGTGTTGTCGATCGACACGGTAATGGTGTTACTGGTGGCTGACAGTGGCGCAGCACAAGTCGCGTTCGTGAACACAGTAGCTGTAATTTGATCGCCATCCACGAGCGTAGTGGAGGCAAAAGCGTTTCCTCGTCCTGTAACGCCTCCATTTCTTCGCCATTCATAGACTGGCGCGTTTCCCCCATTCGTGACTGTGGATGAAAAGTAGATTTGGGAGTTCATGCCGACTGCGGTCGAAGGGCTGGCGGATATCTGGATGGTCGGAACGACGGTGGGCGTCACCACCAGATCCAATGCGTTACTGAAAGTCACTGGGTTCGTAACGCACTCCCGGCTGCTGGTCAACACACAAGCAATCACATCTGACGTCACGAGGTCGCGTGTGATGAATGTTGCGCTGTTGGGACCCACGGGGATTCCATTTTTCTTCCATTGAAAAGCAGGAAACAGACCGCCGTTCACAGCGGTTGCCGTAAACTCCGCATCTTGGCCGGAGCAGATCGGCTGCGTCCCACTGATGGTCACGGACGGGGTCACGGTATTCTTCACCACCATGGTTAGAGAATTACTCATGGCTGGAGTTGGATCGGCGCAAACGGCATCGCTGGTGAGGTAGCAGGTAACTAAGTCTCCATCGACCAAGTTCGTCGCGCCAAAAACAGGAGTGTTGGTGCCTACCACATGGCTGTTCACCATCCAAACAAATACGGGAGCATTCCCCGGGTTGGTTGGCGTGGCCGTAAAGGTGGCCGAAGACGCGTTGCAAAGTACCGTTCCAGGGGTAGCGGAAATAGCGAGTGACACAGGTGTGTGGGCAACAATCGCAAAACCGACACCATTGTCACTCCCCACGAACGATGGTAACGATGAAACCACGCGCACCCGGTACCCGGTACCCACCTGGTCGGCTGGAAAAGTAATCGGTATGACTCCGGCGGTTGAACTCGAAGCCAATGTCCCGACGACCGTTGGGTTGGTGAAGCTTCCTGACGCGTCGCTCAACACGACCACGAAGGTGTTGTTTGTGTCGAACGTCAGGTTATTCGAATCGAACGTTACTTCGGTTTGAGAACCGCTGCAAAAAGGAGCCGTCGTGTTAATAGAAACCGTGAGGTCGGTGGTAGCATACGCGGGTGCTGCCATCGACCAAAAGAGGACGATCCACCGTATGATAACGACGGCTTTGTTCATTGAGGGGTTTAGTGAATCACCTGCAGCCTTCGCAGCTCTTGTTCCGAGACCACGGGCGGCAGTTCTCCATTTTTTAGCTTCTTCACAACCAGCTCCGCTACCTTAGTTGCGTCCTGTTTCGACGCAAAGGCAACATCGCCAGCTATTCCAGGGATATGCGGTTGGTGAACCAGCATTTTCCCATTTGCATAAATGTCATAACCGAAACCACGATCCACCTGAATGACACGAAATGCAAGTTCTGCCTTCGCCACCTGGTCGGGAGTTGTTGACTTGGGCGTTGGGGTCTGCCCAAAAGTCGTTGAAATTTGGATGAATAAAGCGGCGCCAATGATAAAACTGGCGGGATTCTGCCAAAAATCAGCAAGCAGGGGTGCAAGCATTCGTTAAATGTAGAATTTCCACTCGAAAAGCACCACCCCTTCGCCTGGGTAATTTACTGCTGCATCTGCATTTCTTGGTGGCGGCGAAACGAGTTGCGGTACGTCGAAGTTGCAGTAGGCGAAACTTCTGGAATCGTGATGTCCGTACTTTGTACCGAACCGTCTTCGTAAGCGACCGTCACCGCCACCTCCAGCGTGTGGTTGGACGTGCCCCGGTAGGTACCGCGAACAGGCGAACAATCTGAAAAGTCCTTGCCGACGGCCAACTTCACATGGCGATCGCTCACCAGGCAATTATTCGTAGGATCAAGTCCCAGCCATCCGTAGTACGGCAGGTATGCTTCCACCCACGCATGGGTGGCTCCTTCCCCACGCATGCCATCGCGATTTGGGCACACGTATCCGCTCACGTACCGGGCGGGAATGTCTATCAGCCGAAGCATCACCAATAGCATGTGTGCAAAATCTTGGCACACACCGGACTTCAACTTCCAGACCTCCTCCAACTTGGTTTCCACCGTGGTGATCCCCTTCTGATACGTAAAGTTGTCGTACACATACTTGTTGAAATGTTGCGCCGTCTGAAAAGGCGAACAATCCAAACACTTTTCCGCTTCGATAATCTTCTCAACTTCTTGGATGCCGGTGAATCGCTCCTGGGTGTAAAAATCAATATAGGTTAGATCGCGTTTCAAGGCTTTTAACTCCGACCACTGCAACTCGTAAGGAACATCGTCGGTGGGAAACTTCCTTGGATGCGTTTCGACACTCAAGTGCGAGTGGATCACCATCTCCTGGTGAGGTTGGGCATAGGTAAAGGTGCCAACCTTGTTTCCAAAGTAGTCTTCGTGAACATGAATCACCGGGTTACCCGAAATGGTGAGGACATGGCGCAAGGTTTCTTGATACTCGTCGGCGATCGGATACAGCATAATCTGATTGGCGCTATCACGAACGGCGTCTTCGTAAACGTATTTGGTGGTATGCTGGATCTTGAAACGAGACATTAGAATTAAGAATTTAGAATTTAGGATTAGGATTTAGGATTAGGAATTGGCGAAATAGTATCGACTGAGTGCGGCGGCGATTTCGTCCAGGTCGTTGGTTAAATCTGTGAGGTACGCGTGGAGGCCCATCGAGGATACGGCTTCCACATCGGAATACTGAACTTTGCTTCGCACTTTTCCGATCATCAAATCCACCTTATAAAACCCTTCGCCATTGCGATCGCTCTTCAGTCGACCAAAGTACCGGTGTAGTTGGTTGAGCGAGTATAAAATCGAACGTGGGAAGTCGACGTTGAAAATTGTTTGATCTACCACGTTGCGTGCCTCGAACGCAGAGCGATAGCGTTTCAGGTAAAGGGCATAGCCCGAAACCGACAGCAGCAAGTGGCGCCAGTAGGTGGGGTCGGTGGTGCGGTCGAGATCGTACGAGAGATCGGAGAACTTAACTTCGAGAATCGTGGCAGTTTGCAGGGCCCGCTCCAGGAATTTACCCAAACTCATGAAGGAAAGTCCTTCCCCTCGGAACATCGTCAAGTCGGCGACGCCATAGTACACCACACACTGACGAATCAACCAATCTAACGTACTCACTGGGTCTTCCGATCGAATCGACACTTCCAATTGAGGGTCCCGCACGCGGTGATAAAACTCGTTCAGCGATTGCCACAACTCTTTGGTGATGTTGTCCTGCACACCTCGCGCATTTTCGCGGGAGCGCGTCACCATGTTTAGGACAGAGTTTGGATTGTCGCGATCACACACCATGTAGATCAATACCTGTCGGCTGTTCTGTTCCAGAGCCTGGCATTCCGCGTCGGAAAGTTGCGTGAACAACTTCAGCACCGGTCTCCACGTCACTTCCTCAGGATTATCCTGCGAAGCCTGGTGGCTGATCTTCAAAATACGGAGCAGGCTATCGGTACGCTCCATGTACCGCGACATCCAAAACAGGGAATCGGCAACTCGGCTAAGCATGTGTCTCGATTAATATATTATTTGGCCAACACCCATGTATCTTTACTTCCTCCACCCTGAGATGAGTTCACCACCAACGAACCCTCACGCAAAGCTACCCGAGTGAGCCCACCGGGGACGATCTCGATTCCATTAGGTCCACAAAGCGCGAAAGGTCGCAAGTCGATGCGCCGAGGTTGGGCCTTCCCATTGATGTAGCAAGGTGCCGACGAGAGGTTGATTACGGGTTGCGCGATGAACTGTCGTGGGTCCTTGAGAATTTCCTTCTTATAATTTTCGATTTCTTGCTCAGTGGCCGCGTGTCCCATCAACATCCCATAGCCACCCGACCCATTGGTTTGCTTGACCACCATCTTATTGATGTTCTTCAACACATGCTCTTGCTCATCCTTCTTGTCGAGATGATACGTTGGAACGTTGCGCAAGATTGGCTCTTCATTGAGATAGTACCGAATCATTTCTGGAACGTAGACATAAACCGCCTTGTCGTCGGCGACACCATTGCCTAGTGAATTGACGATGGAGACATTCCCCTTACGATAGGCGGAAACAAGCCCCGACACACCCAACATACTGGATGGGTTGAACACCAACGGGTCGAGGAAATCGTCGTCTACTCGGCGATAGATAACATCGACCTGTTGCAATCCATCCGTGGTTTTCATGTATACCCGGTGGTTTTCTACCACCAAGTCGCGGCCTTCGACCAACTCGATGCCCATCAGTCGAGCCAACGTGGTGTGCTCGAAGTAGGCAGAGTTATAAATACCAGGGGTGAGCAACACCACATTCGGCGAGGAGTTCTGCCGCGGCGAAAGCGACATCAAGTTCTTATGCAGAATGGTGG
The DNA here is from genome assembly GCA_044226825.1 of Cyclobacteriaceae bacterium. Taxonomy (GTDB): domain Bacteria; phylum Bacteroidota; class Bacteroidia; order Cytophagales; family Cyclobacteriaceae; genus ELB16-189. Next base: position 205,938 of record JBGAGH010000003.1, read on the forward strand.
GGTATTGCGTCACTGGCCGCACAAAGTTCTGGGGCAGCAAGTCGGGAAAAATGCGCTTCGTGATTTCACGATTTTCGATCATGTACGAGACCCCGGATGGCGTACGCAGATTGTCTTCCAACACGTAGAAGGTCCCATCGTGGTCGCGAATCAAGTCGATACCTGCGATGTGTACATAGATGTCGAACGGCACGTCTACGTTCCTCATTTCGCGAAGGAAGTGGGGGCAAGAGTAAATCAAGTCGACCGGCACGACACCGTCCTTGATGATGAACTGTTGGTGGTATACGTCCTTGAGAAACAAGTTTAACGCTTTCAGACGTTGCTTGATGCCGGATTCGATGATGTCCCACTCGGCCGACGTGATGATTCTCGGGATAATGTCGAACGGAAAAATCTTCTCGATTCCTTCGCCACTGGAATATACGGTGAAGGTGATCCCCTGACTCATAAAGAGCCGCTTCGCAAGCTCTTCTTTCTTTGCCAGCTCTTCAGGGGCGAGCTGCTTTAGGTAGTTGAAAACTTGGCGGTAGGGTGAACGCACGTCGCGCTCGTCACGCATTTCATCCCATACGGCGGGGTTGCTGGGATACTCTCTAAACAGTTCCGATCTCTCCATAACGGAAAATAGCGACCGGGAAACCAAAAGTGAACACCGAGTTCAATATTTTTTAGCGCAATCGAATGTGCCGCTAGGTCTTTCCAAATCGATAACCCAAACCCACCGTCGGGTGCCAACGCACATCGTAGCTATATGAAATGGGGAAACCGAGCATGTAACGCTTGTACGTGAACAAGGGCCCGACTGAAAATCCCGGTGTCACGAAAGGGTGCACGTCGTCGGTTGGATCGAGGTGTTCATCCTTGTGAAATCGCAACGTCGGCAAGATGGCGATCGCCGCCGAGAAATCACCTTTGTAGTATCGAATCTGTCCCCCAACCATGTTAAAGTAGAATCCTTTGAAGTCTGATGAAATCAAAAACTGCGAGGTGAAGCCCTCTGCTTTGACCGAACTCTGATTCTTCGACGTTTCTTCACTTCGATCTTGCGCACACGCGCAAACGATAACGAACAGCATGGCTGTCGCAAGAGGTAAGCTTTTCATACTAGGGATATGAACACGCGAGTTACGATAAGACTCGACCATTGGCAAGGCTTGCGTGTCAATCTTATTGTTTGTTAAAGTCCAACCGACCGCTTGTTCGCCAGATACGTCTTTGTGTTGTCGTGCAGATCACCATTCAGTGTAGCGACGTATCTTAGTTCTATGAAAACAACGATCGCCTTTCAAGACATCATCATCCGAACAGAAGTACACCCGGGCGACTTGGGTTACGTCATTTTCATGCATGGAAAGATTTACAAGAAAGAATGCAACTATGGTCTTGCGTTCGAAAGTTATGTGGCAAAAGGCATGAGCGAGTTCATGGAGTCATTGGATAAGTCGAGGAGCACCGGTTGGATCTGCGAACGTTCGGGCACCATTGTTGGATTCTTGGCGTTGGTCGACCGGGGCGACCTGGCGCAACTTCGCTACTTCATCCTCGACCCGTCGGCACGCGGGCTTGGACTAGGGAAGAAACTCATGCACTTGTTCATGGACTATCTCAAGGATCACGATTTCAAGGGGGCCTATCTGCTGACCACCCACGAACAACCTACCGCGGCGCACCTGTACGAACAACACGGATTTCGACTGGTGAACGAGACGCCTGTTTTCGAACCATTCGGCAAACACGTCCGGGAACTCAGATTTGAATTTCACTTTGACGAAGGACACCCACGCCATTCGTAACTTTACCAAATTCAAGTTCTACATTCTACATTCGTCATTCTCAATTGCAAATAGGTTTACTTTCAGATACCCACTCCTACCTCGACGCGAAGGTGTTCACGCATTTCGAAAACTGCGATGAGGTCTGGCATGCGGGCGACATTGGCGACGGAGCGGTGGCAGACCAGCTTGCGGCGTTTAAGCCATTACGGGCTGTATACGGAAACATTGATGATGGCGAATTACGTGCACGATTTCCCGAAGACCTGCACTGGACCGTGGAGGGCGTAACGATTCTGATGACCCACATCGGCGGAACGCCACCGAAATACAACCCTCGTGTACGGAAATTGCTGGACGCGCGAACCCCCGATCTTTTTATTTGCGGGCATTCTCACATCCTAAAAATTGGACGTGATGCAACGCATCGAAACATGTTGTTTGTAAACCCCGGGGCCGCTGGCCAGCACGGGTTTCATGCCATGAAGACGATCGTGCGGTTTACGATCGAAGCTGGCAAGATTGGCGGAATGGAAGTGATCGAACTGGGAAAGCGAGGGTTGATCCAATAAGACCAACCCCGCAAAGAATTACTTCTTCTTGTTCTTGAATTCCTCCTTGATCTTCTCAATATCCACTCCCTTCATTACGGGTTGGAAATTCTGATTTTTCAAGGCGGTCCTTCTGCGGGCAGCTACTGCCTTATCCTTGCGGTTCTTGCGCTTGAGTCGTGTAATCGACATGGTTTGAGTCGTTTTTAGAGCCCGCAAAAATAGGGAAACAGTGCTGGAAATCAAAACCGGGGTTTTTAAATAAATTGCGGCCTTTTAAGCACCGAAATGGAGAAACCGTCGCTACCCAAAGGAACCCGCGATTTTGGCCCCACCGTGATGGCCAAAAGGCAGTTTATCCTCGACCACATTAAAGCGATTTTCCGAAAGTATGGGTTTGCCCCGCTAGAAACCCCAGCCATGGAAAACCTGTCAACTTTGACCGGAAAATATGGCGACGAGGGCGACCAACTCCTCTTCAAGATCCTGAACACAGGCGACTTTCTAAAAGACGTCGACAGCGCCGCGCTCGCCAGTCGCGACAGCCGCAAAGTAGCTCCGGCCATATCCGAAAAAGGACTCCGTTACGACCTTACCGTTCCATTTGCGCGCTTCGTGGTCATGAACCGGAACGAAATCGTACTCCCCTTCAAGCGTTACCAAGTGCAGCCTGTGTGGCGTGCCGATCGACCACAAAAAGGTCGGTACCGCGAGTTTTATCAATGCGACGCAGACGTGGTCGGCACAGATTCCCTGATCTGCGAAGCCGAAATTCTCCTGATGATCCGCGAAGCTTTTCGCACGTTGGGAATAGCCGCATACACGATTAAAATTAACCACCGGGGCATCTTGGGAGGACTCGCCGACGTCGCTGGGGTGGCCGGCAACGAGACAGCGCTCTTCGTCGCCATTGACAAACTCGATAAGATCGGTGAGGACGGTGTTCGAAAAGAACTACTTGAACGCGGGATCGGAGCAACCAGCATAGATACTGTATTCCAAGTCTTAGCGACGAGCGGGAACAACCAACAGAAACTGGGCGCCCTTCGTCAAATGTTGGCCAACTCCCCCCAAGGTCAGAAAGGTTTACACGACCTAGCGGAAGTCTTTCAGTTGCTTCACCACTATGGCACCACCGACGAACATGTCGAGTTCGACATCGCGTTAGCACGTGGACTCAGCTATTACACCGGTTGCATCTTCGAAGTGAAGATTCACGACGTCGCCATTGGAAGCGTGAGCGGTGGCGGCCGTTACGATAACCTCACACAAGCCTTCGGTTCAAAGGAGCGCTTGTCGGGTGTGGGTATTTCGTTCGGCATCGATCGCATTTACGACGCGATGGAAGAACTGAACGTGTTTCCCGACAGTGCTCAAGTCTCTTCGCAAGTGTTGGTCTGTCACTTCGATGAAGCATCGTTGCAGTACGGTTTGGGCATGGTGCAACTTCTGCGCGACAACGGAATTTCTTCCGAAATCTATCCCGATCTCACGAAAAAAATCAACAAGCAATTAGAATACGCCGAACAACTCGCGTTGAAGAACATGAAAACGGGTGAGCAACTGAAGCTCTCGAAAGCAGAAATTATACAACAGTTGAAAGGCTGAGCGGCGGGCGATTCAAAACTATTCCCGTTATATTTGGAGCCACATTGCACGCCACGCACACGATATCCCCGCTTCCGCTGACACTCCATGACTTGCACAAGATCCTGAATGGTCACGCGAAGGTTGTGCTTTCCGAGGAATCGAGGAGAAAGATCGTAGAGTGCCGCGACTACTTGGACCGCAAGCTGGAGGCGGCCGGTAGCCCTTTGTATGGCATCACAACTGGATTCGGTTCTCTTTACAATCGCAATATTCCCAAAGATCAACTCGAGAAGCTCCAAGAAAACTTGGTGAAGTCGCATGCGTGCGGGATTGGTCCCGAAGTCCCGAAAGACATCGTGCTATTGATGTTGTTTCTGAAAGCCCAATCTTTATCGTACGGCTATTCAGGTGTACAACTTGAAACGGTTGAGCGACTGATCCAGATGTTCGACAACCGCGTCCTGCCACGCGTGTTCGAGATGGGCTCCTTGGGTGCCTCCGGCGATCTTGCTCCGTTGGCGCACCTTACGCTTCCGCTGATCGGTGAGGGCGAAGTTCATTACTTGGGCAAGACATATAGCGGCGCGCAGATTCAACGAGACATGGGGTGGAATCCCATCCACTTAAAGGCGAAGGAAGGCCTCGCGCTGTTGAATGGAACTCAATTCATGAGCGCGTACGGTGTGTATGGCGTGTTGCACGCGCACCGCTTGCTCAAACTTGCGAACGTGGTGTCGGCTTTATCACTTGATGCTTTCGATGGGCGTCGTGAACCATTTCATCACCTCGTTCATCAAATCCGCCCTCATGCAGGCCAAGTTTCGGTAGCTGCCGACATGCTTCGACTCTTGGAAGGAAGTCAAATCATTGCGCAGGCGAAGAAGCACGTGCAAGATCCTTATTCATTCCGGTGCATTCCTCAAGTACACGGTGCTAGTGCCGATGCCGTTGGCTATGCCACGCACGTGGTGTTGACAGAAGTAAATTCCGTCACCGACAATCCAAACGTGTTTCCGAGGGAAGATACCGTGATTTCGGCGGGAAACTTCCACGGACAGCCATTGGCTTTGGCGCTCGACTTCCTGGCGATTGCGCTGGCCGAATTGGGCAGCATCTCCGAACGGCGCACGTTTCAACTCATCAGTGGTGCGCGCGACCTTCCAAATTACTTGGTCGCAGAACCCGGCATCAACTCTGGATTGATGATCCCGCAATACACGGCCGCCTCGTTGGTTAGCCAGAACAAACAATTGTGTACCCCCGCCTCGGTCGATTCTATTGTCTCGTCGAATGGGCAGGAAGACCACGTAAGTATGGGCGCCAACAGCGCCACGAAATTGTACCGGGTCGTCCAAAACGTATACCAGATTCTGGCGATCGAGTGGCTTACGGCCACCCAGGCAATCGAATTCCGGAAACCCCTGCGAACATCACCCACCTTGCAGGAGTGGATTGATAATTTTCGGAGTCGTGTGTCGTTTATAGAGACCGATCGTTTACTTCACAACGATTTGGTTGCATCCGAAAAATTCCTGAAGGAAGTAGCAATCGACGTACGGTAAGAACGGTCGCCGCCCCATACAGAAAATATGGCGGCGAGTGAGTAATTTAGAGCGCCCACGAATGGGGCAGGTTGCGTGAGACACTTTTTGCTTTCAGCTCTTTGTTGCGTGATGGTACTGACCGCTTCGGCGCAGTACACGAGCCGCCTCGGTCGATTCCAAGTAGACCAGGTGAAGGGCTGCGCTCCTTTCACCCTCACCATCACGAATACGAACCTAGTGACGACCGGAGAATGTACACCCGGGAAACCCTGCTTGATGGACTTCCTCGGCAACGGCACGAATGCCACCAATACATTCTCGTTTACCTACACGACCGCTGGCACGTATAAACTCTCCGTCTTGTATCAAAACATCGGAGCCGACGACATCACGGTGACGGTATTTGCGAACACGGCACCGACGTACGAAGTATACACGTGCACCGGCAACCAAGTGTCGCTAAAAGTAACTGACAAGACCTACGATACCTACGTCATCGATTTCAACAACGATGGTACGCCTGAAACGATTATACCCAGCGGCAACAACGCGGTGGCCAGCCACAACTACGGTGTGGCCGGAAACTATAACATCGCCGTAAGGGGTAAGAATGTCAACTCGGCCGACAATTGTCAGAATAAAGTTGAAGCCTATCAAACTCTTCCCGTCCTACCGACTCCTTCGATCAACATCGCGACGGCCCAAGATGCGAACACGATCAAACTGGATATGACCACCGCGCCTCACATTCAATACAAGATGGAGATCGCGTTGAACAACTCTAGTAACTTTCAGGTATACCAGAATTTATACCAGGTGAGTACAGTGACGGTACCCAACCTGCTGCTCGACGTAAACTATTATTGTTTTCGATTGAGTGCTTTCGATCCATGTTCCGGAAACAACAACTACAGCAATGTCATTTGTAGTCAAGACTTCGATGTCACATTTCAAAATGGGGTGAATGTTCTTGCTTGGCGCACGGGCAGCGGTGGTGTGGCGAGTGTCACCATCATGAGAAATGGTACGAGCTATAGCACTATTCCTGGCGCTCCCCTGGGATTCCAAGACCGCGACTACGACTGCAACGTCGATTACTGCTATCAACTGATCGTCAATTACAGCGGTGGTAAGAAGAGCACATCGTTATCCAAATGTGGGACAGGGATTTTGGTAACCACTTTCCCCGCGATCGACAACCTTTCAACCCAAGTGGTCAGTGGTGGTGGCGGCGTCGACTTGATTTGGAAGTCAGACCCAAAGATTAAAGTAGCGGCTTACGAAGTTCTGCGGGCCCAACGGGGAACCACCCCCGTGTTTTACACCGAGACGCAAAGCCAAAAATTCAACGACCAAACGTACAGCAATGAGAGCAATGTTTGCTACCAGGTGAACTACCGCGACTTATGCGACAACCGAAGTCTTCCCGGAATTATTGCATGTCCCATGGTACTGCAAGGCACACTTGATGATCGGAACGCCGCAACGCTGACCTGGAGCAAGTTCAACGGGTGGGTGAACGGCGTGAATACTTACCAGGTCGAGAAATACAACAGGTCCGGGAGTCTTATCCAGACGTTTTCGACCAACGATACCACGCTTGTCGACTTCGATCCGAATGACCCCGAACAAATTGTGACGTATGTCATCAATGCTGTATCCAATCAATCCGGGGTCGTGAACAGTATCTCCAACAAGGTAACGTTAGAGAAACCGGTGCGCTTGATTTCGCCGACTGCCTTCACACCGAATGGCGACGCGATCAACCCTACGTTTACGATCGCCGGTAAGTTTGTGGCGCGCATGTCGCTCAAGATTTTTGACCGTTGGGGTGCACTGGTGTTCACCACCGAAAAGAACGAACCATGGGATGGCACCCGCGCGGGACGGCCCATGCCCGAATCATCCTATGTTTGGAAAGCGGAAGGCGTCGACACCGCCGGCCACACCTTTGTCCGCGAAGGAACCGTGCTACTCCTGAATCGTTAGATTCCCTCGTCCTTTCGTCCTATCGTTCCCTCGTCCTATCGTTCCCTCATCCTTTCGCTCCCTCGTCCCCTCATCCTTTCGTCCTATCGTCTCCCCCTCACAAAAAACTCAAACACCAGCAAGCGAGGATAGACTTCCGATACTGCAAACCCTTTTAGGGACCGGCGGAGTTCGGCACGTTTGCGGAGGAGGCTTCCGAAGTGGCCAAAGACGAATGCATGGGCGCGAATCACGGACCAAGAATGCGAGAAGCCGGAGGGAATCATTCGCACGGCAGCGACCCAATCGAGCACCAGTCGCAAAGGAAATTTCCAAAGCAACCCGGAGAGGGGCATATGTTTGATCAATAGACTGAGCCCATTTCTAAAGTTGTAATATGTCTTGCGTGGATTCCCGCTTGCGAGGGTTCCTCCTCCCACGTGGTACACTGTGCTATTACCGACGTAGAAGATCGCGTGACCATCGCGCTTTAGTTTCCAACACAGGTCGATCTCTTCCATGTGGGCGAAGAAGTCTTCGTCGAGGCCTCCCATTTGATGATATAGGTTGGCGCGGATCATCATGCAGGCGCCAGTCGACCAAAAGATAGGAACGCTATCATTGTATTGACCGTGATCGGATTCGACGGTATCGAAGACGCGTCCCCGGCAAAACGGATAACCAAGTATATCGATCAGGCCACCGCCGGCGCCCGCGTATTCAAACTGGTCGCGATGTGCGTACGAGAGGATCTTAGGTTGGACCGCGGCTACCTCTGGCCGCTGATCGAGGAGTTGCCACATCGGTTGAAGCCATCCGGGTGTTACTTCCACGTCGCTGTTGAGCAACACGACATAGTCTGCTTTTACTTGGGCTAGGCCAAAATTGTATCCTCCGCAAAATCCTCGGTTGGTTTCACTTTTGATCACTTGGACGGTGGTGAACTGGGCGAGTGTTTGCAGGGAACTGTCGGTGGAGCCATTGTCGATTACCACCACTTGGGCCCCGGCGCTATATTGAACCACCGCGGGGAGAAATTTTTCGAGAAACGACTGACCGTTGTAGTTGAGGATGACGACGGCGACGGAACTCATCGCATGAAACTGCTAAGATCGAAGCCCGGGATATTTGGCAGAATGCCCTCGGTACTCTTGCGCAGTTCTTCTTTTGAGAGAATTTCCGCCTCGTCGAGGGCCTTATTGACAGCGGCGACCACAAGGTCTTGCACGATCACTTGGTCGTCGGACTTCAGGAGTGAAGGATCAATTTCTACGCTTAGTACTTGTTTTTTTCCATTCACGGTGGCTTTCACCATTCCAGCGCCGGATTCGCCGTGGGCATGCAAGTTTGCCAAGTTGTCTTGGGCAACTTTCATCCGTTGTTGCATCTCCTTCACTTTTCCCATTATTCCCATCATGTCGAACATAGGCGTTTGCGGTTTATTTGGTGCGGAAAGACGGCCTTCGCGAGGTCGAAAACTTGATATTATTATGATCGAGTGGGGACTTGTCAGGCTTCAATAGTCCCAAATGGTGCTTCTACGCCTCATGTGGCGGCGCATATTCATGATAAACGCGAGGCCGAGGTAGACAATGATCGGCGACCCAAACGTCAGAAACGACGCGTAAATGAAGAATAGCCGGATCGAGGAGGTAGCGATCCCGAGCTTTTCGCCCAAGCGCGTACAAACCCCGAACGCATGTTCTTCGAAAAAAAGCTGTACTCGTTTTACTACTTCGGTCATGACTTTAACTGTTTTTCTCCCGCTTTACCTGGGTAAATGACCTTTTGTCGAAAAAATAATACCAAAGCGCAAATATACGGAAACGGTCTCAAGCCTTGAAACGGCCCCATTTCTTAATTTTTTAACTATAATTGCAAAAAAATACGTAGAAACTTAGTTTTGCGATTCATTTGACAGAACCCAAAAATCCACTTCCATGAGAAAGTTATTTTACGCCTTTGTAGTCATGGGAACTCTCACCTTCACCGGGTGTACGCTTCCCAAGATGGTCAAGATGGCCAAAGAACAGCAGCTGACCGTCAGCCCTAATCCACTCGAAGTTCACAAAGACACCGTGAACTATGAAATGTCGGCACAGCTACCGGTGAAGATGTTGAAAAAGGGTACTGTATACACCGTCAATAGCTTCTACAAGTACGGTGACAAGGAATTGGCTATGGACCCCGTTCCTTTTAAGGCAGAAGAGTTCCCTTCGACCACCGAGACCCCCAAGGTGAAGAAGACCTTCTCTTTCCCTTACAAGCCCGAATACAAAGTTGGTACCCTCGAAGTGCAGGGTGCAGCTTCGAAAGGCACCAAGTCGAAGACCACCCCTCGTATGCCCGTGGCAACAGGGTTGATCACGACTTCCAAATTGGTTCAAAACTCATACTACGCTGCCTTTGCAGGTCACGGTTACAACAACCAAGAAGAGATTATCCCGGTTGTTATTCCTGACTTCATTTTCGAGCAAGGCCGTTCGGTTCTCCGCAACTCAGAAATCAAGAGCGAAAAAGGAAAGCAATTGGATGCCTTCATCGCTGCTAAGAACGTAACCCGCACAGTAACCATCACTGGTACCCACTCTCCTGAAGGTACTGAGCGCAAGAACAGCAAACTGTCGAACGAGCGTGCCGCTGCGATCGAGAAGTTCTACCGCGCTCAGATGAAGAAGTACGATTACAAGAACGTGGCGGACGAAATCAAGTTCATCCAAAAGCCGATTGTAGACGACTGGTCGTCATTTAAGACAGCTCTTGCTTCTTATACCGGCATTACTGAAGATCAAAAGGCAGCGATGCTGAACGTCGTAAACAGCGGCGGAAGCTTCGAATCCCAAGAAAAACAACTCCAGAAGTTGCCCGGCTATAAGAAAGTATACAAAGATGTGTACCCGGCCTTGCGTACGGCTAAAACCGAAATCTTGACTTTGAAAGTGAAGAAAACGGATGCTGAAATGTCGGTGCTCGCGAAGCAAATCACTTCTGGCCAAGCTGCTGCTGATGCGCTCACGTTCGAAGAATTGATGTATGCCGCTACCCTCACGCCTTCGGTAGATGAGAAAGTAGCGATCTACGAAGCTGCTACAAAGCGTGGCACTAACTGGAATGCACACAATAACTTGGGTGCCGCTTATCTCCAACAAGCGATTGAAAACCCTGCTCAAGCATCAGCACTCGTTGACAAAGCCGCAGCTCAACTCGAGATTGCTGCTCGCCTCCGCGAGACGCCTGAAGTGAATGCCAACTTGGCGACCGTTGCCCTCTGGAAAGGCAACCCTTACAAAGCTTATTCACTTGCTAATAAGGCCCTCAACGGAGCTAGCAGCGATGTTGCCCGTGGTGTGAATGGTGTGAAAGGTTCTTCGGAAATCTACATGGCAAAGTATGCCGACGCGGTTCGCTCCGAATCGTCTGCAGCTTCTTCAGCAGTGAACAGCTTCAACAAAGGTCTTGCACAGCTCCTCAACAAGGACTACTCGAATGCATCGACCTCATTTGCGGATGCCATCAAGGCTAACAGCAACTTCGCGATTGCACACTACGGCGCCGCTGTAGCTGCTGCTCGCTCGGGCAATGCTGATGGCGTGGTGAGCAACTTGGCCAACGCGGTGAAAGTTGACCCTAGCCTCAAAGAAAAAGCCCTCACTGACCTCGAATTCACGAAGTTCCAGACCAGCGACGCATTCAAAAACGCCCTGAAATAAGGGACTGTCAAATAGTTATCGAAAGGAACCCTGGCCAATGGCCGGGGTTCTTTGCTTTTTGGGGGGCATAAAATCCCCTCGAATCCTTTCATTCTGGCTCTAGCAATTATATTTTTACGGCCCCGAGAATTACAATTTCAAACCGATTATGCGCGAAATCCAGTTCAGAGAAGCACTCCGCGAAGCCATGAGCGAGGAAATGAGGAGAGACCCAAAAGTATTGCTGATGGGCGAAGAAGTGGCGGAATACAATGGCGCCTACAAGGTAAGCCAAGGCATGCTCGATGAATTCGGGCCCGATCGCGTCCTCGATACCCCCATTTCGGAGCTCGGTTTTGCCGGAATCGGCGTAGGCGCTGCCATGAACGGCATCCGCCCCATCGTCGAATTCATGACCTTCAACTTTTCGCTCGTCGCAATCGACCAAATTATCAACGGCGCCGCGAAAATCTATAACATGTCGGGTGGACAATACAGCGCGCCCATCGTGTTCCGCGGCCCTACTGGAAACGCAGGACAACTTGCCGCCCAACACTCACAGAACTTCGAAAACTGGTACGCGAACACCCCCGGTCTCAAGGTGGTCGTGCCCTTCACCCCGTACGACGCCAAAGGGCTCCTCAAAAGCTCTATCCGCGACAACGACCCGGTCATCTTCATGGAATCGGAAGTCATGTACGGCGACAAAGGCGAAGTTCCGACCGAAGAATACCTCATCCCGATCGGTAAAGCCGATGTTAAGCGTGCCGGCACCGACGTCACCATCGTATCGTTCGGTAAAATCATGAAAGTGGCTTTGGCCGCCGCCGCCGAACTCGAAAAAGAAGGCATCTCGGCCGAAGTAATCGACCTGCGCACCGTTCGACCGATCGACTACGACACCGTAGTAGAATCGGTTAAGAAAACGAACCGCCTGGTAATCGTAGAAGAAGCGTGGCCCCTTGCGTCGATCTCAACCGAGATCACCTACCACGTGCAGAAATACGCGTTCGACTACCTGGATGCTCCCATTCATCGCATCACTAGCCTCGATGCCCCCCTTCCCTATGCTCCAACATTGATCGAAGCCATCCTGCCCAGCATTACCCGTACGGTGAAAGCCGTGAAAGCGGTGATGTACCAGACGAAGTAGGGGTTGGTGGTTCATGGTTGATGGTTGATAGTTGGTGGTTGGTGGTTGATGGTGGTTGGTGGTGGTTTGGTGCTCCGACGCTTACGGGTCGTTGAACTTAACGGAAGAGCGCTAGAAGCATCTTCCAGGCTGTCTCGATATCTCCTTCGTGCAACTTATGAATCGCTTTTTGGTGGAGTTCTCCACTGGTCATCAGCCATTGAATGTCTGGGCGAAGTGAAAACTGCTTGACTTCTTCCTCGCTGGGTAGCTGGTCGATGTTTCCTAGGCGTCCCAAGTCGTTGGCGGTGAGGCGGGCATCATTTCGAATGACGGCAGGAATCTGGTCTACTCCAATGCCCACTTTTTCGTTTGGCTTCGGCACCACGAATACGCTTTCTCGCGTCACGCGCGTATAGTAGTCTTGCCCGAGGCGGGCCACCACATCCATTTCGAAAGGGCTGATGTTCCCCTGCGCATCCAAGACACGTTCATCCACATGTGCGAGTATCACCTCGCAGATTACCAAGTTGCCCGCAGCCCCCTCTGTTCCCAATTCGATCACTTGCTTCACTTCACACTCAAAAGCCACCGGCGACTCTTTCACACGGGGTGGCTTCACACGCTCCGAGGGCACGGGTGTCAACCCTGACTTCAGAAATTCGTTCGTGCCCTTTGGGAAATCGCAGCTCGCCAGCGATATCTGTTCGACCATCGAGTACGTGACAATGTTGATCACCACTTCCGGCACCTCTTTCACATTTTGATAGGAGTGTTTCGTGGTGTTGTCGCGCCCGCGTCTCGACGGTGAGAATATCAAAATCGGCGGATTGCTGCTGAACATGTTGAAAAAGCTAAAGGGACTCAGGTTCACATTGCCATCTGCATCAATCGTACTCGCCAGCGCGATCGGACGCGGCATCACCGCTCCTTGCAATAATGCGTGACGCTTCGGTATGGAGAGTGTTTTTGGGTCGATGGTCATGGTTAAATTCGTTAGGCGTTACTCGTAAACCGTTATTCGTAATCCGTTACTCGTTATCCGTTACTCGTTAGGCGTTACTCGTTAGGCGTTAGGCGTTACGTGTTAGGTGTTTTGCATTAGTTGTGCTTCCGTACTTGCTTTTCGGCTATCGTTCCCTCCTTCGTCCCCTCATCCCCTAGTCAAGTCGTCCCCTCATCAATTCCTCAATTCCTCAATCTCCCCCATGCACTCACCAAACCCAATCCTTACGCCGTCCTTTTCAGCATAGCCGCGGATGGTGATGCGGTCGCCGTTTTCGATGAACTTACGTTGAGAGCCGTCGGGGAGCTGAACGGGTTTTTGGCCATTCCAGGTTAGTTCGAGCATCGAGCCAAACGATGTCGGTTCGTGTCCGCTGATGGTGCCGGAAGCATACATATCTCCTACTTGTACATTACAACCGTTCACCGTGTGATGAGCCAACTGTTGAAACACACTCCAGTATAAATGTTTGAAGTTGCTGTCGCAGAGGAGCGCCTCTTGGCCGTTCTTGGGTTGGAGAGTAACCTGCAAACGCACGTCGTAATGCGACGGTCCGGTAGAAGCGAGGTATGGTAAAACGGGTGGGTCTTGAACGGGTGCTGACACGAGGAAGGGCTCAAGAGCGTCGGCAGTCACGATCCATGGTGAGACGGTCGACGCAAAATTCTTCGCGAGAAAAGGGCCGAGTGGTACATATTCCCATTGCTGGATGTCGCGCGCGGACCAATCGTTAAATAAGACAAAACCAAAAATATGGTCGGGTGTTTGACCGATGGGAATCGGTTGACCGAGCGTTGTTTCTTGGCAAGTGATAAATGCTACTTCAAGCTCGAAGTCGAGTTTACCGGTGGGAGCCAACACCGGTGCAGCGTCGGGTGTCGGTTTGATTTGACCCTGCGGTCGGCGGATGGGAGTACCACTTACTACGATGGAGGAAGGTCGTCCGTGATAACCAACGGGCAGGTGCTTCCAATTAGGAAAGAGCGCATTCTTTGGATCGCGAAACATCGAGCCCACATTGGTTGCATGTTGTTCGCTGCTATAAAAGTCCGTATAGTTTGGAACGTGTACGGGCATCTGCATCTGCACTTCGACCATGGGAATGAGCGCCAACTCGCGGGCGGCAAGGTTGTCGCGCAGTTCTTCGTTGTCGTGGCGCAACAACTCAGAAAGACGCGCGCGCACTTCACCAGTCTTCTTACGACCGAGGGCGATGAAGTCATTCAAATACTTTTGATTGAAAATCCCTGCCGGTAAACCGAGTCCGTCTAGGAAACCATTCTCATGTAGATAGACGAGGTCAACCACGTATTGACCTATGGCTACCCCGGCCACAGGCGATAGGTAGCGAGTCTTGAAAATCCCGAAGGGAATGTTTTGAATGGGAAAATCCGATCCTTTGGGCACATCTACCCAACTCTTTAATTCAGGTGCATTTGGATTCATTCGAAGCGGAAGTTACATGAACTCGGTTCCACACCTATCAATGGCTCCGTGACCGGTTCATTTTTTTTGATGAAATTGAACTCAATTTACTTCTATTGGAGCATCCTTCACAACTACCGGTTCCATTTGTCGATCGAATGACTAGGCTACTCGGCGCCGAGTGGTATGAGTTCGAGGCATCGCTCCAAACGTCGTCCCCGGTTAGCATCAGACTCAATCCATTCAAGTCGCCGCCCTCTTGGTCGGGGCAGCCCATCGGTTGGTGTGCGAACGGACAGTACCTGCCGCATCGGCCTGTGTTCACGCTCGATCCACACTTGCATGCGGGCGCCTACTACGTACAGGAAGCAAGTTCCATGTTCTTGGAACAAGCCTGGCATGCGATCGCCGACCCTTCGAAACCACTTCGCGTGTTGGATGCCTGTGCCGCACCGGGAGGGAAGTCCACTCATCTGCTTTCGTTGCTCAACGAACAGAGCCTCTTGGTAACGAACGAAGTGATTCGAAGCCGTGCGAACATCCTCGCAGAAAACATCCAGAAGTGGGGTAAGTCAAACGTGGTGGTAACGAATAGTGATCCCGAAGTCATCGGTCGTTTGACTGGATACTTCGATGTGATTTTGGTAGACGCTCCGTGTTCGGGCGAGGGCTTGTTTCGAAAGGATCCGGAAGCTACCACGGAATGGTCGGAAGAGAACGCCCACCTGTGCACGTTGCGACAGCGGCGCATCCTTACCGACTTGTGGCCTGCACTGAAAGAAGGTGGCAGCCTCATCTACTGCACGTGCACGTACAACCCAGAGGAGAACGAGCGAAACCTACAATGGCTCTCGGAGCAGGTAGATGCGAGTTTTGTCGAGGTACCGATTCCTTTTCCGGGGGTGGTGCGAAAGGAAGTTGGGCGTGCGTGGGGATACCAGTTCTACCCACATCGAATCCAAGGTGAAGGTTTCTTTTTGTCGATAGCAAGAAAACAATCGTCAGAAGGATCGTTCAAACATAGAAAAAACGGAGGCGAAAGACCTTCGAAGCAAAAGTTAGATTGGCTGCGCGGCGAATTTACCTTTTATGAGTACAACGATCTGCTCATCGCGATACCCAGTTTGTTTGTAGCCGACGTTGAACTTATCTCCTCGGCCTTGAACCCGGTTTTGCGCGGTGTTTCCGTGGCGACGCTGATGCGCAACAAGCCTATCCCCGAGCATGGGCTAGCACTCTCCACGGCGCTACTCCCAGATGTATTCCCAGTCGAAGATTTAACTAAAGACGAGGCACTCGCCTACCTAGCAAAAGATACGCTGGCACCCAAATCCCAAGATCGTGGTTTCGCGCTGGTATCCTTTGAGGGCAACCGACTTGGCTTCGTCAACCGGTTGGGAAACCGATTGAACAACTTGTACCCGTCGTCGTGGCGCATTCGCATGGATGTGCGAGGCGCTAGTTCCAACTCGTGACAATCTCAACGATTGAGTCGAACACCTCCACTCCGCTGAAGAAAATCCCCACGCAAAAGACTTTTTCGTAATAGTTCGCCCTGTCGATTGCCAGCGGCAGCGAACTGACGGACAGCGCTGCAAAACTAGCGGCATACACGATGGCGAGCACGACCGTCACGAATGCCTGGCTGATCAATAGTATCCCCAATCCAGCAACAACCAAAGCGCCGAGGCTGTACCAAAACACTTTCTCGACCGTGTAGCGCTCGGTAAGTCGGCTCGCGGGTAGCGAACAGATCGCGGACACCACCAAGATGATGACCACCACATACTTACCTTGAATGTCGACCACGGGCAGCAAACTTTCGTGCAACGTGGCCGGGAAGAACTTGAACAGAGCCGTCGTGGCCAACCCTAAGGCAAGTCCCAAAAAGAAGATCATTCGGTAGGGTGATTTTTTAGTATCGAAGGTGAATACAGCGCGCGGTCGACCTGCATTTTGTTGAAACAGTCCCAACGAGTTTTGCTTCAATGAGTAACCTGAGAGGAAAACGACCACACCACCGGCAATAAATGTAAGAGGAGCTCCCACATAGTCGATGATGTCCACAATAACAGGTTCGAGCGAGTACACAAGGTTACCCACGATGGTGATGACTGCCATTGCTGCGGGTAGCTTGTCAACCGGTGTAAACAATTCCAGTGTCGACAGGGCTGGGCTGGTGAAGATGCTCATCGCCACCAACCATAAGATGATCAGAATTGGTAATATCCACTTGAAGTACTCACCCGGATTGGTCAACAGGGTGAAAGCTACCGCCATGAATACCATCGCCGCAAAACTGATGCCCGTGGAGATAATAGGTAGGCGATGGCCTTTGCTGAAACGGAACTTGTCGCCCAAACGGCCTGCGATGGGTGGGGTGATGACGAGTATAATCGACTGGGCGAGTGTAAGCCAGAACGAATAGCTTTCGAAGTCGAACTTGACCAGCAACTTGGGTTGGTAGTTGTGGTAGGCGATCCAACCGATGATGATGGACGCATACATCGCCGCAAGGCTCCAAAGTTGTTTCCACTGAATGCTTTCTGCACGTGAGTCTTCCAACGAAAGGGTCTTTTCCATGAATTTTTGTGGTGGCCGTAGGGGTTTAGTTGAAGGGTTCTCCGAGCGGCAACTTCCAAAATACGAGGCGCGGACCCCTCGCGGATTTCCGCTGATCAAAGATGCGCTAACCGATTGATCTTCAATTGAAAAGAAATGGCCTTACAGGGCCTGGAGGTCGGTTTTTAAGGTTATTTTTGCGGTCCCACCAACCAGTTTGGCGTTGTCTGATTCAGCGCACGACGGGTTGGCAACAATTAATCTTGGAATCGATTATATGTCGCTCGCAACGAAGTACAACCCGGTAGAATTTGAGAACAAATGGTACGACCTATGGATGAAGAAGGGCTTTTTCAAAGCTAGCCCCGACCCATCCAAAGAGCCGTTCACCATTGTGATTCCGCCACCGAACGTCACGGGTGTGTTGCATATGGGCCACATGTTGAATAACACCATCCAAGATGTGCTCATAAGGAAAGCCCGCATGGAAGGCAAGAAAGCCCTCTGGGTGCCTGGAACTGACCACGCTTCGATTGCAACGGAGGCGAAAGTAGTGGCCATGCTCCGCGAGAAGGGAATCAAGAAATCGAGCTTGTCGCGCGACGAATTCCTCAAGTACGCATGGGAGTGGAAGGAAAAGTACGGCGGCATTATCCTTGAACAATTGAAAAGCTTGGGGGCTTCATGTGATTGGGACCGGACGCGGTTTACCATGGAACCCGAGTACTATAAAGCCGTGATCCGTGTATTTGTAGACCTCTACAAAAAGGGTTACATCTATCGTGGACTTCGCATGATCAATTGGGACTGCGAAGCAAAGACGGCGCTGTCGAACGAAGAAGTTCTCTATAAAGAGGACGGAGAAAAGTCTGTTTTATACTCGGTAAAGTACCAAGTAAAGGGCACCTCCGATGAATGGGTGATCATCGCCACACAACGCCCGGAAACCATCATGGGCGACGTCGCCATTGCCGTTAATCCTTCCGACGAGCGGTACAAACATTTAGTTGGTAAAAAGGTGCTCGTTCCTTTTATTAATCGTGAAATTCCGGTGATTGCCGACGACTACGTAGACAAGTCGTTTGGTACGGGCTGCCTAAAGGTTACGCCCGCACACGATGTAAACGACTACGAGATTGGGCTCCGTCACCAACTTCCTGTGATCGACACCATCAACGACGATGGCTCGTTGAACGAGAAGTGTGAAATTCCCAAGTTCTATGGAAAAGATCGCTTTGCCGTTCGCAAGGAGATCGTGAAAGACTTGCGCGAAGCGGGACTACTCGTGAAGGAAGAAGAATTCATCACCCGTATTGGACGGTCGGAACGGACCAACAGTGTTGTTGAACCGAAACTATCGTTACAGTGGTTTGTAAAGATGAAGGAGATCTCACGCAGAGCCTATGCTGCCGTAGAGAACGACGAGGTAAAGCTACATCCGGCTAAGTTCAAAAACACTTACCGCCATTGGATGGAAAACGTGCGCGACTGGTGTATCTCGCGCCAATTGTGGTGGGGGCATCGTATCCCGGCCTACTATTACGGCAAGGGGGAAAACGATTTTGTGGTTGCCGAGTCTTTAGAACAGGCGGCGGTGTTCGCGACGCAACAATGCGGTAGAACTATCCAACCCTCCGACCTCACACAAGATCCAGATGTCCTCGACACGTGGGCATCGTCGTGGCTCTGGCCAATGGCTGTCTTCGACGGTTTCAAAGATGAATCGTTCGACGCCAAAACCGGCAAAATTGCTGCGTCGAAAAACGCTGATCTGAGATACTTCTACCCTACCCAAGTATTGGTCACCGCTCCCGAAATTCTATTTTTCTGGGTGGCGAGGATGATCATCGCTGGCTACGAATACATGGACGAAAAGCCATTCAACGACGTGTACCTGACGGGAATTGTACGCGACAAGCTTGGAAGGAAGATGTCCAAGCAGTTGGGCAACTCACCCGACCCACTCGACTTGATCGCCAAGTACGGTGCCGACGGCGTTCGAACGGGAATGCTGTTCAGCTCCCCTGCTGGCAACGATTTACTCTTCGACGAAAGCCTGTGTGAACAAGGCTGGGGTTTCGCCAACAAAGTTTGGAATGCTTACCGCCTCGTAAAGGGGTGGGATGTGGTCGATGCTCCTCAACCGAAGGAGAACCAAGTCGCGATCGATTGGTTTAGATCTAAGTTGAATCAAACCATTGAAGAACTCGACGATCAGTTCAAGAAGTTCCGAATGTCTGACTCCTTGATGACCGTCTACAAGTTGGCATGGGACCATTTTTGCTCTTGGTACCTCGAGATGGTGAAGCCCGAATACGGTAAGCCAATCGACCGCGCCAGTTATGAAGCTACGGTTGCCTTCTTCGAATCGGTGTTGAAGTTGGTACATCCGTACATGCCTTTCATTACGGAAGAACTCTGGCATGGTCTTGCCGAACGGCGCGAAGACTACATGATCCACGCGGCATGGCCCAAGAGTACCGGTTTCAATGCGCAAATGATCAACGAAGCGGAGACTGCATTTTCTATCGTGACCCAAGTGCGCAACGCACGCACGAGCAAGGGTTTGTCACCGAAAGATGCCGTGAAACTTTATCAAAAGGGAACTGTCGACCTTCCTCGATTCTGGCCGGTGATCATGAAGCTGGCAAACATCAGCGAAGTGATCGTAAGCAACGATAAACCGATGGGGGCTTCGTTCCTCTCGGGTTCTACCGAGTTTACGATTCCGCTCGAAGGCAAGATCGACGTCGAAAAGGAGAAGGAAGACATCGAAAAGGAAATCGTGTACTACACGGGATTCATCGCAGCAATCGACAAGAAGCTGACGAATGAGAAGTTCGTAGCTGGCGCCCCTGCCGACGTGGTAGATCGCGAACGTAAGAAACGTGCCGATGCGGAAGCGAAGATCAAAACCTTGACTGAAAGGAGAAAATCCCTTTAGGCTCAATTGTCTTTCGCGACAAATACGAAGTCGCCAGTAGGATCGTCGTGATCGGAAAATTTGCCGAAGCGCGGAACGGAAGCTAGGCGATCGAAGTATCCAACCAAGTCGTTGAGGCCCATGATCCTCGAACCCTTGCCACCGGTTTCTTTCAGCGCGCGTATGAACTGCGCGGCAAAAGGCGAATGCTTCCCGGGTATGCCATCCGACACATACTCCTTCGAACCACTCGTCAGAAATTTTCGGGTCGGCTTACTGAGTTTGCGTACAATCACTTGTTGATCGGTCTGCTCTTGATAAGGATCTATCGCACGACTCTTGGCTACCTGGGGATCAAGCGTTCCTCCAAAACACACGTCCATTACCAGGAAGATGTGCTCGCACTGAATGTTATCGAGACGTTGGCGCAAGATTGAATGAGGAATATAGGTGGTTCGCCCCTTGTCATTGATAAGGGTATTGCGCGCGGCGACGAAACCTTCTTTCAAGTTCTCATCGAAGACTCCATGGCCTGCAAAGAAGATAAACAACTGATCCTGCGGATTAAACTTTCGAGTGTTGTATTCTGAAATCTTGGCGTAGATATCCTCATACAATGGGTTCTCGACAAACTCGGTTTTGAATCCGTACTTCTCTTTCAATAGCTTCTCGATGGCACGCGCATCGTCGATGGGGTTTACGAGATCGGAAAAATCATCGTAGTTGTTGGTCGCAAAAAATAGGGCGTAGTCGTTCCGATTGATGTCGAGTCGGTCTGCCCAGTCCTTACCAATTAAGACGAACCGGCTGCTGCTCACCCGTCCCCCTTGTTGATTCTCAGCCGTAAGGGTAATCTCATTTTGTCCATCCACCAAGGTGAGCGACTGCTTGACGACGTAGGATAGCAAGCCCTGATCGATGGGTAGCTTTTTCTCGGCAGCACCGCGCGTGTTCGCACCGATGGAGACAGAAATATTTCGAAGGGGCACCTCCGATCGAATCTCGGCTTCAACTTCAATTTTGTGCTCTTGGCCGGCGGTGTTCTCGTTTCGCGGAAACACCCAGTGGATCACCGGCAGCGCGGCGTTGGTGGCCGGGTCCTTAAAGTTCAAGTGGATATCGTTCGTTTGACCACTGAAGCTCTGTGCGAACACGGCCAGCGACAAACACATAAATGCGGAGACAAGTATTTGTTTCATAAACAGTTCTACTTGGGTTCAATGGGATCGACGATTTCCGGCGGGCCTTTCGCAGCATCCTGACCCGAGGTAATTGCATAAACTGCGTACCCCACGGCCGCCACAGGGAGGATTTTCCAAATCAAGCCCACCTTGCGTTTCAGCGTGAAAGGTTCGGTAAACACCACATCATCCTTGTTCTTGCTGTCTACTATTCGGAAACGATAGTTTGTGCCGGGTTTCACGTTCGTGGGGATTCGGATGGTTGTCTTCCCCACACTTGCTGCCACGTTGTTTTGCGGGACCGACACCAGCTTGTCGTCTTTGAGAAGTTCGAAATTGATCAGGCTATTGGCTCGACCGCCCGACCACACGATGTCAAAGGGCACACCCCGCTTGCGAACGATGTGGTCTTTAAAGCCTTGAAAGCGAATGAATGGAACGTACAACTTTCCTTTTACCTCAAGGCCGATTTTTCCCTCGAAGGTAGGGCCGAGTTCCTCCTTGGCACGCCATGTGATTTTCCGGTTGCGCCCGGGTTTTACTTCCAATCCGAGATCTCCTTCCACCTTGGTCAACGGTGTCACGAAGCTGTCGCGCGAAGAATACAAGTTGATCGTGTAGGTTCGACTCGACACGGTATCGTTCAGATCATAATAGATAAACACCTTATCGCCCGCTACTTCTACCTTTCGAATGGCAAACTCCTGCGCCGACGCGACGAAGGCACAAAGGGTGAGAAAAACGAATAAGACTGATTGCTTCATAGTCATCGAATCACGATTCTTCCAACTTTTCCAGATCCCGTCATGCGATATACATAGGTGCCGGGGGACACCGGATGCTCTGTCAAGTTCCAAATACCCACATGGTAGCCGGCTTCATACACGGCATCGACAGGCACGGCCACGACACGCCCCATCAAATCGATTACTTCAATGCGAACGTGAAAGGGCTCTTTCACCAAGAAAGGGATGTTCACCACTTCATTTGCTGGATTGGGCCATGCAACCGAAAACTCTTGCACATCAGGAGCCAAGGTAGAAGCACGCGTGCCGAAGAATACTTTAAACGTCCGACTCACGGTCGGGTCAATGTCGTAGCGATCAGTCGTTTTCATGTTGACCAGATTACTGGTCGCCAGATCGTACAAAATTATTTCGGCTTTTGCGCCAACCAGCGACGCCCGGTCCCATTGAATCGTAGCCTGCGTGGTAGGAATATTCGAGTCGAGTTCAAATGTCCAATTGTACGAATCGGTCGTCGCCACCACATCGCGGGCAAACTGATGGATGAAGTAGTCGTGATGAAAAGTGGAGAGTGCCGCTTGGGAACCAAACTTCGGGGGCATGGCAATATCGAATACGTCTTTCCCCACGAGAGCATCTGGATGCATTCCGAAGCCACCGAGCGCATTGACCACTTTCCCTTGTCGAAGAATCCAAGTGAGCATCCATTGGGGTTGATCCGGATCCGAGTTTTCTATGACTTGAGCCGCCAGCCGTCCAGCGGAACTCTTCAGCGACACGGGGATCGTCAACGACATCGCTTCGTCGGCCAACACGAAGCCGCCGCCCCACGCTTTAAGGTTAGGTGAAGGATCCAAGCTCACGTTTGCGGCGTTGTACGTCAGCACCTGCTGCGACAGCTTTGATGCGTTGGCAGCATTCGCGGCTAACACATCCGCCCATTTGAGATCGAATGTGAATGGGGCGCCGATCTGATTCCATCCTTTTTCCAACACCATCGTGAAGTTCGGTCCTTCCTCAGCTTTCACGGAGGTGCCTGCTCCGATCAACACATCAATCTTGTCCACGGCATTAAACCAAAATCCTTGGCCTCGTTCAATCTTTGTAAGGCCCTCCTTTTTGTCGACGTTGCGCCCACCTTGATAGCGAACGATCCTCCACTTGGTTTTGTCGTACTCGCCTAAGTTTTTAAACACTTCATCTATCCGATTGTCTGTCAGCGCGTACGGTATTGAAAAAATAGAATAGTCCTCCAACTGCCCACCCGACAGCAGCCCAGGAATAGTTTGGTTCGCCGGGGCGGCAGTGTAAACATATAGCTTCGCCGTCGGTTGTGAGCTATTGCCCGCTAAGTCTGTGGCGGTAAAGTAGCATTCGATGCCTGTCTCGTCTGCCCACGCTGCTGATAAGGTCACCGAAAAGTTGTCGCCGTCCTTTGTCGTGGGCTCTTGAGTAAAGGAGCCTGTGGAAGACACCGCCCTGTGAAAAAATTTAACACCCGCGACACCGCTTAGATTGTCCGTAACACTTGCGGTGATCTTCGCATTGTCGGCCATCGCGGCCGGCTTGGTAATGGTACCAAACACCGGTGGTAGGTTGTCGGTGCCCGTGGTCGTCGCTACCGTCAATCCTTTCGAGCCCACGTTGTCGTTCTCGTTTTTCTCTACGATCGAATTACCCGGGTCAACAACTAGCAACAACTGGTAAGCTTTCAGAGGGGTATTCGCGGGAATCGTTACCTCATTCGACTGCCCTACGGCTGGGAACACCAAGTTGGTATTCACGGCCAATGCCGTTCCGATCACAAACGAAGGACTTAGTTCGGTATCGACACCGGGTTCAAACGTGGTGTTGTCCGAAAGGAAAAGTTTGATCATGATGTCTGCAGCTATGGGCAAGTCGCCACTGTTGCGAACGGTAGCGTTGATCGCGACTTTGCCCCCGGGACCGATCGTAGTGGGATTTACGTCGAAAGCGACGATAGTTAAGTCTGCGAGTCTCTCCGCAGGCGATAGTGTGAAGCCCGCTTGAACCACGTACGAACTGGAGGTTGCCTTGCCCGTGATGTCCTGACCAGCGAGTCCATTCACCTTGTAGCTTGCGCTCGAAGCGTTGACCGAACCGTTGGAGAACACGCTCGACTTGATCGTCGTTTGAGCGTATGCCCAAGATGTGGCGGCCAAACCAATGGCAATGACAAACACAATTCGTACGTGTCTCATACTATTTCGTCCTCAGCCTATATAAGATGATGAGCAACAAGATCAAGAAAGCCGCTACGAACAGCCACCGAAGCTTGCAGGAAAAACAGCCTTGTTCCGACAACTTGAGTTGGTCGTTGGGGAATTGTAAAGCTACGTATTGGACATCCTCGCGGGTGGTAGACTTGCCAGCAAGCGTTTTCACATACGAGTTCAACTTAACTTCATAGGTTCCGATTGCGCTCGTTTCCAAGAACTCTGCCGAATAGATGCCATCACCCGCCACTTGATCGACACCCATACCATTGTCGTGGAGTCGAATGCCGGAATACACCTTCTTGTCCGGCCCTTTGATAGTGCACACAACTTGAGCGTTTGCCAGCGGTATGCGGCTTTCCGTAAGTTTTGTGGTGAGCTTAAGCGGTGCCCCCGGCAAATAGGTGGTCGACATGGTTGCCATCTCTTGTGTCAAGTTCGATTTCGCTGCCGCCGAGAATGATACAGGTACCAAGCAACCGGTGGAATCTTTGCAGTTGCCACGAGGGATCACGTTCAGCTTCCATTCACCGACAAAACTGTCGTCGATATCGCCTTTGACTTTGTACACTTTGTGACCATTCGACGATGCTACGATAACAGGCGCACCTCCGATGGTGCTGGCCCCGGTGATGACCTCTCCTTTCGGGTTCACCAACTCGGTTGTATAAAGTTCGCGGTGGTTGTCGCCTTCGATCACAAGGAAGTAGGCTTCCTTATCGGCCAACGTCATCGGAGAAGTAAAGGCAGTGACAGGCCCACCCGCAACGCTTACCAACTGGGTAGGGTCGGTTACGTTGGCCATACTGTTCGCCTTGACATAGATCTTGAAGTAGAAGTTCATTAAGTCCTGCTGTGCGGGGCCGGTCAGGAGATCAGTCACCTTGAAGAATCGACTTGGACTGCTCAGTGTTTGGAGGTAGGTGTCTTGCACGTCGGGGCCTAAGCCCACGGTGTAGACCGTTGCGTTTGCTGGAATGGGGATCCCCAAGGCATCTGGCGGCGTGTTTTGAATCCCGTCGGTTTGTACGATCAGGATGTTCTTGTGTCCAGCCGGTGGCGTGTGTGCATTCGACATGGCGATACCTTCCGTCAGACCCGCACCGATCGACGTGCTGCCACCAGGGGCTAGCGGTCCCGACACGGGCGAGGTAGCATTGATTTCAGTTGGGATCGCAGCGGGTTTTGTTTGAAAGTTGACGATGGTTGAAGCCGAGCTGCTGAATGCGACGACGCCGAGATTGTCTTGGGCGTCGAGGGTGTTATAAAACACGTCGAGTGCTTGTTGGAGTGCTTGCGCTTTGGTAATGGTGGACGTCATCGTGAAGGCAGGGTCGGCCATACTTCCACTCTTGTCCACCACGAGGATGGAGTTCAAGGGCTGCCGCGCGTCGCCGGTTCCGGAGAATTTGAAAGTGAGAATGGTGGAGTTGTTTGCGGCTGGGCCACGGGTGATGGTACACGAACTCGCGTTAACGACTCCTTCGGCGTTGCCACCATTGCAATCGGGGTCGCTGTAGCGGATCGCAAGCAGCGCATTCTTTATCCCTGCCGAAGAGGGACGAAACTTGATGGTGAACTCGCTCGATTCACCCATGGCGGGGATCGTGGGCAAAGTTGGACCAAAGTCGACCAGGCTAGAGAAGTCCCAATCTGCGGCTACTGCGCCACTACAATACGTGACGCTGACGTCGAAGTTGACAGGCGAACCTCCGACGTTGAGCGTTCCAGAGGGAACTGCCTGCGCGGGATGGCAATTGTTGATCTTGATTTTGAGGATGGCGGTGAGGCCCACGTCGATGTGGCCGAAGTCGTATTGGTAGTCGTAGATGCTACCAGGAACTTTCTTGGTATTGTCGAAGACGAAGGCTCCACCTTCGAACCATTTTGGCATGAGCCAGGGACAGCTACCATTGCATTGTGCCGATGCGTCGATGTTGATCAGGAGGTACAGCCCTAGGAAGCACCCCCATACGCGCGCGAGCGTTTTCATGAAGTTATTTTTTGAGATTGGATTTCAGGTCTTCGACCGCCCTCCTCAACTCCATGATCTCGTTACTCAACTCATCAATTTTCTTCTGCTGCTCTTGGATAACCTTCACTGCCACCACCCCAAAGCCAGAGTAATCGAGTGTAAATACATCGGTCTCCTCGTTGTGTTTCACCATCTCTGGAAACACCTCTCGGACGTCTTGTGCAATAAAACCAAGTGTCTTGGTATCGTCGGCGCCTTGGTCTTTGAATCGATATGAAGAAGGCACCAACGCCATCAACTTGCTCGTCATAGAACCCAGCGGAACGATATCTTTTTTCAATCGACGATCCGAAGTCGAGGTATAGGCTCCGCTCGTTCCGTTGAATGCGCCGCGTTGGGTGCCAGCCTTCAGCAACCACAAGTCGCCACTACTTGCCACATAAATATTCCAATTCGACGACGCAACAGCTGAACTTTCTACCGTGAGTCCATTGGTTGAAAATCCATTCCCATGGAGCACGTGCAACGAAGTGGCCGGAGTTCCACCGATGCCGAGTCGCAAGTTCGTGTTGTCCCAGTTCAACGATCCACTCGAACTTACCGCGGAGGCGCCGCTCCAAAATGTGACTCTTCCGGCGGTGCCGTTGCCGAGCGGTACTGTGGTCGGCATCACATTTTGATTCAGTCGATTCGGTCCTACGACCGTTGCTGCGTCTAGGTTTCCTACCAACGTCGACGCCTGCACGGTGCCACTGGTGGTTACCGTTTGGCTCCCAAAGTTGGGATTCACCTTTGTTCCAGAAATCGCTGCTCCTGCGGCAATGTCGCCGTCAATAATTGTGTTGTCCTGAATTTCGGCACTCACCACATTGAGTGTCCCGAACTCATAGGCATTGTTGGCGGCGTTCCTTCTAAGATACGAACTCGGCGTTGAGGTTGAAAGTCCGGTGAAAGCCGACCCTCCATTCCCGAAAAGGACTCCCGTAAGCGTCGTGGCTCCGGTACCCCCGTTGCCGACACCCACCGTTCCTGTTAGGTTGCTCGTGGCCACAGAACCTGTAAATGAAGCTCCGGTGATCGTTCCCGTGGTCGAAATGTTCTGCGTTCCAAACGCGGGGACCACCTTGGAGCCTGCAATGGCCGCCGTGCCCGAGATCTCGTTGTTCGTCAACACCCCCGTGAGGGAAGCAAACTCATAACCCGTGTTGCCCGCGTTGCTTCTTAGATACTGCAGCCCGCCGGTTTTCGCCAGCGCCGTAACGGCGGAAGTTCCGTTGCCAACCAGTAGTCCGGTCAACGTACCCGCACCCGTTCCACCATTGGCCACCGCCAACGTACCTGAGATATTGGCCGCACTTACACCCGGGCCGACCAACGAACCGGTGAGGCTACCGTCGGCGAGGTCTTGCAGGTCGGGATCGAGTAAAGTATTGCTCACGGTACCCGACGTCAAGTTGCTCGCGTTGGTGGAGCTGATGCTATAACCCGAAGAGGTCAATACCAGCCGGGTATCGAGATTCTCCAGCCCAACTTTCATCTGCACATAATACACTTGGTTGAAAGGTAGGTTGATTGGCTTCTTGTCACCGAGGATCACAGAGTACAAACCCTTGACGACGGGCACGCTGGTGTAATCGTCGAACCAAAGTTCGGCCCCACCTGTGCTCGCGTCGTAGAGGGCGAACCGCATGTCGAAGTTGCCATTGAGTGGATCACCGGTAGTCTTGTCGGTAAGGTACCCCTGAAAACTAATCGTCTTGGGGACCGATTGCGACCAAGCGGGCACGACGAACAGGCACACCGCTAGTGTGAACAATAACTTTTTCATGGGAAGAGGGGTCTAGAAATGAAGAAAGGGTCAGGCAGCTTGGGCCTGACCGAGAATCTTTACGATCAATTCGGGTGTGTTTTTAGCACCGACTTTCGCAAGCATGTTCTTACGGTGGGTTTGAACCGTGTAAAAACTGATGCTAAGTCGCTTGGCGATCTCCTTGCTTGACAAACCATCGGCAATCAACTGGAGCACTTCTCTTTCTTTAGGAGTTATCATAAAAACGGGTATTAGGTTTCCTAACTTTTATCTACGGGATGCGACTCCGACGTCGTGCGGCCTTGGCCCCTAAACCTAAACCAGTATGATTTTTTCACCGGCATCGACGTCGGTGGAATCGCGATCCGTAGGCTAATTTTTGAAGGTTAGTAGCGGAATAGAGGGAAGGTCACCCGCCATCGAAAATTCTTTTTTGGAGCACTCATTATCACCCACCCCCACCAACCACCAACCACCAACCATGACCCACCAACTAAAAAATCGTCATCCGTTTACTTACTTTTGGGTTACTAATAGGCGCAAGATGGACAAAGCCACGATGTCTGATGCCGAGCTTCTTCACCTGGTCCGTTCCGGCGACCCGAGCGGGGTGTCCTTTGTCTATGAAAAGTATCGACGTGAGTTCGTGAGCTGGATTCGAAAGTTCGGGCGTTGCGACATCGACGAAGCGTGCGAGTACTACCAGGGAACGATGGTTATCTTTTATGAGAACGTGATGACCGGCAGGTTAACTGACCTTCAGAGTTCTTTGAAAACCTACCTCTTCGGGATTGGAAAGAACCTGGTGATGCAGGAGTATCGAAAAACGGTACGCAGCGAAAAGATCAAGGCGGAGTATTTGTTGCAAAGTCACCTCCTCCCCACCGCCGATGAAGCCCAGGCGGAAGCGGAAGACCTTTCTTTGATCAGTCGTTGTTTTGAAAGAATCGGTGATCCGTGCCGTCGCTTGTTGGAACTATTCTACTTCCAACAGAAAAATATGGAAGAAATTTCCACCGAATTGGGTTACAAGAACCCTGAAACGGCAAAGAACCAGAAATACAAATGCATGGAGCGACTTCGCAAGCTAGTGGAAGGTGAAAGACCTACCAGTTTTGTGGTCGCCACCGAATGAAGCCTACAACATGGAGAGCAATAAGGACCAAGAGTTGATCCAGAAATACCTCGACAGGGAGGCAACCCCACAGGAAGTGGCGGAAGTGGAGCAACGTCTCCAGCACGAAGGTGAGTTCTCCAAACTGTACCGTGAGTTGAGAGTGCTTCCTGCAGGAATCCGGTACCACGCGTTGAACGATAAACTCCAGCAGCTACGGGCACTTGAGAAGGCGTTACCCCCCATCGAAGAAGACGCGAAAGTGCGTGTGCTCCAGACTTGGTGGAAGCCGCTCGCTGCTGCTGCGGCCATCCTCGTCATCGCCGCGTCCGTGTTGTGGTTCACGACCGGCAATGAATCGGCCGCCGATTTATACGCGCGCAATTTCGAACCATATCCCAACGTCTTCGAACCCACGCAACGCGGAACGGAAGGCATTCGTGACAACCGGGCCACCGCCTTCGCCCTATATGAACAAGGGAAATACGAAGCCGCTGCCGCGCTTTTTCAGGACCTATTGAAAGTGAAAGAAGAGCCTGAGATTTTGTTGCTTCTCGGCAACTGCAACATGGTGCTCGACCGTGACGAGGTGGCCAAAAACAATTTCCTAACTTTGATCAGTGACTTCGACGTGTTGGACGAACAAGCTAAGTGGTTCTTGAGTCTCTGTTATTTGAAGTCGGGCGAGACGGTGAAAGCGCGGATGATCTGGGAAGAGTTGGGCGACCCTCGCGTCACATATTCGGAAAAGGCTAAACGCCTGTTGAAGGAGATCAAATAAGTCACGTTGCGCACGCCGCCCCAGCGTGACAACTTTTTTACCAAGTAGTCTTCCCTCTCTTCATAAGTCATGTCCAATCAAAACCAAAAGGAAATAGTTATGGCAAAATCTAGAAAACCGCAGAAGGAGTCCAACGCCTCGAACGAGGAAATTTTCTTCACCATGAAAGTGTATGCCACGAAGGCAGACGGCGACCTAAATACGCTCAAGTACTCGATAGACTTCCACCCGCCGTTTGAGGCGAACACCAAAACCATTGCACCTTATGCCTCGCCGTTGGCCAAGGGCAACTTGCGCATCTTCGATCGTATTTTCGACAACGTAAAACAACTCTGCCGTTTCATCGCCGACCCGGTCAACTACGGAGAGTATCCACCCACCAGTCCCAAGCAATATCCTGAACGCGTACGTCAACAACAGGCGCTCAAGCAAGCCATCGAAGCAGCCCGAGGAGCCATCAACCACGTGACCTACGAGTACAACAGTCCCCCCGACATCACGGTGGGAGCCGTCTTCAAAGCCACGGGTAATGGCGATATGAGGCCACCAAAAGCTTAAGTAACAGCAAATAGAACAGCCGAGAGCCAGGTGAAAGGGATGCTTGAAATCTAGATGTTTCAGGCAACCTGAAAATATTGCCATTTTCGAGCCGAGCCCAAGGGTAGGTATCAAGGTACCTATCTGAGGGCTTTTCTATTTACTAGTCAATTCAAATTCTAGACCCATGCAGAAGGTTTACTTTTTGTCTATACTTTGCGCAGTTTTGATATCCTGTAACAACCGCGAAAAACGGACGCAAGCTCTTGATGACTTGGATAAAGCGCAACAACAATTAGTCGAAATCAAGAGCGCGATTACTGCGTTGGAAGCGGACTTGAATAAGAATCAAGCTGAACACGAAGTAGCAAAAGACGACATTGACCAAGCAAAGCGATTCCAATTACTTAGAACCGAAGCAGAACGAGAACAACACATTCGGATGGCTACTGAGTATCGTCTGTCAATAGAAAAGAATATCGATACCATTCGCGACCAAATAATTCAACTGAATGATTCCGCCAAAAAGACTGAGATAAAGATCTTACAGTTAATGGAGTTTCTTAAGAATTGACTTAGACGCATCCACCTGTTCGCCACCGCCGGGTTCACTCCGTCATTTCCGCATCCGATTTCGGACCTACGTAAAAAACCATGCGCTAGCATTCCATCGACACATCTTACCTATCCTTCTATAGACGCTGGCATCAGAATCAGAATAAGGGCCTTCAGACGTTTACTTTGTGTAACCCCGAGAACAAAAGAAGTGTTCCGCAAGATTGACACCGTGTGTTTATCTCTCACTTCGGTTCTCTCCTAACCCCAACCCCATGAAACGTACGGAATTCCTAAAAAGACTGGGTGGCGCATCCGTCATGATCCCGGTCTTATCTGCTTGCCAAGACGAAGATACCATAGCGACACCGTCGATCTCGACCTTTTCGCCCACCAGCGGCCCAGAAAATACGACGGTTACCATCACCGGAGTCAACTTTAGCGACATCGCCGGCGACAACACGATAAAGTTCAACGGTACGTCGGCATCGCCGATTACCGCCACCAAAACACAATTGACTGTTGCTGTACCGGCGGGTGCCACGTCCGGACCCATCACGGTAACGGTAAACGGTAAGACGGCCACGTCCGACGCCAACTTCACGGTAACTGTCGCATCCGCTGCCAGTCCTACCATCACGAGTTTCACGCCGACGAGTGGCGTAGTCGGTTCGTCGGTGGTCATCACCGGAACCAACTTTAGCACCACTATCTCGGCCAACGCGGTAACAATCAACGGAGCTGTCGCCGTGGTCACTGCAGCCACGACGACCCAACTGACAGTCACCGTACCGTCGGGTGGTTCAACGACGGGGAAGATCACCGTGACCACGAACAGCCTCATGGCCACATCGTCGGCCGACTTTACGATCGCTGCCGCATCCAATTCGAACCCCACCATTTCGAGTTTCACCTCCAGTGCCGCCACTGGTTCATCGATCGTGATCACCGGAACCAACTTTAGCACTACACTCGCGAACAACATTGTGACCATCAATGGCACGACCGCCACCGTGATCGCCGCGACCGCCACCCAGCTTACCGTTGTAGTTCCCGCAGGAGCAACATCAGGGCTGATCGCGGTCACCGTCAATGGCGTGACTGTTACGAGTACGTCGTCATTCACAGTATCTACTGCCACCTGCACGACGACGAACTCGGAAACGGCTGGACCTTTCCCTACAAAAGATCCGTCCACGTTGGTGAGGCAGAACATTGTCGGCGACAGAACCGGTGTCGCATTTACCGTGACAATTACCATTCAGAACAAGAACAACAATTGCAATTCCCTCGCCGGCGCATTGGTCGATATCTGGCATTGTGATAAAGACGGGTACTACTCTGAATATGGTGGTACAAGCATGCAGTCGGTCGACTATACGGCAGTACACTTCCTGCGAGGTCGCCAGATAACCGACAGCAATGGTATGGTTGGTTTCACGTCCATCTTCCCGGGTTGGTACCAAGGTCGCGCAACACACATCCACGTGCACATCTACAACTCGTCCGGCGTATCACTGCTGGTGACACAAATCGCCTTCCCGGAAGGAGCGAACAGCGCCGTGGTTTTGGTAAACGCAGCCTCCGCAAAAGGCTACACGAAAGGCATGACAGGATACACCTACAATTCGAGCGACAACGTGTTTAGCGACGGCGTTACCAATGAAATGTCTTCTATCTCCGGTTCTGTAGATAATGGTTTCGCCCTTACACACACCATCGTCGTAAGCGGCTGATGTACCGACAAGAGTCAAATTTCTTCTGGCGTTCTTTGTCGACTGCCCACACTTCGTAATTTCGAACGTGGATCTGGTAAGCGTACCCATATAAATTAACATGAAGGGTATCATAAAACTCTGTTATACCAAGGTGATTGACGCAGCTTCGTCCCTTAGTTGGGACAAAGCTGTTTTTGAAGACACGTATCGGGAGTTTTTCATGCAAGCCCAACAGTTTGATCAAGAAAAACAATACGACACCTTTCAGCAGATACTCGCCCACAAGCCCAACGCGGACGGCATGCATTACCTCGTAAGCACTGCGGCAAAGGGATACCTCCTGCAACTCAACGGCCTTTTTCCCGACGTGTTCGATAGTCAAGGGAAACGGGTCATTCCATTTAAGAACTTCAAATTCGAAATTGTCGACTCGAGTGTCTCTAACAAGGGGTTACACAAGGTGGCAATCCATCTCTTCAGTGAGCCCTTGCTCTGGGTCGATCAACTATCCGCCCATCAAGCGGTGATTGGATTCGAAGGGGATGTAGACAAATACCTTCGTGGCGAAAAAATTGAGACTAAGACGGTGATGCTCTTGCCCAACATTGGCATCGTGTCTCTGAAAAGACTATGAACCACTCGAATGCCAAGATATTCTTAGCAGAACAACGAGGTTGTACAGAGACCACCAAACAACGGTGTTACCATACATTCAACTACGGCACGTACCAAAACCGTCATCGCGATCCTTTCGGGTCGCTACACACGTTGAACGACGAAACCCTTGCCGCAGGTGAAACGGTTCATTACCAAGCCCCGGCGCAACTCGACATTCTCATTCTTCCGTTGGTGGGTGCGTGCACCTGTCAAATTGATTCAAGCATCCATCGCGCAGAAGCAGGTCAGATTCTACATGCGTCCGTATCACGCGGTGATCAAGTCACTCTCTCGAACAACTATCAGCAAGAACTGATTAACTACCTCTTTATCGCCCTTTCTTCTCGAGATAAATCGTCCTGCCAAGTTGTCGACGTCCCGATCGAACAACAACCCAATACTTTACATCGTGTACCCCTTCCTTCGCAGGCTTTCAAGGTACATCTTGGCATCTTTGGTGGGCGGCAGGAGGCAGAGATGTTCTTTGCTAGCTCCAACGATTCATGCTTTGTTTTTGTGATCGATGGTGCCTTTGAAGTTAATAATCGCCTGCTTCATCCCCGGGATGGGCTCGCGCTGTGGAACACAAATCGACTTGAGTTCGAAGCGTTGTCGCCCGACGCGATTCTATTGGTTTTGGAGTTGGTGCCACACCACGGCATTGGCGGAATCTAGCGACCGCCTTACTTCCTCACTTTCATGTATACGGCCACTCCGCCAATGATGAACGTCATCAATACAACAACTAAAAAACGATAGGGTGATGATTCCTTGGTGAGGACGGGAGACTCCCCATAAGCAACCAATGAGGCCCACAACTTTGGATTCGACGACACCTGATCGGCGGTAGAGAGATAGTTGCGTTTTGCCACGGTGAGTGCCTCATCGATCGGCACGCCCTCGATGAGTTCACTGTAAAATGGGTTCATGAGTTCGACCGACACGCGGTCGTCTACCTTCCAGAGTCCCATGACCACATTCTTACAACCCGCAAAGGTGAAAGCATTCGCCATGCTTAACATGCCCTCACCCCGATACGTTTTACCAATACCTGACTCGCATGAACTCAACACCGCCAGTTGGGCTTTCAGATTCATGCCATAGAGTTCATACCAATACAGTTTTCCATCTTGCTCCTCGTTATGATCGCGAAAATACAAGGCGGCGGAATAATCGCTCCCGGTGTTGCCAGTCCCGTGCACGGCTAGATGCAAGAGGTCATAGCCACTCGCTTGCTTTTTGAAGTTGGCTTCGGTCACTTCATCGCCAACGTAAAATGAGCCGTCGGGAAACTTATCGCGCAAAGCAATCAATTCTATCTCGGCACCCGGTAGGTCGATCGTTGCATCCGAAGGCGCGCGCACATCGCCCCCCGCGGTAAATCCAAAAGCCAAGAGTCGCGGCGCTGGCTGCGTTGGGGTAACGGGCGCTGTTAACTGTCGAGCAGTCGGAAGGTACGACACGACACGGGTCGCAACGAGGTAGGATAAATCCTTAAAGGTTAGGTCCTTCGCCTGATCGTAAGTCGGCAAGAGTGTCTCGAAGGGCAACTGGGCCAACGGTCCATCGGGCGACACGATCAAACGTTTCGAGTTACCCAACATGGGTTCAATCGGCTTCATCAATCTCTGGTAGAGTTGATACGAAGTCGATGCAAACGACTTGACGTCGCTGGCACTAAATTTATTGGCACGACCATGGAAAAACACCAGTAGGCTATCGACCATGGGGACAATGTCACGCGGTGAACCCAGGTCGGCAAACATGAGATCCGCGGCCGGCGAC
This sequence comes from Cyclobacteriaceae bacterium, assembly GCA_044226825.1. GTDB lineage: Bacteria > Bacteroidota > Bacteroidia > Cytophagales > Cyclobacteriaceae > ELB16-189. The sequence goes on from JBGAGH010000003.1 coordinate 241,199, forward strand.
ACCACTGTTGCATATACGTGATCGGACCCGACAAAGTACTCGACCAAAACCGCGTCCAACTGACGGAGTCGTTCCCTTAATGTCGTGAGTTCGATCGTCTGGTCCTGAACCAACGAAAAGTACGCGGGATACAATCCCTCGATCTGAGATTCCAATTGGGCGATCTCCTGACCGTTCTTCAGCAGCTTCTCCCCTGCCGTCGTGTCTTCATCCGATTCCATGGCATGCTGCAACACGAGCGACTGCTGGCGGAGTTCGCGAAGTTTTCCAATCATCCAGCCGTTGGCTCCGAGAGCTTGATTGAGTTGCACTTCGCGTAACGCATCGGAAAGTGTCTTCGCCTTACTCTGTTCCACAAAGTGAAATGCCCGCTCGTGATAGGCGTTTGGTGGCAGGAGTGCGATGGCGCGGAGGGCGCGCTCATACAACTGAAAATGTGTATCGGAGTAATTCCATTTGGCATCTTCCGTATCGAGATCACGTCGACTAAGCGTGATGAGGTCGCTCGCAGCCTGGTAACGATCCAACGCTTGGTCAACTAACTTGGCCTCGTTGGGCGAGCGTTGATATTGCTCTACCAACAAGTCGGCACTGGCGAGGAGTGCATCGTAGGCAAAGGGGCGCAACTCGATCGAACCAACCGGGGGAAGTGCGTCTGCTGCAGACATTTTGCCCACGAGGGTGGCCGTGAGAGACTTCGTGTAATAGTCAAGTGCACGGGCAGCATCATTTTTTTGATGGTACCAATCGCCATACGATTTGTAAATGGCAGCAGCGGGACCACCGCGTTCGATCTGCTGTCGCTCGCGAAGTTCGTTGGCCTCATCCAACAATTGCTTCGCGTCCTCGAACTGTTGTTGTTTCATTAAAACCTCCGCCAGCAGACGCTTTGTATGGAAGACGATCATGAGATCTTTCGGTTCGCTGTTGCGGTACATGTCGATCGAACGGCGAAGGTACTCACCCGCCAAAGCGTGATTGGCCTGCCGGTACACAGCGTCGCCAAGGCTTCCCAAAAGTCCGGCGAGTGTTTCATTCGGTTGTCCATGATTTAGCGACTCGTTCACCGCGATACCCTTTTGGTAATAAGCTCTCGCTGAATCGTACACGGCCATATCGCGATAGATATTCCCCATGATGGAAAATGCGCGTTCCAAGAATTCCTGGTCATGGAGCGCTTCTGCGCCTGCAATACCCCGGCGACACCATGTCAGTGCCGCTTTGTAGTCGAGCTGTGATCGGTTCGTCGTAGCGAGGTTATAGTACAACCTGTTGTAGGCGCGTTCATTCTTGGAGTCGAGCTTGATCATGGTCATCAACGCCACCTCGTAGGCTTCCTCCGCCGAGTTGAAGTCGTAGAGTACATATTTGTAGATGTCTCCCAATGCATTGCACGCTTCCACCAAGCCGGGTGCTCCCGACTGGCCCATTCGAGCATAAAGCTGACGTGCCTGTATGAGGCTCCAAACGGCGGAATCCATTTGGTACGCCGCCTCGAATTGCGCCCCGGCTTTCATATACATTTCCGCCGCCGCAGATGGGTTGATGGCTGCCAACGAAGCCGCCGTTTTGTTAAGTTGATGTGGGTCGCTACCCTGCCCAAGCAACGAAGAGCCCGAACCCACCAGCGAAAAGAAGAGAAGTACTATTCGGTAAGACACTGTGAAAAGTACGCAAAAAATGAGTTAGCTAAAATTTGGGAGGATCGCCGGTAGGATCGCAGATTAAAGTGCGAATTTGTGTTCACCCCCGGGTCTCGTATCTTGAGTTCGATTGCCCCCCGTAACTGCTTCCATGTGGACAAACTACCATTGCCATACATCTTACTGTGATGGAAAAAAATCCGTAGCCGAGGTGGTGGCCGCCGCGCGATCGCTGGGGATGAAGGCGATCGGCTTGTCTTCGCACGCACCGCTACCGTTCGACCGTCCGTGGTGTATGAAAGCGGAATCCATCGATTCTTACCTTCACGACATTCACTCCTTGCGACAGGCCACGCGTGACCTCGATGTGTACGCAGGGTTGGAGGTAGACTTCATCCCCAATAAAACCGGTCCACACCTTTTCAAAGAAAGGCTGGACTATACCGTTGGCTCCGTTCACTTTGTCGATTCATTCGTAGGCGGTAATGGATGGGAAATAGACTCGACGGCCCAAGTCTTCCAGGATGGGCTTGGAGAAATTTTCGGAGGGGATATTCGCCGAGCCATCGAACGTTACTTTGAACTGACACGCGAGATGGTACTTACGTCTACTCCGAACATCGTGGGGCACCTCGATAAAATCAAGATGCACAACGGCAACGACCGGTACTTTCGTGAGACCGAAGGTTGGTATGATAAGGCCGTGCACGCAACCCTCGACGTGATCGCCTACAGTGGATGTATTGTCGAAGTGAATACGCGAGGCGTCTATCAAAAAAAGACTACCACGCTCTATCCGAGTCCCTGGGTGTTGCAAGAAATGAAGCGACGGAACATTCCCGTGACAATCAGCTCGGATGCGCACCATCCCGACGACCTAGTCAACGGGTTCCCCGACGCCGCCCGGCAACTAATCGATGCGGGTTTCAAAAAAATCCGCATCTTGTTACATGGAAAGTGGACTGACGTCCCTTTTTCAGAACATGGCATTGACCCAACCTAAGACCTCCTCCATCACACGATGGCTTCAAAGTACCAACGGATTCAACTTCTCGTTGTACACAGGCCTCTCCGCGTTTGGTCTTTACCTATGTGTTTTCGCCCTGCGCAAAACGTACAACGTCGCCATATATGATGGGTTAGAGTTTGCCGGCTTCAAGTACAAGGTGCTCATGGTCTTCTTCCAAGTGGCCGGGTACATGGTGTCCAAGTTTATCGGAATCAAAGTAGTGTCGGAACTCAAGGCGACCGCTCGCGCCACCGGCATCTTGATCATGTCCTTAATTGCTGCCGCTTCGTGGTTCTTCTTTGCCATCGTGCCAGCACCCTATAACCTAATTTGCCTCTTCTTCAATGGGCTCCCACTCGGCATGGTGTGGGGAATGGTGTTCGGCTACCTCGAAGGTCGTCGGTTCACGGAAGTATTGGGGGCAAGCCTATCCGTTAGTTTCATCTTTTCAGCCGGCTTCTCGAAATGGGTTGGGGGAAAGCTCATGGTCGACGGAGGCATCTCTGAATTCTGGATGCCCTTCATTGCATGCCTCGTGTTCTTTGGACCGTTGCTCCTCTTTTTAAAACTACTCGACCAGGTGCCGCCCCCGACGGCCGAAGACGAACGCTTGCGGACCAAACGGCAACCGATGACCGGCGCCGAACGGATGCACTTCACGAAAACATTCTTACCGGGACTCGTTTTGTTGGTGCTCACGTACATGCTGCTCACCGCCTTCCGCGAGTTTCGAGATAACTTCTCCGCCGACATTTGGAAAGCATTGGGCTACGGTGGACAACCCGGTGTGTTTCTCCAAACGGAAACCCCCGTCACGCTGACGGTACTGGTATTGATCGGTAGCTTAATGGTCATCAAAGACAATATGAAGGCCCTCGTGATCAATCACATGATCGTGTTGGCTGGTTTTCTCATCGTAGGACTCGGAACCTTCGCGTATGAACAAGGATGGATCGGTCCGGTTGCCTGGATGATCTCCGGCGGTATGGGGCTCTACTTTGGATACATTCAGTTCAACAGTATTTTCTTCGATCGACTGATCGCTGCTTTCAAATATGTGAGCACCGTTGGGTTCTTGATTTACCTTGCCGATTCCTTCGGCTATGTCGGCAGTGTGATGGTGATGGTTTACAAAGAAATTGGACAAAAGGATCAAAGCTGGTTGAACTTCTTCATCAATGGGGCATACATCATGTCATTCGCCGGCAGTGTGTTGATTTTGCTTTCTTTGATTTACTTCAAGAACAAGAAAACAGCGACCGCTTGAGCACACCTCGTTCGCTTTCGGACACCGATTCCCATCGCCGAACGAAACCTCAACGGAGATTCGCCCAAATCAGCGAATCGCCTGATAGTTTTCGCGTGGCACATTAATTGGAAACGAGGGGCATGCTCAAAAACTTCTTCACCATCACCTTTCGGTCGCTGGCCAAAAACAAACTTCCGGTCATTGCCAACATCCTTGGAATGGGTGTGGCGGTCGGCTATTGCATGGTGGCCTATTTTGCAAATGAATACAACCGTGGGTTCGACGCCATTCACACGCAGGGAGAACAAATCTACCGAGTCACCAGCGTGCGCGAGTTCGAAGGCACCCGCACGCGCTATGGAGTTGTCCCTACGCCCGTGGGCTCATTAGTTGGCAACATCGCAGACGTAGATCAAGCCACCCGGTACGACTATTCGCAGTCAAACTTTAAGAGAGGCGACGAGTTGTTCTCTTCGAATCTTCGCTTTGTCGATCCCGGGTTCTTCGACATGTTCACGTTCGAATTTGTTTCGGGCGACGGAAACATTCGCGACCCGCGCACGGTGCTGATCAGCGAAGAAATCGCGATCCGTCTTTTTGGTGAAGGAGCCGAAGCGATCGGTCGCGACGTGACGTTGGTCTACGGGAAAGAGTTAAAGGACCTAAAGGTCGGCGGTGTTTTCAAAGACCCGCCCATGAATTCGAGCTTCTACTCCAAAAATGGATCGAGCTATTTCAACTATGAAAATCGCAAGGATGAGTTTCCCAACGAACGGGAAGATGATTGGATGAAGTTGTCGACGGTATTCATTCAAATCAAGGATGCCTCGCGTGTTGGTGCCGTACACGACGAACTTAAACCGTTCATCGATCGGGCGAACACGGTGCGAGATGCCGCGCGATTATATGACCTCACGTTAGAACAACTTCCGGGTATGGCCATCCGAGATCGCCGCGAGTCTACGCAAGCCTGGACGTTCGTGGCGCCGCCACAAGTCGCTGTGGTGGGGACCGCCATTACGGGTTTCCTGATGTTGCTCATCGCTTGCTTCAACCTCACGAACACTACGATCGCGATGTCGGCCGGTCGCTTGAAGGAAATCGGGATTCGCAAAGTAATGGGAAGCCGTCGCATCCAACTGATCGCACAGCTCATGGGCGAAACGCTGATCGTCTGTCTCGTTTCCGCCTTCGTGGGCCTGGCCGTAGCCGATTTGCTCGTAACCGGGTGGAACATCCTTTGGGAGTATATGCAACTTACTCCTCACTATTTCGACTCCATGGGTTTCTTCCTTTTCTTACTGGGTGTTTTGATCGCGGCTGGCCTTTTTGCCGGAAGCTACCCCGCCCTCTACATCAGCCGCTTTGCGCCGGTAAAAATCTTGAAGGGGAAAACACAATTTGGTGGACCCAGCTATTTCACGAAGGCCCTGCTCACCGTTCAGTTTACCATCTCTTTGATCGCGGTGGTGAGCGCCATTGCACTCTACCAGAATGCCTCGTACCAGCGGGGTTACGACCTGGGTTTCGACTCGCGCGGGTCAATCGTGGCCCACATCGAAAACAAAAGCGAATTTGAAAACTACCGGACAGCGCTCGAATCCAACGCGGAAATTCGCTCGATGTCTGGGGCTAAGTCTAGCATCTTTGCCGGCGGGTCCAAAGAAACCGTTCGACATGAAGCTACCCAGCGTGAAGTCGACATGATCGAAGTGGGTGATGGATACCTCGAAACGCTGGACTTAAGTCTCACCGCTGGTCGGGACTTCAGGAAAGACTCACCCACCGACTTGAAGGAATCTGTAATCATCTCACAACGGCTCGCCGAAGACCTAGCGTTTTCCAATCCCATCGGTCAACGAATTTTGTGGCGCGACACCGTGAGCCTGTATGTGGTTGGCGTGGTGAAGAACGTTTATACACAAGGTCTCTGGACGGAACTTGAGCCCCTCATGATTCGATACGTCGCGCCTGAGCAATACCGGCAGATTATCGTAAGCACTACACCTAGCCAACTCTACCAAGTAAATGAAGTGATGAAGGAAAAGTGGAGTAAGGTGTTCCCGAACCGCCTTTACAACGGCACACTGCTCACACATCACCTCGACGACGTGGACGAAGCCAACAGCAACTTGATCATGATGTACGGCTTCATGGGTATCGTGGCGTTGCTTCACTCGCTTACGGGCCTCTTCACTTTGTTGTCGATCAACATCATCCGGAGAACGAAAGAGATTGGTATCCGGAAAGTACTCGGCGCCTCCATCTTTCACATTACCCGCATCATCAACTTCGAGTTTATGATCATCCTATTGATCGCCGCCGTCGTGGGTGGTTGGGCCGGGTTCGTCTCCTGTAACGCGCTCATGGGATCGATCTGGAAGTACTACCTAGCCGTCAGTACGAGCACGGTAGTCATCGCGACCTCGTTGGTGCTCATACTCGCCATCCTAGCGGTCGCACACAAGGTGTATGTCGTGGCGAATCTAAATCCGACGCAAGCGCTAAAAGAAAATTAGAAGATTTAACATTCGATCATTTAGGATTTGGTCTTTGACCTAGACTTGAACCAGGACGTTTGTTCAAATGCTAAATCCTAAATGTTAAATCCTAAATGTTAAATGTTAACTCCTAACTACTTCTCAGTAAACTCCAGCCTTCTCAATCCTTCTTTCACCTCCGGAGCGCCCATGAACAGCTTCCACAGCAGTCCTGAGCGGTAGTTCTCGATCATTACGGGAATGGGGCCTTGGTCGATCGCGAGATATCGCGGAAGCATCCAATGATCTTGAAAATCGAATGCGTCGTAGGGGCCGTACTTGCCGATCACGCTATCAGTTCCAGGTGCGTAGATGAAGCGCAAGAAGTTCATGCTTTCCTTAGGTGTGTATGGAAACGACGACAGGGCGGCCGTAGGCGAAATGACGCCCGTGTCATGGGTGGGCCGATGTGCGTCGTAACCAGACGTTGAATAACTAGAGGTCAGACCCCAGCAATATTCGCCATAGTAAGGAAAGTGGTTCGGGTTTTCGACCGCATGCAGATAATGAATCTTGGCATGGTTGACGTTCAACTTCCAGTAATCGGCATACTTGTCTTTCAGGTGACGCGGATCTAGGCCTAGGTAAGAGTAGTGTGCCCAAAAAAGAGGACCTACCGGGTCTGGATCATGTTCGTAGTGGTCCAACACCACGTCCAAACCATGGTACTGCTCTTTGGAGATGATGGAGTCGTTGCGCGCCCATCCTTCGTCATAAACTTTTTTGTCGATTGGGAATGTGGGGGAAGCTGCCGCCAGCACGTACATGATCAAGCATTCGTTGTAGCCACCGACGGGGAAATTCATCTGCCACGCGTATTCGGGCGACCAATGCCAATACAGAACATTCTGACCGTTTGTGTACCAATTCCATTCCACGCCCTTCCAGAGTTTGTCGATTCGGGTTGCCAGTTCCTTCTCAGCGACGTTACCATCTTTAAAGTACTCGCGGACCGCGAGGAGTCCCTGCACGAGGAATGCTGTCTCAACAAGGTCGCCGCCGTTGTCTTTGGTGCCGAAAGGCTTCACGTGTCCTGTCTCACCGTTGATCCAATGGGGCCACGCACCATGAAAACGGTCTGCCTTTTCGAGGAACCCGACAATCTTTTGAAACCGCGCAAGCCCTTCTTCGCGGGTGATGAACTTGCGTTCGATGCCGACGAGGATGGCCATGATACCGAAACCGGATCCCCCGGTCGTCACGATGTTTTGGTCGTTGTCGGGATAGTCACCATCCATGTGTGTACGCTCGCGTCCCATTCCCGAATTCGGCTCCGCGTTTTCCCAGAAATACTGGAATGTTTGGTACTGCACGAGATTCAAAAGTGAATCATCGGGCAACGCATTCAACTTGATCTCCGCCATTGCGGTTGTTTCCGCAGGCTTCTTTGAACACGACGCGAACCCGATGAGGGCAGCGACGAGGAGTAGCGTGTATTTCATGAGTCAGAGTTTCGGTTATTTGAGGTCTAAAACTGTTTTTGCTTGATTAATTTCCGGTGATGACATGAACAGGTTCCACAGCAACCCGGTCCGATGATTTTCAATCATCACGACGATGGGACCTTGATCGATTGCCAGATAAGAATTTGCCACCCACCCTTTCGACAAGTTGAAGGCGTCATAAAATCCGTAGTCGCCCCAGAGTCGATCGCCCATCTTATAATAGAAAAACTTAAGCGCTTTCATCGACTCAGCCGGCAGGTACGGAAAGGAAGATAACGCCGCCGTTGGAGTAATCACGCCCAGGTCGTTTGAAGGCGAGTGTGCGCTGTAGCCAGATTGATTGTCGCTGGACGTCAACCCCCAGCACTCATCGCTATACCCATAATAATTGCGGGGGTTCGCGATACAATACGCTTCGTTGATCTGGGTGGCCGCCACATTCTGTTCCCAATAGTTGGCATAGTCGTCGCTAAAGTGAGGATTCATACCCAGATAGGAGTATTGCACCCAGAAAAGTGGCGATGGACCCTCGAGTGGAAGTTTCACATTGAAGAACGTGTTGTTCTTCACGATCGCGCCGTTCTTGCCATAACCGTTGGTGTACACGATTTTCGGAATCGAATGGGTAGGTGAAGCGGCTGCTAGGATGTAGGTGATCTGTTCTTCAAAATAGCCATACATCGGAAAGTTCATATCCCAATTGTAGTTGGGCGACCAATGCCAGTACAACACGTTCTCGTTGTTTTTTCGATACCAATCCCACTCCACGCCGGTCCAGAGTTTATTGATGCGGTTGATCATGTTGTTTCCAACTGTATCGGCTGGTTTCAGATATTGACGAAGGGTGAGTAGGCCTTGTACGAGGAAGGAGGTTTCGACCAAGTCGCCGCCGTTGTCTTTCTGGCTGAAGGGGATGACTTTCCCGGTGTTGCCGTCCAGCCAATGCGACCATGCGCCATGGAAGCGGTCGGCCTTTTCAAGGAAGGTGATGATTTTATTGAAGTGCGCGATGCCGGCGTCGCGTGCGATAAAGCCACGTTCAACGCCTACGATCAAAGCCATGATTCCGAATCCAGACCCGCCGGTGGTCACGGTGTTTCCCGAGGTATTGCGTTCGCGGGCCATACCCGAGGCGGGATGCGCGAAGTCGTAAAAGTATTTGATGGTTTGTTTCTGGACGAGGTTGAGTAGTTCATCATCGGAAATGCGCGGGAATTTATCCGAGGGATCGATCTGCGTGAGAATAGTAACGAGCGTGGCGGCATCGCGCTGTTTACCTGTTGTCGACTTAAGTGTCTCTGTGATTCCTAGGTTATAACTGGTGAGGTATTTTAAGTTAGCTTGCGGCTGAATGGTGATGGTGCTGTCGCCATTGCTGAATGTAAAGTCCAATGCCACGTTTGTGGTTGAACTGCCGATGGTGATGTTTTGTTGTGCCGAAGCACGGTCGATGGGTTCGGAAAACTGTATGGTGATGAGGGGCTTTAAGGAAGTTCCAGCGTAGTTGAAGCTGAATCCTTTTCCGTCGAGGGTTACGTCGCGGAGGGAAATGAAAGGGGCGCCGTTGTCAGGAGCGTCGTCTTCGCGGCAAGCTGAGAGTGACAGTAATGCCATCGCCACATACATCCACCCAATACTCGTCAGTCGTCTCATGCCCAGTGTTGAAGTCAAGATAAAAAGTTAGAAATAAAAAAGGAGCCCGCCGAAATGGCGAGCCCCTTAAACCAAAAAACCAAATCACCTCCCTGCAGTCCCCAAGTTGAACAGAGCCGTAATTTCAGCATCCGACAACGCGGTGTTGAATACACGCACATCGTCGATTGATGCTGTGGCCCAAGGGTTCCACGATTGTTGAGCAGGTGCTCCAGTGAAACCAATATCTTTCGAGGCAAGGCTACCGAAGACAGCCTTTACAGGCGTTGCCATCACCAATGCGCCGGTTGTACCACGCAGAGTGTAACCACCAACATCTTTACCATCGGCGATGATATAGAATTTGTGGGTGGTTGCATCCCAACGCATTACATAGTGCGCCCATCTTTTAGCGCCCATGAAATAGGCACCTTGGTCGCCATTCTTCAACGCCACGTTGTCTTGAAGGCTGTTCGATGCGCCCACGGGGTGGGTGTTGAGCAGGTTCTTCAATTCGAGCGTATCAGAGCTAGGCAAGTGGCGTGAAGTCTCGGCGCAAGCCATGATATCACCCCAGATGTCTGTTACACCAGTCGGAATCAAGCCGAAGAAAGCGGTAAAGCCTTCGTTAGCAGCCTTCTTGTTTCCAGTTACATTCACCCACATGCTAACGGTGAAGTTGTTCAACGCATTGGCAGTGTTGATCTTATCGATCGAAGGGTACACCAAAGCACCTTTGGTCAACTTCAGCGCGTTACCAATCTGGCCAGCGGTTGAACCAACTGTACCGAAGGTGTTCGAAGGAGCTGTTCCAGAGATCGTTTCTTTTTGATCGTCGTCGAACGACCAGTGCGCCACGAGGTTCGCGGCTGCGACTTCGTCGGAACTATTATAGCCATCAATCGGAGGCAAACTATTGTCATCCTTACAGGCACCGACCATCACGAGGGCAGCGGCGGCTGCCCACACTTTCAAACTACTTGTTCTTTTCATTTTTAGAATTGATTTGGTTTAATAAAAAGTTCTTACTTCTAAGGTTTAGGATTTAGTAGAAGTCATTCTGGATAAGCTTGTTGGCGCTCAACAGGATCTGCGAATTCGGTATGGGCAACAACTCGTGCTTACCCTTTACAAAACCCGCCTTACCGGCTGCATGCATCACTTCTGCGGCACGCCCCTGACGGACGATGTCCCAGAAGCGATCGTGTTCCATCGCCAACTCCACTCTGCGTTCCTGCCACACGTCATCGATGGTAACGGCACCCTTATGCGCTAAGTGTGCACGATCTCGCAGGAGGTTGATTTTTCCGGCAGGGTCACCCTTGCCCAGATGAACGCCCGCCTCGGCATTCATCAACAGCACTTCGGCATACCGCATAATGCGGATATTCTTGGGACGGTCTTTGTCCTTGGGGTTGGTATACTGTTCCTTCGACGCACTGGTGTACGACTTGTAGTTGTAGTAGAGGTTCTGCACAGAATCCGAGCTGGGAACACGGAAGCCATCCCACAACACCGTCCCTTTGTGAGTTCCTGAATTGTCGATGAAAATGACGGTGGCATTCTTCCGCACATCGCCCGCCTCATAGGCATTGATCAGGCTCTGCGACGGGTTGTTGAATCCCCAACCCAAGTCGTCCCAACCGCCCTTGCCGCCTACCCGAGGTCCTTGGCACACCGTGTAGTTATCGATCTTTAAGTTGGCGTTGTTAAACTTTCCAGTCTGCACCTCGAAAATCGATTCCGCACTGTTGTCGCTGGCTTGACGCCACAGTTGAGCGTAGTCGGTCATCAATGAATACTGCCCCGACGCGATCACCGCTTCGGTCAAGTCAAACACCTTTTGCCAATTTTGTTGATACATGTAAACCTTCGCCAGCATCGACTGCGCGGCACCTTTGTTTGCGTGCCCCACCTGGGCGGCAGAACGCAAGGGTAGGTTGTCGGCGGCAAACTGAAGGTCATCCACAATCGCAGCATACACGTCGGCAACCGCGGCGCGCGTCTGGAAGGCAGGATCCGTGTTGGCATCGGCGGCATCTTTCGGCACACGAACCACCAACGGCACTTTGCCATACATGCGCACCAAGTTGAAGTAGAGATAACCGCGCAAGAATCGAACTTCACCCTGCAGCTGCTTCTTCGTCGCATCGTCGAGGGTTGCCGTTTCCAGTGCGGCGAGCGCTTGGTTCGCTGCGCCAATGCTGTTATAGTGTCCGCTCCACAGCGTCTCTGCAAACTTATTGGTGGGTGTATGCGTAAAGTTGTCTAGATCACCCACCGGGACGGCTTGATCGCTGGGGGTACTTCCTTTGTCAGAGTCGTCGCTCATGATATTGGTGACCGAGATGAACGCGAACCCGTGTACGTCGCCGTTCCCCCAAGAGTCACCTTGCATCAGGCTATTGTAAACACCCGTTACCAACTTTTGACCCAAGTTCGGGTCGGAAGCGGTGGTCGCACCACCCTGCACAGGAATATCCAAAAAGCTGTCGCTGCACGACACGATGGTTAAAGCCAAAAGCGCAATCGTAGCTGTATATATCTTTCTCATGGCGTTGTTCATGTTAGAGGCCCACATTTATTCCTACTGCCACCGTTCTCGTTGTCGGGTAAGCACTCAACTCGATTCCTGAACTGATCGGATCACCCGGCAACTCTGCCGTGAAGCCACTATACTTTTTCAGAGTGAAAAGGTTTTGGCTTGTGGCGAACACGCGGAAGCTCGTCAAGCCCGCTCGGTCGATAAATGACTTAGGAAGTGTGTACCCCACGGTCAAGTTGTTGATCCGGGCGAATGACCCAGACTCCACGTAGTAATTCGAGGCAAGCTGATTACCGGGGTTAGCCCCAGGTTCGGTCTGGCTCTTGTTGGCCGACGTCCAACGATTGTAAACCACACTCTTTTCTACGTTGTCGGTTCCGTTAATTCGAACAGCTTTTTTACCATTATACACCTGGTTTCCTACGTTGCCGTAGAGCGACAATGCAAAGTCGAATCCCTTGTAGTTTGCGGAGAAGTTGACACCAAAGTATGCCTTCGGCTGATACGAGCCCGCAAACACGCGGTCGCTGTCGTCGATCCGACCATCGCCGTTGGTATCTTGATATTTAAAGTCACCGGGCTTTGCCGTAGGCTGAACCATGCTACCATCCTTCCCAACGTAAGATGTCACATCGGCGGCGGTATTGAACACGCCGACCGTCTTTAACACGTAGAAACTTCCGATCGCGTGACCATTGTCGGTGTAGGTGGTGTAACCTTGCGACGCACCAATCGCGCCACCCCAGATAGCCTGCCCGCCATTTAGTTGAAGCACTTGGTTCTGGTTGAATGTCGCGTTGGCGCCGATCGTGTAGTTGAAGTCCTCACCGGCTTTGCCTTTCCAATTCAACAATACCTCCACCCCGCGATTCTGGATCGCGGCAGCGTTGGTCAAGATCACGCCATCGGTGTCGCCCACCGTACGGGGAATTGGCACCCGGATCAAAGCATTTTGGACCTTTTTATCGTAAAAGTTCACCTCACCGGTTAACCTGTTTTGCATCAGCGCGAATTCGACAGCCACATCATATTCTTGCGTGGTTTCCCAGGTGATGTTCGGATCGATGATTTGATTCAGCTGCGCGCCGTTGGTGGCTGCCGTCACACTTCCGTTGAAGGCATATGCTTTGTTCAGTGCTACCGTTTGGGTAAATGCATCCGTGGGTATCTGGTCGTTACCGACTTTCCCGTAGGAGGCACGCACTTTCAGAAGGTCAAGGAGCGACTGGCTGTCCATAAAGCCTTCGCGACTCACGACCCAAGCCGCACCAATCGAAGGATACTTTTGCCAACGATTTTGTTTCGGGAGACGCGAACTGCCGTCAGCGCGCAAGGTCGCCGTTAGCAAATACTTGTCGTTGTAGTTGTAGTTCAACCGGCTCAGGTAAGAGTTACGCCCCCATGCATCCCCTTTACCATCATTTTGCGATGTATTGGCGTCTCCCACTTGAATGTACCAAAGGTTTGGATCGGCAGGGACGTCGTTTCGAATCGCCTGAAACCAATGTTGTTGATACTTCTCAGCAGTGGTTCCCACCAACAAGGTGAATTTGTGAAGACCAAACTCCTTGTTGAAAGTCGCTGTGTTGTCCCACACCCAGCGGAACGACTGGGTTTGCTTCACGTTCAACTGGCTGTTGTTTCGATATTGGTTACCCCCCGCCGTTAAGAATGTCTTCTCGTCGGCGTTGAACTGGTAGAAATAACCGCGGTTCAGCGAATTGCGGAAGTCGGCACCCACCGCAGTACGGAGCGTAATCCAAGTTACGGGCTTCACCTCTAAATAGGTGGAACCTTGCAAACGATTTTCATTTACCCGGATATCATTGTTGCGGACATCGAGTAGCGGATTACCCACGTTTTGATAGCCCGACGTATTTCCGTATCGACCATCTACGAGATTGGGAATGATGGGCGCAGCACGGTACGCATCGTTGTACACTCCCCCAATATTTCCATAGGCATCGATGTCGATATTACTAAAGCCATTTTGGTTCACGCTGTTGCCATAGGAACTCTGCAAACCCATCCGCACAAAGTCATTGAACTTATACTCTTCGTTCAATCTCAAGGTCAGACGCTTGAATGAGTTGCCCACGACGATACCATCTTCATTTAAGTAGCCGACGTTCAACAAGTGCGTCGCTTTATCTGTGCCACCCGAAACCGACACGTTGTGTTGCTGCTGGAATGCATTTCGCAGGATCGTCTTATACCAATTCGTACTCACGCCTGTTTCCGGTGGCGCCGTCCCGGTGGCCGCTTGGACGTAGTTTTTATACTCGGCTGCATTCGCCATTTCAACAAGATTGGCTGCTTGTCGGAAGCCGATGTTGTTATTGTAGTTCACTTTCAGCGCACCCGAAGCACCCTTCCGCGTCGTGATGATAATCACACCGTTGGCACCGCGTGATCCATAAATCGCTGCTGCCGAAGCATCCTTCAGCACGTTCATATCGACGATGTCGGCAGTATTGATGTTTGAGATATCATCTGTCAACACACCATCGACCACGTATAAAGCAGTGGTCCCGCTCAAGGCCGTGCTCACGCCGCGTACGCGGATCTGGGGTGAACTACCCGGCTGTCCTGAACTGATGATTTGCACGCCGGCCACTTTCCCTTGCATCGCTTGGGTAGCTGTCAACACGGGCTGGCGACTTAGTTCCTCGCCCTTGACGTTAGCGGTGGCCCCGGTGATGTCCGACTTTTTCTGCTCGCCGTAGCCCACGACCACGATCTCGTCGAGGGTCTGGGTGTCGGACAACATGGACACGTCGATTTTGGTGCTCGCGCCCACGTCAATTGTCACTGTCTTGTATCCGATGAATGAAAACACCAGCGTTTTTTCGTTGGCACCCAGTTCGATCCGGAATTTGCCGTCGCTGTCGCTAGCTGTACCCTTATTTGTGCCCTGGACGACGATGTTGACGCCAGGTATCGCAGTCTTATCCCCTGCATCGGTCACGGTGCCCTCCACGACCCTCGTCTGGGCGTTCACCACCGAAGCCGAAAAGCAAAGGAAAACAGCTACTAATAGTTTGTAAATCAATGACTTATGCATCTGTCAGGCCCTCCAGGGCGGTGTTTTTTTCGACTCACCGCGTAATGAAATTATCGATATGCAAGTGGTGAAGAAATTTTTGTGGCCAAAAATGCCCCTTTTATCGACTAGCTAGGGCAGGGTTTGTTTGGGCAAAATACCACAAAAAAAACATTGAATTTCGTCGAAAATCCGCCATTCACGGGTTTTGGGCAAGGCCGTTCCCACAAAAAACACTTATTCTGGTGCAATCGGTGGAAACGATTGCGAATTCCTTTTCAGAATTCTTTCCGCCCGATTCTTAGATCTTGGTTGGGTGGGGTGTTGGTCGGTCATGATCACATCCTCCCACCTTCCCGCAGTGGGTTTCTTACCTTCTTTTTGGAGCTCATCTATCCGGGTTTGGACCTTGCTGCGGAACGCCCAAACGGTATTGACGGCCAGGCCGAGGCGCTGCGCGAGCTCCTCGAGGGTGTTTTCCTTTTTGCCTGTCACGGCGAGGTAGGCGATGTAGAAAGCCTTTTCGATCGGGAACTTCAGGCTATGGAAAATGGTGAAAGCCGTAATGGACTCATTGTAGCCGCAACGGGTACAACGCCGCGCAAACTTCTGAGCTCCGTTAAAAAATTTCTCGTTGCCACACTTCCGACAAGAGAATCCGGTCCCCCACTTCTGCGTTTCGATAAAGCGGTAACATGAGAGTGTATCCGGATACAGGGTGCTGAACTCGCTGTAGTCCATGGTCGTTTCGTGCAAACGCTCCTCCAACACCTCCTTGATTCGGTTCTTGAGTTTCCAGTTATCGAGATCGAGCATGGAATTGATCTGACTGATCTCTACTGCCTGTTTTTTCAACAACGCATTGCTCGACTCCAGCTCGCGATTCTTCTGATCAAGTTCTACGGTGCGTTCGAGAACTTTTCCTTCTAGCTCGCGATTGACCTTGTCTTTGAGCTCCATGTTGGCTTCGTGCTGGCTAATGATTTTGCGCATTGCCCGATCGCGTGTGGCCTTCAAAATCCGGACGCGGTCGCCCAAGGCCATCGTCAAGAACAACATTTCGAGCACAAAGCTGAAGTGTAGGCTATAATGCGAGAGGGTGGTAAACTTAAAGACGTTGAAGAACACCAGCGTTCGCAGAAAGAATCCTAAGAAAAGTAAACCATAGGCGATCACGAAGAAGCGCGCGGGCTTGTAACCGTTCCGCCAAACCTGAATACTCGTATAGAAGATCAGCGAAAGCGGGATGATGTCGTGATTGCGATAGTTCAAATAGTTTGGAAAGAAGAAAAGCTCAATCAGGAATAGTGCCGACCGGGCAACGATCACGACCCTTAATATCTTGTCTAGTGTTGGTGCATTCGCGCGTGTGATGAGGAATCTTCGCGTAAAGATCAATGCCCACACGATGAGCAAGTAAAGAGAAATACCCGTAGCGTAATTATTCCACTCGGGATGAGATGGCCACAAATACTGGAACCCAACTCCGTCGAGGCTCATCGCATAGGCGGCCACACTCAAGATGTAGAAAATGTAGTAGATATGTTTGATCTCACGGATCGCCAAAAAGATCAAGAAATTGTACAACGCAATGATCAAGATCATGCCGTAGAATGTTCCAAATAGGAAATATTCGTTCAGCGTATAGTAGACGAAACGATTGACAGACCGGAATGCCAATCGGATGTCGGCAAACTCATGAGATCGAACCTTGAAATAGTAATAGCGAACTTCGTCGGAGTTCATCTTGATTAGAATCTCGAAGTTCTTGTGCCTGAATAAACGATCGTGGAACGGATAGCTGTCGCCCATGGTCACCTTTTCGTAACCTGTTGGCGTCGGGAGATAGGCCTCGATCAAGTCGATGGTCTGGTCATAGAATTCAATGAGCCAAACTTTGTTCGACGCTGTGTTGTGTCGGATGGGTATCCGAATCCAATAATCGACATTGGTGCGGAAGTGGGTGTTTTGATACTCTGGATGGAGCAGAAACTTCGAGGTGAACGCGGCGCTCGATACTTGGTCGATTGTGAGCCTGAGTGTCGTGTCGGATAGGTACGCCAATTGATACGGCATCAATTGCACTTCGTCCAAGTCGTCTGCCGGCTCCAGCAACGGTTGGCTCCACCCTAGGTTGACGCCCAACAACAAACCAAGCAAAAGAACACCGATCTTTCTCACAGCAAGCGAAGGTAGGAAATTCCCAAGTTCAAATGGAAGTGGGACACGGTTGGCCGCGATGCATTCCAGGCACCGAATATTTTCATATTTTCAACCATGCGTTGTGCCCTCGCCCTCCTTTTCACGGCCATGACATTCGGCGCCTTTGCGCAGTCGAACGCCGGCATCAAGACTTATTGCAATCCGGTGGATATCAGCTATCGGTATAACTACGAACAGCTCAACGACAGTATTTCGTACCGGTCGGGGGCTGATCCTGTCATCATTAACCACAAGGGCGAGTACTACATGTTCGTTACGATCTCTGGCGGCTGGTGGCATTCGAAGGACCTCCTTCATTGGAAGTATGTGGTGCCCGACAAATGGCCGATGGAAGACATGTGCGCGCCGGCAGCACTATCCGTTCGAGACACCTTGTACCTGTTCCAATCGACATTCGAACAGCGGCCAATCTTCATTTCGCTAGAACCTGAGAAGGGCAAACTAATTTTCTACAACCGATGGCTGCCCCGTCTCCCGAAAGACATAGGCCCTTGGGATCCAGCTCTATTCTATGATGAAGATATCAACAAGTGGTACATGTACTGGGGCTCGTCGAACGTGTATCCCATTTTCGGTGCCGAACTCGACAAACGGAAGCGGCTCACCTACAAGGACCCGAAAGATTATCGAGCCATGTTGTACTTGCAGCCGGAACTTCATGGGTGGGAACGGTTTGGCCGCGACCACCGCGACACGATCCACCCCTTCACGGAAGGCGCATGGATGACAAAACATAACGGCAAATACTACTTACAATACGGTGCACCCGGCACCGAATACAATGTGTATGCGAACGGCGCCTACGTCGGCGACCACCCGCTCGGGCCTTTCAAGTATGCAGCCAACAATCCTGTTTCGTATAAACCCGGTGGGTTTGTTACCGGCGCGGGCCATGGAAATACGTTTCAAGACAATTATGGCAATTACTGGAATACCGGTACGCCGTGGATCGCCGTGAACTGGAACTTCGAACGGCGGGTGGCGATGTTTCCCGCCGGATTCGACGAGTTAGACCAGATGTATGCCAACACGCGCTTTGGCGACTTGCCCCATTTCTTGCCTACAAAAAAATGGACGTCTAGTGATGAGCTTTTCACGGGCTGGATGCTCTTGTCCTACCGCAAGCCAGTCACCGTGTCGTCGTCGAAAGACGGTCGCAACGGCGACAACCTCACCGACGAGAACCCTCGAAACTTTTGGGTGGCCGCGAAAAATGATGCCCAGCAATGGGCGACGATCGACCTAAAGTCGGAGATGGACATCCGCGCGGTGCAAGTGAACTTCACAGACTACAAGTCCAACATCTTCGACAGCGACTCCACCGTGTACACCCGCTTTAAAATGCTGGCGTCGCGCGATGGCAACACGTGGGAGACGATTGCAGATCTATCCAAAGAGAAAACTGACAGAGCCAACCCCTATGTCGAGCTCGCGCAGCCAACGAAAGCGCGTTACATCCGGTACGAACATATCTACAGCAAGACGCCGAACTTAGCGATCAGCGACATCCGGGTGTTTGGAAATGGAACCATGAAAAAGCCATTGGTTCCTACAAACGTGACGGCTCGCCGCGATACAGACGACAGAAATGCATTTGTCTCTTGGAAAGCCGTTGCCGGCGCCGTGGGCTACAACGTCCGATGGGGCATTCAAAAAGATAAGTTGTACCAAGCGTACCAAGTCTTCGCCGACCAGCCCACGACGTTAGAAGTTCGCGCCTTAACGAAAGGTCAGAATTACTTTTTTGCGGTAGAGGCCTTCAACGAGGCGGGCGTGTCCACCTTGAGTCCCGTGCTTCCTTGCCCTGCACCCAACGCAAAATAAAGTTCATTCTCGAAGCACGGACACCGGGTTGATACGAATCGATCGAACCGTTTCGTAGCTGATGGTCACCACCACAGTCACGAAAACAATGATTGCGGCGGCACAAAAGGCAACGAGACCGATCGGGGTTCGATAGGCGAATGACGACAACCATTCATGAGCGAAGTAATACGCGGCGGGCATAGCGATTGCCAAGGCGATGGTAGCCATCCATAAGAACTCGCTAGAGAGAACGAGGAAAACATGTCGCGCGTTAGCCCCCAATACTTTTCTAATTCCCACCTCTTTGGCGCGTTGATGATTGATGTACGCCGCGAGTCCGAACAAACCCAAAGCTGAGATAAATATTGCCGTGATCGAGAACACTTGAACGATTGAAGACATATTTCGCTCGTTGTCGTAATTGCCCGCGAGCACTTGATCTAGAAACCGGTACTCGAAGACGCGTTCAGGAAAACTCTGGTTCCATATCTTTTGGAGTTTGTCTATTGCGACAGTCGAAATAGTCGGAGGGGCAAGTGTGACCGAGAAGATCGTGAACTTCCCGGCAGCGACTTCCATGACCAACGGCGTAACCGCACTCTGCAAACCTTGAAAGTGAAAATCCGCTACGACCCCGATCACATATCCGTCTTTACCCACCATCGAAAGGTGTTGGCCGATCGCATCGGCAGGGTTCTCCCACCCCAAACGTGCCACCGCTTTCTCATTGATGACAAATGACTGCAAATGATCACTGCCAGCCTGCCGCGAGAACGGACGCCCCGCAAGAACTTTCAGTTTGTATGTTTGGATGAAGTCATAATCGACGGCGATTGTCGGCAACAAGACATTGTCTGCTTCAGAAATTTTGTCGGTGGACACCAGTGCATTGGTACTAAATCCTATTCCTGGAAGCATCGAAGAAAGAGTAATGCCCTCGATAGACGCGTCTTTGAGTACCTCCTCTTCAAAAGTGTTCATTGCCCCTCGCATGGCACCATCTACCCCTCCGCCAAAAATGCTGTTGGGCGCATCGCTAAAGAGTGGAATCGTCAATACGCCCCGCGTCTGAAAACCGAGCGATCGACTCCGGATAAACTCCATCTGTTGCCAGAAAACGATCGACAACACAACGAGTACGATCGATACGGTAAACTGGATGATCATCAGTGCCTTTCTCAGGTTTAAGCCACCTACTTTTGGCGACGAAATCAATCCTCGTAGTACTTGTACGGGCTGGAAGCGCGTGACATACAGTGCTGGGTAGACCCCCGATAACAAGGTTGTGGCCGTTGCAATGACAACCAACCCCATGACCGTTCGTCCATGAAACAACATATCGATCGAGAGTTGCTTCCCAGACAGTGTCGACACAAACGGTAGGATGAACGAAAGACTCGCGGCCGCCAACACGAAGGCGACGAAGACAAGGGCACCTGTCTGAGCCAGACATTGACTGAGCAAGCCCGTCTTTTGGGCGCCTAGTACCTTACGAACTCCGATTTCACGGGCACGCTTCAGCGAATGCACGTTGGTTAAGTTGATAAAGTTGATGCAAGCGATCACGAGAATGACGATTCCGATACTCGCAAGAATCTGGACCTGCCCAATTCTAGGAGAACCTTCATATGAGAAGTTGGAACGGAGGTGGATGTCCCCCAACGGTTGCAGCCAATAACTCGATCCTTGGCGCACGCGTTCATCCGCGTACTTGTCACGAAGACTTGCCAGTTCACGCTCGAATGAAGTCGCCGGTGTGTTGGGTCGAAGTGCGACAAGTGTTTGAAGTGGATTGTATATCCAATCGCTGCGAAGGTAACGTTGAACTTCCTCATTTTCGAGTGTGTAGAAGTTTTCGAAGTGAAGGATCAGCGGCGCACGAAACGAAGACTGGTTGGGAAAATCCTCATAGACACCACACACGGTGAGCGGCAAACGTCCCTCGAAGAGGATATCTGCGCCTATGGCGCGGGTTGGGTCTTTGAAATACTTCGCGGCGGTGCTCCTCGACAACACCACCTGATCGGGGCGTTGCATGGCAACTCCGGCAACGAACGGGATACTCAAGATTCTGAAAACATCAGGGTCCGCCATCCACGCACCCTCCTCTCGGAACTTGCGATCATCGATCTGCAAAGTCGCTTGGCGCGAGTAGATTCGAGCAACTGCTTGGACCGAGGTTAAGTCATGTCGAATCGCATCGGCAAGAGGTGCGCATGTCGTCGGCCAACGCGTTTCATTTCCTGAAAATCGATTCGTCACCGCTACTCGATAGACATTTCCCGTTTTTTCATGGTAGCGATCATACTCGAATTCGTCCTGCACATACAAAAAGATGGTGATGGCAGCACACATACCAAAAGCTAAGCCTACGAGATTCAAAAACGAATAGAGCTTGTACTTTAATAGAGAACGAATCAAATAGCGCATCATGGGAACTTGTTTACCGATCAAGTTAGTTCATTGATCGGTTGGGATCCCATCCCCAATTGTGTGGATTTGCTGCGTACGGCGGGCTACGGTTAAGGAAGTTCGATACCGATCTCCCAGTCGAAACCGAACGGATCTTGGAGACGTCCGATTCGCCAGCCGTGTTGCTCGGCGACGGGATAGATTTCTTTGGCACCCGCGCGTAACGCTTGCGCGAAGAGTGATTCCGGCTCGTTGGTCACGAGGATCAGTCGAATCGCATTGGACGGGATTGCTTCACCGGTGGCGACCCAGAAGTCGGAGCCTTCGACTGTCAGCCGCGACACGACGCTGCCATCGGGCACGTCGAGGTGATAGGTTTCAATGGCGCTGAACGCCGACTGATAGAATGCAATTGCGCGAACGGCGTCGGCGATTGTAAGCCAGGGGGCGATGCCAGCTTTAGAACCCATTGACGGAGATACCGACTGTAAAGGTATTCATCCGGGTAGCGGTGGGGCCGCCGATGGGCGTTCCAATGTTGGTACCAGACGTGACGAGTCCTCCCTCTTGGTAGGGGCCTCGGTCTTTATTAAACAGTGGTGTCAGGTTGTAGAAACCAAAGATGTTGAAGCCACCGATGCCGACGCGCGTGTAGATGCCGTAGCGAAACTGGGTCGTTCCCCACTCTTGTTTGTCTTTCATCTTCTTGATTTGCCCGTCTTGTTTGTACTTCATTTTGATAAACGAGTCGTACATCCAGCCACCGCGCACGCCGAGGGCGACGTTGAAGCTACGCGAGATGTCTTCGGGTTTGGAATCGTAGCGGATTTCCAGTGGTATTTCCAGGTAGTTATTGACGAACATGGTTTTCACCGGCTTTGTAAAGAGCAGGTATGAGTCGATGAATTCATATTTCTCTACCTGGGCGCTGGCGGTAGCCTCTTTTGGGTTGGTGAGGGTAACGGCGTTCTTCCACTTGAAGCGCTCCATGCTCAGGCCGATTCCGGGGTTGAAGCTAAAGCGGGACCTACCGAAGCGGAGGGGATATTGATAATATATATTGACTGTCCTCGAGCCGAGGGTACTTTGTTTCCACAGGTTGGGGGAATTGAGGGTCCCGTTGAACCCGAGGTCGACGATAAAGTTTCCGGGGATATTAGGACGCGCTTTGGTCGAATTTTGGGCCGTGGCGGCGGTGGCGGCGGCGAGGAAAATTAGCAGGGCGCAGGCTCTCAAAGTCATTGGGACGGGCTTGTTTTAATTCCGGGTCACTAGAAAACGTCAAAATCGCCTAAAATCGTGCCTTGAAGGCGAAAAACAGGGCCAAAAATAAGTTTTTTGTTGGGTCGAATGCACATAATCTGATACATTTGCGCTCTGTTTTTTTAGGCGCCCGTAGCTCAACTGAATAGAGCATCTGACTACGGATCAGAAGGTTTGGGGTTTGAATCCCTACGGGCGCACATTTTAATATCCTACTATCGTTGATAATAGTAGGATATTTTTTTGTCGCAAATTTCGTATGGCGGTCACGTACGAATGCTGGGAATTTGGCGAAAGGTGTTAAACAAGTTGGTGACGGAGGTCAAGTAATTGTGACCCGAGGCGATAATGCGGCCTTCAGTATAGAAGCTTTAAGAGACTT
The DNA here is from genome assembly GCA_044226825.1 of Cyclobacteriaceae bacterium. GTDB lineage: Bacteria > Bacteroidota > Bacteroidia > Cytophagales > Cyclobacteriaceae > ELB16-189. The sequence continues at coordinate 264,391 of JBGAGH010000003.1, forward strand.
CATCAAAAATTTCACCCCGCAAATCAATGGTAAAGAGGTGAACGTTAAAATATCTGCGGTTGATCACACCGAACTACCAAAGTTGCAATAATGTCAAACATAACGGCACAAATCAGCTTCGAGACAAATGATCTTGCCCTTTTAGAGGCCATCTTAGCAGAGCATCTGGGGATTGCTCAAGAAAATATGGACCAATATCGTTACGGGCTTAACATTTCTGTTTTGGATTGTACCTATGAAGTCGATTATACAACGAAATTCAAAGCAGAACGGGGCATCATTGAATTTGATCCGCTCGATACCTACTATAGCTATGAAAAATCAAAGATCATTGTCTTTCTTCAGGTAACTATGTTTTCAATGGTAAGAGAATGTCTACCTCAGATAGCTGAGGGCGTGGCCAGCTTTATGACGAGAAAAGCAAATTTAAAGGCAGCGATACATATTGAAGAGATTCCCTTCTCTGTCTACGAACGTGGTGAGAAGATCGCATCTGTTAAGGAGAGTTATGAGAAGTATGATGCAATTTATCGTCTCTGAATATTCGTTATCGTGTACTCATGGCGAACACATTGTATGTTCCATCGAAGTCATCAGTCAATCCTTACCTTTGTCGAAGCCTTTCTGGTGTTAAGAGACGGTGTTAAGAATTTCAGGCTTTTACATGTTGGTTTCAGGAAAAACCGCCTTTCTTGGTCAAATTAGAAGAGTCTCCGAGGCCTGTTAATCAGGGGGTCCTTGGTTTAAGTCCAAGAGGGGGAGCGGTGAAAATGAGGCAGTCAAAAAACAGTTCGCTGCAGACCTGAAACTTGTTTACACGGCAGTCACCAAAGACCTAGCCTGGGAAGCACTCCAGGCTCTGGAAGCAACGTGGGGTAAAAAATATCCGCACGCCATTAAATCGTGGAAGGCCAATTGGACCGTGCTGTCACACTTCTTCGACTTTCCACTCGAGATCCGGACGTTAATCTACACGACCAACATTATCGAAAACCTTAAAAGCAAGATCAGAAAGTACACCAAGGCGAAGATGTCGTTCCCTGATGACGCATCCGTTCTGAAATCTGTATTCCTGGCTTTACGTGAGATTACGCCCAAGTGGACCTTCCCGGTGAGAAACTGGAGATTGATTGTAAACCAGTCTATTAACATCTTCGGAGAGCGGTGCAAATTATAAAGCCCTTTACGCAGTTGCTTAGACGCGACACTTACACACTTAAATGGACAGTGTCTATAAGTACGCAGTTTAGTCATTAGGCCGTTAAAAGAAATTCAGACCTTAACTCCCAGTCGGTCTCAAATACTCTTTATCAGTTAAAGCTTTCATCACCAAGGACTTAATCTCGGTCATAATGTCATAAACCGATTTTCTTTGCGCTTCATAATCAGCTTCTGAGATACCAGATATCAATACACCATGTGCGATACCATTTCGGAGTTCGAGCAATCTGTTAATCTGCCATTCAGTTGATTTAAATTTATCGAATTGAAATCCCAACCGGTATAGATTCTTTCTTAGCACAATGGGTTTCAAATTCGATTCCGTATCGACCACCTCGTCTGGAATTGCCACAGTCTTATTCTCGAAGTCGTTTGAACGCTCTACGAACTCACGATCTCGCGCAAATATGTGAAGCTTGGCGTCATCTAGTAATGCATTCTTGAATTCTGGGCTTTTCGATGTCGGATTTCTCAATCCTTTAAACAACTCATGCAGCGCGGCTGCCGCCAATGGAAAATTAATCTCCTTACATTTCAACCCTTCGCCATTGATGGTACTTATGTAAAGTGTGAATGAAAATTTACAGAATCCTTCAAAGTGAGCATACAATAGCAATATAAGGGCACGCCTATATTGATCCTTTTCATTATCCGTCGCAAACTTCGCGAGCTGATTCTGAAAGAAACGAAGCTCATCCGTTCGTTTAGAGTACTCGGACTCGATTTGCGCCCATAGACTTCCTAAATCCATTCTTCTAGAGCTTCTGTTCCACAAACGAAATTCTATCATTAAGCGGGCCCTTTGAATTCTTGCCGCCACCTGTTGTAATTGCTATAAAATCAGGATCCAATTTGATCTCCTTGATTTTGGTGCGTAGTGCTTCCATACTATTCGTATCTTTAAAATTGTAAGTATCCAATTTATCTTGGATACCGATTGTAAAGGCCTCAAACTGATATATTCCAAATCCTCTAACAATATCGTTGCGATTTTTATTCGCATAGCCGAACACCTTATCGCCGATCGAATGGGCTAGAACTGCAAATGTTTTCTTGAATCTTTCTGTCTCGGCCGTATAGTCAAAAGCAATCGGCGTTATCGGATCTGACACCGCCTCCATATACTCTGTTAAAAAATCCTCGACACTATGAACAAATCCTTGTCGATTGTTTTTAAGAGCAAAAAAGCGAAGGACAAGTTCTTGATCATAGGAAGTTCGTCTTTGCTCATATGACAAGATTTCTAGACAAGCCTTAAAGTTATCATCCTTGCAAAGCTCGATTATAAAGTCAATGAACTTCGGATTAAGAAGACGAATTGTACAATTACGAATCTGTTGTGGAGTAAGGCTTTCGCCTCCAGTGTTCAATCTCTTGAACATATGATATTTAAAATGGGCTGCACTACCTTTTCGAACTACTTCAACACGAACAAAAGATCGCTTTAGCTTAATCTGCAATGCAGTACCTAAGTCATCCCAAGACTTCCCATTAAGCTCATTTACGATGTCACAGTCGATAAGTTTAAGCTTCTCTCCAAATTTTACCGGTGGCTCCAAGTCTGGAGCATCTAGCTCTCCTCGTAGATGTAAATAAGATGAAATTCGTTGTAAGCCATCAATTAGAGTATATTTTCCGGCATCATCCTCTACAACATAGATTGGTGGGACTGGCATCTCAAGCAACAAGGATTCAATAAATCTTGATTGAGTTCCTTCGGTCCACCGAAACAATCTTTGAAAATCTGGAGTAATATTCAACTCGTTGTTACGCTTCATATCAATGAGTTCATTGAATGAAATATCAAGGCTCTGTGTATGGACCTTTTTTATTTGGGATTCCAGTGCGTTAATAAGCTCCAAAGCGTTGTCTACTTGTTCTGCCATGTTATTAGTTCAGTTTACTTAGACATAAGACACTCTCAACCGTGTCAATCTTCGTCCTGTATTTTTTGACTTTCGGATTAATGCCAGCCATGCTCCGACTCGCAAAAAAATCTTCCCTTCTAGTTAAAGTAAAACCAGTATTTTCCGCCATTTCAGTTGTAATCACCGGAAGGTCATTATGAATGTCCTTGTAATAGGAATCCTGCACTACCAAAACACAATGACCACCTGATTTGGTAACTCTAAAGAGCTCAGATATCGATTTACTAATTGAGTCAAAATACTGTAGGTGGTTCTTAAGGTAGTAGGACTTACTGGCCTTTGAGGTATGTGATTCCATACGGTCCAAAAAATTGACACAGGTTTTACCCCAACTAGGATTCAATTGAGGAGCCTCCTTCGGAACTGTTGAGGTTCCCATAAGGCTTCTACGCAGGTCATCGAAATCTGACTCTGGCGAATATCCAAGCAATGTTAACTCGGGCAATGTTGCCACTGCATAATCGATTCTTGTACAGTATGGTGGAGATGAAAGAGTTAGATCAACACTATTCGACGCAGTAGGCATTGCACAGGATGTGGCGACGTGCAAACTTGTATTGCCGTTAACGGCGGATGGTATAGGGTCACTTTCAATAGCCCTCAACATTTCGTCAACATGGGCCCGAAACAGATTTAGGATAATCTCGGGTTGAGGTTTTAATCTATTCGCTTTTGACTTCGGTTGCCTAATCCAAGTTGGGTTCGATGAGTGAAATGGGTCGACAGATTCACGTAAGGCTCTAAAAAGGGCCAGGTAATAAAAGGAAGCGATGCTTGATAGGTTTTCTACGTGGCTTGTAATTGTCAATTTTTTATAGTCCACAGAGTCGACTAACAAATGTTGAATGGCCCAATCAATTGCACGAAATGTCATTGCACTCGCAGGAATGAACCAAGTTTCGAGTGGATCGACATCTGAGTTTACAACTGTGACTCTTCGCGCCTTGTCTATAATATCATTGGATAAAGGCTTTAAGCTCACCAAATCTCTATTGTTCAATAAGCAAGCTTTCGCGGCAATTATCATCACTGGATTCAAATCATAGCCAATCGTGGCAAAGCGCTTTTGATTCGCAATCGTAGTTGTAGTTCCGCTTCCATTCCAGCTATCTAAAATGCAGGCATCATCTGAAAGATGAGAGGAGCTTATTATTGCCGAAGCAAAGTCAGAGGAAAATCCTGCATAATATGGGTACCAGCTTTCGTAGCCGGTTTCAATTGCATTCCTTTTGGGATTAATTATTTGAAGGTTATTCAGCATGGATGGGAATATAAACAATAGCAAAGCCCATCACTCCCTGACGAGGGCTTAACGGGCTCAGTTCAAATGTAGGAAATTTTCTCAATTTTAACTGGAGCCAATGTGAATCCGCGGTCTGGAAAACTGGACAAATTTTTAAGTAATAGTTCGACAGAACACATTGATTATCAGACAATCAACCAATATTTTTCCCTTGATTCATTTGTCGGTTCACTTCGGCAATTCGGAGCACATTCAATTCTGCCATTAGTCGTAATTGAGTCCTAATCCCAGGCTCTCCAGGCTCGTCGAAAGAAGCCACATCTGCGCCCTCTTCAAGGTAAATCTTTCTAACAGTGTTCTTAATTCCATTTATAAGGATGTTTCGCTCTTCTTGCTTGAGGTCAATTGATTTTATTATCGACTCAAACTCAGCGTCATTATGTGCGTAACATGCATTTCGTAAGGTTTTAACTCTTTGCTCGGCGGCCCGAAACTCTTTTGTTTGAAGATCCTCGATTATTAAACCCATCTTTTTCTTATCAGGAAACATATCCCGACATAACTTGTAAATAGAATGCGCACCCCGAGGCTCCAGTAATACACATGCGAGAATACAGAAGTTAATGTTAAAACTGTCCACGCAAAAACGTAAGAAATAATTACTGTTGTAGGCTATAATTTCCGACTGATTCGCCTGTTCCAACAAGTAGTTTAACTCAACATTGTATAGGTATAGCTTATAGCTATTAACGTGTACAATTTCTTTCCTACGCTGGAAGTCGCTAGAAACAAACTCATTTCCATCGTTTTTATTCATTTCTCGAAAGTAAGATTGGTCAAGTCTGGACTCGATTAAACTCGTGCCTATTGAGTACTAAATTTTGCATAAAAATGATGGAACTCATATGATCTTGAATTAATTAACAACAAAACTGAAATGAAGAGAAAATCAAAAAAGGGCACTAACGAGGATCTCCGCGCTCAAATTGAGCAACGTCTTTCGCAACTCACCACGGAACAAAAAATGAAGCTCCTGGAAGAAATGGCAGCCTTATCAGCGCTGTATCAAAAAATCATGGAAGAGACGCCAGAGCAAAGGGATCAACATATTAGACAGAGAAAAGAGAACCCTATGGGATGAATTCAAACACCTTTTTCAGCGTTTCGAGCTCTTTACATCTTCCATAACTATCTGATAAAGAGCAGATAAGGCTTCAAGCTCTTGGAGGAAGGTGTTTGAAATTTTGCTCTTAAGGTGCACTAGTTACAAAAGGATCATCGTAATTGATGGTCCTTTTTTGTTGGGCATCGGCTATTGAAAATTTGTTGACCAACCCCAAAATACCCAACAACCAATATCCAATATCAAGTCCGGTGCTCCAAAACCCACATCTGTTCTTTGCCCTCGCTTGACCAAATGAAAATTGGCCATTGGGCGTTGGCTATTCCATGTCATTTACTTAACGGGAAATCGAGACACACGCCTTCGCCGCAGAGTCTCTCGCCGCGAGGACCCTGCGTCATCGGAATCTAAAAAATAACCAACAACCAATATCCAATATCAAGTCCGGTGCTTCAAAACCCACATCTGTTCTTTGCCCCCGCTTGACCAAAAGAAAATTGGCTATTGGGCGTTGGCTATTGATTCTTGCTTGGTTAATCGTTCCTCATTTAAAATACGCGGCGTCCCGGAGACCGGGAAAATATAGTTGTTAGTTGATGGTGGATGGTTGATGGTCGTGCTCCGTTCCAAACGCCTACCAATTGGGGATTGAGGATTCTGTGTTGAATATTGACTATTCCACGTCATCACGTTTACGAGAAATCGAACCAACATCGTTGCAGAAGAGTCGATCGCCGTGCGTCTAATGACATGACTTCTAGGTTCCGTCGCTGTGCTTCCGTTTTGCTATATTGGGCACCACCATCCATCACCCATCAACCACCAACCATCACCCACCAACCATCATCCACCCACCATCATCCCCCCCATGCTCTCCCTCCTCGACACCATCCGGCGAAATGAAGTACTATTCCCTTTCGGCCTCCTGATGGCCGCCGGCGGAGTCGTGACAGGAATCCTGTCCATGTCGACCACCACCCAGGTCATGGGGATCAACGCCTTCATCAAACCAATGAAGTTCTTTTTCTCGGTCGGCATCTTCGCGTGGACGATGGCGTACTTCATGACGTTCTTGGACAACCAGCGTCAAGTGACCATCTATAGCTGGATAGCCGTCGTTGGCCTCGGGTATGAACTGCTGGCCATCACATGGCAGGCCGCACAAGGGAAGCAGTCGCACTTCAACGTGCAGACACCCTTCGACCAAGCCGTCTTTATGTCGATGGGTATCGTGATCACCATCGTCGTTGGGTGGACCGGATATATCGACTATCTATATTTTAAGCAGTCGACCTTTGCCATCGACCCGGTGCTGGTCGCCTCCATCCGATATGGAATCTTGATCGCGGTGATCTTCGCATTTGAAGGTGGCATCATGGGGTCCCTTCTGCGTCACACGGTTGGCGCTGCCGATGGAGGAAGTGGACTGCCGGTGCTTAACTGGAGCACCCAACACGGCGACTTACGCGTCGCTCACTTCCTGGGATTGCACGCGATGCAAATCCTGCCGTTAATCGCGGTGATGCTCCTCAAGACCGAACAACAAGTAATCATCGCGTCGGTCGTATACTTTGTGCTGGTATCAGCCACCATGGTGCAGGCATTTTTGGGAAGACCATTAATTGGATGGTGAAGATGCCCGGAAACCCCGCTGCGAAAATGGTTGGTGGTGAATGGTTGGTGGTTGATGGTGAATGGTGGATGGTTGTGCTCCGTTCGAGATGCTCACCGATTTCCTTCGCTGTCGCCGCGAGGACTCTGCGGCATCCGAAATCTAGAAAATAACCAACAACCAATATCTAATATCAAGTCCGGTGCTTCAAAACCCACATCTGTTCTTTACCCTCGCTTGACCAAATGAAAATTGGCCATTGGGCGTTGGCTATTCCATGTCATTTGCTTAACGAGAGATCGAGACAAACGCCTTCGCACCCGAGTCTCTCGCCGCGAGGACTCTGCGTTTTACGAACAAGTTTCACTCAATCCAAAAAATACCCAACGGCCAACATCAAACCCGGTGCTTCAAAACCCAAACGGGTTTCATTGCCGACGCGCTATGACAAGGTGAACTCCGGTAAACGCAGCACCTTCCCTCCTTGCTTGGCCGACTCATGTGCCAGGATTCCTACGCAGGTGATGTTCGCCGACTGTTTCGCATTCGGATAAGGTTCGCGCTTCTCTTGTAATGCACTCACAAACTCATGTACCAAGTGTGGATGCGAACCTCCATGACCCGCGCCTTGCGTAAATGACAAATGTTGATGCTCGTCGGCGTCGTACACACCCTTCGTAGTAAATCGTTGGATCGGCTCAGGCAACAATTTCGCGTAGTCGGGGCTCTCCACTTCCTCTGGAATCTCCGGCTCCGGGCGCTTAGCCGTATGCACCACGAGGGGCTTTCCCTCGATCAATGGCCACTCCACCGACTTCTTCGAACCGTATACCTCAAAGCTTTCTCGATACTGACGCGCCACATCAAATAGCGATCGATACACGTGTGCGCTCAAGTCCGAGTCTCTCAACTTTACGTGAGTCGTCTCCACAGCATACGGCGAGTTGTAATGCTTGATCAACTCCTCGCGAATGGTCCCCGATCCAAAACACGACACGTACTCGGCATCCTTGCGGAGAAGTCCCAAGACGGGTCCCACACAATGCGTCGCATAATACATCGGCGGAAGCCCCGGCCAATAGTTCGGCCATCCATCCATATCCTGTTGGTGACTTGCCTTGATGAACTGCACTTTACCAAGCTCGCCTTTTTGATACAACTCCTTCATGAATAAAAACTCGCGGGCATAGACAACGGTCTCCATCATCATATACGTTAGCCCCGTTGACAGCGAAAGCTTCACGATCTCTTCGCACTCCTCCACCGTAGTCGCCATCGGGACCGTACACGCCACGTGTTTTCCAGCTTTCAGAGCTTTTATGGATTGAATGCCGTGGTCGGGGATCGGTGTATTAATATGGACAGCGTCAATGTCAGGATCTTTCAACAACTCGTCGTAGTCGGTGTATCGCTTCTCAATACCAAAAGCATTTCCAATCTCGTCGACTTTAGCTTTCGTTCGCTGACAAATTGCTGCGAGCTTTACCCCCGGGTAGCGTTGATAGATGGGGATGAACTCCGCCCCAAAACCCAATCCCACAATCGCGATGTTTAATGTCTTCGTTGCCATATTCAGTCATTCAAAAGTTTCTTTAAAAAATTAAGTCCTTCTTGCGCAAAGCCATCTTGCGACGGAGCCAAGTTCTTCCAAATACACACAGCACCCGCCAACTCCTTAATCTGAGGCGTAAAGCTTTCAATAGAAACCGTTCCGTGGTAATCGATATTCGTTAATCCCTTCTTGAAAGATTCCCATGGCGTTTGACCTGTACCGGGTGTGCCGCGATAGTTTTCGGCTACTTGCACGTGGATCAACCGATTACCAACCTTAGTGATTGCCTCTTCCAGGTTACGTTCCTCAATCGCCATGTGAAAGCCGTCCAACATAATCTTTGCTGCCTGGTGATTGATGTCGTTCGTCAATCGAATGACATCGTCGGCGGTGTTCACCATGTCCGACTCAAATCGATTCAAGGGTTCAAGCGCTATCTCCAAACCACGCACTTTCGCTAACTCGCACACCTTATATAAGTTGGAGACGGCCAAATTCCATTCTTTCTTACGTTGCTCTGGCGAAACCATGCGGGCCTTGCCCACCGCCGAATACATCGGTCCAGCCAAAAACTTGGCATCCCAAGCATTGCAAAGGTCGAGGCACTTGATGATGTATTGAAAACAGTTTTCGTGCACGCGAGGATCATCGTTCGTGAGGTCACGCGTCGGCCCAAATGCGCCACACACAATTGCCGTCAGTCCGTGTTCCGCCAAGGCGCGCTTCACGACGTGTGGGTCAATTAACTCAGGGTCCTCCACAGGAATCTCCACTTGGTCGAAGCCCATCGACTTGATCTTAGGGAAGAGTTCCACTGTCTCACTGGTAAACGGCGAGCTCCACAACCATGTACTTACGCCAAACTTAATCTGCATACTCTAAATGTCTATTGGTTGGGTGCCACCACCTTCATCACACCATTCATGATCGACCAATGGCCTGGGAACGTACACACGAAAGGATAGTCGCCACCTTTCGCGGGTGCCGTGAATCTAAGCGTGACTGTTTCCTGTGGGTTGACCAATTTGGTAGCAAACAACACTTCGGGTATCGATGGCACATAATTCCTTTCCGCACCCTTCGGATCGGATGCAAGCTTATCGGCGGCTTTACCCACGGTTTCAAGAGCGCCAACTTGGGTAATCACCAAATTGTGCTGCATGAAGTCGGGGTTCTCAAACACGATTTCAACCGGCTTGCCTGCTGGCACCGAGAAGTTTTTCAGGTCGTACTTCATCTCGTTTTTGATGACTTTTATTTTGATCACCGTGGCATCGCCAGTTGGTGCTGCCTCCTGTGTCTCGGCAACCTTGCCATAGTTGTTGTCGGCAAAAAGTTGCGCCACCGAGACTTCTGCAAAAGGATTCTGTCCTGCCCCTTTCTTCCGCTTCTCCACCTCAAATTTCCACGGACCCGTCAAAGAGATTTTCGTGGCGCCAATTTGAATAAACATGTCGTTGGGGTCGCCATAGATACCGCCGGGGCCACCAAGGTCTTCTACGCGAATGGCTATCACATTCTTTCCAGCCTTCAACACGCCCGCGCCTATTTTATAGACACGCTTTTCGGCCACCTTTCTTTCCGTATTTCCAACCTTCTGTCCGTTCCAATACGTGGCGTCCGAATCGTTGATGGGACCGAGCGATAACGTCGCCGCCTTGCCACCGGCCGACTTCGGTAAGTCGACCGTTTTTCTAAACCAGAAAAATCCGTCGAGCTTGTCGTCAATGTTCTTGGGAAGTGAGAAATCTGTCCACTTCGAGTCGTCGAAGTCCACCGCTTCCGGTTTGGTCTCCACCTCAGGCTTTGGCCCTGTGTAGTTTGGATTCGCCGCCATGAACGCAGCCATAAATCCTTGACGATGTTGGTGTGCCACGGCATAGATCGCCTTCGACAGCCATTCGTCGTTCTTCACGCCGTCTTCGGTGCTCACTTGGTACAGTGCGCCACCGAGTGATTCGGAGGGAGATATCTCGGCCAACGAGATGATCGCGGCTAACCTCGTGTTGGGATCAGGATCATTCAACAAATTGTATTGCTTCACGAGATCCTCCGTCCAACCATATTTCGAGAGAATCTGAATAGCCGCCTTCCGAATCGCCGGTATGGGATGCTTGAGGGCTGAGGTGACTACATCCCGAGCCTTTTCGTCCTTGGTAATTGCGCCCAACCCGTCGATGGTCCAAAGCGCATGCAACGTGGCTGGGGAATTCACATCTTGACTGCCAGTCAACTGGTATAAATCGGAAAGGGCCTCGTTGCCGCCATGTTCGACGAGCAATCGTTGTGCGGTCATACGCCACATCATGTTCTCATGATGCAATGCTTCAATCCACTTCGCAGGATCATCTCCACTGAGATCGATCGGTTCATACTCGCTGGCCTGTTTGCTCACCACACGCCAAATCCGTCCGTGCGACTTGTCGCGGAGTGGATTCTCATACGCATTCCCTTTTCCATTCACACCTACAAAGCCACCGCGCTCAGGCGTCGGCGTCGGGTTGTGCTGAATGATGAAGTTATACCAATCGAGCACCCACACGGCGCCATCGGGTCCAACCTTTGCATCAACAGGCGCCACCCATTCGTCAGCACCCGCGAAAAGATTCCAGCCGTCTTTCTCGATAAATCCTGCCCCTCGTTTTTCAATCTTGGCGATGTGCACCAAGTGTCCGGTCGGCTCACAAACAAACGCGACGTTGTTCCAATACTCTTTTGGATACTGACGCCCCGTATAAAAATTATGTCCCGCGGCAGCGGTGAAGCCACCGAACACATCCACTTGTCGAACTTTGTCGGTAATGGGATGCATCGCGTAGTGTCCGTCGATCTTCGCGCTACCATTCAATTGAATTCCTTCGATGCCTCGCGTCACTTTGTTCGGGAACCCCATAAAGACACTGTGCGTATTGTTGGCCGTCGAGGCAAACACGTCGTTATTCTCGGTAAACCCGAGCCCCCAGGTGTTGTTGCTGGTGTTGGTCATGAATTCAAACGTCGAGACATCGGGTTTGAAACGATACACGCCTTGGCGGAACTCGCGGTTTTCGCCGGCGATGTTGCCCTGAAAGCCCGAGTAACCCACCACACCCCAAATCTGGTTATCGAAACCGTACTTCAAATTGGACGGCCCCGCATGGGTATCGAACACACCCCACCCGTCGATGATTACGTTGCGCACATCGGCTTTGTCGTCACCATCGGTGTCTTTCAAGAAAAGGAACTGGGGTGCTTGCGACACGATAACTCCACCATTACTAAAGACCATGCTTGTCGGGATATTGAGCTTGTCAGCAAACACGGTAAACTTATCGGCCTTGCCGTCGCCATCGGTATCTTCACAAATCTTGATGCGGTCGTCGCCGGCGGTCTTGTCTTCCATCACCGTATTGGGATAATCCACGGTTTCAATGACCCAGAGTCGCCCTTTCTCGTCCCATTCCATGGCGATGGGATTGATGATGTCAGGTTCCGAAGCAAACAATTGCAACTCGAAACCCATCGGGACTTGAATCAACTTCGCGGATTCTTCCGGCGTGAGTGGATCTTGATACCTCGGCGCTGGCGACCGCTTTTCGTAGTTGGGAATTCCGTCTTGATCGCGGTACACCAACGTAGGCATTTCCTTTCGGTACGTCTCCCATTTTGCCTTGGTAGCGTCGCCCACGGCCCACAGGATTCCTTGTTTCATGAGCGCATGAAAACCAGGATTGTCCCACGTGCGCTCGTCGTGGCCGTAGGCGGTATAGAACACGCGGCCTTTGCCTACTTCTTTCACCCACGTCCACGGTTCGCGGTGGTCTCCTTCCACGCGTTCCATCAACACGTTGATGTCTTTCGCAAGTTTGGCGTGTTCATAGGTTTCATCCCATGTTGAAAAGGGCTGAAGACCTTGCGTCACAGGATGATCTTTATTGATGATCTCTGTGGTGAACGTATCGGTCTTATGTTTCAAGAACTGTCCGCCAACAAGGTCGATGTACTTGTCCGAGTTTCGGAAACACCAGCTCGCGCAGTGAACGGGTATAAAGCCTTTACCACTTTCAACGAACCCCAGCAGCGCCTTCTCTTGGTCGGCGGTGATGCTGTCGTGGTTGGCATAGATCATCAACGCATCGAAGTTGTCGAGGTTCGCCGAGTTCAGACTTTGCGGATCGTCGGTGTATGTAAATTGGATGCCTTCGAGCGACAGGTGCGATGCCAACATGGGCATGAAAATCGCCGAGTTATGGTGCTCGCTGTTGTGACCTAGGAACAGCACTTGAATGCGGCCCGAGTCATCTTTTAGACTTTTGGTTTTCTGGGTACAGGCGCCGACTAGAAGTAGCAGGACGGCGATGGTGGAAAGGACGAGGGATTTCTTCACGCGGATCGAGGTTTAACAATCGAATATGCGCGATCGACGGCGGAATCCGTGTCCGTTTTTTAACCAATTCTGACTGTTTTTTGACTCAAAGTGCCTCCCTAAGTCGAAAAACAGGCAAATAAATCATCGCCCTCAACCCCTCATCGCTTCGTCCCCACATCCCCTCATCCCTCAAAACAGCTTCTCCTGCGGCGGTGTGCCCTTAGCAAGACGGATATACACGGTTGTTTGTCCGCGGTGGTGGGTTTGGTGTTCGAACGCTTTCGCCAATGCGGTCCCGCGTGCCATATCGAAGCGACCGAAGACTTTGATTTGTTCGTTCATCTTGGTCGGGTCCAATTTCTTGATGCTGTTGATCACGAAATCGTAGCCCGCCATGACAAGCTGGGTGATGTTGGCTTTCGACTTGTCGGTGGTGGTTTTTTCGAGATCTTTCACCGAGGGTGTTTGGCCAGTGGCTGCTGCTGCAAATCCATAGTTAGCGTCAGTGAGGTGGAGCATTTGTTCGGCAAAGGAGCGCATTTCCGGCGTGGGCTTCAGGGAATATCCTTCGGCAGGCATGGCGTCTAGGTATTCTTTGGTGTATGCTTTTGCCCGTTCCCATTCTTTCACGACTTCGTCGACCGACTGCGCGAATGACTGAACAGATGTGCAAATGACGAAAGCAAGAAATGCGAGGAGTTGTTTAGTTTTCATAGGTTTTGGATATCAGGAATATCGCCAAATCGGCTTGGTGGTCAATTGCGGTTACCCTGCAGGTCGGTAAAGCAACTGCGGCGGGAATCTTTACTTGTAATGTGAGGAATTTTGGGGAAGTCTTTCAGATCCATACCTCAGCTTAGCGGATGACCAGCACGGCCAAGTACTACAAAACCAAAATGAAAATTCTGTGCAGAAAATAAGGGGCCAGGACATCCGCCTTTGCCACACTTGAAACTAAAAAATTCTAGTTGAAGTTTTATCGCAATCGGTGGGGCGATCGCGTTAACTCACCGTGTGCTTAAAGAGAAGCAAGCTGAATCAAAATTCAGAAAGGAAACTCGTGGTAAAAGGATACTCAATACGCACTAAAACACATCACAGTCTTTGAAGTGTGACCCCTGACCAGATCATCTACGAGATTAACGTTCCCACCTCATATCTGACAGATTTTCAGCAGTTCTGCCGCCCGGGAAAACCACAAACAACCTAGGAATTAAGTGTGAACACCCCTTGATCCGACTTCCCCTTTTCCTAACTTTAGTGTCTAAACACCTATATTCTTACCCCCACCCCTACCCCAACTGGCGCGAAGAAAGTCTTCGCTCCACGCCATGCTCGTCACCTTGGAACCGAAACTGCATCGGCTGGAAGAAGACCTCCCCACCCGAAAACGTCTTTACAACATCTTGGTTGAATGCCTGCAGAACATCGTGCATCATTCGGCCGATATCGCCGACGACGTAGAAGAACTGCGCAACCTCGCCACCGTGGTGATGGTCACGTCGGAGGGCGATATGTACAGCGTTCAAACCGGCAATACAATCCTCAACCGGAACGCGGAAAAGCTCAAAGACATGATCGAGGAGATCAACGCCCTCACTCCGGAAGAACTCCGCGAATCTTACAAACAAACGTTGGATAACGCACAGTTTACCTCGAAGGGAACGGCGGGCCTGGGCTTTATCGACATTGCACGTAAATCGGGTCAGAAGCTCAATTACGAATTCAGAAGAATCAACGACCTGTATTCCATCTTCACCTTTAGCATCAACGTTCCTAAAAAACGGAAATAGTCTCATGGCTCCCCTAGTTATACAGCCGACCCATACCACCCCGTATGTGAACTTCGACCCAGCCCTCGGCGTGCTGGAACTGAAAGGTCGCTCGACACCCGAAAATCCTATCGCCTACTACGACCAGATGATGCAATGGGTGGAAGAATATAAAGACGTGCATCCTCGCGAGACAACCGTAAGGGTATTCTTCGAATACTTCAATACCAGCTCATCGAAATGCCTTCTTGAATTGATGAAGAAGATCAAGACCATCGACTCGGATGTGAAATGGGTGTGGATGTACGAAAACGGCGACGACGACATGCGCGAAGCCGGCGCCGACTTCAGCGACCTGCTCAAAGTCAAATTCTCTCTAATTCCGATGAAATGAGTGACCTGTTTGACAGGGAGTCTCGCACCCTGGAGAAATACAATCATTTACTCGTCGACAATGCCGAAGCAGACGTTCGAGAGTATAAGGCCGCACTAGCCGAAGTGAGTGATGGATACAATGAGCTCCTCCTTCAAACAAAATTCCTCACGAAGATCAGCGACCGATTGGAGAATCGACTCCAGGTAACCAATAAGTTACTGGCGCAGAAAAACGAAGAACTGAAGTCGACCCTAGACGCACTCACGGTTGCCCGCGTCGGGCGTCGCGCCTTTGCAATTATCTACGCCGTTGCCGCTACGCTCTTCATCTTTGAAGAATACATCATCGAACCAATCCTACCCTTGGCGGGAACTTGGATTTTTGCCGCCGTCTTCCTCAAGTTCATCATCGCCCTCTCGTTAAAGCCGATTGAAAAAGTGCTCGAAGACACGTTCTTGAAAAATAGGAACCGCAAAAAAATCCACGAGGCCAGTATCGCCAAATCATGAGGATCGCACTCACCCTGCTGTTCACTATATTCGTCGCAAGTGCTTCTGCACAAGTAGACGAGATCGACAGCCTAGAACGAATCCTACCCACTCTCGCACCCGACACGAACCAAATCAAAGTCTTAAGGAGGCTGTGCAATGCTTACTGGCATAAAGACACGAAGAAAGGCCTCGTATACGGCAGACGTGCCATTGCCCTAGCGAAAGACCACGGCGACATCTGGCTTGCGCGCACGCACAACACGCTGGGGATAGGCTATAGTATGGCCAGCATGTACGACTCGGCGAGATTGATCCTATTAGAAGCCCTTCAATACGGAAAACAAGCCAAGAACAATCGCCTTGTAACATTATCGTACTTGAACCTAGGGATTGTGTATGACTACATGGCCAATTACCAAGCCGCCTTGGAAGCATACATAGAAGGATTGAAGATTGCGGAAAAATTCAACATCGACACCCAGCAAGATCTATTGGGAAGTATCGCATCTGTTTATCGGTCGCTCGGTGAATGGGGGAAAGCACTCCCGTACGACTCGATGGCGCTGGCGAAAGCTGCATCGTTCAATGAAGCGCCCGACCGCGTTATTCTGCTAAAGGGTAACATGGCTGGTTCCCTTATCAACATTGGTCAACTCGCGAAGGCACGTCCGTTGCTCCTCGAGTGTGCCGCGTTTCATGAAAAAACGGGTGAGCTCCTCTACCTGGCGAATGAATACCGAAACCTCGCCCTCATCGAACTTCGTGAAAGGAAATACTACCTAGCGCGCGACTACTATCAAAAAGCCATCAAGCTAAACGAACAACTGCGGAACGGCCTCGACCTTTCAAATGGCTACCTAGACTTGGCGCGACTCGAGTTTTCGTCAGGCAGTATCCCGATTTCCAAGAAATACGCTTCGTTGGCCTTCGCTGTTTCCGACTCAGGTCAGTTTACCGCGATAAAGGCTGAAGCGAGCTCCCTCCTCTCCAAAATCGCCCTGTACCAAAAAGATATCCCTACGTCTAACTTTTACGACAGCATCGAAAACTACTTACGCGATTCGCTAAACTTTGAACAACAACGGAAAGTAGTGGCCGACGTGAATACGAAGTACGAGACCGAAAAGAAAGAAACAGAAAACGAAATGCTTCGACAAAGGCAACTCGTACAGGAAAACAAGCTCACCAACCAAACGTACGCGATCGTAATCATCGTGGTAACAGCCTTGGGACTTGGGATCGTTTTAATGGTCGTGTACCGAAGCCGCCAGAACAGCAAGAAAACGAACGAACTGCTTGCACGCCAAAAGGAAGAAATCACGATTCAAAAAGAAGAGATCGAAGTCCGTAATAAAAATCTGGAGGAAAAGAGTTTACAAATCCGCGACTCAATCTCGTACGCCAAGCGTATCCAAGAAGCTATTTTACCTCCGATCGAAAACTTCAATCGAGTCTTTCCGAATAGCTTCGTGTTGTATTTACCCAAGGACGTGGTAGCCGGAGATCTGTATTGGATGTACGAGATTCGACCCGGCTTAGCCTTGGTCGCAGCCGGCGATTGTACAGGACACGGCGTTCCCGGCGCAATCGTGAGCGTGATCTGTACCAACATCCTCAATCAAGTCACCAAAGAGAAAGGCGTGTATACCCCAGGGGCGATCTTAGATCAGGCCCTGAGTACTCTTGTCAACTTCTTCTTGCGTTCTGAAAATAGAGTGAGCGACGGAATGGACGTGTCGCTAGCCTTGATCGATACCCAATCGCGGATGGTACAATGGGCCGGCGCCAACAACCCGCTTTGGATTGTCAAGAACGAAGGATTAGTCGTCGAATCAATCGCACCCAACAAACAAACCATCGGCATCAACGAAACTGTGCAGCCCTTCACCACGCACACACTTCAACTTGCGCCGAACGATTGCATCTATTTATTCACCGATGGATTCGCTGACCAATTCGGTGGACCTAAAGGAAAAAAGATCATGCAACGCGGATTGAAGGAATTATTGGTCACACTGCAAGCGCTCAACATGGCAGAGCAAAAGGAACGCCTCGATCAGTTCTTCAAAGAATGGAAAGGATCAGAAGTGCAAACCGACGACGTCTGTGTGATCGGCATTCGCGTGTAAACTATTTTCCCCGGTAGATTTTCTTCAAGGCGTCTGGATCGCCATCTATGCTAGGCAAAGGCAGGCCCAGTACCTTCGCGACGAACGGATAAACATCGATGTTACGCACGCGACCCAACCTTACGCCCCGCTTCACTTGCGGTCCCGCGGCTAGAAAAATCCCATGCACATCCTCCACCACCGCAGGGTCGTATCCATGAACGCCAATGAACGAAGTCGTCCGCAATTGTCGGCTCGATGCTCTGTTCTGCAAACGTAAGGTGTGATAAGGTTCCGCTAAGATCACCAGATCCCCAACCCGGTAGTGGTCGTAATGATATTCTTTCGGGAGTTCAGCACGTTTATACACCTTGAAATGATTTTCCTTGGCACGCAAAACTGAATACATCGAATCCAGTACGTGTTGATCTTCAACATATAGATGGGCTAACGAACTGCTGATGACGGTTCGGACACGAGGCGTCGCGATATCGTAGAGCTCATCCAAAAAAATGAACGTATCGTCACGCACCGGCAACTCGGCCATGCCATGGTCAGAAACGACCACCAAGTTTACGGGGGCTTTTAACCTGGCGACTCCCTGCATCAAGTATCCCAAAACGGAATCCATCTTCAGTAAGGCTGCATGTGTATCGCTCGAACTTGGGCCCGTTTTGTGCGATGTGTGGTCGGGTTCACTAAAGTATAGCGACACAAACCGAATGCCTTGGGCGAGCCACACAAGCGCGGAATCGACGCGGGCTTTATTTGTCACTTTCGAATCATAGAGATAAGACACCTCGGGGCGTCGGGCGGGATCTGTGACTTCAGTGCCCACCCAAAAGTAGGAAGCCGAGCGAACGCCTGATTTCCTAGCCAATACCCACAACGGGGTTCCTCCATAAAAGCGAGCGTCTTGCACCGTGGCGCGATCACTCAGCGTGTAGGTGATGTGATCAATCGAGTCATAGAATGTGTTGTCGACTAACCCGTTAGACGCGGGCCTCATGCCCGTCACGATGGCGTAATGATTTGGGTACGTGAGACTTGGAAAGCAAGGCACCAAACTTTTCGCGGACGATCCTCCAGCGCGAAGAGCCTTAAAGTTTCTTAAGTCGTGACGATCAATATAGTCGTGCCTAAAGCCGTCGAATGAAACCAACACGACCGACGCTTGGGGGGCCTGCGCAACGAGTACGTGATTCGCCAACCAAAAAGTGGAAAACAACAAGGCAACGAGTCGCGACGAAAGAACACCCTTTCTCATACCGCAAGATGTGGGATTGAGCGAACTCCTTCGTGCACTCCGTGTAAAATATTTATCTTAAACAAGGAGAGGTCACCCCGATTACGACGCACAGCGGCCCATTTTGTCAGAAACCCATCACCCCAAATTTCGAAGCATGGTAGTCGCGACCTCCCACACCCTATTCACGAAGCTGCACGGTTAGCAGAATGAACCCCCGACTGAAAAAATCACACCCTTACTATGATTAAGAACTATCTCCTGATTGCGATCCGAAGTCTTGCGAAGAACAAGCTCCACACCACCATTAACATCGTTGGCCTTTCGGTGGCCATGGCCTGCTGTATACTCATTGTACTATTCGTGGAGTTCGAACTTGGTTATGACCGACAAAACCGGCGGGCGGACCGCATCTATCGCATGGCGCTCGGTTTGGAAGCCAACACATGGGCGATCTCCGCTTTCCCCATCGGGTTCTTGCTACAAGATAACTTCCCTGAAATCGAGACTTTCACAAGAATCAAACCCGCAGAAGTATTTGTTCGAAATACCGAGCGCGATATCAAGCAAAAAGAAAAAGTCTTCTATGCCGATTCATCGGTATTCGATGTATTGGATATCAAACTGATCAGTGGCAACGCTGCTCGTGCTTTGTCAGAAATAAACTCAATGGTGATTACCCCGGAACGGGCGCGCATCTACTTTGGCGACGAAGACCCGATGGGGAAGACGCTCACGTTGATGAACGATAAGACAGTATATACAATTACCGGCATCTTCCAGCCTCTCCCCTCCAACTCGCATGTTCACATGGGCATCATGGTATCGTCCGATAACCTAGAACCGATGCGTCCCAATTCCCCCAACGGTTGGAACTACTACACGGCGCACTACACGTACTTGGTGTTGCCGGCCAACACGGACCACATGGCGTTTGCGAAGAAAATCTCGGAGTTCATGGATAAAAACGAGAACCTCCAACCCGGCATGCGTAAAAACGACTTACGGCTGCAACCGCTCACGTCGATCCACCTGTACTCAAACCTGGGATTGGAGATAGAGGCGAATGGCAACATGAACACGGTGTACACGATGGCGGCGATTGGATTCTTTATCCTTATCATCGCGTGTATCAACTTCATGAACTTAACGACGGCCCAATCCTTGAAGCGTGCACGCGAAGTCGGCATACGCAAAGCGGTGGGAAGCCGACGGTCGCAACTGATCTTTCAATTTCTCAGCGAGTCGATTGTTGTCAGTCTCTCGGCCTTGGTACTCGCCATAGTCATTTTGTATTTCGCGATCCCGGAATTCAATTCACTGTCCAACAAAGAACTGGTTCTCAACCCGGTCCAGAACGCGTCGGTGCTTGGATGGCTCGCCTTGGTCACACTCTTCGTGGGTGTGTTGGCAGGTGTCTACCCGGCATTTGTGATCTCCAGTTTCCAACCGTCCGAAGTCTTGAAAGGAAAGTTCACGGCCAACGTGAAAGGGCAGCGCCTCCGGCAAGGGCTTGTAATATTTCAATTTGCCATCGCCTTCATCATCATTGTTGGCACCTTCGTAATCGACTCACAACTCGAATTCATGCTCCACAAGGATATGGGTTTCAACCGCGAACAGGTGTTGGTGATCCATATGCCTAAAGACAGCGTGGGCGACGAAACGGTCAAAACGGAAATGACGCGAATTCCAGGAGTAGTAAGTGCTACGCGGTTTATTGAAATGCCCGGACGGATGGTGAGAACGACCATGTTTTGGCACGAAGGAGTTGAACCCGGAAAAGCCGCCAATCTCTATGCCTTCAGCGGCGATGCCGACCTACTCAAGACGCTCGAGATGAAGATGAAAACCGGTGAATACTTCCAACCGGACCCA
Source organism: Cyclobacteriaceae bacterium (assembly GCA_044226825.1). GTDB lineage: Bacteria > Bacteroidota > Bacteroidia > Cytophagales > Cyclobacteriaceae > ELB16-189. The sequence continues at coordinate 285,289 of JBGAGH010000003.1, forward strand.
AAACAATACTTTCAAGAATTTATCCTGAATGAAACGGCCGTCAAGCACTTTGGTTGGACACCGGAAGAAGCCATCGGCAAACCGTTTGCCTTTGGTGGCGAACGCGGCGAAAATCCCGGACGAATCGTGGGCGTCGTGGAAGACTTCCACTTTAAACACCTCCATGATAAAATCGACCCACTCGTCCTATATATGAGTCCCAACTATGAAGGCGCCTTCCTGGCATTGAAGATAGAGACTCAAAACTTAAACCAAGTGGTGGAAGCCGCACACGACACGTGGAGCCTGCTGATTCCCGACCAGGAGTTCGAATACGAGTTTCTTGACGAAAGCTTCGATAAACTCTTTAATGAAGAAAAACGACTCGGGCAGTTGTTTGGTGTATTTTCAACTTTAGCGATCATCATTTCATGTTTGGGCCTCTTTGGACTGGCATCTTTCACACTGGAACAAACGCGAAAGTCGGTCGCCATACGAAAAGTGATGGGCGCATCGGTCGCGTCGATCCTAGTACTCATGTCTCGAGGTTTCCTCAAACTTGTTTTGGTGGGAATGGTGATCGCCTCCCCGATCGCGTGGTATGTGATGACACAGTGGCTCGGAAGCTTTGCGTATCGCGTGGGAATGGGTTGGGTCGTCTTTGCCTACGCCGCCGCTATGGCCATCGTGGTGGCAGTGTTAACGATCAGCTACCATTCATTCCGGGCGGCAACCAACAACCCGGTGAATTCATTAAAGGAGTAAATGACCGTCAGCGGCTTGTCTTGTCAGTCGCGATGGCCCGGACCAACGAGATCAAAGCATGCATATCGCGGAAGTCCATGATCTCTACAGGCGAATGCGAATAACGACCGGGCCACGACAGTGGAACCGATGGAATGTCATAGCTCAAGAAACCTAAACCATCGGTTCCTCCAGCCGTCATCCCATACTGTACTTTAATGTTCTGTGAAGCCGCCAATGTTTCGAGATACGCTTGATACCGACGGGGTACCACGTTGATACTTTCAATGACACGAATCACGGCTCCATTTCCCAACGGGCAATAACCGAATAGCCGAGGATCGACCGGGTCGTCGGACGATACGAAGGTGTCGATCGGATACACGACGCTTAAGTCCGTGAGCGACTTGGCTGCAAAGGTAGAACCCAAAAGACCCACCTCCTCTTCTGTGGACCACACAAACGTAATGCGTTTGTTCAATTCCTCGGGATTGATCGACTGGATCACTCGAAGCAGGGTTGCGCAACCGACACGGTCGTCGAAGCCGCGCGCTGTCGCCTTATTTTCGCTCAAGCGAATCAGCCGCTTCGGCATCGTGACGGTGGTCTTTCCAATCTCTACACCAGCCTCCATCGCTTGTGCTCGAGAGTTGAAACCTGCATAAAGGGTGGGCGCCTTCGTCCCATTGGAACGCGTAGTCGACCTAAGATAGTCGGTACGAGGTTCGAAGACACCACTGATGTCATTCGATTTTGTGTGAACAAGGGCTGCGTGACCTTCCCACACATGGTTGAAGATTCCGCCCCTAGTTTTCAACACGAGTCGCCCATCATTCCGGATAGAATCAACCGCATAGCCAACTTCGTCCATGTGGGCAACGAACGCGATGTGTTCCTGTCCCTTCCCAAAATGCACTAGGATATTGCCATGGTTGTCGATCTCGGGCTTAGCCCATTTCGGCAGTTGCGACAAAATAAAATCGCGGACGGGCTTTTCGCTTCCACTTACGCCATAGTTGGCCACAAGCTTCGACAGCAACGCACTTTCCTCCAAGTAGCTTTGAAACAACAGCGGGTCAGCAGAATGGTCTTTTACGGCAGGGAAGGTAACTTTCCAGTTCTTGTCTTCGACCGCACGCAACCACGTTTGTACCAACTGTCCGATCGCCTCCTTGTGGACCATTTCCACGGGCGTATGTGCATAAGCGACAGGAAGGCCTACGCTGAAAAACTTAGTAGAATCCCAATCAGGCGACACGAATGAACTTCGAAACCCCGCCGATGGCTTGGCGATGGTTTCACGCTGTGTGGTGAAAGGTAGATCTTTGTCGACGACGACACTCTTCAGTTCCGACGATTCGTTTAAGAATCGGTTGAACCGGACCACCTGATCGAATGGGCCATGTTTTACGACGACGTCTTCCAATCCCTTGCCGTTGATCAATTCCAATGTGGTAAAGGCGACCACCACCGTCCCTTTAACTTTTGTTTGCCGTAGCGTTTCGACAACGGTAGCCAACGCGGCAAGTGCAGCTTTCTCACCCACCGCAGGTGCGGATACTTGTTCTTGGTGAATGATACTCACTTTCTTATTCGCGGTTAGAGGGTCCAAAAGGCGAATGCCGGCATCGGCCACTTCTTTTGCCGACGACATCCCGACATCGATCACGGTCTCTTGCCATGGGTGAACACCACGCGTAGACTCGCGAACCAGTCGAAGCCCCTCGTAGTGCGATGATGGAACGATCGCAACACCTTTTCTATTCCCAATTCGAATCTCGTTTCCTTGAAAAAACTGGTGGTACATGTTTCCTACATGTCCATAACCGACGGGCGTGACGCGCAGGTAGCCATTTTCATTGATGGAACTCACCACGTATCCGGGCTCATCCAAAGGTGCGGTTAGCAAGCGACGTGGCGTACCGGAACCAATCGTGAAGATCAAGTTACCCAACTTGTCCTCTTGGAATGTTCCTTGCGGGAAGAGGTTTCGCAAAAAATCGCGCGCCTCATCTTCGCGGCCGGTGATAGCACTCGTCTCGCTGCTTCGATGAACAAGTGCCACCAGTGGATCGGGTGCTTGCGCGTGTGCTGTGGAAAAAATCAGACCCGTAATGAGTACAAAAGCCAAACGATGAAGCATAGTGTTGGAGTAAAGTCGATCTTAAACGCGTTAGCGTGCTGCGCCGCCATCTATAGTTAAGCAAATACCGCTGACGAACGAAGCCTCGTCGGAAGCCAAGTATAAGTAGCCGTTGGCGATGTCGTCGGGAACGCCCCAGTGACCGAGGGGAATGTGGGGTAAACTGGCGGCTTTCACGTCTTCCGGCATAGCGTCGGTCATCGCCGTCGAAATGAAACCGGGTGCGATGCAATTGACCGTAATGCCAAACTTACCCAACTCCATTGCCCACACTTTGGTCATGCCAATGATCGCAGACTTCGTTGCGACATAGTTAGTCTGACCAAAATTACCGCGGATGGCGACGTTCGACGACGCTGAGACAATACGACCATAGTTTTGTTCTTTCATGATCGCTGCGACCGCTTGCGTGCAGTTAAACACACCGGTCAAGTTCACTGAAATGACGTCGTCCCATTCTTGCTTTGACATCTTCAGTAAGGTTCGATCGCGGGTAATCCCAGCATTGTTGATCAGGATATCAATTCGACCAAAGTGTTTGTGTGCTTCGGCAACCGCCAATTTCACGTCCGTCTCCTGGGTCACTGATACTTTCTTGAATATCGCTTCCGTCCCCATGCTTGCGAGTTGGGCAACCAAGTCCTGACCCTTTTCGGATACATCCCAAAGGATGAGTTTAGCACCTTCCTTGGCAAAGCGTAATGTAGTGGCTAGTCCAATTCCGTTGGCTGCTCCAGTGATCAAGGCTACTTTTCCTTTCAGTCGCATGTAAATTGGTAGAATGGGTAAGTTTAAGGTTTGAGATTACGTCAGTTGCCGCGTCGACACGTCGAACGAACCTGTCAAAAGATACAGGAAAATGGCTTTCAGGAAAACGAAAATTTATGTCGGCGCCTTAAGCCAACCCAAATTAAACCCCTATTTTTATTTGACAATCCCCAATAATATCATGCGTCATCTACTCCTCCTCGCGCTCGTTCTCGTGGTTGTTTCGTGTGAAAAGCCTGCCGAGCGAAAGCAGTCCACGCTTGTGACGGCCGCACCCGAGGCAGCGGGTTTCTCTTCCGAACGATTGGCTCGGCTCGACTCCGGGATGAGTGATTGGGTAAAGAAAAACTGGATCAATGGTTCCGTCGCGCTGATCGCCCGTCGCGGAAAAATCGTGTTTCACAAAGCTTACGGCTACAACGATCTCGACACAAAGGCTCCGCTAGATAAGAATGGTATCTTCCGGATCGCCTCGCAAACCAAGGCCATTACCACCGTCGCCGCTTTGATGCTTTGGGAAGAGGGCAAGTTTGCTTTCGACGACCCCGTCGCGAAGTTCATACCCTCTTTCAACAACCAACAAGTATTAGAAACTTTCAATCCAAAGGACACATCCTATACAACTGTTCCTGCGCGGCGCGCTATTACCATTCGCGATTTGCTTACCCACACTTCCGGCGTTGGCTATCCTTCCATCGGCACGCCTGAAGCGAACGCCATCTACGCGAAACACCAAGTCACCGGCGGCGTGGGAGTTAAGAATCAAAAACTCAGCGACGCCATGACGCGACTCGGTGGCGTTCCCCTCATGTTCCAACCGGGCGAAAAATGGATGTACGGCGTCAACACCGACTTGCTCGGCTATCTCATCGAAATCTGGTCCGGCAAAACGCTAGAGGTTTTCTTTACCGAAAGAATCTTCCGCCCCCTCGGAATGAACGACACATACTTTAACGTCCCTCCAGAAAAGGCTTCGCGATTGGTGAACTTCTTTCAAGAAGGCGCCAACGGAATTCAAAAACAAGACAAGGTGTTTGGTGGTTTCCTCGACCTCAATTTCCCGCTGCAACCGCACGACTATTTCTCCGGCGGTGGCGGTCTTTCCTCCACCATTACCGACTACGCGACCTTCCTTCAAATGCTCCTGAACGGTGGCGAATACAATGGTACGCGCTACCTCGCACACAACACGGTTCGGTTGATGACCATGAATCAAATAGGAGACCTATTCGCCGTGGGCGAAAACAAGTTCTCACTCGGATTCTCGGTCGTGACTGAAAACGGGAGTCGTCTCGCACCCAACCAGGCCGGTACGTATGCCTGGGGTGGCGTGTTCTCCACTTCGTATTGGGTAGACCCGAAAGAGGAAATGATCGTGCTAATCTATCGGCAAATCTGGGGACCGCATGTGGCCGACACCGACAAGGCATTCAAACCTTTGGTGTACCAAGCCATCAACGACTAATTCCCCCGTGCGTACATCTCGCGTAAAGCAGACTTTAGAAACTTACCCACCGATGTCTTGGGTATCGCCCCGATAAAGGCATACCCTTCCGGTATCCAGAACTTCGCAAACTTGTCGGAAAGAAATTTGCGCAGTTCTTCACTCGATACAGAAGTGCCCTCTTTCAGCACCACGTACGCAAACGGTCGCTCCATCCATTTCTCATCCGGTACCGCGATCACCGCGGCCTCCAACACATGCGGATGACTCATGAGCGTGTTCTCCAACGCGACGGAACTAATCCATTCACCACCTGACTTCACCACATCTTTGCTTCGATCTTTGATTTCGATATACCCGTTTTCGTCGATCGTCACGATATCGCCTGTTCGAAACCAACCGTCGGAAGTAAATTTACCTTCGGGCTGCATATCACGATAGTAAGAAGCAGCGACCCAAGGGCCGCGCACTTCTAACTCTCCCATCGTAATGCCATCCCACGGAACCAACCCGTCTTCGTTGCGTGCGCGCGTTTCAACGAATGGTACTGGCAAGCCTTGCTTTTGCATGTAGTCGTATTGATCTTCCTTCGACCCTTGTGCAACGTCGCTGGTTAATACTGCAGTCGCTCCGAGTGGCGACAATTCGGTCATACCCCAAGAATGCAACACCGGAATTTGATAGCGCTCGTCGAATGCTTTTACCATGAATCGAGGTGCCGACGAACCGCCCACCAAAATTAAACGCAACGATAACTTGTACCGACCCGGGTGTGCATCCAAATGCCGTAACACGTTCAACATCACAGTCGGCACCCCGCCGCTCACGGTCACTTGTTCTCTTTCAAATAAGTCCACCAGATTCTCCGGATCTAAGTGAGGTCCGGGCAGTACTTGCTTCGCGCCCGCGAAAGCACAGTTATAAGGGAAGCCCCACGCGCTCGCGTGAAACATCGGCACAATGGGCAGCACGGCGTCACGCTCTTGAATCCCTGCCCCCGTGCAACTTACCATGAAAGAAATGGCGTGAAGCATGATGGAGCGATGTGAGTATAATACACCCTTCGGTTTACCGGTGGTTCCAGACGTGTAGCACATGAAGGCTGCCGTGTTCTCGTCTCCTTCAAAGGCTTCGAACTTGGACTCGTCGGCACCCTCCAGCAATCGCTCGTAATTCAGGTATTCTTTCGCTATTGGTTCGGGACCTTGTTGAATCACCACCACGTGCCTGAGATTCACAAGGGGTCTAAATTTTTCGAACAGAGGCAGCAAGACTTGGTCTACTATGAGGACTTGATCTTCCGCATGGTTCACGATATACGCTAGGTCTTCGGGGCTCAACCGCAAGTTGAGCGGGTGGATCACCGCTCCGATACACGGAATACCAAAATACCCCTCAAGATGTTGATGGTGGTTCCAACTGAGCGTCGCTACTCGGTCACCCATTCTCACCCCGAGTTGATGCAAGGCCACTGCGAGTTTCTTTGCTCGCCGCATGCAGTCTCGGTAGGTGTATCGATGAATGCTCTTGTCCGGCATCCGGGCGACGATCTCTTTCTTTGCAAATAACGTCTCTGCGCGCCTCAGAATCGTGGGGAGCGTCAGTTGATAGTCCATCATGAGTCCTTTCATACCAAGTTTTTCGACATCACGTCGCCTTTTCGGAAGATAGCCGAAAAAATAGACAAAGAAGTTTACGAGGTAGGTGCGGGTACCGACAAACAATTCCATAATTTGTAAGAACCCACTCCCCGAATGGCTAGTCCCGAAAATCAAGACGTGAGACCGAAGAGCATTTTCTATCGAAACTACGTGCTGATCATGCTCACGTTGGTGTACGTTTTCAATTTCATCGACCGCCAACTCTTGGTGATCCTACAAGAATCCATTAAAAGAGATCTCCAATTGTCGGATACCCAACTCGGTCTTCTTTCCGGATTTACTTTTGCCATTTTCTATGTCACGATGGGTATTCCCATTGCACGACTCGCGGATCAAAAAAACCGCCGCAACATCGTCGCGATGTCGTTAGCCTTGTGGAGCCTGATGACGGCCTTCTCTGGGCTAGCAAAAAACTATTTACAACTCCTGCTCGCCCGGATCGGCGTGGGCGTCGGCGAAGCTGGCGGCAGCCCACCAGCACATGCGATGATCTCGGATTACTTCCCACCCGACAAACGAGCGACAGCCCTATCATTCTACTCGATGGGTATCTATGTTGGAATGATGATCGGTTTCGTCATGGGTGGCTTTCTCAATGAAAGCCTCGGCTGGCGGACCGCCTTCTTCGTACTGGGTATCCCGGGTATTGCCTTCGCCTTACTCTTTTACGCAACGGTGAAAGAACCACGGCGCGGTGCAACCGATCCATCGCATGCAGTCACACCCCACGAACATTCACTTGGCGACGTCCTGCGCTTGCTCTATGCCAAGAGAACCTTCGTGGTGTTGGCGTTGGCGACGGGCTTGCATACGTTCTCGATTTACGGCGTGTTCAATTGGGCTCCCTCCTTTCTCACGCGATTGCATGGATTAAGTCAATCCCAAGTCGGAATTGCGTTAGGAATCATCTTTGGTGTTGGCGGCGGTGTTGGTACGCTGCTCGGGGGCTACCTAACAGATCATTTCGGAAAGAAAAACCCTCGATGGTATTTGAAGATACCAGCGCTAGCCATCACACTCTCGATTCCGATCATTATTACGGCACTATTCTTTCCGAACACTTTGATCTCCGAGATCTCTTTCGGGCTTTGTTCCTGTTTGTACAGTATGTACTTAGGCCCGTCCATCGCGGTGGCTCATCGGCTCGTGCCTGCATCCATGCGAGCGCTCACGTCGGCTATCCTGTTCTTAGTACTCAACCTAATTGGGCTGGGCTTTGGTCCGCTGGTAGTTGGGGTGATCAGCGATGTCCTCAAACCGACACTGGGAATAGAATCGTTGCGGTGGGCGATGTCCTTCATCGTCATCGTCAGCTTAATGGCGGTGTGGCTTTTCTTCATGGCTTCGAAGACGATGAACCACGACATCGATCATTCGACACCTCGCGCCTAAGTAAATCACTAGGGATTCATCATTCCCGGAATATCAACGCGGCAAATTGGTGCAACGACCGTCGCCACGTCTCCCACTCGTGCGATGTACCGGGCGATTCGTAGTATACGTGCTTCACGCCAAGTTTCTCGAACTCGCGATGGAAGTCAGACACACTTCGATGCATCCGCTCGGGTTCCGCACTGCCGATACTGATGTACAATACCTTCAGTTTCTGATTCAACTCATCGGCTCTCGAAAAGATACCGTCATACATATCTTTGACGGGGATGTCGGTCTGAATAAACGGAGTTCCACTGAATCCACCGACGTAGGCGAATAAATCGAGGTGGCGCATGGTTGTTTCGAAGGTCTGGTAGCCACCCATCGACAAACCTGCCATCGCGCGGTGGTCGCGATCGGGGATGGTTCGAAAACTACGGTCGATCATGGGTATGATCTCTTTTACCAACACGTCTGGGAATGCGTTATTCGCCATGGCGGCGCGAAAGCCTGTTTCGGTGGTGTTGCGGCGCCGGGTTGGGTCGGTGGCATACCCACGATCCATCACAATCAACATCGGTGTCGCCTTCTTCTCTGCGATGAGGTTGTCGAGAATGAAATCAGCTTTACCTTGGTTCGGCCACCCGGTTTCATCTTCTCCACCTCCATGTTGAAGATACAAAACCGGATACCGGTTCGTTGGCTGCTCATCGTAACCTGGCGGTGTGTACACGAACGCGCGACGCCACGCACGCGTGATTTCGGAATAATAGTTTACCGTCCTGATTTGGCCGTGCGGAACGGCCTTCGGATAATAGAAGTCAACACCATCTTCTGGAATGTCGATACCACTCGCCATCCTTCCCATTCCATAAAACGCTTGGCTGGAGGGATCAACTACCGCAAAGCCATCGACTAAGATCGAATAGTAATGAAAACCGACTGGGATTGGTTCCGTCGTGGCCATCCAAAAACCCGCACTGTCCCTCACCATATCGTATTTCTTGCCTAAGTCAACTTGCACCCGTTGCGCATCTGGCGCCTTCACCCGGAAGATGACCCGGTTGTTAGCCAAAATCTGAGGGTAAGGAGCCCCAGGAATGTTGGTCGACGCGGGATCACCCACCCAACCGTAATCAACAAACGTCTTTGGATCGACCGGCTTGAATAAAAACTGAGAAAACATGTACAGCCCACTCTTCCAAATCTTGAAGTCGTGAACACCTGGTTCGATGTAGTACACGTGAGGAATCTTCTTTTGCTTCGCGTAATCGTGTGTCCTCTTGCTAAATAGCAACAACCCGTCTTGGTCGCCACACGAGATCCACAACAGTTTTAGCTTGCTTTTAGCCTCATCGGGATCGGGGAACAATTCCGTTGGAAGTTTCGTGTTAGGCGCCGACGAAAAGCCGCCGACCCAGGCGAAAGCTTCCAGATGACCCAACCCGAAGTTCAACGACTGCCCTCCACCCATCGACAAACCAGCCAAAGCACGGTGCTCACGATCTTTGAGCACTGGGTAAGTCTTTTCAATGAATGGAATCACATCGCCCAACAGGTCGCGTTCGAATGTGGCAAAGGCCTTCACCTTTATACTGTCGAAGGGATTTCCCACGGCTCGGTCATCTTGCATGGCGCGACCATTGGGCATCACCACGATCATTGGCTCAATCTTTTTCTCCGCGTAGAGGTTATCGAGGATAACGTGTGGCTGACCACCTCGCAACCACTCCTTTTCATCTCCGCCGATACCATGGAGCAAATACAAGACGGGGTACTTAGTCTTTTTTGAATAACCCGGTGGGGTGTACACCAACGCCTTCCTTTTGACACCTACCGTTTTCGAGAAATACGATATAGTGTCGATCTTCCCATGCGGGATGCCCTCGCGTTGCACATCGAATCCTTTCGAGGCATGTTGAACCAACTGTGCGTACGCCGTAGAACTACATACAAAGAGTAAGAACAGTAAAAGGCGGATCATAGGATTCATGATTTAGGATTTAGGATTTAAGATTTATCATTTAAGATTTATCGGAGTCGAAACCCATCAACTCAACCGCACCAAAAATCTTAAATCTCAAATCTTAAATGATAAATGGTAAATGTTACAGCTGCATCCTGAATGATTCAAGTTGGGATTTAGACGGCGGCAACCGTATTAACGAGGGTACCAATTCCTTCAATAGAAATTCGGATTTCGTCGCCTTCGCGGAGGGAAAATTTATTGGGCGGGACGATGCCGGTGCCAGTCATCAGGTATACGCCATAAATGAAGGAGGTTTCTTTCATGAGGTAGTGCACTAACTCGGTATGTTTTCGTTTCATCCGGTTGATGGAAATCTCGCCAAAGAAAATGTTTTCGTCGTTGTTCAGGATCTCGAGTTGAATCATCGCGTCGGGATCGATGGTGTCTTTAGGTACGTACAAGCATGGGCCAATCGCAGCTGACGCATCGTAAGACTTTGCTTGCGCTAAGTACAGCGGGTTCTCGCCTTCGATATCGCGCGATGACACATCGTTACCAATCGTGTACCCTTCGATCGTGCCTTCCGAGCAGATGAACAACGTCAACTCGGGTTCCGGCACACTCCACTTAGAGTCCCTCCGAATCCGAACCTTGTCGCCCGGACCTACAGTTCGATATGCGGTGGCTTTGAAAAACAACTCTGGCCGTTCAGCGTCGTAGACACTAGCGTAGAAGGCGCTGCCCGACTTTGAGTCTTCCATGCGCGCCTGACGTGTGCGAACGTAAGTGATCCCCGACGCCCACACTTCCTGACGCCCGATTGGCGACAATAAATCGCGTTGTACCGCCATCACCAAACTCGGATCTGGATCAATCGAACGGAGTTCGTCGACTACTTTAGAATAGAGTCCGGTGCGGTTGGTAAATACATCCCAGTCGGAAACGGGCGCACGGTAGAACTTATTCTTGTGCTCGACAACGATTCCCTGCCGTGTGTGATAGATTTTCATCTTTCCGTTGTTTGTCCCCCGTCCCAAATGGGTCAAGAAGTGTGTTCTTTACACCTATTTTAACTTTTTTTCTGGTGATCTCAATCGGTTGCGACCTAATTTAGCTAACTTCCCTTGGTTATACCTAGTCTGCGAGCCTTGAATACCCCACTCACCAAGCCCCGCACCGCAACTATCCGGTGCGAGTCGACTTTTTTATGGGCCAGTTTCCGTTCTGGGAACCGGGAGGCGCTCGCTCTATTATATAAGCAGAACTTTGCGACGTTGCACAAATACGGTAGGGTGGTTTGTCGGGACCCTGAGTTGGTCAATGACTGCATCCATGAACTGTTTTCGAGGCTTTGGACGCAGCGCGAGCGGCTCGGGATGGCCCAAAACGTGAAGCAATACCTCGCACGATCGCTGGAAAGGATCATCGTTGCGCAACTATTGCGCAACAAAAAGATCGCCTCGGATGCCGCGGCCGTGGACACACTCTGCTCCGACTCATTTGAGCAATGCTGGATCGATGGCGAGTTGCGCAAAGAACGCTTGTCGGAAATCAAGAAATGCTTGAAAAGCCTTCCAAAATGCCAGCGCGAGGTGATTTTACTGAAATTTTTCAACGACCTGACCTATCCCGAGATCTCTGAAATCATGGGGCTCCGGGTCGCTTCTGTTTACAATCTCGCCTCGAAAGCCATCGATCATTTAAGGCAGTTGATCCACGTGGTGCCAGCTGCCGCCTAGCACCGCAATTGCGGTACAAAAAAAATCCAAAAATCTTTTTTCGAAATGATGAGAAACGGGGGCTCCCCCTGTCTCTACAGTTACAGGCTGCTCTGTCGTGACTGGTGAACATCATTCGATGCTGGCCAAAACCATGGGCGGTCGTTACTACATCAAAACTTAACCTATCAACCCTATGAGGAAACACTACTGCATTGCCATCAGCTTGGTTGCATGTTGGGTACTCGCACTCTCGCCGCCACTATTGGCCGCAGCGACTGGCGGTGTCTCCACACAACAAACGCAAGCAACCGTGACCGGCTCGGTCACCGACGAGAACAACGCACCGTTGCCAGGCGTGAACATCATTGTGAAAGGCACGTCGACCGGTACAATCACCGACAGTGATGGAAAGTTTAGCATCAACGTCCCCGACAGCCAATCTGTACTGGTCTTTTCATTCATTGGCTATGCCGAACAGGAAGTAACTGTCGGCGAGAAATCCGTGATCAACATCGTGATGGCGCCGGATGTGAAGGCGCTGAACGAAGTGGTGGTCACAGCGCTCGGTATTGAACGCAATTCGAAGAGCCTCGGCTACGCGACCTCTAAAGTAGGGCCAGAAGACTTCGCCACGAATCGGACCGGAAACTGGATGAACGCCCTTACCGGTAAGATCGCCGGCGTGAGCATTTCGGCACTTGGAACAGGTCCTGCGGGTACGTCCAAGATTCGTATTCGCGGTCAATCTTCGATCGGTGGTCAGAACAACCCGTTGATCGTCATCAACGGCGTGCCGATCGACAATACGAACTTCGGTACCAATCCTGGAAACCAAGGTTCGGATACGTCGCTTGGAAACAGGGGCGGTGGCATCACGTCAGATGGTGGTGACGCTTTATCGAGCATCAACCCGGACGACATCGAAAGCATGACCGTTTTGAAAGGTGCTGCTGCATCTGCCTTGTATGGTTCGCGCGCGAAGGATGGTGTGATCATGATCACCACGAAGAGCCGCAGCTCCCAGCGCGGTATCGGCGTTACGTACAACCTTAACTACACCAACGATAAGCCGCTAGATTTCACGGACTATCAGTATCAATACGGACAGGGCGAATATGGCGTTCGTCCGACGACGCCAAACCCGACTTCCGGTCAATGGTCATTCGGTGAGAAAATCGAACCGGGCATGACACAGACCTTGTTCAACACGCCGAACATCCCATACGAAGCACAACGTGGGATCATCAACAAGTTCTATCGTCATGGTCAGAACATGACCAATACGGTATCGATCAACGCTGGAAACGACAAGGGAGGCATGAACCTCTCGATCTCCAGCACGAAATCAGATGGTATTACGCCGAACAACTCCTTCGATAGAAAAGTGGTTAACCTCGGTGTGAACTACGACCTGTCGCAAAAGCTAAACGTACGGGCGAACATCAACTACTCGAACGAGTACAACAAGAACCCTCCGGTGGTGTCGGAACAAGACAACTCGATTCCGACGGCACTATTTGCGTTAGCAAACACGATGCCCTTGCAAGTATTGGAAGACAACAAATACAATGCTGGCGGTGGTGAGTATGTTTGGTCTCGTTTCACCAACCGCGTGAACCCTTACTGGGCGCTGGCGGAACAGTTCCAGAACATCCGACGTGATCGCATCTTCGGCAACGTTGCGCTGAAGTACGACATCACCGATTGGCTTTCGGTACAAGGTCGCATTGGTCAAGATTACTGGTCGCGCGATCAAGACTATGTGAACCTCCCGACAGGGAAGGCGTCCATTTCCAGCGGTTCGATTAACTCGGCTGTCTCCGGCTTTGTGAATGGAGTGTATACACAAGAAACCCGCCGCTTCCGCGAAACCAACATGGACTTCTTGGTGACCGCCGCGAAGACCTTTGGCGACTTCGGCGTGAACGTAAATGTTGGTGGCAACCAAATGCGTCGTCGTGCTGACCTCAACAGCGTGCAAGTGACCGACTTCATCGTAAGGGGATTATACACCGTACAAAACGGCCGTGCAAAAGATCCGCTATACGATTTGCAGCGCCGCGGAGTGAACTCCGTGTACGGAGCCGCAGAATTGAACTTCCGACAATACGTTTACTTGAACGCCACGTTGCGCAACGACTGGTTCTCAACACTATCTCCGGAGAACCGCAGTATCATGTATCCTTCGGTGGCCGCCACGTATGTGTTCAGCGAACAGTTTGACATGCCGAGTTGGTTGAACTTCGGTAAGTTCCGTGCCGCTTACGCCGAGGTGGGTAGCGATACCGACGTTCCACCTTATTCAAATGTGTTGTTCTACGGGGTGAATGCCAACTTCTTTGGTGGCCAGCCAGTTGCCAACTCAGGCGCAACTGTGCCCAACGCAAACTTGCGCCCGATGCGCACGAAAGAAGTGGAAGTTGGTTTCGAGTTAAAGACCCTCAACAACCGCCTAAACTTCGACGTAGCAGCGTATCATAAATTGACCATCGACCAAATTGTAAACGCCCAAATCTCTGATGCGTCGGGTTATACAACCACCCGCATCAATAGTGGACGCTCACAAAATCAAGGTATCGAACTGATGGTGAATGGTATTCCCTTCAAAACTTCGGGTTTTGAATGGAATGTGACGTTCAACGCCGCGTACAACATCACGAAAGTGCTCAGCTTGCTAACCGATACACCTGGTTCTAACATTACGGTGGGTAACCACGTGTTCAACGGTAGCGTGCAACAGATCGTCGGCAAGGAAATGGGTCAAATCGTGGGCTTCGGTTACCGCCGCGATGATGGAAAAATCAACCCTGATCACGCGGGCATGATCATTTATGGTTCGAACGGGATTCCGCTCCCCACCCCAACGCAGATTCCGTTTGGAAGTGCACTCCCGAAATGGGTAGGTGGTATCACCAACTCGTTCAACTACAAGGGCGTGTCGTTGTCGTTCCTCATCGACTTCAAACTTGGTAACAAGATGTTGTCGGGGACGAACTTTAACGCATGGCGTCACGGTCTGCACAAAGCAACCCTCGTGGGTCGCGACAATCAACCTGTGATCAACAACGTGAAAGAAGTAGGTGGGATCGTAGTGGGTGAAGGTGTAAATGCTGCGAGCGAAATCAACACCGTGGGTGCTCGCGTTGAAGACTTTTACTCGGTGGTTCGTGGCTCTGGCTTGGTAGAACCCGTCATTTACAACGGAGGCTACATCAAGTTGCGCCAGATCTCGATCGGTTACGACTTCTCTCGTTTCTTTGCGAAGACACCTATCAAGGGCGTTCGCTTGAACCTGGTTTCAAACAACGTGCTCATGTTGAAGAAATGGGTTGACAACATAGACCCGGAAGGATTCACTTACTCATCCGACAACTTGGTGGGTATGGAGTCTCCTGGCTTGCCGACCACTAGGAGCATGGGTTTCAACCTCAACGTGAAATTCTAAACACGACCAATCATGAAAAGAATATATAAAATAGTCATTTCCGTCCTTGCCATTGTGATGGTGAGCGCGTGCGACAGCGGGTTTGACGACTTGAACAAGAGTAAAACCGGCGCCACGTCGATTGATCCGGTGTTCTTGTTGAACAACGCAATCATCAACTCATCACCACCCGCAGGCACGTTGAACTATGAAGTGGGCATCGTGCAACAATTAATTTCGCCCAATACCGGGGTGTTGCTTGGCGCTAACTTCAACCAAGTTAACATCAACTCCACACCTGCGAACTGGACCAATTTCTTCCAGAACGTGGTGAAGTACACAACCGACGTAATCACCAAGACGGCATCGGACCCTGCCCGGAAAAACCTGTACCAGATGGCTCGCATTATTCAAGCCAACGCCTTCATGGTTTTAACGGATACGTACGGCAACGTACCGTACACGGAAGGTGGCAAGGGTTACACCGAAGCCATCACGTTTCCTAAGTACGAAACGCAGGAGACGATCTATCCAGCGATTATCAAAGAACTCGGTGAAGCTGCGGCAGCGTTAGATGCGACTGCCAAAGTGGAAACGGGCGACGTGTTGTACCAAGGCAACGTGGCGAAGTGGAAGAAATTCGGCTACTCTCTTTTGCTGCGCGCCGGTATGAGGTTGTCAGCTGCTGACGCCGCCAAGGCACAGGCCGCAGTTGCTACGGCATTTGCCGGTGGCGTGATTACCACAAACGCCGACAACGCGTTCAACCGCCACGATGCGAACTTTGTTAACCCACTTGGAAACGTATTGAATGGAACCGAAGCTGCTAACTTCTACCTGGCAGAACCTTTTGTGAACGCACTCAAGACCGCGAACGACCCGCGGTTGGCGGCGATCGCCGTTCGCTATGTCGGCGCATCTTCGGGCAACGCGCAAACTTCCGGAGTGGCCACAACCGCTCTGGCTAACCAATATGGATTGCCCGTTGGTTCAACAGATGGACAAGCTGATGCGTTAGGCAAAAATTTACCAGGGGGTGGCGCACGCTACGCATTCACGCAAGTGGATCGCAACCGGATGGTGAAACGTACCTCGCCATTATTTATGGTGACGGCCGCTCAAACCAACTTGTTGTTGGCAGAAGCCGCCGTTCGGGGCTGGGTAGGAACCGGAACCGCTGCTCAATACTTTGCTGATGGCGTGAGAGCGCACATGGACCAACTTGCCTCTTACGACGCTGGTTCGACGGTGGCAGCTGCCGACCGCGATGCCTATTTGGCCGCGCGTCCATTGGATACCTCCACGCAAAATGCTTCGATTGCTCAAATCAACTATGAATACTGGATTGCTTCCTTCCTAAACGGAAATGAAGGCTGGGCCAACTTCCGTCGGAGTGGGTATCCGCAACTGACTGCCAATCCTTACCCTGGTAAGACTGTTGATTTCATCACTCGTTTGACGTACCCGGTTTCTGAAACGCTGGTCAACACCGCCAACGTTCAAGCTGCGATCGCCGCACAAGGGCCTGACGCGCTGGATACAAAAGTATGGTGGGATAAATAGGTGAGTATATCCCCCGAGGAAGGGCGCTTCCTGCCCTTCCTCTTTTTTTGTTTTGCCTCGTGCAATCCTAGCACTTCTTTGTCCTATTCGAAGCATCGGTTCACTTCACCGACCAAAGAAAAAGTGTTCACTCCATCATCATTCGATGGGATTAATCATGCGAGTTCAATAGCTTAGTTGAAGTTCAAATTCTTACCTATGACCTGTCGATTAATTGCTGTCGTGGTTGTCTTGATGACGACCATTGACCTCTTCGCACAACAAGTTGCTTCTACCAAGGATCAAATCATCGCCATGACCAGCGAATGGAAAGGCGAACGATTACCCGACGGCCGACCGTTGATTCCCGACCGCATCTTAGAGCGTCTGAAAAATGTCTCGTTAGAAGAGGCGTGGGGCATCCTCCGAAACAAAGGCTTCAATAATCAATTCGAAGGCGACTGGCAATTGGTTGGGACCAACCAAGTATTGGTAGGTCGCGCGCTTACCGTACAATACTTACCGCGCCGTCCCGACTTCGATAAATTGATCCGCGACAAAGGAAAAGCTGAGAATCGCGTGGGGAACTTCAACTCATGGCCAATTGACATGCTGAAAAACGGCGACGTTTATGTTGCCGACAGTTATGGCAAGATTGTCGATGGCACCTTGATTGGCGACAATCTCGGAAACTCGATTTACTCCAAATCAAAAAATGGGGTCATCTTCTACGGATCCGTTCGCGACATCGAAGGTCTCGAGAAAATCAACGGCTTCAATGGTTGGGTGAAGGGTTACGATCCATCCTACATTCAAGAAATGATGCTTGGTGGTATCAACATGCCGATTCGAATCGGGCGCGCGACCGTACTACCCGGTGATGCCGTGCTCGCAAAAAAAGGCGGCGTCGTCTTCATTCCCGCAAACTTAGTGGAAGACCTAGTCTTGAATGCTGAATTCATCGCCCTACGCGATGCCTTCGGCCATCAGCGGCTACGCGAGGGAAAATACACACCGGGTCAAATAGACCAAGCGTGGACCGACGACATCAAAAAAGACTTCCTCATTTGGTTGGATCAAAACCCCGACAAACTTCCCATGACCAAAGCCGAACTAGACAAGTTCATGAAAGAAAGAAACTGGTAACGGACCTTCAATTAATAACTCTCACTCACAACTAACGATCACCTAAAGGCACAACATATGAAAACGCCAGCACAGAAATTTCTAGAGAAGCTTGGGCTTCGAGAGCCCGAGTCACACTCAGTAGCCCACGAAGGCAATGACCGCCGTGACTTTCTAAAAAAAGCCGGGCTTGGCGGTATGATGCTCGGTGGGTTCATGTTTAGCTCAGTCGAGGATACCATTGCTCAATCCACCTCTAAAGTTCAAAGGCTATCCGCACCGTCCGAGTTGAAAATCACGGACATGAGATACGCCGTGATCATGAACGGAGGAGGCCGTTGTCCCGTCATTCGCATCGACACGAACCAAGGGATCTATGGTTTGGGGGAAGTGCGCGACGGAGCATCCTGGCGATATGCCATGTTTCTCAAAAGCCGCATCCTCGGGATGAACCCATGCAACGTGGAGCTCATCTTTAAACGAATCAAACAGTTTGGATTCCACGCGCGTCAAGGTGGCGGCGTCTGCGCCGTGGAAATGGCGCTTTGGGATCTAGCCGGAAAGGCGTACAACGTTCCCGCATATCAGCTCCTCGGCGGCAAGTACCGGAGCAAAGTTCGTCTCTATGCAGATACACCCGAAGGCAAAGACGAAGCCGACTTCGTTGCCAAAGTGAACAAAAGGATGGGTGAAGAAGGCTTCACGTTCATGAAAATGGACTTCGGAATCGAACTTCTGAAAGGCATCCCCGGCACGACAACGAACAGCAACTTCTGGGACATCGGTCGCCAATGGACAAATGAACCGATGACGTACGGTGGCACCGAGCACCCGTTTACGCAGGTACAAATCACCGATAAGGGTCTCGACATCATGACCCAACGCATCGCGATGGTGCGCGAAAAGATTGGCTACGAAATACCACTCGCTTCCGATCACTACGGTCACTTCGATCTGAACAACGCAATCCGCCTGGGACGTGCCGTTGAAAAATACCGCCTCGCGTGGCTGGAGGACATGATTCCGTGGCGCTTCACCGACCAACTCAAACAAATCGCTCAAGCGATCGAAACACCGCTGCTCACGGGCGAGGATATCTACCTGAAAGAGGAGTTCATTAAACTCATCGATGCAGGAGCCGTCGACATGGTGCACCCCGACTTGGCTACTTCTGGGGGACTACTCGAAACCAAAAAGATTGGCGACTACGCCGAAGAAAAAGGCGTCGCAATGGCTATGCACTTTGCCGGCACGCCCATCTCGTTTATGGCCAACGTTCATTGCGCCGCGGCGACACAAAACTTCGTCGCTCTCGAACACCACTCCGTAGACGTAGACTATTGGACCAGCCTCGTCAAAACCAAGGGCCCGATGATCGAAAAAGGATTCGCCAATGTGCCCGAAGCACCCGGCCTCGGAATTGAACTCAACGACGACGTCGCCAAGAAACACCTAGACCCAGAAAATCAAAACTACTTCGCACCGACACCCGAATGGGATAAGGATCGGTCGTGGGATAGGTTGTATAGTTGATGGATGATGGTGGGTGGTTGATGGATGATGGTTGGTGGTGGGTAGTAAATCGTAAACGACAAATGATTAACGCTAAAGTTTCTCGAGTTCTTTTTGGGGTCGCTGGTGTTTTGCTGGCGGCCTTCCTTTACACTACCGCACAGGATCAGCACGCGGCGGCGGGGTGGTTGCTCACGGCTTTCTTTGTAACGCTGGCCATCGCTTTTCGTGGATACGAGATCTTGAAAGGATACTCCTACACGATCACGATCATCGCGGCGGCGACAATGGCGATGTACCACCCCTCCTATTTTGTTTCCGTCGGTGACTTCAACCTATCCAAACTGATTACGCCCCTGCTCCAAATTATCATGTTTGGTATGGGGACGTCATTGAGTTGGAAAGACTTCGCGGCTGTCGTAAAGATGCCGAAGGGCGTCGTGGCGGGAGTCCTTTGTCACTACATCATCATGCCGTTGGTAGCGTTCGTGATTACCCTCATTTTCCCATTTCCACCGGAGATCGCGGCCGGCATCATACTAGTAGGTAGTTGCCCGAATGGTCTCGCCTCGAACGTGATGACCTACTTGGCGAAAGCAAACTTGGCGTTGTCCGTCACGTTAACCGCCATCTCCACCTTTCTTGCGCCGTTTGTTACGCCCATGTTCATGCAAGCACTCGGGGGGCAGTACGTGGCCGTAGACATCATGAAAATGCTACGTGACATCGTGTACATCACCATCATTCCGATTGTCGCCGGCTTGGTATTCAACCATTTCTTACACGGAAAATTCAAAGTACTGGATAGCATCATGCCATTGCTGTCGATGGGTGGTATCGCATTGATCATCGTAGTGATCACCGCCAATGGACGAGATAACTTACTCGCTGTTGGCCCACTCCTCTTGGTGGCAGTGCTGATGCACAACACGAGTGGTTACATCCTTGGCTACTGGTCGAGTCGATGGCTGTTGCGAATGCCGGAGGTCGACTGTAGGACCATCGCCATCGAAGTTGGACTTCAGAATGCGGGCCTTGCGTCGGGGTTGGCCAATAGTATGGGAAAGATGGCGACCGTTGGACTTGCAGCCGCTGTCTTCGGCCCGGTGATGAACATCACGGGCTCCACCCTGGCGCTTTGGTTCCGTTCCAAACCGATTCCCGGCAATCCCGATCCTTCACCCGAGCAGCTACGACCGCATTAAACGTCATGGAAAAGAAAAAAATAACAAAATGAAAACTTGGATGATAGCAGCGTGCGTGTGCATGCTCACGGGTAGCGCTTTGCGTTCACAAGCGCAACAGATCTCGAAAGAAGAACTGATATTCCTGACGCCTGAGTGGAAAGGTGAAAGATTCCCGGATGGTAGGCCTAAAGTTCCTGACAATATCTTGAACCGCATGAAACTCGTGACCCTTGAAGAAGCTTGGGCGGTTTTGAAAGGAGACAACTACAAGCATCAATACGACGATGGCTTCATGATGATCAATCCCGATAGTGTTCTCGTTGGGCGCGCTGTTACCGCTACTTTCGTTCCAGGGCGTCCCGACATCCATCGCGTGATCGACGACCGTGGACACAACCGCGATAAGCGGGTGAAAGCGCAGAACTCCTGGACCATCGATATGCTCACGAAGCGTGATGTATACGTGGTAGATCAATTCGGCGCCCACGAAGATGGCCCCACAATCGGTGACAACCTCGGGAATTCCATCTTCGCAAAAACGGGTAACGGGATCGTTTACGACGGCGCATTGCGCGACATCAACGGCTTAAAAGAGATCAAATCGTTTACGTCGCTCTTTCGCACGTACCACCCCTCCCATCATTTGAACAATCCCGACGGGGAGTTGAACACCACGTTGATTGGCATCAATACCCCGACCCGCATTGGCAAAGCAACGGTGATGCCGGGTGACGTGGTGTTGGGACGCGATGGCGGGGTCATCTTCATTCCGCCTCACTTAGCCGAAAAAGTGGTGAAAGTATCCGAGATCGTTCGTCTCCGCGACATGTTCGGACACCAACGACTTCGCGAACAGAAGTATACACCCGGGCAGATTGACACAAGATGGTCCGAAGAGATCGAGCGCGACTTTTCAAAATGGTTGAACGACCACATCGATAAGTTGCCGGTTCCGAAAGAACAAATTCAAGAGTTCCTCAAAAACCGAACCTGGTAGTTTACATCCAAACAGATATTTTATGTCGAGCCATTCCAATCGTCGCGACTTTTTCAAGAAAGCTGCCGTAGCAGGTGCACTCATGACACCCTTTGCAACCTTCGGTCAAGGGTATGAGAAAGCTATCGATCAAGCACCGAAAGCCTCCAATCCTTCCGACCTGAAGATCACCGCTGTGAAATGCGGTTATATTCGGGGCGGTCATAGCCTTTTCGTTAAGATTTACTCCAACCAAGATATCGTCGGTCATGGCGAAGGAGTAGATGCCACGCCGGGAACTTATCATCTAGTCAAGATGATGGAAGCCCGTCTGAAAGGAAAAAATCCGCTAGACGTCAACAGACTCTTTGAGGACATCCGACGTTCAGGCTTTTTTGAAGGTGCCCAAGCAGGCATGTTCGTTGCAGTTCTATCGGCAATTGAAACTGCCCTGTGGGACCTCGCCGGAAAGGCCTTGAATGTGCCCGTGTATCGCCTACTCGGTGGTAAGTTCCGCGACAAGGTGCGGGTGTACTGCGATACAGCCTTGTACCAAGCGCAATTGCCCCAACCGAAAGATTTCGCGAACGCGGCGCTGGAGGCAAAGAAGATGGGTTTCAACGCAATCAAGTTCGACTTAGACCAGCGCAACGACCCGAACAAGTACGACTTATATAATTGGACAGCGAGTCCGGGTGAAGTTCAACGAATGGTAGATCAAATCGCCGCGGCACGAGAAGCGGTCGGCCCCAACGTGGATATCTGTGTCGACATGCACGGTCGTTACGATGCGCCCACCGGCCATATCGTCGCGAAGCGGCTGGAGCATCTCAACTTGATGTGGCTCGAAGAACCCATTCCCGCTGAAAACGCGGAAGCTTATAAATCGATCAAAGACTCAACCACGACGCCGATCTGTGCTGGAGAAAACCATTACCTCGCCTACGGTTTTCGTCGGCTGCTGGAAATCAATGGCGTCGACATCATCATGCCCGATCTTCAAAAGGCGGGTGGCCTAGGTGAAGGGCAGCGCATCGCCAACTTAGCGAATCTTTACTACGTGCCATTCGCGCCCCACATGGTGGCGTCTTATCTCGGTGCCATGGCATCGGCGCACGTATGCGCGTCGGTACCCAACTTCCTAATCCTCGAATGGCAGATCTACTTCCATAAAGACCCGATGTTCAAAGAGATCGTCACTTATTCTGGACCGCAAGTAGAAAACAGTTTTATCACGGTGTCCGACAAGCCTGGCATAGGAGTTGAAATCAACGAAGAGGGAATGAAGAAATACGCTACTCCCGGCGTTCCATTTTTCGAATAACCGTCATCACCCTAACAATAAAAAAAGGAATGCCCGTCTAGCATTCCTTTTTCATTCCTAAACCTAATAGAAGAAATTCTACTGTTCGGGTGCAAAGTAAATGCGGGTAAATGACTCTAATGTGAATGGAAAGTGAAGGATTATGGAATTCGGCTCAGAGAAGTCCAACCTCGATAGGTCCTGGTTTGAATTCGGACGCAAGCACTCAAAATCGGAAAAGCCGCTCATTGACCTACAACCTATTCCCCGCCTTCGGAAATACAACGGTCGGCTGAAACGACCTAGCCTCTGTTTGGTCCATTAACGCATAGGAAATAACGATGACCACGTCGCCGACTACACCTTTGCGCGCGGCTGGACCATTCAAACAAATGACGCCGCTGCCTTTCTCACCTTTAATGACATAGGTCTCGAATCGCTCGCCGTTGTTCACGTTGACCACTTGGACTTTCTCGTACTCAAGCAAGTTTGCC
The DNA here is from genome assembly GCA_044226825.1 of Cyclobacteriaceae bacterium. GTDB lineage: Bacteria > Bacteroidota > Bacteroidia > Cytophagales > Cyclobacteriaceae > ELB16-189. Next base: position 308,655 of record JBGAGH010000003.1, read on the forward strand.
GCGATCATCAAGTCTTCATCGATGGTGATGCTACCGATGTAATGTAACTCGGCTTGGGTGATGGTAACTCGGTGTATTTTGGATTTGAGTATATGAATCTGCATAGGATCTATCTATGTAACTCCAACCGGCGCTGGCGCACAGTTCGGCGGAACAAAAGACAATCAACGACAAATGGACGCTTTGGGTTCACCCCAGGTCATATTTTTAGGTCCGTTTGCAACTCGCCTCCTGAACGTATACTTTTAACCTGCGTTATTGTGTATGAGTAGAGGAATTACTGACGTGGTCGTGTACTACAGCCTCGCGATCTTGATTACGTTAATCGTCTTGTTTTCATCGATCGTTTTCAAATTGCCGATGGGTCCTGGTATCGGGTACGGCGGCTTTGTAGGCGTAGGTTTCCTTGGAATCGGTTGTTTGTGGGGACTCGTGGGCGGCGCTTGGCTCTTATTCAAAGGCGGCACCGAGCGTCTCAAAGGTCAGGTGTGGTGTCACCTTTTCATCGTGATGGTGTTCGCTATTCTACTCTTGAACCTGCCTAGGTTCTAATGGCCCTCATCTGGGCGAAAATCAAAATTCTGGAAGAAAAATAGCCGAATGGCATCGCTCGACGTGTAAGAACCTGCCGTAGCGTCTTGCTGGAAGACTTTCATGTATCCGAATTGTATGTTGGAGTGCGCCGTGACTTGGTATCCCAGTCCCACGAAGAAACGGTTTTGATCGAACGTATTGTTCACAATCTTCTTTCCAAAGTTGATAAACACTTCGTCGATGACAGCCACGAATGGAGTCTTAGGTGCTAGCGTCTTACCCTTCAGGGGAACGAAAAGGGAAAAGTTATAGCGCAAGCGGTAATTGAAGTTGTACCCGTCTTCCAACTGGTCGTTGGCGATCTTACGGTTGAAACGTTCCTCCAATCGAAGCCATTGTAGCGTGTTGAAGCAGGTATACTTCTGGCTCCACCAAACTTGTTGCCACGCCCTGTGCTCGGGTCTACTGGTGTTCAATCCCTTGGCGGGAAAATGATTGACAAAAGTATACCCCGCATTCACCCGGAATTGATCGGTTACATACCATGTCAGCGCCGGCCGAATGAGCAATTGAAAGGGGCGATCGAAGAAATGATCGGTTTGACGATAATGGATGTCTGTCCAAAAACCAAAATGATTGGTGATGCGTCCCTGGACAAAATAACCCATCCACGCTTGCTGGCGATGATGGATTTCCTTTTGGCCAAAAGCAGGGACCGACATCATCAACATAATGGCGACCGATACCGGTGCGTATCGAGACTTCGAAAGGTTGTTTGAAATTCATTTTGTTTGAACGACTGTTAAAGACGCCAACTCACGCACCCAGCGCGCATGCTTCTTGTCGGAGGGAACTACGATACGGATTGGGCCGTCGCCGGCGGCGAGAGGCTTTCCATCTTCGGCATACGCGACGATGATTTTCTCGTCGGTAAACTCGGGATCAACTTCCGGTAGGGCAAAGACTGCCTGATAGCCGTCGGTCGCTTTCGCCACCAAGTATTTGCCGAGGTTCTTCCCACGGAGCTTGGCGCCAAGAGTCACCCCCGCCGAATCCAGCAACGAAAAAATCATGACACCTCGATAGACGTGTTCTTTCTTGTCGTGACCGATGGCCTTGAACTCAACCGATGGAAACCGTTCTAGACTTTTCAGTGATAACTTCAGGGTAACAGAAACCTCGCCATCTACCGTGAGTATAGGCGCCTGTTGCGCAGACGAAAGTTGCCAAGAAAAGGACCCAATTGTGATGAGCAGTAAAATTTGTTTGTATCGCGTCATAGCTGATTGCATCTCTAAAGAAACGGAAGGAAGTCAGCTTCTCAAAAAACCTTTGACCGGAACAGTTTGCGTTTGGTCATCTAAATTGGACTTCTTGTCCGGGGGTCGTGATTTTCCTGTTGTTTCTCCGCTAAAGGAAGCAGAATAATATCGATTTTTGAAACCATGAAAAAGAATTACTTACTCACAATTAGTGCAATCGTCGTAGTCGCGTCACTTTGCATTTTTTGTGCTCCCTCAGAGCCTACAGCGGATCTAGCTCCCGCGGAATACACGGTAGAAACACTGTACGAATCATTCAAGAACCCATGGGGAATGACGTGGTTGCCGGACGGGCGCATGCTGGTCACCGAAAGGTCCGGAGACATCCTTGTCTTCAAGAACGATAAATTCACGGGCGAAAAACTCACTGGTGTTCCCAAGGTATTCAACAACGGTCAAGGCGGCTTGCTCGATATCCAAATCCACCCCAACTACGCCAGCAACGGTTGGATTTATATCTCTTATGCCAAGCCCGTAGATGGCGGCGCCACCACGGCAATTGCGCGTTTCAAACTCAACGGAAATCAAGTCACGAACTTTGTCGACTTGTTCACCGCGAAACCGTACCTGCCCGCCGACTACCACTTCGGAAGCCGCATCGTGTTCGATAAGAACAATTACCTGTTCTTTTCTTCAGGCGAACGCGGCACTCAGCCGAAAGTACAAGAGCTCAATAACGACCACGGGAAAATCCACCGACTTCACGACGACGGCCGCGTCCCCACCGATAACCCGTTCGTGGGTCAGAAAGATGCCAGCCCCTCGATCTGGACACTCGGCCATCGGAACCCACAAGGGATGGTCTACGATCCGGCAACCGACCGGATCTGGGCCGCTGAACATGGTCCTAAGGGAGGCGATGAACTAAATCTCATCCAAAAGGGAAAAAACTACGGGTGGCCAAAGACATCGTATGGCATCAACTACGATGGCACGATCCTAACAGAGTTCAAAGAATTACCAGGCATTGAAAATCCCGTTCGGTATTGGGTACCATCCATTGGACCCTGCGGAATCACCATTGTGAATAGCCCCAAGTACCCACAGTGGAAGGGTAACATTCTTGTGGGTGCACTGGCTTTCCGGCACGTGGCGAGGGTACAGCTAGACGGAACTAAGTACGTCACAGAAGAACGATTGTTGGATGGCAAAGGTCGCGTGCGACATGTGGCGCAAAGCCCCGACGGATTTCTGTATGTGATCACCGAAGGCCCGGGACTGCTCTTGAAGATAATCCCGAATTGAAATTTAAGATTTAAGATTTAAGAGTTAAGATTTAGGATTTAAGGGAGCCAGAACGGCTAAAGGGCGTTGACCCTAGTCAATGCTTTCACCAGTGCATCGAAACTAATCGGCTTACTCAGGTAGTCGTTCATGCCGGCATCTAAACAAGCCTGGCGATCACTTTGCATCGCGTTGGCGGTTACGGCGATGATCCACGGCTGCTGGCCGGAGCGTTTTCGAATTTCGCGCGTCGCCTCGAAACCATCGAGCTCCGGCATTTGCACGTCCATCAGGATGAGGTCGAACGATTGAGTCTCAAGGGCTTTCAATACCTCGACACCATTGGTCACCAGCGTTGGCGTGTATCCAAGCTTCGTCAAAGCGCGGTTAACCAGAATCTGGTTCACTGGGTTATCGTCGGCGATGAGAATGTCCATGGGGTGAGCGTTCGCAAAATCGCTCGACAACTTCCGGTCAGAACTACCGGAACGTTGGCTATCTGTTCGTTGGAACACACCGACTAGTTGGTTCCCCAGTTGTTCGAACTTCACCGGCTTGGTCACAGTTCCAGAAAACCACTCGGTTGGGGGCGTAATCCGCGTGTCGCTAAAGGACATCAGTGCCAACATGGGCAGGGTCGAGTTCTGGTTGCGGATTATTTTCGCGACCGTCAGCCCGTCGTGTTCGGGCATTCTCCAATCTATCAGAGCCAAATCGAAAGTAGAACTGTTGAGGGATTCCAATACGCCAGGGACATTGCTGACGTGGGTTCCTTCAGCTTTCATCTTCGCAAGCTTCGACACGAGCGTCTTGCCGGAAGTAGCATTGTCGTCGACAACTAAAACACGTTTTCCTTTGAAATCGAATGAACGCTTCTGCTCTTGGGAGCTCGGCACCTCAAGTAGCACGTCGAACGTGAAGGTTGTACCACGTTCGCTTGTTTCGGACACACGGATACTGCCACCCATCAACTCGACCAATTTCTTGCAGATGGCAAGTCCCAACCCGGTGCCGCCGAACTTTCGCGACGTGGACGCATCGACTTGAGAAAAAGACTGAAAAAGTCGATCGAGTCGCTCCTTTGGAATACCAATGCCGGTGTCCTTCACGTCGACACTCAACCTACCTTGCGTAGCCGTTAGTGATTCGTATTTCAAACAGATAGACACATCACCCGCCTTCGTAAACTTAATTGCATTTCCGACGAGGTTGACCATCACTTGTCGAAATCTCTGTGGATCACCAATAACTCGCGTGGGGATGTCGTTTTCGCAGGCGTAGCAAAGATCTAGATTGGCCGCCACGGCGCGGGTGGCAAACAGATCGAGTACATCCTCCACGGAATCACGCAAGTCAAACTCAATGTGCTCTAACTCCATCTTACCCGATTCGATCTTCGAGAAATCGAGGATGTCATTCAACACTATCAACAGGCTTTCACCCGAGTTTCGAATAATCCGTGCATACTCCTTTTGTTCCAGCGTGAGTTCTGTCTCTTCCAACATCGCCGCCATACCGATCACACCATTCATAGGCGTTCGAATTTCGTGGCTCATGGTGGCTAGAAAAGTACTCTTTGCCCGGTTGGCGTTTTCGGCTTCCACCCGCGCGGCATCTGCCAACGCTTTCTGTTCAATGACTGCCGCTGTACGTTCCGTCACTTTTTCTTCCAATCGCTTCCGTTGCAACGACACGCGGTGGAATCGATACAAAATAAACAAGGACACGATACCCATGCTTCCCACGGCTAATAGAAGTCGGAACCAAAGCGTTTTCCAGTACGGCGGAACGATCACCACCTGGATCGAAGCGCCCGTGTAATTCCACAGGCCATCGTTGTTCGAAGCGATCACACGGAAGGTGTAAGTGCCTGGATCCAGATTCGTATAGGTGGCCGTGCGGCGGCTGCCCACCAGGTTCCATTCTTCATCGAACCCGTCCATCTTATACGAGTATTGATTCTTTCCCGGCGCGAAATAATTAAGGGCGGCAAACTCGAAGGTGATGACCGACTGGTTGTGCTTTAACCGAATCTCCTTTTGGAAGTTGATATGCTCTTGCAGGATCGAATCTGCACCGCCTACCCTTACAGAGCTATTGAACATCTTGAGATCGGTCAAGTAAACTTGGGGTACGTTCAAATTATCGCGAAGGCTATCGGGGTGAAAAAAATTTAGTCCTTGGGCTCCCCCGAAATAGATCCACCCACCTGACGTTTTTGCGGAGGCGGCCGGTCGAAAGATGTTTCCCTGCAATCCATCTTCTGTCGTATAGTTTCTAAACTCTCGGCCCTTGACGTTAAATCGACTGAGCCCACGGTTAGATGCGATCCACAATCGACCGTGTGCGTCTTCTTCGATCGACTTGATCATGTTGTTTGGAAGGCCATCCTTTTCGGTAAATGTCTTGAACATATCGTGCCCCTCTACGTACTGGGCCAGTCCTCCACCAGTTGCCAGCCATAAATTGTTGTGGCTATCGAGCATGATATCGTCGACCGTGTTATGAGGTAAGCTGGTACTATCCGTTTCATTGTGCACATGGTGAATCACCTTGTCGGAGATGTCCGTAATCACGTTGGCACCTTCATCGGTACCGACCCACACATTACCCTTCGCGTCTTCGCCGATTCCATGTACAAAGTCGCTCGTGAGCCCCGACGACGTATTGTACCATCGAAGGAGACTCAATCGCGGGTCGAACACTGCTAACCCTGCACCCCATGTACCGACCCAGAGGAACCCGCGCCGGTCGACATACAGCGAATTCACCGTCGAGACCGCTGGTCGCAACGGATCTTGATTCTTCAACTCAACTCGCCTGAAGCTTTCTTGACGCGTATCAAATATCTCAAGGCCACCGCGATGGTACCCGACGGCCAATTGATGGGGTCCAATTTTGGAAATCGATAAAACGAAATTGCTGACAGGCCCTTTGGCTCCACCTGCTTGATAAGCCTTAAACGTTCCTGTAATCGGATCATAGCGATTAAGACCTCCCCCGTCGGTTCCAATCCAAATAAAACCGTCATCATCCGTGATGACGTCGAGTGCACTACTCTGCGTGAGTCCATTCCCGGCAGGGCCCTTTTTCAACACACCAAATTTCTCACCGATTCGCGGCAGGAAATTGATCCCTCCCGAATAAGTGCCCACCCACATGTTGTCGCCTTCGTCCTTCATCATGCAGTAGATCGAATTGTTGCTCAAGCTTCCTCCGTCTCCTTCCATTTCGTATAGATTTTGAAAGGTGCCAGCCTTATCGTCGTAGATGCTGATACCTCCGTTCTCCGTTCCGATCCAGATCTTTCCGTCGGGCCCCTCTTCAAAACTCAGGATGTCGTTGTGGGCCAACTGGGTCATATTAGGTTTCTTCTCGAAGTGGACGACTGTTTTACCGGACGGATCGATCATGAAGACACCTCGCCCTTGTGTCCCTAGCCAGGTCCGTCCCTTGCGATCCACGAATACAGCCTTCGTCCACGTATACGAGAGTCCTTGGTCATCACCGGCAACTATTGGCAGCGGACGGTAGTCACCACTTCCGAGTTTGCGCACACCTTGCTTCGAAGCGACCCACATGTTGCCTTCTCGATCTTCTGCGATGCGGTAGATAAAATCTCGCATCTTCGAGGGGCCCACCGTCGTGGCGACCTCCTGTAGCTTCGCTTCTTTGGTCAACACGAACAGTCCGGAATTACTCCCAACCCAAATAGAATCTTTGCGATCTCGAAATACATCGTGCACGGCAAATCCAGGTGCGGGCGACTGGATGTGATGGAAAACATCTTTCGTGCGGTCTAACACATCTAATCCATCATCTGTTCCCACCCAATACATCCTGTTGGTTCCTTCCACTATGTCAAAGACTTGGTTGGAGCGGATTGAACTTGAATTTTTCTCCTGATGCCGGTAGACAACAAAGTCGTATCCATCATAACGATTCAGGCCGTCGTCGGTGGCGAACCACATAAACCCATGAGAACCTTTACAAATCGCATTGATGTGATCGTGGGACAAACCCTGATCGGATGTCAGGTGTATAAACTTAGGAGGTTGTTCGCCGGGTTGCTGGGCAAACGAAACTGCACCGACGGTCGAGAAGACAATCAGTGATAGGAAAAAGGCTCGATTGAACCGTGGGCTCCGATTGACAATCGTACAAAACATTTGCGGTCTCGAGGTATACCGAAACCAACAATATAGGAGCCACGCGAGGAAAATAAAAGCTAGAAGAACAAAAGAAACCTCAACAAAAAGCTCTCTTGGCGTCTTAAAGTGTCACTATTTTTTTACTTGAAAAATTTCGGGGTACTTACCGATGAAATAGACAGGGGTGCAACTCCAAGCATGACAATAACTATTCACTGGATAAAACTGATACGGTGAAAGAAAATCGTCTTCAGCATCATACACCTCCCAAAAAGTATCGGCGCCTTTATTTACCATGCCCCCCCAGTATTGCTCCAACGACGCACGCGCTTCGTGCTGAAGGCCAGCCACCACCATGGCCTCAATCAAATAATGATATAAATACGGAGCACCTTGCTTTACGGCGGTTGGCATCGTGATCACCGATCGCAATGCTTTTTGCGCCTCGACTTTCGTGAGCACACCGCTGAGCGTCATCCATGCCTGCGACGCATAGGAGACTTGTCTGTTTGGCCCGCTGACCACGAGCCCCGATTTTCGATCGTACAAGTTTTTTCTCGCGGCATCGGTCATTTTCTTGATTAGGGCGGGCAACTCGGCAACATCCTTCTCACGACCTAACTTCTGCGCGAGGGCGTACGTCTCCTTCATCGAGAAGATGATGATGCCTTGAATGGCCGCCTGTCGGTCCAAGTCATTTTTCCAATCCACAAACAACCACCAGCGGGCATCCGTCGCCGCCTGGTAGTCAAACATCCCGTTCGGTAGAAGGAACCTCTTGGGATACTCCATTTGCTTGACCAGTAATGGCCAAAGATCGCGCGCCGTTTCGATGTCAGCCGTCGCGGCTACATATTCTTTGACTGTTACGTTGTATAGCAATGAATAATCGAACAGGAAGGGAGCTCCTTCTTGCGCATGAGGTTCGGGCGTCTCGAACACGTTGGAGTGCAGAAACCCATCGCGGTTGGCGAGTGCTGCTAACAGATATAGACAGTGTTTGGTTAAATCGTGGTTTTTGAATGAGTAGGTATTGGCAAGGGATTCCAGATAAAGGTCTCCAATCCAAAGTCGCCGATCGCGCTTAGGTCCATCTTCGTATACCGTTTGCATGCACTCTTTCAGTGTTGCCAATCCCACATCATAGATCTTAGATATATCGGCGCTGGCGTCACCGGACAGAGGAGGTGCTGGAGTTCCGACCGAAGTAGTCGCTACACACTGCATCGACGAGATGCCAAAGTCGAAATACCTAGAGCTCCCCAGCAATTCGATCTTCACATACCGAAACGACAATCGACGCGCAATGGTAACCGTGGCGGGGCACTCCATCACGGTGACGGTTTCATCTTGAAGCCATGCCCGGCTCAGTGCGCCTGGGTAAGGATCAAACGGTGTTGCTAATTCAGCAGGAACTTCACCGAACGTGAGTTTGAATCGCAGCGGTGCGTCAGAAACTCCGCGACGCGTGGTAATCTTGAAGCTGAAGGTCCCCGTCATATGGCGTCCAAAATCGACGACCACGGAAGACTTCGACTTGAATGAAACGAGGTACAAAGAATCCAACGGTCCCGATGGTTCGGCCTTCCATCTTTGAAAGGCGTTGGGGTCAGCCACCAGTTTTACCAACTGAACCGGACGTTCGACCGTCTCAATCAAAGCTGGAGTAGTAGCGTACGCCTTTGCCATCCACCCCGCCCGTTGGGTCTGATAGAAATCCTGAGCGTGTACAGACGCCGTGAAGGCAAGAATGACAACGAGAGCAAGAAACTTTTTGAACATTGGTCAGATTTGGTGATACCGACTTCAAGGTACAAAAAGCGGCACCTGCCCCATCCTGCTTGTGGGGCATGACAGTTACTCAGCCCTCAAGATGTTCACAGGATTGGTGCGAGCGGCCTTCCAAGCTTTGATGGATACTGTCAGCCAGACGATCAAACCTGTGACGAGCAAACCCAATAGGAAATAGGCTGCACCGAGTCCGATTCGATACGCGTAGTTCTCTAGCCAACTGCTCATGATCCACCAAGTGACGGGCAGCGACACCGCAAAGCCAACTACGACCAAAAGCAAGTATTCCTTCGACAACAGCATCAGGATGCTCGATGAAGATGCGCCCATCACCTTGCGAATGCCAATCTCCGTTAGCCGTTGTCCGGCCACGAACGATACTAGTCCGTAAAGGCCAATGGTGGCGGTAAGAATGGAGAGAATGGCGAACACAACAAACACTTTTGCTAACCGCTGTTCCTTTTCATACACGTGCTGAATGGCTTGATCGAGGAATTGGAATGTGAATGGTTTATCCGGCTCAATTCTCTTCCACTCGCGCTCCATCGCCGCGAGCGCCTCTTGGGCGTGACCTCGCTCCACGTTCACGGCGACATACCAGTATGGACCCCCAAACCAAATGACGATTGGATCGACCTGCTTTTGTAGAGGTTCAAAGTTGAAATCCTTCACGACACCAATCACCCGGCCCATCTTGTCCTTACGCATTTCGTGATCGATAGCCTTTCCGATCGCATCGGACCATCCAAATGTTTTGGCAGCTGCCTCGTTGATGATGAACCCATGCATCGAGTCCGTCGCCATGTCGGGAGAAAAGTCGCGACCGCGAACTACCTCCAAGCCCATGGTCTTGGCAAAATCATGGGTGACGTTCAATATCTTGATAAACTGAGGATGTTCGTAGCCCTCAACTTGAAAGCTCATGAATTGAACCTCGCGGCCGATCGGCTCCGAAACCGACGACACGCTTCGAATCGACGACTCCCGTAAGAGGTTACTCTTGAATGCATGGTATGACTTTACCAATCGCGTGTCGCGTACAGTAAGGAGAATGACTTGGTCTTGATCGAAACCCAGTGACTTGTTTTCAATAAAACGCAGTTGCTCGAAAATGACGACCGTCCCCACCACCAAGAAAATGGTAATGGCGACTTGGACACCCAATAACACCTTCCGAAAACGCGCGCCGCCCTGCCCTGGCTTCCACAGTCCTTTCAAGACCTGCTGAGGTTCGAATGAAGACACGAAAAAGGCCGGAAACACACCCGACAGCACGCCAGTCAGAATCGCGAAAGCAAAAATACCAACGAGCAACCAGCCGTCCTGATCAAGATCAATTGTCAAAGGAACGGCCAAGAGGTTGCTGAACAACGGAAGTGCAAAAAGAAGAAGTCCGGAGGCGAGTGCCAACGCGATGAGACAAACTGTTATCGATTCCAACAAGAATTGCCAACGGAGCTGCGACCGCATCGCACCCAGCACCTTCGAAATGCCGATCTCGCGAAAACGTCCCGCGGCCACCGCCATCGAGATATTGATGAAGTTGATTGCGGAAATAAATAAGACAAGCAAGGCAACCGTGATGAAGATATATAGATTGCCGATGTCTCCATTCTGAACGAGGTCGGTGTTGTAGTCAAAGTTTGAATACAAATGCACCTTCTCTAGTGGCTGCAAGTAAAACTTAGCTTGGTTCTCGCGTGTACTTTCCGGCTCTTTCTCTTGCGCCAATTCGTTGATTCCTCTTTCAACGGCTGCGACCTGCGTGGCTTGCGGAATGGACATGTACGTCCAAAACCAGTCCATGCTCCAACTTTCCAACATTCGTGGGTTGTTGGCAGAGAAATAAGTCAGTGGAATCAGGAAATCGAACTGCAGATGGGTATTGGAGGGCAAGTCTCGCAACACGCCCGTTACTTGCAGTTCCGTCCTGTTGTTAAATTTGATTGACTTCCCTAATGGGTTTTCGTCGCCGAAATACTTCTTCGCCATCGAGCCTGTGAGTACCAGCGAATTGGGGTGGCTCAACGCCACTTCAGGGTTTCCCGCGAGAAATGGGAAACTGAAGAGATCGAAGAAACTAGAATCAGCGAAAATCACACGCGGCTCGTAGTACACCTTTTCGCCATGTTGAAAAGTTGGTTCGAGGCGCGAATACTTGAAGTTATAAATGCGGGTGTATTGTTCGACGGCCGGGTAGCGCATCGCCAATTCTGGTGCAACCGCAGGATACGACGTGGGAATATGATTACTATGACCTCCCACCACGGTCGACATGGTAATGCGATAGATATCATTCGACTTGGGAAACATCCGATCAAAAGACCACTCATGCCGCACGTACAACGCGATCACGATAAAACAACACAACCCAACGGCGAGGCCGCCGATATTCATCAGGGTGTGGGTGGGATGCTTGCGCATGCTTCGATACATCATCCGGAAAGTATTGTAAAGCATCATAGGCGTTGTGGCATTTTCTGAGCGAATCGTTTTTACTTGTGTCGGAACCAGGTCGTCGGCGACCACCTCTTTCACTACCTGTTCATACGCAGCCTTGAACTCGCAACCCCGGTCCATTAAAAGCTGCACTTCACAGCATACATGGTCCACGATCTCGTCGTGCACCGTATCGTGCGAGAGACCTCTTTGTCGGAGGTCGAAACGTACGTAGTCGATATCCTTTTTCGTGAGGCGCACAGACCTAGAAATTCATAATGAGTCCCATCGCACGGGCAAAGGCTGCATAGTCGCGGACCTCCACTTCTGCCGATGTCTGCCCCGAATTTGTGAGAGAATAATACTTGCGTGGTCGGCCATCCACCGTCGTCGTCGTCGTGGTCACCAAGCCTTCCGCTTCCAACTTATGCAACGTCGGATACAAGGCTCCAAACGTGAGGTTAATCTGATCATGCGTGATCTCCTTCACCCGTTGTGTCATCTCGTAGCCATACATGCGGTGATGTTCTGCGAGCAACTTCAGCACAATCACGCGGAGCGTTCCCTTAATTAACTCCTTTGAATTCATACACGAGTTTTTACGAAAGATATATAAGAATGTTACATATCATGAAAAAGGCGGAAATCTCCTTAGAAAAAGGGTTTTGATTGTAAGTAGCAGGCTTAAAAGAGGATTTGCATACCGGCAAACCCGATGGCGAAACCCATGAGGGCGCCGATCCACACTTCTCTAAGGGAGTGGGCGTTGAGTTGCAGGCGGGCGGACATCACGGCGCCGGCGGCGACGAGTGCGGCCACGGTTGGGTACAGCAAGGCACCTTGTTCCGACAACTGATTCAGTGGCATCAAGATCCCCACGATTCCACAGGCGGCGACCGCATGGACGCTGACCTTGAAGAAGATTGTGATAACGGAAGCGACGATGATCATTGCGGTGATGATCATCATGAGCCTTAAGACGCTGGCCACCGGAAATTTCCACATAAACATGAATGTGACCAGGCAATACAAAATAGTGACGAAAGCAAAGGGCAAGAGCCGATCGGACCGGTTGAAAAGTGAGAAATCCTTGATGGTCCCAGTCACGCGGAAGAAGATAAAGTTTAGAATGGGCAAAAGAAACGTCATCAAAAAGATGAGGAATAGAAATCGGATCGAGGGCTGAACAGGTTGAAAGAAACCCGGGAGGTAGAGGGAGATGACCACGAACAAGTAGGTGGTCATGAGCAGTGGATGAAACACCACTGAAATCAGCAAAGCCAATCGATTCATTCTTACAATTCCTTACGCAACCGAGCCACGGGTATGTTCATTTGTTCGCGGTACTTGGCGACGGTGCGGCGAGCGATGTTATAACCTTTTTGATTTAACAACTCTTCGAGTTTGTCGTCGGAGTAAGGTTTGCTCTTATCCTCTTGCTCGATGAGATCTTTGATGATTTGTTTTACTTCGCGGCTGCTCACTTCTTCACCTGAATCGGTGGCGATTCCTTCGGAGAAGAAATATTTCAGAGGGTACACACCGAAGTCGGTTTGAACCGTTTTGCTGCTCGCCACCCGACTCACGGTCGAAATGTCCATGTTGATCATTTGTGCGATGTCTTTCAAGATCATCGGGCGAAGTTTGGTTTCGTCACCTTCCAAGAAATAGTCGTATTGGAAGTCGACGATTGCGCGCATGGTACGGAGCAGCGTTTGTTGTCTTTGCTTGATCGCATCGATGAACCACTTTGCGGCATCGAGTTTTTGCTTCACGAAACTGACGGCCTCCTTGAGCTTTTTATCCTTCTTGTCGCTCTTGTCGTAGGCTTTGAACATTTCTGAATACGAGCGGCTGATCCGAAGTTCGGGCGCATTCCTCGAGTTGAGCGCAAGTTCTAACTTGCCATTATTGTTCGACAGAATAAAGTCAGGAATCACATACTGGTTTTTCACCATCCCGGTAGCGGTTTCACCACCGGGCTTGGGATTCAGTCGTACGATTAGTTCGATGGCGTCCTTGATGTACTCTTCGTCGTCGAGGTCGAGTTTTTTAAGAATCTTCGGGTAATGTTTCTTCGTAAATTCTTCGTAGCACTCGGTAAGAATGCGTTTTGCCACAATCACGTCGACATCTTGTCCGTCGTCCATGCGATCGAGCTGAAGCATGAGGCACTCTTGGAGGTTGCGCGCTGCGATACCGGCAGGATCAAACTTTTGGATCATCAACAGCACTTCCTCTACTTCCGTGAGATTCGTTTGAATGTTCTGTGAGAACGCGAGGTCGTTGACGATCGCCTCCAAGTCGCGCCGGATATAGCCGTCGCTCTCGATGCTACCGATGAGTTGTTTGCCGATGGAGTAACGATGATCGTCTAGACCCAAGAAACCCAGTTGGGTAATCAATGTCTCTTGTAGCGAACTTGATGTAGCGATGGGGATCTCTTTGTCCTCTTCATCATCGCCGTCGTAGGTTTTGTAGCCGCTGTAGTCGTCGTCGCGCAGGTAATCTTTAATGTCGATGTCCTCTTCGGCGGTTGGTGCTTCTTCTTTTTCTTCGTCGCTCGACTCGGTGCTTTCGGTCGTCTCGGGGGTTTCGGGCTCGTTGTCCTCGGCCGACCCTTCTTCGAGTACTGGGTTGAGTTCAAGTTCTTCCTCTACCCGTGCCTCGAGCTCTGCCGTGGGTACCTGCAACAGTTTGATGAACTGTATCTGTTGGGGCGACAGCTTTTGCTGAAGGGATTGATTTAGACCAAGTCGCTGCATTTCAAATTTTAGCAGTTCAAATTTACCCAATTCAAACCTGATAGCAAACGTTGATTTCCGCGATACCGAGCCAAATACCCCATTTGCAACCCAGCCCTCGCGATAGACGGAGGCTTTGATAAACAGCCTAAATTCCGTTTTTTTGCAACCTCCTTTTTTAATGCATTTCTAAATGAAACGGACTAAAATCAAAGAATTACTGAGTTCGCAACCAGCGGGTCAAACCGTGGTGGTGTCGGGTTGGGTGCGGACGTTCCGCAACAATCAGTTCATTGCCATCAATGACGGGTCGACGATCCACAACCTGCAAGCGGTGGCCGCCCTCAATTCATTTGACGAAAGTCTCCTGAAACGCATTACGACGGGCGCCTGCATCTCGGTGACCGGCGAACTAATACCATCGCCGGCAAAAGGTCAGGCCGTCGAACTCAAGGCAACAGCTATCGAGATTCTCGGCGATTGTGATCCGGAGAAATTCCCGCTTCAACCAAAGAAGCACTCGATGGAATTCTTGCGCGAGATCGCCTACCTCCGCGGCCGCACGAACACCTTCGGCGCCGTCATGCGCATCCGTCACGCGATGGCATTTGCCGTTCACAGCTTTTTCAACGAAAGGGGTTTCTTCTATTTACACACGCCAATCATCACGGGGTCGGATGCCGAAGGTGCCGGAGCGATGTTCCGCGTAACGACACTCGACGCTTCGAATCCTCCTCGCGACGAACAAGGTCACATCGATCACAAAAAGGACTTCTTCGGACGTGAAACCAACTTGACAGTTTCCGGACAGTTGGAAGGTGAAACCTATGCTTTGGCTTTGGGCGAGATATACACCTTCGGACCTACGTTCCGCGCCGAAAACTCCAACACCGCTCGACACCTAGCGGAGTTTTGGATGATTGAACCGGAAATGGCGTTCTACGACATCCAAGACAACATGCGCTTGGCCCAAGACTTCTTACAATACTTGGTCAAGTATGCCCTAGAACATTGCAAAGACGATCTTGAATTCCTAGACAAGCGGGCGGCAGAAGAAGATGCTTCGAAACCCCAGGAACAACGCAACGAACTATCGTTGTTGCAGCGACTGAAGTTTGTCATGGAAAACGACTTTGAACGCGTGTCTTATACCGAGGCGATCGACATCCTGCGCAATTCAAACCCGAACAAGAAAAAGAAATTCAGTTACCTCATCGATCAGTGGGGCGTTGATCTTCAGAGTGAACACGAGCGTTTCCTCGTCGAGAAACATTTCAAAAAGCCCGTGATCCTGTACAACTACCCAAAGGAGATCAAAGCATTTTATATGCGCCAAAACGAAGACGGGAAAACGGTCGCCGCCATGGACGTCCTGTTCCCCGGCATCGGCGAGATCATTGGTGGTTCACAACGGGAAGAACGGTACGATCGATTGATGGCCCGCGTCAACGAACTAAAACTCCCAGAAAAAGACCTCTGGTGGTATTTGGACTTACGCAAGTTTGGATCAGCACCGCACGCCGGCTTCGGGCTGGGCTTCGAGCGCTTGATGCTCTTCGTGACCGGTATGACCAACATCCGCGACGTGATCCCCTACCCACGCTTTCCTGGTAATGCAGAGTTTTGAATTGAGAATTCAGAATTGAGAATTGAGAATTTGGGCTCCGAACAAACCCGCCCTCAATTCTTAAATTTTAAATCCTAATTCTTAAATCTTAAATCTTAATTCTAAAGTCTTAATTCTTTTCCGGTTTATACGACACCCGGGAGAAATGGATGAGCGATGGCGAAGGCTTGCGCTTCGATGCGTGAACTTTGACTTTTTTCTTGAAGTAGAAATCGGACTTCACTGCGACTGGACAAGTATCGTGGGAGCAACTCGCCAACACGACGAGCACCAACACCGAAACCCATATGGTCGTCAGTCTTTTCATTTACCCGTGGGCTATCGGCGTTTGAAAGCCAGCAGCGGCAAGTTTCCTTGGTACGCAAGTTTTCGCGTCACACTCAGGCCAAAGAGTTTTTCGTAAAGACTTAACTCGTGGGTGAAGGTGGTAAGCAAGTCCGACTTTGTCTCCTGGATGTACTTGTCGATGGCTTTTGGTACATCATCGTCGATGATCAGTTTGAACTCGATCCGATCGTAGCCTGTCTTCCCGATATAGTGTTCGGCCAGGATGCGTGCCTCTTCTACTTTCTTGTCTACCGAAGGAGCCACGTGCACGGCGTAAATTTTGGTGTTGAACACTTGGGCGAAAGGCACCAGCATCGCGAGTTCGTTCTTGATGTCCTTCATATCGGTCGCGTATACGATCTTTCCGAAGTTTTTGAATTCGGCATACTGAGGAATTGCCAGCACCGGCGAGTATACCGAGTCGATGACGGATACGGTTGTCCCGCCGAGGCTCCATTTCTTCAGTTGCGATGCGCCTTGGCTACCCATCACGAGTAAGTTCACATAGTTTTTCTCGCAGAATCGCTTCACTGTTTGGCTGACTGTATGTCCTCTCAGCGCGACGAAAGACACTTTTGCTGTGGTTTTCGCTTGCGCTTCGGCGAGGATCTTTTGTCCCTCCTCTTCCGCCACGGTGGTGAGCATTTTCTCGACCTGTTTCAGCCGCATGTTCGATTTTGGAACCCCATCTAGGCGCACGACGTTGAGAATGGTTAGTTCAACTGGAAGCTTCGTGCTCATCTTGAGCGCGTAGTTTAGAGCCACCTTGGAAAGGGGAGAAAAATCGGTGAGGACGACAACCTTGAGAGGATCCATAAAGGGTAGGAATATTCCAAAAATAGGTCTTTCCAGAGCCAGATAAAAATTAAATTGCACGCTCGGCTCGATCTTTGAAGACGAGCGGAAGCGAAAGAAATTTTATGAAGAAGACCCTTATTTTAACGGCGGCCACCTTGTTGGCGAGTGGCCTCACCTTCGGCCAAAAGATTGACGGCAATCGGATCAAAAGCCACATCAGCACGTTGGCGAGCGACGCCTTCGAAGGGCGCGGAACCGGATCGGCGGGAGAGAAAAAGGCAAACGACTACATCGAATCTCAATTCAAACTACTGAAGTTGCAACCGAAGGGCGAAAATGGCTTCGACCAGTCCTTTGCGTTCAAGAGTGGCGTGCACGGAACGGGTAAGGAAGGGACTGCTCTCAACTTGGCAGGATACATCGACAACGGTGCCGAAAACACGATCATTATTGGGGCACACTACGACCACTTAGGTCTTGGAAACGACGGCAACTCCCTCGACGCCAATCCCCAAAATAAAATTCACAATGGCGCCGACGACAACGCGTCCGGAACCGCTGGCGTCTTGGAGATTGCCCGCTATTTCCAAGAAAACGGGAAGAAAGAGAAATTCAATTTCTTGATCCTCTGCTTCAGCGGCGAAGAACTGGGACTATACGGTTCAAAATACTTCACGGAACATCCGACAATTGATCTTTCCAAGGTCAACTATATGATCAACCTGGATATGGTGGGTCGTTTGTCGACTGAAAACAAAACACTTTTTGTGAGTGGAACCGGCACAAGTCCCGTATGGGAACCGGCTTTGCAAAAGTTGAGCAACGAGAACTTGAAAATCAAGACGGATTCATCGGGCACTGGCCCATCCGATCACACTTCATTTTACTTGAAGAACATCCCCGTTCTCCATTTCTTCACAGGTTCGCATAGCGACTATCACAAGCCTTCCGATGATTCCGACAAGATCAACGTAGCAGGCGAAGTCGAAGTCCTAAAGGTGATCGTTAAATTGATCGAGTCGTTGAACGACACTCCCAAACTAACATTCCTCACTACAAAAAGTAAAACCATGCAATCACGCTCTTCCTTTAAAGTTACAATGGGCATTATGCCAAGTTATACAGCCGACGAAGAAGGTCTAAAAGTGGATGGTGTGTCCGATGGCAAGCCCGCGGCAGCCGCTGGAATCCTGGCCGGAGACGTGATCATCCAAATGGGAGACGTCGTGGTCAAGGACATTCAAAACTACATGGATGCTCTCGGGAAATTCGAGAAAGGTCAAACGATTCCGGTGAAACTCAAGCGCAAGGCCGAGGTGTTAACCGTTAACGTGACGTTCTAAGTTCGATTAACGGCGGTCGCCAAGTTTCATTACCAATTTTTCGCGTCAACAGCTCCCTCCATGAAGTCCTTTGCTAGCGATAATTACTCTGGCGTTCATCCCGAGGTAATGTCGGTATTGCAACGTGTGAATATTGACCACGCAGGTTCGTACGGCAACGATGAGTACACTGCTCGGACGAAGGCCAAATTTCAAGATCTCTTCGGTACCGACACGGAAGTGTTCTTCGTTTACAATGGCACGGGCGCCAACGTATTGGGTCTACGTGCCATGACCCAATCGTTTCATTCGATCATTTGTCCCGAGGGTGCACACATCAACGTCGATGAGTCAACAGCCCCTGAAACATTCCTGGGCTGCAAGCTTGTTACTTTGCCGGCGCCCGATGGCAAGATCAACGCCGCACAGGTGCGCGACCGCATCCAGCGCCTCGGCGATCAGCACCATCCCCAAGCACGGGTCATATCCATTTCGCAAGCGTCGGAGTACGGAACAGTTTACACCGTGGAAGAAGTTAAGGCGCTGAGCGCAGTCGCCCGCGACCACAACATGCTCCTTCACATGGACGGATCACGTTTGGCAAATGCGGCGGTCACGCTTGGCAAGTCGTTTGTCGACTTCACGCGGAATGCCGGTGTAGACGTGTTGTCGTTTGGAGGAACCAAGAATGGCCTGATGTTCGGTGAAGCAATCGTGTTTTTCCGGCCGGAGTTGGCCAAGGACTTCATATACATCCGCAAGCAAGGAATGCAGCTTGCTTCCAAGATGCGCTTTATCGCAGCCCAGTTCGATGCCTTGTTGTCGAACGATTTATGGAAACGAAATGCGGCCCACACGAATGGGTTAGCGCAGCAGTTGGGATCTGCATTGGCCAAAATCCCAGGTATCACCATTACGCAGAAGATTCAGGCAAATGGCGTCTTTGCGGTGTTCCCCGCTCAAATTATTGAGCCTCTGCAAAAGGAGTATCCCTTCTACACTTGGAACGAAAAGATCAATGAAGTCCGCTTGATGTGCTCTTGGGATTCCACCGAAGCCGAAATCGAAAAGTTCGTTGCGCGCGTACGGAGCCTCGTTGGCTAGGCGTTCGCAGATACGGTCGGGTTATTTTTTCTCCACCGCGTGTCCCCCGAACTCGTTCCGAAGAGCGGCTACTACCTTACCGGCGAATGTATCCTCTTGTTGCGAGCGGTAGCGCATCAGCAATGACATGGTGATGACCGGTGTGGGCACCCCGAGTTCGAGCGCAGTATCGACGGTCCACTTACCCTCGCCCGACGAATGCATCACCCCTTTGATTGACTGCAGGTTTTTGTCTTTCGACAGGGCATTCTCCGTGAGTTCCATAAGCCAACTGCGAATGACGGAACCATGATTCCAAACTTTCGACACGGCTGCTAAGTCGATCTGGTCGTTGTACTTGTGAAGGACTTCCATTCCTTCGGCGATTGCTTGCATCATCCCGTACTCGATGCCGTTGTGGACCATTTTTGTAAAGTGTCCACTTCCGAGCTTTCCGCAATACAGGTACCCATCGGGCACGGAAATCGATTTAAACAGGGGCTCGCAGTGGTCGAACACTTCTTTCTTGCCCCCAATCATTGTGCACACACCGTGGAGTGCGCCTTCTACCCCACCGCTGGTACCGCAGTCGAGGTAATGGACGCCAATTTTTTCCAGCTCGCGACCGCGTGCGAGCGTTTCCTTGAAGTGCGAGTTACCACCGTCGATGACGATGTCGTCGGCGGACAGGTGCGACTTGAGGTTTGAGATGATCACGTCGACGGTATTGCCGGCTGGTACCATGATCCAAATGATACGGCGCTGACCTACTTTTGCGGTGAGGTCGGCGATGGTCGGCGCGGTTGACACGCCTTCCTTCACGATCTTTTCCATCGCGGCCTTATTGATGTCGAAGGCAACGACGTCGTGACCTTTATTCTTAAAGTTGAGAGCCAGGTTATAACCCATCTTTCCCAACCCAATAAGCCCTATTTGCATGAGAAGAGTATTGAAATGTTATTAATAGTCAAGCAGTCAGCAACGTCCTCCTCCTCCCGGATTCAATATTAAGATATTCCACGGTAATCCGGAATAGAATCTACCCTCCCGATTGTTGCAACCGAACGATGGCCTCGAATTCCGTTTCCAAGACGGTGGTAGTCCGGTTAAATATCCTGTAGAGGTCATCATATAGATCGTTGGAGGCGGCGTCTGGTTCAAAAACGCGGTCGTCGGCTTCGTTGGTGAAATCGGCGGGCACGCCCACGGCCCGGAACGCCATTAGGGCGGCGCCGAGTGACGACGCGTCGTTCACGTCTTGGAGGCGGATGGTTTTTTGTAGCACATTGGCCATCAACTGGATCCAGAAGGGCGACCGCACGAATCCGCCGCTGGCGAGTATCTCGTTCGCAGGACCAATGGTTTGCTCGACGCTCTCCACGATGCTCCTCACTTCCAGGCAGATGCCCTCCAATAGGCTTCGCATCATATGGGCACGCGTATGGTGTTGGGCCAAGCCGAAGAACACGCCCCTCAAGTCTGGGTTATAGTGTGGCGCGCGTTCACCCAGCACGTAGGGTAAAAACAAAAGTCCGTTGGCACCCGCATCAATAGGCGCGGCTGCTGCCGCAAAGGCGGTGATGTCCTTGAAGTTTCCGTCGCAGAACTTATCGGCGAACCAGGAGAGGAGGACCGTTCCATTGTTGGTGGCACCGCCGCTGATGAAAGAGCGATCATCCAAACGATAGTTAAAAATTCTCCGTTGCGGGTCGTGAGAAACCTCCGACGATGCCATGCGCACCGCCCCGCTGGTTCCAATTGTCACGGAAAGTTTACCCGGTCCCATGGCGTTGCTGCCCAAATGTGCCAGGCAACCATCGCTTGCGCCCGGGATGATCGGCGTCTCTTGGTCGATCCCCAACCACGATGCCATTTCCTTCGAAGTATGAAGGCTTCTATCGTATGGGGATACGCAAGAATTTAATTTCGATCGATCGATCCCAGCGGCATCTAGCGCCAGCGAAGACCAGTCGAGTTGGTAGATGTCGAATAAACCCGACGACGAAGCAACGGAATAATCCACAACCATCTCCCCGCACATCTTCCAAAGTAAGTACTCTTTAATCGAGATAAACTTCCACGCGGTTCGCAGGAGTGCGGGTTCATGTTCACCGAACCACATCAGCTTGCAAAGGGGTGACATGGGGTGAATCGGTGTCCCTGTGGCTCGGTAAATTGAATCTCCCAAAGCGGTGGCTGCCAGTTTTTTTGCTTGGGTGGCGCTGCGCATATCCGACCAGAGTATCAACGGAGTGAGCGGCTTGCACTTTTGATCGACGGCCATGAGGCTATGCATCGCGCTACTCAATCCCACGGCGGATAGCTTACCGGAAAACTGCTGGCGCACCTTCCGGATAATGGTCAAGATTCCGTTGACGACGACATCCGGGTCTTGCACCGCAAAACCTGGTTGGGGAAAGATGGTAGGATAAAATTCTTGAGCAGAAGCTTTGACTTCCCCCTTGGTAGAGAAGATCAATGCTTTCGCACTGGTGGTCCCAATATCAACAGTTAGTACAAAACTCAATTGGAAAAGGCTTTGTCCAAGGTAGAAAAATAGGACAAAAGAAAGGGATAGAAAAAGAAAATGCCCTGGCTTCAGGGCATTCTTATCGTTTTAAAAACTTGATGGTACTTCGACTGTTGGAGGCTTCGTCGCGGACGGCCAACAGGTAATATCCTA
The DNA here is from genome assembly GCA_044226825.1 of Cyclobacteriaceae bacterium. Lineage (GTDB taxonomy): Bacteria > Bacteroidota > Bacteroidia > Cytophagales > Cyclobacteriaceae > ELB16-189. The sequence goes on from JBGAGH010000003.1 coordinate 330,700, forward strand.
CAGGCAGGTCCTTCACGCGAAGGCGCAATTCGTGATCGTCGAGCATTTCAGACTCAACTTCGAGTACGTTGCCTATAATATTATGAAGGGTGATGCGTGTTTGTTTGGCAATGGGCTCATCGAATCGGACATGCACGTATTCAATGGCGGGGTTGGGGTAAACAGAAACAGCCGAGGCGAGTTGCCCTGGCTGCAGTTGACCGTTGGCTGTCATTTCCTCCTTTTGCGCGAAGGCCGACGAGGCCATCAGGGCAAAGGCGAACATGAAAAATATGGTGCTAACGGTTTTCACTACTGTTTATTACGTCAATTGGTACCACTTAGATGCCATTTGTAAGCCAAAGGTTTAAAAAAAGTGGAAAAAAACCCGAAAATGGCAGAAATGCCGTTGAAATCAGTCGACAGAAGGGTGATTTCTGGAGATTAATCTCCGGCGGCAGCGCCTAAGAATTCCACCAAATCGCCGGCAAGCAGGGCAGATTGCCCCTTTTTGGCCGCCGCGAGGTCGCCGGCTCGTCCATGCAGGAATACGCCCAAGATCGCCGCTTCCGATGCCGCAAATTGCTGCGCCAGGAGTCCCGTCAGCACACCCGTGAGCACATCACCGCTGCCGCCTTTCGCCATTCCGGGATTGCCTGTCGTATTGAACCATAACATTCCCGTCGGGGTCGCCACGGATGTGTGGGCCCCCTTCAAAACGACAACCGCTCCCGTCTGTTGGGCCAATTCACGCTGCAGCCGAAGTTTTTGAAAATCGTCGTTCCACGAACCGACCAGTCGCTCAAACTCACGTGGATGGGGCGTTAGGATACTCCCTTTGGGAATGAGGTGCAGCATCCCTCTTTGTTGGCTCATGATATTAAGGGCGTCGGCGTCCAGCACCGAGGGCTTGCCCGCATTCAACAATTTTCTGAGTCCCATCACGGTGTCGGGATGGGTGCCCAACCCGGGGCCAACTCCGACGACATCATAAACAGCAACGTCACCGGGTTCAGTAAAGTAGTCACGATTGACATCGACACTTGCCATCGCTTCAGGAACTGAAGTTTGGATGATGTCATAGCCATTTGCGGGTACATGCACCGTTACCAATCCAGCGCCTGCTTGCAGTGCCGCGCGGCTCGCCAACACAGCCGCACCCATTTTGCCGACACCCCCGGCCACTAGGAGTGCTCGACCAAAGTTGCCCTTGTGTGCAAACTTCTTCCTCGAACGTCGCATTCCGCGCGTTGTCTCTTCATCGATCAGCCATTGCATGATCGACACCTTTTGTTCCTCCAAGAACCCGGACGCCAATCCAATATCTATGGCAACCCAATCGCCAACGAATTCGGCATGCGATGGCAGTAGCAAGGCGAGCTTGGGAACTTGAAAAGTGACGGTATGGTGCGCCCTGATGATTGACCCTTGGGAGACATCATCCAATCGAAGTCCCGACGGAACATCGACGGCTATGCACGTGGAAGGCAATTCATTGATACAATCTACTACGCGCGCGAAGACACCAACCAACGGCTTTGAAAGCCCTGAACCGAAGAGTGCGTCAACCACGATTTCGGGGGGATGTTCGGCGGTTGGGATTTGTTCCGTCACCGCTCGGACGCGGATAGATTTCGGCAATCTTTCCAAGTTGATGGTGGCATCTTGCGACCGGTCTCCGTCGCCGACCAACCAAACCTCCACGTTGAATTTTCTTTTCGCTAAGATGCGCGCGATTCCCAACCCATCGCCACCGTTGTTTCCGGGTCCGCAGACGACGAGCACGGTTTGGCCGACGTTGAATTTCTTGGTGAACCAGTTCGCGAAGGCATGACACGCACGTTCCATCAGGTCGATGGACGCGATGGGTTCGTGCTGGATGGTGTAGGCATCCCACGCACGTACCTGTGCGGCATGGAGAATTGGTGTCATAGCCAATCCAAGATAGTGAACTGGCAGCTAGCGATCTACTTCGCCCAACACGATGTCGAGGGAACCGACAATGGCAATCAGATCGGCGATCAGTACGCCTTTTGCCAACTCCGGAAGAATCGAAAGGTTAACGAAACAGCATGATCGAACTTTGCAACGGAACGGAATGTCGGACTTTCCATCGGCGCGGAAGAAGAAACCAAGTTCGCCTTTTGGATTTTCGGCCCTGACATAAAAGTCTTGAGCAGTCGGTCGGATCTTTTTGGGCACGAGCGCTTGTGGGTCGAAGTCACGTGTTCTTTTGTGTTCGCCTAGAAGTTTTGCGGTACACTGTTCGATAATCTTCATCGACTCGCGCATTTCGCGAACGCGCACCCAGGTTCGATCCCAGCAATCACCCACAGTTCCCATCTTGCCTTCGCCGATGGGTACCTCGAAATCAAGTTCTGGGTAAACGGAATAGGCGTCCGTCCGACGAAGGTCTACCCTCAGACCTGAACCGCGCAACATAGGCCCGGTGGCACCTGCATTCACCGCCAAGGCGAGTGGCAGTACGCCGACGTTGGCAGTCCGATCGATGAAGATCTTGTTATCGACGAGCAGCGATTCCAGTTCTTGGAGCTTGGGTTTGAAGTATTGAACAAATTCTTGGCACCGTTCTTCGAAACCTACAGGCACATCGTAGAAAAGCCCACCGATCCAGATATAGTTATACAACAGTCGAGCACCTGACGCCCATTCGAGCATGCGTAAGATGTGTTCGCGATCGCGCATTGCCCAAAACATGGGTGTAAAGGCGCCAAGATCTAGTCCATATGTCCCGATGGCGATGAGGTGCGACGCAATGCGATTGAGTTCTGCCACCAGCACCCGCACATACTCGACGCGTTTGGGCAGTTCCTGTATCCCCAGCATGCGCTCAACACCGAGTGCATAGGCGTGCTCCGAATTCATGGCGGCCGTATAATCCATCCGGTCGACGAAAGGGATCACTTGGTTGTACGGGAGGCTTTCGGCATGTTTCTCGAAACAGCGATGCAGATATCCGATGTGTGGAACGAGTTCCTTGATGGTTTCGCCGTCGGAGATCACCTCTAATCGAAGCACACCATGGGTAGAAGGATGCTGGGGCCCCATGTTGATGATCATTTCTTCCGAACGCAAGTCGCCGAGCTTATACTTGTTCGGTTCAGAGCGCTCCAGGTTATCGTCTTGAAAACGATACTGGATCTTGTCTTGCGTTTTGGTCGAGTGGAGCGCCATCGATTAATACTTCACTTGAATGTCGCGATATCGTTCTTGTTCTTGGTAGTCTTTACGCAAAGGGTATCCTTCCCAGTCGGCGGGCATGAGGATGCGACGCAAATCGGGGTGCCCGTCGAATACGATCCCGTACATGTCGAAGGTCTCGCGTTCCAACCAATTGGCCGAGCGCCAAACACCCGATAGCGTTGGCACAACGGGCTGTGTACGGGGCAGGGTCACCTTCAGCGCAAGCGATCGATTGAAAGGAATGGAATACAAATGATAGATGACGTCGAACGTGTTCAGTGCCGGACCATTATCGACTCCGGTGACACATGAAAGTTGGTCGAAGTAGCAGTCGGGATTGGTGTGAAGATGATTGGCAAGGTGAACAAGTCCAATCGGCGAAACTTGAAACGTAGTCGGAGTAGACGCGGAAACGAGGATCGCTCCGGGCTCCACTACTTCTATGATCGTAAGGAAGTCTGGTGTCTGCATACTTGTTACGTGGCTCCCAATAAACTCTCGCCCGAAATCTTTTCGTGCAGCTTCAAGATGCCTCCAATCAAGGCTTCGGGGCGGGGCGGGCAACCGGGTACGTAAATATCGACGGGAATAATTCGATCGACGCCCTTGACGACATGATAGCCGTGTTGCCAATAAGGGCCGCCACAGTTGGAACACGAGCCCATCGATATCACGTAGCGAGGTTCCGCCATTTGTTCGTAGAGTCGCTTGATGCGATCGGCCATCTTAAAGGTGACGGTGCCCGCCACGATCATGACATCACTTTGTCTTGGCGTTGCGCGAGGTACCATTCCAAGGCGGTCCATATCGTAGGGAGCGGTGCCGGTGCTCATAAATTCGATCGCACAACATGCGATGCCGAATGTCATGGGAAACAACGAAGACAACCGAGACCAATTAAAGAGGTTGTCCAATTGGGTGATGATCAAACCGCTTTGTCCAAAAGACTCGCGGTAGGCGAAGTCGTCCGGGTTCTCGGGCTTTACCGGGATGGAAACACGTTGTGAGTCGTTACTTCCCAGCATACTTGTCGTTGACTTGTTGATAGAGGTGTGGTGGTACGGGCGACGAAATATCGCGCGTCTTGGTTGTTGTGCGCATCCAATCTAGGTGGCCATGTTTCCAGGCGTAGGCGAGGCCCAGCGCCAAGAGTCCCACGAAGATGAGCATCTCGATCATGGCAAACCAGCCCCACGCGCCGGCCGTGGCGGTGATTCTATCTGGGTCGGCAAACACGGTGGCCCAAGGAAATAGGAACGCAATTTCCACTTCGAAGAGGAGGAACACCAGCGCGACGACGTAGAAACGGACGTTGAATTGAATCCAGGGCGACCCGATAGCATCTTCGCCGCTTTCGTAAGTCTTAAGTTTTTCTTCGCTCGGGCGTGAGGGGCGGATGAGTCTCGAAACCAAAAGGGTCATGAGCACAAACACGAGTCCGCCGATGATGAAGAGCAGGACTTGTCCCCAGTTGGAAATTGATTGTTCACTCATGGTGTCGAGTGAACAAAGATAGGGAGAAATGTTTTAGGTAGGGCGGGTTGCACGAGGCAACCCTACCCTTCATGTCAGCGCCACACTCCTATTATCAATCCCATGATGGTGAGTGACACGACACTAAACCCTGCATTGATCAAGAAGATGGTGAACGACTTGCGTTCGAAGAGGTAGTGCATGCCCACGAAGGTTGCTACCCACCCAAATCCAGCAAGGAAACCGTAGAAGGCGCCCATAGCCGCGCCGTCGGTGGGGCCGAGGAACATGGCAAGGTTGATGGAAGCAACGAGGCCCAAGACAAAGGCGAAGCCGAAAATCTTGATCATGTTCGCGTCTTTCAAACTTTCTTCCGTAAACCCGTTTTCACGCATCCAGGCGTTACCGAACGCAATGGGTGAATACCAGATTCCGCCGATCAGGAATGTCGAAAGGGCGGCTGCGAAAACAGCGAGCCAATTTACTTGGGGCATTTTGTTGAGGGTTTAGTGAAAAATAACCGTCGAATATGCGAAGTTTAAAAACACGAAATTTGGTGCCGGCACTCAACCGGAAGAAAACGTGACCGAACCGGAAAAATCGAAACCGACAGCCCCAGACGTCCAATTGAACGATGGAATGATCCGTTTGGTCGGTATCCCATTTTTCGGGATCGCCATTCCGCATGTCACCGGTTTGTTCGGAACCCTCACGATGTCGGACCCACGATATTGGCTGGGGTACATTCTCTTTATCACGTTGTCCGGATCGATTTGGCAAGGAAACCGGTACCTCCTCTTTCGCACGCGGCGCCGATTCACGTGGTTCGATCGTCCCATCGAAAAACTGATCCTCCTCTTTGCCAATAACATTTTCTATACGGCGCCCATCACCGTCGCTTGGCTGTGCCTGTGGTATAACATCGCCGGTTTTTCAATTAAGTGGGATACCATTACCGTGGTCGCGCTGATCAACATCATCTGTGTACTTTTTATTACACACGTGTATGAGACGGTGTTCATGGTGAAGGAACAGCAAAATGAGCAAATCAAAAATTCGGAACTACAACGCGCTAAAGCGGAAGCCGAACTGGCAGCACTCAAAAACCAGGTCGACCCTCACTTCATGTTCAACTCGTTGAACACGCTCACGCACCTGATCCAAGTAGATCCATCGAAAGCGATGGTGTTCACGGAAAATCTCGCCGATGTGTACCGATACATCTTAGCACAAAAAGACCGCACGTTGGTACTCTTGGATGACGAGCTAGAGTTCACAAACAAATACACCGACCTATTGCGGCTCCGTTTCGGAGAAGCGTTGAAGGTAGAGAAGCGATTCAATGGTTCATCCGGAAAGGAATTCCTGATTCCACCCACGTCGGTCTTTGTCGCTTTCGAGAATGCGGTAAAGCACAACGAGATCAGCGAACGGGTCCCATTACAGATTGTGTTGGACCTTAAGTCGGGTTCACTACAAGTGGTCAACACCATTCGCGAGAGGCGAAATGTCGGTCATTCGTCAAAGATTGGATTAAAGAACCTCGACGAACGATTTCGCCTCGTGACGGGTCAGGGTATCGTCGCCACGCGCGAAGAAGAAAAGTTTGTCGTTCAATTACCCCTCGTTCCAATTGGTCGCTAATATGGATGTATTGATTATCGAAGACGAACTCCCCGCGCGTGCGAAACTCGAGTCGATGTTGGCTTCGATTGCCCCACACATGAAGGTGGTTGCCCAACTGGGGAGCGTCGCCGAATCAGTGGACTGGCTTGGTTCTCATCCCGAACCAGACTTGGCTTTCGTCGATATCCAGCTATCGGACGATCATTCCTTCGAAATCTTCCGGCGTTATCCCGTTCGGTTCCCCGTGATTTTTACCACCGCCTACGACAAGTACTTGCTGGAAAGTTTCGAGTTTAATTCCGTTGACTATCTCCTCAAACCGATTACCGAAGAGAAGCTTAGGAAATCCATCGAAAAAGTTCGGCGACTCGAACAACACTTTCTGCAAGGGAACATTCTCAAACTCTTAAATGAACAGAAGCCTACTCGCCAACGGATGGTGGTTCGCAAGGGCACCGAGTTCGTGGCGTTGGAACTCGACGAGGTGGCATACTTCTTCACCGACCATAAAATCGTTTTTGTCCGCGACTTTCAAGGCCGGCAGATGATTGTGGATAAAAATTTGGCAGAACTGGAAGCTGAACTTGACACGCAAGTTTTCTTTAGGATCAATCGCAAGGTTCTTGCGAACCTAAAGGCAATCGAGCGGTTCAAGCCCGACCATGGTAAGATCCAAGTGTTTTTGAAGCCGGAGATGAAGGAAGAGGTGCACGTCTCCAAGGAAACGGCACCTGAATTTCGGAAATGGATCGGAGCGTGACCTTACTTCGGCTCCCAAAGTTCGATCTTCGTTCCTTCGGCGTCTAGGATATAAGCGAACCGTCCATAATCATAATCTTGAATTTCGCCCACGATGGTGACGCCTTCGGCCCGGAGTGTCGCGATCAACTTCTCTAAGATCCCGACCCGATAGTTGAACATCCACGGTTTATCGGAAGGTTGAAAGTAGTCGGTGTTCGCGGGAAAAGGCGACCAAACAGTACATCCATCTTCTTGGGTGGATAGGTCTTTCCAATTGAACATTTCCTCGACACCCAAATGTTGCTTGTACCACTCGCGCATCGCGGCGGGGTCGTTCGACTTGAAGAAAACACCACCGAGACCTGTCACACGCTCCGTCCAGGGTTCGGGCGCATCTCCAAATCCTTCATCGACGGGTTCCCACAGTTCGATCTTCCGACCTTCGGGGTCCATGATCCAACCAAACTTTCCGTACTCGAATTCCTGCACGTCGCCGACAGGTTCGATACCGGCGGCGGCGAGTTCCGCCATCAGTCCACGCAAATCTGCCACGCGGTAATTGAACATATACGGCAAAGTGGATGGCTGGTAGTAATCCGTTTTCCCAAAAGGGCTCCACTCAGTACGCGAAGTTCTGCCGTCGCTTGAACCCATTAAAAAGGTGGCTCCCCAGTCCGTCGTGCGAAATCCGAGATGGGTTTTGTACCAGTCTTTAAGTCCTTTTACATCTTTTGCGAGGAAGAACACCCCGCCGAGACCAATCACTTTTTTCATCGTGTTACTATTGTTTCAGTGGCAGGCAAGATTTCCTTTCGACGCAACAGGGCGGCGCTGAGTAAGGTGATTCCAAGACCCACCGGGAAAATTTCGGTAAGCGTGATCGCAAAACGGATGATGGGATTCTTGTAGTACACTTGGAACTCGTCAAACTCTCGACGCTTCGCTGCGATTTGTGCTTCGGTCAGGCCATCATTTTTCATTTCTTGAAAGTAGTGCTCCAGCGCTTGGGTGGTGAAATCGTCACCGAGCATGGTGTAGCTCACTTCCCACGACAGTGCGTAACATACCGAGGCGATGGCGGTGATGAGCACGCCGATCTTGACACCCTGCCAAAAGGTAACGGCGCCATTGGGCTGTTTGTCGCGGAACGATTTGATGCCGATAAAGATGAGGGTGAACGCGACGACCATCGTGGTGTAGCCAACCAGTTCGCCGTTGTCGAACGTGAGGACTCCCGTCCGCCACAGGGGGATGGAAATGAAGATCATCGCCGCGACGATGGCGCCGGAGATGAGACCGTAGGTAATGATGATTTTTTTCATGGTATTTTTTGGGCTCTCGACTGTACGAGAACGGGCCCAAACCAACCGTGTTCGATGGCAGAAATCGTCACCCGAAAGGGTGAATTGATTCAAAATAGCATTTTTTCACCCAAAAGTATCAGGGAATCAAGAGGAGTTCCTTGCCTTTTTGGACGGCTTGGGTGCGGCGCTTCACGTCGAGCTTGGAAAACAGGTTGGCGGAATGGGTCTTGACGGTGTTGAGGGAGACAAACATCCGGTCGGCGATTTCCTGGTTGGAAAACCCCTGCGCCATCAACTCGAGGACTTCGTGTTCGCGTTTGCTGATCCCAAGTCTTTCAAGCCGGCTCGGATCGGGTTGGAAGGGCTCCGCCGAAACGGTGGTTTGCACCACGATCGTCTTTCTGCGGGTGAGCTTCAACCCGGCCCACGCGCCCACCACGGTAAACATGACCGCCAAGGCGCCCATGTAAAACTCGATGGACAAGTCGCGGACCAAGTACCGGTACTGCAGCAGCTTGAGAACCAAGATCAACGCAGCCAGCGCAAGTCCGTAAATGATGGCGGTTTTTCGCACGCACCAATTTCGAAATTTTTCCCTCAGGTTTGTTGAGCATTAATTCATCATGCCTTCATTTCGTGGATCGAGGAACTTTGTATTTTAACAGGGCAAAAAAAATTCAGTCACTATTATGGGCAAATTTGTTATCTCCTCCCGTGCAAACGGTGAAGTTCAATTCAATCTGAAGGCCGACAACGGGCAAGTGATCCTTACCAGCGAAGGCTACAAGTCGCGGGCAGCTTGCGAAAACGGGATCGAGTCCGTGAAGCAAAACTCGGCACGCGACCAGGCGTTCGACCGGAAGACGTCTGCGAACGGAAAACACTACTTTAACTTGAAAGCGACCAACGGTCAAGTAATCGGTACGAGCGAAATGTATGAGTCATCGACAGCAATGGAAAACGGAATCGCTTCGGTGAAGAAAAATGCACCGGCTGCGACAGTGGAAGGTTAAAAGTTGAACAGACCGTTGCGAAATGCAGGGCTACCCGATTCGGGGGCCCTGTTTTTTTATGAGGACTCCGCACGTCACGACAAGAAGGCGGAAATCTACTGAGTTGTCCCGCTTCCCTTGGGTCGAACTTTTGTTATCCGGTTTGAACGCCCTATGGGATTTTCGATTGATCGGGTCCTAAAGCCATCACCCCTCCTATTCTTATTTGCCTTAGGTACTTGGATAATCTCAGAGCCCAATTCTGCTTGAAGTATTGCGATGCTCTGCAAGGTCAAGTTATGGTTGCCACTCAGCCATTTACTGACTTCGGATGGCACTTTGCCAAGTCTGTTGGCGAGGTCCTTTTGGGTCCATCCCTTTCTCCTTAGCAATTGATGGATTCGAACAACAATATCCGCATGCAACCGCACGAAAATGCGCGTTTCCGCAGGCGTCTCTTTTAAAATCCTCTTCGCAACATTACTTCTCATTGCAACCCTATTTACAAGACTATTTCCGACGTACCGTCAAACAATTTTAGTGTCCTCGATTGCTCGTCAATCACAATTCGTTTCGTCATCCCAAATTTCCAGCTCAAAGGTACTCATCCAATGAGCTCAAATTCAATCAATAATTCACTTATAAGTGAATCCAATTTCTCGCGGTAAGGTTGTCAGCGACTCATTAACCAGCCCACCCTTCCCGATCTAAGCTCCGGTACTGGATCGCCTCCGCCAGGTGTTCAATCTTGATCTCCGGATCACCTGTCAGGTCGGCGACGGTGCGCGACACTTTAAGAATACGATCGTAGGCACGAGCGCTTAGACCAAGTCGTTCCATCGCCGTCTTCAAGAGGGTCCGGCCGGCCTCCGTAATCGTGCAAATCTCTTTGACCATGTTCGAAGGCATCATCGCGTTGCAGTGTACGGATTCCATCGCGCGAAAGCGGGCATGTTGCAACTCACGCGCTCGCACCACGCGCTGTCGAATTTCCGCGCTCGACTCGGTGCGTCGTTGTGAAATCATCTCGTCGAACCCGACGGGCACAACCTCCACATGTAAGTCGATTCGATCCAACAACGGTCCACTCACCTTCGACAGATATCGCTGCACGACACCTGGTCCACACACGCACTCCTTCTCGGGATGGTTGTAATACCCACATGGACATGGGTTCATGCTCGCCACCAACATGAAGTTCGCGGGATAGTCGATCGACATCCGGGCGCGCGAAATCGTCACGCGCCGTTCTTCCATGGGCTGCCGCATGACTTCCAACACCGTGCGCTTGAACTCCGGTAGTTCGTCTAGAAATAGTACGCCGTTGTGTGCGAGCGAAATTTCACCCGGTTGTGGGTTGCCACCCCCGCCACAAAGCGCCACATCGGAAATGGTATGGTGAGGACTTCGATACGGTCGCGTCGTAAGCAACGTACCATTACTCCCAACCTTTCCAGCGACTGAATGAATCTTTGTCGTCTCAAGTGCTTCGCCCAACGTGAGGGGCGGCAAGATACCCGGTAACCGCTTTGCCAACATGGTCTTACCTGCGCCCGGCGGACCGATCATGATAACGTTATAATCAGTTCTTTTATCTTTGCTGTTCTTGAACATTGTCAATGTTTGAAATTAACAATTCGAAGGACAGGCTAAATCTATTGATGCTTGACTATGAACGCCTCAGGCTAGAACCACTAAATATTCCTCTTGCCGAAAAAGCATGCTTAGACGCTTGGCATTTGTCTGATTGGGTTTTTGCCGAGGAGTGCCCGAAAAGAACCAAAGCCGAGATGGAACAATTTAGATTCAATCTTTTCAGGGATTGCCCGGAAATGAAGATTCTTCACGACCTTTCAAACACGTTCAAGCACAAGTTTCTTGATCGGCCTAAAGCAACAATTAATCTCACTAACGTGCATCGAGGAGATTTCAGCTACGAGTTTTCCAAGGACTTCAATGTATCAAGATTGGAAGTACAATATGGCGCTTCGAAGATCGACATTGACAACTTAGTTGAAATCGCAATACATTACTGGGCTACTCGCTTGAAAGTGGGTTTATAATTGTTGGGGAATCAAAGAGGCTTTAGAAAGTCTGAAAAGTAGCTGACAACATTAACGCCGCCGTCGACAAATACATCACACTCTATTGTGTCAGGCGAAATTACAGACGCTGCCTTTAAAACGACGCTCTTGTTCAAAAGAGTAATCGAAAGACGTGCAATCGCCCTCTCCCGTAGAAATTTATCACCGCTAAGATCAGGGATTCCACGTATAACAACGAAGTTCCCGGACTTTTGTGATTCTCCTTCACCTAAAATCCAAGTTTGAGTTTTGATTTTATTGTAATCTTCAATATTTGACACTGAGAACTCAGCCATGGCGTAACTGTGATGGGTTGGTAGGTGTAGGAGTTGAGAACCTGTCATAATCGATTTCATTAATAGCTGCTCTAACTTTGATCAACATATTTAATATCTGCCAAATAATTACTAGGGCAGCAACGAAAAAGGCAATCGATACAAAAAGGAAGATTACGGTTGGCAGGCAAACCGCGAAATTAGCACCACTGAATAAAGTCAAATACCTATCGCCAAGTCCAAGATAAATTTCAAGGAACAAGAAGGATGCCATTAGAGTACAGAATGTGCGTGTGAACTGACGTTTTGGTTGTAGTAATCGAAGGTTCGTTTGGTGGTCCTTTATTGTCCGGTCAATTCGATTGATATATTGCTTCATAATCTGAGTATCGACCGTTACCTGTTGTGCCGTAACAGCCTTCAATTCGACCTCCATAACAGTTTTTGTGCTGTTGTGGGTTCTTTCTAAGGCTCGAATTCCCTCCTTGGAAATATTCATTATGATAACCAACAGAGGGGTAAAAATACCCAAGAAGGTAATTATCAAATTGCCAAATAAGTCCAGCGCAAGATTGATCATCATGGGCTTTCGGAGAGGTGAGATACCACTAAGGTACGCAAAGGTATTTAGCCGGAGCATAAATTCAAGTTTTCCTTTGCTAAATTTTTTTGGTTAATAATCATGGCTGCTGGCTTAAAGCCGATTGTAGACTTGATTTCCTAGAGTGTGGATTCTCCAGGACCTCAGGCCCGTTCTCCAACTCCACTAAGTATTAAAATTCTAATCTTAGACGACCCTTTGAATCTGATAGTGACATGGTCAATCCACCTGCTGCGCATGAACAAAACTTCACCGGTCTCAAGCACCTGATGACGCATGTATTTCCTCGTCAAGGGATATACTTTTATATAGTTGATAAGTCGTTGTAACTCCCCCCGCAGCCTTACGCGAAAATTGATCTTTTCTTCTTCTGTCTTCGCCTTATTGAGCAGTAAGTTCAGTTCTTTGACCACATCAAGCTTATGCTTTTGGTTCTTATTGCCCTCTTTTAGCGCAGCGCACTCTTGTTCCAGAAGTGCAACTTTTTTTTCGAAATCAGCCTTGTCTTTTTTAGCCTCTGCTAATCTTTGAACGACCTCACTCCAGTTCCTGCCTTCGTTGTTCTCGATGAAGTCTAACAGGTTACTGACCTTCTTACTTGCCCTTTTTAGTCGTTGCTGAGTGTCTTCGATGTTACCTTGGAGTGTGTCGATTTGCTTGCTAACATCCTTTTGCTCTGCGCTGAAATTGGATAGGTCGAGTTCTTCTAAGTCTTGAAATACGATCTGTTCAAACTCATCATATCTAATCGGTTTCGCATGGCATCCTAGTCCCCTTCGGTTGTTATCACAATGAAGATATTGGCCACCCTTCGACAATTTGCCCTTGTCAATAAAATGCATTGGCCCTTTGCATTGACCGCAACGCAGCAGGTGGACGAATAGGTTCGTGGCTTTCCCAGTCCTTCCTCCGTGATTCCCACTTCGTTCTGACTTTGCTTGGATAAGACTTTGTGTCCGGTTGAAAGTATTCTCATCAACTATCGCGGGAAAATAATCTGGTATTGCGTCTGCCGCCTGTTCACGAATTGTCCCGCTCTTCAAGGCTTTCTGATTCTTCTCGTACCTCTTATCAATCTTAGCATCCTCCGTCTTAACCAAACGATGGGGAGTGAATTCACCAATCACCGCCCTGTTGCGGAGAATTTTCGCTACGTAGGATTTACGCCACCCCCCTTGCTCGTTGCGTTTACTTTTGGGCGGTCTCCATGCGTCCGAATTGTTTAACATGTTGGCAATTCTTTCCTCTCCAACTCCTTCAAGTTTTAATTGAAATATTCGTTTGATTGCGCGTACAACTTCTTTGCGTTTTTCAAAATGGCTACGATCCGCGGACAACGTCAACCAAGCCGGGCACTTACCTGTGAGTACCTTTCCATTCTTGCGTTTAGCCTCCCACGCTTTTTTTAAGCGCTGTGACTTTAGTTCACTTTCTTCATTAGCCCGTATCATGGTACTAAGGGACATCATCAGCTGGTATGGATTCTTCCTAATGAGTTCGGTCGTATACTCCTGCCTGTCCGTGAGCGTTACAAGCTTTATCCCATGCTCTACGATGGTGCTGAATTGGCTGAATGCTTTCATAGGCTCTTCTCGCGAAAGCCTGTCCAGGTTCTCGACGATGAGGACAGAACCCTTGGCAATCTGCCCTCTTTCAACAAGTTGTAAGAACCCGCCTAACGCACCTTTTGATTTGTGCGTACCGTGGTAAGCTGACAGTCCAAGGTCCTGCATGTTTACCGTCGTGTCTAAAGGCAGTCCGAGTTCCTTGGCATATTTCTCGGATGCCTCTTTCTGCCTGCGCAATGAGTCTCCCTTCAATTGTTCAGGAGTACTGAACCTTATATAGCTGTATGCCTTTTTCATGCTAGTTCAATTTTTATGCTTTTGGTTTCGCGGTGTGCTGACGTTGGGGTAAAGTTTAAGGCGTGTTGCAACAAGTCCTTGTTCATGTATTCCTCTGGTGCTTCAATTGTCTTGAGAACGTTAAGGAGCAAGTCGGCATTCCTATCCACAAGGCGGTAGGAAAAGTTGGCGCGTTGATTGGCGTATTCAAGGTTACCGTACACGTAGTCGATACGTTTGGCTTGGCCGTTTATTTGGTTTACCTCGGGGATTGCTGTTCGGTAGATGGCATTCGCCTGAACTAACGGAGTCATATCAGGGGGGATCGATAAGAAACCCGTCGTCCATACGAGTTCGCGTAATACTCCTTGTTTTTGTACTGGTATAGCACCACGATATCTCTCGGAATCGACATAATTTTGCGTGGCTGCGATACTGATCCCAAATCCACGAGAGGTAATGCTCTTGCGTGAGCCTCGTCCACTCTTCAAGTAATTGTTCTCTTTTCATTTTGGTGTTTCGTTATTGTTAAAAAAAATTCGCGCTATTAGACTGAGGAGACACACTGTCATCTTCGCCTTCAAGGCGTGAAATGGGGAGTGGGGTATTTCACGGGGCCTTTACCTGTAAACCGTTTGTAAATGTTCCATACACTCCACGCGTAGAATCTCTTTCCCGTCCTTGTTTTGTAGCCTTCGTTGTTCAGCTCGCTGGCTATAGTTTTGTACGATATGCCTTTGTCTCGTTGTGCCTTGATAAAGTGGTAGGCGTGCCTATTCTCTGTTGCTTCGCTTGCTTTGCGTCTGTTAGCTTCATGGGCTTTCTTCCTCGCTATGTCTGTTAGGTTGGACGGGTTGCCAGGCTTCCAATCGGGTTCTCTCCGTCGTTTAGCAGCTAGCGCTTCCCTTATCCGTTCACTAATGCGTTTGCGTTCGTGCTGTGCAACAGCCGCAAAGATGTTTATCGTGAACTCATCAGCCTCCGGCATGTCACAGCAAACAAACTTGATTCTGCTATCCTGTAGCTTGCCTATGAAGCTTACGTTACGACTTAGCCTATCGAGCTTGGCTATAACCAGCGTTGCTCGATTTAACTTTGCAGTGTCAATAGCTTTAATAAGCTCTGGGCGTTTGTCATTCTTACCCGACTCTACCTCCGTAAACTCGGCAATGATGTTGTTGTCTTTGCGCTTGATGAACTGTTGCACTGTCTCACGTTGTGCCTCGAGTCCAAGCCCCGACTTGCCTTGCTTTCTAGTGCTTACTCTATAGTATGCTACGAACTTCATGGCATTCATTTTGAGCGGGATTAAGGTGCCCTTCTGAATATAAAATATTGTTTTCGCGATTTATAATTTGATTTAGACTAATGTCTAAATGTTATTATGGATTAAAAGGAAGGACCAGACGTTGGTTATCAGGGGAGATCTTTTTAGAGGTGCATTGTATGGGGTTTAGTTCGTTCGTTGATCTCAGCCGGATTGCAGGGCCTTGCACCCTTGGTGGTTTACCTTTATCGAATGGCTCGAACTTCGTCTCCTGAGGTTTTTTAGATTTCCTTCTCCGAAAGCGAATTGGCGGCTCATCTTGAGAGTTGATGTTATTTGGGGATTGAATGGGTTGTTCGTCTAGGCCGTCGTTTAGCACTACCTCTTTGTCAACTATCTCACTAACATCATAGTTGGCCGCTTGGTTAATCAATTCAAAGTCGATTGTATCTCGGTCACCCATCAACTTTTGTGACAACTGAAAGTACATGATCTGTTCATGCTTAGTAAGTCGTTCTATCGGTATGCTTGTTTGGAGTCTGTCATATCTGTCTTTCTCTATGTCCGCAAGTTTAGATTGGTGCAAAGCGTAACTGATTTTCGCTAATAGTTCGAGGGTTCCTTTCTGTGCCTCAAGAGCTTTTAATGCAATGCCGTCTTTGTTTCGGTCAAAATTCCTTTGGAAGATCACTTTCATGTACGCATACAGGTCGTCAATCTTCTCAAGTAGGTGAGTGCTGGTCTGTTGTGCTTCGACCTGTGCATGGACCACTATCTTTTTGGGTAAATGATTTTCGAGATGGGCTTGAACCGAACCGTAGGACACACCATACTTTTCTTTGAGTTGATATGCATTCATTCCACCTATGAAATCAGTTTCAAGTTCCTTTACAGTTGATGGCCCGAGGGCACATACTCTACAAGCTTGGGGCATAATTTCACTTCGTTTAACTTGCCTGGATCATTGTATTCACTTCCAAAATAAGATTCTCCAAAAAAAGGGAACGTCTGCTTCAATCGAACTCGTAGGTTCGATTTAACTTATTTTTTTTACTTATTATATTACTTATAGGCACTTCCATTCCATAGACAATAACGCCTTTGCTTGAGCAGTAACACAGACTTTATCACCCGTAAAATCATATTCGCACTTTCATTTCCTAGGTTGCTCACTTTCATTCCATAGGCTTTTTCTGGATATCCACTTTCATTTCCTATTTCATCCGTCGTAGTGGTAGCTATAGAACTCTTCCTCTGTCATTAACATAGATGAATGCGCCGTGGCATCGGGCATGGACAAGGGCGTCCTTCTCATCCGCTTTCTGAAACGAGTTCCACTCAGGCGTGTCTCGTGTTCACCCTCCGAGTGAATTGAATCCTCTTGGCCGCCTGGCCTTGCCCTCCACACTGTTAGTTTGCCGTCACGCAACGAGTATCTACTGATTTCTCCGTATTGTCTTAGACTTTCTAGGCTCTTCAGTATTTCATAACGCTTTTGTGAGTCCGACTTTGCTACATCACCCAGACCGCCGAGATTAGCCCATTTATAAACCTTACAGAAGTCAGTGCCCTTTCCGTCGTAACCACCGTATTTTCCTTTATCCATGTAGTCGCGCTGTGAGCGTAAGAAACAGTACAGAAGAATGTCTCTGTCGCTTTTCAATAAATAGAAAATATCTGGATCAATGTTGATGTAGCCCTTTTTGAATAGTCGAATGAAGTCAACATCAAAATCTATGAAGATGTTATCTGATCCATCTCGGAGCTTTCGAACCTTTGATAAAATCCCTCCAATCTCATTATGTCTTTTTTCCTTCTTGTAATACCAAGTGATTATGCACCCTCGTAATCGTCGGAGGCTCTGAAACACTGCAGCCTGGGATAGCTTGTCAGAAGGGTTTTTACACTTCATGTGCTTGCATATTGCCAGTAACGTGGTCGTAAAACCAACGTACATGTCTTCACGACACTCTAACTCGCCGGCTTGATCCATCATCATGCTAACTAACGCGTGAATGGTTTGGTAATCTCTTCCGTAGGGGACAATTCCCACCATTGTAACTTTGACGCTACTGGTCTCCGCAACTACCCACTCGCCTCGTACGAGCCGAGATCCCGCACTTCTACTAACGACAGAAAATATCACTGAGGGTTGGGCAAACACTCTAGGAATACCGTTTGGCAGGTGATTGAAATAACCTTTGTATTTCAGATCAACAAAATCCCTCATGTAGATAAAGGCGGGCGCTTGATGTTTTTTTAAACTCTGTAGCCTCCGTAGAATGTTTACATAGTCGTCTGTGTCCAGCCAGTCTTGGAAAACTTCCTTGGCATTATCGATGCCCTCCTCTGGTAATTCATCGCCACACCAAACGCCATGCGACGTATCCCTTTCGGAATAAATTTCCAGCATGGCGTCGCATTCGGGAATGGTCTTTCCAACATTGTACATGGTTGAATAAAATTTCTTTCCCGGTGATGAGTCACCATTACTATACCTAGTTCGCTTCATTGCCATTTGGGTTTGCCTAATGTCAGTTTGTATCCGAAAAAAGAACCGGGGATCAACGCCTTAACCCCCGGCCAAACAAAAACCCACTGCGTGAACGACAGTAAGAACACCCAGTTTCGTCTTACCTACATTATGCTGTAGGCAATTCCTTTAGCAAGTAATTTGGGACTCCCTTAGGCCAATCAGGCCATTTAGGATTTAAACGCCTTGAAGATGGATTAGGACCCTTTTTACCGTTAGCTTTCCACAGCGCAACCTTTTCATCACGAAGAGCTTTCATAGCCAGCCTGTATGGCGTAAGAACGTGCTCACGAAAATCGAACACTGACATACCGTTGTACGGGCTAAGTTCATCTAAAATGCAAACCACACCATCGCCCTCGAGCGGGGCTACTTTCATGTACCCGATGTGCCCCGTCCCCGTTTCGTAGTTGATAGATTCAACCGAACCGAGCGGCATACTTCGCATTAATCGCAGCCTTTCTTGATTGTCACTGTCTCGCTGTTCCTTTTCCAACTCGACAATCCGGAGGTTTAAGATCTCTTTTTCAATTTGAACCACGTCAAATTCAGCTTCTGCCTCTAGCCGTTCGGCCGAAATCGTTTCGTTAAACTGCTTGCCCTGGTTAATCGCTTGTCGCCTTTCGTTTTTCGTTTTTAAACTAACCTGTTCCAAAACGCCCCTCACCAATTCGGCTCTCGTTAGATCCTTGGCAAGTGTCCCAAACGAATCAATTACCTTGTCGCCAGCATCCTCATACCTCAGAGTGAGTTCATCCAGCTCAACTAGACTCAGCTTGTTGAATGAGTTGGATAACACGCGAGCTAATCGCCTATCATAGTCTGGAAATTCACCGACCGAATAGCGCCTATGCTTTTCAATAAGTTGATCAATCGTTTTCATATTCTTCTTCAATATCTTCAACTTCTGCAGCCGGCCATAACTCAGGAACCATCATTGCATGGACCGATATGTCTTCGGCATTTACTCTTGAACGCTTTTTATTTAGCGTCGGGGTCAACATTGCCGATATCGCATCTTCGTTGCCATCCTCATTTGATGCCTCGCTGTAGGCATACCCAGACCGGTGAAGGACATTTAGATTTTCCATAGTTGTTATTAAAGTTTGTTATTGAATTTGCCTCTGTCAAAAGTTTCTTGCCAATCTATTTCACCCAATTTCTTTTCGAATTTTATCCGAGTACCCTTTCTTGGAAATGACCTCCCCGACTTAATGTTGCATAATTGGTTCGCAGTAATCCCAACTAGGTTTGCAAGTCTTTGCTGACTAAGACCAGAAAGCATTATTGCTTGTTTGAGTGTTCTCATATCGAACAAACATTTGGATAAATTTAAATACAAGTAAATTTTGTTTTTGAATCAATCCGTATTAATATTAGAATTACTTAGTTGTAACTAACCATGAAAAAAAATAGTGAAATATTTGATTGCTTCGTTTGTCCCAAAGGACCAGGTAAACGTCGCATCCTCAACATTCTTAAGGACCACGCAATGACTCCAAGTGATTTGGAGCGTATCACTGGCATTAATGAAGGCCTAATTCACACTTGGTTAAATCAGTTTGTTGCTTTTAAAATCGTTGAGAAGGTTCCGAAAGGACAATTGCCGGGTGATAGAAAGATGACTATTTATAAGCCCCCATTTTGGGATGAAATGAGTCCACAAGTTGATAACAAGCGAAAGAAGTTGTTTCGGCAACCTCCGAAGAAAAACTTCATACACGATGTCTTTAAGTTATTTAATTTCAGTGATCCACTTTTTAAACGAGACTTAAAGTTTGTCAGGGACAACCAATCTACACTGAAAGCTTTGACTTACTACCGCCATGTCGATCGCAAAAGAATCACTGAGCTAGTAGCTCCTTTTAATGTTCGTAATCAAACTCGGAGATTGAACGGCACATACGAAAAATCTTTGTAACCATTCGAAGACTCCAGTCTGCCAATAAACCGAAATGCTTTGCTCATCTTGCTTCCTAACAAATGCGATGATGAAAAGTGATAGTCAACTTGCAAAAGCCCTCACACAATTGCGAAAAAGCAAAGGAATTAGTCAAAATGAGCTTGCTCGACTCTGCAGTCTCAATCGCACTTATATATCCTTGGTAGAGCGCGGCGAACGTAATCCAACGGTAAAAGTATTGGTGTCGATTTCCCGTGCGTTAGACACGAAAGCGTCGTGGGTCTTACGGAGAATCGGAGAGTAGTAAATGCTAGTATATTCCTGCTAGCCTAAGGAACTCACTTATGCCTTCAATTGACTTTTTACTGTCAAGTCCCTTTTTTCTTCCCGCCACGTATATCGTTGCAACTTCAAGGTAACGAAGGTTAAGGCTATCCTGATCTAGGTTGAATACCAAATTCATGCCCTCCATCAATACTACCATCTTCTCTTCAACACCATTATCGCGCAGTATCTTGCGTGCCCTGACAGTGATATCGGCAATCTGTTCCGAATCCTCAACATACTTGTCATTTAGCTGAGTAAGCAGGCTATTGTACCGCTTAACGATTTGGTCCGATTCCGAAGGGTACTTCCCAAGAGTGTAGCTGTCCGATTCTAATACGGCTAGTTTAAAGCCCAGGCTATGATTATTTAATGTTGCGCCGTTGGCAAGAGTTGTTGATGGAGTAAGGGCTTCTTTTGTGGATGCTTCCTCTGCCAAATCCTGCAGTTGATTATCGGATAACGGCTTCATCTGTAGAAATCGCCTTGCCACCCAACCAACTTTTGTGTTGTCGGAATCTAGGACAATTACAAAATCATTTACCGCAGAGTCGCCAACCAATAGAATTGTACTAGGCTTTGCGGTTCTGAGTATGGCAAAGTTGGTACCGGGCCCTTTACGTATGTTTACACTTGCGGTGGAGTACATTTTGTGTGTCGTCGAATGCTTTTGCTTTGGCTGGCAAGAAGCCAAAAGGCCAAAACAAAAGATAAAAATTGTCAAATACGGGAAAGAGGTGTTTAGTCGCATGCGACTAAGGTACCAAATTGAAGCCGAATAGTATATACCCCGTATGTACTACGCAAATGTAGCTTTGTATGAATGCCAAAGACTCCAATAAGCTGGAAGTTTCCTGACGAGCTTTTGAATGATCTAAAGAAGATCGCCGAAGCAGATCAACGCCCTTTAAACAACCTTGTTGAAAAAATCCTGACAGATTTCGTCAGAGCGTCGAAAGCGACAAGCAAGAAAAAAATAACTTAGTCGGGATATTTAATTTCAAGCCAGTCGTCGAGGATTATAACGAACATTACTACAAGTATATACAAGTTATCGATGTCTGAATCTTCCAAAGTAGTTAGTGTGCCTTCATGAACAAAATTATTTCTGACTGAGAACATTAAGGCAAATTGTTTTCGCCAATCAGGGATCTCTTCGACTAAAGTTCCCAAACCATTGTGTGTGGGTTTAAATTTTTCCACCGCCACAAAAAAATCCGTTCCCGTCAACTTTGAGAATATTTCGTATATCGCCTCGAGATTTTGAAACGAGTAATAATGCGCTATTATATATTCCCTAGTTAGCTTTTCATTGTTGAACAAGTTGTAAGCTTCCCCAAGGGTAAGTTTTTCTTTCAACAACGAATTCAAGCCTTTGTCGTCCCAGTGTTTGTTACCGAGAATTATTTGCCTAAGGTACACTTCGAGGCCTGTTACGCAATTCACAACAAAGTTGTGCGCAGCAACACTTGAAACGCTAAATTTGCCCCGGTCTTTCTCCGTTTTTTCTATTGCATCCTTCGCAAGTCTATTTGCGCGCTCTATGAATTCTGCGAATGTTGAAAAGGGCCGAATCACTGATTTTCTGTCGCCTATTTTTCTGAATTTAATTCGTATTAATTCAATCGAAGAAGCCATAATCATGGGTTGATTGGACTATCAAATATAACACTAGAAGTAAAACCAATTATAACATGATCACATTGTGTCCACCGGCTGCCGCGATCTCCAACGCACGTTTGATATTCTCTTGACCTTGAACGTCGCGGAAGTCGGCGTGATAATGTCCATCGTGACTTTGAAACAAAGCTTGCGTATCGATCTTCATGGGCTCGATCGACTTCTTCCCTTTCAGAAAATCGATGGCCTGTTGCACGTGCGCGACGGGAATGATGTCGATGCCGTTCACGATGGCCGCTTCGCGGGCGTTCTCTTCGGGGAGGATCAATCCTTTAAACTTTTCGCGAGCCGATTGAATCGCAATGGGCAACACACCACGAATGGGGCGCACGTTGCCATCGAGCGACAGTTCGCCCATGATCACGTAACGATCTAGTTCGGGAAACACTTCTTGCGCCGAAGCGGCGACGATACCCAGCGCGATGGGCAGGTCGTACGCCGCTCCCTCCTTTCGAATGTCGGCGGGCGCCAGGTTGACGACCACCTTGTTGCGAGGAATCTGGTATCGGAGTCCTTTGAGCGCCGCTTCGAGCCGGTGTGCACTTTCTTTGACGGCTAAGTCGGCGAGACCGGTTACATGCAGACCTTTCCCCTGCCCTACGTTGACTTCAATAGCAATCGTTTTGGCATCGACGCCGAAGACGGCGCTGCCGGAAGTTTTGGCGACCAAGCCCATGCGTGTGTTGTTTGGTTCGCCACAAAATAGAAGGTGGTGAGTAGAAGGATTGGATTATGGGTGAGGGATGGAGAAAATTGTTAGGTTTTCTGGGGACTTGGAAGAGTGTAACGCAGAGTCCTCGAGACGAGAGACTCTGCTTCGAAGAATAACGCATTCCCACTCGTATTCATTCAATGACAAGGCATACGCATTGCCGTATATCTGCAGGCTAAGCTCAATCAATGTATAGCTAGAAATACAAAAGCTAGTTCACTAAGAGGTTCAGCAACTCGATGCTTGGCCTAAAAACAACTCAGCCCGTATCACCCTTCAACATTCCTGAACGGGAACAAAACGCAAAAAATCTTTCAATAACCAGCTATTATTCCCGATCGGTAACATCACCATGGTCCCATCTACAAAAGAACTTGGAAACTTAATCCGTCAGACGCGGCGGCGATATCGGATCACACAACAAACTCTGGCCATGGTGTCAGGAACGGGACTAAGATTCATCATAGAACTAGAAAAAGGAAAGGTGTCTTGCCAAGTCGGAAAAGTGTTGACCGTGTTACAATCACTCGGTATAGAGGTGTCGCTCCGACCGCCTGCCAGCGATCCATAGATTTTTGGATATGGATGAAAAATAAAAAACTGAGTTTAATAGAAATAGAATCGTGATCGCAGTGGACTACTTCACCCCCGCCTCGATCAACAAGATCAAGATATGGATCACCTTGATGTGGATTTCTTGGATGCGGTCGGCGTAGCCGGTGTGCGGCACGCGGATCTCGACGTCGGCGAGGGGCGCAAGCTTGCCGCCGCTGTTGCCCGTTAACGCGATTACCTTCATGCCTTTCTTGCGTGCGGTTTCGGCAGCACGTACAACATTGGGTGAATTGCCGCTGGTGCTCAGGGCAAACAACACATCGCCGGCGTTGCCCAACCCTTCGAGGTAGCGAGAGAAAATAAATTCGAAACCATAGTCGTTGCCCACGCAGGTGATGTGAGACACGTCGGAGATACAAAGCGCCGGTAATGCCGGTCGGTTGTCGCGGTAACGCCCCGATAGTTCCTCGGCGAAGTGCATCGCGTCGCAATGCGAACCGCCGTTGCCACAGGAAATTATCTTGTTGCCTTTCTTGATCGATTCAATGATAGTGTTGGCAGCTCGCTCGATGGAAGCGATGTTGCCCGGGTCGGACATGAACTTGTCGATAACTGCCCGCGCTTGCGACAGCTCGGCGGATATCATCGATGGGACATCCATGACCGTTAGTTGGCTTTAGGAGGTTCGGGTTTGGGCTTCGCTGCTTCTTGCAGGTCGTACACCTTCGCTTTCAAAACATTGTTCTCGTGACGTGCAGCTTCTTGTGCCTTCTTGAAATTTCGGTGGTCCATCCACATCCACACGAAGTCGGCGATGATTAATGCCAAACCGATAAAAGTGATGTACTTGAACCAACCCACTTTGCTGGCAAGTTTGAAAAGTACTGTTGAACTCCGCTCCATCACGATGGTGAAAATGAACGACACCAAGTGATAGACGGCGAACACACTATACAAAATGATTCTTGCCTTGGTCATGCGGGATGGGTTTCCGAAACAAACTTAGGTTTTTTCTTCGAATTCGCCCGTTTTCAATCGGTTTAATCGCCAGACTGAATCTCGTTGAGCTTTCGGTACAAGCCGCCCATCGCCATCAATTGCGCGTGGGTACCCCTCTGCACGATTTTTCCATCTTGCACGACGAGGATTTCGTCGGCGTGCTGGATGGTGCTCAGTCGATGGGCAATCACCAACGATGTCCGGTTTTCCATGAGTTTGAAGATCGCATCTTGCACGAGTCGCTCCGATTCCGAATCCAAAGCCGAAGTGGCTTCATCCATAATCAAAATCGGAGGGTTCTTCAACACGGCGCGGGCGATGCTCAGGCGCTGGCGCTGACCGCCCGAGAGCTTCGAGCCCCTTTCGCCAATGACAGTGTCGTAGCCGTTCTCGGTCTTTACGATGAACTCGTGGGCGTTGGCAATCTTGGCCGCTTCGATGACGGCCTCGCGCGTGGCGCCAGCCATTCCGAAGGCGATGTTGTTGTAAATCGTGTCGTTGAAGAGGATCGACTCCTGCGTCACGATACCCATGTGGTGGCGCAGAGAATCTACTTTGTAGTCTTTCAATGATACGCCGTCGATTCGAACTTCGCCTGTCAAAGGGTCATAAAACCTAGGAACCAGATCGGCAATTGTCGATTTTCCGCCGCCGCTGGGTCCCACCAACGCCACCATCTTCCCTTTTGCGATCTTGAAGCTAACATCTTGCAACACGGGTTTCTGGGTGTAGGCAAAGCCCACGTTGACGAACTCGATGCTATCGCTGAAGGATGCGAGTTCTACCGCATCGGGTTTATCTTCGATGGCCGGTTGCATGTCGGTGATCTCGAAAATACGTCTCGCAGATGCGATACCTTTCTGAAGTTGCGTGAGTCCCTGCGCAAACGACTTCACCGGTTGAATGATACTCGCGAATACAGCAAGAAAGGCTAGGAAGTCTCCGCCGTCCAGTTGGCTGTCACCGCTCAATGCGATTTGCCCGCCGAAATAGATCACGATCGAAACCACGCAAACACCCAAAAACTCGGAGACAGGCGAAGCCAGCTCATTTTTATAGGCCATCGACATGTTCACCTTCTGGTTGAACTGATTTTCCTCTTCCATCCGATCGATGATGTAGGTCCTCGCGTTGAATGCTTTGACGACACGCATACCGCCGAATGTTTCCTCCAAAATGTTTACGACGCGGCCCAAAGAATCTTGGCTCAGTCGTGCTTGTTTCTTCAACCTTCTCACGATTTCGCCCAAGACCCCGCCGATGAGCGGCACGACAATCAGCGTAAAAAGTGTCAACTTGGGTGAGATATAAAAGAGGGCACTGAATGCCATCGTTAATGTGATGGGCTCCTTCAACACAGCCTTAAATGCGTTCATCACCGCCGATTCCACCTCGGCCACATCGTTGGTGAATCTAGAAATGAGGTCTCCTTTTCGCTGCTCGTTAAAGAAGCTCATCTGCATACGTGTCACGTTCTTGAAAATCATCGCGCGCAAATTGCGCACCACGTCGAGTCGAATCTTGGACGCAATGATTCGCTCCGCGTACCGAAACGCGTTCCCGATCAACACTGAACTGGCAATGAATACGCAGACAAACATCAACGCTTGTACCTGTCCACCCGCTTTCACGATTTCCACAAAGTAGTGCTGGAACACGTCGATGAAATAATCGGCAGTCGGCGTAAACTGTGATGGCAATGGCTTATCAACTAGATCGACTTTCTCGAACAAGACGTCCATCATCGGCTTAATCGACACGTAGGTGATGGTCGTGAACATAGCACCTATGGTGGCGCACACCAAGAACAGCACCAACCTCGTGTTGATGTTTCGTGAATAGCGTACAATTCGTAGAAATTCTTTCATCTAGCGATTAGAATTCATAAGTCCTTCGCGCCACATTCCAACGCACAGCGACAGAAGCCAAAGAAGCCGTCGATCCCGTATACGTTCCGGGAGGTACCGAAGTGAATGGATCGAACGTATGGGTCTGCTTACGCTGAACGTATTGGAGGTCGACGAATAGATTGTGCTTCAACATGTACGACGCCGTCACCGTCGCGAAGATTCGTTCATCACCAGTACCTTGCCCAATCTTGTTATCGAATTCCTTCACACGCGAATTGTTGCTCTTGAAAGGATCGCTACCGAAATTTTCGCCAGTCCGATAATCGGAGCCCCCTTTAATATAATACAACTTAGCCACCACGTTGAGTTTTCCCAGCGGTTGGTAGCGAACCACGCCGATCAGCTCGCGAAAGTTGGAACCCACTGGGTGGGCAATCGCTTGTTGATAGCTCATATAATTAGACAGTGTCGTGCTGTGCGAGTACGTATACGGGCGCACCGCGTTGGCCTCCACTTGTAGGTCCAGGTTAGAGACGCCAAACGCGTCAATATATTTTACCCCGAGTTGTGCCGCCGACTTATTCGCCCACCAACCGTCGCGGGCACGCACGTGGCTCAGCAAAAACTCGTCGAGCACCAATTGTCCATAAACCGAAACGCCTCTCCCTGGATTCCACTTGGCATCCATTCCCACCAGCGCGTTGTCGGCACTGCCAAACTGTTGTTCGATAGCACGGTAGAAGATAATCGGGTTCACGTAATTCCATTCGAAGGAAGACTTGCGACCCGCCACGGTGTCTTGTGGGCTAAACACGATCGACTCGAACAATCCCAGGTTGAACTTCTTGCCGATGTTGAAACTGGCGTGGTGAAATGCTACGTATTTTTCCGGGTACTTTCCGCCGGGGCCGCCGCTGAGGCCGCTCGTCGCGCTTCCGACCACGTCGGCGACCATACGATTGATTTGAAACAGGTAGTTCAGCTTCCACACCTTCGCGTTGGCGCGGAAGTACAATTGCGGCGGCGCATTGTCGGACCAGATCAACGAACGGATCCCATTTCCAATGAACATCTTATCGTGACCTAACTGGAGGTACACGTGTTTGCTCACGTTAAAGTCGATGTATGCTCGGGCTTGAAAGAAGTCGACGCCGTTCGTTTTGAATGGTTTCCAAAAACCTTCGTGGGGTACGACCGGGTGGAAGGCCATGCCACGGACAACATACTCGGGAAGGACCGATTGATTTTCGCCGACGAAGGTGTAGAAACCGACTTTCTTGTCGATCATACCGCGGATCTCGACACCCCGGGTGTTGATGTATGCTAAACCCGAGCGTTCCGAATCATTTCCCACGGAACCGTAAAACACCGGGCTGACGTGGAGGTCGAAGTCGGGGATATCGACATGCGCGAAGTCCGATTTTTTGCGGTAGACTTTCCCCCAGATTGGTTTTTCGCTGTCGCTGGTCGTAGCCCGGCTCCACTCCCAGTTGTCGTTTCGCAAGTAGGTCAGGTTAAACTGGTCGGAACTCGAGGAAAAAACCTGGTCGTTTTTCGCCAAGGTATCGAGGTAGGCCGCGATTGCGCTTCTTTTGTAAGGTTTTACGGTAGTGAACAGCTCGTTGGCGACCCGGCCTGCCTTGATCTCGTAGCGGTCGAGCCAGTGGTAATAGTCCTCGTTGAGGGAGGCGTTGGTGCTTTGAGCCTCGGCGCGGAAGGGTGCGGAAAGGGCTAAAAACCCTAAAACAGCGCTCAATAAGATGCTGCGCATGGGCTGGGCGAAGGGTTTAAGAGTTGGCTGGAAACGCACCCGGTGAGTCAATATTTTGAATTATGCGGCAAAACCCCAATTTCGGCCGAATTGGCCACAGATAACCTACAAATTTAGTTTTCTTGGCCTTGTAATTCAGGTTCTCTTCCTTAATTTTGCAGTCCTTTAAGAGAAAAACAATGAAAAAAGGCATTCATCCGGAATACAGGGACGTGGTTTTTTGGGACACTTCAAGTGATTTCAAGTTTATGAGCCGCTCGACGCTCAACACGAAAGAAACCATCAAGTGGACGGACGGCAAAGATTACCCGGTGATCAAAGTCGAAGTAAGTTCTGCATCGCACCCCTTCTTCACAGGCAAGAAGATGTTCTTGGACACAGCGGGTCGCGTGGAGAAATTCCAGAAGAAATACCAAAAGAAATAATCATTACCCAAGTGGTTTTGACCGAAAAGGCCCTTTCATCGAGGGCCTTTTTTATTTTTGAACCATGAACGTCATCCTTTTCGACGATCCTTCACTGCGGGGCCAACTGCTTCCGCTCACCTTCACGCGACCGGTGGCGAATTTACGCGTGGGGATTCTGACCATCGCGGAAAAATGGAATCGCCGTCTCGGTGTCGAGAGTTCGTTCAGCACGCAACCTTACCTGCAATCGAAGTTTCCGGCTTCTGTCGGTGTCGACAATTATTGGATTAACGGGGCGGTTTGTCCCGACGACAAATTGGTCGCGGCGATCCAACGACTTGCGATGCACGACGCGATCGAAAAGAACGGTCGCATCTTGGCCGTTCGTACCGCCGACGACGAGGTTCCCGAAGTAATCGCCGGGGCGGTGACCCCATACGCAGACGACATAACGATCATCGACCAACCTTGGAAGATATTTCAACAAAACGGACCGCAGATCCGGTTGGACTTCGACTTGATCACCAAGGGAAGGAAGTCTCAACCCATACCCGACGCGGCTACCGTCGTCTACAATCCTTCAAATGTCTTCATCGAAGAGGGCGTTTCGTTGAAGGCATGTGTCCTCAACGCAGAACCGGGACCCATCTACTTAGCGAAGGACTCTCAAGTGCAAGAGGGCGCCATGATCCGCGGACCCTTCTCGCTCGGGGAGCGTTCGATTATCAACCTAGGTGGTAAGATGCGTGGCGACACGACCATTGGACCCGACTGCAAAGTGGGTGGAGAAGTTTCGAACTCGGTGATTTACGGGTGCAGCAACAAAGCCCACGATGGTTATTTGGGCAACTCCGCCATCGGTGAATGGTGCAACTTCGGCGCCGACACCAACAACTCGAACATGAAAAACAACTACGACGTGGTGAAGTTGTGGAGTCACGCCGAACGCCAGTATGTGAGCACCGGTTTATACTTCTGTGGCTTGATCATGGGCGACCATAGCAAAACGGCGATCAATACCGCCCTTAACACAGGCACCGTTGTGGGCGTAAACTGTAACGTGATCGCCACCGGGTTCCCGCCGAACTTTATACCTTCGTTTCGCTGGGGACACGATGACACATACGATATAGAAAAAGCAATTGCCACGGCCGAGCGCGCAATGGGTCGACGACAAGTGCCGATGACGGACCATGACCGCTCCATCTTGCGCGAAGTGTTTCAACAGACGACCCTAGATCGGCAACTAGGCGACAACAGGAAATGAAGTTCGGAGACATTCCAGGTTTGCAAGAAGTAAAGGACCGCCTAACCCGTTCGGTGCGCGATGGCAAGGTCGCACATGCGCAGCTTTTCGCCGGTCGACCCGGTGCGTTGAGTTTGCCCTTGGCGCTCGCCTACACCACCTACTTGCATTGCCAAAATCGAACCGCGACAGACGCTTGTGGTTCTTGCCCTGCTTGTAGCAAAAGTCTCAAGTACGTTCATCCAGATACCCACTTTGTCTTTCCACTCGGGAACGTAAAGGGCGACAAAGATGACGAACGATTCAAAGCTGACATCCTCAAAACATGGCGGGCATTCCTACTCGAACAACCGTACGGCGCGCTGGATGACTGGGCGACGGCTTACGGTGGCGAAGACAAGATGGCGATCATCAGCCGGGAAGAAAGCCGGGAAATAATCCGTACGCTTTCGCTGAAATCCTTTGAGAGTCCTTTCAAAGTGATGATCATTTGGTTGCCCGAGTATATGCACCCCTCTGCCGCCAATGGAATTCTGAAGATCCTAGAAGAGCCACCCGCCAATACCTTCTTCTTGTTGGTAAGCGACGCTCCAGAGAGAATGCTTCCAACGATTCTTTCCCGGTTGCAAGCAGTCCAAATCCCGATGCTCACCGACGAAGAGGTGGAAGCGTCTCTCATTCAAGCGAAAGCGGATCCCGACAAGGTGAACCAAGCAGTTCAATTGGCAGAGGGAAAATTGGGGTTAGCCTTCAAACTCCTCGATGCTGAAGAAGACCAACACCAAGCGCGATTTGTCGACTGGATGCGTGCGTGTTTCAAAAAGGAATATGCAAAGCTCGTCTCCCTCGCCGACGAGTTCCACGAAAGTGACAAGACCATGCAGCGCAACTTTTTGAACTACAGTTTGGGCATGCTACGCGAGACTCTGCTTCACGGAGCCGGCGCATCGAAAATCAACCGGGTGAAAGGGAACGAACTCAAGTTTATCCAAGACTTTAGCAAGGTTATGAGCGCTGATAAGGTAGAGGTATCGAGTAAACTTATCAGCGAGTCGGCAGTGTTCCTCGAACGTAACGGAAGCGCCAAGATGATCTTCCTCGATCTGTCTCTACAAGTTTCGAAACTCTTCTAACACCCAGAGTTAGCTCTAAAATAAACCAATCCTGAATACTTAAGAATGAAAACGACGTTAGTATCCATTGCATTCGTCCTCGTTGTCATGTTCAGCAGTTGTGCTGGAGACAAGAAGGATGATGTTGTCACCATCAAGACACAGTACGGTGACATGGTGATTGTCCTTTTTGACGAGACACCCAAGCATAAGGAAAACTTCCTGAAACTTGCCCGTGAAAAATTTTACGACGGCACACTATTCCACCGTGTGATTGCCGGCTTCATGATTCAAGGCGGTGACCCCGATTCCAAAAATGCGGCACCGGATGTCAACTTGGGAACGGGTGGTCCCGGCTATACGGTACCGGCAGAATTCAACTCCAAGTTTTTCCATGAGAAAGGAGCACTTGCCGCTGCCCGGCTCGGTGACCAAATGAACCCTAAAAAGGAATCGAGCGGAAGTCAGTTTTACATTGTTCAGGGGCAGGTTATTCCGGAACTGCAACTTCGTCTGGACCAGAACAAGATGCTGCAAGCATTGCGCGGCGTGCAAAGCACCGGGAAGTACAAGGGTATGCTCGACACGTTGCAAATGGTATATGAAACTGGCGATATGAATGCCTACGCCGATGCGATGTTGAAATGCGTTCCACGCGTCGAGCGCATCACGGGGATGTCGGTGACGGTGGACGTGTCTCCTGAAAAACTGAAGGCTTACACGACGCAGGGTGGTGTACCCTTCCTCGACGACCAATACACGGTTTTCGGAAAAGTCATCAAAGGTTTGGAAGTAATCGACAAGATTGCGGCGGTGCAAACAGGTCCTGGCGACCGCCCAGTGGAAAATGTCGCGATGACGGTGACCGTCGAGAAGATGTCGCGCAAGAAAATCGAAAAGGAATACGGGTATAAATATCCAGAAGTCGCGAAGTAATGCGAGTCTTCGTTACTGGCGCTACCGGATTGCTTGGGCGTAAGTTGATTTCACAACTCGCTCAACAGGAAAACCTCGAGATAATGGCCTCCGCAAGGAAGGCCATTATTTTTTCGGAGCCGCACGTCCAATTTGAGCAGGTAGACGTAACGCACGCCGATCAAGTCGGTGAAGCCCTGAGTCGATTCCAACCCGACGTGGTAATTCATGCCGCTGCCATGACGCAAGTCGACCAATGTGAGTTAAACCACGAGGAGTGTTGGCGTCAAAACGTCGACGCGGTGGCCAACGTGGTCAACGCTTGCGCAGCCCATCGAACGCATCTTGTTCACGTGTCGACAGATTTTATCTTCGACGGAAGCACCGGCCCTTTGGATGAAACGGCTGTTCCCAACCCCGTCAACTTCTATGGCCAAAGTAAACTGGCGGGAGAACGGCTCGTACTTGAATCAGGGATCCCGGCTGCGATCGTTCGAACCGTGTTGGTGTATGGCGTCACGAGCGATATGAGTCGTTCCAATATTGTCCTATGGGTGAAATCGAATCTCGAACAGGGCAAACCCATTCGAGTGGTGAACGATCAGTTTCGAACCCCTACCCTCGCGGAAGATTTGGCAACGGGTTGCTGGCTGGCAGCAGAGCAACGCGCCCGGGGCGTCTTTCATATCTCAGGTGAAGAAATGATGACACCTTATGCGCTAGCCATTCGAACAGCTCGATTCTTTGGATTGGATGAATCCTTGATTTCACCGACTGACGCGTCCCAGTTTACACAACCCGCACGACGACCCGCGAAGACCGGGTTCGTGATCGCAAAAGCAAAAAGCCAACTGGGCTACCAACCGCACAGTTTCGAAGAAGGCCTCGGCGTGGTGCGTGACCAGTTGGCGGAGTTATGACTCTTTGTTCGGAACAATCGTTTTCCGCAGCCAGTAATACACTGGAATTCCCAACAGCGCGATGATCAGTCCGGGCCAGGTGTACTGCGGCTTGTAGACGATCAGCAACGAACAGAATGTGATTCCCATCACAATGTAAATGATGGGCAAGATCGGGTACCCGAAAGCCTTATAGGGACGAGGTGCATCGGGCAGTCGCTTTCGTAGAATAAAGATCCCTACGATGGTGAGCATGTAGAAAAGAACCACCACGAATGAGACCATATCGAGTAAGTCGCCATACTTTCCACTCAAACACCAGATGGAGGCAAGCGCACATTGAACCCATAGAGCCCACTGTGGTACCGAAAACTTGTTGAGTTCACCGGCTTTCTTAAAGAATAGTCCATCGCGTGCCATGGTGTAGTATACGCGCGCACCAGACAAGATCAGTCCGTTGTTGCAACCGAAAGTAGAGATCATGATCATGATGGCGATGATCGTGGTACCGGAGGCGCCGAAGATGACTTGCGAAGCGGTAACACCGACTCGCTCTTTGGCGGCAAACGCCAACCCATCGAGTGGCAGCACCGACAGATACATCAAGTTTGCTGAGACATAAATGATGGTGACGATGAGCGTTCCGAGGAAAAGGCTCAGGCCTATGTTTCGTTGTGGGTTTTTCATCTCGCCGGCGATGAACGTGACGTTGTTCCAAGAATCGCTGCTAAAGATAGAGCCGACCATGGCCGAGGCAATGGCACCAAAAGCACCTGCCGTTAGATACGATTTCATTGTGCCGTCGGAATTCAGTCCATGTAAATCCCAAGCATTTGTCCAGTTGGCAGACCACACTTCCGGCTTGAGCATAACGAAACCGAATATGATCAAGCCGAACAAACTCGCGATCTTAACGACGGTCAAAGTGCTTTGAATCAACTTTCCGCTTTGCACGCCGCGCGAGTTGATATACGTGAGCAACATGATCGTACCAATGGAAACGAGTTGCGCAGGAGAAATCTGAACGAAACCGAGGTCGAATAGAATGATTTCCTCACTCGCGCCTTCCACCAAGTACGCTAGGAATTTCGAGAAGGCGACACCTACCGCCGCAATGGTCCCGGTTTGAATAATGGCAAAGAAACTCCAACCATACAGGAAGGCAACCAATGGATTGTACGCCTCGCGCAAGTAGACATATTGTCCACCTGCCTTCGGATACATGCCGCTGAGCTCACCGTAACTCACGGCAGCCGTGATGGTCATAAATCCAGTGATCAGCCATACGGCGATCAACCAACCTGCGCTTCCCACGTTGCGAAGGATATCAGCGCTGACGATAAAGATCCCGGAACCGATCATCGACCCTGCGACGATCATCGTTCCGTCCCATAAGCCTAGTACAGGCTTGAATTTGGTTTCTGGTGAATTACTTTCTGACACGCGTGAAATGAGGGTGAGACCGGGGTAAGTCAGACGCGATGTTAACGCTTTTTTTGATTCTTTCTTATCGCCCCCCTTCAAACAGTTCTACCACTGGTTGACCGGTACATCCGCTTGGGAATTTGGTCTTCAGAATA
Source organism: Cyclobacteriaceae bacterium (assembly GCA_044226825.1). GTDB lineage: Bacteria > Bacteroidota > Bacteroidia > Cytophagales > Cyclobacteriaceae > ELB16-189. Next base: position 364,576 of record JBGAGH010000003.1, read on the forward strand.
ACTGAAATGGTCGGCGCTATGTCGGTGATAGGATGATATTGTACACTGCTTCCCGCCCTCACGCCAAATCCAAAGAAAATAATTGGGACATGGGTATCGTAGGTGTAGGGGGAACCATGCGTCGTCCCTGTAGTTGCGGATGAACCGATCCAGCCCGGTTCCATTACAATGATCAGATCGCCAGAACGTTTCGTGTGGTAGCCGCGTTTCACGCTTCCTTTGATACCCGTTTCGCCGTAGTCTGCCGATTGCAAGACCTGACGGGTAAACACTTCGGCAATACCTTCCTGCCGGATCAAATAGTTTCGAATGAGTTCGGTGGCCACGAGGTAGTCGACACCCGACGAGCGCGGATCGCCGGTGAAGACTTGAGAGTTCAAGAAGATTTGATCTCCAGACATGTCTTCGATGACTGGTTTGTCAAAGTGTTGCTTCAGGTGGTCGATGAGTCCGGACTTCAGTGCCGCCATCTTTAGGTTGTCTCCGGGAAGTTTCAGGTCCTTCAAGTAGGCTGGCACATCCGCGACGGCGTGGTCGGCAGTGAGAAATATTGTGTACTGACCTTTGCCGACGTACGCATCTAGTTTTGATAGCAACGTCTCGATTGTTTTATCCAATCGAATATACACATCCTCTAACTCAATCGAGTTGGGGCCCATGGCATGTCCGACGTAGTCAGTTGCCGAAAAAGAGATGGCCAACATATCCGACCATTCGTCTTTGCCCATGCTCTCGCCTTCGATAGCCGCGATGGCGAGGTCTGCGAGGATATCATTTCCAAAAGGGGTGCTGATAATATAGTCGTAGTTTCCGTTTTGTTTCCGCAACTCGGCAAGGTTGTAGGGGAACACCGGTTTCTCCTTTCCTTTTAGTTTGGTTTCATAGGGGGAATCGTCGGGACCACTCTCTTTATATTGATCGATTGGATACAAGGTTTTCCATTCCTGCGAAAGGTATTTGTCGGCAAGCTTAAGTTCATTGAACTTCTCTAACCAAGTTGGTAACCCGGGTTTATAATAGGTGCTGGAGATAAAGTTTCCGGTTGTCCCGTCGAACCAATAGGCGCCGTCGGGGTTGTGACCCGCTGGGAGCACGGCACCCCGATCCTTCATAGAAATGCCTATTACTTTCGAGCGGCGCTGAGTAGCGAGTTCGAGTTCGTCGCTAATGGTTGACGAGAGCATGCGCCAGGGAGAGACATCTCCGTTGCCACCCTCGCTGCCGACGGGTTTTTGTCTTTCGTCGCCGACGCAGTTGACACCCTTGCCAATCGTTTTGTCGTACCAGTCATTTCCGATGATCCCATGAACCGAAGGTGTCGTGCCCGAGTACACAGAAGCATGACCTGGACCGGTATAGGTGGGTACGTAGTTGTAATGCCCGTTCTTGAGCATGAACCCCTGCGACATCAGGCGTTTGAAACCGCCGTCGCCGAACTTCCGCTCATAGCGGTAGAGATACTCTTGACGCATTTGATCCACGACGATTCCCACGACCAACTTCGGAGTATTGGCAGGTTGTGCCACTAGGGAACCTGCTACCAAAAAGGCTCCGAGCAAAAGTGCATTCTTCATATTAACAGGGCAAAATCTTTAGGCTTGAAATATAGGAAATTCCACAAGGTGGGGCGATGACGTTTGCGTGAACGGCAGTTTAATTTTCGCAGTAGATTTTCTCATACTCGGTGTCTTCCAACACCTGCTTCCGGACGAGCACGCCGCGATCGTTGTAATAGATGATGACATAAATGCCGGCCTCCTCTACTCGTTTTTCAGTAAAATAAAATGGTTTCTCGTCGGAGCCCAAGTTCACGACGTCGGTAAAGGTGGGCGACACAATGATGCCGCGCCGATTGCTGACAACGCCGAAGTAGTTTTCCTTTTGCACTTTCACAATCGTTTCCCCTGTCGTCTTCGAAATGGGTTGGAATTTGCGAACCTTCGACAAGACGATGCGGCGATCTTTGATCGAGTAGATCGACCACGACATGTCCTTTTTTACCCACGCAGATGAGTCGTTCCAGTATTGAATGTCGTCAAATTCAAAATCCGAGATCGGCTCCGACGCGGTCGTGATAAAACCGTACCCACCTTTATGCGCCACCAAGAACCGATCCCCATAAGGCACTAGGTTTCGATCGTACTCGGGTTTGATCAAACGCTGCGTTTTCAAATTGAACAATCCAAACTTGCGGTCCTGCAAAAGCGATACATTCCCGTTTTGTGTGGGGAGGATGGCATCGTACTCGGCCGACAACAACATCTTGCCGTCGCGTCGATACAGCCCTTTCTTCACCACACCTTTTCTATTTTTCTTCGACACGAGGAATATCTCCGGCGCTAACGACTCGATGGCCTCGAAATCAGACACGAAGAGCTTCTTCCCTTGGCTCGCTTCGTACACCACCTTGTTTTTCTTTTCAGGAACCCAGAAGTACACGGTGCTATCGGCGCCACGGAAAAAAGTCATCGGCGCCGATCGCTCGAATGAACCGAGCTTTCCTGTTCCCGTAAACACCATGAGCGAGTCCTTGCTTACGCCAAAGGCAACCTTGTTGTTGATCCACAGGGAATCCAACTCTTGCGTAAAGAGCCTTTGCTGCGGAACGCGGTACAACCGAGACGTCGTGTTGTTCTTCAGCACCACCCAGTCGCCGTAGTCTCGGATCCCGTCGAATGTTTGTTCGTCTACCGCCGCCGCGAGCCCGGCGGATTGCACTTTCAAATCTTTCTTCCTAGTAAACCCAAACGACGTCTTCGTCAACACTTGGCGATCGAGGGGTATGAGGAACTCCAAGGATTGGGTCACAACACCTTCCAGCACACCGTTCTTCACCCATATGTTTCCCTCACCCCATGCCCGGACTTGGTCGAAAACAAGTGACTCATCTAACGGCACTTGAAGGACCGCCGCCACTTGAGATGCCTTCACCAGTATATTTTTCCCATAGCGTTTCAATACGAGCACTTTATCCACTTGGGTCACATCGTCATACCGAGGTGTCACCAATATCCGTTGGTTGAAGGCATTGAGACCCCACTTGCCTTTTTGTTTGATGGCCATGAATTGATCGGCTACCACCTTCGCATCTTCGAGGCACTCTGCGCTCATCGAAAACCCGGATTGATGCATCACCGACACACAACCGCCGTTGTCAATCTTCAGGAAACCATAACCGAGATCGACGGTTGACTTCGGGGTGTCTCGGATGAGGAGGGCGCCGTTGCGTGAATAAACACCAGCACTCGTGACGACGAAGTCTGTCTTGATGTCGCCACACAAATAGGTCGGATCGATAGATTGGAATTTAGCTTCCACGACTTCGGCTCCGTCGTCGTTCATGAATCCATATAGTCCATTCTTGTAGAAGGGAATCCAATACCCATTGTTTCGAGCGTCCATAAGCCGGAGCGAATCGTTGTCGAAGGAAATGGGACGATCGAGGTTGCGTTCGCGCATCAAGAAGTATAGGATATCGCGTGCGCGGGTGGCAATCGAACTACGGGGATACCGGCTTAGGAATTCTAGGTAATCTGCACTCAGCCCCGAAGCGGTAGATATCTCAAAGATGGCAGCCTCCGCCTCGCCTCGATGCGCGTTCTGAGGAAAATCGTGGAGGAAAGACACGAAGTCCTCAAGCTTGCCGGAGCGGGTTCGTTCGCGAAAAGCGAGCAACTCGTAACGCTCCTTTGCATCGTTAGCCCGATGCGAGTTGGGATACTTCTTGAAGAAGTCGGCAAAGGCCGCTGCCCTGTTTGCCCGTAATGCATCGACAAAAGCTAGTTCATCGCGAAGTTCGACGGCCGTTGGTACCTGTGCCGCGGTCGGAAAGGATGTTAAGAACTTCGAATATGATTCCTCAGAGTTCTCCTGCTTAGCGCGTTCAAAAGCAGCGCTGTCTACGCGGGCCTTGAATAATGATATCCGCGCCGAATCGATCAACATCTTCTGCAGGCGCTCGCGCTGACGCACCGAAGTTTGACCCAACGCTGTCAGTGTTCGATGCGTATAGAGATACGCGGAATCGATTTGATAAGACGGGTTATTTCGAGAGAGAAAGAACTCCGCGTACAAAAACTTCGCCTCGGGATTGAGCGTGTCTTTTTTCAATGCCTTCCGAATGCTGGATTCGGCCAACGTCCACTTGCCCTTCGCAATCCTGTCGGCTGCAGCTCGTTCGGGGTCGATTCGGTGCAACAGAGAACACGACCACATCACCCAACAAAAACCAACCAGCAGGATTCTCCGAAACGCGACCATGACAGGTCGCAATTTATCCAAGATTTGAGACTTCGCTCGTTAGAAAGTGGCCGTCAGTCGATGGTTTTTCCATTTAGCCGGACTTGGCCAGCCTCGCCAGCGCCTTCGAACCCGATACGAACTCCCACGATCTTGCCTACTTGTTTGCCTACCTCTTCTCGAAATGCCTCGCGGCCGTTGATCTCAATCGCAAACACGCCCCCATGGGTCGACACATGCAATTGCTCGAGTTGATCGAAGTCGCACCCGAAGGCACTCAGATCGTGTTCCTTACCTGAACTTTCCCCGAGCGGCGTGAGAAGTGAAAGTTCCGACACGCATCCCTTCGTGGCGAGAGGAACATATATGGCTCCGTCGGTCGTGAGAAGTGTGACCCAAACCGTTCGACAAATAGATTCCTCAGGCGTAGACGTATTTCGAAGTGCTGTTTCAAAGTCGAAGTCACCAACCTCCACACCAAAATCCTGAACGTTGTGAAGTAAGGTATATCGTTGATTGAACACGGGTGTCCCCAATTTCTCACGGAGCGTTTTTGATGCCACGCCTAGGTGGCCATTCACATGAATATTCTGGTCGGACAGGTAGATGGGGACTGGGTTATCATCCACGATCCCGCGCCACCCTTTTGTGGTGATGTACACGATGTCCTCTTTCACAATCGAATCATTGACGATGAGCTTGGCCTGAAAATAACCAGGTTGGTAATAAATAGAGGTGTGTTGTTTTGCTGTGGGCGACACCCGTTTCCTGCGCCTCGGGTCCCAGTTTTGTTGGATGAACACGCTATCGGCGGTGAAGCCCGAGACGTCGTAATCGAAAATCACAGAATTGGGCAAGTCGTCGGTAACCGGGTGCGCTTTAAACTGAGCGACACCGGTATGCACCACGGACGGACGTTTGTCACTTCCCTTCACAAGAAACGAAATGGCACCGATCGCTGCTGCGATGATCAATGCGAGTGGTAACGCAAATCGTGGGACCTTGACCACCCGTTCTGGCGAACGCGGCGCGGTCTCTTCCGGTGCGGCCGGTGCAGATTTCTTTACTTGTTCCGACTCGAAATCGCGCCAGGAAGGATACCCCATATAGAGCGCAAGAGCATTAAGCGTGGCGGCGGTCGGTGAGTTGTCGTATTTGACTTTGCCCCAAATTCGCTTGAGCGTCGAGATGCTAAGGCGCACCTGCGTTGCTTCGTAGATCTTCTCGCTGAGGAGTTCAAAATCGCTGTTGGTCCAGTCAGAACTGGCACCCCAATTCAGCGTTTGCTCGATGCGCGAGCGACATAACAATATTAAATCTCTTTCCCTGTCCATTTTCGCTCGCTGGTCCCTAGGTTGGTTGCCCCAATGGTGTTACAAAACGAAACACGTATATAGATGGTTTCCTCGAAAATCGCCGTTCAAATTCTTTGAATTCGCATTGAACCGCTGTTGAACACCCTCAGAGCCTGCTGAAGCCTAAACTTGACGTTTCGAATCTAAAAAAATACTCATGAAGAATCTCATCCTACTCACACTCCTTGCAGGGGCATCGCTTACGGCATTAGCTCAGTCGTATGACCTACCTAAGATGTTGGCAGACAACAAGCTCGTCGTATATCATTACGATCACGTATTTCCGACGGATGCAGGCAAGCGCGCCATCTCTTCGAATCGAATTGTGTGGTTGAAAGATGTCTCCTTCTCGGAGGGTACGATCGAGGTTGACCTCAAGGGTCACGACGTGTTGCAACGGAGTTTCCTGGGTATCGCTTTCCATGGTGTGGACACGATCACCTACGACGCCATTTACTTTCGGCCCTTCAACTTTCGTTCGACCGATCCTGTTCGGAAAATTCATGCCGTGCAATACATCGCCCAACCCGATTATCCGTGGGAGGTCACCCGCGAAAAGATGAATGGAGTATATGAAAAGGCGGTCAACCCTGCACCTGAGGCTAATGCCTGGTTTCACGCGAAAATAGTGGTGAAAGGAAAGCAGGTAACCGTATACGTGAATGGCTCCGACACGCCTTCGCTGACGGTGACCAAGCTCAACGACCGCACCAACGGCCTGATCGGGTTGTGGAATACAGGGATCAACGGCGAATTTGCCAACCTCGTCATCCGAAAAGAGTAGCGCTAAAGCATTTCACCGCATTTTGGGAATTCCCGTCGCCAGGTTGATGTGGTTCCGGCTTCTATTTGGCAACTTTGTGTGCCATGAAAAGCATCGCGGAAACCGAACGACTCAGGCTGCGGGAATTTACCCGCGACGACGCTCCTTTCTTGCTGGAATTGCTAAACACGCCAGAGTGGATTCGCTTTATCGGAGATCGGAATATCCGGACGCTGGACGATGCCCGCGACTATGTCTCGAATAGGCTGATCGCAAGCTATCACCGCTTCGGATTTGGCCTCTATAAAGTGGAACTCAAAGATTCGGGCACGGCCATCGGGATGTGTGGCCTGGTGAGACGCGAAGCACTCGATGATGTCGACCTAGGATTTGCATTCCTGCCCCAATACACTGGGATGGGCTACGCACGCGAAGCCGGCGCGGCTGCTATTCAAGTGGCCAAGCAAAAGGTTAAGTCGAAGCGTCTCTTGGCCATCACGATGGTTGATAACACGAGTTCCATCAACCTGCTTCAAAAGCTGGGTTTCTCCTTCGAAAAAACCGTCACGCTAGCAGGCGAAGAACAGACGCTGATGATGTATTCGGTGAAACTGAAGTCGTGACGCTTATATCTTCGTTGCCTGCCGGGCGAGTAACTTCCATTCCCCCTTCGACTTTTTCCAGATTAATAATACGGCGAGGTTGATTTTGCCTGGCGTGCCCCCGTTGTTCGTATCACCCGACAACTTGTGCCGGACGATTGCCACGTCGTTCACGATCGAAATGGTTTGATCAGAAATCGTAATGGAAACAAAATCAGAATTACCACTCGCAATGTTGTCGACGAAAGCTGATTTATTCTCAACGAACCCGCTCGAGTGTCCATAAGAAAGTTGGTCCATGGCGATCTTCGTCAACGCCTCCCGGTTTCCATCAACCATGGCTTGCCGCAATGCTTCAGTTGCACCCGCCACCGCTTTCTCTTCGTTGCTTTGCGCGAACAGGCTGAAGGACACAAGAAGGGAACATACCATCCAAGTAGCTCTCATAGTGATTTAGTTTAATCTGAATTTAGTCATTTGGCGATCAATTCAACACCTAAGAATTGTGCATACCGTATTTTTTCCTTTTCGAAGGCCTCCTTCTCTGATGGGGTTGGTTTCACAAAAAAATTTGATTCTATGCGGACACCTTTGGCCGAGATCGTTCGCCGCCACGTGCCCACGATTTTACCATCGATCACGACGGTAGACACAAAAATTGAATCGCGCGTGATCGATTTTTTGGGAACATCCCCTTGTATGTCAGAGCGATCTTGGTAGCCGATGAGGAACTCGTCGAAGGCTGGTAGCAACCTGACTGCTGGGCGTTTCGAGCGTCGAGAGACAGGATCTTCGATCCAATAAAAATGCCGCCCATCAACCGTTTGGCGATTCAGTGTAGACCCGATCATGTCGATGGCTCGATTTGCTTCCGCGATGGTAGCGCCTGTCCACCACGCAAAATCGCGGGCGGTCGCAGGTCCATGACTTTGAAAGTATAACGTTGCGAGTCGCCCCCACGACTCGTCGGGCGACAAGCGCGTGATTGAGGGTACCCACTCGTCTAGCAGCACGAAAGTCTGCTGTTTCCCCACCCGGCTGCCGAAGCACAGAACTTGATCAAGCGCGAGTTTCAACACAACATGCAGACCTCGTTGCCCGGAAGGGTCAAGGCCACCTTCTTTAAACTTGGAATACAACGCCACTCGGTCGAGGGCCCGCCCATCTTGCAGCTCGCGTTCAATGATCTTACGACCTCTGGAAAAATCGCTCTCACGTAGGCCCTCCTTCCGAAAATAAACGGACATCTTTTTCAGAATTCTCATCGACAAAAGGTCCAGCATCCAACGCAAGTCGTCGGGCACTACGAAATGCAGTGTGCCACGCATTGGCCAAGATCGAACGATACGGCGCTCGCGCAACGCTTGTTCTACTATTTGCTCAGTTGCGTGGGGAACGCGTTGACCTACACCCCACAGCGCACCGGCAAAGTCTTGGGCTTGGACGGCACCAAAATGGCTAACGAGCTGATCCACCGTCGCCTCGGTGGCCGGTTGAAGTCGTTGCTTAAAGAGGCGGATTCCTAAAAGTTCGTGTCGTGTCACAGATCGAATGTAATGGTCGCCAAACAATCTAGCGAATTAGCTCGAGCCCAAGCGAATCATCAAAACCATTTGGAAATTCAGGCCGAGTGATGTAGAATCATGCATCGATCATCTTGCGAACAGACTCATGATGCGGCGTTTGATTAAAGTTCTCATTTCACCCTTGACGGTCACTTTGTGCATCGTTGGCCCACTGGCATTAGCTCAAGATGCACCCTTAAAGGTTTGGTATGAACAACCCGCCGCAAGCTGGGATGAAGCCCTCCCTATTGGCAATGGGCGAATTGCTGCGATGGTATTCGGGCGTCCGTGGGAAGAACGTCTTCAAATGAATGAAGAATCGGTGTGGGCGGGAGAACCGGGGAATAATCTGCCAGACATTGGATTCTATGAGGCGTTGCCCACGATTAGAAAACTTTTGAACGAAGGGAAGTATGCAGAAGCCCAGAAGGCCGCTGAAAAAATCGTTCCGTCGTGGAACCCGGGGCCCAACAACAACTATGGGATGCCTTACCAACCGGTGGGGACGTTGAGCGTACACTTTCCAGATCACCGTGATTTCACAAACTATCGACGGGAACTTAACCTGAGCGATGCGACCGCGAAGGTTACGTATCGTGTGAAGGACGTGGACTACACACGAGAGATTTTCGCGTCGTTTACCGACCAAGTGATCGTGGTTCGGATGACGGCCAGCAAGAAAAACTCAATCACGTGCGAGATCAGCTCCCGAAATCCGCATCGCACAAAATCAGTGCGGGCACATCGTGGTGTGCTCACTATGACGGGTGTGTCGGGCGATCACGAGGGCAAAAAAGGGAAAGTTCGGTTCACGAGTCTAATCAAAGCGTTGCACGATAAGGGTACGATCCATAGCACCGATTCGTCGTTGTTCATTAAGAATGCGAACGAAGTAACGCTCTTAATCTCGATCGGCACGAGTTTCCGCAATTATCATGACATCAACTTGGATGAAAATACTGTTGCGAGGACCTACCTACATGACGCTGAGCGCAAGACTTTCACGGAGCTGCTCGCGTCGCATACGCAATACTACAAGCGATTCTTCGATCGCGTGACCTTGGACCTCGGCAGTACCGAACAAGCTCAACTTCCCACCGATAAGCGCGTCGAGCAATTCCGAAGTGCGCATGACCCCCAGTTGGTAGCACTCTACTTTCAATTTGGTCGCTACTTGCTGATCTCCTCCTCCCAACCTGGCGACGAACCAGCGACGTTGCAGGGTAAGTGGAATCCCCACCTTGCCCCGCCATGGGACAGCAAGTACACCATCAACATCAACACGGAAATGAACTACTGGCCCGCTGAGGTGACTGCTTTACCAGAAATGCATGAGCCTCTGTTCGATATGATTGAAGACCTAAGTGTCACGGGAGCCGAGAGTTCGAAGAAGTTGTATCACGCGAGGGGCTGGAGTGCGCACCACAACACAGACATCTGGCGAATCACAGGGCCAGTCGATGCGGCTTTCTACGGACTTTGGCCGATGGGAGGCGCGTGGCTCTCCCAACATCTCTGGCAACACTACTTGTTTAGCGGCGACATCGCTTTCTTAAAGAAATACTACCCAGTGCTGAAAGGTGCGGCTCTTTTTTACGACGACGTGTTGCAGGAGGTCCCGAACAAAAACTGGCTTGTTGTGTCACCGTCCATGTCGCCTGAGAATGAGCACCATCGTGGCGTTTCGATTACCATGGGCGCAACGATGGACAACCAATTGGTGCGCGATGTTTTTGACAATTTCATCGCTGCCTCGGAGAAACTTAACGTAGACGCGCCACTCCGTGATACTGTGAAGATGAAACGAGATCGGCTGCCGCCCATGATGATTGGCCAACACGGCCAGCTGCAAGAGTGGTTGGAGGACTGGGATCGGGTTGACGATCAGCACCGGCATGTGTCGCACCTCTATGGCTTGTATCCCTCGAATCAGATTTCTGCCACCCGAACGCCTGCGTTGTTTGCGGCAGCACGCCAGTCGCTCGTTTATCGTGGTGATCAATCAACCGGTTGGTCGATGGGATGGAAAGTAAACTGGTGGGCGCGGCTATTGGACGGCGACCGCGCGTTCAAATTGATTACCGATCAATTGACACCGGCGGGAAAGAATGGTGGTGCTGGAGGAACCTACCCTAATTTATTCGATGCCCATCCTCCGTTTCAAATAGACGGAAACTTTGGTTGCACGTCGGGCATCGCAGAAATGTTAGTTCAAAGTCACGACGGTGCGGTTCACCTCCTTCCAGCATTGCCATCCACCTGGCGCAAAGGTCGAGTGACGGGATTACGCACCCGTGGGGGCTTCTCGATTGACATGGAGTGGGAAGAAGGGCAGCTTAAGTCGTTGGTGATCCATTCCTCCATTGGCGGCAACCTGAGAATCCGAAGTTTATCCGCTATTGGTGATTCCCGGCTAAGACTTGCCTCGGGGAAAAACCCAAACATTTTCTTTGAGACGCCAGAGATTGCGGAGCCCATGGTGTCTGGCGACAACAAACGAGGCGCTGCTCCTGCTCCCACGTGGTACGAGTATGATTTCAATACAACCGCCGATCAGTCGTACGTAATCATCCTGCGTTGAGGCGCGATGGACCGACGACGATCGGTGGCCGGCGTTCGAGGTAAAAGTCATGCAAGGAGATGACCATGATTTATGGCCCATGCAGCACGTATCTCAGCGTCGAGGGCCCATCACAAAAATCAATGACCCGAGCGTTGGTGAACGCCTGACCGTACACTCCTGAACAGTAAAGGCCTATTTGCGATTCAAAAAGGCATCTTTTATGTTTGGTTCATTATTTGTTCTACAGAAGTTGAAATAATAGGTATGGGCAATAGAATTTACTTGGGCGAACTCGAAGAACTTATCCTCCTCATGGTTGCCTTAATCGGCGACGACGCCTATGGTGTGTCGGTGACTGAACAACTCGAGAAACACACGGGTCGAGTGATCTCGATTAGTGCTACGCACGCCGCGCTCCATCGGTTGGAGGAAAAGGGCTTTGTGAAATCGCGTGTCGGTGGAGCATCGGCAGAACGTGGTGGGCGGCGAAAGCGCTTGTTCTCCATCACGCCTTACGGCTCAAACACCTTGGCTGAACTCAGGGCTACACGTAACGCGATTTGGGCTCAGCTGGGCGCACTCTCATGAAATCAAACGCACTCCCACCCAAATGGCCCGATCGCATCGTCGACTGGTTGGCGCCGTCCGAACTTGCGGATGAAATCAAAGGTGACCTCTTTGAAACATTCGTTGCAGACGAAAGAAAACTTGGACTCCGTCGAGCTCGCTGGCGATACATTTTTAACACGGTTGGCTTCTTAAGCAAATCGTTCTTCTGGAAGAAACGCAAAAACATTTCACCTGTCATGACGCTGAATTACTTCAAGATGGCGCGACGCAATCTGCTCGCGAACACCGGAACAACTGCCATCAACATCATTGGGCTGTCGACAGCCATCGCAGCGGCCTTACTCATATTCTCCGTCGTGAGGTTCGAGCTCAGCTTCGATACCTTTCATGGTAAAGCATTTAATGTATATCGCATGGTGCGAATCAGTGGGGCCGACCTTTCCGAGTTTCGCGCAGGGATCCCATATCCCGTCGCGGATGCATTGAAACAAGAAATTCCTTCCATTGCCAAAATCACTTCAACGGAATTCTTTGGCGGTGCCACCGTAGACTTGGTCGGTCCCGATGGTCGATCGAGGCGTCAGTTTCCCGAGGAAGCGGGCATCGCCGCGGTCCAACCCGAATTCTTTGAAATATTTGACTTCAAAGACCAACCGTTGACTTGGTGGGCAGGGAATCCAAAGACCGCCCTAGTAGAACCGCAAAGCTTGGTCCTCACCAAATCGATGGCTGTGAAATACTTCGGCACGGAAGATCCACTCGGTCAAACCGTCCGCTTCATGAAACAATTGGATTTCAAAGTGACCGGAGTGATCGACGACATGCCTAAGAACACTGACTTTCCGTTCCACATGATGATTTCTTACTCGTCGATGGACTACATCCAAGGCAAGGAAAGACTGTCGGACTGGGTGAGTGTCAACGACGAACACCAAGTATTTATCGCGACAGACTTCCGTACGAGCAAAGAAGAGATAGAAGCTCAGATCGCGAAGATCCACGAGGCACGTGCTGGAAAAGAAATTGCGTCAAACCGTCATTACTTCTTGCAAGATGTCGGTGACCTCCATTTTGACCCGCGGTTCGGCAACTTTAGTGGACGAACCGTTACGCGCACAACCATCTTGGGACTCGAAGTCGTGATGCTCTTACTCTTATTGGTCGGTGCCATCAACTACATCAACCTAGCCACGGCTCAGTCGACGACTCGTTCCAAGGAAATCGGCCTCCGAAAGGTGATGGGCAGCGAGCGCGGCCATCTCGTCATCCAACTATTAGTCGAAACCTTCGTCATCGTTACCATCGCCACCTTACTAAGCGTCGTGGTCGTTGCGGCATTGCTACCGCTCGTTCAAAAGCTGGTCGAGTTACAAATAGGGTTTAATCTATTCGACCCCATTACCTGGCTGGCGTTGACTACGATCATCGTGGTGCTTACGTTCTGTGCGGGGTTGTATCCGGCCTTCGTAGCAGCTCGTTTTAGTCCTATCGAGGCACTTCGCTCTAAGTTCACGACCGATCGCATCGGAGGTGTAAGCCTACGAAAAGCCTTGGTGGTGGTGCAATTCGCCGTCACCCAAGGGTTGGCGATTGGAACGTTCATTGTCGTGTCGCAAATGAATTTTTTTGCCAATCGAGAGATGGGTTTTGATCGAAAGTCTACGATTTTAACAATCCGCGTCATCGATAACAATGATGCATCGATGCGGATCTTGAAGAATGAGTTACGCGCGCTTCCTTTCGTTGAAAAAGTTGCCGCGAGCTTCACGCTTCCTTCGGGACTGGATCGCAACCGGTCGTCGCGAGATATCGCTCGTGCCAATCCTCAGTCGTCGAGCGATTACGTGATTTACGAGTACTTCTCTATCGACGATCAGTTCATCGACTTATATGGCATTCCGTTGGTGGCGGGTCGAAACTTAAACGATGCGGATACAATAGGAAACATCCTCATCAATGAAACACTGGCCAAAAATCTACATTACTCAACCCCGGAAGAAGCGATTGGTGCGTCACTCACCTTCGGCGGACAAAAAAATGTAACGGTGGCGGGCGTCGTGCGCGACTTCTATTCCAACTCGCTAAAGGAACAGACAAATCCGATTGCGATGGACATGATGCCCGACCGATTCAGACAGGTGAGCATCAAACTACACGCGGCGGATCAAAACTCGATGACCGATATGCTGGCAGGGATAGAAAAAGCATGGTTAAAAGCCTACCCCGATTTTGTTTTCGAATACCGTTTCTTCGATGATAACATCAATGCGTTTTATGGTCAGGAAATGAAATACGCAAAGCTATTTCAGATTTTCGCGACGATCTTCATCATCATTGGATGCCTTGGCCTCTATGGCTTGATTACTTTCGTGGTCAACAAAAAAGGAAAAGAGATTGCCATCCGAAAAACGCTTGGCGCAACGATTACTCATATCGTCACCCTATTTTCACGTGAATATGTGCTTCTCGTCATTATTTCCTTCCTGATTGCAACGCCGATTGCCTACATCTTGATGAACGAGTGGCTTAGCGGGTTTGTCAACCACATCGAACTTACTTGGTGGCTTTTTGCGATTCCGGGAGGGGTCGTGTTGATGGTAGCGTTGGCAGTAGTGGGTATCAAATCCTTTACGGCAGCTTCAGTCAACCCGGTCGAAAAACTGAAAAGCGAGTAACGTCGTTTATGAGAAGAACCGTCGGAAAGAACCCTCGTGAATCACCTCATGGGTGGCACTTTCAAGGTGGCGATACAGGTACTCGTAGGCGAAGTCGCCCATACTCAGTCGGCGAACACCAGCGTTCAGCAGATCCGAAAAATGCGGCAACCATGGCATGCAGAGAATGTTCACCGGGTGGCGTGTTGCCGATGTAATGGCTCGGATGTCTTCGATATCAACCGCGCAGGGAGTGAAAATTCCATCAATAGGAAGCGCATCATAAATGGCAAGCCGCTTGAGTGTCTCGGCCCGCGCACCCTCCATCCGTAGGATAAAAGGATCACAACGAAGGTTGACAAAAAGGTCAGCCTTTCGTTCCGTCAACATCGTCACAATTGTCGACATCCGTTCCGCGAAACCATGCGGCTCCGTAAGTTGACGCTTGCCTTCAACCAAACGGGAGTCCTCGAGGTTGACGCCGACCACACCGAGGGAAGATAACTTAACCAAGTTTTCAACGATATCCTCAACAGTCCTTCCGAAGCCCGTCTCCATGTCGACCGACAAGGGTAAATCGACGCATTGGCGGATTCTCTTCACGATATGGAGGTATTCATCGAACGGCATTTCCTCGCCGTCGTGAAAGCCCATCGATTCAGCAACGGCCGCGCTAGAAGTAGCGATAGCTTCGAACTTAAGACGTTTGAATGCTTGAGCGCTCGCCACATTCCACACGTTACCGATCAAAATGGGAAAGGAACGATGGTGTAAGCTTCGAAAATAATCGACGGGGGTCATCTTAGATGGGATTTCTGCCCCACAAAGATATCAACGCCGTCCCTGCACGCAACCGGTTACTTAGCCGCCGAGCAAGCTTTGCACTCTTGCAGGGTATTGAAAGGAACTACTCCGTCGCATCCCCCCCACACAAACATCTTGCATGTGCCGGTATTTACGTCGAAGTAGTATCTCTCGATATAGGCCATACACGGACCGGGGTCCGGGACCAAACTGCAACGGGGGACCAGGGCGAGAGCGCTGGGATTAACGTTCTCATCGGAAGAGGAACACCCCAAAACCAAGGCGATACTTGCAACCAGCAAAAGCCGATTCATGGTAGTAGAATTTTTTTCCTTTGACACGGTGGGCATGTCGAAAGTTGGAATCCTACACGACGCTATCGCTTCATGGTAATGTGTCCTTTGAGCGTTTTCGCGCCACCCGGGAATTCAACTTTATAGAAGTATACACCCGAGGGAAGCTCGTGGCCGTGGCGATTCAGTCCACTAAACACCACGGTGTTGTTGTCATAGTTTACGCCTTCCCATACCAAGTCGCCCCAACGATTGAAGATATACACATGATTCTGTTGTGTGCCGGGGAGATTTTGGATGTAGTCGATGATGAATGTATCGTTCTTACCATCGTTGTTCGGCGAAATGGCGTCATAGACTTCCACTTCCCCGATCACATCGATTGTAATTTCTTGATCGATACACGCCGCAAAAATGTCACAGACACGGATCGTAACTTTCTCTTTTCCGCTAAATGCCACATTGCCGTAGTCGATGATCAAGTTCGAGTTCGCATCGATCGAGGCTGTAGCACCACTCGAAGGGGGCGACACGATCTTCAACGTTGATAGGTCGAGGTTATCATCGGCATCGCTGATCTTATCCAACAAGCTCAACGTCACCTTACCACCGATTTGAATGACCGCGTTGGTCTGCGCGATGACCGGGGGATGATTGGAACACGACGCCGGAGCGACGTACGCGATCACCGCAACTCGGCTGCTTTCGCACGTGCCATTGTCGATTGACACATAATACATCGTGGTGCTCGAAAGTGATGGCGTCACATAGGTGCTATTCGTTTCGCCTGCGATGGGAGGTCCTCCGGTGGAAGTCGTGTACCAACGGTATTGTCCATTGGCAGCACCCGTCGCCGTTAATGTAACCGGGGCTGGCGTACACGAGGTGCCGTCGGTCGTCGTGGGCGTATTGGGGATGGAATTGATTCCTGCCACGGCGGCAGTACGTGGACCTTCGCATGCACCAAAATTGATTGACACATAGTACGTGGTCGTCGTCGTAAGCACAGGTGTCGTATAAGTTGGGCCTACCTCACCCGGAATTGCCGGGCCACCCGTGGCAGTCGAATACCAGCGGTACTGTCCTATGCTTCCGCCAGAGGCCGTCAACACGACACTGCCAGGGCCGCAACTCGAAACGCCTGCGGTGGCAGGTGCTGGAGGTGAATTATTGATTGTAGCAACTACCGGCACTCGTGGACTTTCGCAAAGTCCATTGTCAATGGATACATAATAGGTCGTGTTGCTGGTAACGACGGGTGTTGTAAACGCACCGCTTGTTTCACCAACAAGAGGCGTCCCGCCGGTCGACGTCGTATACCAACGATATTGACCTGCTCCAGCGCCCGTCGCCGTCAGCACCAGAGCTGCCGGAGTACAGGACGCGGCGCCGAGTGTGCCGGGTGTCGCTGGCACTGTATTGACCGTCGCCGTAACGGACGCCCTGCTGCCTTCGCAAGAGCCGTTGTTTATGGCGACGTAGAATGTCGCCGAAGTGGTAAGCACTGGTGTGACATACGTGGCGTTTGTCTCACCACTGATCGCTGTTCCCCCGGATGCAACCGTGTACCAACGATACTGACCCGCGGTTCCTCCCGACGCAGACAAAGTAAGCGTCGACGGTCCGCACGAGTTTGCACCCGTCGTGGTGGGTGCTACCGGGATCGTGTTGATGGTGCCGACCACGGCGGTGCGTGCACCTTCGCACAATCCATTGTTTAGTGAGACATAAAACGTCGTCGACGTCGTGAGTAGCGGCGTGGTATAGTTCGAATTTGTCTGTCCAACTATCGCCGTTCCGCCAGTAGGTACTGAGTACCAACGATATTGACCCGCACTACCGCCTGCCGCGCTGAGGGTCAGTACCGAACTGCCGCACGCACTTGCGCCGGTCGTGGTAGGAGCTGTAGGAATGGTATTGATCGTAGCTGTAACAGCTGTCCGCGAACTTTCGCACAACCCGTTGTTGATAGCAACATAATACGTCGTCGTAATTGTATTCACAGGCGTGGTGAACGTTGCGTTGGTCTGCCCTCCAATAGCAGTTCCCCCCGTCGCTACCGTGTACCAACGATATTGCCCAGCCGAACCACCTGTCGCGGTAAGCACCAAAGCCGCCGCGCCGCACGACGCATTGCCCGTTGTCCCTGGCGCGGTGGGTATCGTGTTGATAGTTCCTATCACTGCCGTCCGCACGCTCTCGCATATTCCGGTGTTGATCGACACGTAGAAGGTTGTCGTCAGTGCGAGCAACGGAGTGGTGTAGGTTGAATTGGTTTGCCCTGCGATGGCGGTTCCACCTGTCGATACGCTGTACCAACGATACTGACCTGCCGATCCACCCGCTGCCGACAAGGTTAAAGCGGAAGATCCACAGGCCGAAGCACCCGTTGTCGTGGGCGCAATCGGGACCGTGTTGATGGTTGCCACCACAGCGGTGCGAGCACCTTCGCACAACCCGTTGTTAATCGAAACATAAAAAGTTGTGGTGAACGTGATAACCGGAGTAGTGTAGGTGGCATTGGTCTCGCCAGCGATGGCCGTTCCTCCCGTAGCCACCGTGTACCAACGATATTGCCCTGCCAAACCACCTGTCGCCGTAAGGGCTAAAGCGGCCGAACCACACGAAGCGTTTCCCGTTGCGCCGGGTGCTGCCGGGATTGTATTGATCGTGCCGACGACGGCTGTTCGAGTACTCTCACATGTACCATTGTTGATCGAAACATAATAGGTAGTTGTGAGTGTGATGACGGGCGTGACATAAGTAGCATTCGTTTCACCCGCGATGGCTGTCCCACCGGTGGGCACGGTATACCAACGATATTGACCCGCTGTTCCGCCTGAAGCACTCAGCGTTAAAGCCGAAGCGCCGCACGCCGATGCCCCAGCCGTCGTGGGAGCCGTTGGAATGATATTGATCGTGGCGACAACCGCGGTCCGTGTGCCCTCACACAGTCCATTGTTGATCGCTACGTAGTACGTTGTAGTCAGTGTCAACACCGGCGTGACGTAGGTTGCATTTGTCTCGCCTGCTATCGCTGTTCCACCGGTAGGCACCGTGTACCAACGATACTGACCGGCCGAACCGCCACTCGCGGTTAATGACAACGATGCAGGGCCGCAAGAAGAACTGCCCGTCGTTGTAGGTGCGACAGGAACAGGGTTGATGGTAGCAGTTACTGACGTGCGCGTGCCCTCGCAGAAGCCATTGTTGATCGCCACGTAATACGTAGTAGTGAGCGTGAGCAAAGGAGTTGTATAGGTTGCATTGGTCTGACCTCCGATTGCCGTGCCTCCCGTGGGCACCGTGTACCAACGATATTGTCCGGGAGAACCTCCGGTCGCCGTCAACGTGAGCGCCGCCGAACCGCACGATGCGTTACCCGTAACACCTGGCGCTGCCGGGATGGTGTTGATGGTGGCAATCACTGACGTGCGGGTACTTTCGCAGACACCATTGTTGATCGACACGTAGTATGTCGTGGTGAGCGTGAGCACTGGCGTCAAGTAAGTAGCATTCGTTTCACCCACGATAGCCGTTCCGCCGGTGGGGACTGTGTACCAACGATACTGACCTGCCGTTCCCCCCGCTGCCGTCAGGGTCAGCGCCGAAGAGCCGCACGCTGACGCCCCGGTCGTGGTGGGTGCGGTGGGGATGGTGTTGATGGTGGCGGTTACCGCTGTGCGCGTGCTCTCGCACAATCCGTTGTTAATGGAGACGTAGTAAGTTGTAGTTAATGTGAGTAGTGGCGTGGTGTACGTCGCATTGGTTTCTCCCACGATGGCCGTACCTCCGGTAGGAACCGTGTACCAACGATACTGACCGGCGGATCCACCGCTGGCGGTCAATGCCAAAGCCGCGGATCCACACGAAGCGTTACCCGTGACCCCCGGCGCCGTAGGAATCGTGTTGATGGTACCAACAACTGCCGTGCGCGTACTCTCACATGTGCCGTTGTTGATCGCCACATAATAAGTGGTCGTGAGCGTAATCACCGGCGTTACATAGGTAGCATTCGTTTCACCTGCGATGGCGGTGCCCCCAGTCGGTACCGTGTACCATCTATATTGACCCGCCGAGCCACCGGATGCCGTGAGTGTTAAAGCGGAAGATCCACAGGCCGATGCGCCAGTAGCGCCGGGTGCAGTCGGCAACGTATTGATGGTGGCAATGACTGCGGTACGTGCTCCCTCGCAAAATCCGTTGTTGATCGACACATAATAAGTAGTCGTGCCACCAATGACTGGCGTGACATAGGTCGCATTGGTCTCGCCCGCGATGGCGGTTCCTCCCGTTGGCACATTATACCATCTGTATTGACTGGCTGCTGCTCCTGTAGCAGTAAGGGTGACCGAACTAGGACCGCAAGCCGACGCGCCAGTGGCGCCCGGTGCCGAAGGGATTGTGTTGATAGTTGCCGTAACCGGTGTTCGATTACTCTCGCAAGTACCATTGTTGATTGCTACATAGAACGTAGTTGTGATGGCAAGCAGCGGCGTGGTGTACGTAGCGGCTGTTTGCCCGACGATGGCAGTACCTCCAGAGGCGACGGTGTACCATCTATACTGCCCTGCTGTTCCACCAGATGCGCTTAAGGAAAGCGAGGCCGAGCCGCAAGCTGAGTTTCCGGTGGTTGTGGGTGCTGTGGGTAAGGGGATGATGGCGACCGTGGCAGAATTGGTGAACACGTCGTCGGCCGCGGTACCGGAAACCTTCACGCGATAATTACCAGCTCCAAAGTTTCCCGTGGTATTAATGGTGATCGTATTGGTCGTCACCCCACTGTAACCCCCAGTGTTGGTCAAATCATTCCAGACGGTTGCGGGCGATTCAAATTGCCATTGATAGGTGATGGCCGCATTGCCCGTAGCCGCGACCGTCATCGTGGCGTTGTTGCCCAAACACACTGAAGTCGACGTCGGCTGTGTGGTGACCACGATCGGCGGCATAAGCGTTACGTTATCCAACCGCGATGTAATGTTCGCGTCGCGGTGCAAGCCTCGAACACTGAGGGTGTTGATCGAAGAAATGACATTCAAGATATCCGCTTGTGTCGCGGCGGTGCCGGTGGCACTGTTCGTGGTTTTCCAGAACCCAGTGGTCGCACTCAAACTGACTGAAAAAGTTTGCCACGCTGGTGCCGACGGGGGCTGAAAAGGCGTCGTGGGGAAATAATATATCCCAGAACCCGCCACGTTGGTAATGACGACCTCCGCGCGCTGGGCGGATGCACCTGTTGTGCTCGACTGCAGATCGAAGCGCAAGGTACCATTGAGGTATGCACTCTTGTTGCCTGTGAACTTAGCCGGCGCATCGAATGTGTAGGGCACGTATACCGTTCCCGCACCAAGGTTGAATGAGAACGGGGTTCCGAATACGAATCCATTCGGATTGCCGCCCGTTGCGCTGTAGGCAATGGTACCGTCGGCGTCGTTTGGTGTAGTCCAGCCATCGGCATTGGTCGCAAAGTCGCTGGACACCTGGGCATTCGAAGTCGTCGCGAAGCAACAGAGCATCGCTACTGCCAGAAGTATGGAAAGAGTTTTCTTCAACACGGTTGGGGGAAAAACCCGTATAAAAATAACGGTAACGCCCATTTGGTAACCCCCGTTTGCGTAAATGCCGTTGCCGGGCGCGTTCGAAGACCACCAGGGGCGTATTTGTATCTAAAAAGGTGACTGGCGACTAGCCGAACAGGAGCATGGCGACCACGAGCGTCACCAAGACATTAAATAGTTGGGCAATTAGGAATGCACCAAAAGGTCGCCACCCCAGCGACCCTGTCAAGTCGGCAAACCGGGTCTCGAGCCCTATGCTCGTAAACGCCAGCACGAAAAACAGGGTCTGAACACTCTTCAACCCATCTTTCACGCTCGCCGCGGCCGACGGCGACACAACAAACGAGAAGAGCAACGATGCGGCGATGAAGCCCAAGACGAACTTGGGAAAACGATCCCAGATGACGGAGGCGGTTGGCTTTTCAGCGCCATTTTTTGCGGCGGTACCGCGCATGGTCCAGTAAAGACTAATGGCAAATGCCGCCAACCCCAGCAGAACGTTTTGAGAAAACTTGACGATCGTGCTGGTCTTCAGCGCCACATCGCCAACTAACGTACCGGACGCGACCACGGCGCCCGTGGTATCAATTGTACCCCCCAACCATGCGCCTGTTACCTCCTCCGACCAACCAAAATATGCGGCGATGTAAGGCATCACGATCATCATGGGAATGGCCGTTACCAATACCATTGAAATAACATACGACAGCTTTTTGGGATCGCCTTTGATGGCGCCCGCAGTTGCAATGGCGGCGGAGACTCCACAAATGGAAACAGCACTCGACAACATCAGGGAGAGCTCATCGTCGAGCTTGAGCCGCTTACAAACCCAAAATGCGAAATACCACACCGACACAACGACGACTAGGGCTTGAATCAATCCGAGTGCGCCTGCTTGCATGATGTCGGTAAACAGCACGCTGGTGCCGAGCAACACCAAGCCGACCTTGACGAACATTTCGGTCGACAGAGCCGTGCGAAGCCATTCTGGAAGTTTAAAGATGTTTCCGATCAACAATCCAATCAACAAGCTAAAGATTACCGCCTCCAAACCGAGCGCCTTCACTTCCTTGTGTCCGGCAATCAATTGAGCAACGAGAGTTAACAAGAACACGATCGGCAACATCTTCACAAAAGGGATGGGCGACTTTCGCATGAGAAGAGTGCTCAACACACCCGTCGTCGCCACGATGAAAAATTGTGACAACAAAGCAGCGAGGTTTTTACCCGAGAGAATCTTCGAGGCGATGTCGGCATCTGAAGACCAAGAGTAGGATGGCGACGGGATCGCGGTGAGCAGCAGCGCCACAATGATGATGGCCACACCGAGGACGACCACAGCCCAGTCTTCAGTGAATGTGAACGGCTTCGCTATAGGTTTTGTCTCCATGTTTCAACTGGTTATGGGATCGTCACCAAATATCGTTGAAAAGGTGAAAGGAGTTAATGATGTTTTGACCAACTGGCCATCCTACGAAATGATTCCAACCCGAATCGGGTGAATCGATTGTAGGCATTTATCAACACTCAAAAGAGTTGAGTTCTTGGACGTATCCGTATCTTGCTCACGACTTCGGTCCTGGGAAGAACTGACTCCAATGTTTTAGCGAGCGTAGGAATCATTCTTCCCTTTTTTTTGGGGCCGACACTCAAATATATTATAGCCTCGCACATAAACCAATTTTGTCCATAGTTTTAGTAGGATAAAGTCGCGATACCCACGTCTGCGTGTTTGGGAATTTCAACGTCGTAAATCGAGTTCCATCAAGACCAGGTCGTATCCTTTTGCCCAATAGTCGCGCTCGGTTCGGACCATCTCAAATCCATGCTTTTGGTAGAAGCCATAGGAAAACTGTGAAGTGTACGACTGCATTCGATCCAACTTTTGCCGACGTACGAGTTCTATCCGATGGGAAAGTAGTTTTGAGCCATACCCCTTTCCGTACTGGCGCGCGCCCACAAAATCCCAGGCGACGCGGCACGACCGATTTAACTCATCGAATTTGATTCCGCCACAGGCAACGAGTTCACCGCCGTCTTCCAACACGAAGTAATTCTGAGGAGGCTGACGTAGGTACGTGAGCAGCTCCTGTTCCTCTTCGGGAGCGAAATATTGGAGAACACTTTCGCGGAACAAGGCCACGACTCGCTCGGTATCGGAAGCTGTGAATTGGCGGATGTGCATACATTTAATGTAGTTCAAGGTCGCGAAACTCCGCCACAAATTTCGGTCATGATCACGATCATCGGAATTCATAACCGAAAGCGAACCTGTCAATCTATATTTCAGTTGAATACTCGCACTCTATAAAGATAAAGATAATGATCATGAAACTGGATTCCGTCCATTACTTTGAGCATAAACTCGAATTCGAGATTGATCCTTCCGATTTGTCCGACGCTTTATTGGAAGGTAAGAATGTGATCGTGATTGATGCTCGCAAACCTGAAGCATTCGAGCGGGAACGCATCCCCGGCGCAATCAATCTTCCACATCGAACGATGAATGAAACGACCACCGCTCAATTGGACCGCGCAGCCTCATATGTGGTGTATTGCGATGGTGTCGGTTGCAACGCCGCGATGAAAGGTTCGTACAACATGGCCAAACTGGGTTTTAAGGTGAAGGAACTAATGGGTGGAATTGAGTATTGGAAAGTTGACGGCTACGCCACCGAAGGGTTAATGCATGCGGGGTCTAGGAACACACATTGTGCGTGCTGAAGTATGTCGAGCGCTTCAACTCCTGACCGCCTCATTTATCAAGGATCGAACTTTACGATCGAGGCGCCGATCAAGCCTTTAGTAGATCGGCAAGATGGTGGTCACTTGATTATTCACCCGGTCGTAGCTGTCACCGACAGGCAACAATTGACGCCCGAACTTGCCATTGAGCTCATGCGGCTCACGATTGTTGCCGGTCAGGTGATGTGCGATGTCATGCGCCGACACGGTGTGGATATTGGGCGGATCAACTATCAAGACAACGGGAACTGGAGTGTGTTTGCACCCGGAGGAGCGACCATGCATATTCACTTGTATGGCCGCGCCATCAGCGCCCGCATTCAACGCTATGGTGAGGCGACGTTTTTTCCCCACCGCGACCGTGAACCCGAATTCTATTCGCACCTGCAGCCACTCCAACACGACGACCTAGTAGCCATGCGAGCTGAGGTTGAAAAATGGTTGTCAATGCCTCAATTTTCCGATCAACGATGGGGCCTCACATCCATCCACTGATTTTTGACTAGGAACCCTATCTTTACTATCTCCCGAATTTCTATGAATCTCAACCGGTTGGAACTGCGGTATTTTCGATTGGTGGTGGCCATTGCCGAAACTGGCAGCATCACGAAGGCAGCCGATCGACTTTTTCTCACGCAATCTGCGTTAAGCCATCAATTGAAGGAAGTGGAATCGCTGCTCGACGCGGTCCTGTTTCACCGGGTAAACAAGAAACTCGTGCTGACGGAAAGTGGAAAGATATTCCTCGATCACTCATACTCCGTCCTAGCAGAAGTCGAAAAGTTAAACAAGGATCTTCAAAAGACGTCTGTGGGCGAAACCGGCCGCGTGCGGCTGATGCTGGAAGGTTCGACCGGGTACCAATGGCTACCGAGAATTCTGAAACGCTATCAAGAAGAGTTCCCAAACGTGGATGTCCGATTAAGTTCTACACCATCGAATAAACCAATTGACTTATTGCTCGCCGGAAAGATAGACGTGGCGATCGTTCACCGGGTGCGCCCCGAGAAGAACATAGAATTTCAAGAAACATTGTCGGATGAAGTTGTTGCCTTGGTGCCGGCCGATCACGAGCTTGCCTCCAAGAAATTTTTACAGCCTGAAGACTTTCGGGCGGTCACGTACATCACCCATTCTAAACACTTCGACGAAAGTGCCTTCTCGGAAGGTTTCCTTAAACCAAATGGTGTCATGCCGAAAAAAGTGATGTACATCCAACATACCGATGCCGTCGTGGGTATGGTGCGGGAGGGGCTTGGTGTCGCGGTACTGGGACGATGGCTGGCAGAACCCTATGTAGATGCAAAGCGTGTGAAGACCGTACGTGTGACTTCCAAAGGTCTGAATCGGAAATGGTACATCGCTACGCTGAAAGTCACACAACGTCCGAAGTATCTGACGCGATTCATTGAACAGGTCGTCGAAACGATTTCAGAAGTTCCTCGGTAATTGATCCTCACTTTGGCGGGTGTGCACAGGTTTCATCAGATGTATGAATCGAATCCGCTATGATCAACCAGAAGCCGTTTTCAACTTTACACCATGAGTAAAATCGCAGGAAGGTTGTTGTCCGTGAAAGAATCTGCCACATCTGGAATGGCGGCGATCGCACGTAACCTGAAGGAGCGTGGTGTAGACGTGATCAACTTGAGCCAGGGGGAGCCAGATTTCAAAACTCCGGTTCCCATTCGCACGGCGGCAAAGCGGGCGATCGATACAGAACTCTACTTCGCCTACCCTCCTACCGCGGGCTATGAAGACTTGCGGCAAGCGATCGCTGAAAAGTATCGCAAAGACAATCAAGTTCCGTACGAAGCCAATCAAGTGGTCATCTCCAACGGAGCAAAACAAGCGTTGTCGAATGCGATTCTCGCGATTTGCGAACCGGGCGATGAAGTTATCATTTTCGCGCCCTTCTGGGTGAGTCACCAAGCGCAAGTTATTCTCGCGGGTGCCACACCTATCCTGGTATCGGGCGATCCTGCGAATGGATTTAAAGTAACGGCGGAACATCTCCTTTGCCATCTTACAGCGAAGACCAAGGCTATCATCTTCTCCTCACCTTGTAATCCAACGGGTGCTGTTTATCATCGAAGTGAGTTGGTGGCTATAGCCGAAGTTGTGATGAGTCGTCCTCGCATCGTCGTCATTTCTGACGAAGTCTATGAATTCATTCGTTACGTCCCTGAACATACCAGCATGGCTTCGCTCCCCGGCATGTTCGACCGAACAGTTACGATCAACGGCTTCAGCAAAGGTTATGCGATGACCGGTTGGCGAGTGGGCTATTCGTGTTCGCCGCCGTGGCTGGCTAAAGAGATTGTCAAACTGCAGGGTCACTTGTCCTCGGCGAGTTGTTCGATCGCGCAGCGAGCAGCACTGTCGGCGTTAGCGATTCCCAAGAACATCATTCAAGACATGGTTCGAGAATACAAGATTCGACGCAATCTCGCATTGTCGGTGATCGAAGACATACCAAAAATATCAGTGTCGATACCCGAAGGGGCTTTTTATCTCTTCCCCGATGTGTCAGCATTTTACTCATCGCGGGCAGATGGTCAGGGCATCCGAAACTCGGACGACTTTTGTGCGTACATCTTACGAACTGCACGTGTGGCCTTAGTGCCTGGGTCTGCATTTGGTGAGGACCGTTGCGTGCGCATTTCTTATGCCGCGGGCCGGCAAGAGATCAAAGAAGCAATGAGAAGGATAGCTGCTGCTCTCGAACTGATCGAGGAGCACTCCGTTCATCCCTGACGATTAATCTCATCGACTGCTCGCACGGCACTCCGGATTTCTTCTACAGTATTAAAGTAGTGCGGCGACAGGCGGACTGCCCATTGAACCGCTTTATCGTCAAAATCGATTACGGCATAGCCACGATAACTGGCTACCGAGTTAATCCCCCGTTTCAACAAACCGGATACAAGCTTGTCCGGTCCGTCGGCGGGCGTGGTGAACGTGACCAAGCCTCCGAGTTCAGGACCGCGATCCAATACGCGAACACCCGCTAGTTGCGTGAGTTCAGTGCGCGTGAAGTCGGCCAATTGATGCACTCGGTTCCAGATTCGATCGATCCCTATTCGTTGTGCGTAGTCCATGGCTACCCGCGTTCCGATCTGAAGTGCATAAGCGAACTCCCAGTCTTCAAAACGCGTCGCGTCGGCGCGGGGAACGTATTGATCTTTCTCCACCCATTCGGCGCCACGCATATCTAAGAACAGCGGCTCGAGCCCTGCCTCTAAAGCCTTGTCTGAAACATATAAGAATCCGGCACCGCGTGGACCCCGTAAGAATTTACGGCTGGTTGCACTCAGGAAATCACATTTGATTCGTTTCACATCCATCGGCAGTTGACCTACCGATTGACAGGCATCAAGTAAAAAAACCGTATCGTACTTCGCGACGATCTCACCGATCTCGTAGACCGGTTGTACCAGTCCAGAGTTGGTTGGGATATGGGTAATCGCCACCAACTTGGGATGATGTTGTTTCAATTTCCTCTCAAGATCATTCAAGTCAACACCTCCTGTTGGAAGGCTTTGCGCTCTTTCGATGCGGATCCCAAGTCTCTTTTGCAACGAGAGGTACTGGATCTGGTTCGAGATGTAGTCATCGTTGGATGTGAGAATCACATCTCCCGAGCGAAAGGGAATAGATGAGAGTGCGCGGGTGAAAGCGTCTGTCGCATTGGCCGTAAATGCGATGTTCGTTGGCTTCGCATTGAGTAATGTGGCGGCACTCGCATATAGTTTAGCGAGTTCTTCGTTCCGCTTCGCTGCCGCCTCATAACCACCTATCTGAGATTCGAGTGTCAGATGCTCGACCATTGACTTTGTGATCGCATCCGGCATCAAACTGGCACCGGCATTGTTAAGGTGATTGACATGGGAGCATCCAATCGTTTCCTGACGGACATTTGAACTTCCTGATCTGTGATCGGCTGAACTTTCATCATTTCTGTTTGCAAGTAGAAACAAGATACGGTGTTCGCGGAAATTGACTCTCACGTCAAGCCCTCAAATTTTTCATTTCATAAATCAGCCGCCGTCATCAATCGGCGTTCAAAATTCATTCACGCAAATGGAGAGTGGAATTCATTTGTTAGCTGTTTCAAATCGACCTACAATTGGAACATGAAGCACCTGCTGCAATCAAGCGAACTTACGTTTCTGATGGAAGCGCATAACGGATTGTCGGCCAAAATTGTGGCGGAAGTCGGCTTCCAAGGAATATGGGCGAGTGGGCTTTCCATATCGGCTTCCATGGGTGTACGCGACAACAATGAGGCGTCGTGGACGCAGATCCTAGAAGTGGTGGAGTGGATGACGGACGCCGTAGACATCCCAGTGTTGTTAGACGGCGACACTGGGTTTGGAAACTTCAATAATGTACGGCGACTTGTTCGAAAACTGGAGCAAAGAAATGTAGCGGGTGTTTGTATTGAAGACAAGGTGTTTCCCAAGACCAACTCGTTTATCAATGGTGAACGACAGGTACTCGCCGATGTCGTGGAATTCTGTGGCAAGATAAAGGCGGCGAAAGACACGCAAACAAAGAGCTCCTTTGCCGTTGTCGCACGGCTAGAGTCTCTCATTGCCGGTAGAGGTATTGATGACGCGTTGGATCGCGCAGCGTGCTATTGCGATGCCGGTGCAGACGCGATCTTATGTCACAGCAAAAGGTCGGACTCCAACGAAATCGATGAGTTCATGCAACGTTGGGACCGGCGAAGGCCTGTGGTGATTGTGCCGACCAAATACTTCAACGTGTCCACGTCACATTTTCGAGAGATAGGCGTGAATACAGTCATTTGGGCAAACCACAACTTAAGGGCGTCGATCGCAGCCATGCAGCGAACCACACGCGCCGTGATCGAACAACAATCCGTGCAGGGTGTTGAAAATTCAATCGCTTCCGTGGACGAGGTCTTCCGTCTCCAAAATGCCGCCGAACTCGAACAGGCGGAATCGATTTACTTGAACTATCGGAAAGGCGCTTAGATGAAACGTTCCTTGATGGCCTTCTTGATGGCGTCTGCGCGGCAATTCACGCCCAACTTCACATAGATGTTTCGTACGTGGGTTTTGATCGTTTCCCGGGCAACATGCAGTGAGTCGGATGCTTGTGTAAAGGTCTTACCCTCGTGTACCAATTGAAGGACTTCCGTTTCACGACGTGTGAGCGGGGATGAATAGTTGTGGTGGAACTTCTCGACCAGCATTCGAGTCGCTGTGCGTGAAAGCGGCGCTCCACCCAATATCAGCTCCGTCAACCGTGTTATGCCCTCCCCGCTGGTTGTTGTCCGAACTAGGTATCCAGATGCGCCCGCATGAAGACACTCGAAAAGCTGATCGCGACTCTCCGAACCGGAAACGACCACTTGCGATATGCGAGGAAATTTACGCTTTATGGTTGCAATGAAGATTGTAGTCTCCGCCGACAACCCATCGATGTCTATCAATAAGATGTCGGGTTGCATTCTTCGGAACTGCCTAATTGCCTCCCGCGTCGACGTGAGTGTTCTGCCGGCCACGAAATGGCTGGACGTTTCAAGTTCGTTTCGAAGGTACTCGCGCACGTGGGGTGAGGACGTAAGCACCCACACGGACTGCCGGAATTGAACACTGCGGGTGGCTTCAGGGTGGGTCGTCATCCGATCGTAAGCATGGATCATAGTATTGCCTTATTTTATCCTCAACGCGAAGGCGCGTGTTCAGATCGGTCGTTCGTCTTTTTTCCGTGCCGTCTGTCTTCAATACGTGTAAAGAAACGCGCCTCGGACCGTCCCGTCTCACCCCCCGACCGGGCAAGAAGACATTTATCTCCAAAAAAGGGGTGATGCAACAACGACCTGTTGCACAGTTTTAACAGAAATCGCTTCGCGCCGGAAAAAGCCGTTCCTAAATTGAACTAACTACATGCGCGTATGAAATGGCTTTTCCTTCTACTCCATCTTCCATTGATTGGCTTTGCCCAGACCACAGCGGCGAAGTTACCGCCACCGGTGTCGTTCACGGCGGAGGAAGATCATCGGCACATGATGCAACAAGTTGGCGTGACGGCATTGCGCCCCGGGCTGTCGGGCAATGAAAGTGCCCCTAACCACGCCAATTACGACGAAGCGCTCGCAAATCCATACCTCGAGTTACCGGATGCGCTGACGCTGCGAAACGGGAAGCGAGTAACAACGCCTAAAGTATGGTGGGAACAACGACGACCAGAGATTGTGGAAGACTTTGAAAGGGAAGTGTATGGTCGGGTCCCAAAAAATGTACCTCGGGTAGATTGGCAAGTGCGGTTGTGGGAGCGTGAATTCGTTGGACGAACACCGGTGATCGCACGTCAAGTAATAGGACACGTAAACAATAGCGACTATCCTTCCATCGAGGTCAACATTTCCATGACCGTTGTGACCCCAGCCAATCGGAAAGGACGAGTACCTGTTCTGATGATGTTCGCACCGTCGTTGTTGCCAGCGCCCGTGCAACCAAACCTGCAGGATTTCGAAAAATTGAATGAGGCACTGAAGCGACTATTGTCGAACGATACGACGATCAAGAAAATATTGGACAAGTATCCGGCATACAGTCCGTTGGTTCGGCCCACGGGTATCGGGCCACTAGGATTTCCAACGCCACCCTTCAACTCGAATGGAGAGATTCCGACGACTCAGAAGTTGATTGACGCTGGCTGGGGCTATGCGCTGATCGATCCCGCGTCCATTCAAGCGGACAACGCGCAAGGACTCACACGTGGAATTATTGGGCTCGTCAATAAGGGTCAACCTCGAAAACCTGACGATTGGGGTGCACTCCGGGCATGGGCTTGGGGTGCGGCGCGAGGTCTCGACTATCTCGAAACAGACTCAACAATTGATGCGCGCCACGTGGGAATTGAAGGCGTGTCACGTTACGGAAAGGCAGCGCTGGTGACACTTGCGTTCGAAACACGATTCGCCATGGGGCTCATTGGTTCGTCAGGAAAAGGCGGAGCGACACTTCATCGCCGAAACTTTGGCGAGGCGGTAGAAAACCTGACCGGCGGTGAGTACTACTGGTTGGCGGGCAACTACTTGAAGTATGGCGCGTCAGATGGAAAGTACGGCAACATGAACGCCAGCAAACTTCCCGTCGATGCGCACGAACTCATCGCCCTTTGCGCCCCACGACTTACGTTCATCAGTTACGGGATTCCTGAAAAAGGAGATGCTAAATGGCTTGATCAGCAAGGTAGTTACATGGCCACGATCGCGGCGGGGAGTGTATTCAAACTTCTCGGCACGAAAGACCTCGGCTTGTCTAACGACTATCGAACAGAGAAAATGCCACCGGTGAATACTTCGATGTTGGAGGGTGAGCTGGCTTGGCGTCAACACGATGGCGGTCACACCGATGCCCCCAACATCCAGTTCTTTATCGAGTGGGCGAATAAGAAAATGGGGTTTCAATAAAGAACGCCCAAATCGTAGATTTTAAAACATGAGAGGTTCGAGGCATCCGTCTTTCAAAACCAATTCACACTCTGAGCGACGGCATCTTTCTCCACATCCCGGCCACATGCCCCTCCCCTCTCACGTTTTACAAACACATTTCACAAAACCAAGTACACTTATGACTTCACCAGGGTAAACACCCTGCTGAAATTAAATCCCAGCCGAATTCCCTTCGGACCTGCAAAGAAGTTGTTAGAGGTACTTCCCAAGAACTGGCTCTCGATGAGTCCGAAGCTATTGGTGACGAATATTTGAAAGATGTGGCCGCCGGTATCGATGTCGTACCCAATGGAAATCGGATTGTAATAGCCGGCACCGCGATCTTTGGCGGAACTGAGGTAGTATTCGAATGTGAGGGCGGTTCGTTTCGACAACTTGATACGGCCACCCATGCCTATTGATGCGAGGGTATTCGATTGATCGGCGTTGTCGACCAAGTTTCGATGCAACACGGTTGGCATCAACTGGAGGGACAGACGTTCGTTAAACTTGCGCGCTATCAACAACTGTCCTGTGTACGACATCCGATCGCCAGCTGTGCGCACGATTCCATCTTGCGGCCAATGTTCGGTGTTGACAGCCGTTCCAGCGAAGAGGGCTACTGTCACCGGCATGGCCCGGGCGCCGCTCGATTGCATCAACACTTTGTACTTGCCGTGAAAGTCGTAAGTAGGCGGCGGCGTCGTACCCCCGAGTCCGCTGCTGCGACCGAGCCCAACAGAAAGTCGATTGGTAATACCATAATCAAAGCCAAAGCGGATCGAAGCTTGGTTCATACCAAGAAACGTGTAGAGAGGATCCTCGAGCGTGCCGAAGCGGTGCGAAAACATGCTTTGCAACACCCCTTTTGACGGAGCTTCCACCGACTGTCCGAGCGCGAGTTGAGTGCCCTTGAAAGTTGCAGTGGTGTACACCACCGCATCTTGGTCCATCTCTTTCATGAGATCGTCGACGCTTTGGGCCTGCAGGTTCGCGGAGATTGCAAAAAGACTAACGACGAACCACGCTCTTAAATTCTTCATAGGTGATATTGAGTTGAACTTGAACTTCCTCGGCTAGCTTTTCCCACAGGATCTTTGGGCGATCGATATTAAAGTCTACCAGCTTGACCGGAAAAGAGCCGGTGGCATGAAGCCTGTTGTCCTTGTTATGAATGGTGATATCGAAAGTACGCAGTTGCGACACGCCATGCATGGTAAGAGTTCCGGTTACGCGCACCACAACCGGCGTGGCGGATCCCCACGAAACGGAGCTGGCATTTTCGATCTTACCTTTGAACGTAGCCTTTGGAAACTTCTCTGTTTCCATATAGTTCTCATTAAAGTGTTCCTCCATGAGCGACTGCTCAAAATGAAAGGTATTGATTGGAATACTGACGGCGACGGTTCCGTCGGCCAAGTCGATGGCACTTACTGCTTCAGAACTTTTGCCATTGATATCCTCGATCGCGGTACCCGCAAAAAAAGACACTTCGGACTTAGTCGAGCGATACACGTTCTGGGCAAACACGGCGCTCGCGGCGATGACTCCAGCAACGAAGAAGATGATTTGTTTCATACTTGATCAATGGTTAGGAAAATACGCGGAGGGACGTGCCACTCAATTCCGTGTTGTATGAACCGAGCGAGGACCGCGCCGGGCCGCCTGTGACAGAGCCTGTAGAACTAAACGTAGCGCCGTGACTGGGGCATTCGAAGTCGTTGCGGCTACTCACATATCTAACGGTGGTTCCCTCGTGGGTACAAGCGGCGGACACAGCTATAAAGGTGTTGGACAGTGTGCGGGCGACGAGTACGCCGCTCTTAACAATGTATCCGCCCGCCGTGGCGAGGGAACCCGACGAGACATCGACAGTGAAGTCGACATTGGTGGGTGCAGGAAAAGGGTTATTGTTCGCGCCACAGCCGCTGAGCATTCCAAAACACACTGGCAACGCGAGGCCTGCGATACCCATTTGAGCAATGAATTCCTTTCTAGTCATATTTAGGTCTTGGTGAAAGAATACAGGCATCACGCGCCGCCACGGCGTCCGGTTGGTTTGACTTTGAATTAATTTGGCCTTAAATCCGGGCGCAAACGTGTTCTGAACTACATTCAAGCAAATCAGCGTGCCCGATAGATGAATTAATTCTCTTTGTTTGGGAATATTTTCGGGGGCGACCAACCGTTACCCGATTTCCTGCGTGATGCAAACGAATACTACGACGATCGCAGAGAGGAATGACCTTCCGGACCTAATCGGCGCGTGTAAAAACAATGACCGACGCGCCCAAGAAACGCTTTATCGCGAGTTCTATGGGTTTGCTATGGGTATTTGCCGACGGTACGCCCATTCGCGAGAAGAGGCAATCGAGATCGTGAACGACGGTTTCTACAAGATTTTTACCAGCCTAGACAAGTACACGGCAGGGCTTTCCTTCAGGGGTTGGGTACGCCGAATTATGGTAAACGCTTCGATCGATCACTTTCGACGAAATGAAAAACATTACCACAACATCGACATCACCTATTCACGAGAAATTAGCCCGACTGCCGATGCCGTGAGCCAACTCTCCGAAGAAGAGATCATGCATGCGGTTCAACAGCTACCTGCTTCGTATCGTGTGGTATTCAACTTACATATTATTGAAGGATACAGCCACGATGAAATTGCGTCGATGCTGGGAATTAGTAGTGGCACTTCCAAGTCGAACCTGAGTGTGGCACGAATGAAGTTGATGAAAATATTGGGTGGGGACATGAAGCAAACTAGGGAACAAAATGGATGACGGAGAACTCGACGACCTCGTAAAAAAGAAGCTGGGCAACTATGTCGACCCAGTATACGACGAAGGTGCCTTCGACGACTTGGCAAGTCGTTTGGTGGTAGCTCCTGCGCCGTCCTTTTTCGCACGCCATTGGACATCGATGGCGCTCGCGGCTTCCGTGATGCTGACGGGCGTGAGTGTGTATTTGTTTCTTCAACGCACGGAATCCAAAACTATTGTCACCAACACTATTCAGTACGATTCTCTTCTGAACGTGATTCACGAACTACGCGAATCACAGGCAAGTACCCAGGCCAACCAACCTGCCCGAGAGCCTGTTCAAGTCGAAACGCCCGTTGTGGTGCAAAAAGTTGTTCCGACCCCGGCTCCTATCGAAGGAGGCGATGTGCAAACTTGGCTTGGAAGTTCATTACAATCATCTGACGAAATCCTGAAGGCACTCATGAATGCCCGCGTGGTGGTAGCTCGCCACGACAGTCTGTTTATCAACCACGAGAATGCGCGTGTCCTTGTCGTTCATTCCATCGATCATCGCGCGTTGGATTCCTTCGCCGGCCCGTTGGCATCTGTTAACGGCGACGTAGAACCTATCGTGATCACCTCGACCAAGTCGCGGTACACACCCATGGAGGTATCGAACAAGCTTCGGAAGAAGTTGGAAAAACATTATTTCAAAGGGATTGGAATTGAGGTTGGACCGCAAGCCGGCTTGGGTGTTAGCTCGACGAATGTCGGTTCCCACTTTACTCCGAGGATCGGTGCTGCCGTTGACTGGATCTTGAGCCCTAAGTTGAGTGCAGAAACTGGCGCCGCGTATGCCGTGTATCGTTACGATGTTGGGCCGACACCTTGGGGACGGGGTCCCAATTTCTACGATCACTATTATGGAAACCCGGCTGATGTGTTAGGGACAAATCATTTGGTGGGGACTCCAGTTGGAGTCAAGTACCGCCACTGGTTGAATGCTGCGAACCAAGTTTTTGTGAAAGGAACGTTTACACCTTATTGGCTCGTGGGTGGTAACTATAGTATGAGTTACCGCGAAGGGGGAAATGGCAATGGCAACGGCAACGGCGTCGGAAATGATCCTGACGAATTGGGTAGGCTGGTCACGCAAGTTCAGAAGTATGAGTCGCGTGGGTTCTTTGGAAAATCGGCCGGTATCAGTTTGGGCCTCATTCACCACACGGAGAACAACCGTCGTTTTGAATTGGGAATCTGGTACGAACGCAACCTCGGCGCCTTTGGCAAGGTGAACCAAATGCAAACGATGGGTTTGCAGACATCTTGGTGGTTGAAGGTGCGGTCGTAACGGATAGCCAAGAAAATCGCTGGTCATTCAGCGTGAATAAACTAACTATTCCTTAAATCCTGCGATTACCTGCTCGGACGACATCATGATTGGCACGTGAATCCATCCGTCATACTTTGCGAGCAGGTCGTCCGCCTGACCCGGATTTTGTGCAGCCGTTTTCATTTCGTTGAAGTAGCTCCTGAAGGTCTCTAAGATTTCGATTCCTCCCGTTGCGCCGTGACCTGGCACAATCTTTTGAATGTCGAACTTGCTTTGCAAAAGATCGAAGGCATCGAGGTACCCTTGTGGCGTTCCATTGGCAACGGACGGAACTTGACCGTGCAAGATCAGATCCCCCGCAAAAAGCATCTTGCGCTTATGTGAATAAGCCACGACGTCGCCGGGGGTGTGAGCTACGAAACCAAGAGCCCAAAGTGTGACGGTATCATCACCGATGGGTATGTCGATTGATCCCTCCAACCATTGGCGGGGTGAATCCTCCGGCTTTCCTTCTTGTTCCCAAACACCGTCTTTATAGCCGGCACCAGCCATCACACGGTCGCCCATATACAGATGATTGCCGCTGCTGTGATCAAAATGATAATGTGTGTTCACCACGATCACGGGCTTACCTCCAGCAACCTCGCTTACGCGGTCGCGAAGCTGTTGCGCGCCTTCACCCATTTTTGAATCGATCACCAGCACGAGGCTGTCGGATACGAAGATTCCCGAGTTGCCCCCGCCACCTTCAACGATGGTCAGGTTCGGGTCAATCTCCACAATCCTTTGCTGTTCAATCTGACTGATCACAGGTCGCACATAGATGAAGTACAACACCCCGACAATCAAGACTAGGCTGCCCACAACGAGGACCAACCACTTCAATATTTTCTTTACCATACTTAAAACAGGAAGTTCAAAGAAAAAGGACTAGCCGATGATGAACCGACCAGTCCTTTTATGATAAGATTCTTTATTGACTTACGACCACCTTGCCATAGACAGCGTCACGGAACGCTTTGTGGAACTCGTTGCTAAACGGAAAAATCTGGACAAAGAGCACGGCAGTAATGTCATTTTGCGGATCGACCCAGAAGAGCGTGCTCGCTGCGCCGTCCCAAAAGAACTCTCCGACGGCACCGTTCTTCTCCTCTACGCTTTGCGGAGGACGCATCCGAACGGCAAAGTCGATTCCGAATCCAACTTGCCCTTTCGACGGAAGCCACATACGTTTGGTTACACTATCGGAAAGCTGATTGGTAGCCATCAGTTGCACCGTTTCGGGCTTCAAGATCGTTGCTCCTTCGAAAGTTCCTTTGCCGACCAACATGCGAGCAAAGCGCATGTAATCGTCTACCGTCGACGTGAGCCCAAACCCACCGGGTTTCAATGGCCAAGGCTTGCCGTTGAAGGCATTGGCGATAGAATCGGGGACGCGGGTTAACGCACCACCCTCTTCGATTCGATACATGGCTGCGAACCGCGTCATATCTTCAGGTACATACCGCGTCGTATTCATCGCAAGCGGATCGAGAATATTTTCACGAACATACTGGTCGAATGGTTTGCCGGAGAGTTTCTCCACAAGGCGTGCCTGCACGTCGACGCAGATTCCATACGCCCACTCGTCGCCGGGATGGAATGCCAATGGGAGCTTAGCCAGCTTGTTGCTCATCTGCTCCAGCGTGTTGTTGTTGTTCATCAAATCAGCAGCCCGTACCATCTCCCCCAATTCCTCGTGTCCTTGACCGGCGAAACCTGCCGTGTGGCGTGTGATATCGCGTACGAGAATCGGTCGCTTCGTCGGGACAAGAATCATGTTTCCCTTTGCGTCCTTACCAGAAAAGACTTTCATATCGGCAAACTCCGGCAAGTACTTCGACAGCGGATCGTCGAGTTGGAACATACCTTTCTCGTACAGCTGCATGAGTGCCGTACCGGTGACAGGCTTCGTCATTGAATAAATTCGCACGATCGTGTTTCGATCGAACGCCTTGTTGGCTTCCCGGTCGGCGTTGCCAAAGGCGTTGAAGTATACCTCTTTGCCTTTCTCAACGATGAGGGCGGATGCGCCTGCAATCTTGCCTGCGTCCACAAAGGCCTTAAGTGTCGAGTCAATCCTTGCTTTCGCAACATCGTTCACGACACCGGATGCGGCCTCGTCATTCTTCGCTGGCTGGCAGGCAGTTAAGATGGCTGCCGCCAATACTGGAGCGATAAGTTTTTTCATTTTGGAACAGTTTCTGGTTTACGAAAAGTTACAGCTTTATCGGGCGGATTTCAAAGAGGTTGGTCTATCGTTTGGAGCCGGTTGTGCCATCCATTCACCGCGCGCCACGACGCCCACGCAAAAATGGGCGCCACCACCACGTCGATGGTGAAATGCACATGTTGAATCATCAGAAGCAACGCCACGATAGCCGTCGCCAAGAGAAGTCCCACCCGCACCCCCTTCGCTGGCATCGACCATGCTAACAAACTCATCACCGACACGTGGCCAGAGAAGAAAAGGTCTTTCGTAATGACTTGGTTCGAATAAAAAAAGCGATCGACCACCGGGTCAACCAGCAGCAACATTTTCGGGTCTGGTTCCAGTGGCACAACCCACATCGCCACCACACGCAAAACAACCAACAGTACGTAGGACTGCAATAGCTTCAGCGTCAACAGCGGCGAACGAATGGCTAACCACAAAGCAATACCCATGGATGCATATAGTACTCCAAAAATCCAGCTAGAAACATCTACGGGGTGAATCGAATCCAGGATTGGATCGCGCCAAGAATTGCCCTCCCTCCCTTGGATGAACTGGAAAAAATGACCGATTGTGAAAGCGAGTATCGCCAGCAAGATTGCCGTCAAGCTCAGCTGGATTCTAAAGGCTCTCTTTCGCCAAGCCTCACGCCACGTCATTGTTCAGTTTTTTGAAATAACACCTTCGCCTTTTTGTCACCCGTTTTTCGTAGTGTTTCCAAAAGTTGGTCATGCTCGTGTTATGTTCCAGGATCGGATGCGTGATCGCCAACTTGATACCGCTCTCACGAAACTTGTTACACAAGTCGTCTACCAGCAACGCGGTCACTCCTTTGCTCTGAAGGGATGGATCAACTGCCACCAAGAAAAGATCTGCCAGGTCGTTCCACTTTAACGCCCGGAAAAGATGCACGAATCCAAATGGCAGCAACTTCCCATTCGATTTCTGCAACGCCTTTGAAAGCGATGGGATGGCAATCGCAAATGCAACAACTTTCTTATCCTTTAAGATGATGGAAATATGTTTCGGGCTGATGAAAGGAAAATACTGGTCCGTATAGGTCTGGACGAGTTTTGGTGACAACGTCACCACACCATATAAATGTGAATACGCCGCGTTGAGTAAGTCGAAGACACCCGGGGCATAAGGTCTAAGTTCGGAAGCCGACTTCGCCTTCAATATCTCTAGGTGATGACGTTGCAATACAATTTCTGCCATCTTTTTCACACGCTCCGGGGTGGGGAACGGTACTTGTATCTCGTACTCCAACCAATCGACATCTTTTTGGTAGCCCAACGCCTCTATGTAGCGAGGGTAGTAGTCGTGGTTATAGATTGTCGACATGGTGCCAACCTCTTCAAAACCGTCCACCAAAAGACCTTCTGGGTCGAAGTCGGTAAACCCGAGCGGTCCCTGAATGCCTACCATGCCTTTATCGACTGCCCATCGTTCCACGGTTTCAAACAAAGCGGCAGCCACCTCGGGATCATCGATCAAGTCGACCCAACCAAAACGTCCGTAGCGTTTGCCCCACTTGGCCACAAAGTCGTGGTTGATGATCCCTGCGATGCGTCCTACCGCCACTCCATCGCGAAAGGCAATCCAAAGTTTTGCTTCGCTCGATTCGTAGGCAGGATTGCGCTTAGGGTCAAATGTTGCTTCTTCGTCGGCCACTAGCGCGGGCACCCAAAAACGGTTTCCTCGATAAATCGAAAATGGTACTTGGACAAAGGCAGCGATCTCCTTTTTGTTGGTAGCCTCCTTGACAGTGATATTCGAGCGCAACGTGTGTGAGGGATTTGGGACCAATACATCAACTACTTCACAATTTAGTAAACCCGATCCTAGGATGCCCCAGTTTTTGGTATCTTCCTTTTATGAAAGCCCAATTCTTCACTTTCGCCCTTCGGCTCTTTACTCGGAATAGTCTTTACTCGGTCCTGAGCCTTGGAAGCTTGGTAGTTGGTCTTTCAGCTGCTTTGCTTGTGACAATCTGGTTGCGCGATGAGTTGACTTTTGACAAGTACCATCCGGACAATGAACGGGTGTTTCAGGTTCTTCGCCGGGTGTCGCTAGAAGACGGGCGTCTGTTTATCGGCGACACCGCACCTTCACCTTTGGCCGAGTACGTTGCCACCACCATTCCGGAAGTTGAATCGGTGGCTCAAATGGGGTTTGAAACACAGTTTTTGTTGACATCTAAGAAAGGGAACGCGTACGCAACCGGCGAATTCGTAGACGAAAATTTCCCCGAGGTCTTCAACTTTCGACTAGCCCCGGGTAGCAACCCAGGCTCGTTGAAAAGAAAGGATGCGATCTTTCTTTCCCAGCGGATCGCCTCGCAGCTCTTCCCTGGCGAAAACGCGTTGGGGCAGATGCTTACCGTCAACAACGACACAGAAGTGATCGTGACAGGTGTGTACGAACTTCCGGCAAACTCATCCTTAGCCTTCGACTTTTTTGTACCATTCATTTACCATCTTGAGCAAGAAAAATCCACTTGGGATGATAGCAACTCGTTCTTGTATCTCAAACTAAGACCCGGGACGGACATCACCGCGATTGAACACAACCTGACCGAGAAAGTCCAGGAGGTTTGGCAATCGAAGGGCACAACGGTATTCCTTTTCAAATACACCGATTGGCACCTCTTCGAACTGGCAATAGACCTCTTATCATGCTGAAACGCGGCTTTCAAGACAAATCAACCCGGTGTGAAGGGTCAAAATTCCACGTAAGAAAATCGGTGAAAACGTCGTGGAAATTGTTCTTCAAAATGACTAAATAAGGTTTGGGTGAACTCTCGAAAAAGGAAGCACGCCCAATCATATGAACCGAGCCACAGAATTTTCTGCCAGCGAATCCATCGCTGGGGCGGGTTCATTTCCGTCCCTCAATAAACCATGGATCGCGAGCGCCTTAATAACAACCTGCATCGCTGCCCTCGTCGTTGACTACCTGTGGCTAGGCGGGCCTTCTCTGTCATGGATACTCGTATTACTCGCCACCGCATGGATTGCTTGGCATTGGCGGACATGGAGAGCAACCAATTCGTTGACGGATCGGGAGCAGTACTTTAAAGCTTTGGTTGACAATAGTTCGGCGGCTGTGGTTTTACTGTCCGTCGACGCAATTCCCTTCTACCAAAGTGTCTCAACCAAGAAGATCAGTGGGCACGACTTAGTCGAAGTTCGTGCACTACCCGCTCACGAACTTGTGCATCCCCAAGACCGAGCGAAGGTCGCAGAAGCATTCACCCAATTGCTCGCGAAACCCGGTACAACGGTCTCTACTCTCCATCGGCTGCGCCACAAGGACGGTCACTACATCTGGATCGAGGGGACTTTCACGAACCTATTAAACGATGCGGTAATTGGTGCCCTTGTCTTCAGCTACCATGATGTAACCGAACGGGTAGCCGCAGAAGAGGAAAAACTTAGGAACCGAGAGCGCTTTCAAAGCGAAAAACAGCTTTCCGACTCTATTATTAATAGCCTTCCCGGTGTCTTCTACTTATACGACAAGACTGGGAGGTTTATCCGTTGGAACCGAAACTTCGAAAAAGTGTCGGGATACAGGGCGGAAGAAGTAGCGCAAATGCATCCGCTCGATTTTCTGGACAACAAGGAACTTGCGCTTCAAAGAATTCAGTCGGTCTTTGCAAACGGGATGGACGAGTTGGAATGTGGGTTCGTGAAAAAGAATGGAGAAGTCCTACCCTACTACTTCAATGGTGCGCTCGTTTCCCTCGACGGCGAAGAGTGCCTTATCGGGATGGGTATTGATGTATCGGAAAGGGTGCGCGCTCAAGAGGCAATTCTCGCGGCCTTCCACGAAAAAGATACAACACTGAATCGCATTAGTGACGCCGTCGTTTCGCTGGATGTCGATTGGAGGTACACTTTCCTCAACGATGCGGCGTTGGCCACCCATCCGCTCGGTCGCGAGGGTACGCTCGGTAAACATCTTTTGGAAGTTCACCCAGAAATGGAAGACACCACCTTTTGGTCGATGTACCAGGCAGCCATGGCGTCGGGTGAAGTGATGGAAACAGAAGACTACTATTTACCGCTGGATGTCTGGTTTTCCGCGAAAGCATATCCTTCCCCGGACGGTCTCACAATTTTCATTAAAGACATCACCAATCGCAAGAAGACGGAGCAAGAGCTGATGAACTTGGTGGCAAGCTTGGAAGCCAAGAACAAGGATCTACAGCAATTCTCCTATATCGTATCCCACAATCTCCGGGCGCCAGTAGCCAAGATTGCAGGGCTCACCACGATCATTGGCGTCAACCCGGAAGAAGATAAACAGTTGATCGGACTTATTGCTGAGGAAGCTCATCAACTTGATGAAGTTGTAAAAGATATCAGTTCGATTGTTTATGCCCGGAAGACGGACGGCTTACAGGTGCAACGCACCTCCATTCGTGAATGCTTCGAACAAGCCTTGCACTCGTTGCAAACAGAACTGTCGGCGAGTGAAGTAAACATCACCACTAACTTTACAGCAATTGACGAGGTAGAGACGGTTCGACCCTACTTAGTTAGTATTCTGTACAATCTCATATCGAACGCGGTAAAATATCGTCGGAGCCATGTTCCTGCTACCATTGAGGTAAAAAGCGCGATTGCGCCGCCCTACGTGTGTGTTTCCGTCGTCGACAACGGGATGGGAATTGATCTTAAGCGCAACCAAAACAAGATTTTCGGGTTATATAAGAGGTTTCATGGTCCTGAGATTCCCGGTAGAGGCCTAGGGCTGAACCTGGTGAAGACACAGACCGAAGCCCTCGGTGGTAAAGTGGAAGTCGACAGCGCCATTAACCAAGGAACGACATTTAAGATATTTCTACCCATCCAACATGGAAAAGCCGATCAAAAGTCCTCGTATTCTGCTGGTAGATGATGACCCCATCACGAACATGATCCACACCAAGTTGATCAGCAGAGAATCAGGCTCCGAAATTGGCGCCTGTACCGATGGGCAAGCAGCGCTGAATTACTTAGTAGATCGGATGTCGGCGTCGCCCGA
This sequence comes from Cyclobacteriaceae bacterium, assembly GCA_044226825.1. GTDB lineage: Bacteria > Bacteroidota > Bacteroidia > Cytophagales > Cyclobacteriaceae > ELB16-189. The sequence goes on from JBGAGH010000003.1 coordinate 407,132, forward strand.
AAAACTACCGAATGTGCTCCTTCTCGACATCAATATGCCGGTGATGGACGGCTGGGAGTTTCTAGAAGAGTTCGAGAAACTTCCAGATAAAGTTAAGAACGGGTGTCGTGTGGTGATGCTCACCTCTTCGATCGATCGCGACGACTACGAAAAATCAAAATCATTTCCATCGGTGAAAGACTTTGTATCCAAACCGCTTACGCGAGACAAGGTCCGTGAGCTCCTTGGAAATCTCACGGCGAGCGAAGGGTGATCGTGGCTTTTCTAATGACTAAGGTCACAACTCTACGGCTGAACTAACACTGTAAATTCATTCAACTTACCTCCACTTGAAGATCGAAACCCGGAGGCATCCCAAAGGGAACAAATCGGTGGGCTGATTTCCAAGTTCCTCTCTTAATACACTTGAATTTTTCAATTCACGCAGTCGCACCCGGCTAGAGCGGTCGTCAACTGCCAATCTTTATAAAATCTTTATACGAGGTCGCATTTATTGCCACTTTTTGCTCGGATTCAGCCCCAATTCCTTCCGAGTCAGAAACACTTTGGCGAATTTTGCACTCCACGCTCGATGGCACCAACACGCATCCTTCTCGTCGACGACGAATCACAACTGCGGACTCTTTTGCGTACTGTTCTAACGCTCGAAAACTACTACGTAATTGAGGCAACCAGCGGATATGAAGGTTTAGACTTAGCGGCAACACAACGCCCAGACCTGATACTGTTAGACCTAGGTCTGCCCGATCTTGGCGGTCAAAAAGTTCTACGGGAATTGAGAAGCTGGTATCACCAACCAATCCTCATCGTCTCCGCCGAAAATAGAAGCGAAGAGATCGTTACAGCGCTGGATAACGGTGCCAACGATTTCATCACGAAGCCTTTCTATCCTGATGAGTTGCTTGCGCGAATTCGAGTGGCCTTGCGGCTATCGAACCCGCATGAACATGCTTCGAGGGTGGAATTCCGCGGCTTGCTTATTGACTTCGATACACGCACCGTCATCAAAGGTTCACAGACGATTAAACTCACGAGTACAGAATATGAATTACTGTGTCTCTTTGCCCGCAACGAGGGTAAAGCATTGACACACCAATTCCTGCTGCGCGAGGTTTGGGGGCCTTACAATGAAAGCGATGTATCGAGTGTGCGCGTGTTTGTCGCCAGCTTAAGGAAGAAGATTGAAGATAACCCTAACCAGCCGTCGTTGCTGTTAACTGAATCGGGTGTTGGTTATCGATTTGTGGGTTCAAAATAGTTAAGGTATTCTCATTCATGGAATCTCCCATTTCTAAACATCATCCCCTGTCGGCAGGTGGCGTGTTGGTTGCGCTCGGTATTATTTATGGCGACATCGGAACGTCGCCCATTTATACCTTGAAATTCATCATCGGTACCGAGCAAATCACTGAAGACTTAGTCCTTGGCGGGCTATCCTGCATTTTCTGGACACTAACCATCATTACGTCTTTGAAATACATTTACCTCGCACTCAACGCCGACAACAAAGGCGAGGGCGGCATATTTGCCCTCTATGCGCTCGTTCGACGGTATCAAGTGTCGTGGGTAATCTACCCAGCAATTATTGGTTGTTGTACGCTGATCGCCGACGGGTTTATCACACCCGCGATTAGCGTGTCGTCGGCAGTTGAAGGACTCCTATTGCTTTATCCGACGATTCCCACAACAGGAATTGTAATCGCTATTCTAATCGCGCTATTTCTTTTCCAGCAATTTGGATCAGCTGTCGTCGGTCGAACATTCGGCCCCATCATGATGGTTTGGTTTACGATGCTTGCCGTGTTGGGCACGTACTATCTCCTCAAGTACCCAGTTATTCTGTCGGCCATCAATCCATATTATGCCATTCACCTACTCACACAATATCCGGGAGGCTTCTGGCTCTTGGGAGCTGTGTTCTTGTGTACCACGGGTGCAGAAGCGTTGTACTCCGATCTGGGGCACTGCGGAAAAGCGAACATTCGCGTGTCATGGGTATTCGTCAAGGTGTGTTTGTTAATTAACTATTTTGGGCAAGGAGCCTGGTTGCTCTCACACCAAGGTGAGTTCCTCGGCGACCAAACACCTTTTTACTCAATGATGCCGAGTTGGTTTCTCTTACCAGGGATCGTCATCGCCACGATGGCTACCATCATTGCCAGCCAGGCATTGATCTCGGGAACGTTTTCACTCGTCTACGAAGCAGTGAAACTCAAGCTATGGCCCGCTACGCAAATCCTTTATCCAAATGCTTCGCGTGGGCAGATGTACATTCCGATGTTGAACTGGATCTTAATGTTTGGAAGCATTCTCGTGATTGTCATATTCAGGGAGTCGTCGGCCATGGAAGGCGCATACGGCCTGGCGATCACGGTGAACATGTTGATGACCACTTCCCTACTCGTATTCTATTTTGGAGTTGGTAAGAGAAAAAGAGCCCTATCGGTGATCTTGGCCATTGTCTTCTTCACATTTGAAGGCATGTTCTTGATATCCAACTTAAGTAAGTTCGAGCACGGAGGGTGGTTCACTTTTATGATCGCGTTGGTGTTCTTCGGTATGATGTTCATTCTTTTGAGAGCCCGCCGACTTCGCGCGCAACACACGGAGTTTGTTGACCTAAGGGAGTATGAAGATGTTCTCAAAGAACTTCAAGCCGACACCTCCGTTCCGAAGGAAGCCAGCCACCTCGTCTATCTCGCTACGGCCGACAGTCGCCGGTACATCGACTCCAATATCATTTACTCTATATTTAGAAAACGTCCGAAAAGGGCAGACGTGTATTGGTTTGTTCATGTAGAAACCGTCGACAGTCCCTTTACTGCGAAATACTCTGTCGATACGATCATTCCCAGAAAATGCTTCTTCGTTCGGATCAAGCTAGGATTTAAAGTTCCAGCTCGAGTCAACGTGCTGTTCAATCGAATCCTCCGCGACATGGCGGATGAAAACGAAATCGACCTTCTCAGTCCCTATGAAGCACTCCGACGTTTTGGTATGAAAGCAGACTTCAAATTCATTATCCTCCACTCTTGGGCGTCGGCCGACAGCGTGGTTTCTACCTTCAACCGGATCGTCATTACAGGGTATCGGATGATCAAGGCAATCAGCCTACCCATGGAAGAACAACTTGGGCTTGAAACTGCGCACGTCGAAATTGAACGAGTTCCGATCCAAATAGGTCCTACCGCGAAAGCTCAAATCCGTCGCGAGCAAAAACCAATTCCGATGAATCTGAACTAAGGCAGTATCTGGTCTAGCTGAAATTCAAAAGTGCTCCCTTGCCCAAGTTCGCTGCGGACCGAAATGCTTCCACCCTGCGCTTCGATGAACTCCTTCGAAATCGCTAACCCGAGACCTGTTCCACTTCGCGAACCGGGAACTTGAAAATACTTGTCGAATAACTTAGACAGGTACTTTTCTTCAATACCAGGACCTTGGTCGAGCACCGACACCTTCACTGCCTTGTCGATAGCAAAAGCCTGTACGCGCACCGTACCATTCTCCGCACTATATCGGATGGCGTTGGTAAGTAGATTCACCAAAACCCAGACGGTTTTATCTCGGTCGGCCTTCACCGGGGGCAACACATCCGGCAACTGTGCCTCAATATTGATTCCCTTCCTTTCCGCTTGGAACTTCACCGACTCGAGGCCAAACGCAACGATGTCGTGCACGTCGACAGATTGCAGCTCCAGCTTAATGTTTCCGGTTTCCACCTGCGAAAGGTCCAGGAGTTCGCCCGTGATCCTTGCCAATCGCTGCGTTTCGTCATTGATCGTCTTCACGATACTTTGCTGCTCCACGTTCAGGGATCCCACACGGCCATCCTGCAGCAACTTGATACCCAACTGAAGAGAGGCGATGGGTGTCTTCAGCTCATGCGAAATAGTCGCGATGAAATTAGTCTTGGCGAGGTCTCGTTCCTTGTACGGGGTGATGTTTTTCAACAAGATTACATTGCCGACCGGAACTTGTTCCTTTTCACCGGTCGGTTTGTATTTAATGGCGATATCCTCCTTTGAAAAATAATTCTCACGCCCCTCGACGACAATCTTGATCAGGTTCGGTGTTGGCGTGTCACCGTTGACCGCTGGGCGGATCAGGTTTCTGAACAAGTCATTCTCTAACGCGACATCCGGCGCGTATCTTCCAACCACCAACGCTTCGTGCAAATGAAGAAGTTGAAGCGCTTGGTCATTCACAAATACCACACGCTTGTGCTCGTCGATACCAATAACTGGGTCGGTCATCCTGTTGATGATCGTTTCAATGCGCTTCTTCTCGAAGAGGATTTGCGCCAGGTTACTGTGTTCGTATTCATCGAGCTTTTCGGCCATCCGATTGAACGCTTCAGCCAGTTCCCCAAACTCGTCGGTTCGGTCGAAGTGTAAGCGCTCCTCGTAGTCTTTGTTGGCGATGGACTGAATACTGGACGTAAGCGCCACGATCGGGTTGGCGAGATAGCCCGGAAAATTTAAGATGAAAGTAAAGGCGACGATCCCGACCGCCGCCGCGATAAACATCAGGTAAGAAGATGCATTGGCTCCCGTCTCGATTGCAACCTCGCTTTTGGCCACAATTGCATCCATGTTGATTTGCTGGAGTGCCAATGTAATGCGTCGAAGCTCGGCTATTTCCTCGTCTGTTGCGGTATGGGTCTGTAGTTGCTCAAAAGCCTTCCGAAGTTGCAGCGTCAACTCGCGCTCACCCATCTCTGTTACGTTCTCTTCTTGCTGCCGAATTGACTGCTCCATTGCCGCGAGCGCATGTTTTGGGTCGACCGAAAGACTATCGCAATTGACAATGATGCGTTTCGTGAACTGAATCGACTCGTAGTTATCTTTGAGAATGTTTTCCGTTTCAGCGGAGAGATCCTCGATGTAGTACCAACTCACGGCCACAATCCCCACAATGGCAACGAACAATGATGCCAACGCAAGCGAGATCTTGGTTTTTATTTTCATAATAAGTTCTTCAAGATAAAATCACGAGGTCAATGTCTGAGCGCGACAAACGCTTGAGTAATTGATTGAACACGTTCGTATTCAGAATTACCTGCCACAATCTAATGTGCGGTTTCCCGATGCATACCGTGGTGATATGTCTTTCCTGGGCGACCCTCGCAATCGAAGCGGGCACATTGGCATCTTTCACTTGCAACACCTCTCCCCCCATTTCGGTTGCAATCCTAAAGTTATTGATCAAGTGCCTTTGGGTCGACAGCTTGATTCGATGAAGGTCCTCGCCCGGAGTTTGCACATAGAGTACAAACCATTTTGAATGGTAATAGCCAGCCAACCGGGCCGTTTTTCGAATAATTTTTTTGGATGTTTCATGATTACTAGAAATGCAGGCGAGAAAGCGTTCGTGGCGAATGCGTTGGTCGACGGTTACTTCGGTATCCACTTTTCGCTCCACCTGAGAAGCCACTTCTTTCAAAGCAAGTTCCCGCAGCTGCAAAATCTTGTCGGCCTGAAAGAAATTGCGGAGGGCTATTTCAATTTTTGAGGGGTGGTAGATCTTCCCTTCTCGAAGGCGGCCAATCAATTCGTCGGCGGTGAGGTCGATATTGACCACTTCATCTGCCAACTGCAACACCCGATCCGGGACTCGCTCTGTGACCTCAACTCCCGTGATTTCCTTTACGGACTCATTGAGACTTTCGATGTGTTGAATATTCACGGCGCTGATGACGTGAATGCCCGCATCTAGTATTTCGATCACATCTTGCCACCGTTTCTCATTCTTCGACCCAGGAACATTGGTGTGCGCTAGCTCGTCCACAATCACCATCTCCGGGTGAAGGTTGAGAATTGCCTGAAGGTCCATTTCCTCCAGTTCCTTTCCCTTGTAGAAGTTGATTCGGCGGGGAACGATCGGCAAGCCGTCGACGAGCGCCAGTGTTTCCTGACGCTGATGTGTTTCCACAAAACCTACTCGCACGTCGACGTTATTTCGCAGCAAAGCATGAGCTTCTTGCAACATGCGGTACGTTTTACCAACGCCAGCACTCATCCCAATGTACACCTTAAACTTACCTCGCTTCGATTTCTTCACAAGGTTTAAGAAGTACTCGACCGATTTTTCTCGTTCGCTCATTAGAACCAGAAGGTAATGTTCGTCGTCACTAAGTTGCTCGTCTTGGATGGAGCCCCCTCTTTCATGTATACATTCTTGGCGGAGTGGAAGGTTCGGCCTTCAATCCGAATCAAGGCTTTGTCTATCACCTTCACATTCATTCCCAAAGAAGCACTGGCCGCGTTAAAGCCCGTTACTCCGGTGATGGGCACAATTTGGACGGACTTGGGATCGTCGAAATACTCTACCCGTCCACTCATAGAAACTTTAGACGTAATTGAGTATTTCCCCTGCACGTTTGCTTGCCACCAAGTTGCTTTCCCCGACGACCGATCCTGCAGCCCGACATACGCACAACCAGTCGCCAACCAGCGGTCGGCCGTATAAACAAAATAGAAATCCGAAAAGTAACGCGTCCCATTCCCGGGTAACGCCGACGAAGACTCATCTCCTATATAAGTTGTCCAGTTTAACGACCAACCCTTTTTCGGTTTAAACTCGACGTGCGTGCCGAGCGATTTTCCCGAGTTGACATCAGCGATCTGTTGCCAACCATTCACTAGGTAAATAGTAGCCGTCCACTTCGCTCCCAATGGAACCGCCACTTTCACACCTGCCAAGTAATACGGTACATATTCAGGAGCGAAAGATCGGGTATAGGAAACATGGTCGCGCGAAATTGCACTCTCGTTCGTATAGGGGGAACCGAACACACCGGCGTCGATCCAAATATTCTTTTTCGAAAACGGCTTCACACCGGCACTCGCTTCCAAGATGTTTTTCAACGTACCTGGCTCGGAAGCATAATTGGCATTCATGTACGTTCCAACGCCGGGAGCAATCCGACCCCGCAATCGGGTCGATGTGTAGTTGAGGGCGATGTATGCCAAGTTGACCGTTAGCTCGTTATGGCGTGCAGAGGAAACAAAATAAGGCCGATCGCCATTCTTGGGTTTGTTGAAATCGTACGCGTAGTACGCGTCGAGATAGCCTTCCAAAGTCACTTTTTTCTGCCTTTGCAAAACTGAATCGACATCCGCCTGGGCGTAGAGTTTCTCGGCGAGAACGATTCCCGCGAGAAGGAAGAGGGATTTCATAACTGGGTGAGGCGGTCGAGGGCCAGATTCAATTTTAACACATTCACGGTAGATGTCCCAAAAATTCCCCACATGGGAGGCTGTATTTGTTCTTCTACCAACTCGCGAACCCGTGCGGAATCCAATCCCCGCGCCTTGGCCACCCGATCCACTTGGACCGATGCCGCCGCCGGGGAAATGTCTGGATCCAATCCGCCACCCGAGGCCGTCACCAGTTCCACCGGTATGGACGAAAGTTGAACCGCAGGGTTTGTTGCCAACACGTCTGTCACACGATCACGCACGAGTGAGATGTACTCCGGATTTGTGGTGCTCTTGTTTGAGCCACCAGTTGCCGCTGCGTTGTAGTCGACAGCCGAAGGGCGCGGGTGAAAGTAACGGTCGGACACGAAACGTTGACCAATCAATTCGAAGCCCACCACCCGACCGTGGCTATCGAGTAGCAAATTGCCTTGTCCTTGTCCAGGTGTGAAATACCCAATCGCTGTGATGAGCAACGGGTAGACAAGTCCGAAAATCACCATCGTAATGACGGTAAACCTCAACGACATCAAGAAATTCTTTTTCATCGCTTTTATAGAAACAATAAGGTGATACACCAATCAATCAGTTTGATTCCAATAAATGGCACCACGATGCCGCCTAAGCCATAGATCAAAAGATTTCTCGTCAATAGCGTAGCGGCACCGACGGGTTTGTAGTCGACGCCTTTCAATGCGAGTGGAATCAACAGGGGAATAATGATCGCGTTGAAAATGACAGCCGAAAGGATTGCACTTTCCGGACTGGTCAACTTCATCACGTTCAGTGCCTCCAGCGAAGGGATCGTAGCAATGAACAACGCGGGGATGATCGCAAAGAACTTGGCCACATCGTTCGCGATAGAAAAGGTGGTGAGTGTCCCCCGAGTCATCAACAACTGTTTCCCGATTTCTACGATCTCGATCAGTTTGGTTGGATCGTTGTCCAAGTCGACCATGTTGCCGGCTTCCTTCGCAGCCTGCGTGCCGCTGTTCATGGCAACGCCAACATCTGCTTGCGCGAGGGCTGGTGCATCGTTGGTGCCATCGCCCATCATCGCTACCAGTTTTCCGCCCTGTTGCTCCTTGCGGATGTAGTTGAGTTTATCTTCTGGTTTCGCCTCAGCTATATAGTCGTCTACGCCAGCCTTTGCGGCGATGTATTTCGCCGTCAAGGGATTGTCTCCCGTTACCATTACAGTTTTGAGCCCCATCTTCCGAAGGCGTTCAAAACGTTCTCGGATACCGGGCTTCACCACATCTTGTAACTCGATCACGCCGATGGCCACGCCATTCTCCGCCACGACCAAAGGTGTTCCTCCATTACTTGAAATTTCATTCACCTGCACGCGGAGTTGACTGCCTATTTCGTTGCCGTACCTCCTCGTGTAAGCTTGGATCGCATCAAAGGCCCCCTTGCGAATAGTTCGTCCGTCGATGTCGACACCCGAAGTGCGCGTTTCAGCCGAAAACGTAATAATGCGCGCATTGGGTAAAACCGATGTCCAATCGTTGGACCCCACCATGGCCGGGTGGCGATATCCTTTTGCGAGCGCGAGTTCTACCACCGACTTACCCTCGGGCGTAAGGTCGGCCAACGAAGCAAGTGTCGCCACCTCCATCAACTGGCTCAGTGCGACTCCATCAATCGGGAAGAAGTTGGTTGCTTTTCGATTGCCGATGGTGATGGTTCCTGTCTTGTCGAGCAACAGCACGTCGATATCACCTGCCGTCTCGACCGCTTTCCCGGACTTAGCAATCACATTGGCACGCAACGCGCGGTCCATTCCAGCGATGCCGATCGCCGACAGCAGTCCTCCGATGGTGGTCGGAACCAAGCAAACAAATAAGGCGATCAACGCTCCGATGGGAATCCGTGCGCCCGCGAAATCACCGAATGGTTTTAGCGTTACAGTTACCAGCAAGAAGACGATGGTGAAACCTGAAAGAAGCAATGTCAAAGCTACCTCGTTGGGTGTCTTCTGGCGGGAAGCTCCTTCCACCAGCGCAATCATTTTATCTAAGAAGCTTTCTCCGGGTTGTGTCGTCACGAGAACCTTAATCCGGTCGGACAATACCTTCGTGCCTCCGGTGACGCTAGACTTATCGCCACCGGCCTCGCGTATCACGGGCGCCGATTCGCCAGTAATTGCACTCTCGTCGATGGTCGCGATGCCTTCGATTATCTCGCCGTCGGATGGAATGAGGTCGCCCGCTTCGCACACGAAGACGTCTCCTTTTTTCAACTGCGAAGAACTCATCACTTCGATGGCGGCACCACGCACCACGCGGGCGTTCGTCTGTTCACGTGCCTTTCGAAGCGAATCCGCTTGCGCCTTGCCTCGGGCTTCCGCGATGGCCTCCGCGAAGTTGGCAAACAGAAGCGTGAGCAAGAGCACGATAAAGATGGAGACGTTGTAAGCAGGTGAACCTTGGTCCGAAAAGAAAAAAGAATACACGCTCACCGCTAACATGATCACCGTCCCGACCTCCACACAAAACATAACGGGATTCTTGATCATCACCACGGGAGACAACTTGATGAAAGACTGTTTCGTGGCGTCTAGAACAAGGGATGTAGAAAAAAGACTCATAAGGGTTGGAATGCAGAATTTTGAATTTTGAATTTGGAATTTAGAATTGTGGAGTTAAGAACTCTGTGATAGGTCCTAGCACGAGTGCTGGAAAGAATGAGAGCGCCGCTACGATCACGATCACGCTCAGCAGTACGGCGCTAAAAGCAAATCCATCGACGGGAAGGGTGCCAGAAGTTTCGGGGATGTATTTCTTGGCTGCCAGCGACCCAGCAATCGCGATGGGGCCAATGATGGGAATGAATCGTCCGAAGAGCATCACCAAACCACAGGCGATGTTCCAAAATGGGGTGGCATCACCGAGCCCTTCGAAACCCGAGCCATTGTTGGCGGCTGAAGAGGTAAACTCGTATAGCATCTCGCTAAAGCCATGGCTGGAAGGGTTATTCAACCAACCGATATCAGGCCGTTGAACATGCACGTAGGAGGCAATCGCCGTCCCCACTAGGATAAAGAATGGATGCGCAATGGCAACCAACGCCGCGATCTTCACTTCTTTCGCTTCGATTTTTTTACCGAATAGTTCGGGCGTTCTTCCCACCATCAAACCGGAAATGAATACTGCGATTATAACAAACACGAAGAAGTTGATGAATCCCACACCAACGCCGCCGTAGACCGCGTTGATCATCATGTCCAACATAAATATCCCACCGGACAAAGGCGTGTGGCTGTCGTGCATCGAATTCACGGAGCCATTCGATGTTGAGGTTGTAGAAACACCCCATAGAGAACTCGCGGCCGCACCAAATCGAGTTTCCTTTCCCTCCATGTTCCCCATCGATACGTCGATACCTAAGGCGGTCATGGCGGGTGTGCCTTTCAGCTCCTGCCAAACAGAAAGCGATACAAACAGAACAAATAGCACCGTCATAGTGGCAAACCATGTGTATCCCACACGCGAGCGCTGCATAAAGAAACCAAACGCAAACACCAGCGCCATCGGGATCAACAGGATCGCGACGTTTTCCACCACGTTCGAGAAGTAGGTTGGATTCTCAAAAGGGTGCGTCGAGTTAGGTCCAAAGAATCCTCCACCATTGGTTCCAACTTGTTTAATAGCAACCATCGGCGCCACCGGACCACGTGCGACATGAACCGTATCTTGTTCCAACGTCACGACTTGCGCTGCACCTTGAAACGTGGAGGGCGTTCCCTGCCACAGCAAGATGATTGCGACCACCACAGAGACGGGCAAAAGAATGCGTGTACAACTTTTGAGCAGGAGGTCATAAAAGTTGCCAAGGTTTTCGCGTGTACCGCGACGTAGCGCATTGAACAGCAAGATCATAGCGGCGATACCGGTGCCAGCGCTGACAAACTGCAAAAAGCAAAACACAAACAACTGGGTAAAATAGGATGCACCTGTTTCGCCACTGTAATGTTGTAGGTTCGTGTTCGTCATGAAACTGATCGCCGTGTTGAAAGCGGTTGTTGGTTCCATCGATGCCACACCGTCGGGATTCCAAAACGGAATAGAACCCTGCGTGAGGAGAATGGCCATCGCAACCAAGAAGAACACCAGGTTAATCGCCAGCATTGCTCGGAGGTTATCCTTCCAATTCATCTCCTTCTTCGGATCGATCCCCGACCACGTTAACAAACGGTATTCAATTGGGGCTAGAAAATCCAACCAAGTCGGCACACCGTTGAACACCCGCGCGCAGTACCTTCCAAAAGGAATCGCCAACACGAACGCTAATACATAAATCAGCACCACACCCAAGATTTCCGATCTCATAAACACTTAGAATTTTTCAGGTTTAACCAGCGCATACAGCAGGTAAAAGAAAGCTGCGACGCAAATGATGAATAAGGCGATCATGGCGTTACACGTTATCACAGAAATCGATAAAGCGGTCCATGAGCCAGAACCCGGCGGCGCCCAGCAAGAGCATGAGAAGGATTATCATAACAGGAATTGGTTTCATGGGCATCCGGTAGCCATGAAACCTGCCAACAAACACAACTAACTGATTATTAGGTATTTATTTCCCCACACGGAGTTATTACCCTACGGAAATCGTAGGGGTCCGTTTCGAAAAATGGAGGCTACAGATTGTAGTCTTTGATCTTTTGATAGAGAGTGGTGAGCGCAATTCCCAACAGTTTTGCAGACTGCGTTTTGTTGCCGCCGGTATGTTGTAGCACCTTTCGAATATGATTCATTTCTACGGTGGCGAGATCAAAAGCCTCTGGTTTTTGGCTCAGGTCGAAGTCTAGCGGCAACAAGGATGGTGTCAACTCTGGTTCATCGGCAAGGATGACACAACGCTCGATCACGTTTTTGAGTTCGCGGACGTTGCCTTTCCACGGATGGCGTTGAAGCGCGTCGATGAACGCGGATGTCAGGTTAGGTTTGGGTTTGTTGGTCTTATTGGAGAACTCGATGACGAAATCCTCTGCCAGAATCGGAATGTCTTCGAGCCGTTCGCGAAGGGACGGAAGTTGAATGGTGAAGACCGACAATCGATAGAAAAGATCTTCACGCAATAGTTGGGCTTTGACCGCTTCCTCAGGGCGTCGATTGGTGGCGGCGATGAAGCGCACGTTAGCATGACGTAGCCTCGCGTCACCGACACGATAGTATTCCCGCGACTCGACCAGACGCAGAACTTTTGCTTGCAGTTCGAGCGGCATTTCTCCCAGTTCATCCAAGAACAACGTACCGCCTTCGGCTTCTTCGACGAGGCCTTTCTTGGCCCTTATGGCTCCGGTAAAAGCACCTTCGGCATGGCCGAATAGTTCACTTTCAATGAGGTCCTTCGGGAACGCGCTGCAATTCATGGCGACGAGCGACTTTGAATTGCGTTTGCTCTCGTAGTGAATAGCGCTAGCAAAGACTTCTTTTCCCGTGCCCGTCTCTCCGATCAACAGAACATTCGATTCGGTGGGAGCTACTTTCTTCGCTAAGTCGATCGATTGTTGCATCGCTCTGCTTTTCCCGCCGACCCGCGCGAACCCATGCCGAACTTTCAAACGCCGTTCTAGCTCGGCGACCTTCATCTGCAGAGCCGCCTTTTCGGAAGCCTTATGGACGAGTGGAATGATCTTTTCTTGGTGGTCGCCTTTTGTGAGATAGTCGAACGCCCCGTTTTTGATCGCGCGCACACCATCTTCGATCGTGCCGAACGCGGTTAACACGATAACTTCCACCGCGGGAAAGTCGGTCTTTACTTTAAGGGTGAAGTCGACTCCATTTCCATCCGGAAGTTTTACATCCGACACTACTACGTGGACAAGTTCCTTTTGGAGGAGTTTCCAGGCGTCGCGAAGGGAGCTCGATTGAAAAACTTGGAAGCCTTCCAATTCTAAGACGCGCGCCATCAACGCCCTCAGTGTCGGTTCATCATCGATGATCAAAATGGGTGTCATAGGAATTTCGGCACAGCAAAGCTAACACATCAATTCCAGGCGTCGAACAAAATCTTTATGACCGTTATAAGAAGGAATTGCAGGCACATGGTAATAATGACGCCCAAGTACCCGACGGCGAAGTCTTTGAGCGTTGTGACGAGCCAAGCTTCTCGGAAAATTCTCTTCGTCAGGAAGAGCACCTGGACTGGTACGAGGACTCCAACAGCAACGGCGATGTACGTCGCCTCTTCGCTGGGGAATAGTAAAATAAGCAACACCATGATGGATGCTACGCCGAACGTCCATACCAAGATCGTGCAGCTCAGGTAAGTCCACACGATGAAGTGCTCGACGAAGTTTAGGCCCCGTTTGCGAAAGAATAGCCAACTGAAGAAACTCCACAGGGGCTGGGTAAAGCCGAAGTAAAACAACACGTTGACAATAAGTAGACTTGGCCAATTCTTCAGGAAGTATCCAAAAGACTCGCCAGACCAAACCGCCGGCCACTCCGCCAGCATCTGTTTGAATCCCATCCCTAGCTCCTCGTCGGGCAAGAAAGACGTGACGAAAGCGAAAAGGGACAGGAGTACGAGGAGCAACTTGTACGGATTCGTATACCGCATGGTGATTCCTGAAATGTATCGTTCGATCGTCCACACTGGTCGAAGCAACAATTCCTTGATGGTAAAGAGGATGCCGCGGTCGAAGACAAAAAACTCGTCCGCAATCCACTGCCGAATCGAATGCACTGAAAAACGGTCGATGACCCGCTGCCCACATTCGGGACAATACTGTCCTACAAATTCGAATTGACAATTCTTACAGGCGGGCACGCACGAAGGGGGTTACGTCAAATTTAATGAATTCCGGGTGGTGGGGTCGGACGAAATTTTTAGGATTTTCTTTGGTGCCACAGATTTCGCTGACATAGGGCTGTCAGTAGGTGATGTGACATTTGATCATCGATAACAACGAAAGACTATGTCATCCTCTCAAAACCAGGCGATGATGTCCCAGGCGACATTCATCGGCACCGAAACGCTATTCTCTCATTGGATGGGCCACCGCGCACTCACACGCCGCGTCATTGAAGCCTTTCCAGAGGATAAACTCTTTACATTCTCTGTCGGCGGCATGCGTCCTTTCGCGGAACTGGCGATGGAAATCATTCAAATGACTGGTCCCGGCGTACAGGGCGTCGTCGAGAAACAATGGCCTTCCTGGGAGGCTGTCGAAAAAGCGCACCCGACCCCGAAGACGAAAGCCGAGCTTTTAGAACAATGGGACCAGTCCGTCGCGCGCGTGAAAGAATACTGGCCAAAAATTGAAGCGGCAGATTTTCAAGAAACAGTAAAAATGTTTGGGCAATGGGAAGGTCGTGTGTATTGGTCGCTGCTTTACTTCATCGACAACGAGATTCACCATCGCGCCCAAGGCTACGTATACCTCCGTGCACTTGGGATCGCACCTCCGCCTTTTTGGGATAGAAACGAGAACTGATTTGGATATAGGAATTTAGAATTTAGAATTTGACCTAGGTTGCAAATCGTCGGGGAGGCAGTTGATCCGATGTAGCGCTGTGAGGTGGTCACTCCGTCGATGCCATGCGTCGTTTTGCGGCCGAAAGTCAAATTCGGAGTTCAAGCGCTTTCGATTCTTCGTTGCTGGTTCTTTTTCCGTATCTTATACATGCTGACCAAATTTTTGACCTATGAAAAACATTGCGTGTTCATTGGTTTTGATTGCCTATTCGTACTCGGCATGTGCTCAATGCAAAGAATGGAACTTCGGAAATGACGCGGGCGCCAAGAAAGCTATCGAAGAAAGGATTGTCGTTCTTCAAGATGCGGTCAAGGAGAAAAACTATAAGCTTGGTGCCAACGCTGCACAATGGTTGGTGGCACGGGTGAAGCAACCCCACTACAGCTTATTCGTGCATGGCGTGACGATCTACGAAGGGTTGGCGGCGGTGGAGCGCGATCCAGTTTGGAAAAGCGTCTACGTCGACTCCATGCTCTGGATGTACGACCAACGCATGCGTTTGTGTGGGGAACCCGAAAATGTGTTGTGGCGCAAAGCGTCGAGCGCCTTCAAGTTCCAAGTAAACGATCCCAACGTCGGTAAGCTGATACCGCTGATGGACAGTGTGTTCAACTTCTATCCCGACAACGCCCCAGACGCGCTACTCCTTTCCTACATGCAGACAGTAGTGGTTACGCGAACGAAATCAGGCAAGCCCGACGATGTTGGGGTACTGGCGCGGTACGATCGAATCAATCAAATTATCTCACAGAGACTTGTGGCCCATGCCAAGGATGCGAAGCGGGTAGAGAAACTGAATGCTGTTAGAAAAGGAGTGGAAGAATGGTTGTTCCGGGCCATCAAGCCGGATTGCAACTTCGTTCGAACCAAGCTTGCCCCCGACTTCAAGAAAAATCCGAATGACGCGGGCCTCGCGAAAAGAATCTTCGCCTTTATGTTGTTGGGGAAATGTACCGACGACCCCATGTGGGTAAAGGCGGGCGAAGTCGTCTTCCGAAAACAGAAAGACTATGACATCGCGAAGAACATCGCCATACGCCACCTCGCCGACAACAACTACAAGCGTGCTAGCTCCTATTTGGATTCCGCGTTGACGCTCGCACCAAGTAAAAAAGACTCTTCTGAAGTGTACTTCTACCAGGGTGCCAGCGATGCGGGCGTTGGTGATAAACCCCAAGCGAGAAAGGACTTCTTGCGCGCCGCGGCGCTCGACCCAACGAAAAAAGAAGCCTTCGAAAAAATCGGGGACCTCTACTACCACAGCTTTAAAGACTGTGCCACGCTAAAGGTGCAAGCCGAAGACCGAGCCGTTTACTTGGCTGCCTATGTTTGGTATGCGCGGGCCGAGAACAAAAAGAAAATGGAAATGGCCCGTGCTTCATTTCCATCGCGGGAGGAAATCTTCGTGGTCAACCGCAAGAAGGGCGAACACATGAAAGTCAATTGTTGGATCAACGAAGACGTTGTCATCCAAACCCGTGACTAGCGCATCGAGATGATAGCCGTTTTAATGGACTTTGATTCCTCCTCAGTCCAGGCAAATACCAGTTGTTCGCCACGAGGTGTCATTTGGGGGAATCCACTCGTTCGCGCATCGCTGGAGGTAGCTACTTTGATCGCCTGACCTGTGGTTCCGTCGGGAGAAACACGCCGCACCATGATATCAGCGGCTTCCATCCAACTAACCCAGGCATCTCCATTGGCCGCTAGCGCTACGTCCACACGACCGATGGTCTTTCGCTCACTCACTTGAATCGGTGGCCCGAATGTGGCCCCAGCATCTTGTGAGAAGACGACGTTGACACGTGATTGTTCACTGGCCGCAGTAAAAGATGCGATGGCGAGGTTCGAGCCTTGCACATCGATCCGGGGACCATTGACGGGACAGCCTTCTATCTTCCAACCGTCTACATGTATCGGTGCAGGCTCTGTCCACGTACCATCGACGAGACGAACGATGGACATATCCCGAATTTCATCTCGTGATCGATCGCGGTACACGACAACGGGACCTTGGGTTGTGACCGCAGCCGTCGTTTGACAACAGTCACAAGTTCGAGCATCGAGCAACCATTCATTCAACTTCTTGCCTTGCCGATCAATGACGGCAGCACGCACGGTCATTTGACCATGGTGTCCTTCATGACCTTCCATCCCTTCCATAGCAGTGTCTCGTCCGTCGAGCCAACTCAAGAAGAAATTTTCACCGTAAGGAACAATTGACACAAAACCATGCTCGGCTTCCTTTCCATCATCGTGCAGGACGAAAGGCTTCGACCATGTCATACCCCGATCATTTGACAGTGTGGTCATCACGTTATAAGAAAATTTACCATCACCGCTTCTTTGCAGGAAAGACGCCAGCATCATGTTGTCTTGCGTGGCGTGCGTGGGGTAATCCGCCCAGTTCACAAACCAATCGGCACCTGCGGCGACCTTGATCGGATGAGCCCAGGTCGTGTCATCCAAAAAGGAAACGAGCAAGAAAGATGAATCATCCCGCTGTTCAATCCAGGAGAGGGATACGCGTCCTTGCTTGTCGGTAAACAAAGAAGGTTCGCCGCTTAAATCTGTGCTGGGGGAAGGAATGATCCTTGAGGTAACTTCATCGACCCGCGGACCACGGGAGCAAGACAGAAGCACAACGAAGGTTAGGAAGCCAAAAACGCGTACCATCATAGAATTCGAAAGATTAAAATTAAGAACTTAGAACAACTCGAAGTGTGGCGAGTGGAAAGCAATCGTTCCTTTTTCTATAGAAGCGCTCGATACCAGCTAGTCGGCGAAATTCAATTGTGGCGTATTTCATGAACATTTGACGAAACACTGATCCCGGAATACCTACGCCCATGAGAGCGATCCGTGTTTTGGTGTTTTGGCTGTTCAGTGTGACATAAATCACAGAACTTTTTACACCCCATCTGTAGTTTTGTAGACACAGCAAAACCATTTATGGAGACGAAGAAGAGTTTTGGGGAAATCATCGACGGGGACAAGCCAGTGCTCGTGGATTTTTTTGCCACTTGGTGTGGCCCTTGTCAAATGATGCAGCCAATACTGGCCGATCTTGCGGGTCGAGTAGGTGATGACGCGACCATTCTCAAGATTGATGTGGATAAAAATCCATCTGCAGCCATGAAGTACCGGGTGAATAGCGTGCCGACACTGATGATTTTCAAAAATGGTGAAATCAAATGGCGACAGTCGGGTGTCGTTCAAGCTAACCAGTTGGAGCAACTCCTGAAGCAAGCTTAGCCGCTGCGACAAATCAAGCAGTCAAACGTAATTATACGACTATGTTCACGCGACAAAACATCTTCAGCCAATGGCATTTCATGCGTTGGTTGCGTCTCGGGCTCGGGCTCCTAGCGGGTATACAAGCGATTCAGCTACATGACGCCCTAGCCGGCTTCGTAAGCGTTTTCTTTTTGTTTCAAGCGATTGCCAACACCGGTTGCGGGTGTGCAGTCCCTACAAGTGCACCCAGCGATCAGGAGGAAATACAATATGAAGAGGTTTCGTCTACGGCAAAGAGAGACGAACATTCACGCCGACTCGATTGACTAAATCGCCCTGCTAGATTGTCCAAACCGCACCCGTTCACACGTTTGGTGGTTCGATACCTTAGTGTTGTCGGAAATTCGACCCATCACCAGGTCAGCACGAGCCATGAATGCATTACAAAACCTCACCACGGCGGAAGTTGCCAAACGATTCCATGAACTTGCCCAACAAGAGAAGTGGTTTGACATACAGGTTGAATTTTTTGCAGACCACGTGAAGAGTATCGATCCATCGGGTTCGCCATTTTTTGGTTACGCCGAGGGTCTCGATGCGGTGCGCAAGAAGGGAGAAGAATTCCTAAAGAGAGTCACTGCAATCCACCGCGTCTCGACGACGGCGCCCATCGTTGCCGGAAACCGGTTTGCCGTGGGGCGGGAGATGGACATTACCGTTGAAGGCCATGGCCGGATACAACTGAATGAAATCATGTTGTACCAAGTTGAAAACGGGAAAATAGTGGTCGAAGAATTCGTCTACTGAGCGCCTGCGGCTTGAGTTTCAAGCCTCTTTCCATCGGAGTACACCTACCACCTGAACAAACCTGTAATCCGTAGGCTATATTTCAAGGCATCGCTGGGTTTGAAAAAAACCGAAATTGCTCGATTTTGGGCACTCGCAACGGAATTTTGTTGGAGGATAATTCTGGACGCTAAATGCGGTTTCATTCCCGCCAAAAACCGTATAAATGAGGGGTTCAACATGCAATTAGAGTAAGGTTAGAAATACTTACCTTAGGACTATTTGCCCGTAACCCCGGTCACCCTTTTTAACTCCTATGAAAAGTCTCCCACGCTGGCTCTTTTTAGCCGGCATTAGCTTTTTCAGCTTCAACGCTATTGCTCAGTCTGTCACACAACGATTTCCGTCGAGCGGCACGTTTGTCGTCCCGCCGGGGGTCACGAGTATCACGGTAAAGGCGTGGGGCGCTGGTGGTGGCGGCGGCGAACGGAGTCCGAACAATGCTGACGCGGGTGGCGGCGGTGGCGGTGGCGGTTACGCTGGGGGTGTCATGACGGTGACGCCTTTGTCGACCATCACCGTAACTGTTGGCACGGGAGGCGTGGGCGCCATCGCGAACGGTGCCAATGGTACGGCCGGGGGAAATAGTATCGTCACCGACGGAACATCGACAGTTACCGCGACGGGTGGTGGATTCGGAACATCTGTGAATGGTGGCGGTGCGGGCGGTGCAGGTGGTACGGCGACTTTCGCTGGAACGGTAGCGAGCCAGGTTACGCGCACGGGTGGTGCGGGAGCCGGAGCCAACACAGGCGCCAACTTTGGTGGCGGTGGTGGTGGTGGTGCTGGCGATTCAGGCAACGGTGGGGCCGCTTCGGGGACGACGGCAGGCACGGCAGGTACAGGAAGTGGCGGAGCCGGAGGTGGCGGATCGAATGGTGGCGGCGGTGCTGGTGCTGGCTCACTCTATGGTGGTGGTGGCGGCGGTGCGTCTGATACCGGTTCTTCGGTAGCTGGCAATGGTGCCGATGGGCAAGTGATCGTAACCTATACTCTCCCTACACCTAACGGATCATTCTATACAGCCAACTTCTTAGGAGGATGTGCCGGAAACGGAGCGGTCTTTTCAATTCAGTCTTCTTTCTTCCCGACCGATGCCGCTTATACGGTAACCTATTCGGTGACGGGTGCCAACACGATCGCGTCGACGACTGCCAGCTTGAACTTCACCGCGGGAAGCCCAGGATCTGGCAACTTGACTACTGCGACCCTATCGACCGCCGGAAGCAACACCATCCAGGTGACGCAAATTCAGAATAGCAATGGCAACTACACCGTGACGTTCTCGCCATCCAGCAACAACACATTTTCGATCGTCAACTGTAATACTTGGTACTCGTACCAGAGTGGCACCTTCAACGACTTCAACACCTGGACGCGCGACCCTTCCGGAACTACCTTCGACAATCCTGGAAGTTCCATTCCGCAGGCTGGTGATGACATCACTATCTTGAACGGATTCACTGTGACATTCGACGCTTCGAGCAAGGTCTTGTCAAGCGTCACCATCGAAGGAGGTGGCATTGTCGACTTAGGTACAACCACCGGACATATCCTTGGGGTTGTTACTGGAACAGGCAAGCTGCGGCTAAAAGGCGTTAACCTACCGAATGGCACATATACCGATTTTGTTACCACCTTGGGTGGCACGATCGAGTACTACGATGTGGGCGGAAATCTACCCACCTCGCAGACCACCTACAACAAGCTTCTCTTCACAAATAGCACTGGATCGAACATCACCTATGTCTTGATCAGCAACTTAACGGCGAATGGCACTGTAACCTTAAGCACGACGGGTGCCGGAACCGTCAACTGGCAAATCAACGATGGATCGAACAACAGAAGAACCATCGTGTTGAACGACGACCTAACGGTAGCTGCAGGCGGTCGGATCAACGTAGGAACTGGAAACGAGGCATCGAGTACGCCGCACGCGCTCACGATGTACGGTAACATCAACAACAGTGGTATCATCAAGTTTTATGACTCGACTGACCCGGAGCTTGCGGAGTCTGACTACGGCCTTTCCTACCCTACTGCTGGGATAGACCTGCATCGAAACGAGTTGCAAGGAAACGCCGTGACGGTGACTTTCAGAAGCACTGCTAACAGGACAATCACTTGCAACAACACGACCGACTTTTACCGTTTGGAAGTAAACATGGGAACCGGTCAGATTGCGAAACTCACGGTAAGCTCTGCGAACACGAGCTACTTCCGTTTGTTTGGACCGGCGAACTTGGGTTCGGGCAGTGGCACGGCGCCGAATCAATACTCTGACAACGCGCTCTCGATCATCAACGGGATTTTTGAGCTAACAGGTTTCATCAATATTCCATTCTTGAACCTCGCGTCTGGAAATGATTATTTCTCGATCCCACAAAATGGACAGTTGTGGTTGAACGGCGCAAACGTCGCGGTGACGTTGTCTGACAGCGACCCCACGCACAACAACCCGGTTGGCTATCGCCTGATGCTGAGCGGAACTTTTCGAGTAACCGATGGTACGTTCAACTCTGGAGTAGGCGGCGGTATTGGATCTGAAGATGGAGGGTCTTACTTCCAAGAGGGTGGTACAGTGAACACGTGGCAGTTTAGACCTCGCGCCGCTGGTACCGGTATTTTCTCATTCAACATGACGGGCGGCACATTCAATGTCGGATATGGATTCCCAGTGGGTGGTGGCTTCACGAATAATACGTACGCCCGTTTCGACTTGTCTAGTGCCAACAGTACTTTTCAAATGTCGGGTGGTACTTTGAACATCGCCAAGCCGGCCAACGGCAATGGTTTGTTTAGGGTGGGCTCATCGGCGGCGAACTACAATGTAACGGGTGGCACAGTCAACTTTTACATGGGTATTGAGAACGGGACAAACTCGTATACAGGAAACGTAAGCACGACGGCACCGCTATATAACGTCAATATTTTCGAAGAGACCGCTACCGCTCAAAACTTGCAATTGTCCACGGCATTGGTGGTCTTGAATAACCTATCAATCGACGGAACGAACAACCCAGTTTTGGTGACGAGCAACTTCGCTGTGACCGTAGGTGGGAACTTTACCATTAACTCCGGAGGAACCTATTCTGCTGGCACTTCTGTGACGACCTTCAATGGGTCGGGTGCTCAAACTTGGACGCACAGTGGGACCATCTCGGCACTCGCTTCGGTGGTGATGAATAAATCGGCGGGTACGCTAACGCTGGCGGGTACTCAAGGATTCCCGGCCATCACTGCGGCACTGACGCTCACTTCGGGTACCCTCGCCGATGGAGGCAAAACCCTTGTCGTTAGTGGAACAGGTGTCTTGACCAATAGCGCCACACACAGTGGGACAGGGGTGCTTAGTTATCAAAGTACTGCTGGCACTATTCAAGGTACGGGTGGTACATTCGGAAACTTGTCGATTTCGACCAGCGCTACCATTGCCACTGCTGGCAATCAAACTGTCACTGGCACGTTGCGCTTATTGGGCGCCAATACCATCTTAAACATTGGAGTGAACTCCTTGACAGCACTGGGCGGTATCTTTTCCGACGGAACGACGGGAACAGCGTTTTCAGCCACTAAGATGATCCAGACCAACGGCTTCCACAACGCGGGTGGGCTCACCCGTCAAGGGACGTCGTTGGCCGTTTTGTTTCCTGTCGGATCGAATAGCACCTACACACCTTGTAGCATTCAAGCTAACGCGACCACATTTGGCACCATCACGGTTCGACCTGTGAACAGCGAGCACCCCAACGTGGGTACATCGGGACAGAGCTTGAAATACTATTGGCGCGTCACCACATCTGGATATGTGGGTGTGAGTGGTACGATTACACACAACCCTTATACGTTTTCGTCTACTGGTTTGCTTACCGGCACGTTGACTGCTTACCGTTCGGCACGTTATGATCCGTCTTCGCTGACTTGGTCGACGAATGCGACGACCTACGACGCAACCAGCACTACTTCGATTCCATCCTTCACGAACACGAATCTTTCAGCGGGTTCTGTAATCGACGGCGAATACACGTGTGGTAATTCTTCTGCTTTCATCGCGGTGCAAGCGTACTACAGCAAAGGAAACGGTGCATGGAACGCAGCTACGGGCGTCTGGACGGCGAGTCCAACACACGTAGGCGCCGACCTTGCGGGCCCCCCTTGTGCCACGTGTCCCGTTATCATCGGTGATGGCGCTTCCATCAACCACACGATAACCATAGACCGAAACGGCCGCACGTGCGGAACACTGTCGATCAATACTGGTTCGACGCTTGACGCTAGCTACTACTCGTCGCTAAATTTTGGTACGAACACCGGTGGAGCAGTAAGTGGGCGTGGTACGCTCCGCATCGCGACGGCGAACTTCCCGGCTGGAGACTTTACCAACTTCTTAGGAGCATCGGGTGGAACAGTCGAGTGGTATCTTCCTTTCGGCGAACTCACTGGCTCGCTTGCCGCGAGTAGTTCGACTGCCACCGGTATGGTACCTGGTTCGTATACGAACGTGGCGGCAACTTCCACTTCTGGCCTTGGCACTGGCGCTCTGTTTAACATAATCGTGACCAGTGGTACCGCCATATCAACGGTGATCCCTTCTACCCCAGGTGTGGGATATGCGTCCACGAACACAGTTACTTTTAACGCTTCGTTGTTCGGAGGTACGGGGACCGTCACGCGGTCTATTGGTCCTGCCAACATCGTTACCACTTACACAATCCCGACCACGGGTCCCACGCCTCAAAATTTGAGTTTGGCAAACTATTACAATTTGATCCTCAATCCAGATGGTGGCCGAATCATTAACTTACCTGCCTCGAGCCTAAACGTGTATAACAATTGGACTCAACAAACAGGAACAGGTACGGTACAAAGCAACACCGCTGGTACCCTCACGGTGGGCGGTAACATGGCCATTTCGAGTGGCACGTTTAGCCTCACGGCTACCGGAAACCAAGCCATCACTGTTAATGGATCAACGACGGTCGCGGGTACGTTTAACACGACAGGCGGCACGCACACTTTCAGCACGCAAGGCGGTATCACCAACACCGGGACCATTAGTTTTGGATCCGTCGCGCTGACGTTCACCGGCACATCGAATGTGACATTTGGCGGAACGGCGACCGGCACCACCTTGTCGACGGTCACAGTTAACAAAGGAACCACCACGGCGCCGACCGTAACCTTCAGTGTGGGTGGTCCAGTGACCACGACCGCTACTACTACTGGTTGGCTGACCATCACCAACGGAACGTTTGATTGGGCGACCAACAACACGACCAGCTTAAGCACGCAATCGTACACGATCAACCCCACCGCGCGACTACGGGTCAGCAACGGAACACTCAATACCACAAGCGGAGATGATGACACATACGATCTATTCCTGAATGGTACGCTGAACGTAACGGGTGGTACGTGTAACGTGGGTAATACCACAGTCAATGGTTTTAACGTCGACATCGAGTATGGTTCTGCGGGAGTGCCTGCGATCACGGTATCGGGTGGAGCTCTTTGGGTAAAGGGTTCGATCCGCCGCTCCTCAAGCACCATCACGGGTGCCTTGGCGTACAATCAATCGGGCGGAACTGTCACGGTAGGTGGCATCAGCTCCTCGGATGTAAATGACCGTGGTGTATTTGAAATTGACGGTAATACCGGCAGTAGCTTTACCGTGTCAGGTACCAGCAGCTTAACCGTTCAGCGCCAAACAGGTGGAACGGGCTATGCCGACCTGTATTTAAATCCGATCACGAGCAGCGTATCGTCTGGTAGCACAATCACAGTAGGTTTGTCGACAGTTACCACCAACAACAACTTCCGAATCAACGTCGCCCCTACCATCGGAAACTTCAGCATTGCGGGGACAAACGCGCATACGGTGAACATGTTCTCGAATCCGTTGGTTGTGGGCGGTACCCTTACAATTCCTTCCCCCTCGGTCCTCAACACGAACTCGTTGAATGTTTCAATCGCAGGCGATTTGACCTGTGCCGGAACATACACCGGTGGGACAAACAATACGATCTTCAACGGAACGGGTGGTCAAGCAGGGCAATTGTCAGCCACGAGTACGTTCAATGACTTTACGGTCAATAAGACTACTGGTACAACCCTCACTTTGTCGGGTACTTCACCGACGTTGCAGAACCTGTATATCTTAGGCGGAACATTGAATGTGGGTTCGTTGAACCTCGATATCCGAAGAAACATCACGAATAATAGCTCGCAGACTGGATCAGGTTCGCTGCTGATCAACTCAACGACAGCGTTGAGCAATACCATCAATAGTAGCAACGGCACGTTCACCAATCTCACCTTGGGTGGCGCGGCCACTTCCAAAACGATCACTGTCATTGGAAACGCGACGATCCAAGGAACGCTTGCCTTTCCAGCTTCTGGAACACGCTACCTTTACATTGGTTCGTATCAGTTGACGTTTGATCAGGCTGGAACGATCTCGAACGCGAGTTCTACGCGTTACATCAAAACCAACGGTGTTTCGAGCGACTTGGGCGTGGTGAAAACTTGGGCTACCGGAACATCTACCTTCGTCTTCCAAGTTGGATCCTCCACCTATTACACACCGGTATCGTATTCACTTAACGTGACAGGATCTGGAACCTTAACGGTGATACCGGTGAATAGCGTTCACCCGACATACAATCAAACTGCCACCGACGAAATCCTACAGTACTACTGGACAGTACGCACAGGTGCTACACTGGCTGCGACTGCGTCGGCTAGTCATACCTACTCGTATTCTTCTTCGTTGTTGACCTGTTCGGTTTGCTCTGGTTCACCCAAAGCTGCCTACCTCAACGGTGCTTCCAACCCGTTGGGATGGACCACCAGCGGACACGGCGGTACAGCAACCACCACATTGATGACGTATGCGACGACCCCGTCGAGCAACCTTCCTTCGCCGGGCAACTACTACGACTACTCCGTTGGAACTTCGAATTCACTACCCAACCCGATCTTACCGCTCTACAGTAGGAAGGGCCTCGCGGCGACGGTAGGTAACACCGGTGTCGGTGGCTCATGGGCCGCGGCCAGCAACTGGACGACCGATACCGATGGAGACTTGGATCAGAACAATGCCTCGACACTTGCCCCGAGCGGCGTGCCTGTCGTCATCCTCCCGGGCACTCGCATCAACACGGCAACGAACGGAAAAAGAGCCTACAAGACAACCATCAACGGGTTGTTGAACAACGATGCCACTACCGGTCACAACCTCGGCACCATTAGTGGAACGGGAACATTCCGGACAGCTACGAACACATTCCCTGCGGGTGACTACACCGCCTTTGTGTCGTCTTCGGGTGGTACAATCGAATACGTGGCGCCAATGACGATGAACAGCCGCAGTCAATACAACAACTTGAGTATTCAAAGCGGATCGGCCGGTACCGTCACAATGACCAATACGGACTTGACCCTCGCTGGCTCCCTCACCATTCCATCGGGAACCACGCTGAATAATGCCAACAACCGGAACATTACTTTGTCAGGCAACTGGTCGAACGCAGGTACCTTTACGCCCGGCACCGGCACCGTAACATTCGCGGGTACGACAGGGCAGTCTGTTACGGGTAACAACACGTTCTACGATCTCACGATCAACAATTCTGGCGGGAACATCACGTTGTCAGGTGCTGCGTCGAACTCGGTCAGCCACCTGTTGACGTTGACTTCTGGCAAGATCATCACATCCGCCACCAATATCCTAAGCTTAGGAAATGCCAACGTGAGCGGCGGATCAGCTTCAAGCTACATTTCCGGACCGATGACCAAGATCATCGCTGCGGGAGGTTCATTCCTCGCCCCTGTCGGAAGTGTCGCTGCTAACCGTTACCGTCCAGCCACGATCGCCTCGACGTCAGCATCCGATACCTGGAGTTTCCAATACAACGGATACAATCCATCGACAGACAGCTACAACAACTTGACGATGAACACCGCTAACATTAGGAGTGTCAGTCAATACGAATACTGGCTCATCAGTCGCTTGGGAAGTACCACCGCCAGCCTCACGTTGTCGTACGACGTGGGGAGCTATACGCCGCCGAACATCGGGACGCTCACCGACCTGCGCGTAGCACGCTGGGAAACTTCGGTACCGTGGTGGGATGTGCCCCCCGGTAGCGGCACGCACACGACTTCCGGAACCAACATCGCCGGTACCGTCACCGTGACCAACGTCACCAGCTTTAGCCCGGTCACGCTTGCTTCGATCGTAACACCTTCACCGCTGCCGATCCAATTGGTTTCATTCACGGGAACGATCGTCACCAATGGTGTGCAACTCGATTGGAAAACGCTGACCGAAGTCAACAACGACCGATTCGAAATTGAAAAGTCGATAGGTGGTGAGAAGTTCACCATGATATCGAAAGTTGCCGGACACGGAACTACGCTTCAACCAAACTTATATCAATACGTCGACTCAGATGTGGCTCCGGGTCGTTCGTATTACCGACTCCGTCAAGTAGACCACGACGGTAAGTTCAGCTACTCGAACGTGATTTATGTCGATTTCATCGGTCGACTCACCTTCACCGCCTACCCCAACCCGGTAAGTGGTAAGGAAATCAACTTCAAAGTTGGCGGCATCGACGGGAAAGGTCAGTTAAGCGTGCAGCTCTATGATCAACTTGGGCGCATTCAAAGCTCGCTGACGTTCCAAGCCGACGATCTCTCGGGTTCTTTCGTGGGAACACTACCCATCGACAACCTCGCGAACGGCGTGTACTTCCTGCGTATTGGAGGGACGAATATTGTGAGTAAGGTTGTGGTGAATAAGTGAGTTCGTTAGTTCGTTAGTTCGTTAGGCGTTACTCGTTAGGCGTTACTTGTAGGGCGTTAGGCGTGGTGAGGACTATTGACAAATTCGAGGGTAGGAATTGAGGTTAGGGTTAACCTTCGCAGCGGAGTCTCCCGCCTCGGGGGACTCCGCGTGTCATATACAGCCAATTCATATAAAGAGTCGTTTCGGAAGGACGCAGGGTCCCGGAGACCGGAGACCCTGCTGCGAAAGTCATATTGTGAGTTCGTTAGTTCGTTAGGCGTTACTCGTAATTCGTTACTCGTTACTCGTTACTTGTAGAGCGTTAGGCGTGGTGAGGACTATTGACAAGTCGAGGGTAGGAATTGAGATTTAGGGTTCGAGCATGTAACCTTCGCAGCGGAGTCTCCCGCCTCGGGGACTCCGCGTGTCATATACAGCCAATTCATATAATGAGTCGTTTCGTAAAGACGCAGGGTCCCGGAGACCGGAGACCCTGCTGCGAACTTGAAGTGAGTGAGTTCGTTAGACGTGGTGAGGACTATTGACAAACTCGAGGGTAGGAATTGAGGTTTAGGGTGAACCTTCGCAGCGGAGTCTCCCGCCTCGGGGACTCCGCGTGTCATATACAGCCAATTCATATAAAGAGTCGTTTCGGAAGGACGCAGGGTCCCGGAGACCGGAGACCCTGCTGCGAATTCGAAGTGAGTGAGTTCGTTAGTTCGTTAGGCGTGGTGAGGACTATTGACACGTCGAGGGTAGGAATTGAGGCGCAGGGTTCGAGCTAGTTGTTGAACTGGGCGTCGTTGATAACTTCCTGTACTGGATTTGCTACTCGCGGCGACTAGTCTATCAGATCGCCCGTCTTATTGGCGGTGCGATTGCGGAACACAAGGTAGTACAGCGCCGGGATCAAGATTGGCGCGAAGATGAGCGTGGACGTGAGCCCACCGATGATGACGGTTGCCAGCGGTCGCTGTACGTCAGAACCAATGCCTTTCGAAATTGCCGCCGGGACCAAGCCTACGATCGCAACTACCAGAATCGACAACAAAGCCTTCAGCTGTTCGCCCGACACACGCCGAATGTCTTCGCGCAGCGTCTCACCATCCCTGAACTCAATGCGGTTGAACGCAGACACCAGCAACACGCCTGCCATCACGGAAATACCAAAGATCGAAACAAAGCCTACGCCCGCCGACACATTGAAGTGATACCCACGCAACAGAAGCGCCACAATGCCGCCAGCCAAAGCAAACAGGATACACGACATGGTAATGAGGGTGCTCTTCATGCTCTTGAACAACATGAATAAAAACAAAAAGACAACGACAACCGTCAGAGGGATGGTGATCGACAGTTGCTTTCCAGCCCGCTCCAAATTCTCGTACTGACCACCGTAAATGACTTCATATCCTTTCGGGATAGTGATCTGGGCATTGATCTTGGCGCTCACCTCTTTCACGAAGGAACCCTGATCCCGATTTCGGATGTTGGTCCGAACCGTGATCATGCGTTTGCTATTGATCCTGTAGATATTTGTCTGCCCCTCGAGGTATTGCACCTCAGCAAGTTGGCTGACGGGTACCAACATCCCGGACACGGAAGGCACAAGCAATTGCTTCAACCGGTCGAGTGTGTTGCGGCTTTCGGGCAAGTACCGCACGACAATATCATAGCGTTTGGCGCCGTCGTACAGGTTCGCAATACTCTGCCCACCGATCGCTGCCTCGATCATCGTTTGGATGTCGCGCACGTTGATCCCAAAACGGGCAGCTGCGGCCCTGTCATACCGAATGCTTATCTGCTCTTGTGGACCCTCTTGCTCGATGTTGACGGCCTCAGCCCCACCGGTCGCTCGCACGATATTGGCGATGCTGTCCGCCTTGTGCCGCATCAAACCCAAGTCATCGCCGACCACAGATATTGCTAAGTCCGCGGCGCTACCGGTCACGATTTCCATGACTTGGTCGATGATTGGTTGACCGAAAGAGAAGTTCGCGCCCGGGAAATGGCGTTCCAGGTCCACTTTAATAGCCTGAATAAGTTCCGGCTTCGAAATGGTGTCGGTCCACAGGTGGTAGTCACGCAAACCAATTAAGATCTCGGTTCTATTCGTGGGGAACGGATCAGTTCCATCGTCGTTGCGTCCCGTTTGCGTGATCACATAATCGACTGGCCCGTACTTGGTCACGATGTTCCGAATCTCCGGCGCCAACTTGGCGTTCTCTTGAATCGTGACACCCGAAGGCATGAAAGCGCGCAAGAAGATGGACCCCTCATCGAGTTGGGGCAAGAATTCTGTCCCCAGTTTTACTCCTGTACCAACCAATACCAGCACGACGGTAAATCCCACGACCGTTGTCGTTTTCACGTGTTTCATCACCCAAGCAAGGCCGTTCTCATAGCTCCGTTCGAGGTATTCAAGTACGATGTTTCTACGTTCCTTGAGCGGCTCGTCCGACAAGAGCTTCTTTTTGAAAGCGAAAGAGATCAGCACCGGAATTAGGGTCAAGGCGACGATCATGGAACCGATCACCGCAAATGCCAGAGTGAGGGCCATCGGAGAAAAGAGCTTACCTTCTACGCGGGTCATCAACAAAATCGGCATGTAAGCCAAGATGATGATCGTGACCGAGAAAAAGATCTCCCGTCCTACCTCCTGCGCCGCCAGCAGCGTAATTTTCACGATACCTTCGCGTCGCTCTTCGAGGTTCGCAGTTCGATACTTTCGAATTAAGTGTTCCGCCATCACGCAGGCACCATCGACGATGATACCGAAGTCAATTGCACCCAATGACAACAAGTTGGCCGGAATGCCTGTTAACCGCATCAGGATAAATGCAAACAGCAACGAAAAAGGAATGGTGATGGCGACCACCAACGCCGACCGAATGCTGCCGAAGAAGAAAACGAGGATGATGACCACGATGCTGATCCCTTCGAATAGCGTGTGACCAACTGTTGTCAAGGAGTGGTCTATCAAAAAGCTACGATCGTATAAAATACGGAGGTGAACGCCCTCGGGTAGTTCATTCTCCGTGAGGTGTTTGATCTGCTCCTTCAGGAGACCAAGAACTTCACTCGGGTTCTCACCACGGCGCAATAGTATGATGCCTTCGGTGCCGGTACTCAAGTTAACAGAGTCTGTAGTGACGGCATAACCCAAAACACCTGATGGTGGCGGGGGTGCAATCTCGACAGACGCCACATCGCGGACGAACACCGGGAAACCGTTATTCGAGGTGAGCACCACGTTCTCGATGTCCTTTTCGGATTTTATGGCACCGAGTCCACGCACCGCGAAGCCTTGACCGCCTTGCGCAATTACATCGCCTCCCGTGTTTTGATTGTTCTTCTGAATAGCATCGATCAAATCGTTGAGGGTCAAGCCGTACTTAACCAGCTTGTCGGGAGCAGTCAAAACATGAAACTGCTTCATCGGACCACCGAACGTGGTGATATCGGCGATCCCCGGCACTTGCAGCAGGTATGGGCGAATTACCCAGTCTTGCAGGTCGCGCAACTGCATGCTTGTATAATCCGGCGGCGCCTCGACCACGTAACGCAAAATCTCACCTACCGCCGTAGTCAATGGTGCCAACTCAGTCGTGACCCCGGCCGGGAGTTCTACCGAACTCAATCGTTCCGTGACTTGTTGTCTTGCGAAATAGTCATTCGTCCCGTCCTGAAACGTAAGCTGCACAACAGATAGTCCAAAGATGGTGCGGCTGCGGCGATCCAATACGCGTGGTACGTTGTTGAGAGCGCATTCGATCGGAATGGTAACTTGTTGTTCCACTTCTTCCGCGGCCCTTCCTGGATATGGCGCCACAATGATCACATTCGTGTCGGCGATGTCAGGGTATGCTTCGATCTTTAACTGTGTGAAGCACCAATAGCCGATCACGGAGATTGCGACCGCCAAACCCACGACGGTCCAGCGATTGGTTAATGAAAATATGATCAGCTTGCGAATCACAGGGCTCTAGAATTTTTCTACACGGTGAACGGTGATAAAGCCACCCGACATTTCCTTTCGGAGCTCTGTTAAAACCGCGCGAACTTTTTCCTCTTCATCTACAAACACGATTACCATGGGCGGATCGTCGAATGAAAAAAGTCGACTTGGATTCTTGATCACTTGGTTCTTACCAAAGCCTACCTCGCCCTTGAAGGCAGTAGCTCCGATAATATCCTGCTGGATCAAGAACTTCATGATAAACTCGCTTAACGGTCTACTCCCGTGGAGTTCATCCTTATCGAAATAAATTCGCGCTTCTAACATATCCGCGGGTGTTAGTATCCAAACGAAAGCCCCTTCAACTGCATCGTACCATCTACTACGATCTCTTCATGACCCACCACGCCAGATGAGACGATGGCACGGTCGCCCACCAGAGACGATATCTTGATTTCCTTGCGTTCGAAGCGAAGCAAGCCAGTTCGAAGGAAGATGTACGATTTCCCCTGCACGGTGATCACCGACTGTTTGGGGACGCTCATCGCCTTGGTGATACTTTGATCGAACGCCACGCTTCCGAACATTCCGGCTTTCAACCTCGCATCGGGGTTCTTCACGGTGATGCGAAGCTTCACCATCCTTGTGTTCCGGTCGACCACGTCGCCAATCGCATCGATGACGCCTTTGAAAGGCCGGTCCGGGAAAGAAACGAATGTGATGAGGCATTCGTCGTCCTTCTCGATTGTCGCGACGATAGCTTCCGGCACTTCGCAGAGTACCCAACTCATACCCACCGTGGCATTAACCAACTTCGATGGATCGAACCCCGCTTGTTTCAGCTTGGCTTCATGTTCAATCAAGGAAGCGCGTTCATTTCCTAGGTTCGCATTCTCCATCGACAGCGCCGTCTCCGCCTCCAATACATCGCGACCCGAGGCAGCTCCGTTGGCGGCAAGATCTTTTACACGGTCTAGCTCGATGGTCTTCTGGCGGATATTCACATTCTTGATTTGGTTCACATTGATTGAGTGCTGAATGAGCGACATGTAGTTGGATGTCAACTCAGGGTCTTCAAATAGAATGATATTTCGTTCAGCTCCTTCCTGCGAACGAATGGATGTCGCTGCGATGCGCGCCGGATAGGTGACCTCCGAAGCTAGCGAATACTCTCCCACTTGCGCGCTCTTGATAAAAGACACGTTGGTTGAATCGTGAAACTCGATGACTGCACCATTCTCGGTGACGCTCGGTCGCTTGAATGTTGCACGTGGCGCCTTTCCCTTGTCGTGTCCACACGCGGCAAGTATAACGACCATGAGCATCCAATAGATTTGTTTTCTCATACAAACTAGAGTTGAGTGATGAGTCCCGCCGCCATCAACAGCTTCAAGTAACTTTCGAAGTACAGCGCTTGCGCTTCGTAATACATCTTTTGTGTCTCGTACCAAGAACGTTCGGCTTCCAGAAGGTCAATCAACGTTGTGCCACCTCGCAAGTAGGAATACCGAACAGAACGTAACACTTCGTTCGACTGTGTCAAAATCTGGTTGTATCGACCAATCGAGGATTTTTGTAGGTGATAGGTGTTCCACGCTGCCGTGACTTCCGTTTGCACTTGCAGGCGCAGTGTATTCATGAACATTCGAGCCTGATCTCGCTCGGCGTAAGAGCGGGCCACACCACCTTGGTTGCGCGAGAAAACCGGGATCTGCATGGTACCATAAAATCCCAGGTAAGGAATCGTATTCTGTGGGTTCCAGATCATACCTAGCTCGGGGATCGGAATACGCATAGCTCGCTGTAGATTGACGTTGCTCTCCGACCTTTCAATATCCGCCAGGGCAGCTCTCACATCGGGACGGTCGCGCAGAATCCTTGAGATAAGGCTGTCCATGGAGCCGTCGATGGCGATAGGTTCGGTGAGCGGTGCGCCCGCCACGTCCACACTATCAGGAGATCCCAAGAGAAACTTCAACTGCGACAGATTATTAATATACTCTTGATGTGCGATCTTCAATTGCAGTCTGTATTGTTCCAATGGAATTTGTGTTCGAAGTAATTCCGTCGAGCTGATCGCTTGGGCACGAAAACGTGCCTGCTGAATCACCACGAGGCTGTCAAAATTCTTTTGGGCCTGCTCGAGCGTGGACAAGACTTGCTTCAGGCGCCAAGTCTCTAAAAACTTGGATGCCACATCAAATGAAATGTTGCGCTCGACATCGAAGTATGAATTTTCCGCTACGGCCAGGCTATGACCTGCCACGTTCATTTTGCCCGATCGTATCGCAGTCCACTGAAACGGGCGCGTCAACTGCCACCAAACTTGCCGGTTGTGAGCCGACGACCACTTGGTGTCTTTCGGAAAAAACGAAGACTGTATGAGTTGCAGCGACTGGTTGTTCAGGGTCGGGTTAGGGCGCAACGCAGCAGTAATCATCTCCGACCTCGCAATCTCAATATTAAAGCGCTCGGTCTTGAGCACAGTATTATTCTCACGGGCGATTCGTACCGCGTCAGAGATGGATAGTGACCTTTGTCCCCAAGCGAGTGACGCGAGGAGCATGGCTGTGAGGGTAACGCCGAATTTCATCAAAGATCTAATGCGGTGAAAAGTAGGTATTTCCACGTAAATAACCAGTAAAGGTCTACTCTTCAGGGAGTTTGATCGCTGATTTCGGGGGTATTTAATTGAAATTTAAGGAAAGACGGGGGGATGGTCTTAGATGGTTGGTGGTTGGTGGTGGATGGTCGAGCGAAATCATGAACAGACTTCATGTGTCGAAACGCGTATTCCGGTGTACCTTGGATCATTAAAGTAACTGACCCATGAAGACTGTTCTATTGCTGTTGGCCAATGGCTTCGAGATGTTTGAGGCCAGCGTGTTCACAGACATCATCGGATGGAACCAAGTAGATGGTGACGGTTCGACACGATTGGTCGTGGCCGGCACCACGCCAGAGATTCGAAGTACCTTCGGTGTCCGATTGATTCCCGAAATTTTGGTCAAAGACATCGACGTTGCGGCGTACGAGGCGTTGGCGATACCGGGCGGTTTTGCGGAATTCGGTTTCTACGAAGATGTCTACCGAGAAGAGTTCTTACAGGTAATTCGAAACTTCCACGCGGCGGGCAAGCCGATCGCCGCCATATGCACGGGTGGGTTACCTGTCGCCAAAAGCGGAGTGCTCAACGGCCGCAAAGGAACGACCTATAGCAAGAACAACAGCATCAGGATTCAAACGATGAAAAGCTTCGGCGTCGATACACAAGCTCAACCGATCGTAGAAGATGCAAATGTGATCACGAGTTGGGATCCTTCCACCGCTACAGACGTTGCATTTCGGCTATTGGAAAAACTTACGTCGAAAGAACAGACGCGTTATGTACGGTCGATCATGGGATTCGGGAATGCTGAATCCAAGACGTGAGAATTAAGAATTGAGAATTGAGAATTAGGATTTAGGATTTAGGATTTGGTGAAACCATAATCGCGTTCCACTTTCGCAATCCTCGTCTTAAAAGCTGTATACCAATCGGTTCTTCCCTTGCGTTGGGCGACGAGGTGGTCGCCATTGGCTTTCCATTTGGCGATCGACGTGAGGTCGCGCCAATAAGACACCGTGATTCCCAGTCCATCGCGTGCGGACTCGACGCCTAAGAACCCATCTTGCTTCGATGCAAGCTCGACCATCTTGGTAGCCATTTCACCATACCCGTTGTCGCTATCCGTTCGTTCGGAAGTAAAGATAACGGCATAATACGGAGGCTCGGGTGTGCTGGCAATGCCAGTAGGCATGTGTTGACTCATGGGCCGAAATTAGAAAAAGACGAGGAAAGGGCGTGCGGAAATCAATGAAGGGATTTCATGGATTATTTGAGACCTAAACTGTCAGGATTGGTGGGGTGAAAGCCCTTTCCCATCTTAAGCTTCCGCCGAGTAGCTTCGCTCGAATGTAATAATTGTCGTCGTTAACCCCTTGTTGGAATGTGGGATTCTCAGCGTCGGTTTGTGCGGCGGGTAGTCTTGATTTTTCATTTTATTACCATTTAAAGCTAGACATTTGTAATGTTCTAAATGGTCTGATTTTCAGGGAGGGGTGCACAAGTTACCATACCCACTATTCACTACCACGTTTTATGGATAACACAACCCAATATCCAAAAACTGTTGCAGCACCTTCAATCTATCCTTTGGAATCGACCTGATACTTCACTACATTCATTCACCAGAGCCCAGCACTGTCAGAAAAAGACAGCTGGGCTTTCTTTTTCATCCAACTCGACTCTTATGAAAAATTCGGTCACCATTGCCATGTGCGTAGCACTTGTCGTCACAAGCGCTTGTCGTTCTGTGAAAATCGACGAGGACAACTTCGCTTGGAAGTCGTTCGAGGGAACCGACCTCGACCAATCCGTTGAACTTGCGAGTTATGAAACACCCAACAAACGGGCGGGTCAGGACCAAGATCGATTGGTCATCCTTTGCGCCAGCGGCGGTGGTTCACGCGCAGCGTCGTTCAACATCGGCATCATGATGGAACTCGAGAAAATCCTCTATACGCCACAGACGTCCACCACCACTAACAGTAACCTGCTCAACGAAATCGACTACTTCTCCACCGTCTCCGGCGGCGGCTGGGGCGTGTCTTCCTACATCGCGTACAAGTACCAACAACATAAATATGCGTCTCCCACGTACCTAGCATCTATTGGTCGATACAACGCCGCCTTCAAAAACAACGAAGGGTTCGAACCCATTCTCGACTACCCCACCTTCAACTCCTTCGAAAAAGTACTCGCGACCGAAGCCAATAGCCGGTATTATCGCCGACAATTCTTTCAGTTGTTCAACGTGTGGCGCGGGTTCCGACAATCCGATCGGATTCTCACCGACAGGCTCAACGATGGCTACCTCGGACGTCGCTATCGCGAAGACATAGAGCGGAAACTCTGGACCCTAGACCATCCCAAGCAAAAATTCCACTCGCCCGCCGTTGATGAAGTAACGCTCGGCGACGTATTTGTACGCCAAGGCACACCACTGCTTCCGATGCAAATCGCCAACACCGTGAACATCGACAACTTCATGCTCGTACCCTTTACCCCCGATCGGCTCAAGACGTGGGGTACCTATTGTTACAATCACTACAACCAAAAACTGAAACATCTCGACGACCGCAAGAAAATCTCCAGTTTCGATGAGATTCCACTTGCATCAGGGACGAAAGCAAGCAGCGGCATCCCTTTCCTAGTCGCCTGTGCTAGCTATCCATCCATTCGAGAAGATCGTGCACGTGACTTCCGAGAAATCAAATACAACCTGCACCTGCAGGACGGAGGCATGGTCGATCAACAAGCCATGCATTCTGCCAAAGCCATCCTTCGATATCATTCTACCATGGGCGACATCACCGACCGCGACAAACGCATTGTCTTTATTGTCGACGCCTCTGGCAAGGGAATCCGAAACACGAAACGCTATAAACACAAAAACGCCGGGCGATGGTACAACATGTCGGCTCGACGATCTGTCGACAACGCCCACCAAGAAATACTGGAAATGGAGTCTGGAGAAGTGCTTCTTCAAAGAGTACGACCAGTTGCAAGACGGGAAGATCACCTTTAACCAAACAGATATGGCGCATCGAAAACTACTGTACAGTTACGTGAGCCGTTTCATTCGGACCACATTCTCCTCGAAGCTGTTCCGCAATGACGAGGATCGCGACCCGAAAAATATCGAAAACGCGTCTTCGAAGATCATGTTCTTGGCAGGTCGAGGTGTAGTTCAATTGAAGGCGCAGGATATCAGGGACGCGTTTGGAATTAAGTGGTGACAGAACCGAACTCTCATAACTTTTACGAAAACACGTTGAACAAGTACCGATAGTTGAATTTCACATTACCTGATTACCGGAGAAAACCCAGTGAAGTCCATTTCAAAACAAGTCAGTAATTTGACTTTGGGAGACCGATACATGTTAAGATTCCTTCTTTTCGTTGCCTGTACGCTGGCGATTTCCGCATCAGCCCAAAAGATGGTTCGGGTGTCCCGCCACTCGCGTCAATCACTCCTGATCACAGAAGGTGAAAGAATTCGTTGCAAACTCACCAACGGAGAGCGCCTCGTAGAAGTGGTCGACGACATAGAGTATAGTTCGATGACGATCGGAGGCCGTACCACGAAGTTAGATGACATTGTGGCGATTGGTAAAAAGAAACGGGGGTCTGGACTTTACATTGGTGCAGCAATAGGGGCCGCTGCCATTTTGATTTTTACTGGAACCATTAAATCAGAAGATCAGCTTTACCTACTCGGTACCGCAGAAGCGTTGTTGTTAATAAAACCGTTGTCCGACCGAAGATGGAGAAACGTTAAGACGAAATGGGAACTCGAAGTGCTAGACTTGGCTCCGCGAAAAGAACGTTGATCAATCTTCACCCACGTAAACAATCGGCTCACAAAAAGGACCCTATTCCTCAAACCACAGAGGTCTCGGAAACCCTGTGAATTTCGTTCCCTTTCTTATTGAAGGCAACTAGGCAATTCCGAAATGGGGAAACGATGTCTTAACCGCATGACATGGAGTTCTCAACCAACAATCGTTACCTGATTTTTGCGATTTCGCACCAACCTGGAAAGCAATACCTTCATTTCATCACCAAACAGAAGAGCCCATCTTATGCGCCATACGACGCAGCGGATGGGCTTTTGTTTTCTGAGCGGGATGGAGGTCGCCGAAAATCCAAAGAGTAGGCAGCATACTTAATATCTATCATCATGACTACCAGTATCGACAAGGGAAACGTCGCTTACCAAGGCGCTCCCATCCGTGTGACCGTGGCTGCTTCCGTCGCATTCAACCCAGATTCATTTAAAAAAGGAATCGCCGGATTGATGG
>JBGAGH010000016.1:0-63956 GCA_044226825.1 Cyclobacteriaceae bacterium
ATTGGAGATCCCCGCAAGGGGGTAATTGCTTGGCATTAGGTGTTGCCCAAAAGGCAAGCGGCGAGAGACAATTGTGCAACACTTAACATTATGAGCCCAAAACGACCCCTTCTTTCTAGGATCGTTCTTGTTTTTTCATTGATTTTCGTGGCTTTTGCAGGCCAAGCCCAGACTAGCTGGCGAGGAACTGTCAGTACCGCCTGGGCAAATGCCGGAAACTGGACAAACGGGGTTCCGACAGCTACCGTCGACGCGATCGTGGGCGACGGAAACTTCACTGGTACATTTCAACCTTCGGTGACGGCCACCGCAAATTGCCGGGCTCTGACCGTGGGTGGGGGGGCGCGCAATATCACCCTTACCATCAGCGCGCTTCTAAACGTTGCTGGGAATTTGGACATTCAAACGCGCGGTACGATTACCCACACCGCGAACAACATTAGTTTACGGGGAAACTGGTCGAACACAGGAACCTATAATCCGACGGCAGTTGCGGCTACAGTCGTGTTCTCAGGAACCACGCAAACCATCAATAACACCACGTCGTTTCGTCGCGTCACCGTTAACGCGGGTAGCACCACTTCCCTTGCCGCGAGTATTTCAGTCACCAACGCCTTTGCCGTTAGTGGTATCGTAGACCCGGTCTCGACGAACCTCATCACCTTAACTGGTTCCACGTTCACGGTCAATGCGGGCGGTCGCATTCGTGTTCAAGCTGCGACATTTGCAGGCAACTATTCTATCAATCCAACCCTGAACGCCACGAGTGTGGTAGAGTATGCATCAGCGACGGTGAACCAAACGATCGCTACGTTATCTTATGGTACCCTCACCATCTCGGGAGGATCTCTGAAGACACTTGCAGCCAATACCACGATGCAATCGGGGAGTGCTGCCGCGGGTCGTGTCAATTTGAATGCAGGCACCTTGGAACTTGGCTCCTTCACACTCGATCGCGGCGCGACGGGTGGGGGTGTTTTCACGATTTCAAATGGTGCCCAGTTGAATATCGGTGGTACAAACACCTTTCCAGGGAACTATACCACGTATACACTCGGCGCGAGCAGCACTGTTCTCTACTACGGGAACAATCAAACCATTTCTGCTAAGACATACGGTAACCTGACCATCAGCGGTACGTCTGGAACGGTGACGAAGACTTTCCCGGCTACGGCGATGACCATCGCGGGTAACTTTACCAGCACGGTGGGCACGGCTTCTTCCGTTACGTATACTGCCAACGCGGCGTTGACGATTACGGGCAACGTGAGCATAGGGGCCTCGACCACGTTCAACGGTGGAACAGCCACACACGTGATTGCAGGGAACTGGAGCAATGCCGGTGTGTACAACGGAAACACGGGTACCGTGCGGTTCAACGGCGCCGCTAGAGTGGTAAGTGGTGCGGGCACGCAGAACTTCAACAACTTTTCAGTCTCGGCCGCAGGCGTGAGCTGTACGTCCGCCAACCTTACGGTGACTGGAAACTTGGCGACTACTGGAACAGGAACGTGGACACACAGCGCCGGGAGTACGCTAACGATGTCCGGAACGACCAGGACCATCACTGGAACGGGCCACTCACTTGCCAACGTGGTGATTTCAGGAACAGTGTCGACGACCGTCAGCTTTCCCGTGAGCGGCAGTTGGACGACGACTGGAACTTTCAACGCGACGGCTGGTACGATTACTTTTTCTGGTACTACACCGGTAATCGCAGGTGCGGGAACTACAACCTTCTTCGCCTTGCAAGTTAACGGCCAGCTGAGCACGGCCGTGAGTTTCTCCATGCGCTCGAACTTGACAGGTTCGGGAAAGGTGACGGCTACCGCGGGCACGATCAGCTTTATTGGCACTTCGACCGTGTCTGGCACACACGACATGTTCAATGTGACCATCAACGGAACCCGTCTTCAGCTTGGTGCGAACGCTACTTTGAACGTTGCTGGTGCATTTACGATTACGGCGGGTACGCTCAATACGACCACTACCACGCCTAACACATTTGTGTATAGCGGTTCAGGTGCCCAAACGATCGCTGCCGCGACATACAATAACCTGACCTTGGCCACGGGCGGGGTGAAGACTGCGGCGGGTAACATCACTTCGAATGGCAACTTCACCATCAACTCGGGGGTAACCTACAACGCATCAACTGTCACCCACACGATCGGTGGTAACTGGGTTAACAATGGTACGTTCACGGCGTCAACCAGCACGGTTGTATTCAACGGAGCGCTCAATACCACCACGACGGGTATCACGACGTTCAACAACCTGACGATGAACAAAAGCACGGCGACTACCACCGTGACGCTGAACAACAACATCACGACGAACAACCTGACGATGACCAATGGTCGGATGCTCACTGGTTCGAACTCGGTGACGATCACAGGTACACGTACCGGTAATGCCGTCATCCTCGGAACGATTACGCGGACGCACGCATTTGCGGCAAACACCGCGTATGCTTTCGAGAGTTCGTTCAATACGGTTACGTTCACCAGCATCACAGGAGGCTCCATTACTTCCGTTACCGTGACCGTTCTATCTGCACCCGTCACGGATTTTCTGTCGTTGACATCCGTCAACCGTTCATACAACATTAGTGTGACCAAAACAGGAAATTACGCCGCGACCCTTCGACTCCACTACGAGGACACGGAACTGAACGGTAACGTAGAAGCTAACCTAGGCCTCTGGAGGTTTGTGGGCGGATCGTGGACTAGCATCGGCAAGTCGGCCAACGATGCCACGAACAATTGGGTACAACAGACTGGTCTCACAGATATTACCAGCCGCTGGACGTTCTTCGATGGAAGCTCTACCCAAATTTGGAAGGGTACAACCAGCTCGGCGTGGGCTACAGGTAGCAACTGGAAATCCGGTGTTGTCCCTGTCGCAACAGACAACGTGTTGATTGGATCCGAAACGTTTACGAATCAACCCGCCATCACCACGGCGGTGACGGTAAAGTCCATTTTATTCGGAAGTGCGAAGGCTGTGGCAATGACGATGAGTGGCGCTGGTGCTCTTACTGTCACTGGTAACGTGGGTGGCGACTGGCTCGCGGACCAAGTGCATACGCTAGACGTGGCCACTCGAACCTTGTCGGTGGGCGGCAACTTATCGTTGAGTAACGGTACCGCAGCTCGAAGTTTGCAGCTCTCGGCTTCTACTGGAACCATCAACGTGACCGGGTCAATCAACCATTCAGGCGCCGGAGCGATTGTATTTTCGGGTGCTGGCGCGCTGAACATCGGTGCAGACTACAACTACACGGCTGGTACATTCACGGCCGGCACGAGCACGGTCACCTACAATGGAACCGTGGATCAAGTGATCGCGGGTGTTGGCTACAACGATCTCGCGATTTCGAAGTCGACTGGTAACGCGACCCTTTCGAATGCCGCTACGGTCAACGGAAACCTATCGATCACCGGTGCCGGTGCCCTCAATGCCAACGGAGCATTGGATGTAGTCGGTAACGTGAACATTAACTCAGGCACGACCCTGAATGCGAACAACGCTTCCTTGCGTGTGGGTGGTAACTGGAATCGCGCCGGAACATTTAACCCCACCGTGGGTGCCGTCGTGTTGAACGGTGCAGGTAACCAAACGATCGTACAGACGACGTTCAACGACTTGGTGATCAACAAACCTTCCGGTGTGGTGACGCCCGCCAGCGACCTGACGATCAATGGAGACCTATCGGTCACATCCGGTACATTCGATATCGGTAGTCTGTTGGTTAACCGCTCGTCGGCCGGCGGTACATTGACGGTAGGCGACGGCGGTACGTTGCGAATAGGAGGGGCCTCCAACTTCCCGACCAATTACGACACGCGCGTGTTCACCAACAACAGCACAGTCGTGTTCAACGGCACCACCGCGCAGTCGGTACCCGCCGAAACGTATGGAAACCTTGTGTTGTCGAACGGCGGTGCTACACCAAAGTCCTTGGTTGGCGACACGCAAGTGAACGGCGACTTGACCGTCAACGCTGGCGCGACCCTCGACGAAGGTGTTCAATCACTAAGGGTGCGTGGCAACTGGACCAACAACGGTACGTTCTCGTCGTCGGGTGGAAGTGTCGATTTACAAGGAACAGGGAAATCCATCACGGGATCTACAGTCTTTAGCGCGTTGACGGTATCAGGTTCTTATACTGCCGCCACTGGTACATCCCTGTCGATTAATGGAGCTGCCGACCTGCCTGGCACACTGACGGCGGGTGCGAATACTGTGACGTTGGCAGCCGACGTAACCATCGATGGCACATTCTCAAGCGATGGCAACGTAATTTTCTCCGGCGCTCAAGTGCAGAATATTCAGTTTAACGGAAACCTAACATCGCCCGGTCTCACCAACACGATGATCTTCAACGGAACGGTTGCCCCGGTCCTCAACTCAGCGGCGGCACCCACTTTCGTGAATGTGATCGTCAATAACACGGCAGGAATCACCGCCAGTGAGCCATGGACGGTACTTGGTACCTTCACCGTGAACACTGGTGGAAAATGGAACGGCGGTTTGAACGACCATACTTTCAAAGGAGCGTTTACCAACTCGGGTTCAATTACTGGCGCGGGCAAGTTCCTGATCGCCCCGGGACTCCCGCTGGTGACCACGCCGACGACGATCAACTTAGGATCTGGCGCTAACTTTCAAAATACGGGTGTTGTCGAGTTTGGTGGAATCAACACGCTCACGGTAAATGGTACGCCCACTGCTTTTAACGATGTGGTGTTTAGTAACACCAGTGCGAGCGGGATGACTGCAACCGGCAACTTGAACATCAATGGCGACCTGACGGTCAACGCTGGGTCGACTTTTCAAGCTGGTACCGGACTCACCCATACGGTAAGGAACAACATCTTGGTAAACGGTGTGTTGAACGGAAATACATCGTTGTTCGTGCTGAACCCGGTCGACACCACTCAAGTTGGTGGCAGTGGAACATTAAGTTTCTACGACGTTCGATTCGCCGGCGTGGTTTCGGCGACATCAAACTTCAACATTCGACGGAACCTGATCAACGACGGATCTTTCCTTCCTAATGATGCGACGGTGAGTTTCACCAGTACTACCTCGGGTTCGGTGAGCGGCACGGCGGGGACTACCGCTTTCAATAACGTGTCGATCAACAAACCATCTGCCACACTTACGTTGAACGGCAACCTCAGCAAGTTGCGGACTTTGGCTTTGGTGGCGGGAACACTCGATCTGCAGGGATTCATCATCTCGGAGAACGCCACTTTGGGTGGTTCGATCAGCTTGGACGCCGGAACGAGACTCATCATCGGTGGTACGAACACGATGCCAACGTTCACGTTAGGTTATACGCTGGATCCTACTAGCACGGTTGAATACAACGGCGCGGCACAATCCATCAGGCCACTCACTTATGGACACCTGACATTGTCAAACGCCGGTACCAAGACTTTCAGTGCGGTGACACCTACTGACATGAGCACGTTGACCAACAACAACTCAACGGCGGCAGTTCCCGCATCTGCCTCGATTCGTTTGATTGGTAACTGGGTCAACAACGGCACGTTCACGTTTGGAAACGGCAGCAGCGTCACATTCAGGGGTACCGCCACGCAGAGTGTGTCAGGTACTTCTGTTACGGATTTCGGTAATGTGTCCATCACGAACACCTCCACACCAGGCGTTAGCATCGAAAGCAATCAAAACCTCCGTGGGGTATTGACACTTGGCTCGAACGCGACGATGGATGCGGATGGTACGGCGAACACTGCGGTGTTGACCGTGATGTCGTCGGCAGACAACCCCACCCTCGACGGTTCGATTGCGAGCTTGCCTTCCGGCGCCGCGGTGCAAGGAAGAGTAACCGTTCAACGATACATGACGATTGAAGGCGTCAGCGGTGGTCGGATATATCGTTACATCTCGTCGCCCGTGCAAAGTGCTACGGTCGCCGACATGCAGA
This sequence comes from Cyclobacteriaceae bacterium, assembly GCA_044226825.1. Classification (GTDB taxonomy): domain Bacteria; phylum Bacteroidota; class Bacteroidia; order Cytophagales; family Cyclobacteriaceae; genus ELB16-189. The sequence goes on from JBGAGH010000016.1 coordinate 5,960, forward strand.
ACGAAATTCCTATCACAGGTGCATTCACCGGCCGGAGCACGTGCACAGGTTGTACAACTTCAGCTTCGGTGTTTCAATATGATGAAACGGTAACAACGGGTGGGGTCGACGGTGGTTATGTCGCATTCCCGGTAGCGGTTAACACAGAGACTTTTCAACCTGGTCGTGGGTACGCGATGTTCGTCCGTGGTAACTTGTTGACGACGGCACTTTGGGACCTTCGTGGACCTATCAATAGCGGCACGATCACGATGCCGGTACAATTCACCTCATCGGGCGTCCTCGCGGATGATGGATGGAACTTGGTTGGTAATCCGTACCCGGCGACCATCGATTGGAACGCGGCTTCAGGATGGTCGAAGACCAACATCAACGGTACTATTTACATCCGCGACAACGCGGTGGCGGGTGGACAGTATGCTACCTGGAACGGTGTGGTGGGCACCAACGGCGGCTCGCGGTTCATCGCCGCCGGACAAGGCTTCTGGGTGAAGGCAGGCAGCGCCTCTCCCGCACTCTCTGTAAATGAAAACGCGAAGGTGGCAGGTACGCAGACAACGTTCTTCCGCGACGCGGCACCAGAAAACCTAGCAAGGATTACTTTGTCGCAAGGCAATGTGCGCGACGAGGCAATTATTCACTTCCGAAGCGATGCTACTAATGATTTCGATTCACACGCCGATGCCATTAAGTTGCCGAACACCGGCTTCAACCTGTCGTCGCTCTTGGAGGGTAAGGAAAAATTGGCCATCAACTCTCTCGACTTGGCGTCTTGTGCCACGAACGTGATGCTGTCGATCGACAACGTGACTGCAGGGACCTACCTTTTGAATTTCGACAACATCGCAACCTTCGATGCATCGACCGCCATTGTGCTCGTGGATGCCTTCACCGGCGCCACAACGGATGTTCGCAATACGACGACCTATTCGTTCAGCGTCACCAATGATCCGAATAGCAAAGGAAGCGGACGGTTTACGCTCAGATTTACACACACCCCGATCGTGATGGATCATGCCGTAACGGCGACCGGTGTGTGCCAAGGAACGGAAGCACCCGTGGAGGTTTCGAAGACATCTGATAAGGTGACGTACACCTTGAAGGTAAATGGACAAAAGGTAACGGAACAGTTGGGCAACAACGGCTCGCTTTTGATGCGTGTTCCGACCCGTTTCCTCACTGCTGGCGCGAATGCCATCATCGTGGTGGCAACGCCCCTGAATTCTTGTGATGCCCCCGTCGAACGCACCACATCGCTCTCAGTCGAATCGGTGGGAACGCCGACGGTGGTGGCGAAAGATGTTTGCCAAGAAGGTTCCGCTACGTTGACGGCAGCCGGCGCAACTGTGGGCCAACAATATCGCTGGTACGCCAAGGCTGACGACCTGACGCCATTGAGTAGCGAAGTGACTTTCACCACGCCCAATCTCACCAAGACTCAGACTTACTTTGTATCGATCGTGAGCGCGGCCGGATGTGAAAGCGCCAAAGTTCCTGCTACCGCTAAGGTGGTTCACTTCGAAGAACCTGTGATCGTATTGCGGAACGACTCGCTCGTAGTTTCCTACACAGGCAAGAAACAATGGTACCTCGACGGCCAAATACTACCCAAGGACACCCTGTCGTTCGTGAAACCGAAACAATCGGGTACCTATTCGGTGGTGATCCCCGTGGGTTCCTGCAAAGCAGAGGCAGCATATCCGTTTGTGATTGCGGGCCTCGAGTCGGATGCCGATGCTTCGACCACGCTGTGGCCCAACCCAGTAGCGTCGTACTTGAATTTCCAATTCGACGGATCTTCCGTGTCGCAGGTCACAGTCATCAATATGTCTGGACAAGTGGTGGGGACGTTCCCGTTAAGTACTTCGGGCACGCGCACGTTTGGCAAGCTCGACATGTCTTCGCTCGCCGCCGGAGTGTACGTCGTCGAGATTTCATCCACGGGTGAGACCAAGCGGGTTAAAATCGTCAAGATGTAGGCTCATCCTATTGTCGGTAAAATGAGTTTGATCACGTTTTGAACAAACTTGTTTGTGCCTTGATCCAGCCATAAGACAACGCTTGTGCTGTGTTGTCCTTTGAAGGTGTTGGTAGGCTGCAGGCTGTCTGTAGCCGATACACTAAATCAAAAGACACGCTTCATGAGGAAGATTCTAACCATCTTGTGGGTACTACTCGCCGCCTCGGCGCATGCCCAAGTTCAGCCGCTCACCTTAGAACCCGACGGCGGTAACAAAAAGGCCTCCATCTCCGAGCAGATTGGGATCGTAAAAATCGAGATCAAGTATTCACGGCCTGGCGTCAAAGGTCGTGAGGGCAAAATTTGGGGAACCACCGTGGCTCACTATGGGTTCGTCGATCAAGGGCATGGCACCAGCTATGCTGCCCCGTGGCGCGCTGGCGCGAACGAGAACACAACGATGTCGTTCTCACATCCGGTTAAGATCAATGGCCAAGATCTGCCCGCCGGGGTGTACGGCTTCTTCATCGCCTTGGGCGAATCCGAAAGCACACTCATCTTCAATAAGATCAATACCTCGTGGGGCAGTTTTTACTACGACCCAACCGAAGATGCCCTGCGTGTGCCCGTCAAGAACCAAGTTCTTGATAAAAGTGTAGAATGGTTGAAGTACGAGTTCCTCGACCAAACGCCTAACTCTGCCGTGATCGCTTTGTCGTGGGAGAAACGCATGATCCCTTTCACGGTCACCATCGAACGCGAAAAACTTCAGATTGAAGCCTTCAAGAAAGACTTCCGCACAACCCGTCCACCCGATGAGTATGTGACTGCCGCAAATTGGTGCTTGCAGAACAATTACGATTTGGAACAAGCGCTCGCCTGGATCGATCGTGGCACGTACTTCCGAATCATGGGTCAGAAAACCTTCCGGACATTATCGACGCGTGCAGCGGTGTTGACTGCACTCAACCGCAAAGAAGAAGCAAAGAAGACCATGGAAGAAGCGCTACCCATGGGGAGCGTGATCGAAGTGCATTTTTATGGGCGACAGTTGTTAAGTCAAAACGAGGTGGATGAAGCGTTCAAGGTCTTTAAGTTGAACTACGACCGTTCTTCGAAAGAGTACACGACCCACATTGGAATGGCCCGGGCGTGGTCGGCGAAAGGTGATCTCAAGAAGGCGACCAGCTTCCTGAAATTGGCGTTACCCATGGCGCCCGACGACGGTGCGAAGCGGAACACCGAGGCTTTACTCACCAAAGCTGGGGAAGGAAAAGACATTAACCAGTAGACAAGACCGCGGGGAAAGCCGGATTGTCAAACAAAGTGTCAAAAAGGCAATTCGACAGTCCGGAATTCTCCGCGTGATTTGTTTATTTTTAATGTGAGTACCAATTCCTATGTGGCCAATTCTTGTTTCCCTACTGTTGCTGTGGCAAACGGATGTTCCTTACCGTGCGAAGGAAGACTACCAAGTCGAACTGAAGTATGAGTTCCGTCAACGACCCGCGAAAGATGCTAACACCGTGACATTAGATCCGAACGGCGTGCAAGACCGCAAACAACCCGGACCGCTACCATACTTGGTCGTCCACGTCAAAATTCTGAATAGGAAAGACGAGGAAGTGCGTTTCAAGTGCGAGAACAACTACGGAGCAGCCATCTTCAATAAAAAGGCAGACAAGACACTGGATTTCAAGATTGACATGGGGTATGTAGACGACCTCAAGGATCGCGTAAATGCATACGGCTACACGGTGTTCGCCGTCGATGAGTCGCGACAACTCTTGAACCGGATACACCTAATCGTCCAAGACGATGGAACATTCCTCGTCAATGGCGAGCGAAGAGGGAAATTCTAACCTAATAATTCTATAGGTAAGGTAGGCTGTTAATGTCTCGTTAACGCCGTCAAAATACCATCTTGCATTTTGTGATTTAGTCGTTAATTGCGCGCATGCAGAGACTTGTTTGGCTACTCTTAGTCGTTCCGTTCGTTTCATTTTCCCAACGACAACCCGGCGCCTCCGAAATCAGGCAAGGCATCAAGAAGCTCAATTACCTCGGAACCGTTTTATATGTGGCGGCCCATCCCGACGACGAGAACACGCGGGTCATTGCATACATGGCGAACGAACGGTTAGCTACCACGGCCTACCTGTCGATGACGAGGGGCGATGGTGGTCAGAACCTGATTGGACCTGAAATTCGAGACTTGCTCGGACTGATCCGCACACAAGAACTTTTAGCGGCGCGCCGGATCGACGGCGGCCAGCAATTCTTCACACGTGCGAACGACTTTGGATTCAGCAAGAATGTGAATGAAGCCTTTGAGATATGGAACAAGCAAGAAATTCTGTCGGATGTGGTCCGTGTATTCCGCCAATTTCAACCTGACGTCATATTGACGCGCTTCCCACCGGATGAGCGTGCGGGTCACGGGCATCACACCGGGTCGGCGGTATTGGCGCAGGAGGCCTTCGACCTTGCAGGTACGACGACCGCGTTCCCCGAGCAATTGAAGTCCCTTACCCCGTGGCAACCCAAACGCCTTTTTACCAACACGGGTCGCTGGTGGAATCAAACCATCAACGAAAAGACCCCTGGGGTGATTGCCATGAATGTCGGCTCCTACAACGCACTGTTGGGCGAAAGCTATTCCGAGATGGCTGCGGCCAGTCGCACGCAGCATAAGAGTCAAGGATTTGGTTCGCAAGGAAGACGTGGCGATGCGCTCGAGTTTTTCGAATTTGTCAAGGGCGAGCCTGCGGCGTCAGACGTGCTGGAAGGCGTGAACACCACTTGGACCCGCGTAAAAGGAGGGGAGAAAGTCCAGCCACTGGTCGACAAAGCCCTCGCCCAATTTAATGATGAGAGACCTTACGAGATTATTCCCCAGTTGTTATTGGTGAGGAAGGAGATACTGGCACTTGAGCCGGGCATCTGGCGTACACGCAAGCTACTTGAAACCGAACAATTGATTGCCGCGTGCGCGGGTCTGTACTCTGAAGTAACGGCGAACGAGTTTCATGTGGCTCCGGGCGAAGATGTGAAGTTGCAGTTTGAAGTTGTCAATCGCTCAAAGGCCGAGATCAAGTTGAAGTCAATCAAGAGTTCGACCATGTCCTACGATACCGTACCCAACTTGGTCGCGGGTCCGAACCAATTGATCATGTTTAAGTCGCAACGACCGGTGAATCCGCAAGCGCCGTATTCTGGACCTTACTGGCTGAAGGAAGAACATACGCAAGGGTTGTTTACCGTTTCCAACGTCGATATGATTGGTCAACCCGACAGCAAGCCGGCGGTCGAATTCGAGTTCGTGTACACGATTGGTGGACACGATATTTCGTATACCGTGCCATTGGTGTACAAGCGGACGGACCCGGTTCGAGGCGAACTCACGCGGCCCTTTGAAATTGTTCCGGCCGTAGCAGTGTCGCTGACCCAGCCGGTGTTCGTATTCAACGACCAGCGGCCGCGCTCTATTACGGTCAGCGTTCGCTCGGCGTCGGGAAAGAAAATGTCCGGCTCAGTTTCTTTGTCATTGCCGCAAGGGTGGTCGATGCAACCCACGCAACAGGCCTTTTCACTCAACAAGAGGGGCGAGGAGCAAGTTGTGACGTTCCAAGTGACGCCGTCGAAGGAGCAGCTCACGTCGACGCTTGGCGCTGTGGCCACGGTCGATGGTAAGTCGTACAACCACTCGATCCAAACGATCGAATATGACCACATCCCTGTGCAGACACTCGTGGTTTCGGCTCGGGCCAAAGCGGTGCGGATTGACGTCGCGAAAGCTGGCTCTGTGGTCGGTTATATTCGAGGTGCTGGCGATGAAATTCCCGCTGCGCTGCGCAACCTCGGTTATGAGGTATGGGAGATGAAAAACGAAGAAGTCACTGCCGCCAACTTGGCGAAAGTCGATGCCGTCGTGCTCGGGGTGCGCGCCCTCAATACGAACGACCGAATCCGGTACTTCATGCCTCAGTTGCTGTCTTTCGTCGAGGGCGGTGGTACCCTCGTGGTGCAATACAATACCAACTTCGAAATGGCAATCGACGCCGATAAGTTTTCTCCCTATCCGCTCACGATTTCGCGCGACCGTGTCACCGAAGAAAATAGTGAAGTGAAGATGCTTGCTCCCGCGAGCTCAGCGCTCACTTTCCCTAACAAGATCACAGCTGCCGATTTCGACGGTTGGGTTCAGGAGCGAGGCTTGTACTATCCCAATAAATGGGACGCGCACTTTGAAGCCGTCCTCTCATCTCACGACAAAGGCGAGGAAGCAAAGGACGGCGGTTTGTTGGTGGCTCCTTACGGGAAAGGATATTACATCTACACGGGGCTTTCATTTTTTAGAGAGTTACCCGAAGGCGTTCCCGGCGCGTATAAACTGTTTGCCAACCTCGTATCCATGGGACGTAAGCCATTGCCACCCAAGCAAAAGATAAAATCTGCCAAATGAATTCAAGTAACCCTGCGACAGAAGAAGAGCGCCCTCCCGTTTTCGAAAGATGGAAGGGTTGGTATTGGCTCGTCATGGGCGTGCTTGCAGTCCAAGTCATAGTCTACGCGTGGATAACTTACTCCTATAGATGAACCTGATCGACTGGATTGTCTTATTTGGTGTACTCGGGCTCATCGTAATCTACGGCGTGTTGAAGACCCGTCACACGTCGAGCATGGAAGCGTATTTAGTCGGCAGTCGCAGCATGCCCTGGTGGACGGTGTGTCTCTCCATCATGGCCACCCAAGCAAGCGCGGTCACGTTCCTGTCAACACCAGGACAGGCCTATTCCGATGGGATGCGTTTCTTACAGTTCTATTTCGGTTTGCCACTCGCCATGGTGATCTTGAGCATCACAGCGGTACCATTGTATCGAAAGCTGAAAGTGTATACCGCCTATGAGTACCTGGAATCGCGATTTGATGTACGCGTGCGATCGCTGGCAGCGTTCTTCTTCCTCGTCCTGCGCGGACTGTCGGTAGGGATCACCGTTTTTGCGCCGTCTTTGATTTTGTCGACGATCCTCGGTTGGCGACTCGAGTGGACCACCTTGATGATCGGTTGCATGGTGATGATTTACACGATCACCGGAGGGTCCAAGGCCGTGAGCCTCACCCAGAAATACCAGTTGACGATAATCATGGGTGGCATGCTGGTGGCGGGTGCGATAGCCTTCGCCCAAACGCCTGACTTGTCATTTGGGGAAACGTTTTCATATGCCGGTGCGGTGGGAAAGCTGAACTTGGTCAACTTCAATTTTGATCTGCAAGACCGTTACAACATTTGGTCCGGACTAATCGGGGGCTTATTCCTGTTTCTATCTTACTTCGGCGCCGACCAATCTCAAGTGGGTCGTTACCTCGCCGCCAGTTCGATTACCGAGAGCAGGTTGGGACTCATCTTCAACGGGTTGTTGAAGATTCCTATGCAATTCATCATCCTCTATATCGGGATTTTGGTGTTTGTTTTTTATGAGTTCAACCAGCCGCCCGTCGTCCACAACCAAGCATTGCTGGAGCGAGCGATGACCACCGAGCACGGCGCCACCATTTCCGCGTTGGAATCGCAGTATCAGGCGTTGTTCGAAGAGAAGAGAAGTCACTCGAAGGAGTTGACAGCCGCCATCCGTGCGGAGGACGAAGCCAAGGTTGCGCTGGAGTCGGATCAGATCCGAAACTTGGCGCAACAACAAGGGGAGATCAAGAAGAAAGTCAACGACGAAATCTTTGCTGCGACGAAGGACAAGCGCAACGACACAGATTATGTGTTCATCAATTTTGTGATGTCGAAGTTGCCGCATGGGCTCATCGGTTTGCTGCTCGCAGTGGTGTTTTCTGCTGCCATGTCGTCCACGGCCTCGGAATTGACCGCGCTCACGTCCACAAGCACCGTCGACATTTATCGAAGGTCTTTTGTGAAGGACGCTAGCGACGAACATTACGTCAAGATGTCAAAGTGGTTTACGGCGGGTTGGGCCGTTTTCGCGATGGGCTTTGCCATGGTGGCGTCGCAGGCGGAGAACTTGATCCAACTCGTGAATATTGTTGGATCTCTCTTTTATGGAACCCTTTTGGGTATCTTCCTCAGTGCGTTTTACATCCGCTTTGTCCAGTCGAAAGCCATCTTTATAGCCGCGATTTTGGGCGAAGCGATCATTCTCTACCTGTGGATGTATACCAAGGTCGCTTTCTTGCTTTACAACGTGGTGGGTTGCCTCGCCGTGATTGCCTTCGCGATCGTCATTCAATGGTTTCTGAACCTGCGCCAGAAGGCGGCATAAAAAAAGTGGCGACCAATTAAATGGCCGCCACCCTTGAGTCTTTCCTTTTCAACGAACTATTTGATCGACTTGATCAAGTCTTCGTTTTGCTTGATGTAGCCGAAGTCGCTAGGAGCCTTCTTCGCCAAGTCAAGTGATTTTTGTGCTGTCGCAATGGCACCCGCCTTGTCGCCGGCTGCCTTTTGAATTTGCGCTTTCAAGTGGATGTTCCAGAAGGCTTCCGGATTTCCAGCGATACCCAGATCGATCCATTCCAACGCCTTCTTCAGGTCGCGGTGTGTTTCGAAATAGTAGCGCGCTGCGGTAACATACACGTTCGGGTTTACTTTCGTGCTGGCTTCGATGGCTTTCATCACTTTGCTATCGAAGTCGGTCTTGACGGCGAACTTCACTGACGTATTTTCCCACGCGAGTTGAATCTTGGCGGTCGTGTTGTCGTCGGTCAAATCGGTCACGTTGATCGTGAACATTTCAGCTTTCTCCGTGAGCTTCTCTGACTTTACCGTAAAGCGAGCTGCATCGTTCTCTTGCTTGTAGTCGGTCGTGTTTCCACCCAACGCTACATCTTTATACAAGATCACGGTCCATTCAGCGGCGCCGGGAATGGTGAGGAGGAGGTAGTCGCCTTTAGCAACTTTCTTGCCTTCTACTTCCACGTCGTCACCGAACGTGATCACAGTACCTTGGTTGGCCCCCGTTCTCCAGATCGTTCCGTAAGGCGTGAGGAAATCGGCGCCGGCGCCAAAGATCTTGCGACCCTTGATGCGAGGACGCGAGTAGGAAATTTTCACGTCTGTCAGACCAATGCGCGTGGAAAGGGTAGCGCCTGGGCTGGCGGCCGGAGTTTCGATCTGCGCGAACGCACCGAAGCTGACGGCCATGAAAAGGGCAATGATAATTTTCTTCATGAGGATTAGCTTGTTTTAACTTGGGCCGAAATTAATGGAAATCTCACCGAAGTTGATAGTCACACGATGTATCGTTTTTGTTTAACAACCATTTAACACCCCTTGAAACTCGACGAATCCTTCTACCAACACCCTGATGTCACTTGGGTGGCAGAAAACCTGCTCGGCAAAGTGCTTGTCACCAAGGTTGGAAGGCATCTAACGTCAGGCATAATCGTCGAAACGGAAGCCTATTCGCATATCGAGAAGGGCTGCCATGCTTACCAAAACAAAATGACACCGCGCAACGCCGTAATGTTTCAACCTGGTGGCTACACTTATGTCTACTTATGCTATGGGATTCATCACCTTTTTAACGTGGTGACGGGCGGCGCGGGGATGGGAGATGCCGTCCTCATTCGAGCCTTGGAACCCCTTGCAGGAACGACCACGATGATGCAGCGCATGGATGTGTCGTCGACCAAGCGAATTACTTCAGGCCCGGGTAAGCTGACGAAAGCGTTGGGAATCAACCGACAGTTCAACGGACAGCATCTCGCTGGCGCAAGAATCTGGATGGAGGACATAGGTACACAAATACCTAAAGATCAGATTATTACCTCGCCTCGCATTGGCATCGATTATGCAGGCAAAGACGCCTTGTTACCCTGGCGCTTTTCCCTTCTGGGGAGCCCGTGGGTAAGTCGATAGCCAGGGAACATTTATTATTTTTGTCGTATGCGCGGAATCTTTTTTTTGCTGGTAAGTGCCTTGTTGCCAGCCTTCGCTTGGTCCCAAAACGAGCCCACGTCTATTTCGGTGCTGAACACGCCACTCGACGAACAGTGCCCAGTCTTATCACCTGATGGCAAACTATTGGCGTTTACGGTCGCCGATCACCCGCAAAACATCGGTAGCAACCATGACTTGGGCGACATCTGGTTTTCAGAAAAGACCGAGACCGGTTGGGGCACACCTTACCACGGGGGTAAACTCATCAACAACGCGCAGCACAATACCGTCGCTGGATTTTCGCCGGATGGCAACCAACTATACTTGATGGGACACTACGAACAAAATGGAAAGCCCGTCACTTCGCAAGGACTCTCGGTAAGCGTACGGACTGCTACCGGATGGTCGGCGCCGGTGAACATCAAGATCCCGTACTTCAAGAATAAGACACCTTACAATAGTGGAGCTCTGTCGGCCGACGGATCCGTGCTGGTGTACTCTGCGGAAGGTTACACGACATTCGGGTTAGAAGATGTGTATATCACTTGGAAGAGCGGGGGGGCTTGGCAGGAGCCCGTGCCGTTGAGCGGAGCTATCAACACGACGGGTCAAGACGTCAGTCCATCCCTGAGCTTGGATGGCAAGAGGTTGTTTTTTGCAAGCAATGGACATGGTGGCGCAGGCAGCTTCGATATCTTCTATTGCGACAGAATCGGCGACGACTGGACGAAGTGGTCGGAGCCCCGAGCGCTCGATCACGACGTGAACAGCACCGGCCGCGAATTATTTTATCGCGAGACACCGGGAGGTCGATTCTTAACTTCTACTTTGAACAGCGATGGAATGGCCAACATTCGGTTCTTACCCAACCAAGACACCATGGAAGTTCCCGTGATGATCAATCCAACAGAAGAGGTGAGGGTAACGGCAGTTGATACTTCGAAAAGGATTGAAGTCGTGAAGTATGACACGCAAGCTGCGGATGCGCCCACACGTATCTTTGGCAAGGTAATCAACGCCAAGACAAATGAAATGATCGGAGGCGCGACGATTCAGTTCCATTCGAGCAAGACTTACACAGCCAACAGTGGTCCAGATGGGGGGTTCACCGTGTCGCTCGTCGGCGTCGACGACTATTCGGTGAAGGTTGAGGCTGTGGGTTTCATCGGCGAGTTCGAACGGCTTGACTTGAAGACACAAGTCTTAAAAGACTTAGAGATGAATTTCAAACTGCTGCCCGTTGAAATAGGTACGACCATCAATCTGAAGAACGTTCTCTTTGAGCGGAGCAAACCCGTGTTGTTGACGTCTTCGTTCGATGAACTGGACATGGTGGTAGATTTTATGAAGACCAACCCTAAAGTCGAGATCTTGCTTTCGGGGCACACCGACAACCAAGGGCGTCACGATGCGAATATGAAGCTGTCGAGGGAGCGCGTGAATGTGGTGAAAGACTATTTGGTGTCGAAGGGGATTCCGGCGAATCGAATTACCGGTAAAGGTTTTGGGGGTACCAAACCGATTGCGGATAACGCAGCCGACGAAACCCGGGCGCTCAATCGCCGCGTAGAGTTTACGATCGTCAAAAACTAAGAAAATACCTGTTTCGAAAGGGCCTTTATCACGTCGTTCTTATAGTTGCGGCCGATGGGCACTTTGAACTTACCGATCTCGACATCGGTAGCAGAATACGCGTCTATCTGGTCGACGTTTACGATGAACGACCTATGCACCCGCAAGAAGTTTAGTCTCGGTAGACTTTCGTCGAGGTAGCTGATCTTCTGTTGTGTGATGATTTCTTTGTCGGCGGTCCGGACCTTCACGTAGTCTTTGATGCTTTCGATGTACAAAATGTCGGCAATCTTGGTCTTGACCATCTTCTTGTCGACTTTGAAGTAAATGAAACTTTCTTGGCCTGGTGCTGGCGTGGCATGCGTTTCGGGGCGGGCCAACACTTTTCCCACCGACTTTAGGAACCGTTCGAAAGGAATCGGCTTTAGGAGGTAGTCGGCCACTTCGAGTTCGAAGCCTTCGATGGCGTAATCGCGGTAGGCAGTGGTGATGATTACCTTCGGTGGATTCTTCAACGTCTTCAAGAACTCGATACCGGACAGTTTGGGCATTTGAATATCTAGGAAGATCAGATCCACGGGAGTTTGTTGCACGAAGGTGAAGGCAGCGATCGCGTTGCGGAAAGACCCGAGCAATTCGAGTTCGTCGATCCGTGAGACGTACGTTTCGAGAATTTCGATCGCCAGCGGTTCGTCGTCTACGATGATGCACTTCATGGCCACTTGTGTTACGGTTGATTGATCGTGAGAATCACTAGAAATGTTTCGTCACCACGTAGTATTTTTAGTTCGTGGTTCCCCGGGTAAAGCAGGTCGAGACGACGCCGGGCGTTGGCAATTCCGATTCCTTCTTGGTTCCCGTTGCCGTTGGAGGCCACCTTGTTGTTCTCGATCTTAAACAACATTCGATCGGCAAGGATTTCGATGTCGACTTTCACCCAAGACTGGTCGAGTTCAAGGCTAGCGCCGTGTTTGAAACAGTTTTCGATAAAGGGCAGTAGGATGAGGGGCGCGATCTTTCGCCCTTGCACCTGTCCGCGTACGTTGATGTCGACATCCAGCTTATCACCATAACGCAATCGCTCGATGTCGATGTAGTTATTGATGAACTTGATCTCCTTGTCCAACAAGACTTCCTCGTCGCGGCACTCATACAACATGTAGTTGATCAGTTCGGAGAGTTTCAGCACCATCGTGGGGGCGAGTTCCGACTTTTTCAGCGTGAGCGCGTATAAGTTGTTGAGGGTATTGAAAAGGAAGTGAGGATGGATCTGAGTCTTTAGAAACTTGAGTTCCGCTTCCAATTTTTCCTGTTGCAAGATTTGTTGTGCTTCTCGATTGGCGTACCAGAACTTCAACAGTTTAATGGCGGCCGCCATGAACATCGGTGGGTAGATCGCTGCGATGAGCTTCGATATTTTTGGGAAATACATGAACGGATCGCGTAATGCGTCCGGGTAATAAACCGGGTAATCGAAGTTGAAAGCGATGTAACGTTGCGCCAGCCCGCCCAGGAGTGAGGCCACCGTAAACCACAAAAAGAATTGAACGTACTTACCAGGCAACAAGAACGCCGGTAGTAAGAGATACAAAACCAAGTAAGTGAAGACTATTTTGACGGGAAGGTAGATCGACTCCTCGTAAAAAGTTTGGGTGTAATTGTCCGCATAACTGCCGTAAATCACGCCGTAGAAGACGAGCTGTGCTAGCCAGAAGAGAATATGTTGGGCGACCCTATTGCCGAAGATGCTGTTCATCGCTACACGCGGACAGTAATCCCTCAAAGATAGGTGGCCGACGAGGTTGTCGTTTATCCAAAAGTACAGACGGCAGTTTGTAACCGATCAACAGCAAGAATCCTGACCACGGCGGACACGAGATTAACAACCGGCTAACAAAAAATACCCCACGACACCACCGCCGTCGTCGGACGCGGTCCGTATACCCATGTCGGATATGAAAAAGGTCTTGCGGGTACTCGCTGCTGCGGCACTTTGGGTGGTGTACCTCTACTGGTTGAACGACCTATTTTGAGCCCTTAGAAACTCGCGATGGCATCGTCGCCGCGCGTCTTGTCGGCGCCGCCTTCCAGCGATCCGTCTGCTTTCACCAAGATCGCATCTACTCGACCGATCGCTTTTCGCGACTTAAATACATGTCCCATTTTTACCAGCGCTAAACTGTCTTCTGTATTAATGGCTTTGAACTCCGGCGCGATGATGTCTGGCTGCCATTGACTGTGGATGCGTTTCGCGTTCACCGCATCTTGCATGCCCATGTTAAATTCGGTTACGTTCAAAATCACTTGGAATACAGATGTAATGATGGTCGATCCGCCGGGTGATCCCAGCACCAGGAATAGTTTTCCGTTCTTCTCGACAATGGTGGGTGTCATGGCGCTTAGCATGCGCTTGTTGGGTTCAATCTTGTTCGCCTCGCCACCCAATACGCCAAACATGTTGGGAACACCAGGCTTCGAGCTGAAATCATCCATCTCGTTGTTGAGGAAAAAACCGGACCCAGCCACGACCACGTACGAACCAAACCAGCCGTTGATCGTCGTGGTGACTGCCACCGCGTTGCCTTGGGGATCAACAATTGAAAAGTGGGTTGTCTCTTCCGACTCGTAGCCGGCAATCGTGCCCGGTGCGACTTCGGAACTGGGCGTTGCTTTGTTTTCGTCGAACGTTTTCATCCGGGCGGCGTTGTATTCGGGGGCGATCATTTCTTGGATCGGCACCTTGAAAAATTCAGGGTCGCCCAAGAACTTGGAACGATCGGCGTACACCCTTCGCTCGGCTTCAACCATCAAATGGGCGGTCTTTGCCGAGTTGAATCCCCAATCTTTAATTGGATAGGGTTCGACAGACTCCAAGAGTTGAATGAGACATACGCCACCACTGGATGAGGGAGGCATCGAGATCACGTTATATTCTTTGTACGGCGATTGGATCGGTGTGCGCCAGCTCGACTTGTAACTTTTCAAGTCTTCGAGTGTGATCAGTCCCTTTCCCCGCTTCATCTCGGCAACAATATCTTCGGCGGTTTTTCCTTCGTAGAAACCAGCCCTCCCTTGGTCACGGATGCGCTCGAGCGTATGACCCAAGTCTGTCCAACGAATGGTGTCGCCCGCTTTCCACAAGGGGCGGTACAAAAACTCCGGTTGTACAGTATTATGCTTTTCGAAGGTGGGCCTGAAATCGTTCATCCAACCCGCTTCACGTTGCGTCAGCGAGAAGCCGTTCAAGGCAAGGTCTATGGCAGGTTGAACCAGGTCTTTCCACGGGAGCGACCCATACTTGGCGTGTGCTTCCACCATGCCGTCGACGGAACCAGGAACACCGGAAGCCAAATGCCCCGCAGTACTTAAGTCGGGGATCACTTCACCCTTCTTATCTAAGAACATGTTGGTGGTCGCTTTGCCGGGAGCTTTCTCGCGATAGTCGAGTGCGGCCACCTGTCCATCTTTTGTGCGGACCATCATGAAGCCCCCACCACCAATATTGCCTGCCGCTGGGAACACGACCGCCAATGTAAACTGGACGGCAATGGCGGCGTCGACCGCGTTGCCTCCCTTTTTCATGATCTCCACACCAACTTGTGAAGCAATAGGATGAGCGGACACAACCATACCGTGAGCGGTAGGTGTTTCCGTTGCAGATTCTTGCTCGGACTTTTGAGCGGGTTGGCACGACAACAAAAAGAAGATAACTGCCAGTGATAGGTAAGGGGCGCGCTTCATGGAAAGGACTTTGGAATATTTCACCTAAATGTATTATTTGACTCGAACTTAACCATGAGTCTAAGGAAGGAAAAAGCAGCAAGATTAAAACTCAGCGTACTCGATTACACCATCAAGTTGATCGGGAAGAAGTCGTTTGAGGACTTGTACGTCGAAGAAATCTGCGACAAAGTAAAGATTTCGAAGGTCACACTTTTCAAGTACTTTCCTCAAAAGGAGGACATCCTGCTATACTATTACCGGATTTGGTGCCTCCGTCGAGCGGTCGAATTGAAGGAAAAACCGCGTGAAGGGATGCAGGCTGTGTTCTATCTCTTCGATAGACTCAGCGAAGACTGCGAGAACCACCCTGGAATCATCTTGAGCTTGTTCGCCTACTTAGCTGACTTGAAGCGAACACCCAAGCCGTTTCCCGTCAAGGTGGAGGAGAAGAAATTGCTTTTTCCTCATGTTGCCGATATCCAAAGCGTCGAGATTCAATCTGTCGAACAGATGTTCGAAAAGTTCGCCCTTGAAGCGATCTTCAAGAAGGAGATTACAAAGACAACATCCACGCGAGATATCTGCAACCTGTTCACCACCTTGTTCCATGGGTCGGCGGTGACGGGCCATATCAACCAATTGTCGCCGCTGAAATACTTCTTCCGCAAGAACTTGGAGTTGGTGTCGAAGGGGCTCCAGTAAGTGAATTCTCAGTTCTTCATTTTCACTTTCTTCAAGCCGCCACGTTCGGGCCACTGAAAGGTGAACTTCCACACGTGGATTCGCTTCCTGTCCCTATGGGATTTCGGCCATGACTTGTGGTAGCGTGGTTTCGCAACGGTCACGGTGTCGGACGTGGAGCCACAACCGCTCGCGAGCACCCATACCATCGTGGCTACGATCCAAACAGAAAAAAGTCGCTTCACCGTCGCCAAGTTAGTAATTTGTTGCTCTGTAACAGTACTCTGTGAAACGTTCCGAGCGATCTCTTATTGGCCCTGTCGTGTTTTTCACGTGGCTTGTGTTTGGGTGGGGGGCGGCCGCGCAGCCTAGTGATCCAAAAATCCACACCGCGTTACCGCCGATCAATTTCGAATACCAGGAGGACGGGGAGTGGCGCGCAGAGCGCCTTCGGGTCGAACACGTGTCCGACAGTCTGCTGCCGCGCGGCTTCGCCCAAGTGTATAAGTTTATCAATCCCACGAGCGACACGATCCGCCTCGCGAATGTCCTGCCGTTCCGCCGCGACCAGCTAGACGTGTACATCACGGGGTGGGGAGACCATTCACTTTCACGCGCCCATTTGTTTCTCAAAGGTCGGACGCCGATTAACGTAATCGTTCCTGACAACGCATGGGAATTGGGGTACGCTTCAGCTGCAAACTACTATGCGCTCGCCAGAAGATCCGTTCCCTCTATCGTCAAGGGCAAGCGGCAAAGATTTCAGACGGTTCTCTACCCTGGGGGTTCGGTGCAATACACAGTTTATGTTGAGGCCTTCGACGGGACATGGCAGGACGGTCTTCGCCAAGCATTCCAGCATCGCAAGCTCTACGACCTCCAGACTTTTGATGAAACCCTTTACCACCGCGACGACTTACGATGGATACGAGACGCGTTTGTGATGCACCTACTGATGGCGTGGGACAAAGACTATTATGACGGTCAACTTAAGTTGCTCGACTTTATTCGTCGTGGCAAAGACTTGTACGGTGGCGACGATGTTGTTTGTCTCTGGCCTACGTGGCCGACCCTGGGTGTGGACCCACGAAACCAGTTTGACCTGTATCGCGACCTACCCGGCGGATGGAGCGCGCTCCGAACTTTGGCCGACTCACTCCATCGGTTGGGAACCAAATTTTTTATTGCCTACAATCCCTGGGACGAGAGCACGAGGTCGGAAAACCACTTAACGGGCTTGTCGAGGCTCATCCAGGCAACCGGCGCCGATGGCGTGGTACTCGACACAAAAGGTGAGTCTAGCCTGGAACTCCAGCGCGCCGCCGACGCCGTGAAAGAAGGAGTGGTAATGTACAGTGAGGGAATGGCCGTGCCGCGCGATATGCCTGGGATTGTCTCCGGTCGCGTGCACAATGCGTTGTACTATCCACCGTTGCTCAACCTCAACAAACTGATACAACCTGGTTTTTCAACCTTTCGAGTCACCGAAGTCTTTAAAGAGCCGGTACAACGCGAGTATGCCGTAGCATTCTTTAATGGTTACGGGACAGAGATCAATCAATTTGCCCCCGGCCATCCAAGCTGGGAACCCAGTCAATATCGATACCTCGGGCGCACGAGCCGCATACTGCGCGAGCATGCGTCGCTCTTCAGCGAAGGCGAATTGACGCCCCTGATCGCTACCAGCGTCGATCGAGTCTATGTCAATCAATGGAGCGGTCGAGGTAAGCGCTTGTGGACGGTGTTGAGTGTACTGCCTGCCGGAGTAGACACGGCCTTATTCGAAGTGCCGATCAACGAGGCACGTCATTATGTAGATGTGTGGCACCATGAACACGTGACCGTGCAAAATGGAAAGTTGAAGGCGCGCGTCGCTCCATTCGACCGAAGGCATATAGGCACGAACAACGAAGGCGAAGTAGCGTGCGTGGTTGAATTTCCCAAACGACTACGCTGCCAGCTAAAGGGCTGGACCCTGCACGTGGATGGCGCCGACGGTCTGCCGGTGCGCGTGTGGACTGATGCGCCTGCTTACGACAAAACGCCCGCCTTGATTCCAGCAGGCGAACATGTTCTCGACGTGAAAAAGGCGTTTGGCCGATTTGAAGGCAAGCTCGTGATTCAGCTTCACGATGGAAAGGAATTGGTAGATGAGCAGATCGTCGAATTGAAGGCAGGCACTCCTCGGTTGGTGTCGACTCCGTCGATTTCTGCTACCGGAGGGTCGACCTTGGGGATGAAGCGCATTCCTGCTGGTGAGTTTAAGTTTCACACCACCCATGGCGACGAGTTCATTCAATACCCGCGCGATGGCGAAGACAGTGTCTTTCGAATGAAGAGTTTTTGGATGGATAGAACGCCCGTGACAAACGCAGCGTATTTCGCGTTCGTAAAGGCAACGGGCTATCGTCCAGCCGATACCGTCAACTATTTGAGGCATTGGTATCTCGGGGCACCGAAGAAAGGAGAGGAGCAGTTTCCCGTGGTGTATGTGTCGTTGGAAGATGCGCGGGCTTTCGCGTCGTGGGCACACAAACGTCTTCCGACCGAAGTAGAGTGGCAATATGCAGCGCAGACACCGAATGGAAACGAGTGGCCGTGGCGCCAACGGAAGCCAGTTACACGACAGGAGCAAGAGGTAAACGAAACGCTTACGGTGTCGAACTTGGTTGGAATCGAACCCGGGATGTGCAACCTCGGGGATGGCAAGCCGTATCCGGTCGGAAGTTTTCGGAAGGGAGTCAACCCATTTGGGCTTCTCGACTTGGTGGGTTGTGTGTGGCAGTTGACGGACGACGTGTACGAAAGCGGTAGTTACGGGTATGCAATCATGAAAGGGGGAAGCTACTTCAAACCTTCGTCGAGTTGGTGGTACGTTCAAGGGGGGCCCCGCGAGTTGCATTACCGTCAGTACCTCCTGCGCGTTTCACCGGGTTTTGAACGTAATTCGACCGTCGGCTTCCGGTGTGTGAAGGATTGATCCCGACCCACGAAAGCCTCTTCATAATTTCCTTGCAACTTCTTACCGATTTGCGTTAACTTCCTTTTTTACTTCCAACTGACCACCATGAAAAATAGAAGGGACTTTCTGAAGACAAGCACAGCCGCACTAGCTGGTGCTGGCCTCGCCACCACGATACCATTCGAATTGCTCGCCGAACGCAAACGCCTTTTTTCAGCTAACGAAAAAATCAACGTCGCAGCGATTGGTATCAACGGAATGGGATGGGCCGATTTTACCTCGTTAATGAAGTTACCGGAAGTTAATCCGATCGCCATTTGCGATGTCGACGATAACGTGTTGAACTATCGAAAATATGAGCTCGCGAAGTCGGGTATCAAGGTCGCGACTTATGCCGACTACCGAAAGCTGCTCGAAAACAAGGACATCGACGTCGTGGTCATCGGCACCCCGGACCACTGGCATTGTTTGCAGATGACCGATGCTTGTGCTGCGGGCAAAGATGTATATGTCGAAAAGCCTGTTGGCAATTCCATCCAAGAATGCAATGTGATGGTGGCCGCCCAACAAAAGTATAACCGGGCAGTACAATGTGGACAGTGGCAACGTAGTGTGCCGCATTTTGTCGATGCGTTGCAGTTCATCAAATCCGGCAAGCTCGGAAAGATCAGAACCGTAAAGGCGTGGGCCTATCAAGGTTGGATGCGCAACATCGAAGTCAAACCTGATGGCCCCGTACCGGCTGGGGTCAACTACGACATGTGGTTGGGTCCGGCTCAAAAACGCCCGTTCAACCCGAATCGCTTCCATTTCAACTTCCGCTGGTATTGGGACTACGCTGGTGGATTGATGACGGACTGGGGTGTACACTTGATTGACTATGCCCTCCTGGGCATGGATGCGAAGTTTCCGAAGTCGGTCGTGTCCCTCGGCGGAAAGTATGCCTATCCCGATGGTGCGCATGAAACGCCCGACACGCTTGCTGCGGTGTACGAGTTCGATGGATACAATATGATTTGGGAGCATGCCCAGAGCATCAGCAACGGTAACTATGGCAAAGACCATGGGATGAGTTACATCGGAAACAATGGAACGCTTGTCCTGACCAGGGGCGGGTGGGAAGTAATCCCCGACGAGAAGCGAATGGAAGCGGTCGCGTGGCAACCGAACAAGGGGTCTGGGCTCGACCTCCACACCAAGAATTTCATCGAGGTGGTAAAGTCGAGGAAGCTGACGGATCTCACGTGTCCCATCCAGGCCGGAGCGCATGTAGCTACCGTATGCCAGATGGGGAACATCAGTTACAAGACAGGTTCGAAAGTGAGCTGGGACGAGAAAGCTTCCAAGTTTAATGAATCGGCCGCGAATAACTGGTTGGCTGCTAAATACAACAACGGGTATAGCATGCCGAAGGTATAGCGAGCACACGCTTGCATTTCAAAAAGCTATTGAAGGGTGCCGAGTGTTGAACTCGAATCCTTAAATATTATGAGGCGCGCGACGACGATTGGAGTTTGCATCTTGTTTAGCCTACAAGGCTGGGCTACTTCCATACTCGTGCCGATGGACGACGCCCAGTCGAACCACCTGAAAGCCTACGGACTCGCTTTTCATGTGCTGAAGCGCGACAAAACCGTGGACTGGTTGTTGAACTATCGCGGCGGGAGTTTTCTGTTCGATTACTCCGAAGATGTAAAGAATGAATGTACGATCAGAGGGATCTCTTTCGAGGTGCTTGGCGCCGATAAGGTGAACACCATTCTCACCGAGATCACCCACCCGGAGGTGAATATGAACTTGGTCAAGCTAGAGCGAGCTCCTCGTATCGCAGTGTATTCGCCCAAAAACGATCTCATCCGGGACGAAACCGATGCCGTTATTTTGGTTCTAGACTACGCTGAAATTCCCTACCAGATTATATACGACCAGGAAATCCTTCACGATGAGCTAGCCAAATACGATTGGGTACACTTGCACCACGAGGACTTCACCGGCCAAGTGGGGCGATTTTCGTGGCGCCAGTCGAACGTGATCGAAGGAAAGGTACAGGAAGCAACGGCACATCAGCTGGGCTACGCCAAAGTGTCGACCATGAAACTCGATGTCGTCAAAAAGATCAAGGCGTTTTGTGCCGGTGGCGGCTATCTTTTTGCGATGTGTTCGGGCGCGGAGACATTCGATATAGCCCTCGCGGCGGAAGGCATCGACATCGTGGACATGAGCTACGATGGAGACGACGCCGACCCCTTGGCACAAGACAAGTTGGATTTCTCGAAGTCGTTCGCATTCGAAAACTTCACGCTCGAAATAGGGGAGGCCAGGCGCTTTTCGGACATCAACGTGAATGGGCGGACCAACTTCTACGAACAAAGCAACGACTACTTTGTGCTGTTCAACTATTCAGCGAAGTGGGACATCGTTCCAACCATGCTCAACCAGAATCACACGAATACTATTCACGAATTCTTCGGACAAACCACAGCGTTTAACAAGTACCTCGTGAAGCCATCCGTGACCGTGCTGGGAGAAAATCGAAATGCCAGTAACGTGCGCTACATATACGGCGAACAGGGTTTGGGTCACTGGACATTTTACAGTGGTCATGATCCTGAAGGCGTGCCCGGCGGCCGCGGTCGTGATCGACCCACCGATTTAAGTCTGTTTCCTCACTCGCCGGGCTATCGCCTGATCTTGAACAACGTATTGTTTCCGTCGGCCCGGAAGAAGAAGCAAAAGACCTGACGTATTCTCGCTCGTTCGTTTATCTTTCGGATATGAAAGTATTCTACTCCCTCATTGTCCTGTTCGTTGTTTTTGGTTGCAGTCGGCCCGTCGAACCGCCGGCACCTGTATTACCAGTTCCCTCCGAGGCGCAGCTTCAGTGGCATGACATGCGAATGAATGCCTTCATCCATTTTACCATCAATACATTTACCGACCGTGAGTGGGGGCAAGGGAGCGAGTCGCCGAAAGAGTTCAATCCCACCGCCCTCGACGTGGATCAATGGATCAGTGTGCTGGCGGAGACAGGCTTCAAGGGCGTAATCCTTACTTGTAAGCATCACGACGGGTTTTGCTTGTGGCCAAGTCAACATACCAATCATACTGTGGCGGCGAGCCCGCTGTTGGGAGGAAAAGCCGACCTCGTGAGGATGGTGTCAGACGCCTGCCATAAATATCACCTGAAGTTCGGCGTCTATTTGTCGCCATGGGACCGAAACCACAAGGATTACGGCAAGCCGGAGTATGTAACCTATTATCGCCAGCAGTTGGATGAACTGTTTAAAAGCTATGGCCCTATTTTCGAGATGTGGTTCGATGGTGCCAACGGAGGCGATGGTTTCTATGGCGGTGCCAACGAGGTCCGCAAGATCAATGGCGGCACATATTATGATTGGCCCACTACGCTCGAGCAGGTAAGGAAGTACAATCCAGATATTATTTTCTTTAGCGACGCCGGCCCGGGTGTGCGTTGGGTTGGCAACGAAAGGGGCATTGCTGGCGAAACCAATTGGAACACGATAAGTGTGGACACATTGTTTGCCGGAAAAGCCGGCATCGAAAAGCTGTTGAACACCGGCGATCCAGCGGGTACGAGTTGGGTTCCAGCAGAGACCGACGTCTCTATTCGTCCGGGATGGTTTTACCACCAAAAAGAAGACTCGCTTGTGAAAACACCCCAGCAGTTATTTGATATCTACCTTACCTCTGTCGGGCGCGGTTCATTGTTGCTCTTGAATGTTCCACCGGATCGACGAGGCCGCTTGCATGAGCGTGACGTTGAATCGCTCCGCGGCTTCCGCGCCTTACTCGACCAAGCCTTCGCGAAGAACTTGGCGCTTGGGGCAACCGCGTCGGCCACAGAAGAACGAGGCGAGTCGTATGCCGCGTCGCGCGTCGCAGACGGAGATGCTAACACCTATTGGGCCACAAGCGACGAAACCACAACCGCTACGGTGGAACTTACGTTCGAGCGCGCACAGGTCAAGTACGTGTTGTTACAAGAGTATATCCGGTTAGGGCAACGTGTGAAAGCATTTACCATCCAATCGCGGGTGAACGGCGAGTGGAAGGATTTGACGTCGGGCACCACCATCGGCCACGAACGCATATTGCGCGTGGACACCGAAACCGATGGGCTGCGTCTCGTGGTGCAAGATGCTCGCGCGTGTCCCTTGATCTCGGCCTTCGAAGCGTACTAACCTCAATGGGGGTAAAATTCTCGTCGGTTGAAACCCTGGCGAGGCATTATTAGTTGAATTCGTTTTCTGCTAACCTCACTATGCTCCGTAACTTCTTCAAAACGGCGGTTCGCAACATCATGCGCCATAAGGCCTATGCCGCCATCAACTTCATCGGCCTCACCAGCGGACTTGCACTTGCGCTGCTCATCATGGTCTACATTCGTTCCGAGATCAACTTCGATGACTTCCACGCGAATGGCGATCGGTTGTATCGAGTGAAGTACGTGGCGCCGAATGGCTTGGAGTTAGCCGCCAGCCCGCCGCCTCTCTCGCCGGCCATGAACGATTACTACCCGGAGATTGAAATGACCGCAAGGGTCTACGCGCGAAACGTGAGTATCCGTCGCGAAGAGGCACCGGAAGCTTACGAAGAGACCGGTGTTTTATTCGTCGACTCGACGTGGATGAAGATGATGACTTTTGAATATGTGAAAGGTCAGCCAACACGTCCTTTGAGCGAGGAGTTTACCGTGATCATCAACGAGGAAATGGCAAAGAAGTATTTCGGCAACGACGATCCTGTTGGCGAAACGCTCGTGTTCGGGGGAAAAAATTCCTTTCGCGTGATCGCCGTGGTGAAAGACTTTCCCGAAAACTCCCACATTAACTTCAACATGCTCGTGCCCTACGAAAACATGTACGACATGGAGAATGATCAGACCGCTAAAACCCTCCGTGCCAACCTGGCGATCAACTTCGTCGTGAGCCACAGCTATACCTACGTGCTCCTGAAACCGGGTGCCGATCCAAAAGCAGTGGATGAAAAGATGGCTGATCTCATGAAGAAGTATGCGCCCGCGAACCTGCAACTGGGGCAAGTCTTTTCCTTGTTTCCTATTCGCGACATCCACATGAACTCACAACTGCTGATGGAAGCCAACAGCACCAATACCTGGGATAACATCTGGATGTTTGCAGGCGTCGGTTTGTTGACCATTTTGATCGCGTGCATCAACTACATCAACTTGAGCACCGCGCAGTCATTTACGCGCGTGAAAGAAATTGGCATTCGGAAGATTCTCGGATCGGCGAAGTACCAGATCATCGGTCAATTCCTCGCTGAGAGTTTTCTGTTTTGCGCCGTTGCGTTCGTGTTGTCCGTGGGCGCCTTCTATTGGTTATTGCCGGTCCTCAACACGCTGACCAACAAAAATCTGCAGTTCGCACAAGTGGTGGATTCTACCCTCATCTTGTCTGGCGTCGGATTGCTTTTGTTGATCACCCTCTTGGCGGGCGGATATCCTGCCTACTTTGTGACGAAGTTCAATTCCGTCAACGCGCTGAAGGGCAACGGGTCCACGGCAGCGGGCGGTCAGTGGCTACGAAAGTCGTTGATCGTCTTCCAATTGGCCATCGCCTGCATGCTGCTCTCGGGCTCGCTCTTGATTGTGCGGCAACTCGATTTCCTCAGCAACCGACCCACTGGTTTCAAGAAAGACCAAATCGTGAGCATTCCGTTGTTTAGTCAGAATACCAATCTTCTATTTGGTCGCCCAGATTCAACATTCTACACGCGCCTTCGGAGCTTCCGCGACGCCATCGAGGGTCAGTCCGGTGTGATGGGAACGACGCTTTCATCTAACATACCGGGCCTGGGTGTCGTGTTCCGCGGAACCGTGCCCGAAGGGTTCTCGCAGGAGGACCGAATGTTTTTGGCCAACCTATCTGTCGACTACGACTTCTTCCGCACATACGAAATCGGCTTCATGGCCGGGCGTCCCTTTTCGCGCGAGTTTCCGTCCGATCCGAGAGAGGGATTTATCGTGAACGAAGTGGCTGTCCGTGAGTTCAAGTGGGGAACGCCAGAACAAGCTTTGGGCAAAACCATCAACCGCGAAGGCAAAGTGGGAAAGGTGGTCGGCGTGATCAAGGATTTCAATGTCGCGTCGCTTACCACCGCCATCACTCCTCTGATCATCGAATACAATGACAGTCAATTAAGTCAGCTATCGATCCGTTTCGAGAACGACAACATTGGACAGACGATGGACAAGATATCGTCGACGTGGAACAAGATGTTCCCAGAGAAGTCTTTCCAGTTTAGCTTCCTAGATCAACAATTGGAGCAACAGTACGCAGCCTTTAGAAACTTTGGAACCATTATCGAGTCGTTCACATTTATTGCGATTCTGATCGCCTGCCTAGGCGTCTACGGGCTCGTGTTGTTTGTCGTGCAGCGCAAGGTCAAAGAAATCGGAGTACGCAAGGTACTTGGCGCCACCGTGCGGAGCATTCTGACGTTGATCTACCGCGACTTTGCGTGGTTAATCTTGGCAGCCTTTGTCATAGCCACACCGGCAGCATGGATGCTCATGGACCGCTGGTTGGAGAATTTCTCGTACCGGACCGACCTCAGTCCTTGGACTTTCCTGATGAGCCTATTGCTGATCGTGTTGGTGACGTCTGGTACCATAGCCTACCAAGCGATCCGAGCGTCGATGGCGAATCCGGTGAAGTCGCTGCGAACCGAGTAGTGCTACCTGCTCTTTAAAGACTGGATTTGAGTGCGTGGATAGGAGTTGGAGTTTGACGTCACACTCCAACTTTTTCCATCCGTGTCTTTAAGTTAACGAGAGATCGCGCCAGATCCCTTTGCAGCAAAAGTCTTTCGCCGCGAGGACGGTGCGGGATACCAATAATCGATTTACAGGAAAGAGTCTTCTCGCAAAAAGGCCGGTCGCCTGTTAAAAACACATACTCAACGAGCCGTACGGCCCTGGCGTCATGACATGGGTTCTTCGATCATAATTTTTTACCTTCGCGTTCCATCGAAAAGGTAACCATGAATCAAACCCTCAAATCCCGTCTTTACTTCCTTTCGCTCCTGATGCTGGTCGCGTTGGCGAGCGCATGTTCGCGGAAAGCTTCTGAACCAGCGAAGCAAGCATTTGTAAGTTCTATCCCCAAACCTGTATCGGCCCAAGTAGGCGAAGGTGCGTTTGTAGCGGGCGCAGGCACCGCAGTGTTCGCCGATGCGTCGGGCGAAGGTGTGAGCGCAGTGGGAGACTACGCGGCTTCAATTTTGAATTTACCCAAAGCTGAAACGCGCGGCGACAAGAATCAAGTCCGTTTGGCCCTCGGCGCCGACGCCGAGTTGGGTGACGAAGGTTATTCAATCGAAGTGACACCGGATTTTATCCAGGTTACGGCCAACAAGGCAGCCGGACTTTTCTACGCGGTGCAGACCCTGCGGCAGATCGGCGTCTCATCGACGGAAGGTGTCGAGTATGCCGCTGGAACGATTCGCGACTACCCTTCCTACGGGTGGCGAGGTTCGATGTTAGACGTCGCGCGCCATTTCTTTGGCGTGAACGACGTGAAACGATACATCGACCTGATGGCATTCTACAAACTCAACGTCCTGCACTTGCACTTAAGCGACGACCAGGGGTGGCGCATTGAAATCAAATCTTGGCCTAAGTTGACCGAAATAGGTGGGAAAACACAGGTCGGAGGGAAGTCGGGTGGCTTCTATACGCAAGAACAGTTCAAGGACATCGTGGCGTATGCCCAAAGTCGATTTGTGAACATCATTCCTGAAATCGATATGCCGGGCCACACCAATGCGGCGCTGGCATCCTATCCCGAACTGAATTGCAATGGCAAAGCAACCGAGCTATACGAAGGCATCGAGGTGGGTTTCAGTACCCTCTGCGCAACAAAACCAATTACGGCTGAATTTGTCGACGCCGTCGTGAAAGAGATGGCGGAATTAACTCCCGGACCTTACATCCATATCGGCGGCGACGAGGCAAGCGTCACCAAGAAGGAGGACTACATCGCGTTTATCCGGATGTTTAAAAAGATCGTGGAAGCCCACGGCAAACATATGATCGGTTGGGAAGAGATCGCGCAATCAGACATCGGTGCTGGAGACATCGCCCAACACTGGCACTCCAAGGAGCATGCGGCCGAAGCCTCAAAGAAAGGCGCCAAGGTTCTCCTGTCGCCCGCAACCAAAGTCTACTTGGACATGAAGTATGACACGACCACGAAGCTGGGATTGAACTGGGCCGCCTTCATTGAAGTTGATGCGTCGTACAACTGGAAGGTTGAAGACATGGTACCCGGAATCGATATGAACAGCGTAGTGGGAATTGAAAGTCCCATTTGGACAGAAACCCTATCGACCATGGATGAATTGGAGTACATGCTCTTTCCAAGACTTCCCGGCGTCGCCGAACTGGCATGGACGCCCGGCGAGCATAACTGGGATGAATACAAAGTTCGACTCGGTCGTCATGGTAAGAAGATGACCGAACTTGGAATCGACTTTTACCACTCGCCCAAGGTACCCTGGACGGAGGCGGTCATTCAATAATTCACCTTCACGTCGCGGATACGACGTGGCAGCCATACTTGCATCGGGTTTTGTCCCCGGTTGCACCAAGAATAATAGGGAATCGCGGTTATGCTGCGATTCTCTGTTTTTATGGACTTTCCGTCACTCGCCACCTGCACGGTGGGGGCCTCGAA
The DNA here is from genome assembly GCA_044226825.1 of Cyclobacteriaceae bacterium. Taxonomy (GTDB): domain Bacteria; phylum Bacteroidota; class Bacteroidia; order Cytophagales; family Cyclobacteriaceae; genus ELB16-189. The sequence continues at coordinate 33,484 of JBGAGH010000016.1, forward strand.
CTGGATTGTATTGACGCCGCCCAACAAATCGGGACGGTTTTGAACGGTAAACTTCGCATCGTCGGGGAGGATGACATTCCAAGCGAGCCCTCCGTTGTCGGCGCCTTCAATGCAATACACGAGGGGTCCACGCTGCAACGCAATCCGATCGTCGTCTTGTTTGACTTCCGTACGCGCTACGACTCGTTTCACTTCCATCGGTAACTCCAGTTCCACCACATCGCCTTTTTTCCATTCTCTTTCTAGCACCGCATATCCTTTCTCGGTCGTATACTTGGCTGCCGCGCCATTCACGCGAAGTGTTAGCGGCTTCACAGACTTGTCTTCGAAGGAATAAAGACCTCCCGGCACGGCTTCACCCTGTGCCCAACCGGGGATGCGCACTTGGAGGGCGAACTTCGTCTTCTTCGACGGGTTGATGTTCATGACGACGCGACCTTCCCATGGGTATTGCGTCGTCTGTGCGAAGTCGACGATCGTTTTTCCAACATTAATTTTCGCTTGGCTTCCGACAAACAAGTTCACGCGTACTACTTGATCCGACGATGCGTAGATGTAATCTCCAAGAGAGGCGATGAGCCGAGCAATGTTCGCGGGACAGCAGGCGGTACCAAACCACTCGCGGCGAAAGTGCCGTCCGTTAGAGGCGAGCGGGTTCCCATAGAAGAAACGGTCGCCGCTCAGCGAGAGCCCGTCTCGGGCGCCGTTGTAAAGGCTGCGTTCCAGAATATCGATAAACTTGGCGTCACCCGTGAGTAAATTCATTCGCTGGTTCCAAAACACCATTCCCACCGACGCGCAGGTTTCGCAATAGGCTTGCTCGTTGGGAAGGTCGTAGTCGATGCTGAAACCTTCGTTGTTTCCCGATGAGCCAATCCCTCCAGTGAGGTACATGTTCCGGTAGACGACGTCTTCCCACACGTTGTTCATCGCCTGCAAATACCCGATGTCGCCGGTGAGGGCGGCCACGTCGGCGGCTCCCGTGTACATGTACATCGCCCGCACAGCGTGACCCGTGATTTCTCGTTGTTCCCGCACCGGAACCACGTCCTGTGCGTAGGCGGTATCTTTCCAGTCCGTCCACGTGTATCCTTTCGCAAGCTTGTGCCCGCGCTCTTCCAATAGCCACTTCGCAAGGTCCAGGTACTTTTTATCCTGTGTCACTTTGTAGAGTTTCACCAATGCCAATTCAAGCTCTTGATGCCCCGTCACCCAATCCCGTTTGCCGGGACCAAATAGTGAATCAAAGTGATTCGCCCATCTAATCGAGACGTCGAGGAGCTTGCGCTTTCCCGTTGCGTTGTAGTAAGCCACTGCCGCCTCCAGCATGTGGCCGCCGTTGTAGTCTTCGTGCATGCTCATGTCTGTCCAGCGTTGGTCGAGGCGACCAAGCGTGTAGTACGTGTTGAGATAGCCATCGGGGAGTTGCGCCGCAGCAATCTTGTCGATCCATTCGTCCGCTTTCTTTTCTAACGCTGGATCCGGGTGGTTTTTGATGGAGTACGCGATGGCCTCCAATGCTTTGAAAACATCGGAGTCGTCGTAAAAGATACCTTCGTGCTTTTCATTTTGATTCCGAGCCACCTTCTCAAAGTTTCTGATACGGGGTGTCTTCACTTCCGTTTGAAAGATGCACGCTTGCAACGTGGTGGTCGCGACCTGATCCATCGCGGGTTTCCAGAATGAATCTGTAATGTTCACCTGCGAGAAGTTGACAGCCTCCAAACGCGAGGGCGTCGGTTGCGCAAACATCGAGGTGGTAAAGAACAACAGTGCGACAGGGGCGAGGGATCTAATCGACATCATGGTATCGGGAAATTCTACCTCGGTAATTTAACCCTTTCTGGTAGGAATGGAAAAGCCACCCCGCAACGGCGAGATGGCTTCCGACAAATTGCTTGTGGTTATCGAATCAGGAACTTGATTCCTAGTCCTAAGTCGGGGGCTACACCTACGTTTCCTCCTGTCGATACTTCTATGAACGGCTTCAAGTCCAAACTAAAGGCGACAGGTATATTGTCGGGAAGGATATATTCTAAGCCTATGATTCCATTGATACCGATTCCGACATCGTGGTTGTCGCGTGCGAGTTCTCGGCCATAAACGTTGTAGTAGCGGTTGCCATTGTAGAAGGCGATATGCGCGCCACCGCCGTAATACCAGTTCAACCCTTCGACGTCAAAGGCTTGGGCATTTTTCTCGACCAAGCCGGTGATGCTAAACCCATTCCCGAAGGTGCCCAGGATACCCTCCACGGCCGTCGCCTGGCGGAAGTAATGCTTGATGGATGCACCACTCGTACCGCCTAGTCGCACACCCAACGACGTTTGGTAGGGGGTTCGAAACACGGGACTGTATTGAGCTTCAGCAAATGAATACGCACACACGAGAATCGAAGTTGCCATGGCCACCTTCATCCACAAACTAGTTTTCTTTTCCATTTCACGTTTTGAGTTTTGCCCCGGGACTCGACAAAACCGTGCCATCACTCCCTCACGTGAAAATTTACGTGGGTAAATGGAGGAGGTGTGGATGCAACCACACACTTTCAGTTGCATAAATTCCACACCGGCGGCGGGTTGGCCGTACGCAGTGGAGAACCCAACCGTCTATGCAACAAAACGGCCCTTGGATGGGATGGGAGTCAGCGGCTGTTGCACAAGTGTAGACTTTACACTTAATTAGTGATTGGGCGAGGTGCTCCGGAAATCTCGCGTGGAATTGTTATTATTACCAGGCTCAAGAAACAAACCCTCAACGATCAAGACTCATGGCTGGATTTGAACTACTCGATTGGATTGTCATTGGAATCTACTTTATGCTGATCGCGGGTATCGCGATTTGGGTGATGTCCCGGAAAACGGAGACGACCGAAGATTACTTCCTGGCCGGTCGGAACGTGGGTTGGTTTGTAGTGGGCGCTTCCATTTTTGCTTCGAACATTGGATCCGAGCACGTCGTCGGATTGGCGGGAGCGGGCGCCGGAGGTAAAATCCCGATGTTGATCTACGAACTCCACGCTTGGCTCGTGATCACCTTGGGTTGGGTCTTTCTTCCGTTTTATTTGCGCAGCGGAGTTTTTACCACCCCCGAGTTCTTGGAGCGGCGATTCAATGCCAACACCCGCTGGTTTCTAAGTGTGTTCTCGTTGGTTGCCTACGTGCTCACAAAAGTATCTGTGACGGTGTACGCGGGTGGTATCGTGATCGCTGAACTGCTAGGTATCGAATTTTGGACTGGTGCACTCATCACGGTTATCCTGACCGGTATTTATACGATTGTAGGCGGAATGCGCGCCGTGGTTTACACCGAGGCCTTGCAGACGGTCGTGTTGGTACTCGGCGCTGGCACGCTCACTTTCGTGGGACTTGACGCCGTGGGCGGCTGGAGTGCGATGGTGGATTCGCTCGAACCCGGCTACCTCAACATGTGGCGCCCAGCATCGGACCCTAACTTCCCATGGCCCAGTCTAGTCATCTCGAGCTCGATTGTCGGCTTGTGGTATTGGTGTACTGATCAATACATCGTGCAGCGTGTTTTGTCGGCCAAGAACATTCAAGAAGGTCGTCGCGGGACCATATTTGGAGGCTTCCTGAAGCTGCTCCCCGTATTCTTATTCTTGATTCCCGGCGTCGTGGCGCTCGCGTTGAAAAACAAGGGTGAACTTTCGTGGGATTCTCCCGACCAAGCTTTTGCTGCGCTTCTCATGAACAAGATGCCGGCGGGCTTGCGTGGTCTCGTCGCCGCCGGCCTGTTGGCGGCATTGATGAGTTCGTTGGCGAGTGTATTCAACTCATGTTCGACGCTCTTCACGGTGGACGTCTACAAAAAACTGAAGCCTCAGACCCCCGAGAAACAACTGTTGAAGATCGGTCGTTTTGCCACGGTCGTTATCGTGATTTTGGGGATTCTTTGGATTCCGATCATGGCCAATATTTCCGGCGTGCTCTATGAATACCTCCAGTCGGTGCAGTCCTACATAGCGCCGCCCATCACTGCGGTGTTCCTGTTGGGTATATTCTCGAAGCGCATCAACGCGACCGGCGCATTGGCGACCCTCATTATGGGACTTGTCGTGGCCATCGTCCGAATCGGGCTCGAGCTACTCGCGCGTCAAGGTGCTTTGGGCGACAGCGGCGTTCTCTATGCGTTTGGGACCACCAACTTCTTGACATTTGCCGCCTGGTTCTTCCTCGCATGCGTGGTCTTCTGCGTGGGTGTGAGTTTGATGAGCCCAGCGCCGTCGGCGGAAAAAATAAAGGGCTTGACCTACGGATCGCTCACGCCAGAGCAGATCCAGGCCAATCGAAACAGCTACAATGTGTGGGACATCGTTTTGTCGCTTGCAGTTATCGGTATTGTCATCTATGTTATGACCAGTTTTACTGGCTAACAAGACATGCGATCCCTCATCTTAAGCTGCCTGCTCACATGGGCATTTTCTTTGACTTACGCGCAACCCGTTGAACTGGCGCGTCTCAAAAAGCGGGCCTCTCAGGTGACCATCATTCGCGACACTTGGGGCGTTCCCCACGTGTATGGAAAAACCGACGCCGACGCGGTCTTCGGCGTGATCTATACCCAATGTGAGGACGACTTCGCGCGTGTCGAATGGAACTACCTCGATGCGATGGGCCGAACGTCGGAATGGTTAGGGGAGAGCGCAGTCTACGCCGATCTACGGGCGCGTCTCTATGGCGACACGATTCGAGCGAAGAGGCTATACAGCCAGAGTAAGCCAGCGATGAAGAAGTTGATGGATGCTTTTGCCGATGGTGCCAACTACTACCTCGCCACACATCCGGAAACCAAACCAAAAGTATTGACCAAGTTTCAGCCTTGGTTTCCATTGTTGTTTTCCGAGGGGAGCATCGGAGGCGATATTTCCGATATCTCGGTGTCCGACTTGCGTGCTTTCTATGAGAAGACGAGAGTTCCGGAAGTTCCCATCACCGAACCTGTTGAACCGCGTGGGTCTAATGGATTCGCGATTGCACCCACACTAACCGAAAACGGCCACGCACTCTTATTGATCAATCCACACACGTCATTTTACTTTCGATCCGAGGTCCAGATGGTGAGTGGGGAAGGTCTTCATGCATACGGGGCAGTGACATGGGGTCAGTTTTTTATTTACCAAGGATTCAACCAGAACTGCGGCTGGATGCACACTTCAACGTTCGCCGATGCCGTGGATGAATTCTTGGAAACGGTCGGATCCAAGGATGGGAAGTACTACTATCAGCACGATGGCAAATGGAAACCTGTTCGCACGAGGATCATTCCGGTCGACTACAAGACTGAGGCTGGTTTGAAACGACGCGAGTTCACGGTGTATGAAACACACCACGGTCCTGTCATCGCGGAATCCGATGGAAAATGGAAGACCATTCAAATGATGGACGATCCAATCCATGCCTTGGAGCAGTCGTTTATGCGAACGAAGGCTACCGGTTACGATAGCTATAAAAAAGTGATGGAGTTGAATGGCAACTCCTCCAACAACACGGTCTTTGCCGATAACAAAGGTAACATCGCTTACTGGCACGGGAATTTTGTTCCGAAGCGCAACGCGTCGGTCAATTGGAACTTGCCGGTCGATGGCTCGCTCGCCTCGAATGATTGGCGTGGGCTGCACTCCATCAACGAGGTCGTACAACTGAAGAACCCAGCCAATGGATGGATTCAGAATTGTAATTCTACTCCATTCACGGCCGCTGCCGATGCCAGCCCAAAACAAAGCGATTACCCGCGCTACATGGCGCCGGACGGTCAGAACTATCGAGCTATCAACGCCGATCGTGTGCTGCGACGCGAGACGAAGTTTACGCTCGATAAGCTGATACAAGCTGCTTACGACCCAACGCTCGCCGCCTTTGAAAAACTGGTTCCCGCACTATTGAACGCCTATGAGTCGTCGACCGATGACAATTTAAAGGCCTCCCTTAAGGAGCCAGTTGAAGTGATACGGGCTTGGAACAAACAATACGGCACGGCCTCTGAGGCGACCGCGTTGGCGATAAGTTGGTCGCGAAAGCTCGAGCCCATGACGAAGGTGAAACCGGAAACTGCGGCGGACCATCGCGGCGATCAAGTCTTCTTCGTTGACATGATGGTGGCAACCACATCAGCGGAAGACAAATTGAAGGCGTTGTCGGACGCGATCGCCGACTTGATCCGCGACTTTGGTACTTGGCATGTGATCTGGGGTGAGTTGAATCGCTTTCAACGCCTGTCGGGAACGGTCCTCGAAGAGACGTTCGACGATCAGCAGCCGAGTTTCCCTGTAGCTTCCGCGCCGTCCTTCTACGGTTCACTTGCGGCTTTCGGAAGTCGACGCTACCCCGGTACCAAGAAATACTATGGAAATGTCGGAAACAGTTTTGTCGCCGTGGTGGAGTTCGGCCCAAAGGTCCGGGCGAAGTCGATCGTAACGGGCGGCAGCTCTTCCGTGCCGGGATCAAAGCATTTCAACGACCAGTCGCTGATGTACACCGAGGGCAATTTTAAAGATGTTTGGTTCTACCGCGACGAAGTGGAACAACACGCAGAGAAAACCTACCACCCGGGAGAACGCTAGATTCCGATTTGGTTACTTGCATTCGTAACCTGCTTTCAAGGAGTGACGCCTTCCGACTTAGAGTAACGATGAACTCAATTGCACTCGTACTGAAGCCGCGTGTAGAGGAGATCGCCTTGTTGAGGTTCCGCCGGGTAGTTCGACACAAAGGACCGGATTCGTCCTGCTTTGTCGTATTCCAATTCGAAGTTTAGCGTGAGGGGGGTGGTAAATGCTTCGATATAACTAGCATAATAGATGGTCGCCGAAAGCACGTTGTTTCGGTTGGGTAGCTGATGATACACATACACGTTCCGCACCGTCAGGTCTTTGGATCCGTGGTAGAACACATCGGCATTGTCGAACGTGAGATTTTCGCGCGCTACAACCTCCTTTGTTTTTCCTGTCCCATCGTTGATGATGTACTTCACTTGGGTTACGTTGTCGTGATTGTTGTATGTATAGGTGAAACCTCCGACAAATGTTCCATTGGGGTCGACCCCGTTGAACACTCGTGTTAGGCCCTGCACGAGGCGACCCTGTGCGTCATGTGTGAAAACCGTGACGAATTGTCCATAGTAACCGATCCACTGCTCTGATAATTTAGAAGGCAATCCATCTGTGCCGTAGGTGAGTGTCCATTGGTGATACGCCCTCGATGGTGCGGCGACGGAAGTGGCGGCACCGCTGAACAATTGACCGTTGCTGTATTGGTATTCTTCCGTCTCGTTCTGGGCTGGCGATGCTGCAAACCGACTCAACCCCTGCAATTGTCCATTGCCGTTGTAGTCAAGGTGAATCGAATCAAATGCCAGGAAAAAGGAGAGGGGCTTGCATCCATTGGTAGGTTCGATCGCGTGATTTTCGCATCCCCACCACGTGGTGGCGAGTAGAAACAGGAACAGAACAAACCTAAAACGTGCCATAGGGGCCAACTCCTCTGTGAAATATAGAAGATACCCTTCATTTTTTCGTCATACGAGGGTATGAGCAGCCTTCGCGAGCTTAGCCCACCACGTTTTCCGCAATCGGTCCCAGGCATGAGTCGGGGATTCGGAACGCATCGACCAAGGGCACGGCATCCTGGCGAATCTCCCAGCACAACTGATTCATCAGCTTTCGAATCGCCTTTGTTTTCGCTCCTTCCATGTAGCCTTGTTCCAAGTACCAACCTTTGTTCTTTTCGATTTGCGACAACGCGAAGAGGTTGCACAACTTTCGCAAGGTTGCCTGGCAACCAGGATCTTTTGTGCGCGCCACCGCAGCCTGAAATTGTTCTAGGATGATGCGCTCGATGTAGGCAAAACCTACTTGCACGAGGTGGTGCTGGGCGACGTTGAAGGCATCGAATGAGTCCATCCCCTCGCTGATATGGCGGCGCAAGCGTTTTGCCGCGGACGTGAGAATGTCGCGCTCGCGGTAGATAAAGGCATGGAGATGGAATTCCGGATCCAAAAGGTGTTCCTCGTCGGTGCTGCGAACGGTGAACGGATTTTTCTCGGTGATCGAGGTGGCCGCTTGCTTCGCCACATAGTTCAGGATGCCAAAAGCATTCATGCTGCTAAACTCCTGTTTGAATTCAGTGAGCCTTGACTTCGCCACCAACTGCATCAACACGGTGTTGTCCCCTTCAAAAGTCGTGTAGATGTCGGAGTCACTCTTCATGTCGCCGATGCGGTTGACTGACAGGTATCCTTTCCCGCCGCAACACTCGCGGCACTCTTGCAGGGTGGCTGTCGTATTCCAGGTCGCGAATGATTTCAATCCTGCTGCGAGCGCTTCAATCTCCTGCATTTGCTCTTCCGTTCGATGAAGGAAACGTTCGGTCAAATATTGAAGAGAGAAATGTAGCGCATAGGCGTTGGCAAGTAAGGGGATCAAACGCCGCTGGTGTGTTCGATAGTTCAGGATCGGTACTTCCGCAGAGCCTTCCGGTCCGAATTGCTGCCGTTGATCGCTGTACCGGATCGCGATGGTAAGTCCCAACTTGGAGGCAGCGTTGCCAGATCGAGGAATCCCGATCCTGCCACCGACGAGGGTTCCGAGCATCGTGAAAAAACGACGATTGTCGCTGCTGATCGGGCTCGTAAACTGACCTTCTTCGCTGATGCCCGCGAAGCGGTCGAGCATATCATCTTTTGGGATCACGACTTGGTTGAAATAGATCACGCCGTTGTCGATTCCGTTTAAGCCTAGCTTTCGTCCACAGTCTTTGATGGTGACGCCGGGCACGATGTTTCCCGCGCGATCGCGTAGGGGTACCACGAACGCACCGACGCCGTAGTCTTTTCCATCCACGATAATCTTCGCGAACACCGTGGCCTTTTGGCCGTGTAATGCAGCGTTCCCGATGTATTCTTTCCGGGCGAGTTCGTTGGGTGTATGGATGACGAACGTCTTTGTCGCATGCACGTATGTGGCGGTCGTCTCAATGCCGCGCACGTTCGAACCATGTCCAGTCTCTGTCATCGCGAAGCACCCAGGGAGGTCCAACGTCCCGATATCGCGTAAGTATTTCTTGTGGTGTTTTTCGGTGCCGAGGAAATAGACACTCATGCCCCATAATCCGAATTGCACCCCGAATTTCACGACCAAGCTGAGGTCGTGGTAACTCAAGGTTTCCATCACGGAAAAATAAGAAGCCATATCGCCCTGTCCTCCGTATTCTTTTGGATATGCCATGGAGCCCATCCCTTGTTGTGCCAACAGCTTGGCCCATTGAAGTGTGCGTTCTCGTTTTTCGCGTAGGCTATCCTCGTCATTGTGACGAAATGCCGGATCTGCTAGCAAAGTCTTTACCCGAAGGTTGATTCCTTCAGAGGCGCCATCCAAAAGTTTGGCCATGGCTTCTACGTCGAACGATGATTTGGTACTGTGTTGGGAGGTGATTGTTTTCCTCGACTCTGGACTGAAGGTATAGGCCGATTCCCGGCTGATGATGCCGAGCTTTTCTTCGATAGGCATCAGTTTGGGCCTAGCTTTTTCCAACTGGTCGTGCATCCCGGTGCTACTCATGGATTTCACGACCCGAATGCCGATGTCAACCAGGTTGTGACCGGGTTCTGGCTGCACGCGGCGGATGGCGTCGAGCCAACCCTTTAGGTCGTCGGGTGAGGGGGGCGACTTTGGGTCGATTTGCGAGTAGAGGAAAGTCCGATCCTCCGCCGTCAGCCAGTCTTGGGCGTCGATGGTTTCGCGCAACGACTGAAGTTCCGTCGGGGTTAAGACCGTATCGGACCAGACGGTGTAAAACATCGGCAGGAAGACCAGGAGATTGGGGTTAGATCGAGTTTGTGGAGCACCTATCATGACAAATTTCCGTTGAGGGTTCACTTAAAAATACGAATTCCGAATCGATCGCGGGGAAGGCATCACAATCGATTGCTGTTATTTTCAACCATGCGCCCGCATGAACTGGATTGAAAATCCGCTATTATTAAAGGGAATTCCCCAACATGTCTATCAAGGTTGCGATACGTCATTCGACGTCTTACCATTACGACAGGGCCGTCAACCTGTCGCCCCATATCTTCCGACTCCGACCCGCGCCGCACTGCCGAACACCGATACTTTCCTACACGCTCAACATCGAGCCGAAGGAACACTTCATCAACTGGCAGCAAGACCCATTTGGCAACTACCAGGCGCGCGTCGTTTTCCCCGAGAAAACTCGGGAGCTGAAGTTCGACGTGGAAGTGATCGCGGACATGATCGTGATCAACCCCTTCGACTTTTTCATCGAGAAGTATGCGGAGAAATTCCCTTTCGAATACAACCACCAGCTCAAGAAGGAGTTGGCACCCTATTTCGAATTGACGGAGAGCGGCCCGCTCTTGCAAGAGTTCTTGCAGCCCTATGCCACGATGGAAAAGATGAGCACGATCGATTTCATCGTAGCCCTTAACCAACGCGTGTGGAAGGGAACGGATTACACCATCCGAATGGAGCCCGGTGTGCAGACCTGCGAACAAACGCTCACCGTAAAGCGTGGCTCCTGCCGCGATTCGGGTTGGCTGTTGGTGCAAGCACTCCGCCACCTTGGATTGGCAGCGCGTTTTGTGTCTGGTTATCTCGTCCAGCTAAAGTCGGATCAAAAAGCTTTGGATGGACCCTCGGGACCGGAAGCTGACTTCACCGATCTCCATGCCTGGGCGGAAGTCTACATACCCGGTGCAGGGTGGATTGGCCTGGATGCAACGTCGGGATTGTTCGCGGGCGAAGGACATATCCCACTGAGTTGTACACCCGATCCAATCAGCGCAGCTCCAGTCACTGGATTGACCGACGTGTGTGAAGTGACGTTCGATTTCAAGAATGAAGTCACGCGAATCCACGAAGACCCGCGGGTGACGAAGCCCTATAGCGAAGAACAATGGGCGACCATCTTTGCCTTGGGTCAAAAAGTAGATGCAGATTTGGAAGCAGGCGATGTACGCCTCACCATGGGCGGAGAACCGACCTTTGTGTCAGTCGACGACATGGAAGCGCGCGAATGGAACACAGCGGCCGATGGTCCGCAGAAGCGTGCGCGTGCAGCCGATATCATTCAACGTTTACGGGCATCGTTTGGTCCGGGTGGCTTGATTCACCAAGGGCAGGGGAAATGGTATCCGGGAGAGCCGCTGCCCCGATGGCAGTATTCCGTTCATTGGCGAAAAGATGGGATCCCCATTTGGAAAGACGAACAATTACTCGACCTCGATCTACAATCGAACTTCACGATGCGCGATGTGAAGCGGTTTGCTACCGAGTTGACGAGGTTCTTGAATATCCCCGGCGACCACGCTCACCCCGCGTATGAAGATGCCCTTTACTTCCTGTGGGAGGAAGGACGCGTGCCTTCCAACATCGATCCGTACCAAGCAAACCTAACGGATTCCTCCGAGCGCCGAAAACTTGCAGAGCTATTAACAAATGGACTTGATCAACCCGTCGGGTACGTGATTCCCATTGAGTGGAATTATTGGAACAACCGTTGGCTCTCCTGCAAGTGGGAGTTTCGGACCAATCGATTGATTCTCATCCCAGGTAATTCCCCCATGGGCTACCGATTGCCCTTGAAGACATTACCGGCGATCAGTGAATCGAAGGTGCCGCGCCCTGTTGAAAGAAGTCACTTTGAAGAACTGCCTCAGTTAGACGACTTCCACCTCCGTGCAGGCGCTCGTTACTACTCCGTCGTCCCAGAGTCTGAACCGCCGCGAGAATTTTTCCATGCACCGATCGTTGAAGATGACGAAGATGAAAGGAAAAAGAAAAAAGCAGATGAGTCCGGGCCTCGTACCACATTCGACGTGTATACGATTAAGACTGCGCTATGCGTAGAACTGCGACATGGGAAGATATGTGTGTTCATGCCGCCTGTAGCGTATTCGGAGCATTACCTGGATCTGTTGGCATCGATAGAGTCGGCGGCGTCGCGGGCGGGAGTTCGTGTGGCGATAGAAGGTTACGAACTTCCCCACGACAACCGCGTCACAAAACTGTCTGTGTCTCCCGACCCTGGTGTGTTGGAAGTTAACATCCATCCAGCGAAAAGTTGGAAGGAGTTGGTGAACAACTATGATATCTTATTTGAGCAAGCTCGACTCAGTCGGTTGGGGACAGAAAAGTTCATGCTCGACGGCAAACACACCGGCACGGGCGGCGGGAACCACATCACAATAGGAGGAAGTACTCCTTCAGAAAGTCCGTTGCTGCGAAGGCCCGACTTACTTCGAAGTTTGATTACTTACTGGCAACATCATCCCGGTTTGTCCTACTTGTTCTCGTCGCAGTTTGTGGGACCGACCAGTCAAGCGCCTCGCGTCGATGAAGGAAGGCAAGAGATGCTCTATGAATTGGAGATCGCTTTCAACCAAGTGCCCGATGCCGGCGGTAACCCGGTGCCATTTTGGCTCGTAGACCGAATCTTTAGAAACTTACTCGTCGACATAACCGGGAATACTCACCGAGCAGAATTCTGCATCGACAAACTGTATTCACCGGATAGTTCGAGTGGCCGACTTGGCTTGTTGGAGTTTCGAGCTTTCGATATGCCGCCCAATAAACAGATGTGCATCGCTCAATTGTTGCTGATACGTTGCATCATCGCGCGGATGTGGAAAGAACCGTACAAGAAAAAACTGATCCGCTGGGGCACTGAGTTGTACGACAAGTATATGTTACCTCATTATGTGTGGAGGGACATGCGAGATGTGGTGGCCGACTTGAACGAACACGGTTACCCATTCCAACTGTCATGGTTGGAGCCATTCTTCGAGTTTCGATTCCCGCTATATGGAAAGGTGATGGTCAACGACATGGAGATGGAACTCCGATTTGGTATTGAACCTTGGCATGTGTTGGGTGAAGAAGCAACGAGTGGGGGGACGGCGCGTTTTGTTGATTCATCCGTCGAACGGCTCGAGGTGAAAATCCGGAACTTCAATCCGGAGCGTTATGTCATCACGTGTCATGGCATGCCGGTGCCCGTCCGATCGACGGGGACGATGGGCGAATACGTGGGCGGCGTGCGATACCGAGCATGGAGTCCTCCTTCTGCACTGCACCCAACCCTCGGAACCGATGTGCCGCTCGTGTTTAACGTCGTCGATCGATGGAACTCGAAAACGATAGGGGGTTGTGTGTACCACGTGGCGCATCCGGGAGGTCGCAACTACGACACGTTCCCAGTTAACTCGTTCGAAGCCGAAGGGCGAAGGATCAGCCGCTTCTGGGATTACGGCCACACACCGGGTACGATTCGACCGTCGGGCACGTATCAGGCTGTGGAAAGGTATTTGGAAAAGACTCAAATTCCGGTCAAATTTGATCCACCTCCCATGAAAGTGTCGCCCGAGTATCCACATACGTTAGACCTTCGACAATTCTGACCGGTCGACATGGATTCACCCAAGAGCAACACCGCACTCTCCAACTGGACGCAAGGTTATTTCGGTAGCAGCACGTTGCTAGACGAATGCTTCACCGCTGCCGGCGTGCCCAAAGAGCATTGGAAAAGGCTGCTGGCGAATGCGGATACGCTGGGACCGGAAGAATTGAAAGGCCGTCAAGCTGAGCTCGCAAAACTCCTTCAAGAAAACGGCGTAACGTATAACATCTATGGCGATCCCAACGGCCTCAACCGCCCGTGGCAACTCGACACAATTCCATTACTCATCGAACCGACCGATTGGAAGGTCATCGAGAAGGGGATGAAACAACGGGCCTACGTGCTCGATAAGATACTCGAAGATTTATACGGGGAGCGGAAGTTGTTGAAGCAACGGATTATACCGCCCGACCTGATTTATTCCCACAGTGGTTTTCTCCGGCAGTGTGATAAGATTCGATTACCAGGGCCGCATCAACTTATCTTGTACGCGGCCGACCTTTCACGCGGCCCCGATGGTAAGGTATGGTTGCTGCGCGATCGCACACAAGCTCCGTCGGGTATGGGATATGCGCTCGAGAATCGAAGTGCCGTGAGTCGTATCGCACCCGAGCTTTTCAAGGACTACCAAGTCAGCAAGCTGGGAGGTTTCTTCAACAGCATCATGCAAGCCTTTGTGAAGATTGCACCACAAGGGAAGGAACAGCCGCGCGTCGTGTTGATGACGCCCGGACCCCGGAACGAGACATACTTCGAACATGCTTTTCTCTCTTCCTACTTGGGTTTCACGTTGGTACAAGGCGAAGATATGCTGGTGCGCGACGGCTACGCATGGATCAAAACCGTAGAAGGTCTAGAGAAAGTCGATATCATCCTTCGCCGTGTGGATGACACGTTCTGCGATCCACTTGAATTGCGCGAAGACTCGCAGTTGGGTATCCCTGGATTGTTGGAAGTGGTTCGAAAGGGCAATGTGGCGATTGCCAATCCACTCGGAAGCGGCGTACTCGAGAACACTGGCTTGCTGGCGTTCATGCACAGCATATTTAAATACTTTTTGAATGAAGACCCCATCTTCCCGATGGTGGCCACGTGGTGGTGTGGACAGAAAAAGGAACTGGACTACGTTGTCAGTCATCTGGACGAGCTCGTAATCAAAAAAGTTGATCGGACGACGGGTTCCGATACTTTCATTGGAAGCCAAATGTCGTCGGCCCAGAAGGAGCAGTTGGTACGTGCGATTCGCCACGAACCTTATCGTTATGTTGGGCAAGAGGCGGTGAACCTTTCGACGTCGCCAGTCCTGACGAAAGGGCGTTTGGAGCCTCGATATACGGTGACGCGCACATTCTTGGTGGCGGGCCAGAATGGTTACGAAATGATGCCCGGCGGACTCACACGTTGTGCGCCTGAAAAGGGAAGCCTGATCGTTTCAAACCAAGAGGGAGGAATCTCTAAAGACACGTGGATCGAAACGAAGCAAAAACTTCCGGCAGCGGCGATCCATCATTACGATTTGAAGCGGAAGGCTGTTTTGCCGAGCCGCGCAGCGGAAAACTTGTATTGGGTCGGACGATACGCCCAACGTGTGGTTCGCACGTCCCGCTTTATGCGGATGGTCCTTCGCACGTTGAGCCAGGCAGGCGCGAACAACCAAGACTCGGAGGCGTTGAGAACCCTGTTGCGCACCGTGACACATCTCACGAGTACGTACCCAGGATTCATCGAAGACGAAGATTGGTCGTTGCCCAAACGCTTCGACGCCATGCATAAGGTGATTTGCGACCAGTCCGAACCTGGTAGCGTTATCTCGAATGTCAATTACTTGATGAAGGCCACTTACGCGGTTCGCGACAAGTGGTCGGTCGATAACTGGCGCATCATCGACGATATTGAGAACATCCGTCGTCGACTCGCAGCGGTGGAGCCACAAAATGTCCGTCATGTTTTCTCTTTGATCGATCAGATGAACCTCGGGCTACTTTCATTTCTTGAGATGAATCGCCAGAGTATCTATCGAGGTGAAGGTTGGATTATGTACCGGGTAGGGCAGTTAATCGAGGAGATACTGCTCGAGATCACACAATATCGTTCGTTGTTGACGTTCGAGTACGAAGAAAACGTCGAGTTTCAAATCCTCGAAGCCTTGTTGGTAAGCAGTCAGAGCCTCACGAATTACCGCTCGGTGTACCGGACGTATTTCGACACGGCACCCGCCATCGATTTGTTGTTCTTCAACAAGCAGAACCCGATCTCGATCATTTCGCAGTTGGAGCAACTTGTTGACTACATGGAAGAGTTGCCCCATGGTCGGGAGCGGTACGGCAATGACATTTCGAATATCGCGTTCCAAGCCTATTCGAAGGTTCGGTTGATGACACTCGACCATCTCACTGAGGTTGACGAGAAGTCGGGATACCGAAAAAACTTGGATGACTTTTGCGCAGAGTTGGCGGGGCTCGTCAGTCAACTGTCCGTTCGGTTGAGTGCGCACTACTTCAGCCATTCGTCGTATCGCCAACAAGGCAGTCGCAATGATTTTCAGATCGAGGTATGAAATACCGCGTGCGCCACTATACCGAGTATTCCTACAACGAAGCAGTGAGCACGTGTTACAATCGCTTGTGCCTTACGCCGGTGGATGGTGCACACCACCGCAGGATATCATCGGAGATTACGATCGTTCCCACTCCCGACGAACAATCGGATAGGGTAGACTTCTTTGGAAATAGGCTCACCTTTTTTTCGATTTTCAAAGAACATCGGAAACTGCGGATCAATTCTTCGAGCGTGGTGGAGATCGAAAAGCTTGACCCGCAAGCATTGGCGGCGACTGCCAACGTTTCTTGGCAAGAGGCCGTGGCCACGCTGACGAACCGTGTCGACCTCGATCACGAGGTAGCGCAATACACGCTGCCTTCGAATTATGTTCCCGACAGCCCAGCGATACTGGCGTTTGCGTCCGGCTGTTTCGAAGAGGGGGCAACGCTTTGGAGCGCCTGTCACACATTGATGAACAAGATTTTTCGGGAGATTGAGTTCAAGCCGGGTTTTACCACGGTGAACACGCCCGTTGAGACCGTGATAAAATTTAAGAAGGGCGTCTGCCAAGACTTCGCCCATCTTATGATCGCGTGCCTTCGGAACATGGGTCTCGCGGCAAGGTATGTGAGTGGGTACATTGAGACAATTCCGCCCCCCGGCAAGGTGAAACTGGTGGGTGCCGATGCATCCCACGCGTGGGTGTCGGTCTATTTCCCCGATGCAGGTTGGGTGGAATTCGACCCGACGAACAACTTGATGCCTTCCGACATGCACATCCGTGTGGCTTACGGCCGCGACTACTACGATGTGGCACCTATCAAGGGGATAGTCTTTAATTCTGGCGATCAAAATCTACTGGTCAAAGTTGATGTAGAGCGCTTGAAATGATTCGGAGGCCGCCCATCGGATCACTCTTTGAGAGTTAGCGCGCGTCGGCTATATTCACCTTCCGTTTTAACTTCCCTCAACTAACCAAACCTGAGAAAAAAATGAAAGCTACCATGTTATTGTCTGCCGTCGCACTGGCTGTGTTGGCGTCGTGCTCAAAGCCGGCACAACAGGAAGAAGCGACGACTGAGGCTGCAGCTCCCGCGCTGAACACCCTGACCCAAGAAGAAAAAGACTCGGGTTGGGAACTCTTGTTCAACGGTGAAAACCTCGACGGCTGGAAGCGCTACAACCACGATACCATCGGACCCTTGTGGAGCGTGAAAGATGGCGCAATCGTCGTGGACGGCACCGGCCTTGGCGAAGGCTCCGGAAAATTCGGAGGCTCTCTCACGAGCATCAAGCAGTTCGGCAACTTTGAGTTAAGCGTCGATTGGCTGATCACCCAACCGGGTGGGAACAGTGGAATTCTCTACCACGTGGTGGAGAAACCAGAATACCACACAGACTATGCTACCGGTCCCGAAGCACAAATCATCGACGATGAAGGATGGAAAGGCGGCGAGTTGAAACCAGCACAGAAAGTTGGTAGCAACTATGATATGTTCGAAGCGGCAGCCACAAAAAAAGTTAATCCCGTCGGTCAATGGAATACCACGAAAGTCGTTTACAACAACGGCCACGTCGAACATTGGCTCAATGGCGAGAAAGTCGTGGAGTTCCAAGAAGACAGCCCCGAATACCAAGAACGCTATAAGAAGTCCAAGTGGGTTGATTTCCCCGGTTGGAACAAGTACAAGGTGGGATCTATTTCCTTACAAGATCACGGTGCGCCCGTCTACTTCCGGAACGTGAAGATCAGAGCACTCTGAGTTTTGGCATAAATTCTAAGTCAACGAATCAAAAGGCCCCGACAAAAGTTGGGGCCTTTGTTTTTAACGAACACCAAGAGACTTTTTGTATCAACTGTAGACGCGTCGCTCATGTTTGTCGACGGATCGTTGCGCCGAGCAAAACGCAGGCGCTTCGTCAACTTGGTAGTATTGCCATTCATGTGCTGAAAGAACGAATCACTTTCTGGTATCGTTAGATAGGCATTGGAGGTATCAACCATTATGAAAAACAAACTGAGTATGTCTCTCACGTTAGCTGGAATGCTACTGTTGGGAGGTTGTGCTGTGACGGACATGAGTCAGGATGTAAACTTCAATCAGTACAAGACTTTCGGTTGGGGACAGGCGCAAATTAATGTGAGCAACCCGGCTTATAAGAGTGGACTCATCAACAGCAAGATCATGAAGGATATCCAAGCTGAGTTTGCCAAGCATGGCATCCAGTATTCCAAGGAGAGTCCTGATATGATTGTCAGCTACCAGACATTCACGCAACAAAAGCAACAAATGAGCGCTGGTGCCTACGGTTTCGCGCCGTACCCTTTTTACTACTCTGGCTATTTTTACCGAGGTTTCTGGGGAGGCCCCTACATGATGGGTTGGCCATATATGCCTTATGGACAATCGACCTACCTGGTGACTGAAGGCACACTGATCATCGATGTGAACGACGCCAAAACCGGCGAGCACATTTGGCGAGGGCTTGTCAAAGGCAACGTGACGGATGTAAAGAATTTGAAGCGTTCGATCGACAAGGGCGTCAAGGCGATCCTTAGAAAGTACCCGGGCGCCACCGTGCCTGGTGATCGTGGCTTTGAGCCAAACCAAAAACGCGTGAGTTAAATAGTACGTGTGTCAAGCACTCGTATGTTGAGGCTGCGTCGAAATACGCGGCCTCATTTCGTTTTGACCAATCGAGACGAGAACTGAAAGCCGTCCGCATCTATTCGTACGATGTATAAACCCGGTGCTAGTGCTTGTACCGCTTTCGAAAAGGCAAGTTGGAGTGCCTCACAGGTACCAGTGGATATACGGACCGACTGTCCAGTCAAGTAGAATATCCTCGCTTCGAGTTGTTGGGTTTGTTTCGGTAGCATTGAATTGAGGAATCGGCAGTTGATCAACGCGTCATCGGAGAATGGATTTGGATAGACTAGGTTTTGGTGACTGGGGTCTTGACTCGTGTTTAACTCTATTGCGGCTGATGGATTAAGTTCTGTCAGGATCGGCAGGTGGTCGGAGGTCGTTTGACTAAAGCGATTGACTTCAGCAAATGTGTTGACAATCCGTGTCGACGCTGTCACAACTTGCTCTAGGAGGGTAGGGGATGCAAGTTGATGATCGATCATGTCGCTAAATCCGACGGTCGAATGCCAGCCCATGGCGCTCAGCGGGCACGTGAGGCATCCAAGTTTCAGTTCGGAGGAAAGGGGCTGATAAGGTGAGGGTTCACCGGCGCGGATAGACTTATCTATTTCGTCGTTGAAATCCCCCAAGAGCATAAAGTCCTTTCCCGACCATTCAGATAACGTGTCAGCTAACACGCGCGCGTCGTACACGCGACGGGCGTAGTCCGCAGCGGAAGACCCGGACTTAGCGTGGAGGTTGATGAAACTCCACCTACGGGACTTGCCACCATTCGCGACCTCGAATTCAATGACGTAAGGGAGTCGCCCGCTGCTGAAGAAAGATGCTGGCCCTTCCGGATAATCCGATAGCAAGTCTTGGGTCTTGGCGTCATCATACAGTCTTTCAAACATGACTCTATCGGAGACAACCTTGGTCACGTTAGAACGATAGATGAAACACAATCGCTGAGGTGGAAACTCGGCGGGCTGGTTCGAATGTGAGAATCTCTTCGAACATCTCCCTTCGAACCCCGGAAGTTGATCGACCAGTGCATCAAAAAGAGCCGGGTCCGACACTTCTTGCAGCGCAATGATATCGGCACGTGATGCTTGGATGATGCGTGCTACGTTTGTTAACTGAACGGATTCGTTGGATGGACCATATTTCAAACCGTATTGTTGCCTCGATGCGCCAAAGAATTGCACGTTCCAATTCATCACTCTTACACTGCCGGGCATGAATGAATGATTGGTGGCAGAGCTGTGTAATTTGATGCCAAAATCCGAAGCGCCGCGCGGCATCAATTGATAACGATCCTTGAACCTCCCGACAATTCCCATGAGATCTATTGGTTCGTCTGGGATGGTCTTGCCAGGGATGTCGGTGTGTTCGTCGACCCAGTATTCGAATGCCGAGGAGTCGTAGTTTGCAATGCCCGCTCCCGGGTAAAAGAATGTTCCCGCGAGATCAAAGGTGAGTTGTTTGATGATCACAAGTTGCCCTTCGTGGAGCCGCAAATCGTTGCTAGAAATCCACTTTGGTATGGCGTGTCGCGTGGCAGTTGCGACTTCCCAACTTGAATCGGGGATGATTTCCACCATACCTTCGTGGTGGTGGACGCGCCCGCGGATCGCTATGGAATCACCATTGGCGTACTTGGACCCAAAAGAGGAACTGAATATGCCGATACCACCGCTTCGATCTTGAATGAAGTGGAGATCGCCGAAGGTGCCCGTTGACGACACGCGACCTGCAACGGTAACGACAGCACCCACGTTCTTCGTTCGGGCCCCGGCGATAGAAAGAAAGTAGTTTTGTGTAATGAGAGATGGCTCAACTTCGAAATCGTCGATGGCAAGACCATCATCTGACCCAACGGCATCCCAATCGATCCATCGGAATTGACCGACGGCATTGGGGGGCAATCGAATACCGTTGAGAAGCGCTTCGATGCTTTGTGAATGATCAGGCGTTTGTCCGTCTGCCGCACCAACCGAAGTAGCTTGCGTATAAACAATCATATCTAGGCTATCGCAGTCTATCCAAGAGGTTCCGGTCGTGTCCATTCGATACTGGAAGTCAAGCCGGTCCGGGCGGTCGAGTGAACCTACGCGCCATCGTTCGGCCCGATAACGCACCCGCATCGATTGTACGGTGTGCAGGCTTGTGTTCTGAAAGGTAAAGATGATCGTCGACCGCAGGCTCCCGGAGAGAAGCGTCCCTAAGGCGCGGTCCGAGTCCGTACCGAAACTATAGGTGTTGCCGATGGGTGAACTGCCATCGCCTGCGACCAAGTGTTGGTCTGCGGCAGCGCCCTGTTCCATAAAACTCCAACCGGTAGGAAGCGATTCATTAGCGCCTTCGCCGGTAAGTGGAAGCTGATCAAACGATTGTCGATAGGACTCATCGATGGTGAGAAGCCACTGTCCCCGTGAGGGGTGCCATCCGAAGATAATAATAAATGATATCGCCCACTTGCGCCATTGCATGTGGACAAAGGTCGTCTATACAGTGTGCGATAGTCAAAAATCAAGACCCCAGAAATCCTGATGAAGATTGACGATAGCTATTGACTTAATGGTTCGACGAGAAAGAGTAGGGCAAATCTGACTTTGTGGGGATAGAGGTGTGGACGGGTGTGTCGGACATTTCTACATCGATCACAACGCCGGACAACAGCGACGCGTGGTTGATCCATGTTTGAGTCGTGGGAACGCCGTCGATATGCCACGACTTGACGTATCGATTTACATGGCTGTTTTCAGGTGCATCGATGATCAGCCGTTTACCATTTTCCAAGTGAACGGTAGCACGCTTGAAGAGGGGCGCACCAAATACATATTGATCCGTCCCGGGACACACCGGATAGAATCCCAGGGCCGAGAAGATGTACCACGCCGAAGTCTGACCGTTGTCTTCGTCGCCGCAGTAGCCATCCGGCGTGGGCGAATACAAGCGGTTCATTACTTCGCGTAACCAATATTGGGCTTTCGCCGGTGCGCCCGCATAATTGTATAAATAGATCATGTGTTGGATCGGCTGGTTCCCATGGGCATAGTTGCCCATATTCATCGTCTGCATCTCGCGGATCTCGTGAATCACCTGGCCGTAGTAGCTCTCGTCGAATATAGGTGGTAAGTGAAACACCGAGTCCAGCATAGCCACAAACTTGTCGCGGCCACCCATGAGTTCCATCAGTCCCTCTACATCATGAAAAACCGACCATGTGTAGTGCCAACTGTTTCCTTCCGTGAAAGCATCGCCCCACTTGAACGGGTTGAATGGCGATTGAAAGTTTCCATCTTTCAGACGTCCGCGCATCAGCTTGGTGTCGGGGTCGAACACGTTTCGATAGTTTTGGCTTCGCTTGGCGAACAGATCGACCTCTTCTTGCGGACGCCCAAGCGCCTTGGCAAGTGTCCAGATCGTAAAATCGGCGTAGGCGTATTCGAGGGTTCGTGCTACACTTTCGTTGATCTTGACGTCGTAGGGAACATACCCATATTGATTGTACGCCGCCGCGCCCTTACGCCCGACCGATCCAACGGGGCCTTCCGCCTCCGTATTCTTGAGGATTGCCTCGTACAGCAAGTTGATGTCGGGAGATCGAATGCCTTTCACGTAGGCGTCGGCGATGATGGAAGCCGAGTTGCTCCCAATCATGCAGTCGCGATGGCCGGGACTGGCCCACTCGGGTAACCAGCCGCTCTCCTTGTACGCATTCACGAGTCCTTCTTGTATGTGAAGGCTCAACGTAGGGTCGATAAGGTTGATCAGCGGGGCGGCGGCTCGAAACGTATCCCAAAACCCGTTGTCCGTGAACATGTACCCGGGCATCGTTTGACCATTATAGGGACTGTAGTGTACCACCTTTCCATCTTTATCAATTTCGTAAAACTTGCGTGGGAAGAGCATCGTTCGGTAGAGGCAAGAATAGAAAGTACGCGTTTGGTCGATGGTACCGCCTTCGACCATGATCTTGGAGAGGGCCTTATTCCAAGTCGCGCGCCCCTCGTCGCGAACGGCTTCCAGTGTTTTATGGCCGACTTCGGCGAGGTTGAGTTCGGCTTGCTCGGAACTGATGAAGGAAGATGCCACCGTGACATTCACTTTGTCACCCTTCTTGGTGCGAAAGCGAATCAATGCGCCGACGTGCTTATCCGTGTATTCGAAAATTCCCTTTTCAATTTTCACGACTTTGTCGTCGTGCCAAACGGAAGCGGAGAGGAATGGGCGATCAAATTTGATCACAAAGTAGTTTTTGAAATTCGATGGGACACCGCCGCTGTTGCGTGTCGAGTATCCGACAATCTCATTCTTCGCGGGGATAATCTTGATGTAGGAACCTTTGTCAAATGCGTCTATCACCACGTAAGAACTATCGGATTCCGGAAAGGTGAAGCGCATGGCTGCGGCGCGTTCGGTGGGGGCGACCTCGGCCGTGACATTGTAGTCCGCGAGGTATACGCTGTAATAATACGGATGTGCGATTTCGGATTTGTGTGAAAAGAAACTAGCGCGGTCTTTCTCACGAATCTTTGGCCTACCTACTTCTGGCATCAAGGAGAAGTTGCCATAGTCGTTGATCCACGGGCTGGGTTGGTGTGTTTGCTTCAGACCCATGATCCGCTCGGCATCGTACGAGTAGAGCCAGCCATTTCCCATCTCGCCGGTTTGGGGTGCCCAGCAGTTCATGCCGAAAGGCATGGTGATCGCCGGGTAGGTGTTTCCGGTACTGAAACTGTATTTTGATTGCGTGCCGGTCAGCGTGTTGACGAAATCGACCGGTTCGAATGTCTGCGCCCACGACCTTATCGGAATAAAGACAGCCAGGCACCAAAAGGCAACTCCCCTCATAGTCATTGTGAAAGCGACAAAGTTACAGGATGCCGTTCGGTCGCTGAGCGGCAACACGAGCGGAATCATACATCGAACTTACGTTGACTAGCTGTTTCGCGGGATATCGGCCGCAGTTTCCATTCAACGACGCATACTACAATTGAGGGAAGTTTTGAGCTTCTGTCCCTTCGCACAAGCTAGTAATCGACGCTGTTTTGATGTCTTGTTCAACCATTCCTTGAAGTAACACCGACTGTCTGAAAATATCCGACGTTCATCGGTCGATCCGTCATTTGGTGGGTCATTGTGTAGCGTTCCGCACGATAGGGCCGTATGTAGGGTTATGTTTTTCGAAACGAACGAAATCCAAAACTCATGGAATCAATGACCAACGAAACGCGCGAAATGAATGTGAAGGTGGTTCATCAACCGAACCGCGTCAACTTATACGACTTCGGATATGAAAAGTCTGGCAGCGTAAAGGGTGATGCAGATGTATACGCCTCCTACCTCGAACGTATTGTGAATGGCGACTTGGTGGAAGAACCTTACCAAGCATACACGGACGAAGAGAAGAAGGCGAAGTTGAAACAAATCAAAGACCTCGAGAAAAAACTCAAGGAAACAGAAGAGTCAAACGCGAAAGTCGAATCGGATATCAAGGACAAGGAGAAGAGTATCGAGAAGTATCGAAAGGACTTGCTGCAGATTCGCGAAACGCGGGCCAAGGATAAGAATAAAATGAAGGGCGAGAACTTCTCCATCGTGAAGTTTTCCCTGAACTTCTTCATCCTGGCCATGTTGTCGGTGTACCTCTTTTTCTTCTACGTGTCAGCCACGTACAAGGCGTTGTATGTCGACTTTGAAGGAATCGCCGAAGCGCTAGCTGCCGGAGAGGGGACGGGGAGCATTATGCCGGGACCCGGTGAGCTAGCGGCGGCGCTTCAATATAACTACCTGCTGTTCGTCGTGCCGTTCGTCTTCTTTGCATTCGGATGGGCGTCGCACGTCATCTTGGAGTCGAAGGTGAAAGGCAAGCTTGCCTACCTGGCGGCATTGGTGGGCGTAACGTTCACGGTCGATTTCCTCTTGGCCATGATCATCCATCACAACACGGAAAATGCTAAGGCATTGATGGGAATGCCCACGACCTCGTGGTTCGCGAGTGCGTCGTTCTATATCATTCTCTTCTTGGGTTTTCTGGTATACATCATCTGGAGCGTCCTGCTGGATTCGATCCTACGCGAATGGGCAAAGCGCGAGTCGATCGTGAACTTGAAGCGAATCGTATCGCACCTGCAGGCGGACGTGAAGACCCTTCAGAAAAGACTGTTGGACGTCGACGCAATCAAAAAACAGATTAGCGACTACCGTGAGGACCTCAGCACCGTTGCTTATGGAAACTTGAAAAAGTACATCGACCAATTCTCGTCGGGTTGGATCACGTACCTGTCGCCCGCGAATATGAAAGAAACGAAAGAGAAAATCCTTCAGGTAAAGAAACACTTTGAAGAGAAACATGACATCCGCTCTGGGACGGTCAAAGTGGTCAGTAGACGAGCGGCTTAACCAACTCAAACAACCAAGACAATGACATTGAAAGGAAGCCTAGTTTTTGTGCCGGTCGTGTTCATGCTTGTTTCGTGCAACCTTCCGCAACCTGAAAAGAAGCAGGTGGCACCTCGCGTGAAACACAACTACATCGTCTTGTTGGACCTGTCGGATCGGTTGATCGTGCAGCCGGATCAGCCACAGCGTGACAAGGAAATCATCCGGAGTCTATACAATGGGTTTGAAGACCAAGTTCGAAAGGACCTGTACATCAAGTCGCGAGACGAGTTCCGCGTGGTGATTGCCCCACAGTTGGGTACCGGACTCAGACGCGATGACTTTGAAGACCGCCTTTACGTGAATATGAATGCGATTCCAAATGCGTACCGGAAGCTGAAAGAAGAGCAGCGCCGGAATGAGTTCTACGCGAACTTGGATACACTCTATTCGCGGGCGGTCTTCAGCTCCATTCCGGAGCAATATCATGGTGCCGATATCTGGAAGTACTTTCATGAAGACTTGAAAGTCGACTTTTCCCGCGACACGCTCACCGAAAACTACTTGGTGATCGTAACGGATGGCTATCCGATTGTAGGTCAGAACAGGAATAAGTTGCTCGAGGTAAAGCGCGCGTTTCCCGGGTTGAAAATAGCGTTGATCGAGGCTGCGCCCAGGGAGAAAGACCTGGAGTGGGACCGGATGATGGGCATGTGGGAGGAATGGTTTGATGGCATGGGTGTTTCTGACTATACCCTCATCAAGCGCGGAGCGCTCACGAAGGAACTTGAACAAGTGCGCGACGTAGTCAATGCGCCTCGAACGATCGCCCGAAGATAATTCGGTGTAATTTTTTTGGTCAGATTACACCACTGCCTCCTTGCCCTGGGGAGGCAGTTTTCTCTAATTCGTTACTCGTTGTTCGTTACTCGTTAATTGGATATTGGTTGTTGGTTGTTAGTTGGTGGTTGAGGGTTTGTTATTCGTTGTCGGTTACTCTTTGCTGGTTCTTCGGTCCTCGTCAATTTGGCATTGGACATTAGGCGTTGGATATTGGTTGTAAACACGTTACTCGTTATGCGTTACTCGTTACTCGTAACTGGTTCTTCGTTCCTCGTGAATTCCCAATCGGATCCAGCAACAAGTAGCGAACAGCCGCCAACGCGTAACGACTAACGCCTAACGACTAACGCCTAACGGTTAACGACTAACGAATCGAGAGTTGCGGTTTTGCCTTCGCAGCAGAGTCTCTCGCCGCGAGGACTCTGCGTTGAGCGATTAATTATTTTTTAATTCGATTCCGTGTTTAACACCCAATACCCCATCTCCATTGCCCAATTCCCAATCGGATCGAGCAACAAGTAGTGAACAGCCGCCAACGCGTAACGCCTAACGGCTAACGCCTAACGCCTAACGGTTAACGAGTAACGAATCGAGATTTGCGGTTTTGCCTTCTTAGCAGAGTCTCTCGCCGCAAGGACTATGCGTTGAGCAATTAACTATTTTTTGATTCGATTCCGTCTTTAACACCCAATACCCCATCTCCATTGCCCAATTCGCAATCGGATCCAGCAACAAGTAGTGAACAGCCGCCCACGCCTAACGCCTAACGCTTAACGCGTAACGAGTAACGAATCGAGAGTTGCGGTTTTGCCTTCTTAGCAGAGTCTCTCGCCGCAAGGACTCTGCGTTGAGCGATTAGTTATTTTTTAATTCGATTCCGTCTTTAACACCCAATACCCCATCTCCATTGCCCAATTCCCAATCGGATCCAGCAACAAGTAGCGAACAGGCGCCAACGCCTAACGAGTAACGCCTAACGCCTAACGACTCAAGAGTTGCGAGTTATTCGTGTATTTTATACATTTATTTTAAAAACAAACCAGAATTCCCTCATGATGAAACGTGTCCTCTTAGTCCTTGCCGTGTTGGTGCCCGCTTGGGTGTCGGCACAATCGTCGATGGTGCTCTCCGCCGATGGAGGTCAACACCAGATCAGCCGGCATATCTACGGTCATTTTTCCGAACACCTCGGTGCCTGCATCTATGGCGGGTTTTACGTGGGTGAAAACAACCAATTGATTCCGAACACCAGAGGCATCCGCAACGACGTCGTCGACGCCCTGAAGAAGATGAAGATCCCGAACCTGCGCTGGCCCGGCGGCTGCTTCGCCGATACCTACCATTGGAAGGACGGAATTGGTCCCAAGAACCAGCGTCCCACGTTGGTGAACACCTGGTGGGGTAGCGTGACGGAAGACAACAGCTTCGGTACACACGACTTCTTGGACATGTGCGAGCTGTTGGGAACGGAGCCCTACATCTCTGGCAACGTGGGGAGCGGCACCGTGCAAGAACTCTCCGAATGGATACAGTACACCAACTTCGCCGGCGTCAGCCCGATGTCGAAGTTGCGCGCCACCAATGGACGCGAGAAACCTTGGAACGTGAAGTACTGGGGTGTCGGCAACGAGGCGTGGGGCTGTGGTGGAAACATGACGGCGGAGTACTATGCCAACGTGTACCGCCAGTATGCTACGTTTATGTCGGCGTGGAACAGCCGCGAGAACAAGATATTCCGCATCGCTTCGGGTGCCAGCTCCGATGACTATCATTGGACAGAGGTGCTGATGCGCGACGTGCCCCATGAGATGTTGGATGGCGTTGCACTCCACCATTATGCGGTGATCGATTGGTCGAACAAGAGTTCGGCGACAGCCTTCTCGGAAGGACAATACTTTACCACGATGAAAAAGGCGCTGTTGATGGAAGAGTTCATCACGCGTCATGCGACCATCATGGACAAATACGACAAGGCCAAGCGTGTGGCGATGGTGGTCGACGAGTGGGGTGGATGGTATGATGTGGAGCCCGGTACGAACCCCGGCTTCCTTTTCCAGCAGAACACGATCCGCGATGCTATGTTGGCGGGCGTGACGTTGAACATCTTCAACAACCACGCGGACCGCGTTCGGATGGCAAACTTGGCCCAGACCGTCAACGTACTGCAGGCCGTTATCTTAACGAACCAGGAGAAGTTGATCCTGACACCTACCTACCACGTGATGGAGATGTACAGCGTGCACCAAGACGCTACGTTGTTGCCGATCCAGTTGAAAACAACCGACTATGTGGTGGGTGCCGACAAGTTGCCGGCAGTTTCGGCATCTGCCTCCAAGAACTCGGCGGGCGTGACGCACATTTCGCTGGTGAACATCGATGCCAACAAGATGAATGAGGTCACCATCGACTTACGTGGTGGTAAGTTCTCGGCCGTTTCTGGACGCATTCTCACATCCGACAAGATTCAGGACCACAATACCTTCGACCAACCGAGCAAGGTGAAACCCGCCGCTTTCAAGGATGCCTCCATTTCGGGAAGCACGTTGAAAGTGAAATTGCCGGCCCACTCTGTGGTGGTGCTGGAGTTAAAGTAGTTGTGTCGCAACCAAAGTGATTGTACCTTCAAGCGGGGCCGACAGCGTCCCGCTTTTTATTTATGGCAAAGGTCATTAGAACTGCATTATTGTCGTACGGCATGTCGGGCAAAGTATTCCATGCGCCGTTCATTCACCTGCACGCAGGTTTGGAGTTGAGGGGCGCCTGGGAACGCAACAAGAAAGTAATCGCCACCGATTACCCGGGGGTCATAAGCTATGGAACGATGGAGGAAGTTCTTGCGTCGCCGGATATCGACCTCGTAGTGGTGAACACGCCCACCTACACCCACTTCGATTACGCGAAGAAGGTGTTGGAAGCCGGCAAGCATGCCGTCGTGGAGAAAGCTTTCACCGGTGATGCGAACGAAGCCCGGGAGCTGAAAACAATTGCGGAGAGGAGAGGCGTGAAGCTCTCTGTGTTCCAAAACCGACGCTGGGATAGCGACTTCCAGTTGGTGAAATCGGTGATCGACAGCGGTCAACTCGGCGAGATAGTGGAAGCAACTTTTGCGTACGATCGTTACAATGCGGGTTTGAGTTACAAAGTGCATAAGGAAGTTCCCAGTGCGGGGTCGGGCATTGTCAAGGATTTGGGACCACACCTGATCGACCAGGCACTGTTCACGTTTGGGATGCCGGACCGTGTCTTTGCCGACCTCATGGTGACACGCACGTCGTCGCAGGTAGATGACTATTTTGAGATTCTCTTGTACTATCCCAAACATCGGGTTCGATTGCATTCCGGGTATTTTGTCCGAGAGCCGGTTCCTTCTTACGTGGTGCATGGACGTTTGGGGAGTTTCCAAAAATCTCGAGCCGATGTGCAAGAAGCGCGACTGCAGGCAGGAGAGAAGCCCACGCGTGAAGGTTGGTTCGAGCCAGAAAGTGAACGCGGACTGTTGCACACGGAACGCAGCGGGACGGTCGTCAAGGAACATTTATCGGCGCCTGCGGGCAGCTACTACAAATACTACGACGGTGTCTTCAACGCGATCGCACACGACCAGCCGATGCCAGTCACTGCTACCGACGGCGTCAACGTGATGCGCGTGATCGACGCAGTGTATGAGAGCGCGAAGAGCGGTACCGTGTGCCGGATAGCGTGACGAAATGAATCCGTGGTGATGATTAGCTTCGGTTTACAATTAACCGATCGAGGGTGCCCATCAACCATCAACCATCAACGATCAACCAATTACTTTCAAACCATCAATCGATGCCAGCTCCTAAAATAGAATGCCCATCTTGCGCGATGGAGGTTCCTGCCGACAGCGAAGTATGCCCGATTTGTGATTATGAGTTTATGCATCGGCAACCGGCGGGTCGACGATGGCTCGCAATCTTGTTGATAGCCGCGATGTTGTTGTCGGTGGTGTATTATTTTTTCAGGTGAGACCCTTTATTCACATCTTCAAGCAATACTCATAAAGTTTGATCAAATCTTCTTTTTGATCGAAATCTGGATTGGAAGCGGTGATGTAATCTTTCAGAGCGTCATTCTTTCGCCCGAAGACTTTTAGGAACCCGTTTCGGTTGGCCTTGATGACAGTTTTGTCTTTGTCAAGTAAGAAATAGAGTGTCATTTGTTCGAAGGTGACATCGAGTAACAATTTCGATGCGTCGCGGTGTTTGTAGGCGACATGGTATTGCGTGGTATCTGCCGGTACGTTTCCGCGACCTGAGAGCGCAGCGTTCTGTGCGATAGGTTCGGTCTTGACAATTTTCGTTGTCCGTCGTGCGACGAGCCAAACGTCGTTGTCTTGTGGTGCGATCATCTCGAAAAACCCTTCTCTTTTATGATGGTAGAACAAGTGATCGGGCATCTGGATGAACTCGATCGCTGGGTTGTCGCTGAGAACGAGTGTGTCCTTTTTCTGGTCGATGAAGACGATATCGCCGAAGAGCAGGTGGTAATTGACCCTGAGTGTCCCCGCAACCTTTCCTTTGATGACCACCTTGCTGACGGCAAAGGTAGGATACAAGTACTTGTGTGCTATGTCGACTTGGCGTTCGAGCCGGATGGTGAAGTCCTCGTCGAG
>JBGAGH010000004.1:0-412723 GCA_044226825.1 Cyclobacteriaceae bacterium
TGAAGCAAGTCGAAAAGAACAGTTGTCATGATTAGCAGGGTGCTAATTCTTGTTGTAGTCTCCGTGGTTTTCGGGCTTACAACGTTTGCCATCTGGAGCTTGGACCACATCGCGGCCATGGTACCTCTCGGCGCCTGCCTGTTGTCGGTCTATGGCATCTATCGCGCCATTCGAGACCATCTGCGTTTCAGTTTGGTCGACGACCTTTTAATTCTGGAGGCGTTTGGTCAGCGTGCCCAGATGTTTGACTTGAAACTGCTGGTGGCTTGGCGCGAACTTAGCTACAACATCCGAGGCCAACGTCGAAAAACCCTCGTGCTCCATTTCGAAAACGGGTCACGCACGTCGATTGATAATGTCGAGTATCATGACGAGTACGAGAACGTGTCTCGTTACTTAGGAGAAAAGTTTCAAAGTAGAAAACAGGAGACGAAGTAGGGGGTGGTGGTTTGATGGTTGATGGTTGGTGGTTGATTGTTGATGGTTGGTGGTGGTTGGTGGTTGGTGGTTGGTGGTTGGTTCTGCTCCGATCCAAACGCTCATTTTGAACCCGCTTCGAAACCTGCGACTGGTGATTTGCTATTGTACCTTGGTTATTGGTTATTTGGCGGCTCACTAAAAAGGGTACATCCACATCATCGATGTTATCAAGAGACCGAGCCCATGCCTTCGCAGCAGCGTCTCTCGCCTGGAGGACTCTGCGTAAACTTAACGACAGGGAATGCCCAATGGCCAATATCCAATTTCCATTTGAACCCGCTTCGAAACCCGCGACTGGTGATTGGCTATTGTACCTTGGTTATTGGTTATTTGGCGGCTTTCTAAAAAGGTACATCCACATCATCGACGTTATCAAGAGACCGAGCCCCATGTATTCGCAGCCGCGTCTCTCGCCTCGAGGACTCTGCGTAAACTTAACGACATGGAATGCCTAATGCCCAATGGCCAATATCCAATTTCCATTTGAAACCTCTTCGAAACCCGCGACTGGTGATTGGCTATTGTGCATTGGTTATTGGTTGTCTGGCGGCTCACTAAAAGGGTACATCCACAGCATCGATGTTGTCAAGAGACCGAGCCCATGCCTTCGCAGCAGCGTCTTTCGCCTAGAGGACTTTGCGTAAACTTAACGACAGGGAGTATGCAAGTCCCCGAATGACGCGACCGGGTTTTGCCCCGTTGTACTTGCCGTTGTTGAATACGACCACACCGTTGACGAGCACCCAGTCGATGCCTTCCGAGACGGCCGACGGCTGCTCGAACGTCGCATGATCACCTACTTTTGTGTAGTCGAAGATGACGATGTCGGCGACCAATCCCGGGGCGAGCTTGCCGCGATCGTATGCCATGATTTCATTCGCGGCGACGGATGTCATCCTGTGTATGGCGCCTTCCAACGTCAAGATGCCTAAGCTCTTCACATAACGCGACAACACCCGGGGAAAGGCGCCGTATGCGCGCGGGTGATTCGCATCTCCTGCCGATGTCGGTCCTGCATCGGTGTCGAACGAAGTAAACTCTTCGCGCATGGCCTTGATCTTGTTTGCTTCCGACATGCTCTGCGGTCCAGCAAAAACGTCGAACTGACACAGGTCAAAGAAGACATCCCAACCCGTTTTGCCGGTGGCACTCGCGATCGCGCCAATGCTCTTACCATTATAGTTAGCATAAGGTGTCGGCCCTAGGTTGGCAACGACGATGTTGTTCCAGTCCTTGCCCGCGTGCGCATACCAGTTTTCCCAACCGCCCAGCGATTCCATGTCTCGTTGCATGTCGGCACGTACCTTCGGGTCCTTCAACTTGGCCATGAGTGCCGCCTGGCCTTCGGCCGCGTACCGTGGGTGAAGCAAAGCGCGGATGCCGAGACCATTATTAATGTATGGATAGATATCGACTGCAACTTCTTGTCCATTGGCGCGTGCGGCTTTGATCCGGGCGATCGCCAAATCCATCTTTCCCCAGTTGCCTTGACCGGCGGTTTTCAAATGGAAAATGTGAACGGGTGTGTGGGCGGCGGCACCAATACGGAGCGCCTCGTCTATCGCTTCCAGCAAGCGATCACCTTCGTTGCGCATGTGTGTGAAGTAACGACCGCCGTACTGTCCTGCTATCTGCGTTAGTTCCGTAATCTCTTGCTCCGATCCGTAGATCGCAGGCGGATAAATTAAAGATGTGGATACGCCGATGGCGCCGGCTTCCATGGCTTCGCGCACCATGTTGCGCATCCGTTCCATTTCCGATGCTGTGGCGGGACGGTCTTTGTCGCCCACCACGATCGCCCTTAGTTGCGTATGGCCTACCGTCTGCACCATGTTTAGGGGCATGCCGTTGGCGTCGAGCTTGGCTAGAAACTCACGCATGGTCTGCCAGCCACGTGTTTTGGCGTCGGTGTCGTTCAAGGGCGCGTCCGATTCACCCTCGCCGGCGTTGATGGTGGTGATTCCCTGCGAGAGTAAATTGAATGCTAAGTTGGGGTCCCGTAAAAATGGTGCGGCCGTTTGTCCCATCATATCGATAAAACCTGGCGCGACGATTTTACCGGTGGCGTCGATTACTTGCTTCGCCTTATCCGTTGGGAGGTTTCCGATGGCGACGATCTTGCCATCCTTGATTCCGAGGTCGGCCGTGAACCAGGGGGCACCGGTACCGTCGACGATACGACCTCGTTGGATCACAACGTCGAACACTTGGGCTTGTGCACATACGAGTGGGAGGGCCAAGAAAAAAAGAAACACCGAAACTTGTCGAAGGTGGGGGAAGGAGGTCATAGGTTTACGTGAAGTGACGCCGTTCGAATATCGTAAAAACCTGCGCGAAATGCGACCGTGATTTTTTGTGTGTACCTTCGCCCAGGGTTTACGGTGACCCAACATTCGAAGCGTTTCAAAAAGTAAGATATGTACACCCGTGCGTGGCAAGTAATCAGAGATGACTCCAAACGAACCTTTGAAGTCTGTGGGCAGTCGGACAATACCAACGCTTTTACCAACGAGGTGTACGCGATGCAACGCACCGGCATGAACGTGAGTTATAGCACGCCGCCGATCACCAACCGCGAATCAAACAAAGAGAATGTAAAGGTTTCTGGTTATAACCGCGAAGATGGTCTTTACCAACGACTTCAAGCCGAGTACAAGCAGCTCGTGATGAAATCGTACAACGAATTCGAATGATTCACACGAGGTGTGTGATTGCTACTTCACTATCACAAAAGTGCCAGCAATTCTATCGTGAAGGGATCGACTCCATTTGTCGGTACCCAGCATAATGGCTTCGACGATCACAATCAAATAGAAGATGTAGTCAATATAGTTCGTGGAAGAATAAGCGGCACTATACTGGACGAAATCGGAAAGACCATTCACATCTTGAAATTGAGCGTCCGAATACATTCCAAAGGTCAGTACGATGCTAAGTAACGACTGTGCGATGTTGAATACATTTCGATACAAGATCGTGCCGATGTCAGCTTTTTTGAATTGGAGGTTGGTCACTTTCAGGCCCAGCGCCATCTTCCCTAACGTGGCACCGTACGTGTACTCCATATAAGGCTTGTAGGCAGTAGTCAAAATGGCAATCAAAGCCATGGCAGCCCCGCTTTTCCAGCTGATAATGTTTATGTACGTCAGACCAAAGACGACCGGTACCGTGATGATCCCATCGAGGATCAATGCCCCCAACCGAGACAGGAAGCTGCTATATTGAACATTCGAATAATCCGGTTCTTGGCGTTGCTCGTCTAAGATGATCTGTTGCATAGGCTGATTTAAGTAGAGGTAATTTCGTTCAATTCGCAAAATTTTGCAAAAATCATTGCCCCCTCTGCCATTCAATCATCTCTAGTTTCGCGATCGTTTGCGAATCGCTACTTTCGCTCCACCTCTCTGATATGCAAAAAACATTTATGAAAAAGAACCTCGTTACGATCGTTTTCTTATCAATTTTTTCAATATCTGTGTTCGCGCAGAAGCCGAAATGGGATGTAGCCAACCCGGCAGGATGGACTTTCAAAGAAGTACCGCTTTCCACGAATGAAGGAACGTGGATGAACCTCGACGTAAGCCCTGATGGAACCGAGATCGTCTTTGACCTGATGGGCGACATTTTCGTCGTGCCCATCGCAGGTGGCAACGCGAGAGGACTCCGAACCGGGTTGCCTTTCGAAGTCCAGCCCCGCTTCAGCCCGGACGGCAAGTGGATATCTTTCACCAGCGACGCAGGAGGCGGCGACAACATTTGGATCATGAAGCGCGATGGTTCCGAAGCCAAGCAGGTGACGAAAGAAGACTTTCGCCTACTGAACAACGCGGTGTGGTCGGCTGACGGTAACTACATAATTGCACGCAAGCATTTTACGTCGACACGCTCGCTCGGTGCAGGTGAAATGTGGATGTACCATCGCACGGGTGGCAATGGGTTGCAGATCACGAAGCGCAAGAACGACCAGCAAGACGTGAACGAGCCTTCAACATCGCCCGACGGCAAGTACTTGTATTACAGTGAAGATGTTTATCCAGGTGGTTTCTTCCAGTACAACAAAGACCCGAACCAGGAGATTTACGCTATTTATCGCTACAGCTTCGACACCGGCGAGACCGAGTATATCACAGGCGGCTCCGGCGGTGCCTGCCGTCCGCAAGTATCACGCGACGGTAAGAAACTTGCCTTCGTGCGGCGCGTTCGTGAGCAAAGCGTATTGTATGTACA
This sequence comes from Cyclobacteriaceae bacterium, assembly GCA_044226825.1. GTDB lineage: Bacteria > Bacteroidota > Bacteroidia > Cytophagales > Cyclobacteriaceae > ELB16-189. Next base: position 4,708 of record JBGAGH010000004.1, read on the forward strand.
CGATCTGCTCACGGGCGAAGAAAAACCGATCTACTCTAATTTGCATAAGGACCAACAAGAGTCGTGGGCAATCTTCGGAGCCTATACCGGTTTCGCGTGGACGCCCGACGACGCGGCGGTCGTGGTGTGGGCCAAAGGAAAAATACACCGGATCGACGTGCGCACCTTGCAAGAGGCGGAGGTCCCCTTTCAAGTTAACACGACGTTGAAGATTGCCGATGCCTTGCACTTTAAGAATGAAGCCTTTCAAGATGAGTTTAGCTCTGTGGCGGTTCGCCATGTGACAACGTCGCCCGACGGTAAAACCCTTTTATTCAACGCCGCAGGTTGTTTGTGGCGAAAAGATCTTCCAAGCGGCGTCCCGCAACGACTTACCACCGGTACCGATTTGGAGTTTGAAGGTTCGTTCGCGGCCAATGGATCCGAAGTTGTCTATGTAACATGGAACGATGAGACACTCGGCGCGATCTATAAACTCAATCTCAAAGTAAAGGGAGCCAAGCCCGTCAAGGTCACAACTCAGAAGGGAATCTACCGTCAGCCGTCTTTCTCGACCGATGGAACGAAGATCGTGTACATCAAAGAAGGTGGTAACGACCACCAAGGCAACGCCTTTACCAAAGAGCCCGGTATTTACTGGATGCCGGCGAATGGTGGCAACGGGAATCGAATCCGTGGAAATGGATCGGATCCGGTGTTCAATAGAGATGGGTCGCGCGTCTATTTCATGATGCGGGGTGGATCGCGCACGTTGCGAAGCTGTAAGCTAGATGGAAGCGATGAACGCACCCACGCGGCGTCGAAAGGGGCTACTAAGTTCGTTGTGAGCCCAGATGAAAAATGGCTCGCGTTCGTCGAATCATATAAGGCCTACATCGCGGCGATGCCTCCCATCGGTCGTTCGGTCGATGTCGACGCAAAGGGCAACGACTACCCGGTGAGCCAACTGGCGCGCGATGCTGGATACAACCTGCATTGGTCGCCAGACAGCAAGAAAGTCATGTGGAACCTCGGCGATCAATATTTTGTCAACGAAGTGAAAAACAGGTTCGTGTTTCTGGATGGCTCGCCCACCAGTGTACCGAAGACGGACTCCGTTGGAATCAATATCGGACTGAAGATCAAATCGGATGTGCCGGAAGGACGGGTCGCCTTTCTTGGCGCGAGGATCATCACCATGGAAGGCACCGAGGTGATTGAGAACGGAGTGCTGGTCGTCAACAAGAACAAGATTGAGGCGCTGGGGAAATCCGGCGAGGTCGTCATTCCCGCGAATGCCAAGGTCATCAACGCCGAAGGAAAAACGATCATCCCCGGGCTTGTCGATGCCCATGCGCACATCGGTAATTTCCGAGCTGGACTGAGTCCCCAAAAACAATGGCAGTATTATGTAAACGTAGCCTACGGTGTCACCACCTCGCACGATCCATCGTCGAATTCCGAGATGATTTTCTCTCAAAGTGAAATGGTGAAGTCGGGTGCCATGGTGGGACCTCGAATTTTTTCGACAGGAACAATTCTATATGGTGCCGACGGCGATGCTAAAACCGTGGTGAATAGCCTCGATGACGCCCGCAGCGCTATCCGGAGAACGAAGGCGTTCGGAGCTTTCTCGGTGAAGAGTTATAACCAACCGCGACGTGAGCAGCGCCAACAAATTATTCAAGCCTCGCGCGAGTTGAATATAGAAGTCGTTCCCGAAGGAGGAGCAACTTTCTATCACAACATGACGATGATCATGGACGGCCACACCGGTGTGGAACACAATATCCCGGTGTCACCGGTGTATAAGGACGTGATCACCCTCTGGAGCAACAGTCAAAGTGGATATACGCCCACGCTGATCGTCAACTACGCCGGGATGTCGGGTGAGTACTACTGGTATCAACACACCGACGTATGGGAGAATGAGCGACTGCTCACCTTTACGCCTCGCGGCGTCATCGACGAACGCAGCCGTCACCGCGTGATGGTTCCCGAAAAGGAGTATGAAGCTGGGCACATCGCCACCGCGAAGGTCTGCAACGACCTCACCAACGCAGGCGTGAAAGTGAACACAGGCGCGCATGGTCAAATCCAAGGTATCGGACTTCACTGGGAAATGTGGATGTTGGCGCAGGGAGGCATGAAGCCACTCGACGTCTTGCGCTCGGCTACAATGAATGGTGCTTCTTACCTCGGGATGAGTCACCAAATTGGGTCGCTGAAAGTGGGCAAACTGGCCGACCTCGTGATCCTAGACAAGAACCCGTTGGAAGACATCAAGAATACGAACTCTGTGTCAATGACGATGATCAACGGACGACTGTACGATGCCAGCACGATGAACGAGATCGGGAATTACAATAAACCTCGCACTAAGTTCTGGTGGGAAATGGCGGGCTACAGTGCGAACTTTCCATGGCACGAGGAGTCTGAATCTTACGGTTGCTCCTGCGGACGCCACTAGTTTTGTAAAGTGATTGTGCAGCACCCAGTTCGTCATTCGGGCTGGGTGCTTTTTTGTGACCCAAACACCAATACTACCGTATCAAAAAATCACCCCAATGGGTTTTTTCATGTTTTGAAAGGTCCTATACCTTCAAACCATGAATTTCATCAAGACCTCTCTTAGGAGCCTTTTCAAATCCCGGTTGAATGCCTCGGTTAGCTTGCTCGGGTTGACAGTTGGATTTTTTGCGGGGATGCTCATCCTCCAGTATGTTTTCTTTGAAACCAACTACGACAAGCAGTGGAAAGACTACGACCGCGTCTACCGCGTGGTTGACCACTTTAAGAATGCGACTACCGCCAATGTACGAGCTTCCTCTTTTTATGCGACCGCTAACGCCGTCGTTCATGAATTGCCAGAAGTGGAACTAGCGGGTCAGTTTATTTTTACCACCTGCATTATGAAGCGGGGTGACGTCTTGTTTCGTGAGAAGAACGTAGCGCTGGCCAACCGAGATTTTTTCCGAATCTTTTCATTTGAATTGGTGGACGGAACTTTCGATCAGTTCGAAGAAACCAATTCGGTTGTGATTGCGCGTTCAGTCGCGGAAAAGTATTTCGGCAAGGCGCAAGTCGTCGGCGAATTGATCGACTTACAAGGTCTTCTTGGTATGGACTACGTCGCTAAAGTAGCCGCCGTTTTCGAGGATATACCGGCCAACTCACACCTCCGCGGCGAGGTGTACGTTCCGATGTCTAAGTTCGATGAGTATGTAATCACCCAAAACGCTTTTGGCCCTGGCGTAACGCTGGAATCCATGAGTTGGCGTGCGATGGGATTTTTCACGTATATCAAAGTTCATGAAGGGGCAGACATTGCTGCCGTCGACGATAAGCTGACCGCGATGGGGAACCGACATCGCGCCGAGGTCAACAAAGAAATGAATCAACAACATGACCTAAAGGCCCAGCCGATCGCAGAAATTCATACTACCCCCGGTTTTTCTACGGAAGTAACCCCAACGGTTGACTCTAAATGGCTCTACGCGTTTTACTTGGTAGCAGCCCTCATCGTCGTCATGGCTTGGGTGAATTACATCAACATGGCCATTGCGCGTGCAATGAATCGAGCCAAGGAGGTCGGCATCAGAAAGGTGCTTGGTAGCAGCCGGGCACAACTCGTCATTCAGTTCATGACAGAGTCGCTGTTGATTGGGTTTGCCGCGTTCCTCATCGCTTTAGCACTCAGTTTCGGTTTTCACACCCGGATAGAAGACTTGTTGGAACGCCACGTGTTTTCCGATCTGTCGCAGAATATGGCGATTGCTTCGATGGGACTCGCCACGGTGGCGCTCGGAGCTGTACTCGCCGGAATTTACCCAGCGCTTGTATTGACATCCTACAATCCTGTAAAAGCGCTCAAAGGAAAACTCAAGTCCAGTGCTTCCGGAATCGCGTTGCGTCGAAGCTTGATCACGTTTCAGTTTTTCATCGCGATGGCGATGCTATGCGGCCTCTTTGTCGTCAAGAAGCAAATCTCGTTTATGGTGAACAGCAGCACCGGGATGGATTTGAACCAAATAATCTCAGTTAGAATTCCTGGTGGTGGCGACGAAGGCGGTTCTAAGATGAAAACACTCAAAGACGAGTTGAGTGCTTCGGGCCACGCCACGAAAGCCTCGGTTTCAAGTATTGTTCCCGGTATACCCAACGCCATGCAGGGTACCGCGCGAGCGGCTAATCGACCCGATGCCAGCATCTATGCCCATCTCGGTTTTGTCGACTACGATTTTGCAGGTCTCTTCAATCTTGAGGTAATAGCAGGGCGCGGTTTTTCAGAAGAATTCACCGGCGATCAGAGTGTCTGTCTCATCAACCGGAAGACCTCCGAAAGCTTGGGTTTTGCCAACCCTTCCGACGCCATCGATTTGGACTTAATTGTTCGCACCAACCACAGCAGGGTGGTAGGGGTGGTCGAGAACTTCAACTTTACTGGACTCCAAATGGGATTTGAACCAATGGTCATGGAGTTGGACCCCACCATGGGTTCCACTTTCTTAAATGTGATGATAAACACGCAGGACATCGAACAGTCAATTGCCCACGTACAACACGAAGTTCACGAACTGTTCCCCAATAGTCCTTTCGAGTATCAATTTCTGGACGAAGCTTTCGCAAAACAGTATGGTGAAGACCGGAAGTTTGGAACCCTGTTCATGTTTTTTTCGGTGATTGCTTTGTTCTTGGCGTGCCTGGGATTGTTCGGAGTGGCAGCGTTCATGGCGCAACAACGCGCGAAGGAGATCGCCATCAGGAAAGTACTGGGTTCAAGCTTGACGCAAGTCTTTGTGTTGTTGAATCGTGAGTACGTACTTATTTCCGCCGTGTCGTACGTGGTGTCCGTGCCCGTGGTCTATCTGGTGATGTCGAAGTGGCTCGAGCCTTACCACCACAAGATATCCATGGAAGCCTGGATGTTTGTCGTTCCGTTTTTACTCGTTCAACTCATTGTTGTGACAGTTACCATCAGTCAAACGTACGCTGCCGCGGTGAGCAGCCCAACCGGTAAACTCAGAGAATAGGTTTCTAAATCGCTGGATTTGAGTCGGCACAATCTCGTTGATCCGACCCTTCATCGAACAATCGTCCGAAACGTGAGATTTACCCTCGGTGTCGCAATCTTTTTTGTGGGTGGAAGGCGGTGAAGCCAATGCGTCTGCGTAGTTCCTTTCATCACCAACAGGCTTCCATGTTCCAGCAAGAGTTCGATTTTTTCGTCACTGCGTTTGTGCTTGAAGGCAAACTTTCGTTCTGCACCCAAACTAAGTGATGCGATCGCTCCATCTTTCTTTAGGTCTACCTCCGCATCGCTATGCCAGCCCATTCCTTCCTCACCGGTGTGGTATAGATTAAGCAAACAAGAGTTGAACGTCTCGCCGCTCTGTTGTTCTACCAGCGACTTTAACGAGACGAGTTCCGACGTCCACGGCAACGCTTGCTTGGTCACATGCGAGTAAGTGTAGGTGAATGGCTGGTCTCCATACCACGCTACTTTTCTTTTCGTGACTAACTTTTTCCCGTAAATCACGGCTTCATCGTGCCGCCATTCGATATTCGACAGAAGTTCTTGTAAATATTGGTCCGCGCGAATTCCTTCAATAATGCGGCCATAGTAGTTCACCTCCCCGTCGTAGGGGAGTCTATTTTCGTGTCGGTTAACGACTACATCAAACAGTTCCATTTCTCCACTCATGATAAGTCAATCTTAAACAATGGCCGCAGGGTCTGTAGCCGGCCTCAATCGCTTCCTCTTCGGAGGAAAAGAACACCCGGTTTTGCCGTTTCATTCTCATTCCGGATTGGCATCGCAGCCGGCCGTAGATACGAAGCTTCCGGTTCCCAGCCCAAGTAATGGTGCTCGCTCGAATCATCTTGCGAAGAGCTTCCGGATTTATTTTATCGTGTGCGAACATCGTTAGCTTGTTGCATCATGGAAGATGATGCCCAGTGTCAATCGTTCTCCGCGTGTCACTTCACTTACACCATGCTTCATGTTTACTCGATAGAAACCCTTGGTTCCTCGTTCAGGTTTATACTGCGTGGTGAAGACGATGGCATCCCCTTTTCTTGGCTTTAATACGATGGCCTTGGACTGCGCCCTGGGAACCTGCTGGGTCATCACAAACTCGCCACCTTCGAAGTCTTCGCCCGGCTCGCTCAACATCAGCACCATTTGCATCGGGAAATATACTGCGCCGTATAAATCTTGATGTAATGTGTTGAAGCCACTTTCTCCGTATTTCAAAATCAGTACCGTGGCCTGTTCTTGTCCCACCTGCTGACAGCGAAGCAGCATCTCGGCGTGCGTTTCCGGAAACGTCTGATCCACACCAAGGGTTTGCATCCATTGGTTCGCGATGGGGACGAGCTTCGGGTAAACGTTTGTTCGGAGTGTGTCGATGATCGGCGGTAGGGGATAACGAAAGTACTTGTACTCTCCGAGACCGAAACGATATCGTTCCATGACCACCGTCTTGCGATAGCTCGAATCTTGATAACCGGCTTTCAACGTGTCACAGTCGTGAGATGTAATCAAGCTGGGAACGTGCGCATACCCGCGTGCATGCATCGACATGGCGACCTCCTCCCAGGAGATGGCCTGGATTCTTTCTAGGATGTGTTTCATGGCTAGTACCCGGGGTTCGTGCGTGCACTTTCCCAACCAATGATAGCGGCCTTGCGGGTGGGGCCCCACATGTAGCCTCCAAAAACACCTGTAGATTGAATCACGCGGTGGCATGGGATCAAATACGCCACCGGGTTGCTGCCGATTGCTGTTCCCACTGCCCGCGAGGCGTCGGGGCTTCCAACCTTCTCGGCAATCTTTCCGTAGGTTGAAAGCTTGCCCATTGGAATCTTCAATAGACTCTCCCACACCTTTAGTTGAAAGTCGGTCCCTTTCAGGTGCAGTTTGATTTCGGGAAGCTTCCGCCAGTCATGTTGAAAAATGAACAGCGCATTTTGTTGCAGAAGATCTAGCTTCCGGATATACGTGGCATTGGGAAACTTTTCGCGTAACCCACCCAACGCCGCCTCCTCGTCGTCTTCAAACGCCATGTAACAAACGCCCTTAGCTGTCGACGCAACGATAAGCGGCCCGAAAGGACTTTCCGCGAAGCTATAGTGAATGGTTAAGTCGCGTCCTCCGTTTCGGTACTCCCCAGGCGTCATGCCTTCCACCTTCACAAACAAATCGTGAAGTCGGCTGGTGCTGGAAAGTCCTGTGTCGTGGGTCGCGTCGAAGAGCGTCGCTTGCCCACCCGCCAGTACTTTTTTGGCGTACTCGACGCTGATGTATTGAAGGAACCGCTTCGGGCTGGTCCCCGCCCAGTCGGTAAAGAGCCGTTGGAACCGAGAGGGACTAAGGTGAACCTTCTCAGCCACCTCGTCTAAGTTCGGTTGGTTTCTAAAGTTGTGCTGAATGAATTCAATCGCCTCCGCGATGCGCTGGTAGTCGATGCTTTCTTGCGTCTTCATTTGCGTGATAAATTTATGACACAAATGTGAGTCCTGGCGACTCCCCAGAAAATCCGTTTCTTGCTGAGTATTCCCGCTAGGGATCTACCCCCCATCTTTTTCGAAAACACCCGGGTGATCCGGCTGGACTTCTCCCAGGCTAGTGTTCCGCTTGGTAGTGCTTCTTCAACACGTCCTCACCGTACTCATTCCCTTTTTCCCTCCATATGGCGTGGATGTGATTCGCGCTGTTGTTCGGCCCACCGTTGTTGTCAAATTCAATTAAGAAGGTGGGGCCGTTTACGATGTAATAGTGGGGCTTCTTTTCGTCGTCGGAGCCAATCCATCCAAAGTAGATTTTGCCAAAACCTGCCTTTTCGATTTTTTCATATTCGAGTTGGGCTTTCTCATACGAGATGTTGAATACAAACTCGCGGATCAACTGTTGCAGAAGCGATTGTTGTTCGCGGGTCAACGCCGACGCTTGTACCCCCCAATAGTCGACTAGCCGTTTTCCACTCTCGGCGGCGGTAATGATGTCGCCGGGAACTTCCGTGGATTTTGTGGCGACTTTTTTCTGAGCATCCGTCAACGAGCGGAGCAGCTTCAAGCCTAGGTCTTCCTCGAACGCGAGCACACGCCAACCTGCGTATTCACTCACACCATATTCCGCCGGATCGGTACCCACGAAGTAAGGAGTAACCGAAACTTGTTGTCCCGTAATCGTGAAATTCAATGACAGATGATGCCCTTCGAGTTTAAATCCCCACCGGTTGTCTTTCGACGGCGACCCAAAAAACGCAAAGAAGTAGTTCTTCGGCGACCACTTTAGGTTAACGAGGAATCTCCGCGTTTCGTCATTGAATTTTCTCTGGATGTACAGGCTGTCGTAGTACGAATTGATCAGCTCGTCAAGGTGCATGATGCTCGTCGACTTGAGATAACCTTGTGAGCTGAGTGACGCCGCCAGCAGTCGGTGTACGAGCATTCGTTGTTCGTTGTTCATGTTGCCAACGCTTGTGCCCGCCCGAGGCCTCAGCCCAATCGGAAGGTTGTTCCATTGCGACCGAGCCGTGTCATTGAACGCACGCAATGCTCCGAACTGCTGTGTCTTGCTAAACGACTCGTAAAGCGTAACAGCGACGTTCTTGATTTCGCGTTGGTAGTTGGGCTGTGCGTTGGCGAATGAAAGAAAGGAAAGGAAAAAGGCAACCAGCAATGTGGCTCTCATAGGGGTTCGGATTTCCTTGAAAGTACACAAATTCTCAACTAGTTTGCGAGTAACCTCTCGGGTGTGTAGTCAACGAAGGCGGCAAACTTTATAGGCTGTCTTGTACGACGCGCCAGATGTCGTCTACCCAGTTTTCGTGTTCGGGTTTCATCAACACCGATCGGAGACAGGTCACATACTCATCGTCGCGCTTAATGTGATCCCAGTGTGGTGGCAACAACCTCGTGGGGTAGTTCAAAAGCGCGAGATGGAGATTTTTCTTCGCCGCGGTATCAAAGACTTTTTTGGAGAGTTTACTGATCGCCTTCATCGACTTCGCCTTTGGCGCCCATATCACAATGTCGATGGCCGGCTCTTGCAACGCGATAAATCTAGGGTCTTGGCTGACCTTGGCGTGTAGGCGGGTCGCCGCCCGATGGCTCGCATCCAACCGCTGTGAAAATGCGCCACCTTTGGTAAGTGGAAACAACTTTTGGGTTGCCCACAATCCTACGGCTGCCGCACCCGCGCGTGAGCACTCTAGTGATATTTCGCCCAAGTGTAATTCGGCGCTGCTAAAGTAGGTGTAGGGCGAATCGTGTTTATAATACCTTCCGGCCGACGGGTCTTTGAAAAGTACGCAACCGCAACCGTATGGCTGCAGTCCGTGCTTGTGGGGATCAACCACAATGCTGTCGGCTTCTTGGATTCGTGCATACTTTTCGGCGGTTTCAGCGTCCAGCTGTTGAGCGAGCTTGAAGTAGCCGCCGTATGCCGCGTCGACATGAATTCGAAACTTGTACTTTTTCTGAAGGGCTAGCACCGCCGGTAAGGGATCAACGGAGCCGACCCCTGTGGTGCCCATCGTAACAACTACGGTGCCCACGTTGCCTTTCTTCAGTTGGGCTTCCAATTTCTTTACATCCATTTCCCCCCGCGTGTTTGCCGGTATGCTTTGGTATGAAAGCCCGAGCACATGGGAGATGCGTTCATGGGTGTAGTGCGCGAGTTCGGACCCAACGATTTTTTTCTTCGGGTGGATGTTACCCGCAATCCACAGCGCTTCTAGGTTGGCGATCGTGCCGCTGCTGGTGAGATGGCCCAAGTGTTTTTTCCAACCAAACATGGCGGCGATTTGGGCGACCGCTTCCTTTTCCATGAACGAGCTAGCCCGCCCGCCATCGAGCGCGTGGTTGTTTGGATTCACCCACATGGCAAGCATATAGGCCAGCCGGGCCACCTCGTGTGGAGGCTTCAGCATCTGCCCTGCATACATCGGATGGTGATACGGGAAGTTGTCCTTCATTCGGTCGGCCACTTCGAGCAGTACCTGTTCCACTTGGCTGGGAACCGGGCTCTCAAAAGGAGGCAAGTCGTGGAATCCTTCCGATAATCGATCGAGGGCCTTCGAGAGCCATTGGAAAGATTGCTGGTTGTGTATGGAGGGCATAGGTCGAAAGCGTATGGTGTTCTGCAAGGTAAGCGATGGTCCTAAGATATTGCATACTTTTAAATTCGGCCGACAATTTTTTCAATAACCCTAGTAGGCATTCTGGCAGAAGGGTTTCGTTAATGGTAGAGAACGAACATCTTGCAATTCTTAGGCAGCAACTGAGTAAGAAGTTTAACCTGTCACCTAAACAAATACCATCCGCCGCACAACCCTGTGCTATCGACATGTTGGATGACAGAATTCAATGATCTTACTTCTCATACTTTACTATCTTCACATAAATCTTTACCGCGCATGTACCGTTCCTTTTTAGTGATCGCAACCTTCCTTCTTATTGTATCTCACGACACATCGGGCCAAAAGCTCGTCGAACCTCAAGGTCCGGCAGAATGGACGAGAGACTATGAGCCGTTTCAAGCGGTAGGCAATCTCTATTACGTCGGTACCTACGACTTGGCTTGTTATTTAATTACAACGCCAAAAGGTCACATCCTAATCAACACGGGACTAGCTTCTTCGGAGGCACAGATCAAAAGTCACATCGAATCGCTCGGCTTCCGAATGGACGACATTAAGATACTTCTCACCACACAAGCCCACCACGACCACGTTGGTGCCATGGCGGCCATTAAGAAAATGACCGGAGCACAATTGATGGTAGATGAAAAGGATGCCCCCGTGCTCGCCGACGGCGGTCGCTCCGACTACGCGTTCGGTGGCCCCGATTTTAGCTTTGCACCGGTAACCGCCGATCGCCTTCTGCGCGATGGCGACAAAATTGAACTGGGTGGAACCGTCATCACCTTGCATCATCACGCCGGTCACACAAAGGGATCTTCCAGCTTTACTTTCGATGTGGTAGACCATGGTAAAACCTACCATGTCGCGATTGTCAACATGCCTTCTATCGTGATCGACCGCAAGTTTGAAGAAGTGCACGAATACCCGACCATTGCGGCGGATTATGCCAACACCTTCCGAGCGCTGAAAGCACTGAAATTCGATCTGTGGCTCTCTTCCCATGCAAGCCAGTACAACCTCCACCAGCTGCGAAAACCCGGAGATGCCGTCAATCCAGCCATTTTTTCCGACCGTACCGCCTACGATGCCACCGTGGCCAAGCTGGAGAAGATCTACCAGCAAAAACTGGCCGCTAAGTAGTCTACCACCTATTTTTTTATGCGGGTAGGGAACTTGCTCCTACGCGCGATATATTGGGGTGTGCGTTCTTTCACCCGCACACACCCAAACCATGCGCACCCTCGCGGCCCTCACCCTAATCTTCGTTTCTGGTTTTGTCCAAGCGCAACAGAAGGTCATGTTGAATTGGAGCTTCCAGCCCAACAAGGTGTACACCACGACCATCTCCAACTCCATCGACATGACGATGGATATTTCAGGAAACCCCGACAAGATCAAAGATATAAAAGCAAAAGGCGGCACGTTTCCCATGAAAGTGACAGGCGTCAACGACATGAAGCTTACCACCACGACAGGTAGGCAATCGTCTGATCGCTCTATTCCCTTGAAGATCGTGTATGATAAAGTGTGGACGTTGCAAAAAGTTGGCGACCAAGAAAAAGGTGAGAACAGTCCTTTGACGGGACTTGTCATCGAAGGCGCTTTCCTCGACCAAAAGAAATTACGGATCGACACGATCATCAGTGAAAATGCCAACGACGCCCTCAGAGGTGCCCTCCGGTCAACCGTGGAGACCATGCTGCAGCAAGTGAAGTTCCCGTCGACGCCAATGAAAGTTGGCGACACCTTCGACCAGAGCATACCGATGAGCATTCCAGTTCCAGGTATGCCGCCGATCGAAATGACGATCAAAACGAACTACAAACTCCGTGAGATCACCAAGAACTTGGCAAAGTTCGACATCGAGCAGAAGGTGACACTCGATATGGACGTAGCGCCCGTCAAAATCAACGTGGAGGGTCAAGGAACGGGAACTACCGATTTTGACTTTACCATCAGCACGATCGTCGACTACAGCGCAAAACTCGACTTTGTCATGAAAATGCTGATCGAGGACATAACCCTCACCGCAAATGCTTCTTCCGTGAGCAAACAACAGGTAGTGATGAAATGAGCCGGAATGAAAAGGGCCATGAGTATTGACACCGAGTTTTCGGTGGCACTTACCCAAGTCGGGTTTTTTAATACCGATTTCATCCATGAACATCGGTGTCCGAAATCGTGTTCGACGCACTTTTCCGCCATTTGGCGGCTGCTAGTCCAAACACCTTTTCTTTCCATCCTCGTTTTCGCTATTATCGCGCTGGTTTTTAGCCAGAACAGCAGCGTATGAAGGTCATTAGGCCTACCTATCCCAAGGAGGTGAGCATCGGGCTCCTACTCCTCATTTTCGTGGTCTCATTCTTCTTGTCGTCGCAAATTTTTGCCGCCAAGGTTCACAAGGCTGAGCCCGAAACTCTTTTCGGGATGTTCCTCGTCGGCTCTGCCGTCGTCATCATGGTGCTCGTGCTGTGGGAAGAATTCCTCTTTCCCGTGCACGTGAAACCCATCGATGGTGGCCTCAACTTCCGAAACCACCGCAACAAGCTGCGCAAACAGTTGCTCATCTATCTCGCAATTCCCGTCATATTCACTTTCATTTTCATGGAATATGAACTGAGGCCCGTGCGGTTTGCGATTTGGGCAGCCATCTGTGTGCTCGCGCCACTCGTTGGAAAAATCTTTTCAGGCCTTAAGAATTACAACGACTTCTTAAACCTCACCACCGATTACGTTGAATACAAAAACAACGAGAAAACTGGTAAGTACGCGCTCAGCGATATCCGCGAAATCAGTCTCGTGAAGGATAGCCGGAAAGTCCTCCACAAGTTTCAATTGACCCTGGCCGATCAAACAAAAGTGATGATCGACCTCGATGAAATGGAACTCGAGGCATTCTACGATTCTATCGACAAGTTCATCGCCGCCAACTACCAAAAGCTCGTCAAGGGCTAACCAGCCACCAACCCCTGCATTACGTCGGGTTTGTACAGTCGCGCCACCTATCGCTATCTTAGTCTAGGTGATGATGCTGACCTTAATCCTGTTGATCGAGACCGGACCCTTCGAAGATGATTCCTGGTGGAGTACCCTCATGAATTGGGCTGCCATTGGATTTCTTTATTTCATCTATTTTTCCCTGTTCGCGATGGCGATGTCCGTCGCCTTCTGGTCCATCACCGCACGAGGATTTTGGAGCTGGATCGTCGCATTCTTCGTCGCCTTTTGCCTCGCCATGTGGCTGGGGAGGTATTGGGGCTACGGACTTTGCCTCGGCGCCATGCTCGCCCTCGTCGTGGCGCTAAAGCTGTACCTCGGCATCGGCCAAAGACCTGAAAACGTAGCTCGGCTCGTAGACCGTGCCTCCAGTTGGTGGAAAAGACTGTCGAAGCGCGAAAACTCGAACTACCGGAAAGACTGATTCCGCCCCCCGAACAAGAATTTTTTTGACACCGACCAACCGAAGCCGGCATTTGTGCGTGTTGCTAGGTGTAAATGGAATTGACGTGAAAAACGGAATCTGTAAAGCAGGTTGTTTATTGGTGATCGTCGTTGGGCTCTTCGCCGGGTCATGCCTCAACGATAACCTCGCCGAAATGTCAAGGGCCACGTCGTCGACCGATTCGACTGTGACGGCAAGCACACAAAGCTCCTCGTCCACGACGACTTCCACCACGACGACGTCCACAACTTCCACCACGACAACAACAACTACCCTTGCGGTAGCCTCCTTCGCAACAGATATCAAGCCATTGATGGTGAAATATCGTTGTACCTCCTGTCACGGCACGAGTTACCAGAACTATTCCTTCGTCAGTAGTGTGGCAAAAAGCGGGACACTACTCGGCACCATGTCCGGAGCCGTCGGCTATCGACGGATGCCACCCAGCGGAACCGTGGCAGCAGCTGATCTAGCTCTCATCGAAGCATGGATAAAGGCAGGAACACCCAACAACTAGAACGTGTCAACCAAGGTAGCTCCACACGTCCTTCGCCTTTTTTCGATCGTTAGTCTTAATGAGTGCGAGCTCGCGACATTCATTAAACTTCGCATACCGTCTCAGTTCAACAGCCAGTTTTTCGGCAGAATCCTGCAATAGCTTCCCGGGTTCAAAGTGTAGATTCTGAACGACCAGCGTCGCGTTCTTTCGATCTGCTTTCGAGTCCATCCTTGCGATAAATGCGTCCCCCTCCAAGATGGGTAGCGCGAAGTATCCATATTTCCGCTTGGCTTCCGGTACGAAACACTCTACTTGATAATCGAACTGGAAAAAATCTCGAAGCCGATGGCGAAATACGTTGAGGATATCAAACGGTGATAAGATGAAAGTGTCTTTCGCGAGTTTAATCTTCGCGTTCACTTGTTCGGGCAGCGCGTACAACTGAGCGCGCGGCAGCCCTTCCACCTCCACACGGCAGACATCGCCATGCGCCACCATCTGCGCAAGCATCGACTTGATATCAGCTTTCACATACCGGGCAGACCACACGATTTCTTTCGCGTACGCAATACCCATCGTACCTAACGCACGCCGAATCACATGCTGTGCAAACTCCGCTTCCGACGGCACAGTGGTGTCTACGTCTCGCGGCATCAAGTTCTCCGCAAGGTCGTAGACTTTCTGAAAATCTTTGCGGCGCGTGATCATCAATTGACCACCCATGAAGAGGCGTTCCAACGCCACCTTCGACGGACGCCAATCCCACCAACCGGTGCTTTTCGTGACACGATCATTCTCGAAGTCGCGTGCCATCAAAGGGCCCTCACGGCCGATTCGATCCAAGACCTTCCGCATCAAGGTTGCCTCTATTGGATTGCGGGGTTTCCAACGGTCCGCATACGACTGCTTCCGAGGCAGCGAATAACGAAAGTCGCTAGCAGGAATGTAGCCCGTGGCGTAGGTCCAAAATTCGAACACGCGACCTTCTTCGATCAGTTCATCCGGCCATTCCTTTCGGTAATCGGGAACACGTGCCGCCAACGCATGGTGGTGGGCACGCTCAACAACGAAATTGGTGTCGATCTGTACAAAACCGAGATGCGAAATGACCTTGTGCACACCTTCCTTGCCGCGACCGAATTGACCGCGTTTCGCCAACCCAGCTGCTTGTAATATTATCTTTCGAGCATCCGCCGACGACACCCACTGCAATCCCTCAGATTTGACCTTCGCCATGACTTACTAATTCCATTTGGTTAATTTCGCTGATGACAATTTCAACTATGAAAGATACTACCCCAGCTTCGTTCCGAATAGTAATTTATCTCCTTATCAGCACCAGCTTGTGGCTGGGATCTTGTGCTACCCCCGATCAAGGAAATCCAGTAGAAGGTACATGGCAACTTGTGACAGGAACGCTGATAGAGAAGGGCGACACCACGGTGACCCGCTATTCGGGTGCCCTATCGTTTATCAAGGTGATCAACAAAAGCCACTTCGCGTTTTTGTTGCACGATGTCAATAAGGGTACAGATAGCACGGCTGCCTTCAGCTCGGGTGGAGGCCGCTATACGTTAACGGGTGATCAATACACGGAACACCTCGAGTACTGTTCCGACCGACAGTGGGAGGGAAATGACTTTAGCTTTACGGTTCATGTGGAGGGTGACACTCTTGTTCAACGTGGCGTGGAGAAGGTGGAGGGTGCCGGAGTCGAACGACTCAACATCGAAAAGTACGTGCGCGTGAAGAACTAAGCGGATTCACGAACCGCAGCATCGCAGGGCGAAGCAACGATCCGCCACGCAAAGATCTATCGTGAGTTGATTGGTGCGACTTCCGGCGCAATGTTGGGCTTCATCAGGATAACTGATCAGCAAACACTCCGGTTGACCGTCTTGGTCTACGTCGCCAGTGGCCACCCGATCCTCTCGCGCGGGGCTTACTTTCCCGGGACGTTTCGTCAATTCAACTGCAGCAAAGCACACAAATCCGCCCTGTGCTTTCAACTGCTTCATGGGTCGTTTCAGCTTGCTTTTGGGGATGGAGACCACGATCTCGGGTCGGTATTGACTGCCGTCATCGTCTCCGCACCAATCGACGAGCACGAACGCATGGTGTCCACCTATTTCGGCAATGATGCCTTTATCATCGAACAACGTGATGGTACCCTTATACGGAACAGATGTCAGGGCGAGTTGAGGGCTATCGGGAAAGGAAACACCGGTGAGCATCTCGCCCGGAAATACGATCCGCAGCCCAACGAATTTGCTCGTTTCAGTCGTCCAAAAGGCCGCACCAAAGGAATCGGCTTTGAATTGGGCAGACGCTCCGAACGCCATGATCACGCCTAGGCAAAAAGTAAAAAGAGCCTTCACTAGGTTCAGGTGAACTCCTAAGTTCGCAAAAAAAATGGACGTTGAAAGACGCCGTTACTTGGCGCGGTAATTCAGCGCCGACGTGGTCCCAGCCGTGACATCGATCGTCGTGCCGGTGATCGATGCGGCCAACGGCGATGCCAAAAACACGGCCGTGTTGGCAATGTCGCTCATGCTCGGCAACCGTTTGAGCATGGTGTCTTGTTCCATCGACGTGAGTACCGGACGAACGACTTCCGGATGGCTGCTCAGCGCTTCTTGAAAGACGCGCGAATCAGGTGAGCCCGCCGACCTGATGTTGACAACCCGTACACCACTGCTCCCGACTTCCGACGCCAGGTTGCGCATAAAACTTTCCACGGCGGTGCACGCCGGCGCAAAACCAGCCGTGTATGGATAGCCGATCCCACCGGGCGTGGCAGTAAGCGAAAGAATGACGCCCGATCGCTGGGCAATCATGACCCGCGCCGCGCCGACGGAAGTCAAGAAATGTGAACGCAATGCGATGGAAGCGGGACGGGTAAAGTCGTCAACGGCCATGTCGACCAGAGGGATGTTTTGGACTACCTGCCAATCAATCGCGTTGAATGACACGTCGATGGTCCCTGCCCGTTCCTTTACCTCATCGAGGAAACTGGCAACTTGTGTTTCATCAAGGGCGTCCACTTCAAAAGCTTCCGCCGCTCCACCCGACGCGACGATGGAGCCGACGATTGGGTTTAGGCGCGCGCGCGTGCGACCGGATAAGAATACACGCGCCCCAGCCGCCGCCATAGCACGTGCGACAGCAGAGCCGAGCGATCCTCCAGCCCCATAAATGATTGCATTTTTTCCACTTAAGTCCATCGTGCAAGGTAGCCCACCTTGGCGCCCATTCGCAATGGTCCTCAACAGCAGAATCTTACAAGATTTGGTTAGAGTGCACGAACACCCATTCCTTGTTCAGCAGGCGTGCGCACACCTAGCTCGATTAAGATGTCGCGAACAGACTCTAGGAGATTTAGTGACGCCTCGATTTCTTCTTTCCGAATGGCGACGCTCTCGATGTTAAAGCCGAAGGGTATGTTCCGTTGGCTACAAAATGATGCGAGTTCGCGCGCCGTTGCCAATGCGAGAGAAACGGATTGTTGAACAGGATTGGCGCTTGTGAGAAGTCCCGCTTTGATATCAGCAGGAATGTGGATGCCAAGCCACTCCATGAACTCGAGTGTTTTCGCCGACCCACAAATCGTGAGTGTAAAGACGACGGTCGGCAGGGGAGTGCTGGCCACGCGACATGCTTCTTCAAGATCGATGAGCATTTGTCGCGCGTAGTCGACATTAAAAATGCACTGCGACACAAAGTAGGATACGCCGCAGCCCATTTTGTCTAGCATCCGAACGGGCTCATCGTGTAACTGGGCATGTCGTTCGGGTATCGTGACAGCACCCATGACAGAGTGGTGGCCATGTTCTTTTTGCCACAAGGCATATGCTTCGCGCAGCGTAGTCTTCGGGCTGTAGTCGGGCGATGGCATGCCGACGAATACTGGAAAGAATCCTTTCCCGCCCAGGCTGTCGAGCCATTGTGAAAGCTCGTTTGGATGGAACTTGCCTGCAGGGCGATAGATGATTTTTGGGTGCCTTAGTCCGGTAAGGTGATGGCTCGCGTATTCGTGGGGATCCAGTGAACTGGCAAAAGGAAAGGGGCGTGCCTCCGACGTGCGCTCTGCTTCGTCTTGTACGTCGTAGACAATCAATGCATCGAAGTCGCGACCCGTCAACATGGCGGTTGTCTTCGCGGCTATTTCCGCTACCCGTTCGGGTGCCGTCGACGCTTTCGGTGGGGTGATGCCGTATAGCAGCAATCCTGAGGAGCGCTCACGGACTTTTTGTAGGAACATAGGGGTAAGCAAAGCTTCAAAGTTAATGAAAAGTCAAATTATGGGTAACGAAACTTGAACTGTTCCCATCGTTACTTATATACCCGATGTCACTTCACTCAGGTTTGTCGCGAGAATGGTTCCCAAGAGTCGTCTTTTGAAACTAAATCCGGCGAAATTACCCCTCACAAATGGGGCACGGTGCTTTTGTAATCTGGCCCGCGATTCATAATTTGTTTGGCTAAGTAACCCCTCTTTATGTCGCACGAGAACCGCGATGACACACCCGGAATCCAACCCAAAAGTGGACCGGCTAGGTACAAATTCCGAGAAATGAAAGTGCACGCCTCCGACGAGTGGATGGCGGACGGAACCAAAAAATACAGACAAGTCTACGATCGGTACGAGACCACCCACATGCGGGCTGAATTCTCGTTTTATAACAAACTCTTCGACGAAGACGATTGGGAGGCCTCCATCGACCTAAAGTGTTTCTTCGTCAACGGCAGCTCTAGTCGCGAACTGTGTAGCCTAAACCAAAAACGAAAAATCCTCAAAGACGAGAACGTGGTCTATATCCGCGACTCCTGGGGAAATCCAACCCCAGGCGCCTATTGGACCAAAGGCAACTATACGTGGGAAGGTTATATCGATGGACTCAAAGTCGGAGAAGGGAAATTCTACATCGAAGATGTGGGCCCGTCGAAGCCAGGTGAGAACCTCTACTTCGACATCGAATACATACGCTTGTTCGAAGGCGATGCGCAAGCCTCTGCTCTGCCCGAGAAAAAATTCTTGAGCCGGTTCAGTTACAAAGACACCCGCTACGTGTGGGGCGAGTTTGCATTCAAGAATAAGACAAACTCCGACTATTACGCCGAAGTCATCTTCAATTTTTACAACGACGCCGGTCAACCAAAGGGAAAAAGCTCCCGGCTATTGTATATCCAACCGAACACCGTAGGTCAAGTGTACACCATGTACCCCGCGTGGGGCAGCGACACCGCCGGAACATGGAAAGACGACACCTATACCATGGAAGTCGTATTCATGGATAGCTTGATCGCCACCGTACCTTTTCAGGTCACCGAAGCCGCAGAGGAAGGCAACGTGGCCATTATCACGGATGCCGAAAAGCTCCTCAAGCCGGTTGCCTCGCAAGCCGCCACGCCAACCGCCAACAAGTCGCAAGAAGACCTTCTCTTCGAGGCTCTCGCCGAATTGAATGCACTCACGGGTCTTGAGAGCATCAAGGTGGAAGTAAATGAAATGGTCAAGTTGGTGCGCTTTTACCAAGAGACTGGGAAAGATGTGTTGAACAAGTTTTCTCTGCACACCGTCTTCACGGGAAACCCAGGTACCGGTAAGACCACCGTCGCCCGCATCATGTCTAGAATATACAAGGGCCTCGGTATCCTAGAAAAAGGTCATCTCGTGGAAGTAGACCGACAAGCCTTGGTAGCTGGATACGTGGGGCAGACCGCCATCAAGACCGGCGACAAAATCACCGAAGCGATGGGCGGTATCCTATTCATCGACGAGGCCTATTCGCTCGCCAATGAAAGCGGCGCCCAACACGACTTCGGCGGTGAGTCTATCCAAGTGATCTTGAAGCGCATGGAAGATATGCGCGGAAAATTCGGCGTGATCGTCGCAGGCTACACCGAGAACATGCAACAGTTTATCGGATCAAATCCAGGGTTGCGATCCAGGTTCGATAAGTACTTTCAGTTTGAAGACTATTCCGCCGAAGATATGTATGCCATCGCGTTATCAATCTTCGGAAAGGAAGGCGTGAAACTTGAACCCGCCGCTGCCGAACACTTGAAAAAGTATTTTCAGTTCCTCCACCAGAACCGCGATCACCATTTCGGAAATGCCCGTGCCGTGCGACAAGTCGTCGGCGAGTCTATTCGAAATCAACACCTGCGACTCGCAGGCATGAAAAAAGAAGATCGGACCCCCGAACTAATGGAAACCGTAATCCTAGACGACGTGAAAGAGTTCGAGATCAAAGACGGCCGAACACCAAAGCAAAATATAGGCTTCCAAATCGGAGGTCGCAGTTAATTACCATCCACCCACTTCACTTAAACCTCAGTACCATGAACCAACCAATTGCTTACTACTACGACCTGATCGAGAGTGTCATCGCCGACTATAAAGTAGACCCCGTAACAGCACGCGGCCAACAACCCGGGCAATGGAACCTCACCTTTGGATCCGTCAGCATCTGGATCGATGTGTTCCAATCAAAAGACGCCCAAGGCAACCCGACGCAATACGGATATTTCCAAGCACTCGCCTCCGTGTGCGATGTCCCCGCGAACAACCAAGCAATCTTCACCAAAGAACTCCTCGAAATCAACCATACGCTCTATGGGGTCGCGTTTACCATATTCCGCGAGAAAGCGTACATCAAAGCCATCCGCGAACTAGAAGGTCTCGACAAAAGCGAAGTACGCGCTACCTTCGACCGCGTCAGTATCTACGCCAATGATTGGGACGATAAACTGAAGCAAAAGTATCATACGTTTACAGGGGGAGGGAGAGGTTAGACAATTCAGAATTAAGATTTAAGAATTAAGAATTAAGATTTAGGATTTAGGGATTCGGATCTTAATAAAGCTGGCGTTTAGGATCGCGATCAATGCGACTCCAACATCGGCAAACACAGCTGCCCACATCGAGGCATACCCTAACGCACCCACCGCTAGAATCATCACTTTTGCTATAAAGGCAAAAGTGATGTTTTGCCATACAATTCGGTTGGTCATCTTTCCGATGTCAATGGCGGTCGGAATCCGTGATGGCATATCAGTTTGAATCACGACATCAGCCGTCTCAATCGCCGCGTCGCTGCCTAGTCCACCCATCGCGATACCCACATCGCTGATGGCCAACACTGGCGCATCGTTGATGCCGTCGCCAACAAACGCCACCGCCCCGTCCGAGCTCTTGCGTATCGCATCGAATCGATTCACCTTGTCCTCCGGCATGAGATCTCCGAAAGCGTCTCGGATGTCAAGTTGCCCAGCAACCCGTTCCACGACCGCTTGCTTGTCGCCGCTTAGCATCACAACCCGAATCCCACGTTGATACAACTCGCGGATGGCGTCACGCGCATCATCTTTCAACGTATCGGAAATGACCATGTGTCCAGCATAAACTCGGTCTACGGCAATCAACACCACCGTCTCTGACGTACGCTCAACGCTTTGGTCGAACTGAATCCCAAGCTTGCGGAAATAACGTGCGTTGCCTGCATGAATCCAGTGCTCCTCCACCCCGCCCGACACGCCGTAACCTTTTTCTTCGACGATGTTGTTTGCAGCGAATGGGGCTCGGCCACCTGCATACGCGACAATCGCTTTCGCAGATGGATGCGTCGAGTGTACTTCTAATGATGCGACCCACGAAACAAGAGTACTGGGTTCGATAGCCAGCGCCACAACTTCCGTAACCCGGAAGGTCCCCTTCGTGAGTGTGCCAGTTTTGTCGAACACCACGGTCTTGACCCGCGTCATCCGGTCGAGATAACTCGATCCTTTGAACAAGATTCCATGCTGCGACCCCGCACCGATACCGCCGAAGTAGCCCAGCGGGATGGCCACCACCAGCGCGCATGGACATGAGATCACCAAGAACACGAGTGCACGATACAACCATTCGTGAAACTCGTAATTGGCAACAAAGAAAAATGGGACTACCGTCAACAGCGTCGCCAAGGCAACCACGGTAGGTGTGTACAACTTGGCAAATCGACGAATCAGTAACTCCGTTTTGGCCTTTCGCCCTTGCGCGTTTTGCACCAACTGCAAGATCCGGGCGAGCGAGCTGTCTTGGAACAACTTCGTGACTTCGATTTCCACGGCATCGCCTTCGTTGATCATACCCGCTAGAACTGTTCCACCCGCTTCTATTGGCACGGGCTTACTTTCTCCCGTCAACGCCGAAGTATTGAAACTGCTCGCCTGCCGAATTAGAATTCCATCCAATGCCACCCGCTCACCACGGCGCACCAAGATTACTTCGCCTACTTGAACCAACGCGGGGTCGAGGGTCTGGTAACCATCCTTTCGAAATACGTTGGCAGTCGATGGCCTTACATCCAACAAGGCTTTGATACTCCTTTTTGATCGACTGACGGCGGCATCTTGAAATAGCTCGCCGATGGCGTAGAAGACCATGACCGCGACCCCTTCCGGAAACTCACCAATATAAAAAGCGCCAATGGTCGCGAGCGCCATCAATGTGAATTCCGTGAATAGCTCACCCTTTAGGGCCAGTTGTACACCGCGCACGCACACCGGTATTCCCACCGGAACGTAGGCCACCACGTAGAACAAAAAGCGCGTCGTGCCAATGAACCACGACAACTCAACCAGGTAGTCAAACGACAAACCGGTAACCAGCAACGTCAAACTCACGACGGCGCGCAACCATTCGTTTTTGTACCAATGTTCCTTCTCCTCTTTCATGCCTTAAATACTCGTCTTCAGAACACACTTCATCGTGCCGATCGCTGTCGGTTTACTAGACGGTGCACTTGTCGCAAATACCTTTTACGACCACGTTGGCTTCTTGTGCCGAAAATTTCTCTGGTAACTGTATTGATGGAATCTTGACTTTCTGCAAGCACTGAGTTTCGTGGCAAACCTTGCAGTAAAAATGAACATGGGTGTCTTGTGGGTAGTCGCATTCACATGAATCGAGGCATACAGCATATTTGGCCGCGCCCGACCCGTCATCGATGCTGTGAATGATTCGATGATCTTCAAAAGTCTTGAGCGTTCGAAATAGGGTTACGCGGTCGGTACACTCCAGGCCCTGTTCGAGATCCTTTAAACTCACGGCATGATCATGTTTCGCGATGAAATCAAGGACCAACAACCTCATAGCGGTTGGACGAATCTTCCTGCGTTTCAGTTGTTCCTCGACTTCTTTTCTCATGATCAAGCGATGAGTCAAAAATACAAGGAAAAACCGTGCAACCCGGTTGCATTTGGGATATCCAAGCTGGCTCTACACCGACGGCAGAATTGATCCCGCGTTAACTATTTCTGAGAATCAAGAGCGATCGTGGCGATGAATCCATCGGAGTAGACTTCTGCGTGGGTACCAGGCGCATTGTGGGCGCCCGCCACGACCAGCGTGGAACCAACGATTCTAACGTCGATCGCTTCGCTTCCACGGGCTGTCGGTCCTTGCGGAAGTGTATACGATTCAACGAGTTGACCCTGCCCATTCAAGAGTACTGCGATCGCTGCCCTCGAATCGCTTACGCTCAGTCCAGCGGGATTTTGGGTGTA
This sequence comes from Cyclobacteriaceae bacterium, assembly GCA_044226825.1. GTDB lineage: Bacteria > Bacteroidota > Bacteroidia > Cytophagales > Cyclobacteriaceae > ELB16-189. The sequence continues at coordinate 28,331 of JBGAGH010000004.1, forward strand.
ATCGTTCGAACCAACGGCCACCACGCGTCCGTCTGGTAACGGTGCCGCCGACCAAAACATGTCGCCATTCTTTAGGTCGAGGTTGACGTCATATCGTTCTGCTCCGGTTTGCGGATCGGCATGTAAGATCCACGCATCCCAGCCATTAGGGTCGGAGTTTTTCTTTATGCGACCCGTAAAGTAAATCGAGCCGTGGTCGACGTTCATGTTCAGAAGCCTGACCTGACGACTGTGGCCCTCAAGTCTTGCGTAAACACGCGCGCCGTCGGACGTCAACTTCGAAAGTATCGCCACACCGAATTGGTAGTTGGCTGGATCCGCACCAGCCGAAAGGTTTTCCCCAAAGACACGATCGTGATCAGCCAACAATTCTTCGTGACTTTGGACGGCCACGTACAGACTACCATCGATATCTACATCGCAGTAGACAAATGAATATCGATCGCCTTGGTGGAAATTGTCGTAGCCACCACCGATGATTCCGAAGAACCCGCAATAGGCGTCTGGCTCCACCAAGGTTTGCCATTGCTGATGAAAAAGCCCGCTCACGAAACTGAATCGCGATGCGGTAATTTCGTTGTGGTCCCAACGAACCACTGCATAAACGTCTTCGTTAAAAGCATGAAGGCGAATTCTGTCCAAGGAAGAAGGGAAATACCGGATTCTATCGCCGTCTTGTGGAAGCGGTGTAAGTTCCCTTTCAAACTGAATTCCTGTTTTGTTGAAACGCAGTAATTTCACCTGCAGCAGTGGAATGCGCTTCAAGTCCACGTTCACCAATGCCGCAGACACATGACCCGAAGGGTGAACGACCGCATCGATGAGGTGCCAACCGTCTGGAGGATCATAGCTCCTGACCTCGTGAAAGCGATCGTCCATCCAACTGATGGTTCTCTTGGGTGCCGTGATCGCATATTGTGGTTGAATGCGTTCTTTCAGCGCTACCCAGCCAGTTGTCGCGCGTTCCACCTTCACAAACTGTTGTCCCACAAAAGCGTAATTGCCTTCTGGTATTACTAAGTCTGGCATTACTTCACGTGAGTTGTCGTCGCAACCAGCGAATACTCCAAACATCAAAATCAATGAAAGCCGTTTGATCATCATGAGCACTTAGACACGCAAATGGAGTGTCGAGGTTGTCATGAAAAGTCACATTCCGAATAAAAGTGAACACCACCTAACGAGCTTAGTTTCAATCAATCAAAAAGTGGCCTGAAACTGTAACTTTGCCGTCGACATGGCCGTTTCGCTCACGAATATCCACCTGGTAATCGGTGGTCGCACGCTCCTCCAAGAATTGACACTTCACATCCGCGACGGAGAGCACTGGGCGTTCGTCGATGAAAATGATACTGGTGGTAGTATCCTCCTAGACTTGCTGGCCGGAAGGTACCGCGTGTATAATGGAGATCTCCATTGGTACTCGCAAACGGGAACACCCCGCCTTGCGCACCTTGCGGCGCACTACCATTTTCGAAGTCTTTCCAATACATCGTCTTTTTATTACCAGCAACGGTTCAATATGTCGGGTGAGGAGGAGTCCATCACCGTGGGCGAATACCTTTACGATGTTTCCCAGCAGGCCACGCGTCGTAGTCCTTGGGGATTTGACCGGGTTGTGGAGCGCCTTTCGCTCGAATCTCTTTTGGAAAAGCAGTTGATCATGCTCTCGAATGGAGAGACTCGCCGCACGATGATTGCTTCGGCACTGATCCAAAATCCGGAAGTGTTGCTGCTCGACCATCCGCTCGCGGGGTTGGATGCGGTCACCCGGGAGGACTTCAACGACTTGGTGGTCGAGATCGTCGCATCGGGAATACAAGTGTTGTTGGCGACCACACCCGAGGAGATACCTAGTTGCCTATCGTATGTCGCCGTGGTGTCGAATGGCCGACTCATTCAAGCTGGTCCACGCAAGGATTACCAACCTGCTGTCGCACTCGAAGCCTCAGGTCTCGATCGATCGGTGCTGGAACAGTTGGTGCCACGCAACACCGAGAAATACGATCTGGTCGTGCAGATGAAACAAGTACACGTGCAATATGGTGATCGCGTGATTCTCGATGGATTGGATTGGACGGTTCGACAAGGAGAGCGATGGGCGGTGCGTGGGCGCAACGGCGCAGGAAAGTCGACGCTCCTCAGCTTGATCAATGGCGACAACCCGCAGGCGTATGCCAACGACATCGTATTGTTCGACCGTGCACGTGGATCGGGAGAGAGTATCTGGGCGTTGCGGCGTCGGATAGGTTTCGTCTCCCCCGAGCTGTTCCGCTATTTCCCGGTGGGCCATACATGCCTCGATGTCATCGAGTCGGGATTCTATGATACCATTGGACTCTTTCGAAAGAACGATTTATCCAAGCGTGCTGTCATCCTTCAATGGATGGGGCTTTTCGGAATTCAAGAGGCTGTTGATCAGCGCTTCGAACAAGTTGGCTTCCGCACCCAACGCCTATGTTTACTTGCCCGGGCGCTCGTAAAAGGTCCTTCGCTCTTGATCCTCGACGAACCGTGCGAGGGGCTCACTCCACGGCAACAAAAACTCTTCGTACAGGCGATAGACGAGTTGTGTCGACACTCCAACATGACACTCATTTACGTCAGCCACTACGACCACCAGATTCCCAGCTGTGTGGATCATTTCCTACAAATGCCATCCTAGCCGCCGGCAGTTTCGTTTTTCGTGTCGAAATAGGCCCTTTCACGAATTTAATGTGGTATTTATGCCAATTCCTGCAATTGGCAGGCGGTTTGACCCCCTTGGCCCGTTCAATCACTCAATAAACGGCCTCATTATGAAAACGCAAACAAGGTTCAGTATCCTTACCGCTGCCTGCCTGCTGGCAAGCTCGTTGGCATGGGCAGGATTTCAAAACGACCCTACCGAAGAAGTGCCCGGCGACAATTTTAGCCTAGAAGGCGCTTTAGAGTTGTTCAAAAAGTCGCAAACCCCTCAAGAATTTGAACAAATGATCAACTCGCCAGATTCCAAAGTAAACAACCTAGATCTCAATGGCGACGGCGACATCGATTACATCCGCGTCATCGATCGCAATGAAGGCAGGGTTCACACCTTTACCCTACAAGCCATCGTTTCGCAAACCGAAACGCAAGACGTAGCAGTAATTGAACTAGAAAAACGCGACGATGGTAGCGCAGTCCTCCAAATCGTCGGAGACCCTGACGTATACGGCATCGAAACGATCATCGAACCCACCAGCGAAGTACGCGTCAACGCGGGTACCATGACGCAACGAACAACGGTGAACGTTTGGAACTGGCCTTGTGTGCAGTATGTATATGGCCCTGCCTACAGTTTATGGATTTCTCCCTGGGGTTGGCAATATTACCCCGGCTGGTATCGCCCATGGCGCCCGATCACTTGGGGCATGTACTACTCGTACTGGAACCCTTACCGACCTTATTATTCAGTTTGCTACTCACATCGGATTGCCTATGCGCCCCGGATTTATCATCCTTATCGAAGCACGTCTGTGATCGTGTACAATAGGAATCATGCCCAAATCAGTCGCTATCGCGATTCAAGAGGTGGCTATGACAACGGTCGCGGAAATCAAAGCCGTTGGAATCGCTACGACAACACCCATCGCGCTGGGAACGACACCTACGACCGCGGTCGATATTCGAGATCGCACCGCGATGGTTCCTCCAACGGAAGGACGTACGACAACGGTGGGAGAACGTACGACGGCAGTCGCGATAGAAACACCGATCGCTCGCGCACGGAACGGACACGCAGTTGGTCTTACAACAACGGAAGCAACAACGACCGCACGAACGATGCCCGGTCGTACGGCGGTGGCTTTCGCTCATCAGATCGTCAACCGATGAACAACGGACGTTCGTCGCATGAGCGCCGAAGCTTTTCGAACCCTGGGCAAGGTGGTGGCGGCGGTGGAAGCTTCCACCGCGGCGGAGGGTCTGAACACCGCAGTTATCAACCCGCACAGCGTTCTTCCGGTGGTGGCGGTTCTGGTTCGCACGGTGGTAGCCGCTCGGGCGGCAACTCGTCAGGTGGAAGCCACTCTCCCGGTGGGGGTGGGTCGCACCGCAGAAATTAATCGCAGCTTTTTGAAATCAAAGCCGGCGGTCGCGAGGCCGCCGGTTTCTTTTTTCTTAGCTATTTTCGTGTACCCCATGAAAAGAATCCTACTACTCGCTATGTTAGCCACCGCCTGTTCGCGGGGTCAGGAGTCGTCGCAAAAGACTGACACCACTGCCATTGATCCCAATGGTGAAAAGGTAATTACAACAAAATACAAGGAGGGCGGGATCAAGTCCGAAGTCAGATATAAGCAGGGGGCGAAGAATGGCATCGCGAGAAGCTATGATCGAGATGGCTCACTCGTACTTGAGCTTCCTTATGTCAACAATAAGAAGGAAGGGACGTCGAAGAAATATTTCGCGGGTGGCAAGGTCCTTGCGCAAACGACGGAATATAAAAACGATAAGATGAATGGTGCTCAGGTTCGCTATCGCGGAAACGGGGAGCTTCTATCCGAAGCTCGTTACGAGGACGATCGACCTTGCCTAGGTTTGAAGGAATACCTCGAGAACGGTTCACTAAAAAAGAAATATCCGACCGTGCAAGTCAAAGTCGTCGATAACATCAGCACGTCCGGTATTTATAAATTGAAATTCTCGCTGTCGGAACGGTCCAAGTCAATCAAATTCTACCAAGGGAAACTATCTAAATCGGGATGCTTGCACGATGGGATGGAGTACCTTTTGATGGACGAGGCAACAAGAACGGGTGAGGTATCTTATTACCTGAACCCGGGTTTTTTTGTGATGGAGGAGTTAAATGTGGTCGCTGTTTTTGAAACACTTATGGGAAATACCGCGATCGTGCAGTACACTCATCATGTCGCGGTCGACAACAGGTAGATCATTGCCCAAGAGCTTGTCGTCGCATTAACAACTCGTAGTTCCTCGGTACAATCGCGAGGCCAGCATCGATGAACTGTTTCGCTCTAGCTTTCTGTCCCTTTCTGAAATAGTAAGTACAGGCGCTCGAATAGGCGAGTCCAATCAAGTCAGGACTCAGGATCTTGATGTCTTTTTCCTTTTGCAGTAACCCCTCGAAGAGTTTTTGGTATCTGTCGCCTTCGGACGCCTTGCCATTTCGATAGGCGTCTCCAAAAGCCATCGCGTAACTTAAGGCGAGCATCGACTTGAAGTTAATGTCTTGACCTAACATGCTGAATTTGTTTTGATAGGCTTCGAGGGTGTCGACAGCGACCTTGCCTTGCTGAATGTCGGTCAAGCTCCTTCCAAGACACGACACCACCAAGGAGCTTAAGTCGGCATTGGTCGGTTGAAGTTGAAATGCACGGGTCAAGAACGACTTGGCACTTGAATAGTTGCCCATGTTGTACAACACACGACCATTTTCGTAGAAGTAGAAGAAGTTAATTTCTTTGATGAGATTCTCGTCGGTGATTCCTGCTAGTAGGCGTTCGTAGCATTTTTGAAAGAGCTCCCGGTCATTCTTTTTGATAAGTGTAGCTTGCGCGAGTGATTGAAACTCTCCAACAATCATATCCGAGCTAATCCCGTTGGCCTGAAATCGGCTTCCGGTCGCGATCAACTCGGCCTTTTCCACTGGGTCCAGTGTTTGTCCCTCGATCACGCCCGCAAGAAATGCGGAGATGACAAATTCGGCGCGCGCTCCGGGATAGAAATACCAGGCTTTCTTAAACTGTTCATAGGCACCACGTATGTCATTATGTTCGTGACGATAGAGACCATCATTCATATAGTGAATTCCTACAAGCTGTGTGAGGTTGATGTCGCCAGTGCCGAAATAGTACTTGTTGAAGAGTTCGTCGACTGACTGCGAGGACTCAAGTAAGCCGATCAATTTCTGCTCCTTGAGGTTTCTGACGTACTGTGCCTTAAACTCAGGAGTAAAGGTCATAAAGCCTTGTGTTGGACTGGTGCTCTCCACGATAATGTTGTCGGATGTGGGAAACGCGACGAGGTACACATGCGTGGGCTTTTCCTTAATGGTGTAGGGAATACCAAGGTGTTCGAAAAACCAAGCGTACAGTGCAGTCGCCGTTACACAATTGTATTTTCCAGTCTCGATAATATCGTAAAATAGAATCTCCTCTTGGTATTGGGTAAAGAACCGTTGATGGATCAGGTTGTAGATGTACTTGATTTTCTTGTCGTTCTTCTTTTGAAAGTTGGAGGAGGCTCGAATTTCGTTGAGAGTGATCTGGGTTTTCTTTTTTAAGCGTTCTAAGTTATCGACCGGTGACGGGGCATTGGCTAAAAAAAGCTGTAGGAAGTCGTGGTTCTTTTCGTGAAGAAAACTGTAAAGTGCGTCACGTTCGAAATCGGAGGCAAACACGACCTCCTTCCATCGGACAACAGAGTCGACCGGGGCTGCACACGCCCACAGTGAACAAACCGCGAGTAGCAGGGTAGAAATAAGCCGAAACATAACAGAGCCAATAACTATTGAATGTAACGAATCTATGTCTGCGTTACAACGCGACTCGGGTCATGGTTTCATTCTGACGAGTTCTGCTTCGGCAGCGATGAATCCGAAGGCCGCAAACTCCTGACCGGATGTTACTTTCTTGAAGACGTCGATCGCTTGGACGGAATCACCTTCGCAGAGGTACCAATTGCCCACGCCATACCCTTGCGTAGCAAGCGACAATTGGTAGTCCATGGCAGTGGAATCGACCTGCAACACATCCTCTGGCTTAAGCCAACCCTTGTACATCTTAAGGCGGGCGTAGTAAGAATCGTTTTCTATAATCGTTATGTGCTCCGTGATCGGTTCAAGCAGCGCCTTTGCATCGTCTGTTTTTCCTTGTCGACGAAGCGTCATATAGAGCCAATCGACTACCGCCACCCGTGAGTCATCATTTTCGCACACCGCGAGACACTTATTCCAAGTTTTTTCAGCAGTTGCGAAGTCGCCTGTCAAATAGTAAGCGAGCGCTAAGTGATACAACACATTGAACTGAGTCGTCGATAGGGGCTGGTTCAGTCGATTTGGGATGCCGTCAGGTTCCATTTCGAGTGGTTTCCCTGCCATGAGTTCTTCAGCTTTGGTGAGGTCGGCAATGGCCTTGTCGAACTGACGCAAACTGATGTACCGATGTCCCCGGTGACGAAGCAAACGGTACGACTGGGGAAACTTCGCGAGTCCTTCCGTATAGATGTCGATCGCCTCTTGAATTCTCATGAGGTACGCCGTTCGACGGCCGAGCCAGATATAGTTCTCTTCACTGGCGTCCGCCTCGAAGTTTTGCTTGGCGACATTCAAATTGCTATCCAGCCGCGCTTGTTGGGCAGGTTCGCGCACGGGAGCGAAATAACTCACCCCCAAGGGTGATATGACGACAGGCTGTTGGGAAACTTTGTCTTCAGCTTTTTTACATGAAGTAATGACGATCGCAATCAAGACTACCGTACAGAATCGCATCATGAAAATCTTGCTTAGTTTTCTCCAGGTTGTTTTAAGACAAAGCCAGCTTTTTGTTTTTCTGCGTCCACGAGTTTCTTCACATCGGCTAAGAGTTTCTTCGCGTCGTAGATGATACCGTCTTTCACCGTGTACTTCACACCTCCCACGCGAACCGCTTGATTGTTGTCGTTGAGTCGGATGGCGCCGGTGCCATACAGAACCTGCAAGTTTTCAAGAGGATTTTGATCGATGATCACGAGGTCGGCGAGCTTACCGATTTCAACGGTTCCAAGGTCGGCCTCCATGCCAAGCGCTTGTGCACCATTCATCGTGGCTGATCGGATGACTTCGAGTGGATGAAAGCCAGCTTCGCGAAGCAGCTCCAGTTCGCGGATGTAGCCGAATCCGTACAATTGGTAAATGAAGGCATTGTCGGAACCTGCCGTCACTCGGCCGCCGCGATTCTTGTACTCGTTGATAAATGTCATCCAAAGGCGGAAGTTTTCTTTCCAAGCCACTTCCTGTTCCGTACCCCAGTTGAACCAGTAAGAACCGTGCGAAACCCTGTTGGGTTGGTAGAAGGCCCACAATTGCGGTAGCGTATAGGTTTCATGCCACTCTTGCCGACGAGCCCGGTGTAGATCTCGACTCGCTTCGTACGTGTCGAACGTTGGGTCGAGCGTGAAATCCAACGCCAAAAGTTTATTCATCACTTCGTTCCACTTATCGGAATACGGTGCCGCTGCTTGTTTCCAAAGTCGGCCTGCTTCTTCAAACCGGTTTTGTTCGTTGGCATAGTTGTAATTAAGTGGATAGTTCTGGATCGTCTTATCGGTAAACATGGCTTCGGGTAATCCATACCAATGCTCCATCGTGGTGAGCCCCGCTTCGGCCGACTTTACGACGTTCCAACGGGCCACGTCCATCTGCGCGTGGTGACAGGCCGAACGAAGTCCAAGCTTTTTGTTTTCTCGCAACGCGGCATCCATAATCTGAGGCGCGGCACCGAAAAACTTAATGCCGTCGGCGCCCTTCGCCTTGTTGTCGTTCACCCATGCGATGGCTTGTTGGGGAGTGCTGATCGGTTCTTCACTTCCCGCACCGAAAACCGTGTATGCCTTAATCCTGGGAGCGGTAATCTTGTTCTGAGCGCTGAGCGTTTTTTGCTCAAGGACCCAACTGAGACCATTGCCGGCAGATGGATCACGAATGGTCGTGATACCGTGAGCCATCCAGAGTTTGTAAACATATTCTGCAATCGGCGCTTGGGGACCGCCAATGTGGCCGTGCATGTCGATGAAACCCGGCAACACGTACAAGCCGTCGCCTACGATCTCTTTACCTCCTGCTTCAAGCTTTGGCCTCGATTTCTCGTTGATCGGTACTCCTGGGAATCCTACGTTGACAATATTTGTTATCCTGTTTTGCTTGATGACGATGTCGACCGGACCGATAGGAGGGGCTCCGGTACCATTGATCAGCGTGACCCCGCGCAGAATGAGTTGCGTAAAAGGTCCCTCACCTTCTTTGACGAGGGGTGCTGGCGCCATCTTGGTTTGTGATGATGCCACTTGAATTGATAGCACGGCGAGTGCTACCAGCATGATTTTTTTCATAGGACGAAATGTGGAAGGGAAAGCTAGTTAATTCTACGCGAAATTGTAAGGACATTTAGGTCGACCATCCGTAACGGGCTCCTTGCCACAACGCCAACTTTTCCATATCCTTATCCCATAATACCTAACCCGATGAAAGTAACTGCCTTCATTTTCTTGGCTTTGGTTGCGATGAACGCCCATGCCCAAAAAACCAAACAAGATGTGTTTAAGTCGATCGATTCCAAGTACAATCAGTACACAGGCGTGGCACACAAGATCTGGGAGTTTTCGGAAGTAGGATATCAAGAAACGAAAAGTTCGGCCTTGCTGCAGGAGACATTGGGACAGGCTGGATTCACCGTCGAGAAAGGCGTCGCGGGAATCCCGACCGCCTTTGTTGCCACCTATGGGTCGGGCAAACCGGTCATTGCCATCTTAGCAGAATTTGATGCACTCCCGGGTGTATCGCAGGAAGCAATACCGGAACAGAAAGCGGCGGCCGGGAGAACCGCTGGGCATGCGTGCGGACATCATTTGTTTGGGACGGCCTCCTCTGCCGCGGCGATTGCCGTGAAGGACTGGATGATTGCCAACAAGAAAACCGGAACCATCCGCGTCTATGGAACCCCTGCCGAAGAGGGTGGATCGGGGAAAGTGTATATGGTGCGCGACGGTCTTTTCAAAGACGTTGATGTGGTGCTGCATTGGCACCCCGGATCATTCAACTCGGCAAGCTTCGGTACGTCGCTAGCCAACAAGTCGGGCAAGTTTCGATTCTACGGTGTAGCCTCGCATGCCGCTGCGTCGCCTGAACGTGGTCGTTCCGCACTCGACGCCGTCGAAGCGATGAATAACATGGTCAACATGTTGCGCGAGCACGTCTCCGAGCAAACGCGGATACACTATGTCATCACCCGAGGAGGGGAAGCTCCGAACGTCGTGCCCGCTTTCGCGGAAGTGTACTACTATGTCCGTCATCCAAACCGCGACGAAGTGGTGGCAACCTGGGAGCGTGTGGTCAAAGCCGCCGAAGGTGCCGCCCTCGGAACCGGAACGCGCGTCGACTACGAAATCACCGGCGGTGTCTACGACCTGCTCGCGAACGAGTCGCTCTCCAGGCTCATGGACAAAAACTTGAAGCTGGTGGGTGGATACACCTACACGCCGGAGGAAAAAGAATTTGCCGAGAAGATTCAAAAGACATTCACATTCGCGGTGCCCAAACTAGAATCTACCAATGTCATTGTTCCTTTCGAAGAGAATGGTGACAAAGGCGGAAGCACCGACGTAGGCGACGTGAGCTGGGTGGTACCCACCGTGGGTCTGAGCACAGCGACGTGGGTGCCCGGAACCCCGGCGCACAGTTGGCAGGCAGTAGCCGCCGGCGGAACCTCCGTTGGAAACAAGGGCATGATGATGGCTGCGAAAACCCTCGCCGCGACCATGATGGACCTGTTCGACTCCCAAGCATTGATTCAAGAGGCGACCAAGGAGTTCAATGCCCGACGCCCTGCGAACTTTCGCTACGAGGCACTCGTCGGAAATCGGAAGCCCGCGTTGGATTACCGGAAGTAGCGCTACACCATTCTCATGATCTCGTTCCAGAATTTTTCTGGATTGAGCCAATGGTTTCGGCTGTAGAGCATCTTGTACTTCCAATTCTTCTGTACTAGGGTGCGGGGGATGAGGCCATGCGCCGATTTTGCAGACGGATTTTCGAAGTAATGATCATCGTCTGTGAGCAATAAGGCCGTATAGTTTTCATTCTTCCCAACCATGAAGTCACAGAATGGCACATTGCTCTCGAGCGTGAAGCTGAAATGAATTTCATCTTTGATGACACGCTTCAGGTACCAAGTCGGCGGGTGACGATCGACCTCGTATACCGGTGATGGACCCTTTCGATTGGCTGCCTCTTTCGCGTAGGTCAAGTAAGCTTTTAGGAGTTTGGGACCGCTGTTTTTTGACTCTTCGACTTTCAGGTCTTCCGGTTGTACACTCGTAATCACGATTACTTTTTCTTTCGCGCGGGTCACCGCTACGTTCAATCGATTTTCACCACCGGCGACATTCAGGCTGCCAAACCTGATGTTGAGTTTTCCTTTTTCGTCCTTGGCATAGCCTACTGAAAAGATGATGATGTCGCGCTCATCGCCTTGTACGTTCTCGATGTTCTTCACAAACAAGGAAGACGGAATCGGCCAGTTGAAGGTGTTCGAGGCATCGTCGAGAAGGTCTAAAATCAATGCCTGCTGAAGGGCATTGAACGTGATTACGCCGATCTCCTTGTCAGGTTGTTGCTCTGAAATCGAACGGATTAACCGAACGACTTCTGCCGCCTCCACTTGGTTGACATTTTCCTGCCATAGACCATTTTCGACCATCACGTACTGTATTGCAGGTTGACGTTCGTTTACCTTGAAGCGGTCGGGTAGCACCCGCAACTTTCCCTTGTAAAAGTGTTGGTTCGAAAACTGGATGAGTTCGGGTAGCTGGCTTCGATAGTGGCCGTTCAAAGATACCTCTTGCAGGTACCGACGTCCCAGGTCCAGCAGCGATACAGCTTCCAAGTCTGGATCTTCTTCTGTCTCTTCGTCTTCCCACCGTGTTTGATAAAGGTCCGAGGGCTGCAACTGCTGATGGTCGCCGGCAATCACGACTTGCTTTCCCCGGTATAAAGCTGGAATACCACGTTCTGCAAAACACTGCGAGGCTTCGTCGAAGATGACCACGTCGAACAAGTCCTTCATCGGAAAGATAGACGACACAGCTTCGGGCGAAGCCATCCAACAAGGGATGAGTCGAAATATTTCTTCTTCGAAGTCACCTACGACTTTTCTGATGGGCCAGATCTTTTTCTTTTTCGTGAGCTGGTGGGCTAAGTCGCGGTACGTCACCCGGTTGTTCAGACGATTGAACTCCAAGTTGTCGACCATCCGCTCGCGCGCACGCAGAAGCAAAATCTCCGCACCGATCGATTCCTTTTCGGTAATGAGACCCTGAAGTTCTTCTTCGATGACTTCGATCTTATCGGTCGATACCATCCGAAGCTCGGGGTGTTTCAGTTCGATGTGATCAATCCACGCGAGGCTAAGACTATTGAGAAACGAACTGTCGAACGTGGCTTCATCCCAGTGGTTATGAAGTTCGTGTAGTTTGTTGATCGTGGTGCGTTCGTGGGTGAGAAGGCTCTCGGACAGCCGGTCGAAATCGCATAAACGATCGAAGTCTTCCGCGATGGTTGTTTCCAGGACGGGGCCCCAAGGTTCGTGTTCTGCCACCTGTCGGATCTGGCCGGGCAATAGCCACGTTCTCCATTCGTCGCGTTTCGCAGGGTACTGTTGAACAGCAGCCCTGATCTCTTGCAACTTAGCAAGGTATTCGCCGCGGGTGCACTTCAGCGGATCCAACAGTGTTCTGAGTCCGCGTAAAGCCAAAACATTCGTTTTCGCGGCCGTTGCTTTTTGGAGCGACGCAAACCACGCGACAATCTCATCGGTGCTAGAGCTCGGTGGCAGGTCCTTGATCCAGGTCTTCGACCGAAGCTTGGTTAAGTTATGCTCTAGATTCAGACGACGGTCCAGCATCCGCTCAAGCATCTTGAACCCCTCGCGGCTGTTCTTTAAATGGTTGGCCACCAGTACGCGTGTAATCAAGATCTTGTCCTTTGAAAAGAGCTGCCAGCGAATCAGGCCGATAAGTCCGCGCCGTGATTTCATGGATCGGTCGAGTGCCTCTTGGAATTTCCCGAGTTCGGTGGTGGAAACGCTGAGTTCCGGCCCCTCAAATTCGAAGCAGTCGAGCATCATTTTCTCCATGTTGGCCAGCCACAACGAATTTGTCTCTTCTTCCGGCTCGTGTACGATGCGTTGAAAGTTTTCGAATACGCCATCGTCGGAGAGTGCTTCGTTGATGTCGTTAAAGAGGCCGTCCCTTTCCACAAACATTTCCATCTCTTCCCAACCGATGGGCATGCCACCAACTTGTCTCACCCTCGTTTGGATCTCCGAAAACCAAGGACGAATTTGGTGCAACGCCGCCCGAATGGATTTAAGATCGTGGATGGAATACTCGGAGAAGGATTTTCGCACACGCCACGGGTAATCTTCTAGCATGAATTTCTCCGCGAAACGGGCGTAGGACTTGAGTTTCTTGCGGAATGGCTCCACTTCCGTCCACTTGAAATGTGACAGGTCCTGCTTGAGTTCAACCGTCGGCAGCGAAAGATCGCTGTTGAGGTACATCTCCTTGACCGACTTCCCACTGTCTGACTCGTCGAACAGGAATTTCTTGAGATTCTCAAGCTCTTCACAAAGTGCGTCGATACGTCGACTTAGTTCAAAGAATTTCCGTTCGAGTTGAATCGTGTTGAGGTTGTTGTTCTTCGTCCGGTATTCCTCGATTCTTTCAATTTGTCGTGCAGCTTTCTCGTACAAGCCTTTTCGGTCGTCGCGGAAGTCATGAACGAGGCCGATGAAGTCGTCGATTCTTTTCTGTTTCAGCCGATCATACACTACATCTATCGCCACACGTTTTTGGCAAACGACCAACACGCGCTTTTCATTCGCGATGAAGTCGCTCACGAGGTTGCAAATCAATTGTGACTTGCCCGTACCCGGAGGACCTTGTACAACCAGAGAATGACCTAGCTTAATGCCTTTGAGTGCGTTCTCTTGCCACACATCTAGGGGAAATATCGAGTAGACCTTCTCTTCGCGCACGTCTTGCAGGAAGATACCATCGGCGTCTTTCGTCGGCTTTGAACGTTGAAGGAAAAACTCCTCGAGGTCATTGATCTTGTCATTTTCAATAAGGTCGAGATAGTCGGGCACAAGTGTCGATCCAGCCTGGGGAAATATCCCGAGGACGGCTTCGGGGATCAGTTTCAATTGACCCTGACCATACAACGCATTGAAGTCTTCCTTTTTGTAATCGCGAAAGGCAATCAACTCGTCCCGGTAGTTGTCTGGATTGAAATTTACTTCAACGTTGTTCTTTTGTAGGATCTGATACAGTGTCGTTCGAAATACCGTGCTGTCCTTGTCGAAGTCGTCGAAGTCTTCGTCGAGTAAGACTTCGTTCGGTTGCACTTTGTTGTAGAACGAGTATGCGAGGAGGAACGATTTGTTGAAGGATAAGTCTACATCCGAACGAAGGTGAATGCTCCATTGGCCTTCCTCCAGTTTCAGTTCTACGGGAAAGTAGATCAACGGGCACCTGACCAAGGTTCCATCCAGAAATTTACCTTGAACAAAAGGCCAACCCACGTATAAGTCACGCGAACCTCTCTCCTCAAATAGAAACTTGTCTGTGCGTTGCAGAACTTTAAGTTTACGGCTGGCGACGTTATTGGCTTCCATCCGGCTATCAACTTCGGCACATAGAAGCGATGGTTTTTCCGCAATCAGGTTTTGAATGATGGAAAACGAATTCTTGTTCTTCAAAAACGAGAACAGGTGGACGTCGATGAATTGCTCGGCGTATAGACGGGGCAGAAAAAGGGAGCGATTCCGACCCGAAAGATTGGTGAGTCGACGCAGGAAATTCCTGAGAAGGTTCTTTGTAGCTTCCTTTTCCAAGATTCTAGTCTAGTGAAATGTATGGTTTTATTCGGAGAAAAGCTTTTTCGTCGAACGTGGCAATTTTCATTAAATCGTCGACGTGCTCGAATGGCCCGTGTTGGAAACGATAGTTAACGATGGCCCGCGCAATTTTGGTTCGAATGTAGGGGTGTTGTGCCAATTCCTGTTCGGTAGAATGATTAATGGGGAGTTGAACGGGTACAAACTCGGGGTCGATCCGGCTTCGCGCTTGCAGCCGCGATACCACGGTTGAATCCAAACCCCACACCTCGTACAATTGGCCCTGCGTTAGGAATCCACCCAGTCGTTCCCGGTACAGGACAATGCGTCGGGCGAGGGTGGGTCCGATGCCATAAATGGATTTCAGGATAGTCGTATCGGCTTCGTTTAAGTTGAAAGGCACCTTTGTTTTCCGGTCGTCCGCCGTGTAGGGTCTGATTCGGGGTTTCGGTTTGTTTCTGGGCAACGAATCCGGTAGTTGTATGAACGGGTGGATGTTCTGGAACGTGCTGGAATCGAGACCATAGATTTTTGCGAGGTCGTTTTTCACGCGAAAGTGGCCACCCTTCGCGCGATAACGTCCGATCGAAGCCGCCACCCGCGTCGAAATACCCAATGCGACCAGTGTCGACTCTGGCGCGGTATTCGGGTCGAATGGAAATCGCTCGACTACTTTCCTGTTGACCGATGAATCGATGCCCCAATCCAACGTCGCCATAAGGCTGTCGAGTCGCTTCGATTCGAGGGCGACGTCCGGACTCCCTGACAAGAAGAACGTACGGTAAACAGGACTCGAACTGATGACCAATAACATCAGTGGAAGCAAAATGACAAACGCATTGGCTTCGGTTTGGGAAAAACCGAGCACGAACCTGAGCCAGGCTTTAATCCTATTCATAAAAAGAAGGTTTTTAGTTGGCCGCGTAGCGCGGTAACAGAAGTTAGCGAAATATCTCCCTCAAAGCAGCCATCGCAAACCTACCCTTGGGCAGGCGGCGCATGATGCTTAGGTCTTCACGAAACGATGTTTCATTGTCAAGAAACTTGAGTACCGTCTGCACATCGCCATGCCGGAACAAGTCTGTGAATACATCGCGACCTTCGATTTTCTTCCGATCGAGAATTTGAAGGAGGGTAGAGTCGTAGAACGAAAACCGACTCGAAGGCGGTGGCAAGTGGAGAGAACCTTCTGCCAGCGAGTCGGCAATGGCAGAAGCATACTTCTGAATAAACTGAAAGGTATACCCGCTCGAGGGTTTCGTTTGGCCACCCGCCGTCCCGATGTTGACCACGCGCCCGGTTACTGGAGGGAACGGGTAGTTTGTCATGGGAATGACCCCAAATTCCTCTTCTTCAATTCGATACGGCCCGTTATAGACATGCTGGGCGATGTAACTCTTCAGGGCTGCATCGTATTCCTCTTGTTGCAGCAAGTCGCGCGTGAAGAGAGTGTACTCGACCAAAGCACGTGTTTCCGAAAAGGGCATGACGTAAACGAAGGTCGTTCCATGCACCTGTGAAGGTCGAAAATCCATGAGGGTGGCCTGCTGTGGATTGAACGCCGGTCGATCAGTCTGGATGATCCAGCCTTTGAAATGTTGTTTCAAAAAATACCAGTGGCGGGCAGGCTTGGGTGCTTCGAAAAGGATACTGTTGAAAACGTACTCGCCTTCGATCTTATTGCCATCGACTTCCACCCACGCCGACTCGTTCCCCGAACCTACGCCCGTGACCTGGCCCGCTTTTAATTCTACGTTCGAGGCGTGGCGAAGCGTGTCGAAACATCGGCGGTAAAAGTCGATGCCTCTGATCATTTTATACTGATAAGGCCGGATGTCGAGCAACTGGGAGAAGTCGGCCCCGTGAAAATGTAAGTCCGACCATTTTCTGTACACGATGCTTTCGAAGTACCCGGGTTGTTGTTCCCAGAAACACCAAGTGCGATCGTTTCGGATATCAAAACTTCGGTCGACCACGATGATACGACGGTCGTTGAATTTACCCGATTCCACCAACCGCGTGGCTAGGCTTAACCCTGCGCAACCGGCGCCCGATACAATTAGAGGAAGAAGTTGGTTCGACATTAGGGGAGAAACATACGGTTATTTTGGAGACAGTCGGCCAACTTACGATACGTTTTGGCGATCGAATTTTTATCGATAGTCCCGTTCAAAGATTTTATGATTCGCGCCGACAGCGTGCCATGATCGATGATCGCGCGGATTCCGGCAGCCCAACGCATGTACGGCGACGTTTCGTTCTGTTGTAGACGACCGTGAATTTTCTCTAAGACGTCGCGAGCAGAGGCGGGTGCGGTCATGCCGAAGAGTTGTAACCACGGCAGGTGCGTGATCTTGGCGGCTTGACCGTGACTGATGGTGTCGTTCAAGATGTTGGAAAGCGCCCCGGTGTCGAGTGCCTTTTGGTCCGACCACGAACACCATTGTTCGTGAACCAAACTCTGAAGGGTGTGGATGACAAATGACTGAATGGCCATGTCCAACGCTGGGCACTCTTGTACATCCATGATTCGGATTTCGATCGATCCGCGGTCGAACCTCGGGATTGCGCCCCGCGAGTTAACCCACACGGGGTCTAGTGTTCCGTCCTCGTTCCACGGCGTGATGTCGTGTGCGATCTGGCTGTAAATATCTTTTTCGTACTGTTCCGGTGTGAAGATCGCCTCTGGTATCACCATGCCAGTAATCGAGGGAATTGCTTTTTGGTTGGTGCGGTAGAAGGAAAGCCGGGTGTCCGCAAGCCCTGTTACCTTCATGTCGAGTATCGGGGAACTCGCGCAAAGAGCCGGAAGGATGGGAAGTACGGCCCGAATGGCCGCGTGCAATCGTCCAAACTCTGTGCTTCCCGAAAACGGGAGATTGAGATGTGTGCTTTGTAGGTTGGACCACCCATGACCTTTGCAATCGAACATCTCATTGTAGATGTGATAGATCTCGTGGTTGTCGTGTGGCCACAATTTTGTTTGAAGCTGCGGATCCATCCATGGGTGGGCGGCGGAAGGGAGCAACATCGCGTTCCACTTACTTAGCACACTGTTGATTTTCCGGATGTTGACCCGAAAGGACTCTTCGAGTTGATCGAGGTCTTTCTCTGGTTTTGTACACTTAAGCTCCACGACATGCAACACGAGTTCATTCGACCAGGTCACAAGCCCATTCTCAAAGTCGCCTGCATACTGACCGACTTGCGCCTTTATCAGTTCGTCGGCAATTGGTTTGACGTCGAGGGAATCCTTATCGACAATCATGTATTCTAGTTCAATGCCATAGGAATCGAAAAGTTTCAATGAGTTCATTTCGCAGACTTTATTTTATCTATGAAAATTTCCATGATCATGGAGTATAGCCTGTCTTTTAAGATCTTGTCTTCGATACCCGCGTCGATATTTGGATTGTCGTTGATCTCGATCACGTAGAACTTCCCATCCACCTCTTTCATGTCGACTCCGTAGAGCCCGGATCCGATGAGGGAGGTTGCCTTCAGTGCGGTCTTCAGCAACCCGGACGGGGCTTGGTCTGCCGGAATGCACTCGACTTCGCCTTCGCGCATTTTCTCGCCCGCGTTCCAGTTCACGATCTGCCAATGCTTCGAAGCCATGAAATACTTGCACACATACATCACTTGGTCGTCGATGATTCCGACACGCCAATCGAAGTCGGTGGGCAAAAACTCCTGCGCGATCAGCAGGTCCGACTTCTCGAACATACTCAAGCGCTTTTCCCTGAACTCGTCGTCGTTGTGAATCTTGTGTACCCCCACCGAGAAGGCGCCGTCGGGTTGCTTCAAGATAAAGGGATAGGCGAGCTTCGTGCTCAGTTGTTCGCAGTTTTCCTCGGTGATCACATAAGAGCGTGGCGTAGGAACCTTGTTGGACTGGAGCAACTCGAAGAGATACACCTTGTTGGTGCACTTCAGGATGGAGATGGGATCGTCGATGACCGCGAGCCCTAGCGACTGAGCTTTCTTGGCGAACCGAAAGGTATGGTGGTTGACGTTGGTCGTTTCTCGAATGAACAGCGCGTCGTACTGGATCAACTGGTCGAAATCGTCTTTGGTGATGAATTCCGTGTTGAAGCCTGCCTCTATCGCCGCCTTGTAGAATCGTTTCAAGGCCCGGTCGTCGGAGGGAGGGTGCTTGTCTTCGGGATTGACCAAGATCGCCAAGTCGTATTTCTTTTTGCCATTGCGATAGTCGCGGCGTCGGTGGAGGTATCGTTCCAGCGAGGTTACCAGCAGCGACTTGTCGGCGTCGGGTACTTCGTTGATGCTCGCAGGTCGAATGTTTTGAAGTACCCACTTTGTTTTCTTGGAGAACACCGCCCGCAGCGATGGCGCTTGTACCATCTGGAACAGTTGCTGACCCAGTTTGTTTAAGTTCTCCGACCGCGTCATCCCGAAATAGATGTTGAATTCCACTCGATCGTAGGGCTCGCCTTTAAACGTGGTCTGGATGAGGTTGTCGAAATCCATCGAATCCTCCCGCAAGATCGATGGGAAGCGCAGGTCTTGAATCGTTGACACGCCCGGCAACACTTTGTGTCCACGTGCTTCCGCCAACAGCGAAACGTAGTACCCCTCGCTTTGGTAATGGTACGACTTGCATAGGTTGATCACTTTCAGGTTTTTGGCGGTTTGAAAGGACTCTCCGCCGATATAGGCCTCCGGGGAAATGATCTCTACGTCTTCGAGCGTAAAACTCCAAGAGTCGGGCTGATCCACCACGATGAATTTGGGCATCTTGAGGGTATTGGTGTTAAGTTACTAATAATGACCTTAATAAAAACAACATGTAATTTCCTTTGCGTGTTTGCAGGTTTATGTGAATCATTGCAGACACTCCTGTCAATCCCATGCGTCGTTTTATCACAATTTTGCTTGTTGTTGGTCTCGTTTTTCAATCTCACGGTTGGGGTGCAACCGGCCACCGCGCCACTGGGCTGGTAGCTTTCAACCACCTCAACAAGAAGGCGAAAAAGCGCCTCGAAGCCGTGTTGGGTCAAGAATCGCTGGCGATGGCCAGCACCTGGATGGACGACATCCGCTCCGATTCAACCTATGACTACGCGTCGGATTTCCATTGGGTCACCATCGAGACCGGGCAGACTTACGAGCAGTCGAAGAAGAACAAGAACGGAGATATTGTGATGACGCTCGAGCGTATAATCGCCGAACTGAAATCCGGTAAACTCGATGCTGTCTCGGAGGCTCGAAATGTAAAGTTCCTGGTTCACTTGATCGGGGACCTACACCAACCCTTGCACGTTGGTTGTTGCGACGACTCGGGTGGCAATAAAGTACAACTGAAATGGTTCGGTGGGAACTCGAACCTCCACCGCGTGTGGGATTCCGATATCATCGACGGAACCAAGTTAAGTTATACTGAGTTGGCGGAGTCGCTCGGTACCCCTGATCCGGCGACTGTGAAGAAATGGCAGTCTGGAACCGTTCGCGATTGGGCCTACGAAAGCATGACCTATCGCAAACAGGTGTACGATATCGGCAATGGGAACTTGGGCTATGCTTATTCTTACAAGAACCTTCCCTTGGTTCGCGAGCGCTTACTCGTTGCCGGCGTGCGACTGGCGGGCGTGCTCAATGATATTTACGGGAAGTGATTTCTGAGTTTGATCAAGCCAACTTGTTTATTGGCCGGAACGCATCTGGCGACGATGCTTTCGAACTTGCGTGATGATGGGGATGGCTGTGAGTACCACCATCGCGATGACGATGTACTCGATGTAGTCTAGTATGTTGGGGAAGATGGTCCCCAACAATGACCCGGTAAGGATCATCGTAGTCACCCAAATCGAAACGCCCAGCACGTTGAAGATGAAAAAAATCTTGAAGTCAATTCGGACCATGCCCGACATGATGGTAACGAACGTCCTCACGACGGGTAGAAATCGACCGATGATAAACGCCATGGCTCCGTACTTCTTATAGAAAGCGCGGGTGATATCCATGTATTCCTTTTTGTAGAAAAAATTCTCTTTCCGCTTAATCAAGTAGCCGTGGGCCCAGCGGCCACTCATGTATCCGACGGTAGACCCTGCGACCGCCGCGATGATGACAAACACGATAAGTTCCCAAATAGGAATGTCGAGAATATGACGATTGGCTAGGAGCCCAGCGGTAAACAACAGTGAGTCGCCGGGAAGGAAGAAGCCAAAGAACACGCCGGTTTCGCAGAAAACGATTAGCAAGAGGAGTGTAAGACCTCCAAACCTGATGATCTCCTCAGGGCTAAACACATCGAGAAACGCCAGCAACTGCATGCTAGAGAGCAAAACGGTACGGAGCGGTGAAGGAACTTCTAGACAGTGATTCCCCAGACGTTAGGGATTGTTGCGAGGGCACATTCCACACCCACCGTTGACGCGCGGAACTCAAAAATTTGGGCTGCATAGATTCCTAAATATATTAATATATACCTAGACGGGTAGTCCCTCGAATTATTTTTTGCCGGTTATAAGCCCTTTTTAATCGTGTGTTAGCGCAAGAGGTCAGGAATCACCCGGATGTAAACTTCGGCCGAGACAGGCGACCTACCATAGAAAGCTTCCACCTCTTTTTGGACCGCGTTCAACGTGACCTGCGCGCCAACCGCAGTGTTCAGACGAAACCAGCTCCCCACTTGGTAATTGCCCCCGACGGTCGTCGCGTGTATCGCGAGTAGATGCCGCGTGGTAGTTATTTGAAGTTCGTCGCTGGACTTCTGTACAAATTCGTAGCGCCCGTACCAGGCCGCCTTGGCATGTTGCACGTTTAATTCCGCCAAGATCGAATTCTCTTGGTGATCGTGGCCCGAGTCGTTGAACCCCCACACCAACGTCGCGTTCAAACTTCCTCGCTCCAACCGTGAGGAATAAATTGCACTGGCCGTTGTCCTCACCACGTTGACGGTCGGATTCAAGATTTCTGGATGCCGTATCCATCCCCGTGACGCCTGCAATACCCAGTTCTTTGAAGGACTGATCGATACCCGAGAGCTGTAACTGTCGAAGCGGGGCCGATCCAAGTTGAACCGATGTTCGTCTGGCTCTCGACCTGTGAAGGAAGAACCTTCCAACTTGAACATCCCGACACGAAGGCCAATCGTTGCCACACCAAAGGTGACGTGGGTGGCGTCCTGCCAGTGATGCCCAAGTGGTGCGTCGGGATTGTTGAGGCTCGAGATTCGATGCATAAAAGCTACCGGACCGAGCGCGGGTTCTCCCGGCCAGCCGAGATAGCCCGAAAGGTCAACCTTTGAACTGAATCGATGCGTGTAACCTACCGACAACTCGGAAATCAAGTCATGGGGGTGCTGTCGATTGACAAGCGGTTCGCCTTGGTATGACTCACCAGTTTGGAACAACAAGGGGTAACCACTTCCACCAACTGTGATGGGATCGAGCGATACCATGAACCGGGTCATGAACAAGCCATTCTTTCCGACGCGACGTTGTGCCATCCCCATGATCCAATTTGGCACGTCGAATTGCTTTCCGCCTCTCCGAAAGTTGTTGTTGAGATTTTGGAAGTTTTGTCTGAAGAATGCGGCGCCGTGGAGCATGTAGTTCCATTTAGGCCCGTGCCTCATCCATGCATACATCGGTGATTGGTCAGGGAGCCAGCCTGTTCCCGAGCCATTTCGATTCATCGGTAGGCTTAGTGAAAAGGAATGCGTCATGGCTTCGGGCATTTGGTGATCCATGTGGTTTTCATGGTGATGCGCCATCGAGTCGACCTGCGCCACTGCACGGTGCGCGACACCCGTCGTGAGAAAAATGACAACAATAGTGAGTCGAGCCAGTCTGTTCATAAGACACGGATTTTGTTGGGGTAATTAAAATGCCGAAGAAAAAAGGGCGTGCCGAACTAGTGGCACGCCAGGTTGTATTTCTTCAGCTTGTAGTAATTGTAAGGCAAGGGAGCGAGAAAGCCAGCCACCATGGACACAGCTAGGGCAGTCCAATACATCGGGTTACCAAAGGCTGCTTTTCCACCTGTGATCATGAAGTCGGTGAAGTTCATGACAACTTCCATCGCGACCATCGAGATGAATGACATCGACAGGGCCGTTTGAAAGGCAGCGCCCCAAGCGAAGTGTTCTCGTTTACGCAGCAGAAAGGTCTCGAACAAGACCGAGGTGATCAGTCCCGCAATGACGGCGAGCACCATTTGCACAGTCATCGAAGTTCCAGGAAAGTATTTCTGCAGTGTGATGATCATGGCAAAATCGCCGATCGAACATCCGATCAGGCAATTCAAGGTATTGAAGGACGCACGCGACCAGACCGAGCGATCGTTCCAATCAAAATTTGATGTTGCCAAAGGCATGGCGGTGTGGGCTTGGCCTTCTTCAGAAAGTTGATAGGCGGGGTAGGCCGCGAGTCCGCTTTGTAATGTGCTGGTGGGCACGTGGTGGTGCATGTCGATATCCACTTGTCCTTTCGCTAAATCGACGGTAACGCCGGTGACGCCGTTCACCTTTTGAAGTGCTTTTTGAACGGTGGCGGCGCATCCCGAGCAGGTCATGCCCGTCACTTGGTATGTATGTTTCATAAGAATGTTTCTTTAATGTTTGACACTTTGGCCAAAGCGCATGTAAAGATACGGCGTTCGTGTACCGACGGCTTTACAGAATTTTCGCGAATGTTTATATCTGATCGAGGGCCTGCCTCCGGCCACGACCGATGGCCTTGAAGTGGCTCGGGGTAAGACCGGTCACTTTTTTGAACTGGTTAGACAGGTGCTGGACGCTGGAATAACGAAGTTTGTGCGCGATTTCGCTGAGTGTCAACTCGTCGTAGGCGAGCAATTCCTTGACGTACTCGATTTTTTGCAGGATGTGGAATTGCTCGATGGTGATCCCTTCCACGTCGGAAAAGAGCCCACTCATGGTGTGATAGTCCTTCCCGGTAACTTCCGCTAGGTAGCTCGAGAGTTTCATTTTAACATGTTCGGGGGAGGCGTTACCTCTCACCAAGTCGAGAACCGCTGCTTTGACCTGCGAGATGGTCCTGGAATTTCGATCTTCGATCAGCACGAAGCCGAGGGGCTCAATCCCGGCACGGAATGCGTCGACCTGTTCTTGGGTTGCCTCATTCACCAGTTCCACTTCACCCAAGTCGACCCTTCGGTAGGGGAGGTTCAAACGATCTAGAACCTGCCCCACGGTCAATCGGCACCGGTCGCACACCATGTTCTTGACATACAGGGTTTTTTGCATCGTCGGTAAAGGTATTTCAACTTTAATTTCTACCTAAAACAAACAACACCGGCGGCTCTGGAAGTTCAGAATTCCCTATTTTTAAGGCTTTTTAGAGCACTTATGACCGAAGAAAAAGGATTGAACTTCCTGGAGGAGATTGTCGATGGCGACCTAAAAGCAGGGAAGTACGCGAGCATCGTGACTCGGTTTCCACCGGAACCGAATGGCTACTTGCATTTGGGACACGCAAAGAGTATTTGCCTCAATTTTGGATTGGCGTTGAAGTATGGCGGGAAGACGAATTTGCGTTTCGATGACACCAATCCCACGACGGAAGAGACCGAATACGTCGAGAGCATCAAGAATGATGTAAACTGGCTCGGATTCCAGTGGGCCGCAGAACTTTATGCTTCGGATTATTTCGACCAACTGTATGAGTTTGCCGTTCGCTTGATAAAGAAAGGTTTGGCGTACGTCGACGATAGCACCAGCGACGAGATTGCCGCACAAAAAGGCACGCCCACTACGCCGGGCACCGACAGTCCATTTAGGAGCCGTTCGATTGAGACAAACCTCCAGTTGTTTGGCGATATGAGGGCGGGGAAATTCAAAGATGGAGAGAAGGTATTGCGTGCTAAAATCGACATGGCGCACACCAACATGCACATGAGAGATCCGATTCTGTACCGGATCAAGCATGCCCACCACCATCGCACAGGCGACAAATGGTGCGTTTACCCGATGTACGATTTTGCCCACGGTCAAAGCGACTCGATCGAAAACGTAACCCATAGTATTTGTACACTCGAGTTTATCCCGCACCGTGAGTTGTACAATTGGTTTATTGAAAAACTTGAGATCTATCCTTCGAGACAATACGAGTTTGCTCGTCTCAACATGACCTATACGATGATGAGCAAGCGCAAGCTATTGCAATTGGTGAATGAAAAAATTGTTCGTGGCTGGGACGATCCACGCATGCCTACAATCAGCGGCGTGCGCCGTCGTGGATACACGCCGGAAGCCATCCGCGAGTTCTGCGACAAGATTGGTGTCGCGAAGCGTGACAACTTGATTGACATTAGCCTACTCGAGTTTTGCGTACGCGAACACTTGAACAAGATTTCCCTACGACGTATGGTAGTGGTGAATCCTGTGAAAGTGGTGATCACCAATTACCCGGAAGGGAAGGAGGAGTTGTTGAAAAGCGAAAACAACCCGGAAGATGAAAGTTCTACCGAGCGTGACATCCCGTTCGGTCGCGAGCTTTTCATCGAGCAGGACGACTTTATGGAGGTCCCTCCAAAGAAATACTTCCGATTATCACCAGGTCAAATGGTGCGCCTCAAGAGCGCTTACATTATCAGATGCGAAGAGGTTGTGAAGAATGATGACGGATCGATCAAAGAACTTCGATGCACATATGTGCCCGAGAGCCGCAGCGGGTCCGACACGTCGGGCATTTCGGTGAAAGGAACCCTTCATTGGGTGCATGCCACGAAGGCGCTGCCGATCGAGATTCGTCAATACGACCGACTGTTCAAGGTGGAGGATATGAATAGCGCTGAGGGCGAGTTCAAAGATCACTTGAATCCAGACTCCTTAGAGGTGTTGAACGGGTATGCAGAGCCAAGCCTCGTAGACGCTAGCCTGAATGAGCGCTACCAGTTTATTCGCCTCGGTTATTTTTGTCTCGACCCCGACTCGACTCGGGAGAAGCTGGTGTTCAATAGGACCGTGACCCTTCGCGACATGTGGGCGAAGAAGCAGTAAGTCACTTCTTACCGAGAAAATACCTTCGGTACCACCATTGGAATACCACCAGCGCCCAGGTGCGTGCATGCGCATCGCCTGGGCTTTTTGATGCAAGTTTGAGTTTCAGTCTCTCCACTTCCGGGTAGTGGAATATACCTTGTTCCTCGATGGCCTTTTTCGACAGCAGGTCGTCGTGCACCAGTATTTTCATTTCGTTCCTTAGCCACTTCAGCATCGGTACTTCAAATCCCTTCTTCGGTCGATTGTAAAGTTCCTGTGGTAGGATGTCGCGGAATGTGTCTTGAAGCAGACGCTTTCGTAGCCCCTTCGTAATCTTGAATTCCGACGGAAGTGTAAAGAGGAATTCAACTACGCGATAGTCTAGGAAAGGAACCCGTACCTCGAGGCTTTGTGCCATGCTCATGAGGTCGACCTTCGGCAACATGTCGCCCGCCAACACAAGTTTCATATCGGTGTAAAGAACGTCGTTCATCGACGAACGATCGTGAAGGGCCGACAACAAATCTTTTCTCCTCGTGGTTGAGTCCCTTAGCCAGAAACTCGTCCGTAGGTCGGGATGCAACAAAGCGAGGGCTTCGTCCTTGCTGGCGTACGTCGCCAGGCGCCAATACCGATCTGACATGGAGAGCTGGCGTGCGTCTTCGAAGCGAACAATTTGGCGTGCCCGATTCGCCAACGCCGAATTTCTCGACTGAGGGAGGCGCCGGGCGAGTGGGGCCGCCAAAGACAGCGCTTTTTCTGCGAAACCGGGATGTGCCATCCTCAAGAGTGCCTCGTGTTTATTGTACCCACCGAGAAGTTCATCTGCGCCATCTCCCGACAGCGCCACGGTCGCGTGCTTTTTTGTTTCTCGACTCAGAATGTTCACCGCGATGGCGGAAGAGTCGGCGAATGGTTCGTCGATGTAGTTGAGGATCGACTCGACATGGTTGTACAGGTCCTGGTTGGTCAGCGAGAAGACCGTGTGATTCGTTTTAAGTTTGGCCGCTACCAAATTTGCGTAGTTCGTCTCGTCGAAGAATTTTTCGTCGCGGTACCCGATCGAGAAAGTGTGGAGGTCGGGTTTATGCTTCACGGCAAGGCTGCACACGATGGACGAGTCGACGCCCCCGCTGAGGAATGCTCCAACGGGAACGTCCGCGACGAGGCGGCGTTGTACAGAGTCTTCGAGCAGCAAACGAAGCTGTTGCTTCGCATCGTCATAAGAAATTGGATTTTTTTCTGCTCCCTCGGCGTCATAGGGAATGGAGTAATAAGGTGCCACCGTGTGTGCGCCGCGGCGAACCGTCATATAATGCCCGGGTGGCAATTTCTTGACCGATGCGAAAATTGAGTCGTTCCCCGGGATGTAGTTGAGTTGTAAATAGTGGTAAAGTGAAGAATAGTCCAGCGTACGTTCGATACCGTAAGCGAGAATGCTCTTCATTTCTGAACCGAAGATAAATTTGTCTTCGTCGTGCAAGTATAATAAAGGCTTAATCCCGAATCGGTCGCGCGCGATAAACATCGATTGCTCTTCGCGATCATACACGCAAAAAGTAAAAAAGCCGTTCAGTAGGTTGAGTGCTTTTTCCTTTTGGCGGATAATCAACTTCAGGAGTACTTCCGTATCTGAATCGGAGAAAAATGAAACGCCCTGATTTTCAAGTTGCTTCTTTAACTCCCTGTAGTTGAAGATTTCTCCATTGAAGATGATGCAATAGCGCTTCGATTCGTCCCACATCGGTTGATTCG
Source organism: Cyclobacteriaceae bacterium (assembly GCA_044226825.1). Lineage (GTDB taxonomy): Bacteria > Bacteroidota > Bacteroidia > Cytophagales > Cyclobacteriaceae > ELB16-189. The sequence goes on from JBGAGH010000004.1 coordinate 55,691, forward strand.
CGATGGCACGCGTATCGATAATACTTAAGCGTCGATGGCCGAGTCCGATCCATTCTTCCAAGTAGATATCCTGAAAATCTGGACCGCGACTTTGGATGCTCATGGTTGCGGCCGTAACGTTGATCTTATGGAGTTTGCCAACCAAGTTGAACGCGAAGATTCCGGTAATACCACACATGAGGCGAATGTAATGATTTTTTGACGCGAGGAGTGAGGCAAAACGACACGCTGCGGGTGGAGTCCGCTGTTGCGTGATGTCTACCTTATCGCGTAGAGTACGGGAAGAATTTTACACACCTGCCGGTCGCTTTCTTGTCGCAAGGAAGCAAGTGGCGACGGGGCGACGGTTAAAGTCTACACCGCTCCGCTCCTGTGATCGGGTTGGGAGGTGGGTCTAAGATCATCGAGACCGGGGCATAGGCGAGGCGTTGATGAAAGGTTTTCAATTTTTTAATGAGCGTGTTGCATTAGCCATAGGTTTTCATCAATATCACGCGATTTTATTTAAGAATCATGCGACAGAAGTTATTGAGCGAGGGTGCTAGCGAACTGAGCTACGAGATTCGGGAGATCGCCAAGAAGGCCAACCAACTTCAAGCGATGGGGCTGCCCATCACCTGGGAGAACATCGGCGACCCGATTCAAAAGCATCACAAGATGCCTGGGTGGATCAAGGATGTGATGGCACACTTGGTGAGCCAAGACGATACGTACTCGTATTGCCCTTCGAAGGGCATCGTACAGACTCGTGAGTTCCTCGCCGCACGCACCAACGCGCTCGGTGGCGCACAGATTACGGCTGAGGACATATGCTTCTTCAACGGGTTGGGAGATGCCATCGCGAAAGTGTATCAATACATCCTGCCGACGAGCCGCGTGATTGGTCCATCGCCCGCGTATAGCACCCACTCGAGTGCGGAAGGTGCGCACGCCGGCAATACACCCCTTACTTATCTGCTCGATCCCAACAATAAGTGGCTCCCCGACCTTGACGATTTGTATCTAAAGGTGAAGTACAATCCCAACATCATTGGAATACTGATCATCAACCCAGACAACCCCACGGGCATGGTGTACCCGCTCGAAACGTTGAAGCGGATCGTTGCCATCGCGCGTGAATTTGGTCTTTTCTTAATTGCCGACGAGATCTACTTGAACATCACGTACAATGGTGCACGTGCCTGGTCACTGGCGGAGGTCATCGAAGATGTTCCGGGCATTTCCATGAAGGGGATTTCGAAAGAATTACCGTGGCCGGGATCGAGGTGTGGCTGGATGGAATACTACAATAGGCATCAAGATGCAGACTTCAACCGGTTTTGTGAGGCGCTCGACAACGCAAAGATGATCGAAGTGTGCTCCACGAAACTTCCGCAACTAGCGATCCCAGAAATCCTCGGCGATCCACGTTACATGTCGTATCGACAGGAAATCAACGAGAGGATTGGACGGCGAAGCAAGATCGTGTCGGGTATCCTTGGGAGTGTTCCTCAGTTGACGTTCAATGAAACATACGGCGCGTTTTACAATACCATCATTTTCCGCGACGGCGTGCTGAAGAAAGGTCAGAAACTGGAAATCAAGAACGCCGCGATCCGCAAGCTGGTAGAAGAATGGACCCAGGACGACATCCCGCTAGATAAACGCTTTGTGTATTACCTGCTGGGAGCCAAAGGTGTTTGTGTGGTGCCCATCTCTTCCTTCTGTTCAGACCTTAGCGGGTTCCGTGTCACCCTGCTGGAAGAAGACGAGGTGATCCTAACCCAGACCTTCCAAGCGATCAAGGAGGGAGTGATCGAATACTTGAATTCTTGACAGTCTAAAAGATCTTACCCGGATTGAGAATCCCGTTCGGGTCGAAGACTTTTTTGATTCCGCGCATCAATTCCAAGTTGACTTGTCCCACCGCAATGGGCATATAAGGTCGCTTCGCGATTCCAATGCCGTGTTCGCCAGAAAGCGTGCCACCCAGACTCACGGTGAGTTTAAATATCTCACCGATGCCTTCATTTACCTTGGTATTCCAATACTCATCGTCGATATCTTCCTTCAAAATATTGACGTGCAGATTGCCATCGCCGAGATGTCCAAAGCACACCGTGTTGAACTTATACTGTTTTCCAATTTCCTTGATGCCTGTAATGAGTTTGGGCATCTGGGCACGCGGCACCACCACGTCGTCTGATTTGTTGAGGCAATACCAGTGCAACGCGGGCGAAATGTTCTTACGAAGTTTCCAAAGTTCTTCTTTTTGTGCCGTGGTGTCGGCAAACAGCACTTCTCCCGAATTGAATTTTTCCACGACGGACATGACGCGTTCTGCGTCGCGCATGAGCACCTCTTCGTCGTTGCCGTCGAGTTCGCACAACAGGTACGATTCCATCCCTTCGGTCAGCCGGGTCGTGATCGGGCTGTTGAGTACCTTTTCGCAATATTCGTATGTCTTCGCTGCGGCTTCTTTCTCGAAAAATTCTACTCCCGACGGCGTGATCCCTGCTACGAAGATGGCGGCAATCGCCTTGCATGCTTCCTCGTTGGTGACAAACGGGATCATCATCAAAACATTTTTTTGAGGATATCCCCGCAGCTTGAACACGATCTTGGTGATCACACCGAGGGTTCCTTCGCTACCGCACATCAATTGTGTGAGGTTGTAGCCGGTGGAATTCTTCAATACGTTGGCAGCAGTCCAAATCACTTCGCCCGATGGGAGAACGACTTCTAAGTTAATGACGTAGTCGCGCGTGACACCGTATTTCACGGCCTTGGGACCACCAGAGTTGTTGGCTAGGTTTCCACCCAAGAAACAAGAACCCTTGCTGGCAGGGTCGGGTGGGTAAAACAGTCCTTTTTCCTTGACCGTGTTTTGAAACACTTCGGTAATGACGCCGGGTTCCACCGTCGCCTGTAGATTCAATTCGTCAATCTTGAGGATCTTATTGAAGCGTTCCATTGATAGGACCACCCCTCGGTGCGTCGGGATGGCGCCGCCTGCCAGCCCCGTGCCGGCACCCCGGGGCGTAACCGGTATCCGGTGTTCGTTGCAAAGTGTGAGTATGGCGCTCACCTCGTGCGTCGAGCCGGGTCGGATAACCACGGCGGGCATGAAGAAAAAGTCCTCGGTCTTGTCGTGGGCGTAGTCGTTCTTCCGCTCTTCGTCCAAGAATAAATTCTCGGTCCCAACGATGTCGCGCAATTGGTTGATCACTTCGATCCCAACGGCCACATGGGCATCTACTTCTTTAACGAATCCCATCGAATTGCTAACTTTGAATAGGTTATGGTATTACCCAAACACAAAATTACGGAAAACCTCTTACCTCGGTTCCTCCGGCTCATTTTCATTTTGTTCGTTGTTTCGGGGTGCGCGTCGCAAAAGGCGCGCCTGCGGCAACAGAAAGTGGAAGAAGTGATAAGCACCGCCCGCACCTTTATGGGCACACCTTATAAATATGGAGGCATGACCCGATCCGGGTTGGACTGCTCGGGCCTCACCACGAATGCCTACCGTGCGATCAACCTGTCCCTTCCCCGTTCGGCAGAAGACCAGTCTGGCGTCGGCGAGAAGGTGAAACAGAGAGACCTGCAGCCGGGGGACCTAGTCTTTTTTGCTACCGGGAAGAAGAAGCGTGAGATTACACATGTAGGGCTGGTCACCGACGTGAAACGAAACACGGTGAAATTTATTCATGCGTCCACTTCCCTCGGGGTGATCGAAACAGACCTGTCTCAAGACTATTACGCCAAGCGGTACCGCTTTGCGAGGAGGATAATTGACTAAATTGACCTAAACAAAATGAGATCATGAATTCGTCGAGAAGGAAATTCCTCGCGGCTGGGACTACGCTTGCCACAGCCTTACCATTTTCTAAACTGTTCGCGGGTAGTTTTGACAACCCAGGCCAAAAGCCCCTCGTGATCTCAACGTGGCCCAACGTGGAGGCCAATAAGGCGGCATGGGCGATTTTATCGAAGAGCGGCCGTGCACTCGATGCCGTGGAAGCCGGCGCCAAGATTCCGGAAGCAAACCCGAAAGAGAATTCCGTAGGACTCGGTGGGCTTCCCGACCGAGATGGGATTGTGACGCTGGACGCATGTATCATGGATGAAAAGGGTAACTGCGGTTCCGTGGCGTTCGTGCAAGGGTACACCCACGTGATCTCCCTCGCTCGACTCGTGATGGAGAAGACCCCACACGTAATGCTCGTCGGAAAGGGAGCAGAAAGATTTGCACAGGCCAACGGTTTCAAAAAGGAAAACCTACTGACCAAGGAATCCGAAAAGAAGTATAAAGAGTGGTTGAAGAAGTCGGAGTACAAACCAGACACCAGCGTGTTCAACCACGACACGATCGGAATAATCGCTTTAGACGCCTCGGGTGCCTTAAGCGGTGCATGCACGACCAGCGGGATGGCTTTCAAGATGCACGGCAGGGTAGGAGATTCCCCCATCATCGGTGCCGGCCTGTTTGTGGATGGCGAGGTGGGTGCCGCCACCGCCACCGGCGTGGGTGAAGAAATGATTCGCATCGCCGGAAGTCATACGATCGTAGAACTCATGCGACACGGTAGAACACCCCAACAAGCTTGTGAAGAGGCCATCCAACGGGTGGTAAAAAAGAACGGCGACGCGCGGGCCAAAGAGTTGAGTGTTGCCTTCCTCGCCGTGAGCAAGGACGGAGAGATTGGTGCTTATTCTACCGTCAACGACTTTTACTATACGATCACGACGCCCGATCAGCAGCACGTGGTGATTCAATCGAAGAGCTATTTCTAAAGAATCACCCGAGTAGTTATATGACCCTAGAAATCGTGGTGTACAATATCGAGTCGGCGCTGAAGGCACAAGAAGGCGGCGCCGATCGCATTGAGTTGTGCGACAATCCCGCAGAAGGAGGAACGACGCCCTCGTTTGGTACCATCGAAGTCGTCCGAGGAAATGTGAGCCTCGATGTATTTGTGATGATTCGACCCCGTGGTGGCGACTTTTGTTATACGACTTGGGAATTCTATTGCATGAAACGCGACATCTGGCAGTGTCAGAAGTCGTCAGTCGACGGTGTCGTATTCGGGATACTCACTCCAGATGGTCGCATCGACAAGAAGCGGTGCAAGGAGTTGATCGATAAGGCCCGTCCCTTGAAGGTGACGTGTCACCGCGCGTTCGACATGACGCGCGATCCTTTCGAAGCGCTGGAAGACTGTATCGAAGTTGGTTTCGATCGAATTCTCACCGCCGGACAACAAGCACAGGCTTCGAAAGGAACCGCTCTCCTCGCCGAACTCGTGAAGCGGGCCAACGGCAGAATTGCCATTATGCCAGGGTCTGGTGTCAATGAAAATACTGTGGAACAGATCGTGTCGACGACCGGGGTGAACGAGATTCACTTCTCCGCAACGTCCTCGAGACCTAGTTTGATGGAGTATCGCAACCTGGCGATCGCAGGCATGGGCTCTGACGAGGGTTCGGAGTTCAACGTCAGGACGGTAGACCCCGAACGTGTGAAGAAGATGCGTGTGTTGGCGACCGAAGCGCTGGCTAAGAAACCCTAAGTGTACAGGACGGCGCCGATGCAATTGCACCGGCACGCGTTCCTGCTACCTCACTTACTCACTCAACATCCAAATCAAAACCTATTAAGGATTTCTCTTCGCGTTGATGGGGAAGGAGCCGAATTGCCCGACCGCCATCGTACCATTCATATTGTCGCCTGCTATTGTAGCTTTGACTGTAACCACGTTCGTGTTTCCGCCAAAGCTGGTCTCGTAGCTAAAGTTGATTTCGTTGCCAACTACCGTAACGGCTTTCAAAGGATTCTCGCGGTTGAAACGACTGTTGGTCAACGTGCCGGAATAGGTTTCCCCTTCCTTTTTGATCACGATCGTACCGCCGCCACCTTGAGGTGAGTCTAGCGTGTATGTCCATGTTCCGACCGCATTCACCACGGCAGTTGGATCGGCAGCCGGTGCTTGCGTGTTGACCGCAGCTGGCGCGGCCGGTCGTTGCGCGCCACCCGCGCGGTTGCCGCCAAAGTTTCCACCACCAAAGTTTCCACCACCCTGTCCGCCGCCTTGGGCGCCATCCATACCACCACCGCCGCCACCGCCTTCGCCGCCTTCTTTCAGGTCGTCGTTGTTGATGGAGCGACGACGGCTGGGACGCGGTTCGAAGCTCATCTTACCCAAGCGGATGCTAAAGTTCACTTTGAAACTCAAGTTGTTCATCACGTTCGTGCTCTTCTGAACCAAGATCGGCGACACGAGTTCGTTGCGGATCTTGAAGCCATCGAAGTTGAAGAAGTTTTCTGCACCGAATCCGATGCTTCCTTTCTTGTTCGCAAAGTCTTTCTTCAAACTCAGGCTATAGATACCAAAGCCGCCTTGTAAACCTTGAAGTTGTACCTGACGGCCACGGTAGAAGCCGAAGAACTGAAGTCCCCAAGTCTTATTGAAGTTGTAACTACCAAACATGCGACCACTGATCACCCACCCTTGGTTGGAGGCAGCATAGATGGGATTCGGATTGTTGTTGTTCAGAACGGCATAGTAAACATCCGTGCCACCGTTGAGTGACAATTTCTCGGAGATCGAGATGTTGGTGAAGATACTCGCTCCATAAGCGTTTTCTTGGCCGATGTTCTGATAGGTGGTCCTGATCACATGGTTTCCGTTGAACGTCGTGGTGTCGCGCACACTTTGAATGGCGTTGTTCGTATTCCGCACAAAAGTGGATATGTTGAATGACGCACTTTTCACAAACGTACTGTACGAGACTTCGTAGTTGTTGGTGTATTCGGGCGCCAACTGGGGATTACCCACCGTAATGTTCACGTTGTTCGAAGCCTGGGTGTTCGGGTTCAAGAATTGAATAGATGGGCGTTGGATACGTCTATTGTACGCTAGTTTCAACGTGCCCTTCCCTACCTTTTTCGACAAGTTTACGCTTGGCACGAGTACGCCATAAGAAGGAATATCAATCTTTTGCTCGTCCTTCAAGTTGGCCCGGATCGTCGTGTATTCATAGCGGCCACCAGCCTTTAACGAGTAGCCTTTCGGCAGACTTGCGGTATAGGATAGATATCCTGCTGTTACATTTTGGTTGTAGTCCAAATTGTTCGAAAGCGAGGCATTCGTGTTGAGGATGTAATCGCCATCAGAACCGGTTGCTGTGAAGTATTGGTACTTACTCGATACGACACGCGAAATGTTCTTTCCACCTAGTTCCAGAATCTGATTTTTTCCCATCGGGGTGGTGTAGTCAGCTTGAATCGTTGCTTCCTGGTTGTAGCTATTGTTGTTGTTTTTCAAGCGACTCGAGATCGAGGTTCCAGTAGGATCGAATATGTTGTTGATGAAGTCGTTTGTTCTATTGTTGCGGCTCAAAGATGTGAGTAAACTAAACTCCTTACCCGGTTGAGCAAAAAGATGGGTATAGGTCAAGTTGGCATCTACGTTGTTCGAGAGGTCTTTCACCGCTACGTCGCGCAACGACGAGTTAGTCAGCGAATTGTTGTTATAGGTTTCGGTCAACAGGTTGTCTTGATAGTTACGACCGTTGCGGGCTCCGAAACGAACGGATGCCACCAGCGAGTTTTGCTTGTTGATGTCGTAGTCCCAGCCAAAGTTGTAGTTGCCGAAAAGCCCGTTGTTCCGGGTGCTGGCGGTTTGTTGGTTCAAGAGAGAAGTGGTCGTGTTTCCTGTGGTCGACTGCGTTGTTTGCGCGTTGATGTAGCTACCCGTTACATTGTAGTTGCCGCGTCCGAACCCACCCAAGGAGAATCCCATTTTGCCGGTGCGTAGGTTACCGTTCAAACCCAAATTTGAACCACGCAAGCCCACGTTGCCGTCCAAGTTGAGGGTAAATCCCTGCATGGTCGTTTTCTTGGTGATGATATTGATAATGCCAGCTGAACCTTCCGCGTCGTATTTCGCCGATGGAGACGTGATCACTTCTACACTTTTAATTTGATCGGAAGGAATCTGTTTCAACGCATCCGCGACGCTAGATGCGGTGATCGTCGACGGCTTGTTGTTGATCAATACCCGGATGTTGGAGTTTCCACGCAGCGACACGTTTCCGTCCATATCTACCGTGAGCATGGGTACGCGTCGGAGGACGTCGGCAGCATCGCCGCCGCGAGCTGTTGCATCGTTTTCCGCGTTGTAAATCATTCGGTCGACCTTTTCTTCTACGAGCGACCGTTGACCTTCGACGACTACTTCATTCAATTCGGTGACCGAAGCACCCAGTTTGAGGGTACCCATGTCGATCGAACCCTTCCGGTCAGAGACCACCACGTCTTGGGCATAACTTTCGTAGCCAATGAAAGAGATCACGACCTTATAGTTGCCGTTCGCAACCTTGGTGATGGAGAACTTTCCCTTGTCGTCGCACACTGCTCCGTCGACAGGCTTTCCAGTAGCTGGATCGTTTAGGGCCACGGTGGCAAATTCAACCGGCGCGCCACTCGTCGCGTCGATGACGATACCAGATATTTTGCCATTTCCCTTGGCGGGGGCCTGTGCAAAAGCGGATACTGCCGACCCTGCTAAGGCAACGATGCTGAGAAGGACTGCAAAAAGTGAAAATTTCGGAGAGAAGCGGTTCATAATGTTGATTTCGGCCTTAAAGCCACGGTGACTAAACTGCAAATGTGTGCTTTAGGTTTTGAACATAAATTGTTTTTAGATGGCCGGTAGCGGTTTTTCGATGCTCCGACTGAATAATCGACCGATCCGGAAAAGAGACGAACCACCCTTCGCATCGATCAAAGTTGACCGCCGGTCGAAAACACGGGCGAATGGCCCTACTGCAATCGGAATCGGGCTACTTTTGTCGATGGTTGATCCAGTTTTGTTGCTACCCCAATCAGATTATCGCAGGGCTAGATCAATTCCTAACGAAGTGTTAAATCCTCATCGCCTACCATGACATCGTTTGTATACCAACGGCGCGTCGTGTTGCTACACGTATCATTCTGGTGCGTGTACTTGTCGTTCTTTTTCTACCAGATTAGTTCTCGCCCCGACCTTCCGTTGCAAGTGGCCGTGTATAGAACCATGTTCCATGTCGCGTTCAACATGGCGGCGGCGTACATGAACTACTTTATCTTCTTGCCGCGCTTTTTGGAACGCCGGAAAGTGGGGCAGTACCTGCTCGAGTTTCTTATACCCTTTATCCTCTTGACCACCATCCGGGTTCACTTCCAGCGTTTCTTGGTGGATGGATATTCACATACCGACCTCTATTTCTACAGCACTATTTACATCGTGCAGATGAGCGCGACGTCGCTCTTCATCGTGATATTCGTGAGCATGCTTCGTTTTGCGAAAGACTGGTTCGAGCTGGAAGCGAAAAAGAAAGAACTCGAAAATGAAAAGCTGTCGGCGGAGCTGAGTTTCCTCAAGGAACAGATCAACCCGCACTTCTTATTCAATACGCTGAATAACTTGTACTACCTGGCGTACACGAAGTCGGACAATACCACCGAGGTGATCGCCAAGCTTTCGCAGATGATGCGGTACATGATCTACGAGTCGAACTATCAACAAGTAGAACTCAGCAAGGAGATCGAGTACATGCAGAACTATGTGAGCCTCGAGCGACTTCGACTGAACGACCAGATCCCCATCGACTTCAAGGTGGAGGGGAATCCCAGTGGGATCAAGATTGCACCCCTTATTCTGATCACCTTCCTAGAAAATGCTTTCAAACACGGCGTGAACGGAAACACCAAACACGCCTGGGTAAACTTGGCGATTAACGTGAAGGGAAGAGAATGTTTGTATACCGTGGAGAATAGCAAAGGAAACGGTGTACATTCGGAGCAAGGAAAATCCGGTATCGGACTCCAAAACGTGAAGCGTCGCTTGGAACTGACCTACCCCGAAAAATACGACCTTCAAGTCAAGGACATCGGTGACCGTTATTCGGTGCAGTTAAAATTGAATCTGAATTGAATATCTCGTGCTTGATCGTAGAAGATGAGCCGTTGGCGCGCAACCTGATGGTGGAATATGTGCGCAAGGTTCCGTACCTCCAGTTGATAAAGGCATGCTCCGGCGCACTCGAAGCCATGGAGGTACTCCGGAGTTCGAGCGTAGACCTGCTGTTCCTCGATGTGCAGATGCCTGAACTCACAGGCATTTCGTTCCTGAAGAGCTTACAAAAGAAGCCGCTGGTGGTCCTCACCACCGCGTACTCGGAATACGCGCTGGAGGGGTACGAACTGGATATCACCGACTACCTCCTCAAGCCTATCACCTTCGAACGGTTTTTGAAGGCTGTAGACAAGGCCAGCCAGCGCCTGACCGCACCGGCGGCTGCCGCTCCGGAGAAACCAGCGGAGACACCATCGCCCTTCATCTTCGTGAAGGATGGTACGAAGCTCGTGAAGATCAACTGGGACGACATTCTTTATGTGGAAGGGCTGAAAGATTACGTGACCATCCACACGCGCACTCAGAAAGTGATCAGCTTGCAGAGATTGAAGGTTTTAGAAGAGCAACTGCCGGCCGAGAAGTTCTTTCGCGTGCACAATTCCTTCATTGTCGCCCTCGACGCGATCGAGTCTGTTCATAAAGACAAGATCCAAATTGGCCAAGCCGCCATCCCCATCGGTGACACATACAAGAAGCCGTTTAAGGAGTTCATCGAGGGGAAGCAGATTCAATAAAACGAATCGAGAATTCAGAATTCCATTTTCCTGTTATATTTACGGCCGTTTTTGGGGGATTAGCTCAGCTGGCTAGAGCGCTTCCATGGCATGGAAGAGGTCATCGGTTCGAATCCGATATTCTCCACCCCTTTTTTTCTTGGGTCCTTCCAAGACCAAATCCTAAAATCTTAAATCCTAAATCTAAATTCCTAATTCTTATCTCTCTCCTCCCGGGCAATTCTTCCTCAAGAACTCTGTATACAACGCGGACAGGTGTTCGGTGGTGCCCTCGCCCTCGGAGATAGAGTGGGTTCTATTGGGGTACACCATCAGTTGAAATTGTTTGCCGTGCTTCACGAGTTCGTTGATCAGCATTTCGGCATTCGCGTAGTGTACGTTGTCGTCGCCCGTGCCGTGGATGTACAGCAATTTGCCCTTTAGGTTTTTCGCGTAGGTGATGGGTGAGCCTTTCACATAGTCGGCCATGTTTTCTTGTGGCAATCCCATGAAGCGCTCTTGGTAGATGTTGTCGTATGTGAGAGCGTTGGCCACGGCGGCGACGGCGATTCCCGTTTGGTAGAGGTCGGGGTATTGAAACATCAAGTTGAGGGTGGCTGACCCGCCACCGCTCCAGCCCCAGACTGCTATTCGCGAGGGGTCCACAAACTTCCACTTCCGTATCTCCCGGGCAGCTGCGGCTTGGTCTTGAATGTTGAGGGTCCCGATGTTGCGGTAAATCGACTTGCGCCACAGACGTCCTTTTGGCGAAGGTGTGCCTCGGTTGTCGACCGCGATGTAAATGTATCCTTCTTCTGCCAAGTCACCTTGGAAGAGATGGTTGTTCGCAATTCCGAATTCGTCGGTGACGTTGGCGTGCCACGGCTCTGTATATACCAAGAATAGCACAGGGTATTTTTTTGTGCTGTCGAACTTGGCTGGTTTAGCCATCCAGCCGTCCATCTCGACGCCGTCGGGAGTTTTTACTTTGAAAAATTCTACGTTGGTTTTGATTTGGGCGGATGCCATTCGAGCTTCGACGCCGCTCTTTTCATTGATCGCCTTGTGTTGAGGGAGGGTGACCCATTCCGAAAGAGGCTGCGTTCTGATGTTGCTGAACACATGGAAGGCATACTTCGCAGAGGGCGCCAGTTGATATTCATGGGTACCCTGTTGGGTCGCGGGCGTGACACGTTCGGCTTGGCCAGAGCCGTCGAGCTTGCAGCGGTAGAGATACTTTTGCGTGGCGTTGGTGGGTGAAGCGATGAAGTAGAGGAATTTGCCCTTCTCGTCGATGAGCTTAATCTCCATCACATCGTAATTGCCTTTTGTGATTAAAGTGGCTTTACCTTCTGTCGTCACCCGGTACACGTGCCTCCACCCATCTTGTTCGCTGAACCAGATGAACTCTTTCCCGCCGTTGATCCAACGCAACTCGTGTCGAAAGTCGAGGGCATATACATCTTCCCATGGGGTGAACGTGTCGATCCACGCGTCGTCGCGATCGGTGTAAATAGGTCTCACTGCTCCTGTCGTGGGTAGGTAAGAGAAAATGATCGTTTCATTTTGCTTTCTGTTCATCTGTTGTAGGTACAGCGTCCCAGACGCATTCCACTCGATTCGAGGAATGTAGTGCTGGGCTGGGTCTCCCGGTAGCGGTACCCAACTCGTGCGACCCGTGTTGATATCGACCACCCCGACGCGTGCGGGGGACGGTGTCTGGCCGGCCGTTGGATACTCGACCGGGACAATTTTCGAGTAGACGCTATCCGTGTTGTTGATCATATAGAAGTCGCGGATGCGAGTCGCATCGATCTGCCAGTAGGCGAGGTGCTTGCTATCGGGACTCCATTGAATACCATCTCGACAAGAGAATTCTTCCTCATATGCCCAGTCGAACGTGCCGTTGATATGGCGGCGATTGCCGTCGGTCGTCAGGGCCGTGATTTTCCCAGTGTTCAGGTCTTCCACGTAAACATTGTACTCGCTTACGTAGGCGACTTTGGATTGATCGGGAGAGAACTTCGCGAACATAAGGGAGGATGCTGGCAACGACTTACCCAGTTTGATCATGCGTTTTGTGACCAAATCCATCACGTAGTAGTCGCCCTTAGTTTCCAACCGCCATACCTTCTTTGTGTTGGTGAACAGCAAGATCTTCGAACCGTCTTTCGAGAGCGAAAAGAGATTCACTCCACTCGATCCTGGCGCGGCGGCGTTTAGGTCTTGGCGACTCACGATTACTTCCTTCGAGAGGTCGGGAAGGGTAAGGCGTACCACCTCTCCATTGGCCACGGTGAGAAAACTATTGTCGGCGGTCCAACGGAGTTGTTGGCCTGCCGCAAACAGGGGCAGGAATACAAGTATGAGAACAAGTCGACGCATGCGCGAAATTGGATTGGTTCGACTCGATTTACGAAGAATTTTGAATTCTTGTACGGGTGTTTATTTGGAATCAACCGCGGGGGGCCACCTTACTTTTGCACAGGGAAGATCGTCGTTCGAATCAACTCGGTATGCCGGATCACATCTATGTCTACCATCGTCAGGATGTCTTTCTTGCTCAGCTCTTTGAACAGTGCATGTAAGGACTGAACAGGTTTGCCATTGAAACCGATGATGATGTCGCCCTCTTGAACTTGGGACCGGGCAGCGGGTGAGTTTGGCTCCACACCCGTGACGAACAGTCCTTTTTCATTGGACAAGTGATGATGCCGAATCACTTTGGCGTTTAGCGGCACTTCTTGTAAAGCAAACCCGAGGTAAGCCTTGAATACTTTCCCTGTCGTCATCAGTTGGTTGGCGATCTCTTTGGCGGTGTTGATGGCTACGGAAAAACTCAACCCTTGAGCGCCCTGGATGATGGCAGTGTTCACACCCACGACCTCGCCGTCGGTGTTGATCATGGGGCCGCCAGAATTGCCGGGGTTGAGCGCCGCATCCGACTGGATCACATTGTCGACCAACATGCCCGACTGCGACCGAAGGGTTCGGCCGAGGGCGCTGACCACCCCGGTGGTCACGGTGTGTTGATATCCCAGCGGGTTGCCGATCGCAATCACGAGCTGCCCGATTTGGAGCTGGGAGGAGTCGCCCAGTTTAGCCAATGAATACCCGTCGGTATAAATCTTAAGGATGGCAAGGTCTGTATCGGGGTCGATGCCAACCAGTTGGGCTTCGATTTCATTTTCATTCAGGAGCGACACCATTATTTTCTCGGCGCCGTTCACCACATGGCTGTTGGTGAAAATAAGGCCATCGGAAGAGAAGACAAACCCGGAGCCTGAACCCGCAGGGCGTAGTTTCCCTTTGACCGTCTTGAAGACGTCTATTTTGACGACTGCATTCTTAACCGCCTGTACGGCGGATATGATCATGGTAGAATAAGGATCCATCGTTTGAAGATCGGTTGAACAGATTCCAATCAAGCGGCCCTCGGTAGCAAACCCGTGTCCAAACCGGGAAGCGGAAAAAATGGCTGTGGGATCATGCCGAAAAGTCGGGAACGTGCGCTATTCTTGCAGTCGGAATGGAAATTTCGTAACTTTTTGTCTTTCTAAACCCCGCTTTCTTGGATGGCCAAACTGAAGAACATCATCAAGCAGCTTTCGGAAAAAGATTTCAAGTCCATCTACGATTCTTTAATCGAAAGCAACGCGGAGAAGTCGGCCTACCTGTTGAAAGCGCTGCGGGAGCGCCAGCTCTCCGATAGCAAGATCATGGTAGAACTGGAGGTGAACGCAAATGCGTACTACACCCTCCGTTCACGCCTCAACCAAAAGATCGAGGAACACCTACTCCAGCAAATGGAGAGTCCCCGAACCGATATCCTTCGGAAAGTGGCTAACCTGAACGAGGTCCTGTTCACCAAAAAGAAGACGATCTCGATCACCACGCTCAAAAAACTTGAAAAAGAATTGATCGACTACGACCTCGCCAACGAACTGACGGTGGTGTACAAGTCGCTCAAGAAAATGCATATCAATACCCCCGACCACTTCAACTACTCGCAGCTGTACAACCGGCACGTGGCATACATGCTGGCGGTCGACAAAGCAGAAGACCTGCTGGCGGAGTACTTCAAGAAGTATGGCGGATACTTGCTCTCAGGCGACGCTACAGACAAAATGGGACTTGCCCTCCTCATGAAGGAGATGCAAAATGTGGCCAAGTTGTACGAGTCGCATCGATTGTACGTGTACCAAAGTTGCATGCTCATCTACCACCGCTTGTTTGTGGAAGCCGACGACATGAACCAGGAAGGCGAGTCCATCGAGGACATCTTCGCCCACGTGCAGCGCATTTTTGAAACCTATAACCTCGATCCCCTATATTACCATTTGAACCTTGTCTTCGAGTTTTTGAAACTTGAATACTTTAACCATTACAAGGTTTACAGGCAGGCCGAGAAATACTTCGAAGAGGTAAACGATGCAGCATCGAACCTATTGGTGAACTACCCGTACTACACGTTCTCGGCTCAGTTCCTCATTTCGAAGCTGGAACGGAGTATCCGGCTGGGTACTGAAAAGGAGCTCTACGCGGAAAACGAGAGTCTGTTCATGGAGTATGAAGCCGATTTGGCCGACGTACCCCGCCATCTCATTTACGTGATTTATCGCGCGTTGTCGAGCTACTATGTGGGCAAGTACGAAGAGGCAGCGAAGTTGATCAACAACATGCTGAACGACATGAGCCTCAAGAAGTACCCGTTTGCACAGATGGAGGTAAAGGCAGTGCTCGCCCTGCAATATTGCTTGGTAAAAGACTTCGACCTGTTCAACCAGCTGACGAACAGCATACAGCGTCAGATACGCATGTTTGGGAAGGACACCTGCGAGAACGTATTGTTATTCATCAAGATCTTGAAGATCGCCGTGAGCGAGGCCAAAAAGGAAAAAGCGAAGAAGATTCATGCGCTGATTCCCAAGTTCAAGGCCACCTCGGTGTCTTATTTTGCACCTACTAGCTTGATCCGCATGGACGATCAATTCGTCGAGAATTTAATCTCGATAGACGTCCCGTAGGAAAAATCAATCGATGGTTTGAGAAGGGGTTGGACTATACGTCCAGTTTCATGATGCTCTCGTGAGAGAGTGGCTTGTTCAGGTAAAGCTTCACGTTCGTGTACTTCTTCGACCGGTTGAAATCTTGTGGGTTGATCGAACTTGTGAGCATCACGATGCTGCACTTCTTCTTGGCGAGGCTACTCAGTTTCTCGAATTCGTCCAGGAATTGGAAGCCATCCATCAGGGGCATGTCGATGTCGAGGAAGATCACGTCAGGTAGGACTTTATCAGCCACATCGAGCTTTTCCATGTTACGCAAGAACTCGATGGCACTCTTCGCGCCGGTGTGCGTGTAAATGTTTTCCGTAATCGAAGCCGCCTCGATCATTTTTTGATTGATGAGATTATCAATCTCATTGTCATCAATCAGCATGACAGTGCGATACTTTTTGCCGGACATGGATGGGAATTTTATTAAAAATAGACCTTCGACTAAACTTTTCCAAGCAAGTGCTAGATTTCAAATTTGATCCCTTGCGCCAGCGGCAGCGAACTACCGAAGTTGATCGTGTTGGTTTGGCGGCGCATGTAAACTTTCCAGGAGTCGGACCCCGATTCGCGCCCTCCACCCGTCTCTTTTTCGCCACCGAACGCGCCCCCAATTTCTGCCCCGGAAGTCCCAATGTTGACGTTCGCGATGCCGCAATCGGATCCGGCCGCGGATAAAAATTGCTCCATCTCCTGCATGTGGGTCGTCATAATCGCCGACGACAAACCTTGCTTCACGCCATTTTGATAGGCGATTGCTTCTTCCAATTTTTTGTACTTGATCAGATACAAGATAGGCGCAAAGGTCTCCTGTTGCACGATCTCGAAGTCGTTTTTGACTTCGGCAATCGCCGGCTTGACGTAACAGCCCGACTCATAGCCAGTCCCCTTCAACACGCCGCCCGCGATCAACATCTTTCCGCCTTGTGCGACCACTTTTTTCAACGCATCTCGATACGATTTCACCGCCAGTTGGTCGATAAGGGGACCCACGTGGTTTTGAGGATCCAACGGATTTCCGATGCTGAGTTGCTGGTATGCTTTGCGAAGGCGCTCCTTCACTTCTTCGTAAACACTTTCGTGAATGATCAAACGACGTGTCGTGGTGCAGCGCTGACCGGCTGTTCCCACCGCGCCAAAAACAGCTCCACGGATGGCCATGTCTAAGTTGGCGTGTTCGCTGATGATAATTGCATTGTTTCCACCTAGTTCTAACAGTGCCTTTCCTAGTCTCGCACTGACCGCCGCAGCAACGGCTTTGCCCATGCGGACGGAGCCGGTTGCCGAAACCAACGCCACCCGCTCGTCCGCAGCCATCAGTTGGCCTACACGGTAGTCGCCGTTCACGAGTCCATTGACACCTTCGGGAACACCATTTTTCTTAAAGACTTTCGCGACGATGTTCTGGCAGGCAATGCTGCACAATGGGGTCTTCTCGGAAGGCTTCCAGATGCAAACATCGCCACACACCCAAGCGATCATGGAGTTCCAAGACCAAACGGCCACAGGAAAGTTGAACGCGGAAATGATCCCCACCACGCCAAGTGGGTGGTATTGCTCGTACATCCGATGGTTGGGACGTTCGGAGTGCATCGTCAGTCCATGAAGCTGGCGTGATAGCCCAACGGCAAAGTCGCAGATGTCAATCATCTCTTGGACTTCGCCGAGACCTTCTTGATAGGACTTCCCCATTTCGTAGGAAACAAGTTTGCCGAGCGGTTCTTTCGCTTCGCGCAACGCTTCGCCAATTTGACGCACCACGTCGCCGCGGCGAGGTGCCGGCACCTTTCGCCACTCTACGAATGCCTTTTCTGCTTGCGCCAGAACTTGCTCGAAGCTCGCTTCATCGCCGGCTTGTACTTTGCCGATCAACTTTCCATCTACCGGGGAATACGACTCGAGGATGGGGCCCTTCGAACGAATCCATTTGCTGCCGGTACTCACGCCTGCATTCGAAGTGGAAATGCCTAGTTGCTTCAGAGCTTCTTTAATGCCAAAACTTTTCATAAGACTTTCTTTGCCGCGGTTGGGGCTACAAACATAAGGTATTACCAATTCACGCCGAACACGCCGCGTTCGCCATTCTCATAGAGGCCCTCGACCAGCATACCACCTTCTTTAATGGCCAATACGCGGTTCAGATCCTCCACGTTGTCGATGGAAACTTTGTCGATGTGGGTAATGATGAATCGATTCTTAATACCACTTTTCTCCCACGCCCCGGCACGAACTTCGGTGAGGAGTACTCCACCGTCGATGTTCAAGCGGTTAAGCGCGTGGTAAGGGATGTCTTCGAAAGTCGCCCCTTCGAGTTCCCACAATACTTCTGGCTTTTCTAGTTCTTCGGAACCCGAGTAATTTTTTAGGACTGCCTTCACTTGGCGCGCCACGCCTTCGCGGATGAAGTCTACCGAGATGGTTTCCCCGGGACGGTTTCGCGCTACCCATTCCTGCAGTTCGCTCACACTGTTGACATCGTGTTCGTTAATTGCGACAATCACATCGCCCACTTCGATTCCAGACTCCAACGCGGCACTCCCTGCATTCACGCGCGTCACAAATACACCTTGAACGCGGTTCAATCCATGCGACTCGGCCAGTTGCGCGTTGACATTGTCGATTTGAATCCCGAGTAGTCCTCGTTGAACCTTTCCATACAACATCAGGTCGTCCATGATTTTTTTAACCAAACTTACCGGGATAGCAAAAGAATAACCCGAATAGCTACCGGTGGAGGTGGCAATCGCCGAATTGATACCGATCAACTCGCCCTGCAGGTTGACGAGCGCACCGCCGCTGTTGCCCGGGTTTACCGCGGCATCCGTTTGAATGAACGATTCTACTTCAAGATGATTGCGATCATGTAGGATATCAATATTTCGAGCTTTGGCGCTCACGATCCCAGCTGTAACAGTGGAGTTAAGGTCGAACGGGTTTCCCACGGCCAACACCCATTCGCCCGTCGTAATCGCATCGGAATCTCCATATTTCACGAACGGTAAGTCTCGAGACTTGATCTTCAAAAGTGCGAGGTCTGTGGTATGATCTTTACCGACCACCTTGGCGTAGAAACGCTGGTTGTTGTTCATCACCACTTCAATGTTGGTGGCGTCTTCGATCACGTGGTGGTTGGTCACGATGTACCCGTCGTCGCTGATGATCACACCCGAGCCGGAAGAATGGGTGGGACCACTGAGGTAATGTTCCAGGGGATTTAAACTGAAGTCGCCCGCGCCATACGTGGCCCGGATGTGTACCACGGCCGGCGTCACCATCTTGGCGGCCGCTTGGAAGTTCAGCCCGGGAGGGACCAGCGCGCGATGGCTGGAGTCGGGGAGGTAGTTCGCGAGTCGCGCCTTCTGTCGCTCCTCGATCGATTGGTAAGGCACCGTTCGCTCCACAAGCGACAGCGTCACGAGAGAACCCGCTACGGCGCCAACAAAGGCAACGATGATGATAAAGAGGTAAAACACCCAACGACGCATGACCTTCAGTTTTGCTTAAAAGTACGGAATTCCCAGGCGTCAAGTTAGTGGCTGTGCCTAAACGCAACCGTCTGGTCAAGCAAGTAGAAATAGCATTCTGGCTAGGTAAGAACAGGCCGGTGCGCCCACCAGGTATCCCACCATAAGTGGTAAAAAAAAGGGGCTACACTTGCGTGCAGCCCCAACCACCAAACCTAAACCCCACTTAACTTACCTTGATGGTTTGCTTTAACGCTTTTTTCTCATCCTTCGGCACGGAAACCACCAGGATGCCATTGACGTACTGGGCACCGATTTTTGACGCGTCTACGTTTTCAGGCAAGCTGAAAGAGCGCGAGAACGAGCCGTATTGTGTTTCAAAAGAACGGAAGAGGTTCTCTTTCCGTTCACGGGTTTGCTTGCGCTCACCGCTGATCGTGAGATAGTTGTCGTTCAAATCGATCTTGAAATCTTCTTTGTTCATGCCCGGAACGGCTACGTGGATTTCGAAAGCTTTTTCTTCTTCAATGACGTCGACGCGCGGAACAAAAGAATACACGGATCCGCCGGTCCTCGCCACACTGTCCGCAAAGAACCTGTCGATCATGTTGCTAAACGAGGTCGGTACGAAGTCATTCAGCATGGAGTTATATTTTACGATGCTCATAGTGATTGATGTTTTTAGTGTTTTTTTCTTTCGGTGACCACCCCTTAGAGAATTCTGCGCCAACCGATTTGTTAAGTCAAAATGGCATGAAAATACTACTTTTTGAAGGCTTTGATGCCAAAATGACATCTTTTCGCTGCCATTTTGTGGGAAAAGAAAAGGGGTCCCGAGTGGCAATGAGCCAGTCGAAACCCCTTTGGGTGTGGTAGCGACGTTTATTTCTCCAATCCGATCATCATGAAGGCGCCCCAGTAGATGGGTTCGGGGAATTTCACCCTGAGCTCCTTTTTGGCTTCCACGAAGCTTTGACGCAAGTTTTTAGTAGTCCTCCATTTCTTGTAGAAGTTGTCGACCAATTCCTGCGTGGCCTCGTCGTCTACTTTAAACATACTAATGATCAATACCTTGGCGCCGGCCACGAGGAAAGCCCGTTGTAAACCGTAGACACCTTCACCCATGTGCACGTCGCCCAGACCTGTTTCGCAGGCACTGAGCACCACGAGGTCCGTCTTGTCCAACGAGAGGTTCATGGCTTCGGCGGCTGTCAATACACCGCTTTCTAGATTGAAGTTGAACTTGGTCTTAGCAAACACATCACCGGCGCCACGCAACAGCAAGCCGGTCTTGTTCAATGGGTTCTCAGAAAGTTGAGCTTCGCTCTCGGTCAGTTGGTCTAGGGCCGACGGATCGATCTCAGGTGTAATGAAGCCGTGTGTGGCGATGTGCAAAACACTAGGGCTGTCCACTTGCTTCACGTGCTCTTCCGTGGCGTCATCTTCCAAGTACACCGACGTCTTCAACCCTTCTTTTTTGAAGAGATCGTCAAGCTCGCGGACCTCTTTGTCGGTACCAGGCAGCTGCGAAATCGTCCTATCGATCTCGGACGAAACGTAGAACGTTGGATTACCAAACATCGTGGCGGTGTTCCCTGACACGCTTGCGCTCTTTTCTTTCTGTTTGCGGATGAACAAATCCTTGGTGTTGCTCACCAAGACGATGTTCGAGTTATCGATTACATACTTGCCGTCGGGAGTTGGGATGGCCTCCAAATTGATTTGGTTGTACACGCCGTCGGGGGAGATGTAAAGCGTGGTGTAGGTGCCGACTTCCTTTTCAATAGGCTCCCAAAACACGCCATACGAGTATTGGTCGGGAATTTTCGTGGTGATCGCGTTTCGATAATAGCGCATCCAACGCGTCTCCATCCGGTAACCTTCTTTCATGTTGACCACCTTGGGACGGTTGTTGTCGTTCTTCACATAAAGACCCACATACACGACAGAATCGGTGAACGTGTGGCTGAAGTGACGATAGCGAACGATCTCCATCGCTACTTCCGACTTGGTGAGAGACTGTTGTACGTTGTTGTAGGTAATGCGTTTGCTTTCAAAACCTTGGCCGAACAGTTCAGACTTTTCCGAGAGTTGGCGTTCGATGGTCTCCACTTCGGCGCTGAGCGCATCCGGGTTGATGGCGTTGTCTGTCAATTGTTGTGTGCTCATCGAAAGCACATTGGTGAGAAACTCTTTCTTCTGCAGCCAGTCGTTATACAATTGGATGAGGGCGTCGTCTTTACTGTTCAAGATTCGCTCGCGTGTCTTGATCGAGTTGTTGAGGAGGAGCGCTTTCGTCAACAACTGGTAATTGTAGACCTTCCCTGACAAGTCGCGGAAGTCCTCGAGCTTACTAAAGGCCAACGTGTTGTAGAATTCGAAGTCGGGTTGCATCGTGTGCCAGTAGTGTGCCTTTTGGCGGTCGCTGAGTGCGGGGAAAAACTGTTTGATGAATTTCTCGTAGTTGTCGAGTGCTTCTTCAATGTTGCGCTTAGCACGTTTGTAGTCTTTCTCCATGTAATACACCTTCGCTTGTTTCGACAGCACGCGCACGTATTCGGGGTGATTCCGATTGAAGAAACGTTCGTACAGGTCTTTGGCCTTGTTATAAAATTCCTCGGCCTTCGTGTAGTTCTTTTGTTGATAGTATACATCGCCCGTGAGCGCGTAGATGCTGGCTGCATTGATGTTTCTCTTTCGGCCGGTCTTAGCACGCCAGATTTGTTCTGCTTGTGTGAGCGAACTGAAAGCAATGTCGAATCTCTTTTCCGAGATATAGAGGATTGCGACACTCTTCAAAATGTCGGCATATTGTGGATTCTCCGGCCCCAATTTCTTGCTGATGATGTCTCTTGCTTCGAGCATCAACTTCTCGACATCTTTCTTGTTGTCGCCTTTGTAAAACTTGGTGAGCGCAAGCTGCGAGATGGCTTTGGCCACTTCGATGTGATTGCGACCAAATTGCTTCTCTTGGCTTTTGATGGCTTTCACGAGATTCTCTTCGGCCTTGTCGTAGTCGCCGATGGAATAGTCGATATCCGCTTGCAGGCGTTGGGTGGCGGCCGTCTTTGTCGACAGATCACCGTAGATCGCCATGGCGATGGTGTTTGCCCGGCGCGAGATTTTATCCGCTTTCGTGTAGTCGCCATTGAGCAAGGTTAGGCGGCCGAGGTTGACAAGCGGATCGATCAAGCGCAGGGAGTTGCTGCCATAAAGTTTTTCATAGTCGGCGATAAGCTTGTTCAAAAGCTCTTCCGTTCCCGAGTACCGTCCCAGTTGGATAAAGAGGCTGGAGAGCTCCCGTGCCGTGGCAAGCTCGTCGATCCCAACCATGCTTTTTGATTTTTTGATCATGTCTGCTGTGCGATCAAGCGCATCTTCCGCGTCATCGAAGAGACCTTTTATGCCGGCCAACACCGCCTGTGTTTCGATCGCATTGACGAGATAAATCTTTTTATCATCTTCTTTCTTGAATGCATCCAAGATCTTCAAGGCGCTGTTCAAGTGAGCTTCTGCACTTTCATACTCGCCCATCTTGATTTCGAGTCTCGCCACGTTTGTCAGCTCTTCGGCATACTGAAAGTCTGAATCACCGAAACGCCGCTTGGCGATGTCGAGTGCCTTCTTCAGTGTTTCGTTCGCTTGCGCATACTTATCCGTCATTTCCCGCAAGCTTGCCACGTGGTTGAGGATGTTGAGGAGGTCTTTGTGCGCGGCGCCAATTTCCTTTTCGACGATGCCGGTGAAACTGTCGGCGTAAATCTTGTCTGCTTCCGAGATGTTATTGGTGTAGTCGACCAAGTAATTCGCATAGGTGAGGCGTGACAAATGCGTTTCGGGGGCATCGTCACCATAAAGTTCTTTTTTGATGTTGATCACCGACCGGAGGTAGTTTTCTACGGCAGAGAAACGTTTCTCCGAAAGCGCGAGGTCGGCCAGGAATTCATTGATGTGAATAGTGACCTCGTTGTTTTTAGGTAATCCCTTTGAATTGGCAAGAAGGTTATTTGCCGCATTTTCCAGTCCCGAGGTACGGTCGCGACTCGCCTTCGAGTCGAATTCGAGTGCCTTCAGACGCGGTGCATAAATACTTGTTGACTTAAACTCTCGGTTGATCAACTTTTCGTATTCCAACTTTAAGTTGTAGTAACGCGATGATCCCTCTTCCAAATACACACGCAGTTGGGCTTCGTATAGTTTCGTGGCAAGCCAATGCGTGGGCTTGTAGTTCGCCTTCAGCTTGGTGAGCAACGTACCATAGTCATCCTCAATGGCGTTCTGCAGATTTCCAGTGAAACCGTGTTCATCGAGGAAACGGGCATGGTAGTATTTGTTGGTGATCGATTCGAGCGCATATTTGTTTAATGTCTTGCCCAGCCAAGCAGTAGTCTGCCGAAACAAGTCGTCCGCGGGATCGTAGTCACCCTTGTTTCCAATGGTCTGCGCCAGTAGCGTGAGCAAACGCGCGTTTTCGGAAACACGTTGTCTGTATTCTTCATCGGACAACCGGCGACTCTTTAATGCGCCGTTTTCCACCAACGCCTCTTGCTTGTTCACGCGCCCCGCAAAATACGTTTGGCGTTCCTTCAAGATTTCAATCGCCTTGGTGTAAAAGCCTTGGCCGGACAGGGCGGCGGCGTAAGCTACATCCCATTTTGCTTCCAGGTGTTCTTTCATGAAACCTCCAGCTTCCATGGCTTTGCCCACTTCGTCTAACATCGTGCGCGCTTGGAGGTAAGATCCGTTCTGGGTGTAGAGATCGGCGGCTTGGATAAGAAGGTCGTACGACTTCTCGGTTTTCTCGTTCGCTTGATTCACGGATGTGGTTGCCGATACGATGTTTGCCTCGAACTCGTTGATCATCCCCGACGCAAGGTTGTACTTGGCGTAACTGAGGTAATACACGGGCGTGTATTGATTCGGCGTACCTAGTTTCGAGTTGACTTTCTTTCTAAACTTCTCTAGGTACTTGAAAGCCTTGCCGTAGTCGCCGGCGGTGTAACTCGCTTCTGCTTTATTCAAGAACTTTTCGTACTTACTTTGGGCGAGGCCCAACATGGGAACGAGAACAAAAAGCAGCCAAAAGATTCTTAGCCTCATAAAAAGGGTATTTGGAAGCTAAGTTAACCAAGAATTGCCAATTCGATCAATTGCATCGGGACCCCTTTTCGAAAAGCAAAAAAGAGGGACTGGTGTTGTTGCGGAAACTCCACAACTCGCCTTTACTCCAACATTTTTTGGAGGATCGATTTGGCAGCCTCTGCGACCGGCGTTCCGGGTCCGAAGATGCCTGCAACGCCTGCTTGGTAAAGGAACTCGTAATCTTGTTGCGGAATCACCCCGCCGGCGACGACCTTGATATCTGGTCTACCGATTTTGCGAAGGGCTTCGATCAACTCGGGCACCAACGTTTTGTGACCTGCCGCCAGGGAGGAAGCTCCCACAATGTGAACGTCGTTCTCGACAGCCTGCTTGGCGACTTCGTCGGGCGTAGCGAAGAGAGGTCCAATATCGACGTCGAAGCCTAGATCTGCGAAACCAGTAGCAATCACCTTCGCGCCTCGGTCGTGTCCATCTTGTCCCATCTTGGCGATGAGGATGCGTGGACGTCGGCCATCTACGGCTGCGAAACGATCGGCGAGTTTCCGCGCTTCTAACACGTCGGCATGTTGGTTCATCTCTCTCGAATATACACCTGAAATTGAGCGGATGGTTGCCTGATACCGACCGAATACTTTTTCTAATGCCAATGAGATCTCGCCGAGCGTGGCCCGGTGGCGAGCGGCTTCGACGGCTAACTCCAATAAGTTTGCGTGGCCGCGTGCACCTTCCTCAAGTTTACGCAAGGCCTCTTGCACTGCTTCGGCGTTTCGTTCCCTCTTTAACTCCGCAAGGCGCGCGATTTGTTCTTGTCTAACGGCCGTGTTGTCGACTTCTAGGATTTGAAAATCGGGCTTGTCATCGACGTTGTATCGATTGACGCCGACGATCACATCGGTGCCACGATCGATCCGCGCTTGTTTCGCAGCGGCGGCTTCTTCAATTCTCATCTTGGGTAGTCCACTTTCAATGGCTTTGGTCATGCCACCCATCGACTCGACTTCTTGGATCAGCCGACGAGCATCGTTGATCAACTGCTGCGTCAACCACTCCACGTAATAGGCACCACCCATTGGGTCAACGACGCGTGTAATTCCTGTCTCCTTCTGTAGATAAATCTGCGTGTTTCGCGCGATGCGCGCCGAGTAGTCGGTGGGCAAAGCAATCGCCTCGTCCAATGCATTGGTATGCAACGACTGTGTTCCACCTAGCGCTGCGGCGAGTGCCTCTATACACGTACGCGTTACGTTGTTGTACGGGTCTTGTTCCGTCAAACTCCAGCCCGAGGTCTGACAATGGGTGCGCAGCGCCATCGACTTTGGATTGGTGGGATTGAATTGCGAAACCATTTCCGCCCACACAACGCGGGCAGCGCGCATCTTCGCTATCTCCATGAAGAAGTTCATGCCAATTCCCCAAAAGAAACTCAAGCGCGGACCTAGGTCGTCGATGGTCAGACCTGCTTTCAAACCAGCGCGAATGTATTCCAAGCCGTCGGCCAGCGTGTAGGCTAGTTCAATGTTGGCGGGAGCGCCCGCTTCGTGCATGTGATAGCCACTAATACTAATGCTATTGAACTTGGGCATATGCTTCGCACAATAAGCGAAGATGTCCGATACGATGCGCATCGATGGCGTAGGAGGGTAGATGTACGTGTTGCGTACCATGAACTCCTTTAAGATGTCGTTCTGAATCGTTCCCGTCAGTTGTTTCGATCGCACACCTTGTTCTTCCGCCGCCACGATGTAGAATGCCATGATAGGTAGCACCGCTCCGTTCATGGTCATGGATACGCTCATTTGATCGAGTGGAATTTGATCAAAGAGGATCTTCATATCTAACACCGAGTCGATTGCGACGCCGGCCTTACCCACATCGCCCTTGACGCGCGGATGGTCGGAGTCGTATCCTCTATGTGTTGCAAGGTCGAACGCGACGGAGAGCCCCTTTTGTCCAGCCGCCAGATTTCTTCGATAGAACGCGTTCGATTCGCGTGCCGTCGAGAATCCAGCGTATTGTCGAATCGTCCACGGACGCACGGCATACATCGTCGCATACGGACCGCGCAGAAATGGAGGAACCCCAGCAGTGTCGTCTAGGTAGGTAAACTCCTTTATGTCTTCCGCGCCAAAAGACGAACGGATCGCGAATTTTTCCGGCGACATCCACGCGGTAGTTGCCGGGATGGTCGACGGTGCGGGCCAAATGTCGTGGAAGTTTATTTCCGAGATGTTGGTGCTGGCATGGCGTTTTTGAATTTCAGACCAAGCCAACGTAGCAAGGTCGTACACCATTTTGTCTACATAATAGGAACCCCCAGTTGGATCGGCGGTAACGTGTAGGTGCGATTCCTCGCGCAGGAGAAGGGAGACATTCTTGGCAATTCTCGTCGACAGCACGTCGTCGTTGTTTTCGGCAGCCACGGTCAGCGCGTCGCATCCACCCAATATGGCGGCCGCCGCCCGTGTGGTAGACGCAATCATATGACCATGTGGCTCGAATTCCTCTTTCTTCCATGCAGGGACACGTGCATGAATCCAAAGGGGAGGCGTGTCGACGCCATAAGCTTTGCATAGTCCGCTCCACAGTACGCGAAGTGTTTTAAGTCTCGCGATCTCCAAGAAAAAATTGTGGCCCACGTCGCACATGACAGCCAACTGGGTCAGCAATCGTGGAACATTCCTGCTTGCTTGGCAATGTTCCACGATCTGAGTAAACAAGTTGGCGAGATCTACGTCGATCGAATGGGCGTGCTGTTGCAGAATTAAGCCCATGCGATGTCGATTTTCCAAATCCATGAAGTCATGTTGCGGAAAGAACACCACGGAGGCAGGTGCTTGGGTGGATGTTGCGGTGTAGGACGTGAATGCGTCGATTAGGTGGGGTGTTACGGCTCCAGAAAAAGTTACACCGCAATATTCAAGCTGGATTCCCTCCAGCAGTTGCGGTAAGTCGATTGACGATTCCGTGAGATGAAAGAGAATGGCGTCGGCACCTGATTGTAGATAACTCAACGCTTTTTGATTGGCACTTTTTACCGACGTGACAGTTACTTCTGGTGAATTGAACCAGCTGCGGGCGCCGAGCCATGCTTGCCCGCTTTCCAGCGCCAGTCGCTGTTTCGCTTGATCCTGCCGGTCGTAGTACGGGTGAACGTGTAAATGCCCTTGCGAAAACGAAAGTTGCGCGAAAGGATCGGCGCCGTTGAGTTCGTCCGTCGCGGCCTTTACCCATTTCTGGTGGTGGTGTTGGTTCAATGGCATTTCAATCGAATGCTCGAATATAACTGTGACGAATGAACACCCCAATTGCAAGCACACATGATAATTTGTAATACGAATTTTCCTGCGCACTCCCGCGCGTGGTATCAGATTTTTTTTCGTGGCATTGCGGTCCGTATTTTTTCCGTGGAACGTTGACGTGAAAAACTATTTTCGTAGGGATTTCTGCATTTTTCGCGTTCGACTTTTTCATTTTATCGATCTCACGTTTGCACAACTTTCGAGTTCAAAAAAATCATCAAAAGTCAAGAGGTGGTTTTGTTTTTTGTTCTTCAATTTTTTTACACTTTTGTCCCCCCACCCTTAGCGGGAAGAGGAAAAACTCCTTCGACTCAAAGCTTTTTTAAAATATGGAAGTTGACTACGGAACCGTATGGAACGACTGTCTCGATATCATTAAGCAAGATGTAGACGAGCAAAGTTTCAACACATGGTTCAAGCCCATTGTTCCGTTGCGCACCGATGCCGACGTACTCACCATCCAGGTTCCCTCGCAGTTTTTCTATGAATGGCTCGAAGAGCATTATGTTCCTGTCCTGAAAAAAGCGATCCACGCCATTTTGGGTCCTTCCGGTCGGCTAGAGTATTCGGTGGTCGTCGACAGTGGTAACACAAGCAACCCACCACTCATGGTGAACTACCCCAACAGTGGCAATGGCACTAAGAGAATGGGAGTTCGTCAAGCTGGCAATGGCGTCAACTTGGATGATTATTCTCCTTTTTCTTTTAAGCCCCTCAATCCACAGACGGTCAATTCGCGCCTGAATCCCGCATATAGTTTCGACAACTTCGTGGAAGGCGATTGTAATCGATTAGCCCGCTCCGCAGGTTTGGCCGTAGCCAAGAAGCCGGGTGTTACGTCGTTTAACCCGTTGATGTTGTACGGTGGCGTAGGCGTGGGGAAGACACACTTGGTCCAAGCGATCGGAAACGACATCAAAAAGAATCTCCCGGATAAAATCGTGTTGTACGTAGATCAAAACGATTTTACCAGCCAATTCCTGAACGCGCTTCAAAACCATAAGATCCAGGAATTCCAGAACTACTATCTGCAAGTTGACTTGTTGATCCTCGACGACGTGCAGTTCCTTGCGGGTCGCGAAAAAACGCAGGAGATGTTCTTTCACATCTTCAATCAACTTCACCAGTCGGGCAAACAAATCATCATGACGAGTGACTGCCCGCCGCGCGATCTGAAAGGGTTCCAAGAGCGTTTGTTGTCACGTTTCAAGTGGGGCCTCACCGCAGACTTGCAGGAGCCCGACTTCGAAACCAAGCTTGCGATCATTCACAACAAGATGGAATCGGATGGCATCGACATCCCACGCGAAGTGGCTGAGTACTTGGCCTATAGCGTCGATACCAATTTGCGTGACATGGAAGGCGTGCTGAACTCCCTCATATTCCACGCAACCCTGCTGAAAAAAGAAATCGACCTAGAACTCGCCAAAGAAGTCCTGAAGAACATCGTTAAGGAAATCCAGTCCGACGTGAGTGTCGATTACATCCAAAAGACTGTAGCCGACTATTTCAAAGTTGAACTGGAAGCGATGAAGGGCAAAGTGAAGAAACGCGAGATCGTGATCCCGCGCCAAGTTGCGATGTACTTCTGCAAGCGCTACACGCAACTGACCCTAGCCTTGATTGGCGAAAACTTTGGGGGCCGAGATCACTCGACCGTTATCCACGCGCTGGAATCTGTCGAAGACATGATGAAGACCGATCCCAACTTCAAAAACTCCGTCGATGAATTGACGAAGAAATTGAAGATGCGGATGGCTAGTTAATTCAGCTGTACTCCAAGCCTCACGTCCCGCTATCGCAGGTAGAACTCCAGCGGCAGTTGTTCTTTCGAGCTGGTCAACCCTTGCAACAATACACGTCCTTTGTATTTCGTAAAGAAGTCGATGACTTCTTGCGGATCACGGATGCGTTGGCGATTGATGGCCACGATCGTATAGTTCTCTGGAATTCCAATTTTTTGAAAGAGCCCTTCTTTCAGTTTGAACACTTTTACTCCATATTCTACCGCTTCGAGATTTGCGCCTAGGTTTCCGTCGGCGTAGATTTTTCGCTTCACCAAGTTGGTGTCTCCAAAGCGATTCAAAAGCGTGACGGGCGCGCTTCCGGTTTTCCCATCGCGGACGTAGGTAAGGGTTACTTTGTCGCCGGGGGAACGGTAGCTGATTTTTTCTTCGAACGCACTTTCGCTATCGATCTCTTCATCGTCGACGCGCACGATCACGTCGCCTGCGCGCAACCCGGCATTCCGGGCGGCACCTTCTTGGTCTACTTTTTCTACCAATACACCTCGGAAGTTTTTAATGTTGGTATCGAGTCCAAATTTTCGTGCGTTCTGAAAATCGTATTCGCCGATGGCGGCTCCAATAATGGCTTTCTGTGACACGCCATACTTGATGAGGTCGTCGACGACTTTGCGCGCAATGTCGATGGGCACGGCGAATGCGTAGCCCGTGTACGAACCCGTGCGCGATAGGATGGCGGTGTTGATGCCAACGAGTTCTCCGTTTTTGTTGACAAGTGCGCCGCCCGAATTGCCCGGGTTGATGGCCGCATCGGTTTGGATGAACGATTCGATCGGGAATTTATCTTCCACGATGTTGATGCGACGACCTTTGGCGCTCACAATCCCCGCGGTCACCGTCGATGCCAGCGAAAAGGGATTCCCGACTGCGATGACCCATTCGCCAACAGCAAGATTTTTCGAGCTGCCGATGGTGATGGCCGGTAGATTGGTTTCCTTAATCTTCAACACGGCTAAGTCAGTAGAAGGGTCGGTGCCGATGAGTTCGGCGTCGTACACATTCTTGCGATAAAGCACTTGTATCTTTTCGGCCGACTCCACCACATGGTTATTGGTAACGATGTACCCATCGCTAGAGAAGATGACGCCGGAACCGCTGCTCACTTGCGTGTGCGATCCGCCGCCACCGAACAGCATGTCCCAATATGTATATGAAATTCCGCTTTGCGCGATGCTGTTGACATAGACCACACTGGGAGTTGTTTTCGTGGCGGCATCCGAGAAATCGACCGCAGCCATCGTAGCGGCGGGTTGATTGCTAGTAACCGGAGGTGTATAAGTTTCTGTGGGCCCCGGGTTGAACACATTCTTGAAGGACATTGCCTGTTCTTCTTTCTCGGGCTTCGGTTGGAGTTGCTGGTACGTATAAGCGCCGGCCAATCCAGCCAAAAAAGCGACGACAATGGTTTGAACGAGTTTCATAGTCGGTCTGTATATGTCCAAAAGATGGTCTAATAACGGGGCAAAATAAATAGATGTTCAAAAATTGGGCTAGGGGAGATCGGAAACTTTCCCTCGAATTTGACTCGGAACCGACTTTGGAGACACTTTCCTTACCTTTGTAGACCTATGGGTATTCGTTCTCTTCTCGCTGGACCAGTGGCGTCGCTGGTGGCATCCCAGACCCGGAAATGGTCGTCGCGGCCTGGTCATTACCAACTGAGGACCTTCGAGAACCTCGTCCGGCAAGCACGCAATACCGTATTCGGGAAGGACCATGGCTTCGCCGACATCCGAAACCTAGACGACTACCGCAAGCAAGTGCCCGTGCGCGACTATGAAGGACTGCGACCCTACATTGAAAGGGTGGTGGCCGGCGAGCGCGATATTTTGTGGCCGGGAAAGCCCGAGTACTTCGCCAAAACATCGGGTACGACTTCGGGTACGAAATACATTCCCATCACGCAACAGTCTCTCCCCAACCACTTTAGGAGCGCCAGAAATGCGGTCTTGAGCTACGTACACGAAACGCGCAATGCTTCGTTTCTCGATGGTGGCTTGATCTTCCTTTCGGGAAGCCCAGAACTGGAGATGAAGGCCGGCATCAAGACCGGGCGGTTGTCGGGAATCTCCAACCATGAAGTACCTTCCTACTTGCGCACCAACCAGAAGCCAAGTTACACCACCAATTGCATCGAAGATTGGGAAGAGAAACTGGAAAAAATCATCGATGAGACGTTGACGGAAGACATGCGATTGATCTCGGGCATTCCGCCTTGGGTGCAGATGTACTTCGACCGCATACAGGCTCGTACCGGCAAAGCCATCAAGGATGTGTTCCCAAACTTTTCGGTGTTCGTATACGGCGGTGTCAACTTCGAACCGTACCGGGCGCGTCTGTTCGACAGCATTGGGAAAAAGGTCGACTCGATTGAAACATTCCCAGCCTCTGAAGGTTTTATTGCCTATCAAGACTCGCAGCATCACGAGGGCCTGTTGATGCTCTTGAACGAGGGTATCTTCTTCGAATTTGTGCCGGTTGAGGAGTACGGTAAACCGAATGCGCGACGATTGATGATTGAGGAAGTCGAACTGGGAAAAAACTATGCTTTGATCATCAACAGCAACGCGGGGTTGTGGGGTTATTCGATCGGTGATACTGTGAAGTTCGTTTCCAAAGATCCTTACAGATTGTTGGTGACGGGGAGGATCAAACATTTTATTTCGGCCTTCGGTGAACACGTGATCGGCGAAGAGGTGGAGAACGCTATGAAAGCGACCATTGCTAAGTTTCCTGGGACTGAGTTGATTGAGTTTACAGTCGCCCCGAACGTGACGCCAGAAGAAGGACTTCCCCACCACGAATGGTTGGTGGAGTTTGGAAAGGCACCGAACAACCTGCAGGCTTTCGCCGATGAACTCGATCAGCAACTTCGCGGGCTGAATACATATTACGACGATTTGATCACGGGAAAAATCCTGCGCACGCTTCGACTTGTTCCGCTGAAGAAAGATTCCTTTATTGAATACATGAAGTCGATTGGAAAACTGGGTGGACAGAACAAAGTTCCCCGGTTGTCGAACGATCGTTCGATTGCCCAACAACTTCGAAAGTTTGCTAGCTAATAATTCGTGAAAGAAAAAAGGTCAATTGCCATCCTAGGGTCCACCGGATCCATCGGTACCCAAGCGCTGGAAGTTATTGCCGCCCACCCCGACGAATTCGAGGTCGAGGTGTTGACGGCCAACAACAACGCCGACCTGCTCATCGCGCAAGCAAAGGCTTTCCAGCCAAACGCCGTCGTCATTTCGAATGAAAGCCTCTACGCAAAGGTGAAAGATGCTCTTGCGTCGACCCATGTCAAGGTCTTTGCGGGAGAAAATGCCATTTGCTCCGTGGTGCAAATGGACACCGTCGATGTGGTGTTGGCGTCGTTGGTGGGTTACTCAGGTTTGCGGCCCACCATCAAAGCGTTGGAAGCCGGTAAGGCCATCGCGCTCGCGAACAAAGAAACACTCGTGGTGGCTGGTGACCTGATCACCCGGTTGGCGGAAGACCGTGGTGTTCACATCTATCCTGTCGACTCGGAGCATTCTGCCATCTTTCAGTGTCTCGTCGGGGAGTTTCATAATAAGATTGAAAAGGTGATTCTCACCGCTTCGGGGGGACCTTTCCGCGGAAAGAAAAGGGCAGACCTGGCTTCGGTCACGAAGGCCCAAGCCTTGAAACATCCGAATTGGTCGATGGGCGCGAAAGTCACGATCGACTCAGCCACACTCATGAATAAAGGCCTAGAGGTTATTGAGGCCCGTTGGCTCTTTGGACTTGACCCGGACCAAATTGAGGTGGTGGTTCACCCACAGTCGATCGTCCACTCGCTGGTCCAATTCGAAGATGGCTCGATCAAAGCGCAACTTGGGCTGCCCGATATGCGTTTACCGATCCAGTTCGCACTTTCTTATCCAAATCGGCTGAAAAGTGAGTTTCCAAGGTTCGATTTTGGGGGTTATCCGTCCCTCACTTTTGAGAAGCCCGATACAGAAACTTTTCGTAATCTTGCGCTCGCCTTTGAAGCCCTGCGGAGGGGAGGCAACATGCCTTGTGTGCTGAATGCTGCTAACGAGGTTGCAGTTCAAGAATTTTTAAAAGAGCGGATCAGTTTCCTCGAAATGCCCGATCTCGTGGAACGATGCCTGCAGAAAATACATTTTATTGCCACGCCCACTCTGGACGACTACGTGAAAACAGACGCGGAAACCCGGATTCGAGCGATGGAATGGATTAAGAGTTAGTTGAAGAAAACCAGCGTATGGAAGGATTAATCATGGTAGGTCAGTTTTTACTGAGCCTTTCCATTCTGATAGTTGTGCACGAATGGGGTCACTACATCACGGCCCGCATGTTCAAAATCAAAGTAGAGAAGTTTTACCTCTTCTTCGATTTCTTGTTCCCGTTGGCCAATGTGTTCAACTTCTCTATTCTTAAATACAAGAAGGGCGACACGGAATACGGACTCGGCTGGTTCCCGCTCGGTGGCTATGTGAAGATCGCCGGTATGGTCGATGAGAGCATGGACAAAGAGCAGATGAACGCCCCCATTCAATCGTGGGAGTTCCGCAGCAAACCCGCGTGGCAGCGCCTCATCGTAATGTTGGGCGGTATCATCGTGAACGTAATCGTGGGTGTGGTTATCTACATCGGCCTCACGTGGTCTATCGGCGATAACTTCATCCCGGTGAAGTATGTGAATACCCACGGCGGTATTCATGCGCTCGAGATCGGTCAACAACTAGGCCTCCAAACGGGAGACCAACTCCTCGAGGTGAATGGACATCCAGTAGAAGACTTTGCCGAGATCGCAAACCCAGATGTATTGCTGAACAAGGGTTCGTCCTACACGGTGTTGCGAAACGGCGAGCGCATCAATATTCCCATTCCAGACGACTTCTTAGAGAGCCTCAGCCATAAAAAGGCTGCTGAAAATTTTGTTCGCTTCCGCAGCGAACCGGTGGTCGGGTCCGTCCTTCCAGAGATCCCTGTCGGAGAGAAGAACCAGACTTCATTCGCAGCAACCATTGGCTTGCAACCCGAGGACCGGATATTGGAAGTGGATGGCAAACCCGTCCAGTACCAAGACCAAGTGCAAGAGATCTTGAAAACGCGCCGTGGCGAAGGAGATTCGGCCGTGGCAAACTCCGATAGCGTATCTCTGAAAGTGATGCGTGCAGGACAGGAGCTTACCTTCAACGGTGTACTTGTAGGAGGTGCGATCGGTTATTACCCGAAGGGAATAGACAAAAACGACCTTCAACACGTTTCGTTTACCTTCGGTCAGTCCGTGGGAATTGGTACCACGCGGGCGTTCGATGTCATCTTCGTATTGGTTAAGACTTTCGGCAAGATTTTCCGTGGCGATATTTCGCTGGGAAGTTCCCTGATGGGGCCGGTAGGAATTGCCAAAGCCTACGGAACGCAATGGGATTGGGAGCGTCTCTGGAAACTGACAGGACTGCTTTCGATGACGCTTGCCTTCATGAACTTGTTGCCCATTCCGGGCCTCGACGGCGGTTACGTGATGTTCCTCCTGTATGAGATGGTGAGTGGCCGTCAACCTTCTGAGAAGTTTTTCGAAACGGCTCTCAAGATTGGAATGGCGTTGCTCCTTATGTTGATGGCGTTTGCGTTCTACAACGACTTCACGCGACCGTAACCTATTTCTATTCCTTTGAGATGTTGAACTCGACCCGTCGGTTGAGTTGTTTGTGGTCGTCCGTCAACTCTTGTGTGATGGGCTTCGCGCTACCGTAACCTATTGCGGTGATTCGATCTGCAGGAATCTTGAATTGATACATCAGATAAGAACGAATCGCATCGGCGCGTGCCTGTGAAAGCCTCAAGTTAGCCTCTTCCTTTCCAGCTGAATCGGTGTGACCCGAGATCGTGAGCTTCAGTTCGGGATGGTCGATCAAGAAGTTCCCCAGTTTATTTAGGTCGTTGTGCATCGCTTCCAAGATGTCGGCCTTGCCGTTTTCGAATTCGAGCGATTGAAAGGCGATCGAGCTTTCTATTGGTTCCGCTATCTTTTCAATTTCCAGTGGACCATCCAGAAAGAATAACTCCTCGATGCGGAAGAACTCGTCGCCTTGGATGATGAGCAAATAGTTGCGCTTGTTGATCAATTCGAAATCAAACGTGCCATCCTCGCGCAGGAACTTCGGTGACACTTCAACGCCCTGGTCCAAGTCGATGATGGACACAATGCCCTTCATGGGCTTGCCGGCTTTGTCTTTCAGAGAGCCCTTCACCGACACGATCGCTTCCGGTTGGGCTTCCATGGGGACCGGGAATGAGTACAGGTCCAAGTTCTTTTTATCGTCGCCATTAGAACGCGCATAGTAGAGTTCCGCTGATTCGGAATCGATGGTGAAGTAGTATTCGCTCCCTTCGCCGTTGACCAACGGGCCGATGTTTTTGGGTTCGCCCCAGTTTTTTCCCTTCCAATACGACTTGTAGATATCGAAGTCTCCAAAATTGAGGGGATGTCCGTTCGAACTGAAATAGAGCACGTTGAACTTATGATGGAAGAAGGGGCTCACTTCGCTTTGGACCGTGTTGATGATCGGACCGGCGTTTTGCGCTTTACCCCACACGCCCTTCGAATCCTTTACGCTGAAGTAGATGTCCGTAAGGCCGAATCCGCCGAGGCGGTTGGAAGCGAAGAACAGTGTGTCGCCGGTGTGAGACAGCGATGGGTGCGAATCCCAGCCCGTGCTGTTGACGTTGGCACCTAAGTTGGTCATGTTGGTCCACGCGTAACTTGGCGGTGCCGCCGTTGTCATGTCGTTGGTCAGTTGCTTGATGTTGACAAGCTGGTAGGTGGCCGAGTATAGGTCGCAGTTGCCCTTCGAGTCAGGTGCATTGCAACGGGAGAAGATCATCGTCTTTCCATCTTTACTAATGCATGCGGATCCTTCGTTGAAACTGGTGTTGATGTTTCGAAAAGGTTCGGCGGTTGTCCATTGGTTGTCGCGCCGGATGCTGAAGAAGAGATCTTCATCGAACACGCGCTGGAGCCCATCGGCATGCACGTTCCGCTTCGAGGTGAATAGCATCAACGTATCGGCGGGACCGATGGTGGGCCCATAGTCTTCCATCGGAGAGTTGATGTCGGGACCCATGTTGACGAGGACGGCGTGCGGAGGGCGCAGCGTGTCGATGTCCTTTCGGTAGTTCACGAGTTCGTAGTAATAGTCGAGGGGTACGAAGTACTTCTCTTTATCTTTTTCGATGGAGTCGTGACGCGCGTAGACTTGTTCGAGGTCGATGCCTTGTCGATGATGTTTCAGCACGAGTTTGTACAAGAGGAGCGATTCCCCTTTTGTTCCATATTTTTCCGACAGTTTGGCTAGCTTCCAGATCATCGGAACGTTCTTGGCGAAGTTTTCCACGCCAAAACGAAGGACGTAGTCTTTCAGGAGCTTGTACTCTTGCTGCTCGATTCCCGCGTTGTCGGCTTTTTGAATGGCCTTGATCTTAGAGGCGTCGAAGAAAAACGGAACTTTATTCAGGTTTGGGAAATCGAATATGTCAGACTGTCCGTACGTGGTGATGGAGTCGTTGAGTTGGATGGTGCCTCCCTTTTTGAACTTGCGTTGTTCTTTTTGGGCAACAGCCACGTGCGTCAAGGCAAAAAATACCGCTAGGAAGGCGTAAAAAGCTAAAGTGGCGCCTGTTTTCACGAGTGTCTCCGTCTGGCAAAAGCGGCCAAAATTGGCCCTCGCGAAAGTTGACGTAATTTTGGCTCTAAAGCAAAATACCCCACTTCAGGGCTGGCATTGGGATTGACCAATAAGCCGCCGGCCACAAGAACGTTGTGGACGAAGTTATTTTCCGCCATTTTGGCATTTACGAAAGCATGTTTAGACCCATCCCCAGTGTGCAAGAAGAGTCGGAGGAATTGGTCCATTTGATCAATCCAGAGCAGGACGCGGAGTTAAAACCCGAAGAACTGCCCGCCGAGCTATCGATACTCCCGATTAAGAATACCGTTCTTTTTCCCGGTGTCGTGATACCGATCACCGTGACGCGTCAGAAGTCCATCCGCCTGATCAAAAAGGCATACCAAGGCAACCGGATCATCGGCGTGCTCGCTCAAAAGAATAAGCAAACAGAAGAGCCCGCGACCGACGACCTGTACCGGTCGGGGACCATTGCGCGCATCATCAAGATGCTCGTGCTACCTGATGGAAATACGACCATCATCATTCAAGGGAAGAACCGTTTCACGGTAAACCAGTTCTTGCAAGAAGAGCCATACTTGACGGCCAGCATCGACCTTCAAATTGAACCCCAGATCAACCTGCAGGGCAAAGAAGTAGAAGCCCTCGTTCAATCGCTGAAAGATGCGGCATCCAAAATTCTTAAGCTTAATCCCGATATCCCACAAGAAGCGCAAGTAGCACTCGACAACATTTCGAGCACACCCTTCTTAATTCACTTCCTCGCGTCAAATTTAAACGTGGACGTGTCGGACAAACAAAAGATTCTTGAGACCGATAACATCGTAGACCGTGGAACGAGTCTCCTTCAACACATGATGAAGGAGATACAGATGTTGGAAATCAAGAACGAAATCCAAAAGAAGGTTCATACCGACATCGACCAGCAACAAAGGGACTACTTCTTGCGCCAACAGATCAAAGTTCTGCAAGATGAGTTGGGCTACGATGGTCCCGATAAGGAAATCGAAGCCTTGCGCAAACGAGGCGCCGACAAAAAGTGGCCCAAGTACGCGCACGATCATTTCAATAAAGAACTCGACAAGCTTTCGCGGATCAACCCACAAGCGGCGGAATTTCCCGTGGCGATGAACTATGTCGAGTTCATGCTCGAGTTACCATGGGACGAATTCACAACCGACGACTTCGACCTAAAGCGTGCTCGAAAGATCCTGGACGGCGATCATTTCGGTCTCGAGAAAGTGAAGAATAGGATCCTAGAATACTTGGCTGTTCTCAAGCTGAAACGCGACATGAAGGGTCCGATCCTTTGTTTGTATGGACCTCCTGGTGTCGGTAAGACTTCGTTGGGTAAATCCATCGCGAAGTCACTCAAACGTCAATATGTGCGTATGTCGTTGGGTGGGGTGCACGACGAAGCGGAGATCCGCGGACACCGGAAGACCTACATCGGCGCAATGCCAGGCAAGATTCTGCAAAACTTAAAGAAAGCCAAGTCGTCGAACCCGGTCTTCATCCTAGACGAGATCGATAAGGTTCGTTCTGATTTCCGTGGTGATCCTTCTTCGGCGTTGCTCGAAGTATTAGACCCCGAACAAAACAGTACGTTTGGCGACAACTACCTCGAAATCGACTATGATTTATCGAAGGTGCTGTTTATCGCTACTGCCAATGCATTAGATACGATCCATCCTGCGCTTCGCGACCGAATGGAGATTATCGAGGTGACAGGATATACGGTGGAGGAGAAACTTCAAATCGCCGTTCGGCATTTGGTTCCCAAACAAGTCGCCGAGCACGGTTTGGAAGCTGGTCAAGTCAAGTTCTCGAAAGAGGCGTTGCTCAAGATTATCGAGGGATACACCCGCGAATCCGGCGTTCGCAACTTAGAGCGCCGCATTGGTTCGGTTGTCCGATCAGTCGCTAAGTCCATCGCGTTGGAAGAGGAGGCTCCGAATCAGGTTACGCCCGAGTATGTGGTCAAGGCATTGGGCATCGAGGTGTTCGACGAAGAATTGTATCAAGACAACGAGCACGCGGGAGTGGTAACGGGTTTGGCCTGGACGCAGGTAGGGGGCGACATTTTGTTTATAGAATCCAGTGTGAGCCGTGGAAAGGGAGCGCTTACCTTGTCGGGACAATTGGGCGATGTAATGAAAGAGTCGGCGGTTGCCGCGCTGTCTTACTTGAAGTCAAACGCGGCTTCGTTGGGGATCGACCACCGTGTCTTTCAGCAATACGATTTACACGTGCACGTCCCCGCCGGCGCCGTTCCGAAGGATGGTCCGTCTGCAGGTATCACCATGCTTACTTCGCTGGCGTCTATTTTTACCCAACGCAAGGTGAAAGCAAAACTGGCGATGACGGGCGAGATTACTCTGCGTGGAAAGGTTCTGCCGGTGGGGGGAATCAAGGAAAAAATTCTGGCAGCTAAACGCGTAGGCATCCGCGAAATCATCTTGAGTGCGCGCAACAAGAAAGACGTCCAAGAGATAGAAAAGCAATACGTAAAAGGTCTCACCTTCCACTATGTCGATAATGTGGAAGACGTATTGAAGATCGCACTCACGAAAGAGAAGGTTAAGAAGCCCCTTGAATTTGTTTTGGAGTCACCGACGGCGAGCGGTAAATAATTTTTTCTTCAAGTTGAAATCGTCAATTTTTGTGTCATGATGGATTCGAAGTATCTCACACCTCGGCAGATTGTTGCCGAATTGGATAAATATATCGTCGGTCAACTGGAGGCGAAACGTAATGTGGCCATCGCGCTAAGGAACCGGTGGCGAAGAATGAGCGTGCCGGCCGAGATCCGAGGCGAGATTGTTCCCAACAACATCCTGATGATCGGTGCGACGGGCGTGGGCAAGACTGAGATCGCGCGTCGTCTAGCGAAGTTGGCGGATGCACCTTTTGTGAAGGTGGAGGCGTCCAAGTTCACGGAGGTGGGTTACGTAGGACGAGATGTGGAATCGATGGTCCGCGACCTCGTAGAGCAATCGGTGAACATCGTGAAAGCGCGAAAGCGCGAGGAAGTGAAGGACAAGGCGGTTCAAATGGTGGAGGACGCCATTTTGGACGCGTTGATTCCTCCGATGCGTCCCACGGGACCGCGCACAATAACGGCCAATGGCGAAGAATCGACGACCCCCACTACCGATGAAGAATTGAACGAGAGAACCAGGAAACACTTCCGCGAAAAGATCCGCAATGGTGAACTCGAGGATCGAAAGATTGAAGTGAACATCAAGAACAACGGTGGGGCAAACGTGGGAATGATCGGCGCAGGCATGATGGACGAAGTGTCGATGATGAACCTGCAAGAGATGCTGAACGGGATGATGCCACGCAAACAAAAGAAGCGTAAGGTGACCGTAGCCGAAGCACGGAGGTTGTTGCTCGACGAAGAAGTTCAGAAACTCATCGATATGGATGAGGTGAAGGACGAGGCCCTTCGGCGTGCCGAAGAATCAGGAATCATCTTTATCGACGAAATCGACAAGATCGCTTCGGGCAGCAAGAAAGGTGGGGGTGGCCCCGACGTGAGTCGCGAAGGTGTGCAGCGCGATTTGCTCCCGATTGTTGAGGGCAGTACCGTGAATACCAAGTATGGGGCGATCAATACAGACCATGTATTGTTTATTGCCGCCGGAGCATTTCACATCGCGAAACCCTCCGACCTCATTCCAGAATTGCAAGGAAGGTTTCCCATTCGCGTGGAACTGGACGCCTTGACAAAAGAGGACTTCGTTCGAATTTTGCAAGAACCTAAGAACGCGCTCACGAAACAGTACACGGCGCTTTTCAGCGCGGAAGGGGTGACGATCGAATTCGAGCCTGATGCCATCGAAGAAATCGCGCAGACGGCTTTCAACATCAATACAGAGATCGAGAACATTGGCGCGCGCCGATTGCATACCGTCATGAGCAAGCTCCTGAACGAAAGTCTGTTCGATGTTCCCGACAAACTTTCTGCGCCCCATACGATTGTCGTTACCAAAGAAATGGTCAAAGAGAAACTTTCAGCTCTCGTTCGAAATAAGGACCTTAGCGAATACATTCTCTAATTGTGCGCTTTGTACTAGCGACGCTTCTTTTGTTGTCTTTGCTTCCTTCTTGGGCGCAGTCTTCGTCCGACTCGACGAGGGGCAATTACATCCGTCGCTACAACGACCGATTCTACTTCTGGCCGGTGATCAAGCGGCGAACGCTTACGTTCGACGTGACCAGCCAGGCACAACCACGCGACAACCTCAGCTTTAAGCCGAATAACTCCTTTAGCATGGGAGTAGGTGCCTATCTCTTCGACGTGTCGATGGAACTCAGTTTTTCCGTTCCCATCGACGAACAAAACCGAACCCGCTATGGTACGTCGGAGTCGAGAGACCTCTCGGCGACCGTACAAGGGACGAATTGGGGCGTCGACGTGTTTACCCAGCGTTATGAAGGTTTCTACCTGTCGAACCCCAGTGTCACGAAGCCCGTGTTTCCCATTCGACCCGATGTTCGACTTACGAACCTAGGGGCCAACGGTATTTATGTCTTCAATAAGAATCGATTCTCACTCTGGTCGGCTTACAACTTTTCGGAACGGCAGCTTCGGGCGAAGGGTTCCTTTCTATTGGCATGGACGATCAACGGCGTTCACCTAACCGCCGATTCCGTGATCCTCTCGCCGGGCTACCAAACCCGGGTGAAGACTCAAACCAACTTCAACGATGTCCAATACGCGACCTTCAGCGTGGCGCCGGGTTATTCCTATAACTTGGTGTGGCGCAAGATTTTCTTGAACGCGTCGCTCGCCGTTGGTCCGGCACACCACTGGGTGTATTATTCCGGTAGCGACCGCGTGCCACATTACGACATTGCCATCAATACCTTTGTGGATGGGCGTCTGGCGCTGGGCTATAACAGCGAGCGCTGGTTTGGTGGCTTTACTTTCGTGAGCCAAGCCCGCGCGGTTCGATTCGAAGACATCACCCTCTCAACCCAGAGTTCGTCGGTGCGACTATTGGTGGGATATCGTTTCCAAGAGAAGGGCTTTTTACAGAAGTCTTGGAAAGAGTTCTTCCCCGAGCGAATTAGGAAGTATTTCTGATTGACTCCTGACATACCCTTGTCAGCGATGGTCACCAACTTCGAGCCATGAAAGGAATAGACGCCCTCGATCGATTTTACACCCAACACGAAGAGCCGGTTCGAAGCTTACTCCTAAGCGTCAGAGATATTGTTCTCCTCACAGACAATCGGATCACCCACCAGATGAAGTACGGCATGCCGTTCTTCTCTTTCGAAGGGAAAATGCTTTGTTACCTGTGGGTGCATCGCAAACTCAAGTCTCCCTATTTGGGATTGGTCGATGGGAACCAGTTCGACGAGCCATTCTTATTGCAAGAAAAACGTTCTCGCATGAAGATCATGGTATTCGACGCGTCAAAGGATATTCCTATCCGGAAACTGAAAAGCGTACTGAAGAAGGCGATCGACATTCGCGTTCGACGGGATCAACAAAAACGTCGATAGCTACTCGTGCGTCGATTTTGGCCAATCGAAAAAATCGAGTCTCCCACATCCCCAACGAATGTCTTCCCAACGGTCAATCGACAGTCGACAGCACGCAATACCCGTGGTGGGTATGTTGTCTATTTCTACGTCTACCAATAAGTTTACGAATTCGGTGAGCCCTGGATTGTGCCCAAAAATCATCACCACTTCATGGTCGACTCGGGGTTCTTTCAGGTTTTTCAAGAACACCAGCACTTGCTCGGCGCCGGCATGGTACAAGTCGCGTGTGCGTTCGATTCGATCCCTAGGAAAGGCCAATACGTCGGCAAAGACATCACAGGTGGTTTGGGCCCGTTGGGCAGCGCTAGTGATCATCCGGTTGATGGTCAGGTCCTTTTCTTTCAACCTTTTCGCCATTCTAGGTGCGTCGCGTCGCCCACGCTCGTTCAACGGTCGATCGAAATCGTTCAGTTCGGGATCATCCCAACTTGATTTAGCGTGGCGCACGACAACTAGTGTTTTCATTTCCCCTATAAGATAGCAAGACTGTTTGTTCTATCTTTGCGCCCCATGGAAGGACGCCCACTCGGTAAGCGCATCAAATACACGACCCTTTACTGGTTCGTTCGCTTCCTCATTTTTGTCGCCAACGTGTTTCCTCGCAAAACCTGGCTGGCATTCTGCGGATTCTTGGGCAAGCTTGCCTACGGTATTGTCGGCGATGCTCGCGACAAAGCCATCTTCCACCTAGGGTTTGCGCTCGGTCGTGAGAAATCGACGAAAGAGATCGTCGCCATGAGTAAAGAGGTGTTTCGCATGCTCGGAAAAAACGGCGGTGAAATCCTGCGTGCAATCAAGATTCGAACCCTCGATGACTTGAATAAAATACTGGTGACCCATGGAATGGAAAACTTCGAACAAGCCCATGCGAAGGGCAAGGGGGTGATCTTCCTCACGTGCCACCTCGGCGCCTTCGACCTACAAGTAACCAACATGGCGTTGCGTGGGCTTAAACCCAGTATCATCGGTACACCCCTGAAGGACGCCCGACTGAATGACTTGCTATTCAAATATCGGAATGCCTACGGTGCTGTCGCTACCGAACGAGGGAAGGAGATGTTTCGATTGATCAAGGCTTTGAAAACCGGCGGGTCGGTTGCGATCCTAATCGACCAAGACACGAGGGTGAAAAGCCGCTTCGTTGACT
This sequence comes from Cyclobacteriaceae bacterium, assembly GCA_044226825.1. GTDB lineage: Bacteria > Bacteroidota > Bacteroidia > Cytophagales > Cyclobacteriaceae > ELB16-189. Next base: position 99,461 of record JBGAGH010000004.1, read on the forward strand.
TCTTTGGAACTCCTGCGGCCACACCGGTGGGAGCCGCCATACTCGCGTTGAAAACCGGCGCCGCCGTGGTGCCAACCTACATCTACCTGGACGAAGAAGATGGCATGCAACACATGCACGTGCTTCCAGAAATCCCCACCTCGGTTTCAGGAGACGAAGAAAAAGACATGATCGACAACACGCGCGTGTACACCCGTTTCATCGAAGAAGTGATTCGCAAACACCCGACGCAATGGGTCTGGATGCATGAACGTTGGAAGACACGCCCCGGCGAGGAAGTTATTTAAAGCGCAATGAAAGCAATTCAGACCATCGTACTCCTTTTTTTGTCCAATGCCTTCATGACTTTTGCGTGGTACGGCCACCTCAAGTTCAAGGATATGAAATGGAGTCAGAACTTGGGGCTCGTGAGCGTCATCCTCATTAGTTGGGGGATTGCCCTGTTCGAGTACATCCTGCAGGTCCCGGCCAATCGAATTGGGTACAAAGAACATGGTGGACCGTTCACCCTCGTTCAACTCAAGGTTATCCAAGAAGCCATTACGCTTCTCGTCTTCGTGATCTTTTCGGTTCTCTTTTTTAAGAATGAAACGCTGAAGTGGAATCACTTCGTCGGTTTCGCCTTCTTGATTCTTGCCGTCTACTTCATTTTTAAGAAGTAGGTTTACTTCACGAGTTTCTTGTAACGAATACGGTGGGGTTGGTCTTCACCCAGGCGCTTGCGTTTATTTTCTTCATACTCGCTGAACGTGCCTTCGAACCAATAGACCTGCGAATCTCCTTCGAAGGCCAAGATGTGTGTACATACGCGGTCGAGGAACCAGCGGTCGTGAGAGATAATCACGGCGCAACCTGCGAAGTTTTCCAGCGCTTCCTCGAGTGCTCGAAGTGTATTGACGTCCAAATCGTTGGTCGGTTCATCCAGCAGGAGCAAGTTTCCACCTTGCTTCAACGCGATGGCGAGGTGGGCACGGTTGCGCATACCACCCGACAGTTCTTTCACCTTTTTTTGCTGGTCGGTGCCGCTGAAGTTGAACTTGCTTACATAAGCACGCGAGTTGAGCTGCTTGCCTCCAACTTCTAGAAGTTCGTTTCCACCGGTAATGGCTTCAAACACCGTGTCCTCGGGTTTCAAGTCGTCATGTTCTTGATCCACGTAGGCGATTTTCACGGTTTCACCCACGCGGAATGAGCCAGCGTCGGGTTTTTCCTTGCCGATGATCAATTTGAACAATGTTGTTTTACCTGCGCCGTTGGGACCGATGATCCCGACAATGCCAGCAGGAGGGAGCGAGAACGTGAGGTTCTCGTAGAGCAGCTTGTCGCCATACGCCTTCGCCACACCTTGCGCTTCGATCACGACGTTTCCGAGTCTAGGACCTGGCGGAATAAACAGTTCGAGTTTTTCTTCGCGTTCTTTCACTTCTTGGCCGAGGAGCTTTTCGTAGGCACTCAAGCGAGCCTTCCCTTTGGCGTGACGACCTTTTGGGTTCATGCGAACCCACTCCAATTCGCGTTCCAGGGCCTTTTGGCGCTTGCTCTCGGTTTTTTCTTCCTGCGCTAGGCGCTTCTGTTTCTGTTCCAACCAAGAGGAGTAATTGCCTTTCCAGGGGATGCCCTCACCACGATCGAGTTCCAAGATCCATCCCGCAACGTTGTCCAAGAAATAACGGTCGTGGGTCACGGCGATGATGGTGCCCTTATACTGACGCAAGTGTTCCTCTAGCCACAACACCGATTCGGCATCGAGGTGGTTGGTGGGTTCATCGAGGAGCAATACATCGGGTTGCTTCAACAACAATCGGCACAGGGCCACGCGGCGCTTTTCACCACCCGACAAGTGCTCGACTTTAGAATCGGGTGGGGGACAGCGGAGCGCGTCCATCGCGCGTTCCAGCGTGTGGTCCAATTCCCAAGCGTTCACGGCATCAAGCTTTTCCTGGATGGCGCCTTGTTTCGTGATTAATTTCTCCATCGCGTCCGGGTCCTCCATGATGGCAGGGTCGCCGAACTTTTCGTTGATGGCCTCGAACTCTTTTAGCAGCGCGACCGTTTCGTGGACACCTTCTTCCACAATTTCCTTTACTGTCTTGGTCTTGTCGAGTTCTGGTTCTTGTTCGAGAAGGCCCACGGTGTAGCCGAGATCGGATACCACTTCGCCCTGGAACTCCTTGTCGATTCCGGCGATGATCCGCAACAGCGACGACTTACCCGACCCGTTGAGACCGAGTACGCCAATTTTGGCACCGTAAAAAAAAGACAGGTAAATATTTTTGAGGACTTGTTTGTTGGGGGGATAAATCTTGTTGACCCCCGTCATGGAGAAGATGATTTTTTCGTCGCTCATAGTCGATTAGATTCTTAGCAAAGAGTGGCGCAATATGGGTAAAATAAAGCACAGGTGAGAGGCGTTGAGCAGGGAAGTGAAGGGTCGACGGGTCGGTTACTTACCTGGGCGACGGAACATATAGGTCAAAAAAATGATGGGTGGCGGCGGCCTAATTGGTCGGCATTTTGCTTGAAATCGACACCTGTTTGATTTCATCAATTAAATTTTATTTTTGCGAAAAATTAAAGGGGAGGATTAGCATACTATGTATTGGACACTCGAACTGGCCTCCTACCTGGAGGACGCACCCTGGCCCGCGACCAAAGATGAATTGATCGACTTCTCCATCCGTTCCGGTGCACCTCTCGAGGTGGTCGAGAACTTGCAAGAGTTGGAGGACGATGGTCAACCCTACGAGAGCATCGAGGAGATTTGGCCGGACTACCCGACGAAGGAAGATTTCTTCTTCAACGAAGACGAATACTGAGCGTCGGCGTCATTTGAAATCAGTAACAACCGATTGAATCAACCGGGGCTGCTTTGTCGGCCCCTTTTTATTTCCGGCTCGTCAATAAGGCGGCTGCAACGACAAGGTCTTCAGGTGTCGTGATCTTGATGTTTTCGTAGCTCCCCTCAAATAGTGAAATGGCGTGCCCGGCACGCTCTGCCACACTCGCGTCGTCCGTCAGACTTGGGTCTTCCTTAGACTTGTAGGCGTTCTTGATTAGGGTCACATCGAACGTCTGGGGCGTCTGGATCAGTCGAAACTTAGACCTGTCGACTGCTCGGGTGGTATCCGGGTCCGTTACCCGAATCGACTCTTTTAGGCGAACGGCCGCCACCGCGCTGCCGTGAACCGCGGCAAGACGGAACGACGCACCGATAATGTCTTCACTCACCAACGGGCGTACACCGTCGTGGATCGCCACGAGCCCGGGGCCTGAAATACCATCCAAGCCATTTTTAACTGACTGAAATCGCGTGTCGCCGCCGATCCGCACGTCGACCGGGTACATAAACTGAAACTGCGTGCGAATTTTTTCCCAAATCGGAAGGTCGTCTTGCGGCAGCACCAATATGATCTTGATCTGTCCAGAATACCGGATAAAGGCATTCAACGTATGCAGGATTACAGGGAGGCCTTCGAGGGGCAGGAATTGCTTTGGGACAACACTCTTAATTCGAGTTCCCTTTCCCCCAGCTACGATCAGCGCGTATTCGGTTTGATTCACGGTCGAGAGATTGCGCGGTCAAGATAATGCATTGCATACAAAAGGGGGTACACGTTTACATCCGTTTGTATACGTAAGGCACACGTCAGGAGACTGCGCCGTTCCATACTTTGCAGGGGATAATCCTTGGCTTAAATGATTAGCATGGCATCTCCATACGTCAAGAATTTGTATTTCTCCTTCTTGGCGGTTTGGTATGCTTGCATCACGAGGTCATACCCACCGAACGCACACGCCATCATCATTAGCGTGGACTCGGGTTGGTGGAAGTTGGTGATCATCGCGCTGCAGATCTTAAAGTCGTACGGCGGGAAAATGAATTTGTCGGTCCATCCTTCACGCTCCTTCAAGCGGTTCGTGGCCGACACGGCAGACTCCAACGCGCGCATGGTGGTGGTGCCCACCGCACAAACCTTGTTCTTATTGTCGAGGGCTTCGTTCACCATTTTCACAGCTTCCGGTCCCACGATGAAGTTCTCCGAATCCATCTTGTGCTTGGTCAGGTCTTCCACGTCAACGGGACGGAAAGTGCCTAGGCCAATGTGGAGGGTAACGTAAGCCATTTCCACACCCTTGATTTGAAGGCGCTTCAAAAGCTGTTTCGTAAAGTGGAGCCCAGCGGTGGGAGCCGATACAGCGCCCTTGTTCTTCGCGTATATGGTTTGGAAACGGTCTTTGTCTTCGGGTTTCACCTTCCGTTTGATGTACTTGGGAAGCGGTGTTTCGCCCAGCGTTTCAACCACCCGGCTGAAAGCTTCAGAGTCGCCATCGAATAAGAATCGTATGGTACGACCGCGTGAGGTGGTGTTGTCAATCACTTCGGCTACGAGGTCGCCGTCGCCAAAGTAAAGCTTGTTACCCACCCGGATCTTGCGGGCCGGGTCCACGAGCACGTCCCACAGGTGCATGTCTGCGTTGAGTTCGCGGAGGAGGAATACCTCGATCTTGGCGCCAGTTTTTTCCTTGCGACCGTACAACCGGGCCGGAAACACCATTGTGTCGTTGCCGACCAGTACGTCGCCTTCGTTGAAGTAATTGACCACATCTTTGAAGACCTTGTGCTCAATCTTGCCAGTGGCCTTGTGGATCACCATCAGACGAGATTCATCACGGTTTTCAGCGGGTTCGAGGGCTATTAGGTTGTTGGGGAGATCGAATTTGAACTCAGATAACTTCATAAGCTTACGGGCTTTGGCCGCCACAGAATAGCGGCAGATTCCGATTTTTAAGGTTGCAAAACTAATCAAACAAGCCCGAAAAACAAGCCGGGTTGTTCCCACCGGGCCTGAGATCAAAAAAACGGTCGATTGGGTAACAATCCTGCTTCAACTGCGTCCTATCCCTGTTGAATTCGTGTAATTTCGCAACCCAACTAGAGTCGCACAGCGTTTAATCACCCATGCTTGTCATACGCCTGATCTACGAAAGCTTCCAGTTCGCCTGGTCCGCCCTCAAAGCCAACTTACTCAGAACCATCCTTTCGCTCCTCGGTGTGACCATCGGCATCTTCGCGATCATCGCGGTGCTCACCCTCGTCGATTCATTGGAAAAGAATATCAAAGAGGGGTTCGCGTTCCTCGGTACGGACGTCATCTACGTGGATAAATGGCCCTTCTTGGCCACCGATGGCGAATTCAAATGGTGGGAATTCCTACGCCGCCCCAACCCGAGCTACTCCGAATACAAGGCGTTGTCGGCCAACCTGCAACACAACTCCGCCATCTGCATCCTGGCCCGTCGCGGCAACCAGGTACTTCGGTTCGGTGCGAACAGCATCGGCCAAATTACGCTCATTGGCGGTAGCGAAGGCTACGACAAAATTTATGAGGTGAACGTAGAAAAAGGTCGCTACTTCACGGGCGACGAGGTCCTCGGTGGTCGTAAAGTGACGGTCTTGGGATACGAAGTCGCCAACTCGCTCTTCCCCAACACCGACCCCATCGGGAAGGAGGTAAAAATCAAAAACCTTAAATATAAAATCGTCGGTATCATCAAAAAGGAAGGGCAAGGTTTCTTGGGGCTACCCACCATGGACTATGTGGCCTTGATCCCTTACCAGTCGTTCCGTGGTTTGTACCAAACCGGGTCAGGTCGCTGGAATGAGATCGGTTCCACCATCGGCTTAAAGGGCTATCCTAGCGACTTCGGCTTGGTGGAGTTGGAAAACGAAGCCAAGGGATTTATCCGCGCCCGTCGTGGGTTGAGGCCCGGTGAGAAAGACAACTTTGCCCTGAACCGCCCCGAAGCCATCGCCAACGCCATCGGTAACTTGTTCGACGTCGTGGGCGTCGCAGGATGGATTATCGGTGGGTTCTCCATGTTGATCGGTGGATTCGGTATTGCCAACATCATGTTCGTCTCGGTGAAAGAGCGAACAAGCATCATCGGATTGCAGAAGTCGCTCGGTGCGAAAAACTACTTCATCTTGTTTCAATTTCTTTTCGAAGCAATTTTCTTGAGCTTGATCGGAGGGCTCGCAGGTCTCCTGCTCGTGTACTTACTCACCTTGGCGCCGATCTTCGGTTCCATGGAGGTGGCAATGAGCATCAAGAATATAGTCTTGGGCCTGACCGTGTCGAGTTTGATCGGCGTTATCTCTGGAATCGTTCCAGCCGCCGTAGCTGCTAGGATGGATCCGGTGGCGGCGATACGAGCGAATTAGAATTCAGAATTGAGAATTTAGAATTCAGAATTTAAGGGAGTCTTACCAGAATCGCTTTGATTTCGATTAAGGGTTGAGGTACGAGTTATTAGTTCAGGACAATAGCGTAAGCCTGAGATGGGGGTGAGGGCTACAGTCTCCCGCAACCCACACCATAACTCTCCATTCTTAATTCTGAATTCTTAATTCTAAATTCTGAATTGGAAATCTATTCTTTTTCTTCTTTCACGGCAGCTTCGCCGCTCATCAGTTTCTCTTTGATCTTCTTTTCCAGTTCGTCTGAGAGTTCGGGATTGTCTTCGATCAGTTGTTTCACCGCGTCGCGTCCTTGCCCCAACTTGTTGCCGTTGTAGGAGAACCATGAACCCGATTTCTGGATGACGTTCAATTCGACACCGATGTCGATGATTTCGCCAGACTTGCTGATACCACGACCATACATGATGTCGAACTCGATCACCTTGAAAGGAGGGGCCACTTTGTTTTTTACCACCTTCACCTTCACGCGGTTGCCCACAACATCGTCGGCGCCTTCCTTGATCTGCCCGATGCGGCGGATGTCGAGACGTACCGAGGCGTAGAACTTCAAGGCGTTACCACCCGTCGTGGTCTCTGGGTTTCCGAACATCACGCCGATCTTTTCACGCAACTGGTTGATAAATACACACGCACAACCTGTTTTGCTGATTGTTCCTGTTAGTTTCCTGAGTGCTTGCGACATGAGGCGGGCTTGCAAACCCATCTTGCTTTCACCCATTTCCCCTTCGAGTTCACCCTTGGGCACGAGGGCTGCCACCGAGTCGATGACGATGATGTCGATTGCCCCCGAACGAATCAAGTGCTCGGCGATTTCTAGCGCCTGTTCACCGTTATCGGGCTGAGAGATGAGCAAATTCTCGGTGTCGATGCCCAGTTTTTCGGCGTACGACTTGTCGAACGCGTGTTCCGCGTCGATGAAAGCCGCCAAGCCTCCACGCTTTTGTGCCTCGGCAATGCAATGCATCGTCAGCGTGGTCTTACCAGACGATTCTGGTCCGTAGATCTCCGTCACACGACCGCGTGGAATACCTCCGATGCCGAGGGCTACGTCGAGGCCCAGTGAGCCGGTCGAGATCGCGGGGATGTCCGTCACGCGCTCATCGCTCAGCTTCATGACCGCCCCTTTTCCATAGGTCTTCTCCAACTTGTCGATCGTCAGCTGGAGAGCCTTCAATTTCTCTTTTGCGTCTTTGTTGTCTTTTGCGTCGCTCATATGTGGTTGTTTTTTATTTACACCGTTGATTGGAATTGACCACCTGCCGTTACATCTCCATCCCTTCTTGGAGGCCGAATCCTGCCCCGAGTTACGGCTAGGCTTTGACAGGTAGTGTCAAAAGAAATCAAGCGGGCTGAAATTAGTATTTCAACCTAAATGCGGAAAGAAAGTCCCACTTGTTATGTTCGGAATTCCTGACCTATTTTCACAAGTCGTTTACCTCTAGCCAATAAGGCTCCCTGGGATGATTCGGCAGTTGAAGGATGAAAAGTAGCAGGCGAAAAATTTGGAAGTGGGCCGGCGGGATTGTGCTCGCCGTCGTCGCGATTTTGGTGCTCATTTTTCACGCGCTGATCGGCTACGGAATAGAACAAGGCCTCGGTCAGCTGCGCATTATCCGCGAAGCGCGACCCGTTACCGAGGTAATGAACGACCCGGCATTTCCCGACTCCCTGAAACAGAAACTGCGGCTGATCGATGAGATCAGGCAATACGCGATCGACTCGCTCGGCCTCAACGACACGGAGAATTACAAGACCCTGTTCGATCAGAAAGGGCAGGAAGTAATGTGGGTCGTCACCGCGTGCGAGCCCTACCACCTTCGGCCCAAGACCTGGCGTTTTCCGGTAGTGGGAACCGTTCCTTATAAGGGATTCTTTGATAAGGACAAGGCAATCGCCGAAGCCAAGAAGTTGAAGGAGGAAGGACTCGACGTGGCAGTCCGGAATCCAGGGGGATGGTCGACGCTTGGCTGGTTTACCGACCCGATCCTTTCGGGCATGTTGAACCGCGGCGACGGCGACCTCGCTAGTCTGATCATCCACGAGATGGTGCACGCCACGCTGTGGGTGCCCGATAGCGTGACGTTCAATGAAAATCTCGCCTCCTTCATCGCCGATACGGCCGCCTACGATTTCTTGCGGTACAAATACGGAAAGCAATCCAAGCCCTACGAACAGTACTTGTATGAGGATCGCGACTATCGAAAATTTTCGAAACATATTTTGCGCGCCGCTAATTTTTTGGACAGCACCTATGAGGCGATGGACGACGCAACTCCCATAGAAAAGAAAAAGCAGGTGAAAGACTCAGCGATTCATCGCATCATCTCGACCATGGACACGTTGCACTTGTTCCTAAACGCGCAGCCATCAAAAAGATATCAAGGTCGATTGCCCAATAACACTTACTTCATGATGTACCGCCAATACCAAGTACAACAACCGAAGTTCAAGGAGGAATTCGGTAAGAACTTTGAAGGCAACGTGAAGAAATACATCGAATATCTGAGTAAGAAGTATCCCGTTCTTTAAACTCACGTTACGACAACGAGAAGCAACAATTACGGTATGTTACTTCAATTAAGGAATTGTTAAGAACGTAACGCTGGTTTTTAATTGGGTTAATTTCTGGCTACTTTTGATGCGTTATAATCCTTACACATATGGGCACCAAGCCTGCGCAAAAAGTGCTTGTCGTCGATGACGAAGAACCCATTCTCGAACTGCTCAAGTATAATTTAGAAAAGCAAGGTTACGACGTGCGAACGGCCACCGACGGTCAGATCGCTGTCGACACCGCCAAGAAGTTTCATCCCGACTTGGTCCTGCTCGATATCATGATGCCGAAGATGGATGGCGTGGAGGCCTGCCGGCAGATACGGGCGATCCCCGAACTGGCCAATACTTTTATCGTGTTCCTCACCGCACGCTCCGAAGAGTACTCTGAGGTGGCAGCGTTCGACGTGGGGGCCGACGACTATATCACGAAGCCCATCAAGCCGCGCGCCCTGATGAGCCGCATCAGCGCTCTGTTTCGCCGCGATTCCAAAAAGAAAAGCTCTTCGAACCAAATCAAGATCGGAGATTTGCTCATCGACCGGACGAGCTATACCATTAAAGTAAAAGGCCGCGAGATCAGTCTCCCCAAAAAGGAATTCGAGTTGCTCTTTTTCTTAGCCCAGAACCCAAACAAGGTTTTTAGCCGCGACGACTTACTCCAGAATATCTGGGGATCCGACGTGTATGTGCTGGCCCGAACGGTCGACGTCCACATCCGGAAAGTCCGCGAAAAGATTGGAGATGATTATATTACCACGGTGAAAGGCGTGGGATATAAATTCAATCTCGGTTAAATCATGGTCTATAGCGCTCGAACGCTCGCGCTGCTACTCGCGGCCTCCGTGGCCCTTATCACGACCTTATTCTTGTCGCTCATCGAAAGTGTCGGTGGCACCGCCATGGCCGTAGCTGCGGCGATTAGTTTTTCCGCCACCTACCTGTTGGGTTTCGTCACGTTCGAGTTCCTCTTCTTTCGCGAGATCAACAAGATTTATAAGATGATGGAGAAACTCCGGCGTAAGGAACTGTCGGGCCTCGCAAAGGAGAAAACGGGAACTTTCAACCCGCTGGGAAAGATCAACGAAGAGATCCATTCTTTCGCCACGTTGAAGCAAAAGGAAATTGACGAGCTGATCAAACTAGAAAATTTCCGCCGCGAATTCGTAGCCGACGTGTCGCACGAATTGAAGACACCTATTTTCGCGGCGCAAGGTTTCGTACACACGCTGCTCGACGGTGCTGTCAACGACAAAAATGTACGCACCAAGTTTTTGAAAAAGGCGGCCAAGAGCCTCGATGGTCTCGACGTGCTCGTGCAAGATTTGCTGACCTTATCGCAAATTGAGACGGGCGACATCAAGATGCACTTTGAAAACTTCGACCTGTACCGACTGTGCGTCGACATCATCGACCAGTTTGAGGAAAAAGCGGAGAAGAAAAAGATTCGGCTGTGGTTGAACTCTGACCAACACAAAATCCTGGTGTACGCCGACCGGCAAAGGATTTCTCAAGTAGTCACGAACTTCGTTTCCAACGCGATCAACTACACACCCGAGGGCGGGAGCGTGTCGATTCATTTCGATGTGGGTAAGAAGAATGTCACGACCTTCGTCACCGACAACGGGGAAGGTATTCCCGCCGACCACATCGACCGGATTTTCGAACGCTTTTATCGGGTCGACAAGAGTCGGAGCCGTGAAAAAGGGGGAACTGGTCTCGGGTTAGCCATCGTCAAACACATTTTGGAAGGACACCATTCCCGCGCCGAGGTCGTTTCCGAGGTCGGAAAAGGGTCTACCTTCAGCTTTAAGCTGCCCCGCGCAGAGTAACTCGCCATTCCGACTTCGGAATCCTGGATTCTTTATTTTCGCGCGATGAAAAACCGGTTCGATTTCGAGGGTTCGATTTTGTATCAAGACCAGGATTACGTGCTGGTGAACAAACCACCCCACCTTTCGACGCTGGAAGATCGCAACGAGCCTGTGAACCTGCTGCAGGTGGCACGCGAGTACGTTGCCGACGCGCAGGTATGCCACCGCCTCGACAAGGACACGTCAGGCGTTTTGGCGATCGCCAAGAACCCAGAAGCATACCGCCACCTGGCGATCCAGTTGGAGGACCGGGAAGTAGACAAAGTGTACCATGCGGTAGTGGACGGTGTTCATGACTTCCGGGAGCAGATGGTGGACGCCCCGATCCTGAAGATGAATGACGGGACGGTGAAGATTTCCCGGACGGGCAAGAGCGCCCAGACCTGGTTTTCGACGTTGGAGGTGATTTCCGGGTACACGCTGGTGGAGTGCCACCCGGTGACCGGGAGGATGCACCAGATCCGGATCCATTTGTCGACCCTGGGAGCGGCGATTGCGGGCGACGAGCTTTACGGTGGAATGCCGGTCTTTCTGTCGAAAATTAAGAGGGGGTATAACCTGAAAAAATTTACGGAGGAGGAGCCTTTGATGAAGCGAATGGCGCTCCATGCATTTTCCCTTGAATTTCTTGACCTGGGTGGCAAAAAGGTCAAAGTGGAGGCGCCTTACCCCAAGGATTTCAGGGTTTTACTGAAGCAGTTGCGGGAGAATAGCCGGTAGGGCCGGGTTAAAAAAGAGGATTTGGAGTGAGTCTCCGTTTGGAGAATATCAATTTTGCACCTACTTTTGTGTCCCTTTTTGAAGGGGTAAAAGTGCATTTTCAAAGGTATTAACAGAGAATAAAGTGGATCAGAACAGTTACAAAACGATCTTCACCAACGCGGCGACAGCTGAAAAGGGGTGGGTGATTGTTGACGCCAAAGACCAGGTTTTGGGCCGGGTTGCCAGCCAGGTAGCGAAGGTTTTGCGCGGAAAGCACAAAGCGAGCTATACGCCCAATACCGACATGGGTGATCATGTGATCGTGATCAACGCCGACAAGGTTCGGATGACGGGTAAGAAGTGGACCAACCGTGTTATTTTCACTTACTCGGGATATCCCGGTGGGCAGCGCGAGTTGACGCCGACGATGATCCGCCAAAAGAATCCTGCTCGTTTGATCGAGTTTTCGGTTCGCGGCATGTTGCCTAAGAATACCATGGGACGCCAATTGTTCCGCAGCCTGCACGTTTACGCTGGCACAGAGCATCCCCACGAAGCACAACAACCTAAAGAAATCAAGTTCTGATCATGGAAATAATCAAGACCATCGGAAGAAGGAAGACGTCGATCGCACGGGTATATATGCAACCCGGCAAAGGACAGATCAAGATCAACGATCGTGATCTGAACGATTATTTCAAATCAGAGATCCTGCAAACCACGGTGAAGCAGGCCTTGTCGATCACCAAGACTGACGGGAACTACGATGTCACCATCAATGTTGAGGGTGGTGGCGTGAAAGGACAAGCTGAGGCAATTCGCCTTGGCATCGCCCGCGCGATGGTGAAAGTAAGCGACGAGAACAGGTCGCCCCTCCGAAAGGAAGGCCTTTTGACCCGCGACTCTCGCATGGTTGAACGGAAGAAGCCAGGACGCCGCAAAGCAAGAAGGAGATTCCAGTTCAGCAAGCGTTAATCATAACATCAAGGATCACAACAACATGGCAGATAAACTGACAACACAGGATTTGATGGACGCAGGTGTTCACTTCGGGCACTTGACCCGCAAGTGGAATCCTAGGATGGCCGAGTACATTTTCATGGAAAACAACGGCATCCACATCATCGACCTGAATAAGACGCTGAAGTGCCTGGAAGAGGCTGCTTTCGCCCTGAAGAACATCGTTCGTTCAGGTAGGAAGATCATGTTCGTCGCCACCAAGAAGCAGGCGAAGGACATCATCACCGACGAAGCGACCCGCCTCAACATGCCTTACGTGACGGAACGCTGGTTGGGTGGTATGCTTACCAACTTCGCGACAATCCGCAAGCAGTTGAAGCGCCTCCAGCAAATCGAAAAGATGATGAAGGATGAAACCTTCGAAAACTTGACGAAAAAGGAGCGCTTGATGATGACCCGCGAGAAGGCCAAGTTGACAAAACAACTCGGCGGTATCGCTGACCTCAACCGCCTACCTGCCGCATTGTTCGTGATCGACGTGAAACGCGAACACATCGCCGTAGCAGAAGCATTGAAATTGAACATCCCCGTTTTCGCGATGGTGGACACGAACTCCGATCCTTCGGATATCGATTTCCCGATCCCGGCAAACGACGACGCCTTCAAGTCCATCTCGATCGTAACCAAGCACATTGGCAAGTGGATCGAAGAAGGGCTCGCGGAGCGCAAGAAAGATAAGGAAGAAGCAGGCCAGAAGAAGGACGAAGACGAGAAGCGTAGAATCGACGAGGCCGTGCAAGAAGCCTGACCAGTGTATCACTAGTTGGTTGGTAACTCACTAAGTTAAACATCGGTCAAAAGCCGGTGTTTAATTTTTTAAGCACACCACCAGCACATCACAATCAAATTTTCGAACCAACAACAAAGAATAGCAATGGCTGAAATTACCGCACAAGACGTAAACAAGCTCCGCACCATGACCGGCGCGGGTATGATGGACTGCAAGAAAGCGCTGACCGAAGCAAACGGCGACTTCGAAAAGGCTATTGAAATCCTCCGTAAGAAAGGTCAAAAGGTATCGGCGTCCCGCTCCGATAAAGATGCGAAAGAAGGATCGGTGTTCGTGAAAACATCTGACGATAAGAAAGAAGCAGTATTGATCGCGCTCAACTGCGAAACCGACTTCGTGGCTAAGAACGACGAATTCCAAAACCTCGGCAAGTTGATCGCGGAAACCGCTTTCGCGAAGAAATCTGCTAGCAAAGAAGAATTGTTGGCCGAGAAGGTTGGCGCCCTTTCCCTCAATGAAAAGATCGTAGAACTGGTTGGTAAGATCGGGGAGAAGATCGAAGTGAAGGAATACGTGCGCATGACCGGCGAAGCCGTCGTGCCCTATATCCACGCAGGAAGCAAACTCGGCGTGCTCGTATCGCTGAAAGGCGTGAACGGCAAAGACGTTACCGACGCTGGTAAGGATGTCGGCATGCAAATCGCGGCTATGAACCCGGTAGCGATCGACGAGAAATCGGTTGACAAAGCAACCATCGAGAAAGAACTCGAGATCGCGAAGGCGCAAGTAATAGCCGAAGGCAAACCTGAAAACATGGTAGAGAAAATTGCGCAGGGCAAGTTGAACAAGTTCTTCAAAGAAAGTACACTCGTTCACCAAATATTCGTGAAAGACAACTCAAAGACCGTGGCTCAATACCTCGAAAGCGTGTCGAAAGGTTTGTCAGTCGCTGAGTTCCGACGCGTTACAATCGCGTAATAATTCCAAATTCGGAATTCTAAATTCTAAATTCTGAATTCTGAATTCTCAATTCTCATCTCGGAGTCTTCGGTTCGAAGACTCCGTTTTTTTTTGCCCGGATGTGTGGCCGTTGCCTTCATGAAACGTGGGCGGTGGAATGTTTTGCATTCGCATCCCTCTTTTCTAATTTCCATCACAAATAGCAACGCCGGTCACATGATTTCCTATCAACTCGAACCCAAACTATCCCCAACTGAGTTTCGCGATGTGTTGATTCGTTCTACGTTGGGACAACGCCGCCCCGTCGAGGACCCCGAACGCATCGCGAAGATGGTGCAGCATGCGAACCTGATCGTGACCGCACGACACGACGGAAAATTGGTGGGCGTATCTCGTGCCCTGACCGATTTTGCTTTTTGTACTTATCTGTCTGACTTAGCCGTCGACGAAGCCTATCAAAAACAAGGCATCGGCGTAGAACTGATCCGGCAAACGAAGCTGGCATCGCCCGTCGGCAAACTGATTTTGTTGGCAGCACCCGCGGCTGTCGACTATTACCCGAAGATTGGCATGACTCCATTCGACAAATGCTTTTACCTAGATGACGTCAAGAGTCTAATTGGGTGAAGAACAAAAGCAGGGCGAAACCGCACCGCTTCCTTTCGGCGGCATTGACGAAAAGGACTATGACCTCCTTTAAATAAAAAAACGGCGCCCCAAGTCGAGGCGCCGCCCAATGATTTTTGGTGAGGGTGTGTGTTACTTCTTACGATCCACTTTTTGCGGCGTCGACATGTCTTTGACGAGTTGGTACAAGAATTCCTGACCTTCGTAAAAGGATTTCACGCCAATCCTTTCATCCTTACCGTGAGCGCGCACGTCGCTAATGTCGGCGAATAACCCAGAAACACCGTACGTGGGTATACCCGCATTACGAAGGTGCGCTCCATCCGTCGCACCGGTCGACATGATCGGTACCACCGGCACATTCCACATCTGCTTCGTGATTTTTTCAATGGGACCAAAGACCTCGGGATCCAGAGGCGACGGAGCACTTTTGTTCGCCGGGTTTTTCTCTGTCACCAGAACACCTGCATCGTTGAAGACCGAGACCAGGGTTTCTTTGATCTTGACTGGGTCTTCGCCAGGCAGAATCCTGCAGTTGACCGTGGCGGTTGCGGTCTGAGGCAACGCATTATCGGCGTGGCCGCCGCTGATCAAGGTGGCTACGCATGTCGTTCGCATCATCGCGTTGTAGTTGGGATAAACCGAAAGACGACGGATCGCTTCAGCGTCGGGACTGGCACTCACCAACGACTTCATGTCCTCCGCGAGTTGCCCTGTTTCTTGTTGCGCAGTCTTGGTGAAGTAGACACGTGTTCCTTCGTTCAAGTTGACCGGGAAGTCGAACTTCGCAAGATTGTCGAGCGCCTTAGCCAATCGATAGATCGCATTGTCTTTCCTGGGTTGCGAACTGTGCCCGCCGCGGTTGCGTACCTCTAACTTGAAGCTTTGATACACTTTCTCACTTAATTGCACGGAGTTCTGAACCTTTACACCGTCGCGTTCTTGACCACCACCGCCTTCGTTGAGTGCATACTGTGCATCGATCAGGTTTCGATGGTTGTCGAGAAGCCATCGGACTCCATTCGAATCGCCGCCTTCCTCGTCGTCGGTTAACGCCACGATGATGTCGCGGTCGGGTGTATACTTTTCTTTCTTCATGCGGATGAGGTTGGCGACGAAGATGGCGGCCATCGCTTTATCGTCGCGTGATCCCCTCGCATAATAGAAGCCATCGATTTCTTCGAACTTAAATGGGTCCGTTGTCCAGTCTTCACGCAATGCCTCCACGACGTCGAGGTGTGCCAGTAGGAGAATCGGTTTGCGCTTTCCTGTCCCGCGTAAGCGTACCACGAGATTGCCGCTTCGGTCGTTCGGACCACCGATAAAGATGTCAGCATCGGTGAATCCAGCTGCCTTCAATTGTTTAGCCATGGCTTCTGCCGCCACCGTGGTACTTCCGGTCGAATTGGTGGTGTTAATTTCAATCAATTCCTTGAAGATCTGTCGCGTAAGGGCCGGATCTGCTTGGGCTTTTGCTTCTTGGGAATTGGCCAGCGCCACAACTGTGAGCACAACGGCCAGTGAGAGGTAAGATTTCATGTGTTGTTCAATCACGCTTTCCATCCACCAGTTGGAAGGAGGAATGCGGTTTAGGTTTTTCTAAAGTACTCAAAATCTGTTTGCAAATTATTGCTGAACTAGCTGAATGGCGCATAGGAGGAATGTACTCCGATTGCGGAATGGATGTGGCCCGAAATTTTTTCTGTCTCTTTGCCAACTTTTAGGCATCTTTGTCGTGTAACCCAATCTGTCTCCAACGAAATATGATCCTGGTATTTTGATCCGGCTTCTCAAGAGGCCCACTTTTTTACCCCTCGCCGTACTGCGGTCGATGTGGTCGGTGGATGAGTCGGATCATTTTGGCTACGAACCAAAAAGTCTCTTCCGTCTCCAAGCGAGACAATCAATGCCAGGTATTCACTTTATATTCGTTAAGCCATGAAAGCTAAAGAAGCTTCCATATTCAGTTTATTAATCAAAGCGATCCGCGGTACTGAGCTCAACTTCACCGAGGGGAGCATCAACCGAGCTATTTTCTTGTTGTCGATCCCGATGATCCTTGAAATGGGGATGGAGTCGGTCTTCGCCGTCGTCGATATTTATTTTGTTGGAAAGCTAGGGGACGCGAAAGCGGTAGCCGCCGTCGGTCTTACCGAACTCAGTCTGACCATCGTTTATTCTGTTGCGATGGGTTTGGCCATGGGCGCCACTGCTATGGTGGGTCGCCGCATTGGCGAAAAAGACGAGCGCGGCGCCGAAGTAGCTGGCGTTCAAGCGATCTACATCGGATTGTTTTTCACAGCAGTGTTCACGGTAGTGGGCATCATTTGGCATCGCGAATTGCTCTCGATCATGGGCGCTTCACCAGAAGTTGTTGAAACAGGTTCGGGATACATCCAATGGATGCTTTGCGGAAACATATCGATCACGATGCTTTTCTTGATCAATGGCATCTTTCGAGGTGCAGGCAACGCGAGTATAGCCATGTGGTCGTTGATCCTTGCAAATGGTCTCAACATCATCTTAGACCCCATCTTCATTTTTGGGTTCGGCCCTATTCCCGCAATGGGCGTAACCGGAGCAGCCATTGCCACCAACATTGGACGGAGCGTGGGCGTTCTGTATCAAGTGATAGCCCTCGTACGAGGTACAGGCCTCATCCGAATTACGATGTCCAACGTGCGCGCAGATTGGGACATCATCGTGCGGATGGTGAAGGTGTCCGCGGGTGGTACGGGCCAGTTCCTTATTTCGTCCGCCAGTTGGATGTTTCTCGGCAGCATCATCGCACGCTTTGGTGATACCGCCGTCGCGGGCTACACCTTCGGGACGAGGATGATCGTCTTTACAATCTTACCTTCATTTGGTTTGGCAAACGCAGCGGCCACTTTGGTCAGTCAGAACCTGGGTGCCGGGAAACCCGATCGCGCCGAAGCCTCTGTGTGGAAGGCCGGCTTGTACAACATGATCTTTCTTGCCATGGTCATGGTGTTGTTCCTACTCGCGTCGCAACCCATCCTTGGTTTTTTCACCGACGATCCGAAGGTAATCGCCTACGGCGTCGAGTGCCTGCAGATCGTTGCGCTCGGCTATGTGTTTTACGGGTATGGGATGGTCGTCAACCAATCGTTCAATGGAGCGGGCGATACCGTCACTCCGACATTGATCAGTCTGTTTGGTTTCTGGTTTTTCCAGATTCCGTTTGCTTACATGCTTGCCGTGTACTGGGGCTACGGAACCACGGGTGTTTACATTGCCATCTCTGTGGCAGAATCGTTAATGGCGATTGTTGGTATTATCATCTTCCGGCGAGGAAAATGGAAGAGTGTGAAAATCTAATGCGTACAGGGGAGAGGAGGAAGTTTATTTCTCCTCTCTTTTTTTGAACGCAGCCTTGAATGTTTTTTCTAGTTCGTCGCCTGCGCGGCGGAGACCATCCTCTACTTCCTTCCATCTCTCTTTATTTTCCGCTTCCTTCTTCAACCGTTCACCGGCGGTCTTCAATTCTTCGTATTTCTTTTGGAGGTCGGCTTCTACGCGCGTACCCGCTTCTTTCACTTCGACGATGAAAAGGTCGAGTCGCCGACCAAATTCCTTAAAAAACTTCTCGCTTTTTCCTTCTTGATTTGTTTCCATGGCCTACATTTTTTGGTGAATTTACAATTCCAAAACGAAACCCCATGGCCGAAGAAAACGATCCGTTGGAACACATCAAACTGTTGCTTGAGAGTAAGTCGACAGCCAAACAGGTGACCTATAAACGACTCTTGTTGGCATTCGGAGCACTGCGAAATGAGTCGAAGCGAATTGTGGCCGAGTTGTCGCAGCGTGCACGACCCGAAGACCAAGATGTGACCCTGTATTTCCGGGAAGTGAATGAACACGAGTTTGAAGTGAAGCTCGCTGGCGACCTGATTTCGTTTGTCCTCCATACAAACGTGGTGACATTCGACCCGAATAGTCCCGTCATGTTGGACCCGTACATCAAGTCCACCCCGGTAAATCGTTACTTCGGCCAGATCATGATCTATAATTTCATGGCCGACTCGCTTAAGTTTAACCGCATCAATGACCCCGGCTATTTGCTGGCGAGATTGCTCATCAACCACGAAGGACGTTACGTGGTAGAAGGCGACGGCCGGCTCGCCGAGCTTGCCAACAAGATATCTCCAGCGCCGATCAGCGACGACGAACTCGCGATCTTAGTCAAGATCGTGATGACCCTCGCAATCGAGAACGACCTGATGGCCCCACCGTTCCCCGACGTGCGGTTCATCACCCTGCACCAGAAAATGGAGAAGACACAGGAGTTGGGTGCGGGCCAAAAGATTGGGTTCCGGATGAGTTACCAGGAAGGAATCAGTTAGACCGAGCGTGGGAAGAAACCGTGTGAAGAGAAGTTGTAAATTTGTCGAGTTACCGAAAAGCCCGTTGAAAAAGCTCTCACTGATACTGATCATCGTCGCGCTGGCCGCGTGTGGGTCGCACAAGCACAAACCCAACGGCAAGCTCAAGCCTGGAAAACCGATTCCCTGTCCGCTAAAGGATTGTTGAGAATGGACCTGCGGCACATCACGATTGCCATCGATGGCTATTCCGCGTGCGGTAAAAGCACGACGGCACGCCGCGTCGCTGCCATTTTGGGCTATCGATACATCGACTCCGGCGCCATGTACCGGGCAGTAACCCTACACTTTTTGGAAAACCACGTCGCGATCACCAACCCGAAAGAGGTGTCGCGGGCCTTGGAGGCAATCCGGATTTCCTTCCGACTCAACACCGCGGGGCAGTCAGACACCTTCCTCAATGGACAAAATGTAGAATCTGAGATCCGCGAGATGCGGATTTCCGAGAACGTCAGCCAGGTGAGTGCGATCCGCGAGGTCCGCGTAGCCATGGTCGACCAGCAACGAAAACTTGGGAAACACAAGGGCGTCGTCATGGACGGCCGCGACATCGGCACCGTGGTATTCCCCGACGCCGAGCTCAAGGTTTTCCTCGTAGCCGACATGCAGGTGAGGGCCTACCGTCGTCAACAAGAACTTCTCCAGAAGGGCGAGTTGGTCGACCTCGACGCCATCATCGAGAATCTGACCACGCGTGACAAAATTGACAGCACCCGGGCCGAGAGCCCGCTCGTCAAAGCCGCCGAGGCGATCGAATTCGACACCACCCATGTCACCGTCGAGGAGCAAGTCGACGAGGTCGTCCAGATGGCCATCGGGCGTATCGCGCACCTCCCTTCTGCAGCCCACGCGTAGTGGTTTTCCAGCATTAATTCCGCGTTAAAAAAAGGCTTCTCGCAGCCCGAAAAATCGCGCCCGCCCATTGCCTTTCGAAGGGCAGAAAACCGTTTGAAACGACTCCGTTTCTTTGATTTTATAATCCTTTCCTGGGAACATTTAATTGCTAATTTTGCCCCGTTCCAAAAATTTTATATTGCCACACATGGGCAAATTCATTCGACTCAAGAAAGGTTTTGACATCAAGATTACAGGAAAATCAGAACCTAAGATTGTAGAGCCAGAGCCGGCAGAGACCTACGTCATTAAGCCAACAGATTTTCAAGGGTTGTATATGCCCAAGGCGCTGGTAAAGGAAGGCGATCCGGTAAAGGCTGGTACTCCACTTTTTGTAGATAAGAAACATGACAACGTCGTGTTCGCGTCGCCAGTTAGCGGCGAAGTGGTCGAGGTGAAACGCGGCGAGAAAAGGAAGCTCCTCGAAATCAAGATTTTGGCTGACCGCAAAGTCGAGTTCGAAAACTTCAAGAAATACACCGTCTCGGAAATCAATAACCTGTCGGTCGACGAAGTGAAAGCCCAGATCCTCGGCTCCGGGGCATGGCCGAATTTCGTGCAACGTCCTTTTGGTGTGGTAGCCGACCCTGCCGCTACGCCCAAGGCCATCCATGTGTCGGCATTCGATACACACCCGCTCGCACCCGATTACGCATTGTTGTTCAAAGGCCAAGATCACTTCTTCCAAGTAGGTGTCGATATCCTTAAGAAACTGACCTCTGGCGCCGTCCATGTCAATATCCATTCCACCAGTGAAATCGCCACCACCTTTTCCCAAGTGAAAGGCGTAGAGGTGAACAAATTCTCTGGTCCCCACCCGGCGGGCTGTGTAGGCGTTCAAATTCATCACATCGACCCCATCAACAAGGGCGACGTGGTGTGGACGATCAATCCTTTTGGCGTTATTCAAATCGCCAAGTTGTTCTTGAACGGCGTGTACGATACAGCCAAGATCGTGAACGTTGCCGGCCCGGAAGTGAAGAACCCTCAGTATTATAAGGTGCATACCGGTGTATCGATCGGGAAGTTGGTGAAGGATAATTTGAAGAGCGACCATGTTCGATTCATCTCGGGCAACGTGTTGACCGGAGAACGCATTGAAGCCAATGGACACCTTGGGTTCTACGATCATCAACTCACCGTGTTGAAAGAAGGTGACGACTACGAATTCCTCGGCTGGATTCTCCCGACAAATAAAAAGGTGAGCATACAGCGCTCGTTTGGTCTACTTTCTTTCTTGACTCCAAACAAAGAATACGACCTCGATACCAATATGCACGGCGAACACCGCGCGTTCGTGCAGACCGGCGTGTTCGAAAGGGTCGTTCCCATGGACGTGCTCCCCACACACCTCATTAAGTCTATCCTCGCCGAAGACATCGACGAGATGGAGGCACTCGGAATCTACGAAGTGATCGAAGAAGACTTCGCTTTGTGTGAATTCGTAGACGTGTCGAAAAACAACATTCAAGAGATCTTGCGCGACGGTCTCGAATTGGTCCGCAATAGTTAAGCCTACCGCATTATTTTCGTCCCATGCAGTTTTTGAGAAAACAGTTAGACAAGGTTAAACACAACTTCGAGAAGGGAGGGAAGTTCGAGAAGTATTATTACGCATTCGAAGCCTTCGATACATTCTTGTTTGCACCGAATACCACCACGCTCCCCAGAGGTGCGCAAGTTCGAGACGCCATCGACCTGAAGCGCTTAATGATGACCGTGATCATCGCCATGGTACCGTGCTTGCTATTCGGTATCTGGAATGTCGGACACCAGCACTTCATGGCCATCGGCCAAGTGTCTGCTTCCTTCGGTGAAAAGATCGGCGTGGGTCTCATTCAAGTATTGCCCATCATCGTTGTTTCCTATGGGGTCGGTCTTGGCATCGAGTTCATTTTTGCCATCATGCGCAAACACCCGGTCAACGAAGGATTCTTGGTAACAGGGATGTTGATTCCTTTGGTGATGCCACCCGACGTGCCGCTGTGGCAGGTGGCCCTCGGTACAGCTTTCGCCGTGGTCATCGGCAAAGAAGCATTTGGTGGAACGGGCATGAACGTGGT
This sequence comes from Cyclobacteriaceae bacterium, assembly GCA_044226825.1. Taxonomy (GTDB): domain Bacteria; phylum Bacteroidota; class Bacteroidia; order Cytophagales; family Cyclobacteriaceae; genus ELB16-189. The sequence continues at coordinate 121,552 of JBGAGH010000004.1, forward strand.
GAATGTAGCTCTGACAGCACGTGCGTTCCTTTACTTCGCCTATCCGACCAAGATCTCCGGTGAAGTTTGGACATATATCGGCGACGGAACCAAGGTCGCTGGTTATTCGGGCGCCACACCTTTGGCGGTGGCAGCAGAATCCACCTCAAACGTGGTGCAAAACCTCGACAAGTTCGGCTCGGGCTGGTACGATGGAATCTATAGCCTCAAAAATTTGTTCTTGGGTGCGATGCCCGGCAGTATCGGCGAAACGTCAACTTTGATGTGCTTAATCGGCGCATTGATCTTGATTATCACCGGCGCTGGAAGCTGGAAGATCATCGTGAGCGTATTCGCAGGCGCCTTCGGAATGGGACTTTTCTTGAATGCAGTGGGAACCACACCCTTCACGCAGTTGCCCGCTTACTACCACCTGGTGATTGGCGGTTTGGCGTTCGGCGCCGTGTTTATGGCAACCGACCCGGTAACCGCGTCCCACACAGAAACGGGTAAATGGATTTATGGATTATTGATTGGTATTTTCACGGTGCTCATCCGCGTGTTCAACCCGGCGTATCCCGAAGGGATCATGTTGGCGATCTTGTTGATGAACGTATTTGCACCCCTGATCGATTACTTTGTAGTACAAGCAAACAAAAAACGCAGATTGAGCCGTGCGACAGTCTAACTTATACATCGTCCTATACGCTTCCGCCATCACGATTGTGTGCGGTGGCCTACTCGCGTTCGCATCCATTAGCTTGAAGGATGCCCAAGATGCCAACATCGCGCTGGAGCAAAAGAAGAATATACTTGGTTCCGTCCTCACGCTGGATGAAAGTGTGAACGTGACCGAAGTATACAACAAGCGCGTCAAGCCTTTTGTGATCGACTTTGAAGGCAATGTCAAAGAAGGTGTTTTACCAGAGCAAGTGGTCGTGGCATCTGAATATAAGAAGGCGCCAAAAGAGCGGCTCCTTCCGATATATGAGTTCGCGAGCGAAGGAGACCCCAATAAAGTGGAATATGCTGTAATGCCAGTGTATGGTTACGGGCTCTGGAACAACATCTGGGGATTCGTTGCTGTCAAGTCCGATTTCAATACGATTCAAGGGGTGAAGTTCCAACACGCCGGCGAGACGCCCGGCTTGGGCGCGCGTATCGAGTCAGATGAAATCCAAGATCGATTCAAAGGGAAACAGATCTTTGATAACGGAAACCTCGTTTCTGTTCGCATTCAGAAAGGCGAAGGATTGGACTATTCAAACCAGGTACACAAAGTTGATGGAATGTCGGGCGCGACACTTACAGGTAAGGGTGTGAATAATATGCTGGCCGATTATTTGGCTTGTTACGAAAAGTACTTGAAAAAGAAGGCAGCCGCGGCCGCCCAATAAATTGTAATCACTGAACTCCTATCGATTATGGCAACAGAAACAGAAGTTGTAGAGGAAGTAAAGAAATCGGAGCCGCTCTTCTCCAAGAAGAACAGGAAACTCATCAGCAATCCATTGGATTTGGATAACCCTGTAACCGTTCAGGTACTGGGCGTTTGCTCCGCGTTGGCAGTCACCACACAAATGAAGCCTGCCTTCGTGATGTCCCTAGGTCTCACAATCGTAACGGCGAGCTCTAACGTGGTAATCTCGTGGCTGCGCAATACAATCCCTTCCCGTATCAGGATCATCGTGCAACTCGCAATCGTGTCACTATGGGTAATCTTGGTGGACCAAATCTTGAAGGCGTATGTGTATGAAGTATCCAAACAGCTTTCGGTATTTGTCGGCTTGATTATCACAAACTGTATCGTGATGGGCCGACTCGAGGCCTTTGCCATGGGCAACAAACCCTGGCCATCTTTCTTGGACGGACTCGGTAATGGTTTTGGCTATGGCGTCATCCTCCTCACTGTGGCTTTTGTTCGCGAACTTTTCGGAAGCGGTGCTATTTGGGGGTTCAAAGTGTTTAACGCAATGGGTATTACCTACCAAGGAAACGGCTTGTTACTTTTGCCAGCAGGAGCGTGTATCCTAATTGGAATCGTAATCTGGATACAAAGGACAATTAACGGCCACCGTGAGGCGCATTAATCGATAGACATGGAAAACTTAATTAACATCGGTGTTCGATCGATCTTTATCGACAACATGATTTTTGCCTACTTCTTAGGCATGTGTTCCTTCCTAGCAATCTCTAAAAAAGTAAGTACCGCGTTTGGCTTAGGCATCGCCGTGGTCTTCGTATTGGGCGTTACGGTACCCATCAACTGGATCATTCAAAACGAGGTCCTGAACCCTGGTGCCTTGACTTGGATTTCCGAGGACTTCGCAACTGTCGATCTTTCGTTCCTCCAATTCATCGTGTTTATTTCTGTCATTGCCGCAATCGTGCAGCTCACAGAAATGGTGGTCGAGAAATTCTCACCCGCACTCTATGGAACGCTAGGTATCTTCCTACCGTTGATCGCGGTGAACTGCTCGGTGCTCGGCGCTGCCCTCTTCATGGTCGGTCGTCCCTATAACCTTGGCGAGGCAACCGTTTTTGGCCTCGGCTCAGGCATCGGCTGGATGCTCGCAATCGTCGCCCTAGCCGGCGTGCGTGAGAAAATGAAATACTCGAATGTGCCTGGCCCCCTCAAAGGCTTGGGAATCACGTTTATACTCGTCGGACTGATGTCGCTCGGTTTCTTGAGCTTCCTCGGATTCTCGTTGTAAGTACGAGTCAGATATTTTGATTGGCTCTCGGGAAGAAATGACCGAGAGCCTTTCTATTTTTGGGCCACCATGAAAGACTTCCTCCGCCGTATACTTCGATATTTTTTTGGTGGGACGCTGCTCATCGTCCCCATCGTGGCAACGGTGTACTTTATCGTAAACTCGCTCCTGTGGCTCGACAGCTTACTCATGCTGCCTTACCGAGGGATGGGTGTGGTCATCATACTAGCTGCCATCACCACCGTCGGTTGGCTCACGTCCATCTACGTCTTTAAAACCGCGACCGATTGGTTCGATCATCTCGTCAATCGAATCCCTTTTGTCAAGTTGATCTATTCCTCCATTAAGGATCTGCTCAGCGCTTTCGTAGGCGATAAAAAGAAGTTCGATAAACCCGTGCTCGTCACCATCAACAAAGACAATCAATTGTTCCGGATTGGATTCATTACCCAGAACGATCTTACAGAATTAGGACTCCACGAAATGGTGGTCGTGTATTTTCCCCAATCATATGCCGTCGCCGGCGACCATTACGTGGTCCCAAAATCAAGTGTGAAGCCTCTGAATGTATCCGGACCCGTGGCGATGAAGTTTATCGTGTCGGGCGGCGTCTCAGGATTTAAGGAACCTCAATGATCGAGATGTGAAACGAGTCGTCACCATTGTCGTCATCGTTTTCGTCGTTCTTTCGATCCTTATCAACTTATTCGAAGAAGCAGAACAGCACAAAGGAGAATACACCGAACTGTGCGAAGAGTTTTCCGAGGAGGACTCAACCACGTTTGTGGTGACCCACCATCGGTCTTGGGACGAATACTACGCCAGCACTTCTTTTTGCTCTAACTATTTCGCTCAATTTCAAGATGCCCAAGCGTCGGAGAATGCCCGAAACGAACTCACGGTCGAGTCGTGGTTCGACGATGTGGACTATTGGCGGCAAGTGTATTTCCAACTGTACATGAACGACCGCGATCGCCTCCAGTCCTTACAAGATTCTCTCAAGCAAGTCGGTTTGCAACGGGGGCTAGACCGCGAAGAGTTTGCCAGGATGGTGGTCGCTTTGGTGCAAGATATTCCCTATCAATATGTGTTGCCCGACACTTGTTCGGGAAATGAGGCGTCGCCATGCAACGGGGAGGTGTCCTATGGATTGTATTCGCCCGCAGAGTTCGTGTACTCAATGCGGGGTGATTGCGATACGCGTACGGTCTTATTGTTTACCTTGCTTAAGAACTTTGGGTATGAACCGCTCATCATCAACTCTAGCGAATACCTACATTCGATGCTGGCATTGGATATCCCCTCGTCGGGCGATGACTTCGAGTACAAGGGCAAGAAGTACGCTTATTGGGAAACCACGAACACGGGATGGCTTCCCGGTATGTTGCCACCTGATATGAACAACAAAGATTACTGGTCTGTCATCTTAGATTATGAATTCCAAAACGGCACTTCTGGCGGTCATTGAGATTCTGTCCGCTATTTCAATCGGGGTTTTTATCCTCGCACTGACCTATCAACTTGTGAAGTATGTGGGACGGAAGAAGTACGACATTCAGTCGGGTAACTTAGCCTTCAGCATTTTTACCGCGTCGATCCTCTTTTCGATCGGGTACATGGTGTCGAGCGTGATCCAACCATTATTGTCTCTTTTTCGATTGTTGGCCGCCGCGCAAGACAATTCGTTCCAACTCGCCCTTTCGTTTATTGGCAACGGCGCCGGGTACATCGCATTGGCCTTTGCGGCGGGCGTGGTGATCTGTTTTCTCAGCGTTTTTATTTACACAGCAATTACGCCCCTCGACGAGTTTGCTGAACTTCGAAACAACAACATCGGTGTCGCCCTTATCGTAGGGACGATCACCATTACACTCGCGTTGCTCACCCGCGATGGCGTGTCACTGCTGATCGAGTCGCTCATACCCTATCCCCAGCAATTCCCGAAATAACACCTTAATTCTAAATTCTAAATTCCTAATTCTCAATTCCTAATTCTCAATAATTCCCGACCCAATCAACTCTTCCCCATCATACCAGGCGACAAACTGGCCAGGGGTGACACTACGTTGGGGGCGGTCGAAAATTACGTAGAGCACGTCGTTTTGCTGGTGTAGCGTGCAGGGTTCGAGCGGTTGACGATAGCGAATGCGAGCGTAGTACCGACGCGATCCTCCGTTCAAGAGTCGCAGATCGGGACGGACCCAGTGTACGTCAGCGTGGCCTACGGCGAGGCCTTTCCGATAGAGACCGGGGTGGTCTTCGCCCATGCCAGTGTAGATGATGTTCTTTTTCGTGTCGGTCCCGATCACGAACAAGGGTTTTTCAAAACCACCAATATTTAGTCCCCGACGCTGACCGACGGTATAGAAGTGTGCGCCGTTATGGTCGCCCACTATCTCTCCAAAGTCGGAAGAGAGTGTATAGGGTTTTGAGAGCCCGACGAGGTCGTCGTCTGCAAAACCGTTTTGGAATGTTCTGGCGTTTGCTGGAATCTCTACCACTTTGCCCTTCTTGGGCTCTAGCCGTTGCTGCAAGAATTCAGGCAAGTGTACTTTGCCCACGAAACATAACCCTTGAGAGTCTTTTTTCTCTGCGGTCGATAGACCAGCCTCCCGCGCAATTTCGCGGACTTCCGATTTCAAAAGTTCGCCCACGGGAAACAATGCCCTGGCGAGCTGTTCTTGCTTCAGTTGGCACAAGAAATAACTCTGATCTTTGTTGGGATCTTTTCCAGCCAGTAGATGATAGATCGTTTTTCCGTCAACGGTAGTTTCTGCACGGCGGGCGTAGTGACCGGTAGCCACATAGTCGGCGCCAAGTTTCAATGCCGTTTGCAGGAAGATGTCGAACTTGATCTCACGGTTGCAGAGCACATCGGGGTTTGGCGTACGTCCCGCCTGGTATTCAGCAAACATGTAATCAACAATTCGCTCCTTGTATTCTTTGCTTAGGTCGATTGCTTGAAACGGAATACCTAGGTGCTGGGCCACGATCATTGCATCGTTGCTGTCGTCGAGCCATGGACACTCTTTGCTAATCGTGACCGAGTCGTCGTGCCAGTTTTTCATGAACATACCAATCACTTCGTACCCTTGCTTCTTCAACAAGTACGCAGCAACACTGGAGTCCACACCTCCCGAAAGCCCAACAACAACGCGCTTTTTCAAATCCTAAACCTTAATTCTTAATTCGTAATTCTTAATTCTTAATTCTTATCCGAGTTCTTGATCAACTCATTCACAATCTCATTAAACCTCTGCTTAAATCTCTCATAATGAGCGCCGGTGCCAGGCCCTTCGAAGCCTGTATGGATATACTTCACCTTTCCATCCTTCCCCACAAATATGGTGGTTGGGAAGGCAAGTACTTTGCTTAAAGCCGGCAGGCTCTCTGAAGCTTTATCTTTATCGTTGACGCCAGCGATGACGAAGTCGTAAGGAACGTCAAGCTTGGCCTTCATTTTTTCGATGCGCGACTTCGCGTAGTTGAAATCATCTTTTCTTTCGTACGCCAACCCCAGGATTTCCACACCACGGGCGTTATTTTGACGGTACCATGGTGCTAAGAATTTTGTCTCATCCATACAGTTTGGACACCACGTACCAAAGATTTGCAGGATCACTACCTTGTTTTGGAACCGGGCATCTGAAAGCGATACTTTCTGGCCATTCAGATCGGGGAAGCTGAACTCGAGTTTTTCAAAACCGGGTTTCAAGTACGTCAATGCCTCCGCGTCGGGTAGTTTTGCTTCGTCGTTCTTAATGCCGGTCCACGTTTCGTGCGAACTCTTGCCCGAATAGAAATCACCTTTGATGCTATCGCCTTGTTTCACGGCCTTGAAGATGAAGGCATGGTTTCCGTCGAACGTACTTAGTAACAGCGTATCGCCCACCACGTTCCCTTCCAGGTAGCGGTAGTCGCCATTCGATACTAAGAAGGTGCCTTGCACGTGGTTGTTTTCCTGTTCGAAGATGCCGACGGCGGGATACGTTTCTTTCTCGGTTTGGAATACCACTTGATAGGTGCCGTTGTAATCGGTGGCAGGGGCCGGTCCATCCGATGCAAATCGATAGCTATTCCCATAGGAGGCCGTAAAAGGAAGGTTTGCCTCCGGTGCGTAGTTTTTGTAAAAGGTGCCCACCAGTTTTTCGCCTTCGATCTTCGCCTTAAGCGAAGCATCAAAAATGTGGAGGACCATATCGACACTGTCGCCTTTGATTGCGATTTCGTCAAGCAAAATTTCTTCGCCCGCATTTTGAAGGAATGCGCTGATTCGCCCGCTGTCATTCGACACCCGGAAAGTGAAAGGCAGTTCCTGTCCTTGCAGTTCTATGACGCCGCGCCAGGTCCCGGGCTTCAGTTCTTTCGGCTGTGGCTGGCAGGAGAGTAGAAAAAGACTACAGAGGGCGAGAATCTGGGAAAAAACGCGCATTTCGCTGAAATTGAATTGTAAGAACGCAAAGATCGGCGAAATGATTCCCTAGTGAAAGAGTGGAGTAACATTTCCTCAGCCGGCTATCTTTGGGCATGTTCCATCACCTCAAAGTCCTCGAATTGGCATCGGTACTCGCCGGTCCAAGCGTGGGACAGTTTTTCGCTGAGCTGGGTGCCCAAGTCATCAAAGTAGAGAACAAGTCAACCGGCGGCGACGTCACCCGTACCTGGAAGTCGCCATTAGAAAAGACCGACGACCGGTCCGCCTACTTCTGTTCCGTCAATTGGGGCAAGCGTTCGCTCGCGATCGATCTCACCACCGACTATGGCAAACAAGCGGTTCACCGATTGGCATTACAAGCCGACGTGGTGGTCGCAAGCTATAAATCTGGCGATGATCAGAAGCTCGGAGTCTCCTACGATCACTTTCGCTCCATCAACCCACACATAATCTATGGACGCATCTCCGGCTATGGCCCGCTCAACGATCGAGTCGGGTATGATGCCGTGTTGCAAGCCGAATCGGGCTTCATGAGTTTGAACGGTGAGGAACATGGACCTCCCATCAAGATGCCGGTCGCTTTGATCGACGTCTTGGCTGCCCATCACATGAAGGAAGCCTTGCTACTGGCGTTGCTCCATCGGCAGAGAACAGGCGAAGGCGGCCTCGTCGATGTGTCGCTGATCCAATCGGCCGTGAGTTCGTTGGTCAATCAAGCATCCAATTGGTTGGTGGGTGGATTTTCACCCACTAGAAAAGGATCACTGCATCCCAACATAGCACCTTACGGTGAATGGTTTCTTACCAACGATGGGAAGAAACTCTTGTTGGCAGTTGGGAGCGATCGACAATTTGCAGACCTGTGTCGATTGCTTCAAATAGATGTCCTGCCCATCTTCCGTACCAATACCGACCGAGTGGTCAACCGCCAAAAACTGTCGCGCATGTTAGAAGAGAAAATCAACCAGATGAGTTTGTCGCAACTCAGTGCTGGGATCGCACGCTTCAAGATCCCTGCTGGGGTGATTCAAGATATCCCGGAGGTTTTCAACATGCCGCAAGCGCAAGCCTTGGTGATGGAGGGTGATGGCTTGAAAGGCGTGAAAAGCTTCGTGGCAGAGATGAGGTTTGCAGGGGCCGAACAACCGTGGTCATCCAGCTACCTGCTACCTCCGCCTCACTTAGGGCAACACAACGAGGAGATCTTGCGGGAACTAGGAAGCTAACGCAGGCTTCGTCGATGGCGCTTGTACTTTCGAAGCCAAGAGCGCGGCGATTCCACCACAGATGACTTCGGTAGCGAGCCATGTGACGACAAACTCATTGGGCATTCCATCCACGGCAATCGATGTCAGTCGACCGATTGTAAATCCAATCGTGTACAAGGTGATCAGCAACAGCGGGCCGAAGGGTTTGCGGAAAGCACCGTAAAAACAGAACAGGCCAAAAACGAGGTGCATGCCACCGTAAACAGCGCGCATGGAGCTTGCGGCACTCGCGTTGTCGAGCACAATGCCCACGTTGGCGACAACTGCTTGCGGGTCTATCAATGCTTCGAGTCCTGTCTTCGAAAAAGCGAGGCCCATCAGGGCCAAAAAAACTTGTGTGATGCGGTTGGTTTTCATAATGTGAATTTTTGTTGTCAAACGAGACCGCGAAGTCGTCGAAAAGGATACATTGCGACACATGGGGGACATTTTACGACAGTCGTTATTCGCACACATGCCCATCGTGCGCGAGATCATTACTGGCGCCGTGCAACAGGGAGCGCCCCTCGATGTGTTGTGCAAGCGGGTCGGGCTCGCTCCCAACGACATCTATCGTTCTGACGAAAAGCCAGGGTTTGAGCGTGCTTGCATGACATGGGAGCATGCCATAGCACTCACGAAAGACCCGATGTTGGGCCTGCACCTTGGAGAGAAAGCGTCGCCGTCCATCTTGGGACTGATTGGCTATCTGATGCAAAACAGCGAAACGCTGGGCGAAGCATTTACCCAAGTGACTGCCCACGGAAAGGTGGCGACCAACATGTTTACTTATTCGATTCGAAAGCAGGGAGCGTGGACAATCCTTCGATTCGAGCCTGCCAAGGTGTGGACAAAACTGTTCCCCAATGGTGCGCGTCAGGCCACGGACCAAGCGTTGGCGGGGACATTAAATGTGTTTCGGCAACTGTCAGGCAGGACGGTGTTGCCAGTAAAAGTAACGCTGTCGTGTGCGCGGAAAGCGATCGCTGACTATGAACGGGTTTTTTCCGTCACACCTATATTCAATCAGCCGCACGACGAACTCTTTTTTACCCACGACCAAATGAAAACGCCGGTGTTGGCCTACGACCGCACCTTGTTCAAGGCCTTCGAGGCAATGGTCGCCGAACAGCGTAAACGAACCCGGGACCAATCTTTTCAAGCGCAGATGACCCGTTTTGTGGTGGAGGAATGTGGTGGGCGAGTCCCAAGCCTGCATGTAGTCGCAGCGCGGTTCAACATGACGCCCCGAACCCTACAGCGTCGGTTGACCGACGATGGGACCACCTTTCGAAGGCTCGCGATCGACATCCGGACTGAGGTTGCGGCCCGCCTACTACGATCGACGGACCAGAAAGTGGCTGAAATTGCGGCTGTTTTGGGCTATTCCGGGTCACGCGCGTTTCGGCGCGCCTTCGTCGAAAAGACTGGTCGCACGCCGGAAAGCGCCCGAAAGGGATCGGGTACCCGTTAGGCCACCTCTTGACCTCCACTTTGTTCCACCGCGCCTTTGGCCGGTAAAACCCCATTTTTGACCTGAAATAAGCATTTCCATGCTGGTTTTCCTGACAGTTTTTCCCGTCGGGTGCCATTTTGCTTGGCTTTTTGACTGAAAAGTGTAAAAAAGTGGTTTGAAGTGGTGGAAAGTGGAGTAAAAATACATACGTTTGCTTACGGAGAAAAAGACAACCACTACTGTCATGACTTTCTTCACCAGCGAGTACGAGTGTAAACTTGATGTCAAAGGCAGGCTAGGACTGCCGGCGCGGGTCAAGGCCCAGCTTCCCGAGGGGGAGCAGGAGCTTGTGATCCGGCGTGGCTTCGAGTCGTGCCTGATCCTGTACCCGATGGTGGAGTTCAAAAAGGTTTTTTCCACGATTTCGGACCTCAGCGAGCTTAGTAAGGAGAACCGCGATTTTCAGCGGAGTTTCCTTTCCGGTGTAATCACCGTGGAGCTCGACGCGAACGGCAGGATTCTTATCCCTAAGAATTTTCTCGCCTACGCAGGACTCGACAAGGAAGCGTTGCTGGTCGGTACCGGCAGCAAAGTCGAGATCTGGGACCCTACGACCTATCGGAAAAACCTAATCAGCGACCCTGGTGATTTGTCGAAGCTCGCAGAGAAATTCCTAAACCGGTAAAGGATGAACAGAAGCCTGGAAGACAGTAGTCGGTCAAGCTTCGGTTCTCGAAACGGTGGTGGTGTCTCTCTAGGCGAAATTTTCCAAATGGACTATGTACCACACACCTGTCATGTTGAACGAGTGCTTGGAGGCACTGGACATTCGACCCGATGGGACGTATGTAGACGCAACGTTTGGTGGGGGCGGCCATAGTTTAGCGATACTGGAACACATAAAAGGCGGGAGGTTGATCGCCTTTGATCAAGATGCCGACGCACAGGCGGAAGCATCAAAAATCAACCATCGTTCTTTCATTTTTTGCAAGGCCAACTTCAAGCACATGAAACAGTACTTGAAGTTGAACGGGATCACGCGTGTGGATGGCATACTTGCCGACCTCGGCGTTTCCTCGCATCAATTCGACTCGGCCCAGCGCGGGTTCTCGACACGTTTCGAAGGACCACTCGACATGCGCATGGACCAGTCGGCGAAAACGACAGCAGCCAAGGTCGTGAACGACTCTTCGGAAGAAGAGCTTCACAAAATCTTAGGCATGTATGGCGAAATCAAGAATGCGAGAACGGCGGCACGGGAACTTGTGACACGAAGAGCCCATAAGCCTATTGCGACCACCTCCGATCTGAAGAGTGCACTGCACACGCTAGCACCCCGAGGGAAGGAGAATAAGTACTTCGCACAGGTGTTTCAAGCATTGAGATTAGTGGTGAATGAAGAATTGCGGGCGCTTGAAAATTTTTTGCACCAATGTGCAGAAGTAATAGTACCAGGAGGTCGACTCGTCGTGATGAGTTATCATTCACTCGAGGATCGCATCGTGAAAAACTTTATCCAAACCGGAAAGTTTTTCGGCGACGTGGAGAAGGACCTGTATGGCAATCCGCTCAGGCCTTTCGAACCCGTGAACCGAAAAGTGATCGAGGCGAGCGAAGCAGAAATTGAAAGGAACAACCGCGCACGGAGTGCGAAACTTAGAATTGCGAAAAGGACAGAGATAGATCGTGAACATGGAGAATAAATACAAACCAGAACCGGACCGCGGGCAAAACGAAATGCGCGTGAAGCCGAAAGAGGGCAATCCTCCCGGAAAAAGTATGTTCTCTTCGATCGAGAAAAAGCTCAAGCTGGAAACCTACTTCGAAGAGGGGTTCCCGGTTCAATACCTCCCCAAGATCCTTTTCGCCGTAGCGCTCAGCATCTTGTACATCGGCAATACCCACCACGCCGAAAGAACCATCCGCGAAATCAACAAGGCTCAAAGCGAGGTGGAAGACCTCCGTGCCGACTATACTACACTCAAGGCCGATGTCATGTTTGCAAGCAAGCAAAGCGAAGTCGCTCGCCGTGTGAAAGAAATGGGCCTGAAAGAAAGCCTGCAACCACCCTTTAAAATCGTGGTCGACGAGTGAATATTAAGAAGTCGATATTGATCCGTGTCCGCATCGCGTTCCTCGCGGTGGTCCTCTTTGCCATTTGCGTGGCAGCGAAAATCGGACATATCCAGTTCGCCGAAGGAGACAAGTGGAAACAGATGGCAGAGGATATCATGTTCGACTATCGAACCGTCAAAGCCACCCGCGGAAATATTTACTCCGACAACGGAAGCCTGTTGGCGACCTCCTTGCCCTTCTACCGCGTGTCCATGGATCCCACGTTGGTCAAACAAGAGATATTCGACGAAAAAGTTGACTCGCTGGCGCGAATGCTTTCCCTATACTTCAAGGATAAGTCGGGGCAAGACTATAAGCGAATGTTGATCGACGCACGAAAAGCCCACAAGCAATACATCATCGTGAACCGTAAGCGGATCAACTACCAAGCGAAAAAGGAGATGACTTCATGGCCCATCTTCCGTGAAGGAAGGTACCGGGGTGGTGTCATCTTCGAAAAAACCGATGTGCGCTATCGTCCCTTCAGCAACCTCAGCCAACGGACCATCGGATTCGTCAACGAAGACGGCGCAGGTGCTGGTCTCGAAAAAAGTTTCAACGAAGCATTGGGTGGTCAAAACGGGGAAGCCTTGTTTCAAAAAATCGCCGGCGGAACTTGGAAGCCCGTCTTCGACGGAAACAACGTCAAGGCAATTGATGGATTCGACATTCAGACCACGATCGACATCAACCTGCAAGACGTGGCGGAGACTTCCTTGTATCGCCACATGGCTTCCCACGACGCCGATGAAGGAACCGTCGTCGTGATGGAAGTAAAAACTGGTCAAATCAAGGCTATCTCGAACCTCACACGCGTCGGGAAGAATGCCTATCACGAGAAGTTTAACCATGCCGTCGGTGGCTCACTCGAACCAGGCTCAACCTTCAAGTTGGTTTCCATGCTGGCGCTCCTCGAGGACACCGACGTGGAACTCACCGACAGCATCGCCACTGGAAATGGCGTCTATACATTCTATCGCGACAAAGTTCGTGATCACGAAGAAGGTGGTTATGGTACCATCTCGGTACAACGTGCTTTCGAAGTGTCGTCGAATATCGCCATGGCGAAACTGGTCCACAAGCACTTTGGACTTAAGCCAGAAAACTTCTTGAAACACATCGATCAATTGCACTTGTCGCAACCACTGGGTCTACAAATCAATGGTGAGGCAATCCCCAAGTTCAAGCGCCCGACCGACAAGGACTGGAGTGGAATCACACTGCCGTGGATGGCTTATGGCTATGGCCTGGAGATGAGTCCCATCCATACGCTCACGTTGTACAACGCGATCGCCAACGATGGTAAGATGATCAAACCGATTTTCGTCACCGCTGTTCGGCAAGCTGATCAAGCGATGCAAGAGTTCGAGACCGAAGTGATCAACAGTAAGATCTGTTCCAATAGCACCCTCAAGAAACTGAAGGCACTCCTCGAAGGTGTCGTGGAAAACGGTACTGCTAAGAACCTGAAGAATGCCCATTATAAGATCGCGGGTAAAACCGGCACTGCGCAGATCCTAGAGAACGGACGATATACACACAAGTACATCACATCGTTCGTGGGCTATTTCCCTGCACACGCGCCGAAGTACACCGCCATCGTGGTGGTGAAGAATCCGAAGGGCTGGCAACAGTATGGAAACAACGTAGCGGGTCCTGTATTCAAAGAGATTACTGACAACATTTATTCACGCGACATCAACCTGCACACAGCCATGGAGAAGACCAAACCTGAAGAGGGAGTCTTCCCGGTGATTCGGGCCGGTAGGATGGAGGAACTTGCGATGCTCGCAGATGAATTAGATATCACCATTAAAGGAGAGTCGGACGACGAATGGGTGAAAGCGGCGCGCAATGGTGCTGCCATTTCATGGAATCGCAATGATATCAACCGCGACCGAGTACCCGATGTCACGGGAATGACGTTCCGAGATGCGTTGTACTTACTTGAAAGTTCTGGACTACGCGTGGTGCACGACGGTATGGGGCGCGTGAAAGAACAGTCGATTACACCAGGCGCAAAGATTTCTAAAGGAACAAGGATTTATATCAAACTGAGCTAGTTCTCGATGGCGGAGCTGAAAGACATATTGTATCGTGTAAGCATTACTTCGGCCTCCGGCGATATGAACATCGCTGTGAACAGCATTTGTTTCGATTCTAGGTTGGCGCGGTCGGGTTCGCTTTTCGTTGCAATTAAGGGGACGAAGTCGGATGGTCATTTGTTCATCAGCTCTGCCATAGCTTCTGGCGCATTGGCCGTGGTGTGCGAAACGTTGCCTGACTCGCTGGCTGAGAATGTTACTTTTGTTACCGTAAAAGACAGCGCGCACTCGCTGGGGATCATCGCCGCCAATTTCTACGGAAACCCCTCTGCTAAGATTCAACTGTGTGGAGTCACGGGAACCAACGGCAAAACCACGGTTGCAACCCTGCTTTACAAGCTCTTCCTGAGCTTAGGTTATAAGTCGGGACTCCTCTCAACCGTCGAGAATCGGATCGGCGATACCGCAATTCCATCCACCCATACAACCCCGGACCCCATCAAGATCAACGAACTTTTGGTTCAAATGATCGCGGAAGGTTGTACACATTGTTTCATGGAGGTGAGTTCACATGCCGTCGACCAAGGACGCATCGAGGGACTCAAGTTTGCAGGCGCGATCTTCACGAACATTACCCACGACCACCTCGATTACCACAGGACCTTCGAAAGTTATATCCGCGCGAAGAAAGGTTTCTTCGACGGCCTCCCATCAGACGCCTTTGCGCTGGTGAACGTGGATGATAAACGAGGGATGGTGATGCTGCAAAACTGCAAAGCCACAAAATATACATATGGTCTGAAAAAGATGGCCGACTACAAAGGTCGAATCATCACGAATACGATCGAGGGACTCGAGTTGGAAATGGCCAACCGGAGCGTGTGGTTTAAGTTGATCGGAGATTTCAACGCGTACAATCTCTTGGCTGTGTATGGTGCCGCTACTTTGCTGAAGGCCGATCCGGAGTCGGCCCTGATGCGACTCTCATCGTTGACAAGTGCCAACGGGCGTTTCGAGATCGTTCAACCCGGCGCGAAGTTCACGGCCATTGTCGACTACGCACACACTCCCGATGCCATCAAGAATGTACTCGAAACCATCGCACAACTCCGCTCCGGGCAAGAGCAGGTGATATCGGTGATCGGTTGCGGCGGAAACCGCGATCGGTCCAAGCGTCCTTTGATGGCGGCGATTGCGTGCAAGTATTCCGATAAGGTGATTCTCACTTCCGATAACCCAAGGGATGAAGATCCCATGGAAATCATTCGCGAAATGCAAAAAGGAGTCGGCCCAAGCGAAGCGCGTAAGACGCTCGTGATGGTCGACCGTGAAGAAGCCATCAAAACCGCATGCATGATGGCAAAAGAAAAAGACATCGTGTTAGTGGCGGGTAAGGGACATGAAACCTATCAAGAAGTGAAGGGCGTGAAGCACCCTTTCGACGATAAAGAAGTACTGGGACGGATGATCAAAATGTTTTCAAACTAAAAGGAAGCGGACGAGACTATGTTGTACTACCTCTTCCATTGGATCGAAGAAAATTTCAAGCTACCCGGCGCGGGACTGTTTCAATACATCTCGTTCCGCGCAGGCGCCGCCGCTGTGCTCTCGCTCGTGATCACCATCACGTTTGGAAAGACGCTGATCACCTTCCTCCGTCGCAAGCAAGTAGGAGAAGATATCCGTGACCTTGGGTTGGAGGGCCAAGCCCAGAAAAAGGGTACACCCACGATGGGCGGGATCATTATCATTGCCGCCATCCTCATCCCAACCTTACTCTTCGCAAAAATCCACAATGTCTATGTGATATTGTTGATAACTGCGACGGTGTGGCTCGGCGTCATCGGTTTTATCGACGATTACATTAAAGTGTTCCGCAAAAACAAGGAGGGGTTAGCCGGCCGATTCAAAATCGTCGGACAAGTCGGCTTGGGTATCATCGTTGGCTTAACCCTTTACTTTAATGACAACGTGGTGGTGCGAGAAGTGAATCCAGAAACGACTACCAGCATCTCGGCACTATCCGGCGAAGAGCAAGTGCGGGACTTCCGCGACATGAAATCGACCACCACCACCGTTCCTTTCTTCAAGGACAACGAGTTGGACTACGCACAAATTATTCCGGGCGTCCCCACTTGGTTGGTATACACGCTCGTCGTGATCCTCATCGTTACAGGGATATCCAACGGGGCAAACATTACGGATGGAATTGATGGACTCGCGGCGGGAACATCCGCCATCATAGGTCTCACCTTAGCCATTTTCGCCTATCTATCGGGACGCGTCGACTTTAGTAGTTACCTGAACATCATGTACATCCCGAACCTGGGCGAACTCGTGATTTTCTGTACCGCATTCGTGGGCGCGTGCCTCGGGTTCCTATGGTACAATGCCTTCCCTGCGCAAGTCTTTATGGGCGACACTGGAAGTTTGACACTCGGTGGCATCATCGCGGTATTGGCTTTGGCGGTCCGCAAGGAAATCATGTTGCCCGTTGTGTGCGGAATCTTCGTGATCGAAAATCTATCAGTCATCATTCAAGTGGGTTACTTCAAGTACACCAAGAAAAAATATGGCGAGGGGAGGAGGGTCTTCTTGATGTCGCCCCTGCACCATCATTATCAGAAGAAGAATATACATGAAGCCAAAATCGTCACACGCTTTTGGATCGTGGGAATACTACTGGCCATCTTCAGCTTGGCCACTTTGAAACTGAGATAAAAGAATGAAGCAACGCGTCGTCATATTAGGAGGAGGAGAAAGCGGAACGGGAGCCGCCTTGTTAGCCAAGGCGAAAGGCTTCGACGTGTTCGTCTCCGACCAAGGCGCGTTGAAAGAGAAGTACAAGACCGAGCTCACGCAAGCCGGTATTTCTTTTGAAGAGGGCCGCCACACCGAATCGGAAATCCTCAACGCAACCACGCTCATCAAGAGTCCTGGGATTCCTTACAAAGCCGAAGTAGTGAAGAAGGCGAAGGCGGCCGGTATTCCGATCATCGACGAGCTCGAGTTTGCCTACCCCTACATCGGCAACGGAAAGATCATCGCCATCACCGGGACGAATGGCAAGACCACGACAACCCTTCTCACCTATCATCTATTGAAGGCGGCTGGGAAGAAAGTAACGTTGGCGGGCAACGTTGGACAAAGCCTTGCCCGACAGGTGATCCAAGACACAGCAGACTGGTATGTGATCGAAATCAGCAGCTACCAGCTAGATGGAACGGTCAACTTCAAACCCGCCGTAGGTGTGTTGCTGAACATCACGCCCGACCATCTCGACCGCTACGAATATAAAATGGAGAACTACGTCGACTCGAAGTTTCAGTTGACGCAGAATATGGATCGCGAAGGTAAGTTTGTGTACTACACCGACGACGCCGTAACCGGCGTTGAAGCCGCGCGCCGTACCATCATCCCGGCGAGAGTTGCCGTTTCGCTCAAGGATTCGTCAGCGCCGGCCCATGCCAAGGGTCAACTAATGGAATTTCAAGTGGCAGGTCAGCGCTTTTCGATCGCGCAAGCCGAGACCACGCTGAAGGGACCACACAACCTGATCAACACGATGTCGGCAGTTTCTGCTGCCATCTTCGCGGGTGTGCCGGAGTCCGACATACGATCAGCATTGAAGACATTCAGGAACGCGCCCCACAGACTCGAATCAGTGGCCACCATCCGTGGCGTTGAATTCGTGAACGACTCGAAGGCAACCAATGTCGATTCCGTAATCTATGCCCTCGGAAGTTATAGCCAGCCACTGGTTTGGATTGCGGGCGGTATCGACAAAGGAAATGATTACAACCTCATTAAAGACGAGGTGAAAAAGAAGGTGAAGACGTTGATCTGCCTCGGCAAGGACAACCAGAAGTTGAAAGACTTCTTCGGTCCTTTGGTTAGGGAGATCCACGAGACACAAACAGTGCGCGACCTCGTGCGGATTGCTTTAAAAAGCGCCCAGCAAGGAGATGTCGTATTGCTGTCGCCCGCTTGCGCGAGTTTCGACTTGTTTCGCAACTACGAAGACCGTGGCGACCAGTTTCGTTCGGCGGTACTGGAACTAAAAAATGAAGTTGAACACTAACGGGAAGCGGAGATGAAAAAGATCAAAGTGTGGGCTGACCATAATCTGCAGGGTGACCGAGTCATCTGGGCTGTCGTGTTCGCATTGTCACTCATCAGCATCCTGGTGGTATACAGCTCCGTGGGTACGTTGGCCTTCAAGCGTAGCACCACGGCCGAGGCCTACCTTGTGAAGCATACCTTCATGGTTTTCTTGGGCTTAGCGGCGATGTGGTTGGCGCATAAGGTTGACTATCGCTATTATTCAAAGCTTTCGCGTCTTGCGTTATGGATCAGCGTTCCTCTGTTGATCTACACCCGCACCAACGGTACTACCCTCAATGATGCCGCGCGTTGGATCACGCTGCCGATCATCAACACCTCATTCCAACCATCGGACTTCGCCAGCTTAGCGCTGATCGTAAACCTCGCAAGCATGTTGTCGAAGAAACAACAATCAATCGACGACATCAAGGAATCGCTGATCCCCATGTTGATCTGGAGCGGCGTCATCTGTGGTCTGATCGGACTCACAAACATCTCAACCGCCGTATTGCTGTTCGCGACGTGCGTGCTAGTGATGTTCATCGGCCGTGTGCCCGTAAAATACCTAGCCATGTTGTTCTTGGTCGGTGCCTTGGCCGGCGTGGTCGCGTGGAAGTTTGGCGATCGCTTCCCGACAGCCAAGAACCGGTTCATGAGTTTCGTCAGCGGCAAAGAACTCCCATTCCAAGCGCAACAAGGACGCATCGCCATAGCCACAGGTGGCATCTTCGGCAAAGGCCCAGGCAACAGTGAGCAGCGCAACATTCTACCCCATCCTTATTCTGATTTCGTCTACGCGATCGTGATCGAAGAATACGGAATGGTGGGTGGCGTCATCGTGTTGGGATTGTATTTGCTTTTACTGCATCGAGGAATGAAGGCGGCTTATAATAGCGAGCGAGCGTTTGGAGGGCTCTTGTCCGCGGGACTCTGCTTTGACCTTGTGTGTCAGGCCATGGTCAACATGGGAGTTGTCGTGGGGCTGGGACCGATTACCGGTCAGCCGCTACCATTTATTTCGATGGGTGGAACGGCTATGGTGTTCACGGGCTTGTCGGTGGGGATCATCCTCAGCGTAAGCCGTGGCGAACGCGACGCTTCGTACGATGCGCAAGCGGAAATGAACACGAAAGATTTAGAACCGAAGGCAGCATAAACAGTGAGCAACGGGAAACCATATCGAATGATCATCAGCGGTGGAGGTACCGGGGGACACGTGTTCCCGGCGATTGCCATTGCCAATGCATTCCGCCAACGTCATCCCGACGCGGAGATTTTATTCGTGGGCGCCGAAGGAAAAATGGAGATGACCCGAGTACCCGAAGCTGGCTATAAGATTATTGGTCTGCGCGTGGCTGGTCTTCAGCGCAGGCTCACACTCCAGAACTTAACTTTCCCCTTTAAGCTCGTCTCGAGCTTGGTAAAGGCGCGCGGTATTATCTCTGAATTTAAGCCCGATGTCGTTGTGGGAACCGGTGGCTATGCGAGCGGCCCTATCATGATGTCGGCCACGAGAAAAGGGATTCCAGCCCTGGTGCAAGAGCAAAACTCGTATGCCGGTTTGACCAACAAGCGTGTCGCGAGCAAGGCGAACACTGTGTGTGTAGCCTATCCCGATATGGAGAAATTCTTTCCTGCTGGTAAAATCGTCGTCACGGGTAATCCCGTCCGTCAAGACATCAACGACCTCCGCTCGAAGAGAAGTGAGGCATTCCAAAAATACGGCTTCGATGAACGTCAGCCCGTGTTGCTGGTGCTCGGCGGAAGCTTGGGCGCTCGCACGATCAATGAAAGTGTTTTACATGGATTGCAGAAGTTGATCGATAAGAAGATTCAAGTGATCTGGCAAACAGGTAAGTTTTACTTCGACGACATCCAAAAGCAGTTGAAGGGTCGAGAACTCGGTGCCGTTCGTGTATCCGATTTCGTGAAGCAAATGGACCTTGCTTACGCAGCGGCCGATGTTGTCATCTCGAGGGCAGGTGCGTTGTCAATTTCAGAGTTATGCTTGACTCAGAAACCAGCGATCCTAGTACCGTCGCCGAATGTAGCGGAGGACCACCAGACACAGAATGCGCTTGCGCTCACGAAGCAGGGTGCCGCCGTGTTGGTACGCGACGTAGAAGCACCCGAAAAGCTGATCGACGAAGCCCTTGCGCTTTTGAATGACAATGAAAGAAGAACGAAACTGAGTACAGCCATTGCAGCGATGGGAAAACCCAACGCGGCAGTTGACATAGTAAAGGAAATTGAAAAACTGATTGCGTGACCCTCAACAACTACGATAGCGTTTATTTTCTCGGTATTGGTGGGATTGGTATGAGTGCCCTCGCTCGCTGGTTCAAGAAAGCAGGCAAGCGCATCGCCGGATACGACCGCACCCCTACGCCGCTCACGCACGAACTGATCGAAGAGGGAATGGAGATTCACTTCGAGGATAAGATCGAGTTGATACCTGGTTACATCAGCAAGGAAAAGACCCTCGTGGTATTGACTCCAGCGATTCCAAAAAACCATGTAGAGTTCAATTACATCAAAGAGAATGGCTTCACGATCATGAAGCGTTCGGAAGTGTTGGGCCTGATCACCAAAGACTACAAGACGGTGGCGGTAGCGGGTACCCATGGAAAAACCACGACCTCCTCTTTGATCGCACATATCTTGAAGACCGCCGAGCTCGATATGGTGGGATTCTTAGGCGGCATTACAACCAACTACGAGTCTAACTTGGTGATGCATGGCGGAACGGGTAAGGCTACGTGGGCCGTCGTTGAAGCCGACGAGTTCGACCGGTCCTTCTTGCGTTTGTTCCCGCAGATTGCGGTGGTCACTTCGGCCGATGCCGACCACCTCGATATCTACGGCGACCACGCGAGCATGATAGAATCATTCAAGCAGTTCATTGGCCAAGTAGCAAAAGGCGGGTCGGTGATTATTCATGAAAGTATTGCACACCTCGCGGCAGGCGTTCAAGGTGTTGATATAGTTACTTATGGCATGAGCCGGGGACACTTTTTTGCCGGCAATATTATCCCGATGCGTCGGGAATTTTTTGAGTTCGACCTCGTGGGCAACCACCATGTCGAGAAGATACAGCTAGGCGTCCCCGGTTTTCATAATATGGAGAATGCCATCGCCGCATCCATTGTGGCGATGAAGCTCGGCGTTGATGAAGCCACGATCCGCCGAGCTCTCGCATCATTTAGGGGCGTGAAGCGCCGGTTCGAGTACATCATCAAGCATGAGAACATCGTGTACATCGACGACTACGCTCATCATCCCCGCGAGATTGAGGCCTTCCTGCAATCGTTAAAGTCGATCTACGCAGGAAAAAAGATTACCGTCATCTTCCAGCCTCACTTGTTCACGCGCACACGCGACTTCGCGGAAGGTTTCTCAAAAAGCCTGAGCCTCGCCGACGAAGTGTTGCTCATGGATATCTATCCAGCTCGTGAAGAACCCATTCCTGGTGTCACGTCCGACATGCTGTTCAAAGACATCACCAGTCCAGTGAAGATTCGCTGCAGTAAAAAAGATGTGCTCGATAAGTTGGAGGCACTAGACCTCGAAGTCGTCGCAACCGTCGGCGCCGGCGACATCGACACTTTCGTTCGGCCTATTCAAGAAATGTTAAACCGCAGATACAACTAAGCAATGAAGTGGAAGTTGAACATACGGAAAGAAATCAAGGTGTCGGTGGCCATCTTGGGCGTATGCAGCCTCATTGCCTTCTCGGAGCGACATCAGGGAAGTTGGATTTGCCATAACGTCGTCATTGAACTCGACAACGAGAATGAGAACCATTTCATCGACGAAACCGATGTGCTTCGCTTGGTAAACGCGGGTCAGGCAACGCTTATCGGGACCACGATCGATCGAATCAACCTGAAGCAGTTAGAAGAAAAGATCAAGTACGACCGCCACGTCCTAGACGCAGAGTTGTTTGGCGACCTAAAGGGGAACCTGATAGCACGCGTGAAATTGCGCCGACCCATTGCACGAATCGTTCGCGATGACGCTCCCGACGCCTACATCGCCGAAGACGGAACGATCATGTCCGTGTCGGAGAAGTATACATCGCGTGTCGTGCTGATTAGCGGTCCGTATACACAAAAATTTGTCGACGCAGGAAATATGTACGACCTCGAAGAAGGGAAGCAACTAATGGAGATGATGGAGTTCATCAACGATGACCGCTTCTGGCGGTCGCAAGTAGCTCAAATGGACGTCGACCGAAGTGGCGATATCACGATTTATCCACAAATCACCGGACAACGTGTGGAATTCGGCAAACCCGAAAACGTCGAATCCAAGTTTAGGAAACTCATGATTTTTTATAAGGAAATCCTCCCGACGCGCGGCTGGACCAAGTACTCCCGGGTCAGCCTCAAGTTCGAAGGACAGATCGTAGCAGAATAAATGAACGACTAAGACCAAGCATTTTTAGAACAACCACCAATATCAATATCATGGAACAGGAAAAAATCGTAGTGGGGCTCGACATCGGCACAACCAAGATATGCGCCATTGTCGGTCGTAAAAACGAATTCGGAAAATTAGAGGTCCTCGGCATGGGAAAAGCCGAGTCGGAGGGCGTCATCAAAGGCATCGTCGTCAATATCGACAAGACTGTGATGGCCATCGAAAAGGCAATCAAGGAAGCCAGCGACATTGCAGGCATCGACATCGCCGTCGTCAATGTCGGTATCGCGGGTCAACATATTCGTAGTTCCATCCACCACAACAGCCTCTTGCGTGATACGAAAGACGATGAGATCACAATCGAAGATGTGGGTCGCCTTACCGAAGACATGTACCGCATGGTCGTGCCTTCCGGAAGTGAGATTATACACGTGATGCCGCAAGACTATACGGTCGACTACGAAGAAGGAATTAAAGATCCGGTGGGCATGAGTGGCGTTCGCTTGGAAGCAGACTTCCATGTCATCACGGCACAGACCAGCGCCATCAACAACATCAACAAGTGCGTTCGCCGTGGCGGACTCGAAATCGACGACCTGATCCTCGAGCCCTTGGCTTCTAGTTTGGCCGTGTTGAGTGAAGAAGAGAAGGAAGCAGGTGTGTGTTTGATTGACATCGGCGGAGGCACAACCGACATCGCGATTTTTTATAACAACATTATTCGACATACCGCGGTGATCCCCTTCGGAGGAAATATTCTCACCACAGACATTCAGAATGGACTGCAGGTCATGTCGAAACAGGCAGAGCAGTTGAAGACGCGCTTTGGAAAGGCAATCGCAGAAGAGGCTAGCCCCAACGAGGTGGTTTCTATCCCCGGTATTCGCAACCGGACCGCGAAGGAGATCTCGGTGAAAAACCTATCGAGCATTATCCAAGCGCGGATGGAAGAGATCATCGAAATGGCACACGTCGAGATCATCAACTCGGGCTATGAGAATAGACTCGCCGGCGGCATTGTTATTACCGGTGGTGGTTCGCAGCTCGCCAACTTGAAGCAACTGGTGGAATACATGACTGGGATGGACGCCCGCATCGGCTACCCGAACGAGCATCTCGGTCGTACTAAGCTCGAGGCTGTGAAGAGCCCGATGTATGCAACGGCTGTCGGTCTCGTGTTGGCGGGATTCCGCTCGCTTGACGAACGCGATGACCTACGCCGTGAGGGCCGCGACACCCGGTCGAAACAACAGCAACCCGTGAAAGTGAAAAAGTCACTCACCAGCGACTTCTTTACGAATATCCTCAACAAGACGAAAGGGTTGTTGATCGATGACCTAGACGGTAAGAATGAATATTAACTCTTAAACAATACGGCGATGAAGAACCTGTCTAACATTTTCCGGGGCATCCTTGAGTCGATGTCTGTACTGTCTGAGCGCATGGCACCCTGGTTGAAATGGAAGGCAGGCATGCAGTTGCGCGCCATCGTCGTGAAGGCAAACAGAAGATTCAGAAAGGACTAAGCACATGAGCAGGATGAAAAGTGAAGTAAGTCAGTTGGCTAGTCAAATGAATAAACACCAAGTACCAAACAACCACTAATTATATGTTTGAAACTGGATACAAGTTCGATATCCCGAAGCACCACAAGTCGATCATCAAGGTGATCGGCGTAGGGGGCGGGGGGAGCAACGCGGTAAACCACATGTACAAGCAAGGCATCAAAGATGTCGAGTTTGTGGTGGCGAATACCGATGTGCAGGCGCTGAATAGCAGCCCCGTACAACACAAACTTCAACTCGGTGTGAACCTCACCGAGGGCCTCGGTTGCGGCGCTAATCCCGAAGTGGGTCGCGGCGCTGCGCAAGAGAGCAAGGACCAGATCCGCGAGATGTTGAACGGCACCAAGATGGTGTTCGTAACAGCGGGGATGGGCGGCGGCACCGGCACAGGCGCCGCGCCAGTCATCGCGAAGATCGCCAAGGACATGGACATCTTGACGGTCGGTATCGTTACGGTGCCGTTCTCGTTCGAGGGCAAAAAGAAAATGGCACAGGCACAGCAAGGTATCGAAGCGATGCGGAGCTCGTGCGATACCGTGCTCGTAATCCTCAACGACAAACTGCGCGAAATCTACGGCAACCTCGCTATCGGTACTGCGTTCGCAGAAGCCGACAACGTGCTCACGACAGCCGCGAAGGGCATCGCGGAAATCATCACCCTCGCGGGTTATGTGAACGTCGACTTTCAAGATGTGCGCACCGTGATGGCCAATGCCGGTGCCGCCGTGATGGGGTCGGCCGAAACCCGTGGCGACAACCGCGCCATCAAGGCCGCCCAACAAGCACTCGCGTCGCCCCTCCTCGACAACCGAGATATCATGGGCGCGAAAAAGATCCTGTTGTCGATCATTTCGGGTGAAGAAGCCGAGCTGCAAATGGATGAACTCAGCACCATCACCGAGTACATTCAATCGCAAGCCGGAGACGAAGCCGAAGTCATCTTCGGTCATGGTGTGGACGCCGCCCTCGGCGACAGAATTCGGGTCACCGTTATCGCCACCGGTTTCGCCGCCGATGCCTCAGCCCTCAAACGGGCGGAAGAGAAGAAGGTACACGAACTGGAACGAAACCAAATTTCCCTGTTCAACCAGGCCGATAACTCAGTCAACCAGAGAGCGCAGGAACTCCAGTTGAAGGTTCGGGATGAAAATGGGGAGAAGGAAAAACCGGTATTGGACAAACCCATCTTGGATAAGCCCATCTTGGACAAACCCATCTTGGACAGACCAATTCTCGACAAACCAATCTTAGAAAAGCCTGTCGAGCAAAAGACAACGATCCCGGCCAACAAACCTTTCGAATTTGAGAAGCCCACGCGCAGGGAGGAAGTACAAAGGGAGTATACCCTGTTTGAGAAGACACCGGAGCTGAACAAATCGGAAGACAACGATGAGGGCGATGAAGGCCTCTTCGGTCGCGACGACGAGTTCGCACCCCAAGAAATAGCATCCGACCAATTCATAAACGATGAAGGAATGATGGAATATCGCAAAACAAAAGAGCGGCTCCAGCAGCAAGCGAAAGAGCGCCGCGAAAGACTTCGTTCAGGCAAAAACCAAGAAATGTCGAAGGAAGAGTTCAAGGAGAAGTGGGAACAACCCGCTTACCAAAGGAGGGGCGTGAAAATGGATAACGTTCCGCACTCCTCCGAGCCGCTCATCTCTCGGTACAATTTGAACGATGACAATAATATCCTCGGGAACAACAAGTTCCTGCACGATAATGTAGACTAAGTTTTGAGTTGAGTGTTCAGATGCTCGATTCTTAATTGAAGACATGGCATTTCCAGCGCGACTGGTATTTACTCCATTCGTAGTGGTTGTTGGTTGTAAATGTTTTTTGCCGGCGCTGGAATGCCTACTTTTTGATCAGGACTCCTTGAAGTGCAGTAACTATTTTTAACTGCGCCTGATCAGGGGTTTTTTAAGCTGGTGAAGCCGGGCGCTATGGTCCGGCTTCATCTTTTTCGGGCCCGGTAGTTATGCCACCGCCCGCTGCTGCCATGGATTTGGCCCTCCGCTTGCCATTGGAAGGTCAAACCCCTTTGGTTATGAAAAAGCTAGTTTTCTTCGCAGCCCTGCTCATCCTGGTTTCTTCGTGCGATGTCCTCATCGTCGAACCTCAATCCTACGACGCCCGCAACCGTTTTATCGGGACCTACGACTTTCAAGAGTATAGCTCCACGTTCAATGAGAATTGGGACTACGGTGTCACCATCACAAAATCAGGTTATTCCAATGAAATCATCCTCAGTAACTTCTACAACTCTGGCCTTAATGTATACGCCCGGGTATCGGGCAACCGCCTCACCATCCCTTGGCAACGGATCGACGGCTACGAAGTTCAAGGCGACGGCATCATCACCGGCAATAGATTGGATATGAATTATCAAGTGACGGATACCTACACCAAATGGCCTGTTAAAGACTTCTGCCAAACAACGGCGTGGCGCTACTAGCTGGAAAAGCCCAACGTGAGCGGGAATGAAGCAAGTGGGAGCCCTTAGTTTTAAGGGCTCTCGCCATTTTACTATCTTCGGTTCCGAACCAATCTAGCCCTCATGTCACGCAAACGCATCTTTATTACATTTCCCCTCCTCGTCTTGGTGGCGGTATACTTTCTAGGCCCAACGCCACACCAAAACGTGTGGTCGCGTGACTTGCCGACAGTGCCACAAGAACCGGATGAACTGGAAGCGTACGTCGCAGCGAACGAGGCGAAGCATCAGCTGAAGCCTGACAATGAAGCCCGAATCGTTTGGAATGATAGCTCTCGGGCCAAGACCGAATACAGCGTGGTTTATCTACATGGTTTTTCTGCTTCCCAAGAAGAAGGTGACCCAGTGCACATCGACTTCGCGAAAAAGTTTCATTGTAACCTATACTTGGCGCGACTTGCAGACCATGGTGTCGATACCACCGAACAATTGCTCTACTTTAATGGCGATCGCCTCTGGGAGTCCACCAAAGAGGCCCTGATGATCGGAAAGGCGATTGGGGAAAAAGTGATCGTGATGAGCACGTCGACCGGAGGGACCGCCGCCCTCATCCTGGCATCCGAGTATCCCGACGATGTCGCCGCTTTGATCAACCTATCCCCGAACATCGCCATCAACAATGGCACCGTTTGGCTAGCCAACAATCCTTGGGGACTTCAAATTGCACGACTCGTGGTCGGAGGCGACTATCAAATCATCCGCGATTACGACGAAGCGCGACTTCAGTATTGGAACGAGAAGTATCGACTGGAGTCGGTCAGCGCTTTGCAAGAAATCATCGAGGAAAAGATGAATCGATCGACATTCGAAAAAGTGAAATGCCCAACCCTCACACTTTATTACTATAAAAACGAGGCCGAACAAGATCCCACCGTGAAGGTGAGCGCCATGCTGAAGATGCATGAAGAACTGGGAACCCCGAGTGATCTCAAGGTGGAAAAAGCCATCCCGAATGGAGGTGCCCACGTGCTCGGTTCTCGGCTTACTTCTAAAGACCTTCCTTCCGTAGAAGCCGCGATTGATGCATTCGCGAAGGAAAAAATTGGTTTGAAAGAATAAGGTTAACCCTCTTTCTCGAATTCGATAATCAAGTGCTTGGATGTTAACACCGCTGTAGACGTATTCAAGCGAAAAATCTCTTCGAACACGGGGGCATCCTTCGGATTGCGTTGCTTCTGCCGACGCAAATTCTTCCTGCTGAAGAAATAAATAAATGGATAAAAGACCATCAACAGCCAAGATGTCGAGCTCGAAGGGGTGGGGTGTACCTTTCGAATCTTAAGACTTTGCAACGCCGCGAGTGTTCGCAACCGAAGTACGCCACTTATAAAGAGTTTTGAAAAGTATCCCCTTTCCGAATGGGGCCACCTTGTGAAGGCGTCCGTTTCATTTGGCGGTGGCGTAGAGTAGTGCTCGCTCTCCATCAGGAATTGTGAGAGACGACTTCGCAACGATGAACTGTTGGGCGTAGTGAGCAACAGGCAGCCGCCGGGTCTCAAGATTCTGGAGACCTCCTGGAAGAAATGGTACTGGTCTGGAAGATGTTCGATGGTTTCACCCAGAATCGCGATGTCGACCGAGCCAGGGTCAATCGGGAAACGCACTTGCAAGTCGATTGGACGACAGGGTACTGGGCAAAACGTGTTCTGTTCGGGAAAGAGGTCGTACAAAGATACAGAGGCCCCAGCTTCGTAGAAAAGATTGGCGATGTAGCCGCTGCCCGCCGATAGATCCACGACGGTTTTGGTGCGGAGCGTTTCCTTGTTCTCATGCACAAACCGTTCGAAGAAGTGAACCGCGTTTTGCCTCGAATGTGGAACTTCAACCGTCATCGGCTTTGGAGGAAAGCGATTGCTTTTTGCAAGTCGTCTGGGGTGTCGATGCCGATGGTTTCACGCTCCGTTTCTGCAACTTTAATTCGAAACCCGTTCTCGAGCCATCTCAATTGTTCGAGTGATTCGGCTTTCTCCAGAGCAGAGACCGGCAATTGGGTGATTTTACCTAAGATGTCTGCGCGATAGGCATACATGCCGATGTGCTTGTAGAAACTATGCTTGGAACGCCATTCCGATTCCGGCGCACTTCTTACATGTGGAATGGTAGCGCGACTAAAGTAGAGGGCGTCTCCGTGGACGCTCTTCACCACCTTCACCACATTGGAATTGACAAGCGACTCCTGGTCGACGATTTTTTTCGCTAGCGTGGCAAGTTCGGTTTGGCCATCCAAGAGACTTGCCAACAAGTTGATTTGCTCCGGCGCAATAAATGGTTCGTCGCCTTGTACGTTGATTACGTAGTCGTACTTCTCTTGTTGACGGGTCATGGCTTCGAAGCATCTGTCGGTGCCACTCACGTGCGACGTAGAGGTCATGCATGCGTTTCCACCAAAACCGACCACGTGGTCGTAGATGCGACTGTCGTCGGTGGCTACCAACACTTTCGTGAGCGAGGTCGCCTGCGACGCCTGGTCGAATACCCATTGAATCATCGAACGGTCGCCAATGGAGGCAAGTGGTTTCGCGGGAAACCGCGTAGAGGCATATCGAGCAGGGATGATCCCCAGAATCTTGGTCATACTTTCTTCACTTTTAACGTCACACTTTCCGTGCTGATGACCTCGATGTTTTCGCCAGGTTCTACATACTCGCCCCGGGTAACGGCGTCGAAGATTTCGCCATTGATGAGCACCTTACCACTGGGTCGCAGGACCGTGTGCGCGGTGCCCCTTTTGCCGATCATGGCCGCCGCTTGCGCATTGACCGTGTAACCTTCGGCACTGTTTTGTGTATCGACCAATGCAAGTTTCTTGAAGGCGCGCGTCTTCGAAAGGCTGGCGCCTCCCAGAATCAAGACCAACACACCACCCGAAATACCACCTAACGCCGACATTAAGGCCAACGTGATATCTCCAAGCGGTACGTATTCGAAGTTGAAGTAGTCATTACGCAACATGATGAGCACCAACGATCCAACGGTTAGGGCGATACCCGAAATGCCCGTGAGGCCAAATCCTGGAATTACAAAAATTTCAACTCCAATTAAGACGATGCCTACAAACAGAGTAAGAATTTCCCAATATTCGGCAAGCCCGTTGAGGTAGTATGGAACGAGGTAAAGGATCAAGGCGATCACTGCGGCAAACAACGGGAAGCCTATACCAGGCGCTTGCATTTCGAAATAGATACCACCAATGATCACCAAGATGAGCAAGCTGCTGATGAATGGATTCATCACGAAGGCAATTATCTTTTCGGCGATACCCAATCTAAATGTTTCGATTTCATATGGGGTGACGTGATTCTTCGTCAGAATCTCGTCGATGCTGGAAACCTTTCCTTCGCAGTAACCCACGGCGATGGCTTCGGAAGTGGTGAGGGTGATCACCTTCCCAGCCTGTTTCAATGAATCAATCACGACCCTTTCGTCGACCATGCCTTCGGCGATGTCGGGACGACGATGCTTCGCTTCGGCCGTCGATCGCATAATCGAGCGCATGTAGGACTGATATTTGTCCGGCGCCGCCTGCCCATCGGAGCCGTTTACCACGGTGGCAGCACCGATACTCGCTCCTTCAGTCATGTAAATACTATCGCACGCGATAGAGATAAGCGCTCCGGCCGACGCGGCATCGGAATTTATGAAGACCCAAATGGGTTTTTGGAAGCGGCGAATTTGGTCTACAATTTCGTTGGCGTCGGCGAGACCACCACCGTAGGTATCCATGTCGATTACCACAACATCGGCGTTCGTCTTTTTTGCGTGATCAAATCCTAGTGCGACGTAACGAGCCATCGGCGGGTCGATCTCGTCGCGAATCTCGAGCACCACCACCTTGGTCTTTTTTTGATCGCCTGCGTTGGATTGCGCTTGACCATCGAACCCGACCAACAAAAGTGTGAGCCATGAAAGAACAATCCGGAGGGTCATTTTTCGTTGTTTATCCATGTAAAAATAGCAGACTTAAGTCATTATCAATTCGGCGTTCAATTCATTCATTTGGAGGATTCCGGCTTTTTAGACAGCTAATAATTGGCTAAATTTTCGGTTAGTTTTTTAATCTATGATCAAGGCAATTTTTTTAGCTGGAATGCTGTGGGGTGGGGTCGAATCCGACTCCCTGAGGATGGAAACGGTCAACGGACAGACAGTTATTGTTCACCTAGTGGGTGAAAAAGAAACCCTGTTTGGCTTGTCCAAAAGATACGGTGTGACGGTAGCTCGAATACTCGAATTTAACCCCACCGCTGACGGGGGAATCGAGGCTGGCCAATTAATCAAAGTGCCCTACGTGGCTAAAGGCCGAGTTCAGACGGCGGCTGGAACCATCCACAAGGTGCAACCCAAGGAAACGCTCTTCTCCATCTCACGAATGTACAGCGTGAGTGTCGACGATATCAAAGCGTGGAATAACCTGAAAGACAACGCCCTTTCTGTGGGTCAGGATATCCTGATCAAAAAAGGTGGTGGACAACCCGTCACCCAGACGCAGGTGAAGCCGACGGAAGCGCCAAACACAACGCCCGCTGCCGGAAGCACATTGAAGATGACACACACCGTGGCACCCGGTGAGACGCTGTTTTCGATCTCCAAGACCTACGGAGTTTCGATCGACCAGATCAAATCTTGGAATGGCCTTCAGTCGAACGAGTTGAAGGTGAGCCAAGTCATTTATGTGGCACAACCGATGTTCCAACCCGGTACAGAGTCCACAAAGACGCCCACAACGACTACGACCACACCGACCACCCAAACGGTTCAGGTGGTTCGGCAGGACCCGGTCAACACAACGCCAACAGTGAATCCGACGGCAGGTTCGCCAGTAAAAATTTCTGAGAGTGTCCTCGGTACTGACGAAGTACATGAACTGGGTGTAGCCGAACTGATAGAAGGCACCGACGGCAATAGAAAATACCTCGCGCTGCACCGAACGGCGAAGCCAGGCAGTATCTTGAAGGTTCGAAATGAACTCAACAACCGCGAAGTGTTTGTAAGGGTGGCCGGTAGCCTACCAAATACCGGTGTCAACGACAACCTGGTGATCAAAATATCAAAGTCGGCTTACGATCGGCTCGGTGGTGTGGACAAGAAATTCCGAGTGGAAGTGACATATTACAAGTAACGCTGCCACGTTGTTGGGTAGGCCGGGAACACACCGGACTCTCTGGGTAGAAAGATTTGCGAATGAAACCTCTCAGTCTTTCGGTCATTTTTTTGATCTTTTCGCTTGTGGTCGCGGGCCAGAATATGGTTCCAAACGCAAGCTTCGAAGAGTATTATCGATGCCCAGCCTCGTTTAGCACCGATCGACGCGATTTCTTCTTGCCGGGCTGGAGTTCACCCAACAAGGGAACTCCCGATCACTATCATCAATGTAGTTGGGGCGACAATGATGTTCCATTCAATTGGGCGGGGCAGTCAAACGCACACTCTGGCATGGGCTACGCGGGTATTTACACGTGGAGCAACAACGGAAAGAACTACCGCGAGTACATTCAAGTGGAGCTCCAATCGCCCCTGACACGAGGCGCTCGCTATCGAGTCGAATTTTATTTCAAACTTTCATCCTACTCGGTGTTCGCAACAGATCGAATGGCGCTGATTTTTTCAGACTCCATTCTAAATCGAGCAGATGACAAGCTGATTAAGCACACACCCGCCGTTTTGCGGACGAAAGCGACTCCTTTCACCGACGACAAGTGGGAACTTGCAAGCGCCGAGTACACAGCGAAAGGAGGCGAGCGTGCGTTGATCATCGGAAACTTTTCTGATGACCGGTCCACCCATCACGTGAAACTGGAGTCACGAACGGGCAAGAGTTTCATGCTGTCGGCCAGCGCCTATTACTACATCGACGACGTGAGCGTGGTGCAAACATGGCCCCCGTTAATCGTCGAGGAAGATTCAACCATTACCTGGACGGATGGTCGCAAGATTGAACCCAATGAAATTTACATCTTGAAGAACATACAGTTTGGATACGATAGCTTCGAATTGCTCGACCTCTCCTTTGTGGAGTTGGATAAATTGGTCAGCGTCCTGATGGAGCGCCCTGATTGGAATGTGGAACTGACTGGACATACAGACGACCGTGGGTCGGACGACTACAACCTGGAACTCTCGCAGAATCGCGCTCGGGAAGTGGGGAACTACCTCGTCGCGCACGGGATAGCCGACGGCCGCGTGCGAATTAAAGGTTATGGAAAACAATACCCGCTCGTGAACAAGGTAGACGAGGAAGCGCGGAGCGTCAACCGACGCGTGGAGGTACGATTCATCAAACCATGAAATCGACAGCGCTGCGCGACATCAAAGAATTACTGGATGCCAAAGTTGACCAATACAACCGGTTCGCGTTCATTGAGAACGACCCCGTCCAGATTCCCCACCGGTTCACCAAGAAGCAAGACATAGAAATCGCAGGTTTATTCGCAGCCACATTGGCGTGGGGTCAGAGAAAAACCATCATCCAAAATTGCCTGCGTTTGATGACGTGGATGGACGAAGCCCCCCACGATTTTATCGTGAACCACCGCGAGTCGGACCTGAAGCGGTTTGTTGCATTCAAGCACCGCACGTTTCATGAAACGGACTTGTTGTATTTTATCGAGTTTCTGTCGTGGTACTATGGTCAATACGATTCGCTAGAACATGCTTTTGCCACCAAGAGTGAGGAGGCAACCATCGAGTCGGGTTTGGTTTCGTTCCACGACTTATTCTTCAGCTTGCCAGATCATCCCAAGCGCACCATCAAGCATGTGTCTACACCGGCGCGTAAGTCCGCCTGCAAGAGGCTGAATATGTACCTGCGATGGATGGTGCGTTACGATGATCGAGGCGTTGACTTCGGCTTGTGGCGTGGCATTCAACCCGCTCAACTGGTGTGTCCTTGCGACGTACACGTGGACAGAGTTGCTCGAAAGCTGCACTTGATCCGGCGTAAGCAGTTAGACTGGCAGACCGCGTTGGAACTTACCGCGAACTTGCGCAAACTGGACCCGACGGACCCGGTCAAGTACGACTTTGCGCTGTTTGGTCTTGGTGTCGAAGAGAAATTCTAGCGTTACTTCCAGTTCGCGGGGTCGAGGCGCCAGCTTTTGACGTACACCAGTTGATCGTTGTCGAGGTATTTTTTGGCGACAGCCTCCTTCAGCAAGGCGTTGAAGTCGCTCAAGCAGACCAACTTGATGTCCGCCTCTTCGAAGTTGCGCGTGGCGATCTCGAAACCGTAGGTGAAAATCGCCACCATGCCCAGCACCTGGAATCCAGCCTCGCGCATGGCTTGGGCTGCTTTCAGGGAACTTCCACCGGTCGAAATGAGATCTTCAACGAGCACAACCTTTTGACCGGGTGTCACTTTTCCTTCAATGAGGTTCCCCATGCCGTGGTCTTTCGGTTTGGGACGCACATATACATAGGGGAGTTCCAACGTATCGGCCACCATGGCTCCCTGCGGCACGCCTGCGGTGGCAACACCTGCGATGCACTCGACGCTGGGAAAGCTTTCACGTACCGCACTGACGAGGCTGTTGCGGATGTAGCTCCGGATGGCAGGATAGGAGAGCGACAGGCGGTTGTCGCAATAGATCGGCGATTTCCAACCACTGGCCCAAGTAAAGGGCTGCTGGTGGTTCAGCTTGATGGCTTGAATTTCCAACAGCTTGGAGGCAACGGGGCCTGCCGATTTTTCGCGGATCGTCACAGTACTCATGGGGCAAAAAACGCACAAAATCCCCGGTCGGCGAAAATTCAGCAAATTCTTTTTTAATCATGCATTCAGTTTGCCGGATTGCGAATTATTTGTGTTTTTGCAGGAACTACGGCGACTTAGGCGCATGAATCTCTTCGTCAATGACATTCCCGTCATGATCCTCAAACCGGGGAAACAACCGGATGTGGGACAGTTTAATTTGACCGTCGACGCTCGAAAGACTTCCTTAACCAAAGCGGACCTCATCAACCATGTGTGGGTGAGCAATGCCCGCCTCGCCGACCTCAACACGGTGCTCGACCTGATTGATTCAAGGGTGCCGATCGGCCTCCGATCCCTGACCATCACCGTGGAAGATTATCAGGAAATCAAGGGTTTTCTCAAGAAGAAATACAAGATCGTGAAGGCAGCTGGCGGGCTCGTTCGTAAGAAAGACCGCTTCCTGCTGATCTACCGACAGAAAAAATGGGACCTGCCGAAAGGCAAGAAGGAGAGCGGCGAACGATCGCGGCAGACCGCCGTACGCGAGGTGGAAGAGGAGTGCAATGTAAAGGTCAAGATTGGTAAAAAGATCAGTACCACGTGGCACACCTACACCATGAACAAGCACGCCATGCTCAAGAAAACCAAGTGGTACCGCATGGATCTGGTCGACGACAGCCGCATGAAACCCAGCCTAGAAGAAGACATCGAAGACCTGCGCTGGATGAATCAAAAAGAAGTGTACCACGCATTGGAGAATTCCTACAACTCCATCCGGTTCGTGTTCGAACAATATTACCAACAAGCGGAAAAGATCCGCTGAGGCGGGCTCTACAATTTATAGGGAATTAGTCCGGACACATCGCCGCCATACCGGTGCACCTCGCGAATGATGGAGGAACTGATGGAAGCGAACTGCGGCGAGGTGATCAGGAATACCGATTCTAGCTCGGAGTTAAGGTGTCGGTTTACCTGTGCGATGCTATTCTCGTACTCAAAGTCTGTCGTATTGCGGAGCCCGCGGAGTAGGTACTTCGCACCATTTTTGCGCGCGAATTCCGCCGTCAGTTCCGAATAGGTGAGCACCCGAATCCCGGGTGTTTCCGCGAAAGTCTGCGTGATGCGCTCAATCATCATTTCGATTGGAAAGTAACGCGAGCTCTTCTGTGAGTTGTAGCCGATGGCGATAATGATCTCGTCGAATAGCTTCAAACCTCGGCGAACGATGTCCTCGTGACCCTTCGTAAAGGGGTCGAAAGATCCAGGAAACAAGGCTACTTTCTTCATGCGGAGACGGCGTCAAAGCAACAAGTGCATCGAATACAAATCGAAAAACTGGTGTTCTTGCAATTCGTCAAACACATAGCCGAACGTGAGGTGGTCTGGTCGCTCCCCGAAACTTACATTCCTGATGTATTTCACAAACTCGAGATAGTGGGGTGAGTTGTTGCCGATGTATCCCCACATCATCACCTGGCTGGTCTGCTGATCCATTCCCAACGCCGTTAAGACCAACATGATGTACTTCACATAGTCGGCAAAATGCTTGATTGGGAACTGGTTGTAATAAATGAGGTGGCCACCGCGGGCAGCCAGGATGTGCATCTTGAAGCGGTCGACATACAAATATAGGGGCATGGCATCACGCTGGCGCGAAATGCGGAGCACCCCCTCTATGAGGGCTGTCGATTGATGGATAAACCTGAGTGAGGCATTCTGATAAATCGACGTGAGCCAGTTGTAGAGTGGGAGCGGAGCGACGTACACCGTCACAGAGTCAATCTGGGCGTTGCTGCAGAAGAGAATTTTGTCCTTGTCGGTTTCGATCTGGGCGTTGAACTTGAGGTACTCGGCCGCCGACGCTTCTACGAACAGTTGCCCAGGCACTTGGACAAACTTGTTGCTCTTAATGGAGAAGGTGACGTTTTTCCAGAAGCCCGCCATTAAGAGCGGGTGGTTGTCGTAGAGTTCCTTGACAACCTCCACTTGGTGTTCTGGAGACTCGACGTTATTAAAAACGTAGTCCTCCAAAAGGAGGACTACATTTGATTCATCGACCACGCAGGCTTGGAAGTCGCGTGGGCCAAGCTGGATCAGGAGGGAATATTGATGGAGATTCTCTTCATCAAATCTCTCATCCTTGATCTTTCTGATCAGCTTATAACCGAGCGTTGCAGCTTGCAAAGGTTTTAATTATTCCCAGTTTCCTGCCGTTGACACATCGAGACGTGAACCGAAGCGGAGCGGCTTCTTGGTCCGTTGGTCGTTCGATTCCTTTCTCTTAGGATCATCGGGTTTCGGATCTTTTACTTCAATTACCTGAACTAGGACACCCGAGCGATCGATGTTGCCGACGAAAATGTCAAACATCGTGTCAGTGCCAGGCTT
Organism: Cyclobacteriaceae bacterium; assembly: GCA_044226825.1. Lineage (GTDB taxonomy): Bacteria > Bacteroidota > Bacteroidia > Cytophagales > Cyclobacteriaceae > ELB16-189. The sequence continues at coordinate 158,209 of JBGAGH010000004.1, forward strand.
AATACCGAGTTTCGAAATATCCGTGTTGGGGTCGAATGCCCAGGAATAGTAGCTCACCAAGGTCTTGCCTTTGGTCACGTTGTCGCCCACGTTTACGGGCTCCAAGGCGGAGATGATACCGTCGTCGATGAAAGGCTGTTCGTTCACTTTGCCGAGCACTTCAAGAGCAAAGGCACGCTGTGTCTTTAGCACGTTGTCGCCAACTTTCACCTTGTAACCCCTGAAAATACCATCATCGGCGGCGTTTACAGTGAAGTTCTTCTTGAAAATGCGCTCCTTAGCCGGTGTGTAACCTAAGGTGTCGACAATCACTTCCACCTTTTCACCGCCGTAGGCCTGTTGGGTGATTTTTTCGTGGCGGTCGATGATCGGAACGCGGCCGTTGTTGATGAAGTTGCGAAGGGTATCCCAGCTAGCTGTGTATTTGCCATGCACGCTGAGGTACACGATTTCAGCTTCGCGGATCAATTTCAACGCTTCGGTCGTCGACTTTTCACGTTCTTCAACGAGTTTCTTCGATTCGATAACGCTATCAATGCTGCGGTACAGGTAACCCAGCATTCCCAGGCTAATGGCCAGGAGGACGACAGTTAAGACTCTTGTGATCATGATGACTTTAGGTATTCAGGTTTAGCTTGCAATAATAAAGATTTTGGCCGGTTTAACACAAAGGTTAGAGTTTAAAATAGCCCCGCAACGAGGTAATTTGGCGGATATCGGGATATCGGGCCAAGATTCCGTGCAGTTGCCCCGGGGGTAGTTCCTTGAGCTCGTTCGAGGTCATCAAGGTCACGTCCTCGATGATTTGCCGGTCACCCGACTCAGGGTCCGTCCCGACGGATATTTCGCCGCCCTTGTGAACAACGTGGAAAAACAGCTCCACGGCGTGCAGGGGAGGCTTTACGAGTTCGCAGGCAAACAAAAACGGCCCCACATCGACGGTCAGCCCGGTTTCTTCCTGGAATTCCCGGGCCAACGAAACCCGGGCATCTTCCCCGAATTCAATCCCTCCGCCGGGCGGGGCCCACAAACCACCCTCGCCCACGAAACGGTGGTGTACCATCACCAGTCGGTCGCCCATTAAACAAATTCCACACACCCGCACTCGGATACGACCGCCATATTGTTGATGAACTGGGTTTTCCATTCGGTCCTGCGAAAATTCGAATGCAAAGTGTGAATAATTTTCTGGGAAATGCGTTTACCCAGATAGTGAAAATGACGTTATCATTCCAAAGGTCTAAAGCCGCAATAAGATGTTGAAGAGGTTGGTATTTGTTCTCGTGACGCTCGCAGCGACCTCCGTTTTTGCCCAGTCCGGCGAAGTAACCACCGCACCCAAGTCTGGAGCACTCCTGACTTGGGAAAAGGCCACTTACGACTTCGGTGAAATCAAACAAGGAGACAAGGTAGAGTACACTTTTCGTTTTGTGAATGGTGGTACCGAGCCACTCATCATCACCAATGTCAGCACACAATGTGGTTGTACTGCCCCACGGGGATGGCCTCGCGACCCGGTTCAGCCCGGCAGCCGCGGCGAGATCACCTTGGTCTTTGATAGCACGGGCAAGTTTGGTCGCGTGAACAAAGTTGCCACGATCGTCTCAAACGCGAGCAACAAAGAGAGCAGCCAGCTTCTCCTCTCGGGCAACATCTTGGAAAAGAAGGCGAGCAATTAGGTGTTAGCGGCGCCAGATCGCTGCGATCAACATCAACCAGCCCACAATCATCGAAAGCCCGCCAAGTGGTGTCGCGAAGACAATGTACGGCGCCGTGGAATTCGTGAAGGATAAGGCATATAAGCTTCCGCTGAACAACAACACCCCCGCCAGCCACGCATATCCACCCGTCCAAGTTCCCGACCCTATCCACAGTCCGGCGAACAAGAATGCAAGAGCATGAAAGAACTGATAACGCACCGCCAGCTCATAGGTATCTAGCCGGTTGTTCGCCATTAGGGTGGCTTTGAATGCGTGTGCACCAAATGCGCCCAACATCACCGAAAGCGCTCCCAACACGGCACCGATAAGCAATAATTGTTTGCTGTTCATAATTCTGTTTCTTGATTATTAAGAATGATCACCTTTTCCCGAAGATCGCCGTTCCGATCCGCACCAGCGTGCTTCCCTCTTCTACGGCGATTTTATAGTCGCTACTCATGCCCATCGATAACTCTTTCATCCTCACAAATGAAGGAAGCGGCTTTCGGGCAATCGTATCGAAGAGTCGTTTCAAGCCCCGAAACTCGCCCCGAATTTTCTGTTCATCGTCGGTGAGAGACGCCATCCCCATCAGGCCCTCTATCGACAGTCCCTCGCATGCGGCCAGCTCCGGGCTAGAGAGGAAGGTGAGGACTTCTTCTTCCGTGAACCCGAACTTGGTTTCCTCTTGCGCGATGTGAACTTGTAGCAAGCAAGGAACCCGTCGCCCGATTTTAATACCCTGTTTATTGATTTCATCCGCCAGTCGTGGGCTATCCACCGAGTGAATAAGGCTAACCCAGGGCGCAATCATTTTTACCTTATTGGTTTGAAGGTGGCCGATCATGTGCCACTGGATGTCGGAGGGAAGGACGTCGTGCTTGCTCGCCATCTCCTGGACCTTGTTTTCGCCAAACAAGCGCTGGCCCGCATCATAGGCTTCGCGAACGAGTTCTACCGGGTGCGTTTTGCTTACCGCGATTAACCGGCAACCCGCCCCTCCCGCAAGCCCGGAAGCAATGATTTCTATATTTCTTTTAACACTCATTTGTCTAACTTTGGACGAAGTGGGAGTACATTTCCCGTACAAAAATATGGCGATCTTAGGAACATTGTTAAAAAAAGGAATTAAGCTCCGCGAAAACCTCGAACAAGAATATTCATCCCCGCTAGAACTTCAAAAACGCGAACTCCAAGAACTCATGATCACGGCGTCCGCGACAGAATTCGGCAAGTATTACGACTTCCCAGAGATACTCAACCACTTCCGCACCTCGCCCAAAGATTTTTACAAGGTATTCAAGTCGCGCATCCCCATTCACGATTACAACAAGATCTATAAGGACTGGTGGAAGCTGTCGAAAATGGGTGTGAAGAATGTCTGTTGGCCAGGACGTGTTAAATACTTTGCCCTTAGTTCGGGTACTTCCGAAGCTGCCTCAAAATATATTCCCGTCACCAAGGATATGACGATGGCAATTCGGCGCACCAGCGTGCGACAGATGTTGTCGCTGTCTAAGTACGATTTACCCGCAGAATTCTTCGAAGCAGGAATTCTCATGGTGGGCGGTAGTACGCACCTGAACAAAAAGGGAAGTTACTTCGAGGGCGACCTCAGCGGAATTCAGGCAGCCAAACTCCCTTTTTGGTTTCAACACTTCTACAAACCAGGAAAGAAGATTGCCAAAAACCGAAATTGGGAATCGAAGTTGCAGGAGATGATCGTCAAAGCGCCGGAGTGGGACATTGGCATCGTGGTCGGCGTTCCCGCTTGGATTCAAATCTTGATCGAGGGAATTATTGCTTATCATAAACTCGATAGCATCCACGACATATGGCCCAATCTGCGCGTCTACGTGCACGGTGGCGTGTCGTTCGAACCGTACAAAAAAGGTTTTGAGAAATTATTGGGCCGTCCGATTTACTATATCGAGACCTACCTGGCGTCGGAAGGGTTCATCGCCTACCAGGGAATGCCGAAGCGTAAATCCATGAAGCTCGTCCTCAACAACGGGATCTTCTATGAGTTTGTCCCATTCAATGAACATAATTTTCTGCCGAGCGGTGAGATCAAACCAGAAGCACAATCGTTCCTGATCGACGAAATAGAGGAGGGGCAAGAGTACGCTTTGCTCTTATCTACCTGTTCAGGTGCATGGCGCTATCTCATCGGCGACGTGATCAAGTTTACCTCGCTCGAAGAATCCGAAATTATCATCACCGGTCGCACCAAACATTTCTTGAGCTTATGCGGAGAACATTTGTCGGTCGACAACATGAACAAGGCCATCGAACTCGTCTCCAATGAAATGAATATTGCCATCCCCGAGTTTACCGTGGCTGGTATCCCTCACGGAAGCCTGTTCGCGCACCATTGGTACCTGGCCACCGACGATCAAGTCGACGTCAAGCAATTGAAAGAACGACTCGACCATCATTTACAGGTGCTCAACGACGACTACGCCGTGGAGCGCAGTGCAGCCCTCAAGGAAGTATACGTCGACGTTTACCCCGTCAGCACATTCTACCACTGGATGGAGTTTAAAGGGAAGATCGGCGGACAGAACAAGTTTCCACGCGTGATGAAGAATAGCCAGTTGGAGGAGTGGAAGAATTTCCTCGCTAACCAGGCTAGATGATCGTAATTAAAGGCATTCAATTCGGGATCGTTTTGGCCCTGCTCGCAGGCCCAGTATTTTTTACGATCATTCAAACGAGTGCCGAACGAGGATTTTGGAAGGGTGTCCTAGTTGCCCTCGGAGTTTCCCTCAGCGATGCGTTTTATGTCGTCGTTTGCTACTTGGGATTAATCCGATTGATCGAGTCTCCCGTCTTTCGCGACCGAATGGCATTCGTCGGGGGTGCCATCTTGATCGTGTTCGGTCTCTACCACCTTTTCGTGAAGAGCAGGAAGGCGATCTCGCCAGGCAAAGCCACCTCCGAAACCAAGGGATACCGGTATGTGTTGAAAGGATTCTTGATCAACGCCTTCAGCCCTATGGTACCTATCTTGTGGATCGGCTATATCTCGATCGCGTCGCTGGAACTAGGCCTCGTCGAAGATTCCCAATTCGTTATTTTTTTTGGTGCGATGCTCGGTACGGTGCTCCTAACCGACATTGGCAAAGCCTATCTCGCTGGCCGCCTTGCTGGCTTCGTCACCCCACGCCGCATGATGTGGTTGAATATCATCGTAGGAATCGCCCTCGCCGTGTATGGAATGCAATTGATTGCGAACGGCCTCCATTGGAAAGTCAGTCTTTGAGAGTTAGGATTTAGCATTTAACATTTAACATTTAGGATTTATCATTTGAGATTTCCCCAACCTCGAAACGGAAGCAATCCTAAATCCTAATTCTTAAATCTTAATTCTTAATTCTTAAATGCTAAATATTGTCTCCTCTTCAGTCCTGCAACACATTGCTCAAAAACGTCGACTTCAGCAGCAACCAGAGTAGGAAAAGGACCATGGCCCAGCGCAGGTAGATGAAGTAGAAGTCGCTGGTGTCTTTGAATCGCGTTTCTTTTATCTCAGCTTTTTCATACTGATTGATTTTTGCAAACACCTGCGCGAGGGCTTGTTGGTCGGTAACGCGGAAGAACTCACCGGATCCGATCTCCGCGATGCGACGCATGGTCGTTTCATCGACAGTATTCTCAACCATGTGGGGCCGTCCAAAATAGTCTTTCCCAAACGGTACAAGGCCTTCTCGTCCCACGACGATGGTGTAAATCTTAATGTTGAAACTTGCTGCTAGTTCCGCAGCGGTGATGGGATCGATATTGCCGGCGGTGTTGTCGCCGTCGCTCAACAGGATGCAAACTTTCGACTTCGACTCAGACTCACGCATCCGGTTGGTCACTACGGCAAGCGCGCTGCCAATGGCCGTGCCGCGGTTTTCAATCATGTCAAAGTTCATTTCATCGATGTACGAATTCAGCAAGGCGTAGTCCGTCGTGAGCGGTGTCAGCGAGAAGGCATCACCCGAGAATACTACGATGCCGATGCGATCTTGCACGCGACCATTGATGAAGTTGCGGGCAACTTCTTTTGCCGATTCCAATCGGTTGGGTTCGAAGTCTTCAATTTGCATCGACTGTGAGATGTCGATCGCCAGCATGATGTCGATTCCTTCCGTCCATTGCTCCACCTTTTCGTTGCTTCGTTGTGGACGGGCCAAGGCCACCAAAATGAGTGCCGCCACCACCATGAGCAACAAGTCCGGGATCAGTCGCACGAGGTTGAGCGGATTGTTTCGGAGGTCTTTGCGGACTAGGGCCACCGGGACTTTCTGATTGAAGAAATAGCGCAGCAGCCAGCGGATGGCCATCACGAGTGGTATAGCGGGGATAAACCACAGCCAAAACGAGTTTTCCCAAGTGAACGAGGCGAAAGTCGAAGGGAAATACCATTCCCACGAATACCACGGGAATACGGCGTCATTCATGATTAACCTCCTTCAACTTTTGTTGGAAATATTCGGTCGAGATTTCACGAAGTTGCTCGAATGGCGTCGTGTCGCGGCCGGCACCACCATAGATCATCCGATCGACCGACCACAGGATCGGCGCGAGCCTTTCATTCTTCAGGAGGGTCGTGATCTCTTTCGAACTATACATCGCGAACGGACGGTCGAACAGGCTCTCCATATATCGTTTCCAACTTGCGAGTGCCGACTCGGCGGCGATCACCGACTTACCATCCTGCACTTGTTGGACTTGGTCGCCAAATCTTTTGATGAACGTTTCGTGTGCCCTCGTCAATCGTCGAACGGCGAAATAGCGGCGGATTCGATCGCCAAAGGCAACCCATCCAATGATGCCAATGACTAGGAGCGCTACCACCACGTTGGCGGCGAGCAGGTAATTGAAAAGCTGGCCGACCGATTGGTAATTCGTGTTTGTTTTAAGCGGAAGCTTCGCTGTTTCCACGGAATCGGGCACGTGGGCGACCAGCTGTTTCGCGGTGATGGAGTCGAGCGCACCGTAGTACGTGGTACAGTCCGACCCGTGAAGGACAAAGACAGGCATCCGGAATCGCTGAATGCTATCTATCTCGAAAGAAGAGATGTAGTACACCACGCTGTCGTAACTCAAGCTGTCGGTCGACCTAGTGGGGAAATACTCCCTTTTTTCTAGTTCGAAGGGGGTGAAGTCGTAGGTTGAATCTGGGTAGAGTACGTTCAGCTTACGTGGATAGCGTGCCGTTAGCGAAAAGGGAACAGGCTGTCCAATCCGCAAGGTGTCTTCTAGGAAGCGTGAACGCACCTCGACCCGTTGGGCTTCCGCCAGCAGGGGAAACATGAGCCACAAAATGACGAGATAGCGCAACACCTTACACACTCTTCAAAATCCTATTTCGTGACTTGAACAACTTGAGCAATTGCGGCACGTAATCGTCTGCCGTATCGATACTTAAGAAATCGATTTGTTGCCTGCGGCAAAACAACTTGAGTTCTTCGACGCGCTCTGTGTGATGATGGGCAATCCGGTTCCTGAAGTCGCCGAAGCTACTATTTACCCAGATTGTGGCGCCGGTTTCCTTGTCGATGATGGGGATAATCCCCAGTTTGGGAAGACTTGTTTCGCGCCGGTCGCTGATGTGGATCAATACGAGGTCGTGTTTCCGCGCGAGCGACTTCATATTGTGTAGGTAGCCCTCATCAATAAAATCGGATATCATGATAATCACGCTCCGACGTCGAATCGCATTCAACGCGTAAAGAATCGCTTGCGACAGGTTGGTCTTGTGCGATTTCGGTTTCAACCGGATGAGTCGATACACTAACTCATAAACTTTAGACATCCCCTTCGCCGGCTTCAGGAATATTTCGCGCTGATCGGAGAAGGCGATGAGTCCTATCGAACTCGATTCCTTCGCACCTGCCATGGCCAACACCCCACAAATCTCTTGTCCGACATCGTGCTTGGTGCGGCCCGGGTTTCCAATGTCTTGCGACGAGCTCACGTCGACGATAAAAAAGATGGTTTGTTCCTTCGTTTCACGGAAGGTCTTGACGAAGGTTCCATGCCCTTTGGCCGACACGTTCCAGTCGATCGCACGGATGTCGTCGCCGTATTGGTAGGGTCGTACGTCGTCGAATTCCAGTCCCGACCCCTTGAATATGGAGTGGAAGTCCCCCTGCATCTGGCTGTTGATCGCCTTGCGGATCTGGATCTCGTAGTTGCGCAGCTTCTTGAGCAGGTCTTTCACTTCGTCGTTCCTTTATTTTCGTGGCTCTCGGCCCTTTTTTTGCGGCAACAAATTAAATCAAATTATGAGTATTTTGGCCCCCGTTTATCCGACCGCAGGAAAAATGACGCGCCCAGGGTTAATTTGTTTGTTGACAACGATTCTCGTGCTGACGGGTTGCCGTGGAGATAAAACACCGCCCGGCGTACTGGATCAAAAGCAATACGCCGACTACCTGGTCAACATCTACATCGCCGAGGCGAAGCTCAATACACTCGCAATCACGCCAGATTCGGCCATGAAACTGTTTCAGCCATTCGAGGCGTCCCTGCTCGCCAAGTACGGCGTGAGCGATTCGGTGATTCAAAATACCTACCAGTATTACCTCGCGCACCCTGCCCAGTTGGAACAAGTTTATACCACCGTGATTGACTCGCTCAATCTGATGGAGCAGAAAGGTAACACGCGCCGTCCATGACTTGGCCTGCAGATTTAGAACAGAAACTTGGCTTCGATCAAGTGCGCGCCATGCTGCGCCAACAATGCCTCTGCGAACTCGGTCAAAAGAACGTCGACGGCATGCGTTTCGTACCAACGTTGTCGGCCATCGATCCCCTCGTTCGGCGAACAGCCGAGATGATGGCTATCATCCGAAAGGGCGACGCCTTCCCGTTCGGACACTACATCGACCCCACTGAATACATTCCCCAAATCGCGGTCGAAGGGGGATTCCTAGAGGAGGAGGCTTTCTACCGCATCATCCTTTCGTTGCAATCGATCTTCGATGCCTTGCGCTTCTTGGACAAAACGAAGGACGAATACCCATTTCTTTACGACATGTCGCGGCAAGTAAAATTGCCACCGAGCCTGTTGCGCGAGATTCAAGGCAAGTTCGACGATACCGGGCGCCTGAAAGACTCGGCCTCACCCGAATTGCAGCGGATTCGCCGACGGTTGAATGAAGAAAGAGGGCGCATTCGGCGGCTTGTCGAACAAGTCTTTCGCCAAGCAACAGGCGAGGGCTGGACCCCAGAGGGTGTGTCGCCAACCATCCGCGATGGAAGAATGGTGATTCCGCTGCTGGCAGAACACAAGCGGCGCGTCCGTGGCGTCACCGTCGATGAGTCCGCTACCGGCCAAACCATCTACCTAGAACCGACAGAGGTATTGGAGGCAAACAATGAACTGCGCGACCTCGAATTAGCCGAGCGAAAGGAGATCATCAAGATCCTGCGCGAGTTGACTTCCTTATTGAGGCTGCATCGCCACGATTTTGAAGAAGCCTATGCATTCCTTGGTTTGCTCGACGTCAACCGGGCCAAAGCCAAGTTTGCAATTGACTTAGATTGTACGATACCTCACCTCGTGGATGGACCCGCGATGAAGTGGGTAAATGCCCGCCATCCTTTACTCGACCTCACGCTGCGTCGGGCAAAACGAAGGATTGTGCCCCTCAACATTTCCCTCGATGCGATGGAAAGCTTCTTGTTGGTGTCTGGCCCCAACGCCGGCGGAAAGTCGGTTTGCTTGAAAACATCTGGACTGGTGCAATACATGCTTCAATGCGGAATGCCAGTGCCCATGGAAGAGTCCTCCACGGTGGGCGTGTTCGACAGCATGTTCATTGATATTGGTGATCAACAATCGATCGAGAATGACCTGAGTACCTATAGCTCACATCTCAAAAACATGAATCACTTCATCCGCAATGCGAATGCGCGATCTTTTGTGTTGATGGATGAACTCGGTTCAGGTACAGATCCAAACTTTGGAGGCGGAATCGCCCAAGCAATTCTGGCGAAACTCGTGGAGCTAAAAGTCTGGGGTGTTGCGACAACCCACTACTACAACCTGAAGGTTTTCGCCGGTAATACACCGGGTATCGCGAACGGCGCGATGTTGTTCAACACCCAAAAACTTGAACCTTTATTCGTGCTGGAGATAGGCAAGCCGGGAAGCTCCTTTGCGTTGGAGATCGCGAAGAAAACGGGCCTGCCATCCGATATACTCGCCCAGGCGGAAACGATTATCGGGAAGGACCTGGCGGGACTTGAGTCGTTGATGAAATCGGTGGCGGAAGAGAAACTACAGAACACCAAGCGGGCGGCTGAGTTGAAGAAAAAGGAATCGGAACTAGCCGAACAACTCGAGTATTACGAGGAACTGACCGCCGAAATAGAATCCCGGAAAAAGGAAATCATCGACAAAGCCAAGAATGAAGCGTCGGGTTTACTTCGAGAAACCAACCGCGAAATCGAAAAGACCATTCGGCACATCCGAGAAAATAAGGCAGAGAAGAAAGAGACGCGTCGGGTGCGAGAAGGCCTGAAGGGGTTGGAGGCGAAAGTAAAGACCGAACCCAAACCGAAAGAGGAAACACGCAAGGATGAGTTGAAAGAAGGCGATAAGGTTAGGATTCGTGGACAAGAAGTGACCGGCACCTTGCTTCAAATCAAAGGATCCAATGCGATCGTACAGTTCGGCGACCTTCGATCTCACTTGAAACTGGCGCAACTTGTGCGAAGCGATCAAGCCGACCCGAAAGTTGTTACGACGGCGCGATCGCTCGGGTTGAACATTTACGAAAAACAAGCATTGTTCGATTCCACGTTGGATGTACGTGGAAAGAGAGTTGAGGAGGTACTGCCTGCGCTCACGCAGTTTCTAGACGATGCAATCTTGTTAGGGCAAGGTGAGGTGAAAATACTCCACGGAAAAGGGGAGGGCGTTCTTCGCAAGGTCGTTCGCGAACAACTGAAACGCACTACCGGCGTGTCTTCGTTCGCCGATGAACACGTCGACCGTGGCGGAGACGGCATCACAGTGGTGGTTTTAAAATAGCGTCTACTAAGTAACCGTATAAAAAAAGCCCTCGCTCCAGAAGAACGAGGGCTCTTGTATTGAGGTCAGTTGGTTACTTCGTGAGGGTAAACACCCACGTGCCAGTCACCTTATCGGTGCGGGCTTCTCCAGCACCAGTATAGTTGAAGGTCAGTTCAAGCGTCGTGGCTGTTACCGTGTACGTGATAGGAAGTTCCTTCGAGGTAATGCCTTGGTCGCGGATGATGGCGGACTCGGGAGTAGAGGTGCTGAACACCCAACTTCCACTGCTAGGCCAAGCACTTAGGGCCGGACGGCCAGAGGTGGTATAACCAAAAGGCGATGAGCCGGGAACGCCGGTAATCGTCAATTGAAATCCTGAATAGTCGGTCTTTTTGCTGACGCCATCTAACTTGACGTCTCCCGAGGTACCCACTTTCCAAGTAGCACTCAAGGCTGCCAACTGCTTGTCTTCAACACTTTCGCCGGGACCTGAGCCAGGACCGCAGCTTGAATAGCCTAGGAGGGCGACCAACGCCAGAAGGGACACGATCGGTTTCAAAATCACTTTCATGAGCAAATGAATATTTACCAAACTTACTAAAAAACCCCAATTTCTTCGGAAGCTACCGCTCAGTTTTGAAAAGTGGGGGGTATGCCGTACATACCGGCGGTAGATGCCTAGTAACCCCTTGTTTTGTAGTTTGAGATGTCAATTTTCAAGGCGTCGGAGGGGTATTCGTGCTCTTGGTTGGAGGCGATGACGATGGTTCGGCCTTTTTGCTCGGCTAGCCTACCCAGGTACCAATCGATGCTACGGCGGTCTAGGTTGGTGGTGGGTTCGTCCAGAAAGAGGAGCGGGGTGTCGCTAAAAAAGGCTAGGGCGAGCTTTAGACGCTGTTTCATGCCACTGGAAAAGGCGGCCACCTTCTTGTCTCTAGCTGATTCGAGGTCCATGAGCCGGGCAGCGGTTTCGCTGGTCACGCCAGCGACGGGATTTTTGAATTTGAAGTGAAAATCGATCGATTCTTGGAGTGTAAACTCTTCGACGACATCCATATAGGGAGCAGCGATCGAAACAAATCGGAAGACGTTGTCGCCATCGACCGGTTGTTCGCCTTGGAAGTACTGAATTTTGCCAACGGTGGCTGGCAGTTGGCCCCATAAGACCTGGCTCAAGGTCGACTTACCCGATCCGTTAGAACCTGTGATAGCGTACGTTTTTCCTGACTCCAGGGTAAGAGAGAAGTGCCGGAAAATCCAGTCGCGGTTGTAACGCTTGCCTAGATCTTCGGCAACTATCTTCATTCGAATGAGTCGGAAGTAGTCGTAAATCCCTTCATTACTCCGCGTTCAGAATCGCGGATGAAATTGACGATGTAGTCGCGCTCGGCAGACTTGGGAAGCTCACGTTCGATCAAGTCGAGGGCTTTCGAATTGTTAAGTCCTTTCAAGAACAGGTATCGATACACTTCCTGAATCTCGCCGATGGTTTCGCTGCTGAAACCGCGGCGGCGAAGCCCTACGGTGTTCACACCTGCATAAGCCAAAGGTTCGCGTGCGGCCTTGGTGTAGGGGGGCACATCTTTGCGAACCAGCGAACCGCCACCAATGTAGGCATGGGCGCCGATCTTGGAGAACTGTTGCACGGCACATGCTCCGCCAAATATGGCGAAGTCGGCGATTTGAACGTGACCCGCCAACTGTGTCGTGTTTCCCAAGATGCAATTGTTTCCAATGAATGAGTCGTGGCCTACGTGCGCGTACGCCATCACCAAGCAATTGGCGCCAATCACGGTCTTGAACTTGTCGACCGTCCCTCTGTTGATGGTGACGCATTCGCGGATGGTGGTGTTGTCGCCGATCTCGGTGGTCGTAATCTCCCCCTTGAACTTGAGATCTTGAGGAACTCCGGAAATGACAGCTCCGGGAAATATCCTGCAGTTCTTTCCGAGGCGGGCACCATCCATAATGGTGACGTTGGGACCAATCCAAGTGCCATCGCCGATCACCACGTCCTTCGAAATGGAAGTGAATGGCTCAATAACGACGTTTTGGCCTATCTTGGCCTCGGGATGAATGTTGGTTAGCGGGTAGTTGCTCATGAATCTTTGGGAACGATGCTGGCGGTCATGGTGCCTTCACACACCAGTGTGTTGCCAACGTAACCACGTCCACGCATCTTGGCAATGCCGCGTTTGATGGGGGCGAGGAGATCACACTGGATGACCAAGGTATCTCCCGGCAACACCATCTTACGAAAACGGCAGTCGTCGATACCAAGGAAATAGGTCCAATAATTTTCGGGGTCAGGAACGGTGTTCAACACAAGGATGCCACCCACTTGGGTCATGGCCTCTACTTGCAGAACGCCGGGCATCACAGGGTTACCGGGAAAGTGCCCTTGAAAGAAGGGCTCGTTCATGGTCACATTCTTCACGCCAGCTACCGTTTCGTTGTCGAGATAGATAATCTTGTCAATCAACAAGAATGGGTAACGGTGGGGGAGCACGTTGGAAATCTGGTTGATGTCCAATACCGGAGGCAGGTTCGGGTTGTAACGTGGAATTCCCTTCTTGTCGGCCTCGGCCATCGCCTTTTTTAGCTTCTTGGCAAACGCCACGTTGGCGGCGTGTCCAGGGCGTGCGGCCAAGATCTGCGCTTTCAGCGGACGGCCCGCCAAGGCTAAGTCACCTACGATGTCGAGAAGCTTGTGTCGCGCAGGTTCGTTGTTGTAACGAAGCTCTATGTTGTTCAGAATACCTTCCTTCTTAACCTCCACTTTTGGTTTATTCAACATCTTGGCAATGTTGTCCAATTCGTGTGGCTCCACCACGCGGTCAACAATCACGATAGCATTGTTGAGGTCGCCACCCTTGATGAGGTTATGTTTGTACAACATCTCGAGCTCGTGCAGGAAGCAAAACGTTCGGCACGATGCAATTTCTTTTTCAAACTGACGGATGTTGGTAATCGAAGCGTGTTGGCTCCCTAACACCGGCGAGTTATAATCGATCATCACGGTGACACGATAGTCGTCGAGGGGGAGTGCTGCAATTTCTACGTTGCGCGCCGCCTCCCGGTAGAAGATGCTGTCTTGAACTTCAAAGAAGTCGCGAATCGCGTTTTGCTCTTCGGTGCCAGCTTCTTTCAACGCGTCGACGAACTGGATAGAGCTGCCATCCATGATGGGGCATTCCGGCCCGTCGAGTTGGATCAAGACGTTGTCGATTTCAAGTCCGACGAGGGCTGCGAGCGTATGTTCGATGGTGCTGACACGGGCACCGCTTTGTTCGATGGTCGTTCCGCGCGACACGTCCACGACATTGTCGCAGTCCGCGTCAATAATCGGGGCTCCTGCGATGTCGATTCGTTGGAACTTGATGCCATGGTTCGGCTTGGCAGGCATGAACGTCATGTTCGTCTGAACACCGGTGTGGAGGCCGACCCCGGAGATAGTGACCGCCTTCTTGATCGTCTGCTGCTTGTAGTTTAGCATTTTTTAGGTAAAAAGTGTGCAAATTTAACCGGTTACGGCGCTATTTCAAAACCGGCGAAAATCGAGAGGTCTGGCGGGTGTTTAGTGGGAGGAGCCATTGCTGGCTACCTTCTTTTCCAGTTCCCGCAGGCGGTCGTCCAGGTCGGGGAGTTTCTTGAAAACCGCGTATGATTTGAAGTAGTCTTTTAGGTCGAAAGCAAACGTGCCCATCAACTTTAAGCCTTCCTCCTTGATGTTTTTCGAGATCCCTGCCTTGCCACCCACGCTGGTGTTGTTGGCAATGGTGATGTGCCCCGCAATACCGACCTGACCGGCGATCACGCAGTTTTCACCCACCTTCGCGGAACCCGATACGCCCGTTTGCGCGGCGATCACGGTGTTCTTGCCGATTTCTACATTGTGGGCTACCTGGATCAGGTTGTCCATTTTAACGCCTCGGCGGATGATGGTCGCATCGCCAAACATGGTCGCACAATCGATAACCGAGTTGGCTCCTATGGATACAAAATCCTCGATGATGACATTCCCAAGTTGTGGGATGGTTTTGTAGGTGCCATCGGGTTGTGGCGCAAAACCAAAACCGTCGCTACCGATCACGGTGCCTGAGTGGATCTCGCAATTAGCGCCAACCTTGGTCCCAGAATACAGCTTCACGTTTGCGTGGAGGATGGTATTGTCGCCGATCACCACGTTGTCGCCAACGTAGGTGTGCGGATATATTTTCACGTTGGTGCCTATCACGCAGCCTTTGCCGATATACGAGAATGCACCGCGATAAATGTTTTCGCCAACTTTCGATCCTTCGCCGATGAAGCTGGGTTCTTCAATGCCGCGCTTCTGAAAAGAGACGGCTTTGTGATATTCCTCCAAGAGGAGCGTGAACGAGGAGTAAGGGTCTTCAACGAGTATAAGCGTGGCGCCAACCTCTTTCTTTGGTTGGAAGGTTTTCTTAACGATCACGGCAGATGCCTGCGTCGTGTAAATGAAGTTCTCGTACTTGGGATTTGCGAGGAAGGCAAGTTGTCCGGGTTTGGCATCCTGGATCTTCGCGAGCATGTTAATCTTAGCGTGCTCATCGCCCTGCACCTGCCCGCCCAACATGGCGGCTATTTGCTTGATGGTGAACTCCATACTTTATTTGCTGACCCCGGGCCGCGGGCCACTCCGCATTAGGTCAAAGATACATTTTTGGGCCAGCATAGATAGTTTTTTTTCACGATTTTGCTGATCGCCTTGATGTTCGGAAGATCCGATGCCTGCGCAATGTCGAGCAATTCACCCGTCCGCATCAACACCTTGATGGGCTGCCCCTCCACCACGTAGGCTTCGTTGGTAAGTGTACCCCACGAATAGAAGTACGACGAATCGTTATGCAGCGTCTTGTAGGTCTTTGCCACCTTCAAGCGAGCTCTCTCAAGCATCTGCTTCATATTGTCGGCAGAGATCTTGATCTGAAACAAGTTCCGCTCAAGTAACATCCCGCAGAGTGTGGAGAGGATCGGATCATCGTGGTCTTTCCATACTTTGATGGCACCCCACACGTCGTTGTCATCCATCTGGGCAAAGGCATCGAGAACCGACGGCTTATTGTTGAAATCTTCAATGGTATGGTTCTGCGATAAGAAGATGTGCAAGGCCTGGCTGCACACCAAGTTGGCACCCGATTGACATAAGTATTGCGCCCGTCGGATGATGTTGACGACGAGCCGCTCAGCACTCACTGAAGTCTTATGGAGATACACTTGCCAATACATTTGACGACGTGCATTCAAGAAGTCTTCAATGCTGTAGATACCCTTTTCCTCTACCACGATGTGATCGTCGTTGACCGTCAACATCGAGAGGATCCTGTCGACACCAATCGACCCTTCGACAACCCCCGTGAAAAAGCTGTCGCGCCTTAGATAGTCCAATCGATCAATATCCAGCTGGCTGCTCACGAGGTCGTGGAAAAATTTTCTAGCGTAACCATTGCGAAACATCCTGAGCGCTAAGTCCAATTCGCCATGGAAGTCGGCGTTTAGTTTGCGCATCAATTGGTATGAAATGCTCTCGTGCTTTACTTGATGAAGGAGTGTTTCCTCCAGCGTGTGTGAAAATGGACCGTGGCCAATGTCGTGTAGAAGAATAGCGATTTGGGCTGCCACACTTTCTTGGCGACTGATGTCGATACCCTTCACTTTGAGAAGGTCCAGCGTGCGACGCATCAAGTGCATCGCGCCAAGCGCATGTTGAAACCGGCTATGGATGGCTCCCGGGTACACGGTTTCAGCAAGACCCAACTGACGAATTCGACGCAGACGCTGGAAGATGGGATGTTGCACCAATTCAAAGATGAGTTCGTCTTCGATGGTGATGAACCCGTACAACGGGTCGTTGATAATGGTGGGCTTCGATTTCCTCACGGCGCTAAATCCCGGGTTCAGCGTCAAGCATAGATTACTTTCGTACCTTTACTATTCTGGGTTCATGTTGAACCTAAGTACAAACTTCAATTCAAAAAACCCGGTATGCAAAGATATACCATTTTGTGGGCTGATGACGAGATAGACCTGTTGAAACCCCACATCCTGTTCCTCCAGCAGCGCGGCTACGACATCACGCCGGTGAACAATGGGGCCGATGCCGTAGAACTGAGTTCCGAGAAACACTTCGACGTGGTATTCCTCGACGAGCATATGCCCGGAATGTCGGGCCTCGAAGCGCTCAGTCAAATCAAAAACAACAAGCCGAATCTACCGGTCGTGATGATCACCAAGAATGAGGAAGAGTTAATCATGGAAGAAGCCATTGGCGCCAAGATCGACGACTACCTCATCAAGCCACTTAATCCAAGCCAGATCCTCCTGTCGGTAAAGAAGATCCTCGACAACAAACGTCTGGTTCTTGAAAAAACAAACAGCAACTACCAACAAGAATTTCGAAAGATATCGATGGCGTTCATGGACGACATGAATCACGAAGAATGGACCGATATCTATAAGAAACTCGTGTATTGGGAATTGCAATTGGAGAATGCCGACAACCGCGACATGGCCGAAGTACTAGAGGCGCAAAAGGTGGAGGCAAATTCCAACTTCTGTAAGTTTATTCGGAAGAACTACGAGAACTGGTTGAACAACCCCAATGTGGAGCGGCCACTGTTGTCGCACCAGATCATGAAGAAGAAGGTGTTCCCCGAACTAAAACCCAACAAACCTCTATTCTTGATTCTGATCGACAACTTGCGATTCGACCAATGGAAGAGAATCGAACCGATTATTTCGGAACACTTCAACGTCGATAGCGAACAAACGTATTATTCGATCCTACCAACCACGACTGCCTATTGTCGTAATGCCATCTTCTCGGGCATGCTTCCATCCGAAATGGCGCGCATCCATCCCGACCTGTGGGTGGGCGAAGACGAGGACGAATCCAAAAACAACTTTGAAGACGACTTCCTCCAACGCCAGTTGAAGAAGAATAACTTGAACATCAAAGCTTCGTACCATAAGATTAAGAAGTTGGAAGAGGGGCGCGACTTGGTCGATAGCCTCTCGAACCTTTTTTCAAACGATCTGAATGTGATCGTATATAACTTCGTCGATATGTTGTCGCATGCGCGCACCGATATGGCGATGATTCGAGAGCTGGCCCCCGATGAGTCGGCATACCGTTCGTTAACGCAGTCTTGGTTCGAGCACTCCCCCTTACTCGATATCATGAAGAAGATTGCGGACAAAGGTGCCCGCGCCGTGATAACCACCGACCATGGTACGATTCGAGTCAAGCGACCCTTTAAAATTGTCGGCGATAAGGCCGTGAACACCAACCTGCGCTACAAGCAAGGGAAGAACCTAGGTTACGAAGGAGATAAGTTGTTTGTGGCGCCAAAGCCCGAGCGTTTCTTTCTACCCAAGCCTAACGTGTCGACGAGTTATGTGTTCGCGATCGAGGATCAATTCTTCGCCTACCCGAACAACTATAACTACTACGTGAACCTCTATAAGGACACCTTTCAACACGGGGGCGTAAGCTTGGAGGAAATGGTTGTACCTCTAATTTTCTTAACTTCGAAAAATGCCTGACCCGGAGACGGTTGACTTTTCGTTGGTGGAGATTGATGAGGTTGCCACGCGATTGTGGGAAGCCGCACGAGGGATCAGTGTATGGCTGTTTTTTGGTGAAATGGGCGCTGGTAAAACGACGTTGATCAAGGCCATTGGCAGGAGGTTAGGCGTCCGTTCGCCTATGGCCAGTCCCACATTTTCAATTGTGAATGAATACGATGCAGCGGATGGGCAGACCATCTGTCACTTTGATTTTTATAGGTTGAAGCGGGAGGAAGAGGCGTACGACATAGGCGTGGACGAGTATTTTGACTCAGGTCGCCTGTGCCTTGTCGAGTGGCCCGAGCGGGTACCTACCCTTATTCCGGAACGCCGCCTCGAAATTCATTTAATGATTGTAAGCGAGTCGCAAAGGAGACTAGAATTCCAAAGGTATGAGTGATAGGAAGAAGACCGGCTTCGAAACGCTGGCCAAGACCGAGTTAATGACGCAAGAGAAGTTGCAGTCGGTGAAAAAATCGAAGCATAAGTTTTTTATTGGCTTGCCGCGGGAAGTATCAATGTCGGAAAACCGCATTAGTCTTACACCCGATGCTGTGGCATTGCTGGTGAACAATGGTCATGAGGTATGGGTGGAAACAAAAGCAGGCGAAGGATCTAAGTTCAGCGACAAGCAGTTTAGTGAAGCGGGGGCGAAGATCGTGTACTCGCCATTCGAGGTATACAAGGCCGAAGTCATCTTAAAAATTGAGCCACCCACGGTAGAGGAACTTGAATACTTCCGACCCGGCCAGGCGCTCATTTCCGCGCTTCAAATTGGACACCTCGAACAAGAGGCGGTTAACGCGTTGCTCCGAAAAAAGGTCACGGCACTCGCGTGGGAGTTCATTGAAGATAAAGTCGGCGGAATGCCGATTATTCGGGCGATGAGCGAAATCGCCGGCAGCACGGTGATGTTGATTGCAGCAGAGTATTTGAGTACATCGCGAAAAGGGAAGGGGATCATCCTCGGTGGCATCACGGGCGTACCGCCCACCAAAGTCGTGATCATTGGTGCCGGCACGGTCGCCGAATATGCTGCTCGGGCCGCGACCAGCTTGGGGTGCGAGATTCAAGTATTCGACAACCATATCTATAAGCTCCGTAGAATCAAGCATACATTGGGACACCAACTTTATACGTCGACCATCGACACTTCGACCTTGAGCGAAAGCTTGAGGACCGCCGATGTCGTCATCGGTGCGTTGCGTGCGGAGAAGGGGAGACCACGCCATGTCGTGAGCGAGGAAATGGTAAGCCACATGAAGCCCGACTCTTTAATCATCGACCTGAGCATTGACCAAGGTGGGTGTGTGGCAACTTCGGAAATCACCTCACTCGAGAAACCCGTGTTTCGCAAACATGATGTGATTCATTACTGTGTTCCCAACGTGGCCTCGCGTGTCGCCCACACTGCTACCACAGCGCTGAGCAACATCTTTACACCAACCATCCTGCGTGCTGCCGAAGAGGGAGGCGTGGAGGAAATGATTTTTTCCCACAAATGGTTTATGAAAGGCGTGTATACGTACAAAGCCGGGCTGACCAACGAATCCGTGGCGCGCAAATTCGGGATGAAGTTCAAAAACATTGAACTCTTGATGGCTGCGCGTGTGTAACCCCACATTTAGGGGGGTTGTGGTTGAAGGGATTGATCGTAATTTCGCTTCCACGAAAACGGCAAACACGAAGACCATGAAGAAATTCATCCTCTCGACCGCGCTGGTGTTCCCCCTAGCGGTATTCGGACAGGCGATTCCCACGAACATTCGATCCCAGATTTCCCTCGAACGGCTGACCACTTCTAGCCTCGACCGAGTTGGAAACAATATCATTGGCATTCCAGTACCGGCCGGCCGTGTGGTCGGCGATTTTTACCTCGACCCCAAGTGGAACCTTGGTAGCGTGGAGATCACCAACAAGAACGCGACCATCGATGGGTATCCGATGAAGTATGATATCAAATCGCAGAACATCGAAATATTAACGCCTACAGGTATTCGACTATTGGAAATAAAGAATGTTGGTACCGTGGTGTGGTTCGACTCTCTTACGCACCAACCCCACTACTTTGTCAACGCCTCCAAGTATACTCTCGATGGTGTGCCCATGACGGGTTTAATGGAAGTGCTAGCGGATGGCAAGCGTGCGCTGTTCAGCAAAGCCGAAGTTCATGTGAAACAGCCGACCTATGTCGTGGCAATAGATGCCGGAAGCCGTGATACGGAGATCTATAAGAAAGTCGCCTATTATTATAATAATGGAACGGAGTTGGTCTTGATCAAGTCAAAAAAGAAGTTTTTGGAAGGTTTTTCGGCCGAAGAACGCTCAGATATCGAGTCTTTTATGAAAAAGAACAGCGTAGATATGAAGTCGGAGCGCGACCTGATCGCCCTTTTCAGCCACCTCGCATCGAAGAACAATGGGTGATGCGAATCACCTCCAAGGGCTGGAAAGATGCTATTTATCGTGGAAACACGGTATAAATAGTTAACAAAATACCTCTTTCTAGGTATTTGGTTTAGACAAGTGGACCCATACTTTTGTCGAAGCAGTTACAATTTTCTCTCTCATTTTAAGGTTTTAGGTTTGGTGGCCTCTTCCAAGACGTGGAAGAGGCCTCTTACTTTTATGGGGCTACCTGAACGCAAACGTAATGGGCAGCATCATTTGAACCCGAACCGCCTTACCGCGTTGCTTCCCCGGCGTCCATGGAATGCTCGGGATCGATTTCAAAGCAGCTTCATCACACCCATACCCGATCCCCTTTGCAATCTTCAAGTGAGATAGAGTGCCATCTTTTTCTACGACAAACGACACGAATACTTTCCCCCCAACTTGATTCTGTTCCGCCGCTCGGGGATACCTAAGTCTCTTGCTAATTTCTTGATAGAAAGCTTCGAGGCCACCGACGGGTTCCGGTTGAAATTCGGCAAAAACAACAATTGGCTCTTCATTCGGTTCGGGCTCTAACGGAATCGAGGATACTGTTCCAATCGGGTCGGTGTCGCTGGGGAAAAGACTCGAGATATCGATCTCCGATGGTTCTTCGGCTGTCTCCACAAACTCAGGGGCGCTCGAACTTGTTTTGGTGAGACTTGAATGGACGGCCACCGGTTGCGAGGGTTTGATTTCGGTGATGGGCATGTCGATCAAAGCTTGTGGTTCATCCCAATTGTCGTGCGTGGTGGGAACCGCAACGATGAATTCGCTGCGCCATTGAAACGCGGTGATGACGATCGCTAGGCTTGTCGCCAAACCGATCGCGAAGAACACGCCTCTCCATTTGTGGATGTCTTTCGATGGGGATTTTTTCGTTTCCATAGCTTTAGGATTTTTAACCTACTAATCCGCAGACCAGGGTTGACGTCACGAAAGACTAAGCCTAATTGTGATCAAACACGTCAAAAAAACTTTGTGTATGAAGCCGTGACTTTGCGGTTCGCGATGGATTAGTAACTTGTGACCACACACCGCCCGATGACCGAAGCCGAACTTGACCAGGAACGGGAGATCATTGAAAGATCCAAGAAGGACCCGCGGGTGTTCGGTGAGCTCTACGAGAAATACTTCGACCGGATTTATTACTACATCCTCCGTCAAACAGACGATGAAGAACTCGCGGGCGACTTGTGCTCACAGACATTTATCAACGCGCTCAACCATCTCCCTACGTTCGAATACAGAGGAGTTCCCTTTTCGGCTTGGCTGTACCGCATCGCTGGCAACGAGGTGAACAAACATTTTCGAAAGAATAAGCGTAAGAAGGTGTTTAGCATCGAGGAGGTGCGAATGAAGGAGCTGATCGAACGCGGCGATGAATCTTGGGACGAAGAACTCATTCAAAAACTATTGAACTTCATGAAGGACTTGCCAACCGATATGCTGCAGGTGTTGGAACTTCGATTTTTCGAGGACAAAGATTTTAAGGAAATTGCCTTCATTCTAGATATGACGGAGAGCGGCGCCAAAATGAGAACGTACAGGGCGCTAGACAAGCTCCGCAAGAACTTCAATTTAAAGGTCAAATACGATGAGTCGCAACGAGATTAGACTTCGCCGCCAGCGTTTGACCGCATCGGGTGCCGACCGTTTCCGAAATTATTCCGACGTTCTTAATAGACACGAACGCGAAAGGCGCATCAAGACGATCATCCGTGTTTTCCTCACGTTCATGACAATCTTGATACTCGTCGGGATCATCTTCGTGTTGTCGCGGATCGAGCAGGGAGATATTCCCTGGGAAAAGAAGGAAGAAGCCACACCTCAGAAGAGCGCCATGGCGAAGGTGGGGATTTCCCCCATGCCTTCACCGGAAGCCACCAAATAATCGATCTCTTATTCGTTTCGTAACGTATTCGCTGGATTAATCATCGAAGCCTTCACCGCTTGATAAGATGCGGTAAGGAAGGCAATCAAGACGCATCCAACCCCTGCAAATA
Source organism: Cyclobacteriaceae bacterium (assembly GCA_044226825.1). Taxonomy (GTDB): domain Bacteria; phylum Bacteroidota; class Bacteroidia; order Cytophagales; family Cyclobacteriaceae; genus ELB16-189. The sequence goes on from JBGAGH010000004.1 coordinate 180,954, forward strand.
TGGAGGGACCGATGCCAATCGAAGTTCGATACACGAAGTTAACCAACCAGAAATCCTCCATCAGGAAATACGAAAGGGGGATTCCAATGACGATGGACGTCGCCACCAGGAGAATAAAATCCTTGGTGATGAGGAGGATGATGCTGGGGGCAGAGGCGCCCATGACTTTTCGAATACCTATTTCCTTCGTTTTTTGTGCGGCCGCAAAGGCGACGAGGCCGAGGAGTCCCAAGCAAGCGATGATGATCGCCAGGGCGGCGAACGTGGTAGTAACGGAACCCATTTTCATTTCGCTTTGGTACAACGCGTCGAACCGTTCGTTCAGGAAATGATATTCAAAAGGTCGATGTGGAATCAGTGTGGCACTGGTTTGTTTTAGGTCGGCCAAAGCTTGTTCCGTGTTGCCTGGCGTCACCTTGATGAAAATATGATTGAGCTGCCACGGTTCTGTGAAGATGATCAAGGGCGAAATCCTTTCATGCATCGACGCGAAGTGGAAATCTCTGACGACTCCCACGATCGGCCCTTTTCGATTGCTCATGTTCAGTGGTGTTCCCACCGCAGTCTCGATCTCCAACCCAAGTTCGCGAACAGCCGATTCGTTGAGGATGAATGAGGCGACAGTGTCTTTCTCAAGTTTGTCGAAATCGCCCTTGCTGAAGTTACGACCAGCGATCACTTCGATTCCCAACGCGGGTACAAAGTCTTCGTCGGCGCACACGGCCGTCGTGATCATACCGCGTTCACTGCTACCGGGGAACATCACGGAGTAGCCACCTTGGATGCGGACCGGGGGCTCGCCTGCGCGTCCAACATAAGAGATATGCCCGTTGCGCAGGAGTTCGGTGCGGAATTGATCGAATACTTCCGTGGTCTTTCGGTCGAGTGGCATCGTGATGACATTCTCGCGCTCGTAACCAAGTTTCTTCGATCGAATGAAATCGACTTGCTTCAAGATCACGATGGTGCCGATCACCAGCACAATGGATACGGTGAATTGGAAGACAACCAATGATTTGCGCAGCCAAACACCGCGCCCCGAGGTTTTAAAGTTTCCTTTCAAGATGTTAACAGGTTTGAAACCCGTGATGACGAATGCCGGATAAAGCCCAGCCAACAATGCGATTATCATCAAGGCGACGATCGCCACAATGAGGAACGAAGGATCTAAGATCATTGCCTGCGTAAAGTGCTTACCAGTGAGCGTATTGAAGATGGGTAACGAGGCACTGGAAAGGAACAACGCCAGTATGAATGCGAGCGACGTGATCACGATGGATTCGCCCATGAATTGCGTGATCAATTGCTGGCGTGCCGCTCCAATCACTTTACGAACACCGACCTCTTTGGCGCGATCTGCAGCGCGGGCCGTGGCGAGGTTCACATAATTAATGCAGGCAATTAATAAAATCAGTCCCGCGATCGCACTGAATATGTAAACGTAATCGATGCTCCCCGTCAGCTCGGGTTCTTCCACCTCCGACCGTAGGTAAAGGTCCTTCATAGGCATGAAGTTGTACTTCACGTAATCGCCAGGGCCACTCAACTCCGACGCGAGGGCGTCGTGGACGAGCACGTTAAACTTGTCGCTTAATTCTTGCACGTTCGCCTTGGGCGACAGCACCACATAGGTTTGGTAGTTGGCGCTCCACCAGATGTTTTCTTTTGCCGCATCGAGCGTAGAGAATGATGCGATCATGTCGAACTGGATCATCGAGTTCGAGGGTAGGTCCTCCAGTACACCCGTGATGGCAAAGTCGGTACGGTTCGAAACCTTGAGGAATTTCCCCAACACATCCGTCGTTCCGAAGTACTTGCGAGCCGTGCTCTCGGTCACCACAATCGAATTGGGGGCTACCAACGACCTCTTCGCGTCGCCTTGCAGCATCTTGAAAGTGAAAACGTCGAAGAAGGTACTATCGCCATAGAAGAAGCGGGTCTCTTCGAACATCTTGTCCTCGTTTTTCACCACGATTGGGCGATAGCCACCCGGGTTGTAAAACCGTACGCCGTTTTCGACATCCTCATAGTTTTTGAGAAGGGTGGGCAACACGATCGTGGGAGAGACCGAGTTTTTGGAGGTCTGTCCACCGAAAGAATACTCGAGTGATACCCTGTATAGTTGATCGATTTGGGTGTGGAACTTGTCGTAGCTCAGTTCATGCCGTATCCAAAGGCTTAGCAACAGGCAAGTGGCAAGCCCCAGCCCGAGGCCCGAAATATTGATGAGTGAATAGCTAAAGTTTTTGCGCAGGTTGCGGAGCGCGATGAGTAGGTAGTTGCCGATCATAATTGGATGGTAAATATGCGGAGGTTGAACCGATTTTTCTTCGTGGTTAGACACCGTGCATAGACAAGAAGTTACACATGTTGGTTGCATGGTGGTTGATTGCCGCCGAAATCCCTTCATTTCACTTAAATTGGGGTACAGGTGGGTTTTTGATGAAAACCTAATTTGCACGGACGATGGGAAAGAACGTCTTGATTGGAATGCTGCTGGCGTTCGTGGCCTCCACGGCATGGGGGCAGACCTATTCCCTGCGTCAATACACAGCCCTCGACGGACTTCCGCAATCGCAGGTCAACATGGTGTTGGAAGACCGCAACGGCTATCTATGGATCGGCACCCATGGTGGTGGACTGGCGCGGTTCGACGGTCGGGAGTTTAAGGTGTACACCACCCGCGACGGCCTCTTGAGTAACATCGTCCACTACCTCAAGCTGGATTCCCGTCAGAACCTGTGGATCGTCCACCCGCGCGGGATCACCAAGTTCGACGGCCTCTCGTTCAAGTCTTTCAAGCCCGCCACCTCCAACACGGCTCTCCGGCGCGTGCGCCGCGTATTCGAGCTCCACGATTCGATCTTCTTTGTGACAAGTCAGGGTTTGATCGGTAAGATCTACCAAGACAGTATTTATTACTGGAATCAGACTGTAAGGAAGGAGAAGATTATCCAGTACACGCACATGTTGCCAACCCGCGACATCGTCTTGTACTTGAATGATAGCAGTTTCCTGGTGCGCACCCCGGAAGGAGACCGAATCGTGAAGCACAAGAAGTATTTCAACTACCTATCGAATATTTTCAACGTCGACGACAAGACTTGGATGCTGACGGACAAAGGATACTTCCGATTCGACTATGCCAATTATACGATCATTCCCGATACCCTCGACATCCAACGCCCCGTGCTTCAGTACGACCCTGTTAACCATTCGTTCTGGACTCGTTACGATGAGCGGTTGTTAAAGGAATACTGGGAAAACGGCGTTCACCAGGTTGATACGGTGCTCAAGGAAGTCGGTATCACGCAGGTGTTTTTGGATTCGGAAGGAAACACCTGGTTTGGGAGTTCGGGAAATGGGCTCTATAAGTATTTCGTTCAGGATTTTGCCAAGTGTCCCTCCGACAAACTCTCAGCCGTCAACTCTATCAAAGAAGATCGAGAGGGAAACACGTGGATCGGTTCTGGAACGAAGGGGTTGTTCCGAATGAAAGACAACCAAGTGAAATCATACTTGGTGAATAACTCAAGCGAGGAAACCGTTAGTTCGATCGAGGTGAGCCCGAAGAATGAGCTATGGGTGGGAGCGTCGAGTGCACTGGGAAAGTATGTTGCTTCGAAGGATGAATTTGTTTGGTTCACGCGGATTGACGGGCTACCGGGTCCCGGTGTCACCCAAATCAACTTCGACGGAAACGGTACTGTATGGTTTGGCACGAATGGCGGTGGCGTCGGGTTCTATGACGGAAAGAAATTCGGTTCGATCTCGACAGACGAAGGTCTCCCTAGCCGAAACGTGCTGTCGCTGAAGTACATGCCATACAACGACCTTTTGTATGCGGGTACTGACTTAGGCTTAAGCCTGATCCGTGGGGGTAAAGCATCTCTACTCAACATCAAAGAGATTGAGAACGCCGGCGTCTTCTCGCTTTCTGTGTTTCGAAAGAAGTATCTTTTGGTGGGTTCCGGCGGTGCGGGCGTACTGGTGTACGACGTGGAGACGGGCGGCAAACGCGTTTTGGACACCTCGTCTGGGTTGCCCTCCGATTTTATCTATTTCGTGGCGCCCGATCAGGAAGATCAAATCTGGATTGGGACGGAGAAGGGAATTTCAAAACTGCGATTGACCGATCGCTTGGATATTGCCGAACTGTTGCACTTTGGATACGACAATGGCTTGGAAGGAGTGGAGACCAATCAAAACGCTTACTTCCTGGGTAAGGACAAGTACTTCGGCCTCATCGACGGATTGTATACCTACAACGATTTAAGGAACAAAGGCTGGCATTCGTTCGGTCTGCACCTGACGAACGTCGAACTCTTCAACGGACAATACCCCATCCGTGAGTATGGTTTGCAGGGCGATTCCTTTTTCAAGATTCCCGTCAACCTGAATTTGCCATACGATCGAAACTACATCACGTTTCATTTTAACCGGGTAGACAAGCGATACCCTAAATCGGTACGATACCAATACATTCTTCAGAATTATGATAAGACGTGGTCGGTTCCCTCTTCCAACAACCAAGTGACCTACGGCAACTTGCCTCCTGGCGACTATGTGTTTGTCGTTAAGGCGACCAACAATTCAGGAAGTTGGGATTCGAAGCCCCTTTCGTATGCATTCACGATCAAGGCCCCGTTTTACCGAACGGCCGCCTTTCAAGTGTCGGCCGTGGTTTTGGTGCTGGGTGTTGCGGCACTCTATTTAATGTACCGTGAGCGCCGGCGCTTTAATAAAATTGTTGAGTTGCAACGCATCCGTCAGCAGGAGCAAGACTCCTTGCGCAAGGAGATTGCCCGCGACTTTCACGATGAGATGGGCAACCAACTGACAAGGATCATCAACTACATCAGCCTGATGAAGCTGAGTAAGAATGGTCAAACAATGGAATTGTACAATAAAGTGGAGGATTCGGCGAAGTATTTATACACCGGAACGCGGGATTTTATATGGAGTATTGACCCAGTGAACGACGAATTGTCTAAACTGTTCATCCATATTCGCGACTTTGGTGAAAAGATTTTCAGCGAGAAAGACATCAATTTCCGGGCATACAACGAAGTAAAGGGGAGTGTGACCGTGCCGTATGGTTTCAGCCGCGAGGCGAACTTGATTTTTAAGGAAGGGATGTCAAATTCTTTCAACCATTCTCAAGCCAAGAACGTTTCGTTTACGTTGAAGCAGGAGGGTGAGTACTTCGAGATGATATTGGAAGATGATGGGAAGGGTTTTGTAGCAGAGGAGCTGAAGCGCGTGAACGGGGTGAAGAATATGAAGGTCCGGGCCGACCGGATTCACGCTGAAATCGAAGTCGTGAGTGCGTTAGGCAAAGGAACAACCATTCGATTGAAATTTTCATTAAACAAAAAGAGAGTCAAATATGGCATCCCCATTTAAAAAGCGGGTATTGATCGTTGAAGATGACCCCGAAATCCGGAATAGCTTTTCGCTGATCGTCAATAGCTCACAGAAGTTTTACGTGGCCAACGCGTATGGTTCCTGCGAAGAAGCAGTAAAGCACCTGAATGCGGATCGTCCCGACATTGTGTTGATGGACATCGAGCTCCCTGGGGGGATGAACGGAATCCAAGGAACGAAGATCATCAAGGACAAGCACCCACATGCCGACATCATCATGGTTACGGTATATGAGGATAGCGAGCTCGTTTTCGAGGCACTCAAATCCGGAGCTTCTGGCTATATCACAAAGAGTGCGAACTACCTGGAATTGCTGACCGCCTTGGAGGAAATCGTGAAGGGGGGAGCCCCGATGAGCAGTAAGATTGCACGCCTGGTGATCGATAACTTCCATGTAAACCCGAACAGCCCGCTCACGAAGCGTGAAACGGAGATTCTCCAATTGATTTCCGAGGGAAAGACGTATACACAGATTTCGGAAGAGCTGTTTATTTCAAAAGAAACCTCGAAGACTCACATCAAGAATATCTATTCCAAGTTACAGGTGAAGTCAAAGTCTGAAGCCATCGCCAAGGCCAACTTGGAGAAACTGATTTGAGGCTAGATTGACAGGATGATTACCTCGATGGTGGTAGCACCAATTGGGGCATCTACTTGGTTCAGCCGCGACAGTGTGTGACATCATCTTAAGAACAGGGAGCGCCAGTCATTGATTGGCGCTCGTTTTTTTATTGGATTGCGATCAGCTTACGCGACGAAGGGGTAGATTGATATAACCTATCGCGGGGTACATAATAGCTGTATTTTTTCCCGCCGCAGCGGTCATTTTTTTGGTAGTGTAAACGCCTTGCTTTGACGTAACATCAAGCGGGGTGGTATTGCTATGCCATTTCACTCCCTTGTTGGAGAGACAATCCTATCATCAAAAAACAAACTATGAAGAAGATTCTATCTGTTTTCTTCGCGATGGCGTTTGCTTTGATGGCATTTGCCCAAGATCGAGTAATCTCGGGCCGAGTGCTAGCGAAGGAAGACGGCAGCGCGATTCCAGGCGTGAACGTCCTGGTGAAGGGAACGACGAGTGGAACAGTGACCGACTTAGACGGTAACTTCCGACTCAACGTTCCTTCGGGCGATGCCACGCTCGTGTTTTCATTCATCGGGTATCAAACGCAAGAAGTGGTGGTCGGCGACCGTACGGTAGTCGATCTTCAAATGCAAGCCGATGTGCACCAACTCGAGGAAGTGGTGGTGACGGCCCAAGGTCTCGAGCGCGATCAACGGAGCTTGGGTTACTCGGTACAATCTGTCAGCGGATCGAACATCCAACAGAGGTCCGAACCTAACGTCCTAAACTCGCTGCAAGGCAAGGTGGCCGGTGTGAATATCGTGGGTTCGAGTGGTGCTCCTGGTGCCAGTACGAACATCAACATTCGCGGTATCACATCCTTCAACGGTAGCAACCAACCTTTGATTGTCGTAGACGGTATCATCTTCAGCAACAACACCAATAGTTCTAGCAACACGTTGTTCGATACCCAGTCGGCCAACCGCTTGGCAGACGTGAACCCTGACAACATTGAGTCGCTCACGGTACTCAAAGGACCTGCTGCTTCCGTGCTGTACGGATCGCGTGCCTCTGCCGGTGCCATCGTGATCACCACGAAGAGCGGTAAAGGGAAAGAAGGAACGCAGATCACTTTCTCGTCTTCGTACAACGCCCAAACGGTGTACGGACTACCCAAGTACCAGAACGAGTATGGCCAAGGAGTCAATAACGACTTCGTGAACACCTCGAACAACTCTTGGGGTCCGGCATTTGGCGGCCCGCTGACACAGGTTACAACGTTGCAAGGCAATGTGGTGCCCTATCAAGCATACCCCAACAACGTTCGCGACTTCTTCCAGACAGGAAGCATCTTCCAAAACACGCTTTCGGTAGCGGGTGGAAAAGGTGACAACAACGTGATCTTCAGCGTGGGTAACATGCAGCAAAAGGGTATCATTCCGAACTCTGAATTTGGTCGAACCAACATCCAGATTGGCGCCAATTCCAAGTTGAACAATGGTTTGAAAATAGGCGGTAACATCACCTACGCTTTGACGAAGCAAGTTGGTGCACCCCTCGGAAACGGCGGTAGCGCGATGGGTAACATTACGCGTATCCCCCGCAGCTATGATTTAGTGGGACAACCTTTTGAAGATCAGTTCGGCCGTAGCATTTACTTCAGCACGACACAAAACCATCCTCTTTGGAGCACTAAGTACGAAGTGCAAGATAGCCGTGTAGACCGCGTGTTTGGTAACTTTAACCTGAGCTACGACTTGACAAAATGGTTGACTGCTACTTACCGCGTCACAGGTGATATTTTTGTAGATAACCGCAACAACCGCCAGGCAATTGGCTCCGCGCGTGCTGCGACAGGTAACGTGATCATCGACCAGGTGTTCCGTTCTGAATACAACGGCGACCTTATTCTGACCGCTTCGAAGGAGAATCTATTCATGGAGGGGTTGACTGTGGGAGGTTTGTTAGGTTGGAACATCAACAACCGGTACAACTACAATCCACAATTCACCGCGACTACACTCACGGTCCCGAATTTCTATGATCCGAGCTCAGCGACCACGTACACCTATACCACCGCACAGACTTCTTCGAAGCAGCGCCTGTTGGGTTACTATGGTCAAGCGAACTTTAACTATAAGAACTACGCGTTCGTAGAATTCACGGGTCGCGTGGACCAGTCGTCGACGTTACCCAAGAATAGCAACACGTACTTCTATCCTTCTGTCAACGTAAGCTTCGTGCCGACCGACGCGTTCGGTTTGGAATCCGACATCTTGTCCTACGTGAAGATTAAGGGTAACTACGCTAAAGTAGGCCGTGATGCCAACCCGTACCAACTGAATTCGGTGTACGTATCGGCGGGTTACGGTAACAACGTAGCTGGTGTTGCCTATCCTTTGCAGACGTCTGCTGGAAATATTTCTGGATTTGCTCCCTCCGCACGTTTGGGAACCGCGGCTTTGACACCTGAGTTCGTGACTTCGAAAGAAGTGGGCGTAAACATCGGATTGTTCAAGAACCGCGTTGGCATCGACGCGAACTACTTTAACACGGTAAGTTCGAACCAGATTTTCAACGTGGCCGTATCGAACTCGTCGGGATACAACACACGTACCACGAACATCGGCCAGATGACCAACAAAGGAATTGAAATGGTCCTCTCGGCTACCCCGGTGAAGATCGGCGACTTCCGTTGGGACATCACGGTGAACTATACGCGCATCCGGAACAACGTAGACGAAATCGCCCCCGGTGTAACCAATGCGGCGATCACCGGAAACGGCTTCAACGGGATTACACCTTCTATCTATGTCGGCAAACCGTACGGCGTGATCGTGGGTACGGCCTACGCACGCAATGCTGATGGCGACAAGTTGGTGAACGGTCTCACAGGTCAATATGTGCCTGGGATTCCGAACCAGGTTGTGTCTAGCCCGCAGCCGAATTTCTTGATGGGCATCAACAACGTGTTCAGCTATAAGAACTTCACGTTGTCTGCGTTGATTGATACCCGCCAAGGTGGACAGATCTATTCCTTTGGAATGGTCGACATCCGCGGTAACGGGATGATGAAAATGACTGGCGTCGACCGCGATCAACCTCGCATCTTTCCAGGTGTGATTGATAACGGCGATGGTACGTTCCGTCAGAACAACATCCAGGTGTCGGCGCAAACCTACTGGGGTGGACTTGGTGGTTTGGCTTCTGAGTCGGCCGTGTTCGATGCCACCGTGTACCGTTTGCGTGAGGTAGTATTCTCTTTCGCATTCCCGAAGACACTCTTGTCGAAGACCCCTTTTGGCGAGGCGACATTGAGCGTTAGCGGACGGAACCTTTGGTTCTTCGCGCCTCATTATCCTGCCGATCCTGAAGTGAACACGCAAGGTGCGGGTAACATTCAAGGTCTTGACCTGAACGGTCCTCCGAACGTGCGCAACTACGGCATGAACTTGAAGCTCACTTTCTAAACTCAAAAGAGAACAAGCATGAAGAAGTTTATTTATTCAACGATGGTAGCAGCCACCCTCTTTACTTTGGGCGGATGTTCCGACTACCTCGATGTGAACGATACGCCTAACAACCCACTCGAGGTGTCGCCTGCGGTACTTTTGTCGACTGGACTAGGTGGATCTGCGTTTGCCAACAGCAACGAATTGAATCGATTTGCCTCCACGCTGATGTCGTATTTGACTGGTACGGGTAACAACCCGCTCCAGTATGATATCTACAACACGACGGGAGCAGATTTTGGAAACCAGTGGAACACCGAACTATATGGTGGTGCACTCGTGGCCTACAAGCACCTGATTGATAATGCCAACGAATCCGGATCGAAATACTATTCTGGGATTGGTAAAATCATGATGGCTTACACGTTCGCGATTGCCACCGACACGTGGGGCGATGTGCCGTATTCCCAAGCCTTACTTGGCTTGGAGTACACGCAACCGCGCGTCGACAAGCAGGAGGACATCTATAAGGGCAATGCGTCTTTGGGCATTCAAGGGCTTCTCGACCTCGTGAAGGAGGGAGTGGCCGACCTAAGCGGACCAGCAGCGGGCTTGGTTCCAGGCAACGACGACCTCGCGTATGGTGGAACGATCGCTAACTGGCGTCGGGCTGGCAACACGCTGTTGTTGAAGTTGGCCCTTCAGATCAGCAAACGCGAACCCGCGTTGGCTGTGGCGACGATTAATGCAGTCATTCAAGACAACAACTACATCGTCGATAACGCTCAGAATCTGGTTGTGCGTTTTGGAACGGCGACCGGTAGCCAGTGTCCAGTTCATCAATATGTGAACGTGACCACCTTCCGTGACGATATGATTATGAGCACGCGTTATTTGAACCTTTTGCAAGGGCTGAATGATCCGCGCATTCCGCAGTTGATCACTTCGCCCGGTGCGAAATTCACGACGCTCGACAATGGTTATCGTGGAACGCTTCCTTCGCCCAGCACAACTTGGTCGCGTTGGGGTACCGCCATTACAGGAGGCGGCGTCGGTCCGGTGCGACTGGTAACGAACGCGCAGCGTGCCTTCATCTTTGCAGAAGCCGCGTTGACCCTGCCGGGCATCGTACTGCCCGCGGGCAAGACCGCGAATGATTACTTCCAAGAAGGGATCAAAGCACACATGGCGGATACCGGTTTGACGACTGCCCAGATCAACACCTACTTCGGTGATGTGGCAAATGCAACCCGCGTTAATCTCACTGGAACGGCCGCCCAACAGCACGAGCAAATCATGACGCAAAAGTACATCTCTTGGACTGGCAACGGTCTAGAAGCTTGGAATGACTGGCGCCGCACTGGTTACCCGACGCTGCAACAACATCAAAATGCAGTAGGGGTAGACGGTACACGCCCGGTGCGCGCCGTGTATACGAACAATGAAATTTCTCGTAATCCCAACTTCGTCCCGAACATTTTGCAGAATGTGAAGGTGTGGTGGGATGCAGACTAAACCATTCAACGCTAAGTCGATATGAAAAAGATATTTCAATTTTTGATGGTAGCCGTGGTCGCTATGGCTGCTACATCGTGCAGCGATGAGTTCACAGATCCGAACGTGCGGGACAACCGCCCGGAAGTACCGATCACGTTCTCGGGCGCAACCACCTATGGATTCAATCCCTATTACACGGTGCCGATCTCTGGCTCGGGTGCGATCACGTTTACGTTGGCAATCCCGACGGAGTCTGGCCGTAAGTTCAAGTCGTTCAAGAAAGTGACAGCGGGCGCTACTGGCCTGCTGCCCGGTAGCTTGTACGATGCGACTGCCGCCTATGCAGCTGATGTAACGCTCGATGGAACTTCTGTGACGTTCAACACAACGCTCGCGGAGTTTAACTCGAAGATGTCGAACGCCAACAAAGTACCTAACACAATCGCCGCAGGGGCGTTCGTAGAGCGCGCATTCTTTTTCCGCGTGATCCTCGACGACAACTCGGAGATCGTGCCGGTACAATGCCGTTTGCGATTCGTCCCGTAAAGGGTTAGGAACTTTGATTTACTTGTCAGGGATCGCCGCTTGGGCGGTCCCTGTTTTTTTGTGGGGCCCGGCCATCCCAACTCAGGTTGACAGCACGACGGAATATTCATAGCTTCCCGTTTTACTCAACCTCCATCCACATGCGGTCCATCTTATCCGTCGCTATTGCACTCGTAATTGCATCGGCCGGTTTTGCTCAAAAGAAGAAGCAGAGCTCCGAGCCCACGCCTACTGTTACTCCCGTCACACCTCCGCCGAACGCCATTGAAGCGAAAGTTGCCGGTATGCAGAAATTCCCAGGCTACTTCGAATTCTACTACGATGGGAAGCAGGACAAGATCTGGTTGGTCATCGACAAGTTCGATTCGGAGTTTCTCTACGTCGAGTCGCTTACGGCAGCCGTGGGCTCAAACGATATCGGTCTAGACAGGAATCAATTGGGCCGCGACCGTGTCGTGAAGTTCAACCGCCGTGGACCAAAAGTATTGATGGTTGAACCCAACTATGGGTATCGGGCCGTCAGCAACAACGCCGCGGAGCGAAAAGCAGTAGAAGAAGCGTTTGCCCAGTCGATCTTGTTTGGATTTTTCGTGGCCGCGGAGGATGGCGGCAAGGTACTCGTCGACGCGACCGACTTCTTCATCCAGGACGCCCACGACGTCGCCGGCGGTCTTCGTGCGGCGCAACAAGGTTCATACAACCTAGACAAGTCTCGCTCCGCTTTTTACCTGGAGCGTACAAAGAATTTTCCGCTCAATTCCGAGTTTGAGGTCATCCTCACCTTCACGGGGCAAGCTACCGGTCAATACATCAGAAGCGTCACACCTACAGCAGGCGCCGTCACCGTGCGGCAACACCACTCGTTTGTACAACTTCCCGACGCAGAATACCAACCCCGCCGGTTCGACCCTCGTGCTGGCTACTTTAGCTTTTCGTATTACGACTATGCCACGCCCATTGGCGAGCCACTCGAGAAAAGATTTATCACACGTCATCGCCTAAAGAAAAAAGATCCTTCGGTTGCTATGGCGGAACCGGTGAAGCCAATTGTGTACTATATGGATCCCGGCGCTCCGGAGCCTATACGCTCGGCGTTGATGGAAGGTGCCCGCTGGTGGAACCAAGCGTTCGAAGCAGCCGGGTATAAGGATGCATTCAAAGTGGAAGTGTTGCCACCCGATGCCGACCCAATGGACGTACGTTACAACGTGATTAACTGGGTTCATCGCTCCACGCGCGGCTGGTCGTACGGCGCCAGCGTCACCGACCCGCGCACAGGTGAGATCATCAAAGGCCACGTGACGCTCGGTTCGTTGCGCGTGCGACAGGACTACTTGATCGCCGAAGGCTTGCTTGCTCCGTATGAGGAAGGTAAACCCGTTTCCCCCGAAATGGAAAAGATGGCCCTTGCGCGCTTGCGTCAACTCGCGGCACATGAGGTGGGCCATACATTGGGAATCTCGCATGCTTACAGCTCCAGCAGCGAGAACTTAGCTTCAGTCATGGACTACCCACATCCAGTAGCCAACATCGTTGACGGGAAGATCGATCTTTCACATGCCTACGACGACAAGATCGGCGCCTTCGATAAAGTAGTGATCGCTTACGGCTATCAGGACTTTCCTGCGGGCACCGACGAAAGCAAAGCTTTGTACGACATCATTCAAGCTTCGATCAAATCGGGGCTCACGTTCCTCTCCGACCAAGATGCACGACCACAAGGAAGCGCCCATCCCTATGCCCACCTGTGGGACAACGGATCCGATCCCGCCGACGAACTATTGCGGGTGCTTGAAGTTCGTAAGATCGCCATGCGCAACTTCGGTGAGAAAAACATTCGTGCCGGCGCACCCATGGCATTGCTAGAAGAGGTGCTGGTGCCTACGTACTTCTTCCATCGATACCAAGCTGAGGCTACCTCGAAAATGATCGGGGGACTTAACTATCGATACGCCCTTCGTGGCGATGGTCAGCCCGTCGCGGAATTGCTGACACCACAACAGGAATTGAAAGCCATCGAAGCACTGTTGAAGACCGTAGAACCAAGCGCCCTCATGATTCCCGAGTCGGTGTTGCGACAAATCCCTCCACGACCCCTTGGCTACTCCCGCCACCGCGAATTGATCAAAACGAAAACGGACTTGGCGTTCGATCCACTGAGTGCAGCCGAGACAGCCGCTGATATGACTTTTAGCTTAACGCTACACCCCGCGCGAGCGAACCGCGTGTTCGAGCACCATTCGCGCGACGCCCGCTTACCAAGCCTCGGTGGCCTGATCGACAAACTCGTCAGCGCAACCATTAAGGCAAGTCCAAAACCCGGCTACGAAGGGGCCGTTCAAATGGCAGCCTCCAATGCGCTGTTTACCAACTTGGCCCGTCTGTCGGTTCACAAAGACGCTTCCGCCCAAACACGCGCGATTGTGGATCTTAAGCTGAACCAACTCCAAGCATGGCTAACGCCCAAAGCGACGACCACCACCGACGAAGAGTGGAAGGCGTTCTATAGTTATTTGGCCACAGAAATTGCGCACTTGAAAGAGAACCCGAAAGAGTATGTGACCGAACAACTGCTACCTCCGCCACCCGGACAACCGATTGGGGAGGAGGGGATGAGGTGATGAGGGGATGAGGGGACGAGATGACGAGGACACGCTCAACACTTCGCGCGAAACAAACTCGTGCCCAACGCCTAACGAACTAACGCCTAACGAGTAACGAATAAACCAGTAACGAACCAACGCGTAACGCCTAACGAACTAAAACGAATTCACCTACCATCGAACCATGCTTTGAACTCGTTTACTTTTTCACGTGAGACGATGATTTCGTCGTCCCATTTGATGAGGGGTGTGATCTTGAGGCGGCTGTTAGAGTACACCACCACGTCTTGGATGGCGGAGATGTGGATGATGTAAGAACGGTTGGTACGAAAAAAGATCTTGGGATCTAGGATTTCCTCGAGGTTTTCCAGCGTGAAGTCGATAATGAACTTGCGCAGTTGATGTGTGACCAGGTAGACGTCGCGACCATCGGCGTAGAAGAGGCAAATTTGATCGGAGGTGATCGAGCGGATATGATCGCCTAGTTTGACCATGAATCGATTCTTGAACGTGCGTGCGGGTTGCTCAAACGCCACAGCCACTTTCTCGGTTCGCGCGTCGTTCCACCGCAGTTGCTCACCCAGCGACTCCAACTTTAGTAAACTCGCCGACAGATCCGTAAAAGTTACAGGCTTCAATAGGTAATCGATCCCGTTCACTTTGAAAGCGTCGAGTGCATACTCATCGTAAGCCGTGATGAAGATTACCGGTTTTACAACCTTGACTTGGGGGAAAATCTGGAAACTCTGTCCGTCCTTGAGCTGGATATCCATGAAGATCACGTCGACGTCGGCTTGGTGGGCCCGCAGCCATGCGACTGCCTCGTCCACCGACGTAAGCTTCTCTACCACCTTGATGCCCGCACTATATTTTTGGAGATAGCGCTCCAATTTCTCCGCCGCGGGCGTCTCGTCTTCTATGATTAGGACTCGTAGATTCTGGGTGGCACTCATTCGATGTCTTGGTTGGCGGTCGTTTCACTTACACGAATCAACGGGAACTTGATGAAATTCTCTCTCCCAGCTTTCACTTGAACAAAAGGCTTGTCGCTAAAGAAGGAATAGGAGCGCTGAAGCCGTGTAAAGGCTTGTAGACTGTCGTAGTGTAGTTGCAACCTGTCGTTCATGCGGTGTTGCAAGACCAGATAGTCGTCTTCTTCTTCAATGTATAGCCGGATCACCAGTGGAGACTGATTCGAAATGAGCGTGTTTCGGATAACGGAATCGATGGTAATCAACAGCGACCCTGGAATGAGAAATATTTCCTGCGAGTCCGAAATTTCACCCAACAAGTTTAATTGTTTGTGGTATCGAAAGTTTACCAAGTTGATCAGGTTCTTGGCAGCACGAAGCTCTTCGTCTAGACCGATCAATTCTTTTTGGCGATTGACCAAACTATACCGGTAGATGCCTGCCAGATAGTCGATTTGCTCTTCCGCTTCATCGGTGTTGTGATGGATGGTGAGGATCAAGTTCTCAAGACTCTCATAGAGCAGGTCGGGGTTGATCTCACTTCGGAAGCTTACGAAATCGGCTTCGACTTTTTCTTGCAGCTTGCGTTCTTCATCTATTCGACTTTTGTTCTCTTGAAGCAAATAGAAGTTGCTAAAGTAAAGTAGGTTGTACAAGAGCCCGACTACGCCAAAAATGATGAGGAAGATGTTGAGCTCAAAGCGCCCGATGCTAAAGCCAATGACTTTCGTGTAGTATAGCGATATCGCGACGCCCACGACCACTGTTGCTGTCAATAATGTGAGCCCGGTTTGGAGGAGGATTCGGCGACGGGTATTCAGCCGTTTCCCGAAACGATCTATCCCGAGAGTTACCCACCGCATGGATGAAAAAGCCAGGTAGCTCACACCGATCGTCACGTAAAGCTCTTCATTGACGAAAATCTTGTCGAGTCCACTCACCGAGTTATTGATCAATAAGATCAATAGGTAGACGAGCAAGCCCGCAATGGATGGAGCCACTAATCGAAAGAAGATATTGTGGATAAAAGTCTTGTTCATGCTTCCATCCTTTTGGTCTTCTTATCCTTCTGTGGTTTGATCACTGGTAATTGCACAATGAAGCGATCCTCATCTTTGATTGTGACCTTTTCGCGGGTGAAAAACTGATACCGGTTCCGAATATTCTCCAAGCCGATCTTGAAACTGTGCGATGGTGTGACTGCCGTTGTCTTCGTACTAATGACAGTAATGTGCGTGTTGTCCTGTGCCGAGATATACACCAGCAAAGGATGCTCCTTCGAAATGTGATTGTGCTTTACCGCGTTCTCAACTAGAATCTGAAGGGTGAGGGGAGGAACCATCGTGTCCAAGATGTTTTTCGGTAGGTTGACCTCCATCTTCAAATGATGTTCGTAGCGAACCTGCAACAAGTAATAGTACGCCTTCACAAATTCCAGCTCATGCCGAACTTGTACGAGTTGCTGTTTTTGATTGGAGAGTACATACTGGAACGTGTCCGACATCCGTCGAATAAATTCCTCGGCCATCTGGCTGTCTTTATAGAGAAGGGAGGAGATAGTATTTAGGCAGTTGAATAGATAGTGGGGACTAATCTGACTCTTCAGTGATTCAAATTGTAGTTCCAGTTGCCAACGCTCGGAACGAATTCCTTCTACTTGCGTGATGGCATAGTATCGATACGAATAGAAAAGCCCGTAGAAGATTTCATAGATGAAAATCGAGATCACGAATAGGATGAGCGCCTTCAGGAGCTCGTCGGTCGTGGCGCGAACCATGTACATAAACACGACGGTCATGAGGAGGAGGCTAACGATCGAGTTGGCAAGGAACCCTACAAAAAAACGGAACAGGAAACTGGTCCGCCATGAAATCAGTTTGTCTAGTACCTGGTCGAGTCGGAACACTGCCCAGGCAATCACCACGGTGGTGAGTACCATCGACGCGTATCGAGGCATTTCGCTTTGCCATCCCGTAAACGTTCCGCGTTCGCTAAACATGATGTAGCTAGCGAACAGCACGCCCAGAATGAGGGAGACCAATGAAAACAGGATGTAACGCCTGCCCGTCGGTTGCGATGAGGTGAACATTTACCTAAAAGTACGAACTGGATTGGGAAAAGAGATTCCCGCCACCAAGCTATCCTAAACCGAAAACCTGGCTCGATGGCGGGAAGATTTTACTACTGATCGATCGCTTTCATA
Organism: Cyclobacteriaceae bacterium; assembly: GCA_044226825.1. Lineage (GTDB taxonomy): Bacteria > Bacteroidota > Bacteroidia > Cytophagales > Cyclobacteriaceae > ELB16-189. The sequence continues at coordinate 198,221 of JBGAGH010000004.1, forward strand.
GCACGACCATAGTAGGTTTCGGATTCGATTCGCCGCGCCACCTTCCGGTACGCGTCCTTTACGGTAGCATTTCCAGTCCGAACTTTTGGGGCAGCCTCGGTCAGCACTTCGGTGATGTAGTAGTCCGACTGCATATTGCCCGCAGCGTTGAGAATACTGGTCAATTTGGAATCGTTTAAACCGGGTAAATCCAAGGCCGACTTCAGGATTTCCGTTGTGTAATGGTCGCTATCTACGGTCGCTGCGCGATCAACCAGCGCACGGAACGCTTCGTCGTTCAGTTCTTGGTGCTTCATCACTTCGTTGAATACGATGGTCAGATAGTGGGCCGACTCGATCGACGAACTCAGGTCCACCAAAGTGAACACTTGTTGCGTGGGTAGTTTATTCGATAACAGATCCGTGAGTACTTGGGTCTTGTAGTGGTCCGAATCCAGGTCTCGCACCGATTCCAATACACGTTGATAGGAGTTGGAAGATAGGTTCTTTTGGCCTAAGGCTTTTTGCAGGACTGCTGTCCGGTAATGGTCCGAGTCCATCGAACGAGTGGCGTTGATCATTTCGCCCACTACCTCGTCGGTTAGGTTGGGCTGTCGCAGCAACGTGGTCAACACTTCTGTTTTGTAGTGATCGGAATCCATGTGGTCGGTCGCCGCCAGCACAATCTTGACCGACTCCAGAGAGATGGGTTGCGACCGCAGTGCACCCTTTAGGATCTGAGTTTTGTAATGGTCCGAATCCAGTCGACCACAGGCTGAGAACACGGCGTCCGTCGCCTCTTTGCTCTTCAAGAAACGGTCCATCCCTTTTTGCATGAACTCGGCGTTATAATAATCAGATTCGATGGCAGACGTGACCCGCGTGATGATGTTGGGGTAATCCTTGGCTGCCACGCTCGGGATTTCCATCAGCAAGCTAGCGTAGTGTTCCTTCACGTAGTCGCTCTCCATCTGGTTGATTTCCGAGAGCACGGCGTTTACCCCGCCTTGTTTGAAGAAACGATTGACGCGACTTTCAGCGGCGATGGTGGTGGTGCGAAGCAGTTCGGGCATGATTTCCGCGAGCCACTTTCGGCCTTCTGGCTCCCAGGGCATGGAGGTCCGGCCCTCGAAGTATTCGCGCTTGAGCCCGCCCGCCTGGTTGCTGATCACCAGGGTGCGGCGGCTCCCGAAGGCGGTCTTGGTAATCTCCAGGTATCCATCGGGCGACATGCTCTTGATGTCACGGTCGTCTTCCGTGATTTCAATCTTGCCGCGCATCTCGACGTTAAAGTTTTGAAGTCCATTGCTGTGGCTGATCCTCATGGTGGAGCCACTCTTTTTCGAGTTTGAATACACCGAAGTAGATTCTTGGGCGTAGGCTGAGCCGCAGGCCAAGGCGATGACCAAGGTCCAGGCGACTGTCGAGATGCGGGAAGTTGTCATAGGAAAACGCATTTTCACTCTAATACGGTACAAAAGTGGCCGATGGATGCCACCTGGGCAACGATCCTGTCACCAAGTGCGGTTTGTGTGTAGTGAACCGCCACGCGAACCAAAAAAGTTGCTGCCATTCATATAAGGTACCTGTAAATAGGGGATACTTTCTTTTACCTTACCGAACCTAAAACAGGACCCCTATGATTAAGAGCACTCCCACGCAGTGGCTGCGGCGCGCCTTGAGCGGACTAGCCGTCACCTTGCTGCTGCCGGCTGTTGCGTTCGCGCAAGACGACCAACCATTACCTCCCGTATCCAGGAGCTACGCCATTACCAACGTCAACATCATCCAAGGCCCCGGTCGAAAGATCGACATGGGAACCGTACTGATTAAAGACGGCTTGATCGTGGGCGCAGGAAAGGGACTAACCATTCCGGCTGACGCCGTCGTGATCAAAGCCGACTCCATGTATGTGTACGCCGGCTTTATCGATGGACTCGCCCACACCGGCGTGACCAAGCCAAAAGAAGAAAATAGCCGCGAGCGACTGCCGAACCCGGGCAACCCGCCCCCAGAAAAGGCGGGAATCAACCCGCAGGTCGACGTTCGTAACCTTTTGAACCCGGCAGACAAGAGCATCGAAGAGTCTCGCGCCCTTGGATTTACCGTTGCTCAGGTTGTTCCTTACGGCGTTCTCCTTCCCGGAAACGGAGCGGTGATCCAGCTTGCTGGAAAGTCCTCCGACGAGATGGTGATCACCAGCAAATCGGCACTCTATTCTGAGTTGACGTCGAACCAAGGTGTTTACCCCGCCACCATCCTCGGCGTGATGGCCAAATGGCGCGAACTCTATCGCCAGGCATCCTTGACCCATAATTACGAATCGCTGTACGCCTCGAACCGGAACGGGCTCGAGCGCCCAACCACCGACCGCGTGTTGGAGGCTTTCTATCCGGTCATCGATAAAAAGCAACCGGTGCTTTTCCGCGCCGACAAAATTTTGGATGCACACCGTGTGCTGACGCTGCAGTCGGACCTCGGCTTCCCCCTTGTGATCGCCAATGTGAAGGAAGGGTGGGATGTGATCAGTAAGATCAAGGCTGCCAATGCTAAGATTTTGTTGAGCCTCGATCTCCCGGACGAGATCAAGGATGAGAAAAAGGATAAGAAAGACTCAAAAGCGCCCACCGCCTTAGACCAGGAAAGGGCAGCCTTGGAAAAACGCCGGGCGGAATTTATCGCGAAATACGAAGGGCAAGCGGCTGCGTTTCAAAAGGCCGGTTTGAAATTCGCGTTCAGCACCTTCGACGCGAAAGCGGGCAGCATTCAAAGCAACCTTCGCAGGATGGTGAAAGCAGGGTTGACCGAAGATCAAGCATTGGCTGCCCTCACGACCAATGCCGCCGAAATCCTAGGTTTGGCCGATCGGTTGGGAACTATCGACAATGGTAAAATTGCCAACCTCGTGATCAGCGACAAGCCTTACTTCAACGAGAAGGCAAAGGTCCGATACGTTTTCGTAGATGGTCAGCCCTTCAAGCAAGAGGTGAAAGAAGCGAAGAAGTCGGATGGCAAAACTGAGATCTCTGGATCGTGGACAGTGAACATCGAGACACCCCAAGGCAAGAATTCCAACGTCGTCACCTTCACAAAAGATGGCAACGGTTACGTCGGCAAGGTGTCAGGTGGTATGATTCAAACACCGATCGACCTAAAGAAGGTTGAGTTGGATGGAACGAGCCTTAAGTACAGCTACTCTTTCAGCATGGGTGGTAGCCAACAAATTACCGTCGAGGTAGACGCTACGGTGGAAGGAGATTCCTACACGGGCACCGCTACGGCGGGAACTTTCGGAAGTTTTCCCCTCGAAGCGAAGAAGGATCCCAAGTAACCTGTAATTGCAAAGCATTATGAAAAGACTATTGATATTCACTCTATTCGTGACTTGCGTACTGTCTTCGGCGACGGCGCAAGTCGAAAAGGGAAGCGTCCTCATCCGCAATGGTACCGTGCTCACGGTCACCAAAGGCACACTGGAAAACACGGACGTGTTGATCAAAGACGGAAAGATCATCCAGATTGCGAAGAACATCGCAGCTCCTACCGGAACTAAGGTAATCGACGCCACCGGCATGTACGTGATGCCCGGAATCATCGACGCTCACTCGCACGCAGGCCTGAGCGCCATCAACGAGGGAAGCAACGCCATCACCCCGGAAGTTTTCACGGGCGATGTGGTCAATCCTTTTGATGTAGGATTGTATCGCGCGTTGGCGGGCGGAGTTACCGTGTCGCATGCCCTGCATGGTTCGGCCAACTCGATCGGTGGCGAGTCAGAAACGCTGAAGCACCGGTATGGTACTACGGATCCCGAGCACATGAAAATGGAGGGCGCACCACGCACCATAAAATTCGCGCTTGGTGAAAACCCGACGGGCCACGGCCGGCGCAACAACGAGCAACCCTCGTCGCGCATGGGCGTCGAATTTGTCATTCGAAAAGCCTTCAACGAAGGTAAAGCGTACATGGAAGCTTGGGATCAGTACAATAAAGCAAAGCTGGTCAAGGGATTCCGAGGCGCACCACCCGCATATAGCAAACGACTCGAAACGATGGCCGACATCATTCGCGGCAACATCATCGTGCACTGTCACAGCTATCGTGCCGACGAAATTAATATGATGTTGAACGTGTGCCGTGATTTCGGTGTGAAGAAGATTGTGTTCCAACACACCAACGAAGGTTTCAAAGTCGCTCCCGAGCTTGCGGCCTATGGCGCTATGGCTTCGGTGTTTGCCGATTGGTGGGCGTATAAACTTGAAGTATATTATTCGACGGCGTACAATGCCGCCATCCTGACGCGGAATGGAGTGGTGACAACTGTCAACTCGGACTCGGGCGAGTTAATTCGCCACTTGTACCACGAAGCCGCGAAGACTCAGAAGTACGGTGGATTGGCCGATGACGAGGCCTTGGCCCTGATCACGATCAATGCCGCCCGTCAACTTGGCGTGGAGAATCGGATCGGCTCACTCGAAGTTGGAAAAGATGGCGACGTCGCGATCTTCAAAGGACACCCGCTCAGCGTTTATGCCATCCCGATGGTGACACTCGTAGACGGTGTCGTACGCTTCGACCGCGAGAAGGATGCCGACGACGTGCGCGTCTATGTGGATCCGAAAGCCGCTATCGAAACTTCTGTACTCCAAGAGGTCGGCCACGATCACAATGCCTGCATGCAAGGAGCGGAGGAGACATTCCAAACCCTTTTCTTTAACAACAAATAAGACCAGCACATGAAAACAATCATTCAAAGAATAAGATGGACCGTCGTAGCGATGGCCGTTTTTGTGTGCGTGGCAGAAGCACAAGTTCAGAAAGCGAAAACGGGAGTGTTCGCACTCACGAATGCGTCGATTCAAACAGTCACCAATGGTGTGATCACCAACGGAACGATCATCCTAAGCGGTGGTAAAATTGTCGACATCGGCACCAACGTTACCATTCCAGCTGGTGCGACTACGATCGACTGCAAAGGACTTTGGATTTACCCCGGCATCATCGACGGTGGTACGCACATTGGTCTCTTAGAATTTGGACAAGTGGAACAAGCGAGCGATCAACAAGAAAGCGGACAAGTGATCCCCCAGATGAAGGCCCTCACTGCCGTGAACCCGAATACGCCGATCATCCCCGTCACCCGCGTGAGTGGCGTGACGACCGTAATCGTGTATCCGACAGGCGGGCTTATTCCTGGCACGGCCGCTCTTATGGACTTGCATGGGTACGTACCGGACCAAATGTTTGCAGGCTTCGAAGGCATTTGCGTGAACTTTCCGAACACGGGCCGTCGCGGCTTCTTCGATCGGCGCACCGACGAAGAGGTTAAGAAGGCTGCAGAAAAAGCGCTCAATCAATTAAATGAAACTTGGGACAAGGCTGTTCAGTATGCGAAACTGGATTCGGCAACTGGCGGAAAAGGGATGACGTACTATCCGGAAATGCAAGCATTGATGCCTGCCGTGCGAGGCGAAAAGCCACTGATGATTGAAGCGAACGCTGCCAAAGACATCACGGCCGCGCTGAAATGGATCAAGGAAAAGAAGGTGAAGAAGGCGATCCTCACAGGTGTCGCCGAAGGTTGGCGGGTGGCCGACGATATCGCGAAGGCGAACATCCCGGTGGTGACAGGCCCCGTGCTCGCATTGCCATCGCGTGACTATGACCGCTACGACAAAGCCTATGCGAACGCAGGTCTGATGAAGAAGGCTGGTGTAAAAGTAGCGCTTCGCACCAACGACACAGAAAACGTGCGCAACTTACTCTACAACGCAGGCTTCGCAGCAACGTATGGGATGGGCAAAGAAGACGCGTTGAAGGCTGTCACCATCGTTCCTGCAGAAATCTTTGGTGTGGCCAGCCAGATGGGGTCGCTCGAGAAAGGCAAAAATGCGACGCTCTTCATTTGTGATGGCGATCCATTCGAAACCAAGACTCAAGTAAAACACGTCTTCATCGACGGCTGGCAAATGCCGATGAACACCAGGCAAACCGATTTGTACGACGAGTTTTTGAAGAGAGAACCGGGAGTTAGGAAGAATTAAGATTTAGGATTTAAGATTTATCATTTATCATTTGGTGAGAGTCAATCCAAATGATAAATGATAAATGATAAATCTTAAATCTTAACTGTTACGCTTCTTTCATCTTCAACACATAAATAATCGGCCAGAACTTTCCTGTTACAAGAAGAAGCTTGGTTTGTGGATGCCAGGCAATTCCGTTCAGGACGTCGACTTGTGGTTTGATCTGACGCGCCAACCGGGTGAGTTCCGACAGCTCTAGCACACCGGTGACGACTCCGGTGGAAGCATCAATTCTCAAAATAGTGCTGGTCTGCCATACGTTCGCGAAGATAGACCCATTGATGAACTCTAGTTCGTTCAGAGCATTCACCTTCTGCCCATTTTGGGTCACCGACAGAGTCTTCACGGTGGTGAGAGACGCCGAATCCAGAAAGTACAGCTTATCGGTGCCATCACTCATGATTAAGTCCTTGCCATCGGTCGTCATACCCCAACCTTCTGTTGGATAACTGAACTGACGCACTTCCCGAAACGTGGAGAAGTCATAGACAAAACCCGTGTGATGCTTCCAAGTCAGTTGATAAACCTTGTTACCAAGGATGGTCATGCCCTCGCCGAAATACTTTTTGTCAATCTCGACTTTGCGTGCCGCACGACCAGTTTTGATGTCGATCACTCCAATCCACGACTCTTTGTCGCCCGTGCTCTCATAGAGCTGCCCTTGGTGGATGAGGAAACCTTCGGTGAAGGCAGTCGTGTCGTGGGGGAATGAGTTGACTACCGTGTAGGAGAGCTCCTTTATCGTGGTTTCATCCGACTTCTTCGAACATCCGAAGCCAATCAAAACCAACATCGGCAGCCATACAATTTGTTTCATGAACGTGAAGATAGCACCCTCGTACGGATTCAAACTACCTACCGCCATCCGCGGTAATTTTTGTTGGTGGTAGAACTTTATTGACCGCCGATACATCCCACCATCAACTAAAAACGAAGATTTTCGTAATTAGGAGCAAAACCCTGATCCCATGCTTAAAAACCTCGTCAAAATCGCCATTAGAAGCCTTTTGAAAGACAAAGCGTACTCGGCCATCAACATTCTCGGGCTCACGATCGGTATTACGTGCAGCCTGTTCTTGCTGCTGTATATCATGGACGAACTCAGCTACGATCGATACCATGTCAACGCCAAAAATATCTACCGGGTCGTGTCGGATATCAAGGAGCCGGACAATGCCTTCACTTGGGCGGTGGCACAACGACCGCTTGGACCTGAATTAAGGGATACCTACCCTGAGATTAAGTATGCGGTGCGCTTCGATGGCACGGGGCGGACCTTGTACAAAAATGGCGACAAGCAGTTTTACGAGAACAATTTTTATCTCACCGATTCGGCGGTATTCGAGATGTTCACATATGAATTCTTGGCCGGAGATTCGAAGACGGCGATGTATGCTCCTTTCTCGATGGTGATTACCGAGAAGATCGCGAAGAAGTATTTTGGGAATGCGGCAGACGCCTTGAACCAAACGCTAACGAATCAGCAAAACGAGGTATTCAAAATCACAGGGGTTATCAAAGACGTTCCGATCAACTCCCACTTCCTTTTCGATGCGCTTATTTCTCCTGCGACGAGACCCAAATTCATTGGCGGGTGGGGTGGATTTGGAACGAGCACGTACATCCAGCTTACACCCAACTACGACGAAGCCAAGATGCAAGCTGCCTTCGACAAGATTGTGAAGGAGAAGGTGAATCCCATCTTTGAACAACTCGGGATTTCTGTGAGGTACGTACTTCAGCCGATCGTGGATATTCACTTGTATTCGAAAATTCAAGACGACACCTCGGGCGGAGGGGACATCTCCAACGTGTACATATTCGCTGCCGTTGCCATTTTCATGATCGTGATTGCATGTATCAACTACATGAACTTGGCTACTGCACGGTCTTCGTCGCGTGCGAAAGAAGTTGGTCTTCGCAAGGTGATGGGCTCGGGGCGAGGGCCATTGATTGCCCAGTTTCTAACCGAGTCGTTGGTGGTGACGTTCGTCGCACTGGCCCTTAGTTTAGCGTTGATCTACTTTACCCTTCCTACTTTCAATACGCTGGCGGGCAAGCAACTTCCGTTTGCACACGTCTTGCAGGCCCCCGTGTTACTGAGTTTGCTCGGTATCGTTTTCGTGACAGGTGTGTTGGGCGGAAGTTATCCAGCCTTTTATCTATCGGCGTTCAATCCCTTGTCGGTGTTGAAGGGCAAGCTGGCTTCGCGCGGAGGCAGTTCACTTCTCCGCCGGGGCCTGGTGGTAGTCCAATTTGGTTTGAGCATTACGATGCTGATCTGCACGCTGATCGTGTTCGATCAATTGAAATTCCTTCGGAACAAAGACTTAGGATTTAACAAGGCGAACGTGATCCGGATGAACTTGAACAACCGTGAGCTGCAATCGAAGGCTGCCGAATTTGCGGAGGCATTGAAGCGACTTCCGTCTGTCGTGTCGGTGGGCCGCGCTACTTCCGCACCAGGCGACAACATTGGAAAAGGCCTGTTCAAAGTGGAAGACGCAGAGGGGAAGATGGTCGACCGCGGCGTGGATCTTTTTGCAGCAGACTACGACTTCATCGATGCGCTGGGAATGAAAGTGGTACAGGGTCGGAATTTTTCGAAGGACAATCCTGCCGACACCAACTTCGCGGTGCTCGTCAATGAGAGCATGGTTTCGAGAATGGGTTGGAAGGATCCGATCGGAAAGCGATTCGTCATCGACGACGGCAACAACTTCAACCGACAAGTGATCGGCGTCGTGAAAGACTACAACCAAAGTTCTTTATACTCGCCGATCGAACCGTTGATGATTTACCTGAACGTGCGCAATAACTTTATGTTTGCGCGCATCGTGCCAGGCAATGTTCAAGAATCAGTCGCCGCCGTTGAATCAGAATGGAAGAAGATGTTTCCTTCGCAGCCGTTCGAATTCAACTTTTTGGATGCAGACCTGGATTCTCAATACCAAGCAGATCAGAAGCGAAGTCAAATATTCACTGCCTTTTCGGGATTGACGATCTTGATCGCCTGCCTTGGGTTGCTGGGCCTCGCTGCATATACGACTGAGCGGCGGACAAAAGAAATTGGTGTTCGAAAAGTGATTGGTGCTAGTGTCAACAACTTAGTTGTTCTTGTCTCCAAAGAGTTTATTCTGCTCGTTTCGATTGGAACCCTGATCGCGTTCCCGGTTTCTTGGTATGTGACCAGTCGTTGGCTCGAGAACTTTGCGTTTCGAATTGACCTAGTCAATGAATGGGGAACGTTTTTGCTGTCGGCGCTTTTGGCAATCTTCATCACGATGTGTACGGTGGGTTTTCACGTCGTCCGTGCTGCCTTGGCCAACCCGGTTCATGCTTTGCGCGACGAATAGGGTTAGAACTCGACGATGAAGGTCGAGCCTTGCCCCACCTTGCTTTCTACGCGGATTTTTCCTCCGAGCGTCTCTACCTGCGAGCGCGTGAGGAACAATCCGACGCCACGCGCATCGCGGTTGTTGTGGAAAACTTGACGTAGGCCAAAAATCTTCGAGCCGAAGCGATCGAGATCGATACCTAGCCCGTTGTCATGTACACGGAGTGTAGGTTTGCCATCGACCATGTCGGTTTCGAAACGGATGACGGGCTCGCGATCCGGATCGCGATATTTGAGCGCGTTGCTCAGCAAGTTGAGAACGATGCTTTCGAGGTAGGGCTTGTAGGTACTCACGTTCGGGCATCTTCCGAAGTCGAACACCACCCACGCGTTGTTGTTAAGAATCTCGCCCATTAAGTCTTGACGAACTTTTGTCAGCACATCCTCAAACGAGATCAACGTGCGTTGCATCGCATGTTCTTTGTTCACTTTCAGGATGTCGAGAAGTTCGTTGAGGGTCTCGCGCAAGTTGACGGAAGTCTTTTGCAGGTTTTGGAAAACCTCGCGATACTCTTCTATCGTACTATTTTCATCTAGCAGCGAAATCAACGCTTGAATGTTCCCTACAGGCGACCGAAGGTTGTGGGAGATGATGTGCGCGAACTCGCTGAGTTGCTTATTTTGTTGCTGCAGTTCTTGTGCTGCCACTTCAAGGTTCGACTTCGATAGCAGCAACGCTTCCTCCGATTTCTTTCGCTCTGTGATGTCAGATAAGTACCCTTCGATCAGCCGCTGCCCATCTTTATTCTTGATACCTGCTCCGGATTCCTTTACCCAACGTATCTGACCGTTGCGTTGCACGATGCGGTATTCGATGGCGAAGGGAAGTTGGTCTTTGAGCGCTTGTTTGAATTCCTTGTCGACGCGCTCGAAGTCGTCGCGATGAATAAGGTGTTGTATGTCCGTCGTGCCGTCGAGGAACTCTTCGGCTCTATATCCAGTGAGTTGTTCAATTCGGGCGCTCAGAAAGATGTTTGAATAGCTTTCGTCGTCGCGACACAAGTATATCACACCCGGCACATTCTCAGCGACGAAGCGAAAGCGCTGCTCACTGTCGATCAAGGCAAGTTCAGCTTTCTTTTGTTCTGTGATCTCCCTGACCAGAATCAGTACCGTTTTTTCTGTCAATGGCGTTACCTTGGCTAAGTACCATTGGTCCGAGCCTCGTTTGATCGACATGTATTCCAGCAATTCGGGCTTACCCGATGCTACTACTCGTGAGATGGCTGGTTCAAACCGATCCGCAAGGTCTGGCCCCACAATCTCACGCATGCGTTTTCCCACGTAGTTGCTGCGCGCACCAAACAACATGTCCTCGCGCAAAGTCCACACGTTCAGATACACTGCGTTCTCGTCGACTTCCAAGGCAAGGTCGTCCAACGATTCGAGCAACACACGCAAATGATTACGCGATTGGCGTAGTTCTTCATCGGCTTTCTTCTGTTCGCTGATGTCGGTAGCGATGGCCAAGTAGCCGTTCAATTCACCACGGTCGTCCCAAATGCTGGTGATGGAAAGCGATACTGCTAACCTCGATCCGTCTTTTCGAACGTATGTCCACTCGCGGCGTTCAGTAGATTTTTGGTTTCGAACTTTGGCAATCAAGGAATCAACTGGGTGCTCGGTGCGAAGTCCCAACTCTTCGTGAAGTTCTTCGGCGCGCGTTTGTAACTCGGACGGATCGTGGGCAATAGAAATAAAGTGTCGACCAATCAATTCGTCGGCTTCGTAGCCTAAGAGTTTTTCGGCGGCTTTGTTCAAGCTGTTAATGATGCCATTCTTTTGCGCCGACATCACCGACAATTCCGTTGAGTTAAGTATGGTCTCGTGCAGTACGTACGATTCCGCGAGCGTGTTGAGAAATTTATCTCGCGTCAGAAAGTCTTGATCTTGGATAGACTCCCGCATCTCCGGATGGCGTTGAGAAGTTGGCTGCAACACGTTTCAGTCGGTCCAGGTATCAGTTCCAGTCTAGGTGTTTGTCGACATGAAACGCCAAGTGATAGTTACCAGCCGGGCGCCGCAGCGACTTGAAAAATTTAGGCTATAAACATATTGAAATTTATTTGAAACCCCTTTGACGGCGCGCCTCAAAAACGACGACAGCCGCTGCCGTGGAGACATTCATCGAGTCGGCTTTCCCCATCATCGGAATAATGATGTTTGAACTTGCAACTTGGACCCATTCGTTGGATAAACCCGTTGCTTCCGTTCCCATGACAATGGCACCGGGGGTAGTAAAGTCGATTTCGTGGTAGGGTTTCGACGCGGGGAGGTAGGTGCACCAGATCGCGAAGTTATTTTTTTTCAACCACGCGATTGTTTCGGTAGATGACGCAACCGCCACCGTCTTGGTGAAAAGACACCCGATGCTGGACCGAATGACGTTGGGGTTGTAAATGTCGGTTTGGGGGTCGCAGATGATTACGGCGTCGATGCCTGCTGCGTCGGCAGTGCGAAGGATGGCGCCGAGGTTGCCAGGTTTTTCAACCGACTCCAACACGAGGTAGAGCGGATTCCCGCTTGTCGACACGTCCGAGAGTTGGTGCGTTTTCATCTCCGCAACAGCGATGACCCCGCCGGAATTTTCGCGCATGGCAATCTTGTCGAAGACTTCCTGCGTGACAGGTATGACCAACTTGTCTTTCGTCAACTCCGGCTCAAGGTCTTCTTCTCGCAATTGGTCGATGCAATAGAAGATGTTGCCAATCTTATATCCAGCACCGATCGCGCGGAGGATTTCCTTACGACCTTCGATCATGAACAGTTGTTGTTTCCTTCGTTCACGAGGTTTCTCCAAAGACAAGAGGAATTTGATCTTCGGGTTGCTGGTGCTGCTCAGGATGGTACCGGGCTTCATGTTTCTAGGTGCGTCTTCTCAAAGGTAGCATCTCCGGTCACAACTAAGGGCATCCGCGGTACAACAAGGGATGCACATTTTCCTTTTCTTTGTTGTCTTTATGCAGATACTCTTCCCAACCTATTGGAAGGACTATGAATTGGTCGACAGCGGTGGCTTCGAAAAGCTGGAGCGCTTCGGTCAATATCTATTGATACGGCCAGAACCGCAGGCGATTTGGCGTCCCGCCATGGAGCGACCGGAATGGTTGCGTCGGGCCCATGCGCTTTTCAGCCGCGAACAGAAGGATAAGTTCCGATTTTCGGACGACGTCAACGGGGGTTGGAAGAAACTGAAGTCGATGCCCGACAACTGGAACGTATCCTATAATTACGGGGAGATGCAACTGCAGCTTCGTTTGGGGCTTACGAGTTTTGGCCACGTGGGATTGTTCCCGGAGCAAGGTGAGAACTGGAATTTTATCTCCGACACCATTCGTGGTTGGAAAATGGTCGGGGAAAAGCCGCGCGTGTTAAATCTTTTTGCCTACACGGGAGCCGCTTCGATGGCTGCCACGCAGGCCGGAGCGGTGGTGACGCATTGCGATGCTTCGCGTCCCGGCCTGAATTGGGCCAACCAAAACATGCAACTCAATCAGCTCGACGGAATCCGTTGGGTCTACGAGGATGCGCTGAAGTTCATCCGACGCGAGGCGAAACGTGGCAATCACTACCACGGTGTGATCATGGACCCACCCCCATACGGACGCGGACCTGAAGGCGAGAAGTGGACGCTTCAGGAGAAGTTGGACGAGTTGGTGGGCTATGCCCGTGAGATTCTTGATCCAGCGAATAGTTTTTTCATTCTATCCATGTATGCGGCTGGCCTTCCGGCGATGGTGGGGTTGAACGTGGTGAAAACCCATTTCCAAGAAACCGACGTGCAATGGGGTGAGTTCGCCTTGAAGGGGGTCAACGACCGCCATCTACCCATGGGCACGTTCGTCCGGTTCCTTTCCGGTCGAAGCCAATAATTCGCAAATTTTCCGTACCTTTGCGCCTTCATTTTTAGGCTTGGAGGTTATGGAAGTAAGCAAAATCAGGAATATCGCCATTATCGCACACGTTGACCACGGTAAAACCACCCTGGTTGACAAGCTGTTGCACGCAGGACACTTATTTAAAGCGCACGAGAATCCTGGCGAACTGATCATGGACAGCAACCCGTTGGAACGGGAGCGGGGGATTACCATTCTCGCGAAAAACGTATCGGTACGGTACAAAGACTATAAAATCAATATCATCGACACACCGGGTCACAGCGACTTTGGTGGAGAGGTAGAGCGTGTGTTGAACATGGCCGATGGCTGTTTGCTATTGGTGGATGCGTTCGAAGGCCCGATGCCTCAAACACGCTTCGTTCTACAAAAGGCACTCGAACTCGGTTTGAAGCCGATCGTGGTGATCAACAAAGTAGACAAGAAGAACTGTACACCCGACGAGGTGCATGAATCGGTATTCGATCTCATGTACTCGCTCGACGCTACGGAAGACCAACTTGATTTCCCTGCTTTCTACGGTTCGGCGAAGCAAGGTTGGATGAGCTCCGACTGGAAAAAACCTACGACCGATATCACGGCATTGCTCGACGGTATCATCGAACACATTCCAGCTCCCAAGGTGGAAGAGGGTACTCTCCAAATGCTCATTACATCGTTGGAATACTCTTCATACATCGGTCGTGTGGCCATCGGTCGCGTGCACCGCGGGATGATTAAGAGCGGTCAGCCGGTGATGTTGATCAAACGCGACGGCCAGGGTATGGTGAAGTCGCGCATTAAAGAATTATACGTATTCGAAGGCTTCGACAAGCAAAAGGTCGAAGAAGTGCGGGCCGGAGAAATCTGCGCGCTGGTGGGGTTGGAAGGCTTCGAGATCAGCGACACCGTGTCGGACATCGATAAACCTGAAGCATTGAAGTCGATCGCAATCGACGAGCCGACGATGAGTATGTTGTTTACCATCAACAACTCGCCGTTCTACGGCAAAGAAGGTAAGTACGTGACCTCGCGCCACATCAAGGAACGTCTCGACAAGGAATTGGAGAAAAACTTGGCGCTTCGCGTGATCGATACAGGCTCTGCCGATTCATTCATGGTCTACGGTCGTGGTGTGTTGCACTTGTCGGTGTTGATTGAAACCATGCGCCGCGAAGGCTACGAGCTCCAAATCGGTCAGCCCCAAGTATTGTACAAAGAGATTAACGGGGTGAAGTGCGAGCCTATCGAAGACCTCACCATCGACTTGCCGGAGACCGACGCTGGTAAAGCCATCGAAACGGTATCGCAACGTAAGGGTGAAATGGTGAACATGGAACCCAAAGCAGACCGCGTGATCTTGAAATTCAATATCCCTTCTAGGGGGATCATCGGCTTGCGAAACTACCTCCTCAACGTGACGGCAGGTGAGGCGATCGTGACCCACCGATTTACCGAGTACCAGCCGTTCAAAGGCGAGATTCCGGGTCGTATCAACGGTTCGTTGATTGTGATGGAAGAAGGCGAGGCAATTCCATATAGCTTGCATAACTTACAGGATCGCGGGAAGTTTTTCATCAACCCGGGCGAGCCAGTCTATGAAGGACAGGTGATCGGCGAGCACAGCCGCGCCGGCGACTTGGTCATCAACGTGACGAAGACCAAGAAGTTGACCAACATGCGTGCTACCGGCTCGGAAGAAAAGATGCGCATCGCACCGGCGATCATCTTCACACTGGAGGAAGCTTTGGAATACATCCAAGCCGACGAGTATGTAGAGGTGACACCGAAATCGATCCGATTGCGCAAGATCTATTTGAACGAGACCGACCGCAAACGCGAAAGAAACAAGGTGCTCTCCAATGCTTAGAATCCTGATCATCGTCTTAGCCGCCATGACCACGATACCGGTGGTCGCGCAGAATCCCAAGTTGAAAAAATTGGAAGCGCAAGGCGACTCGGCGATGAGTCGGCAGGATCCCGCAAAGGCAATCAAGATCTATTCGAAGGTGATCAAGTCATCGAAGCTGAAAGAGCGCGGTGACTACAACGCCTTATATAAACGAGCCGTCGCCTATTATACCGTGGGCGATTACATGAACGCGTTGACCGATCTGGATCGCGTGGTCGATAAGTTTCCCCAGTTGCCACAGTCGCGGATGCTCCGCGGCGTAGTGCATGGCGAATTGGGACACACGGATTTAAAGGAGAAGGACCTTGCGAATGCGCTCGCCGGCGATGCTGGAAATCCCAACCTACTAAAATGGCGCGCGTCCATTTACATCGAAGATGAAAAGTACGAGTTGGCCAAAAAAGACCTGTCTATCGCTCGCTTGTTTGCCGACGACTCCGAAACGGAGATGTACTTGGGCCTGGCGCAATACAACACAGGCGCGGTCGACAGTGCCTTTGTGAGCTTGGACCAAGCCATCGCGCTCGACGCCACCTACCTGCCCGCGTATATGTACGCCAGTTCATTTGCCTTGCAGGAAGACAGGTACGAACAGGCACTCCAATACCTCGAATTTGCCAGCCGTCTCGACCCCAAGAACACGACCGTCCAATTTTACAAGGGCATCGCTATGGTAGAGTTGGACCAAACCGACGAAGGGTGCCGACTCCTCAGGAAAGCATTCTATAGCGGCATGGACGACGCGTCCGGGTACCTGAAAGAATACTGTTTCGGTGTCGAAAACTAGCCTCCCGACCACTTTTCCGATACTCTGCTAAACGACAGAAACCACCGCCCAGCGGAATGCGTTTCTTGCACTAAATTTGGGTTTGGAGCGTTATTTTCAAGTTATGAAGAGGGTAATTGTCATTCTATCGCTGTTTTCATTGTTGGGTTGTGGCATGCAGCCCAAGCTTTCGGAACTGGTGAACGACATGGTGGTGCTGACGAACTTCGACGACCAGGTTGATTATACCCAGTATGCTACCTACACGATGCCCATGGACACCATCGGGCTCATCTCGAACACAACCAATGCACAGGCGCTGGCCAACGACTACGCGAAGCTCATCACGGCCGGGGTAAAGAAAAACTTAGATGCTTTCGGTTATAAGCAAGTCGACAAAAAGTCGACCCCTGACTGGGGCATCAATGTGTTTGTCGTGAATGACCTCAGCGTGTTCACGAGCACGTATTATCCCAGCTATTATTATCCCAGCTACTATGGCTATTCGGGTTACTATGGCTATGGCGGATACGGCTACGGGTACACACAATACAACTACTTCCAGCAAGCGGTGTTGGTGATTGAAATCGTTGACTTAAAGAATCCGTACACCGGCAATCCTCCTGCGGTGTGGGTGGCCAACATTGGCGACCTCTTGAATTCTTACGACACATCGCAGAAAACGAAGGAGGCAATCGATCAAGCTTTTGTTCAATCTCCATTCCTAAAGAAATGAAAAAGCTGATCGTGATTTCATTGCTCGTGCTCTCCTCAGAAGTAGCATCGGCACAGTTCTACGACAAGATGTTTTTCGCGGGGTGGAGCATCAATCAGCCGCTCACCAACACCGATTTCATTGGCCGGTCGAGTACGCGGGGCGCGCGCCTTGGTTATCGCGAAATGATGGACGATCATTTTGCTTTTGGCTTCGACCTCACCTGGTCGACATACGACGATTATACACCGCGTCAAACTTACTACCGGCCCAACAGCACCCTCACGACCGACTTCACAAACTATTCGAACAATTTTGGCGCACTGCTGACCGGCGACTATTACTTTTTCACCGAAAAACGAGTGATGCCCTACGCCGGGTTGGGAGCGGGGATCGGGTACAATAGTTACAAGGTTTACTACAACGTGTACAACGACGGCAAAAATGCATTCGGGCTCTTGCTGCGACCGCAGGCTGGCGTGTGGGTGAAACTCGACGACCGGAAAAACTGGGCATTCAACGCCGGGGTGCACTTCGACTTTTCCACCGCCAAGGGGACGGATTTCGGGTACAAGAATTTCATGAACGCGGGACTGGAACTCGGCCTCGTCTTCTTGGATTGGTAAAAGAGCCTTTTGGGCTTTTTTTTCGATTCTGGGTTGCCCAGTTCCCCCAACCGACTAATTTTGCGCATGCCAGAGCAAATTCTCATCCTGGACTTCGGTTCCCAGTACACTCAACTGATTGCCCGGCGGGTTCGCGAACTGAACGTCTACTGTGAAATCCACCCATTTAACAAGATTCCAACAATCGGTCCCGAGACCCGGGGCGTGATTTTGTCGGGTAGCCCGTGCTCCGTGCGCGACGCCGGCTCCCCGGATATCGATCTTTCCAAGTTTGGAAACGTACCCGTGCTGGGCGTCTGTTACGGAGCCCAGTTGATCGCCCACAAGTCGGGGGGCACCGTTCTGCCTTCGCAGATGCGGGAATACGGTCGCGCCAAGCTGACGACCGTCAACCATGCCCACCAGTTGCTGAAAGAAATCTCGACAGACTCGCAGGTTTGGATGTCACACGCCGATACGATCGCGTCGGTACCGGAGTCCTTCGAGATTATCGCGTCGACGCCCACGGTGAAGGTGGCTGCATTCCATGTGCAGGGCACCAACGTGTATGGCATCCAGTTCCATCCCGAGGTTACACACTCCCTAGAAGGAAAGAACCTCCTTCGAAACTTCGTCATCCATATTTGTAACTGTCGTCAAGATTGGACGCCCGAACAGTTCGTCGACTCCACCGTCGCGGACCTCAAGAAAAAGCTAGGTGATGACAAGGTTGTGATGGCGTTGTCGGGTGGTGTCGATTCGACCGTGGCCGCAACCCTCATCGCGAAAGCAATCGGCAAGAACCTCTACTGCATTTTCGTTGACAATGGACTTCTTCGTAAAGGAGAGTTCGAACAAGTACTCGCGTCCTACAAGGGCTTGGGCTTGAATATCAAAGGCGTGGATGCGAAGCAGAAGTTTTATACCGCGTTGAAAGACCTCACTGATCCGGAAGCGAAACGCAAGGCCATCGGTAAGACATTCATCGACGTGTTCGACGAAGAGTCGCACCGCATCGAAGATGTGAAATGGCTTGGGCAGGGGACCATTTACCCCGACGTAATCGAGTCGATCTCTGTGAAGGGACCTTCGGTAACGATCAAGTCGCACCACAATGTGGGTGGGTTACCCGCCAAGATGAAACTAAAAGTGGTGGAGCCGCTCAATACTCTGTTCAAGGATGAAGTGCGGTTGGTGGGCAAGACCCTCGGTATTGATCCCACCATCTTGGGCCGGCATCCGTTCCCGGGACCGGGGCTGGGCATCCGTATTTTGGGCGACATCACCGAAGAAAAGGTACGGATCTTGCAAGAAGCCGATCACCTTTACATTAGCCTCTTGAGATCTCATCATTTGTACGATAAAGTGTGGCAGGCGGGCGCAATCCTGCTTCCGGTTCAGTCGGTCGGCGTGATGGGCGACGAACGCACCTACGAAAAGGTCGTTGCGCTCCGCGCCGTGGTTTCCGTCGATGGCATGACGGCGGACTGGGCACACCTACCACACGACTTCTTGAGCGAAGTATCTTCTGAAATCATCAATAAAGTAAAAGGAGTGAACCGGGTCGTATACGACATCAGTTCGAAACCTCCGGCTACGATCGAGTGGGAATGATCAGGTTGCTCTTCATACTGTCTCTGGCTTTTTCAAGTATTGTCGCGCAAGCACAAGATTTCAAACGTCAATACAAACATGCGCGGCAACTCTTTGACGATGGCGAATACGCTCTTGCCATGGAGGCGTTTAAGCCTTTGATCGTGTACGACAAGGGGAACGCCAACATCGAGAATAGTAGTTTTTATTATGCCGTGTCGGCCGAGCGCCTCGGCTACAAGTCGGTGGCGAAGGATATGTTTCTCCAGATCCGGAGTTTGTATCCGACCTGGCCGCAGCTTCCAGAAGTCAATTATTGGTTGGCGAAAATCTATTTCGACGAGCGCGAGTATTTTCAAGCCCTGCGGATGTTGCGAGAAGTTCATGACTACCGGTTCGAACAGGACGTGGAGAACATGAAGCACCACTTCCTCGCTCAGATCCAAGACCCCGAAACCATGCGCATGGCTGCCGAAGAGTTTCCCGTCGACCGCGAGGTGGGAAGAGCATGGGCCAAGCTGCTGGCTGCCGAGGCATTCAATCCGAATGTGCGTCGCCAGTTCGATTCTTTGACGGCGGTTCATCATTTCAATCCTTCCGAATTCGATATCAACGAAGGGCCCGTCAGCATAAAGAAGGATAAGTACGTGGTGTCTTTGCTGTTCCCTTTCATGGTGAACACGTTGGTTCCGCTCCCCAATGCACAGCGACCGAATCAGTCCGTGATTGAACTGTATCAGGGCATGAAGTTGGCTGTTGACTCGCTATCCAAAGTCGGCATCCACATCGACCTACGTTCCTACGATACCGAGCGCGATGTCGCGACCATCAAGAAACTGTTGGACGCACCCGAGATGAAGAACAGCGACCTGCTTGTCGGGCCCCTGTTTACCGAGCAAATGAAGCCCGTGCAAGAGTTCTCGCTGGCGAATCAAGTGAATATGATTAGCCCAGTGTCGAACTCCGCCGACTTTTTCAAAGACAATCCTTATGGGATGCTGTTTCAACCCAGCCTCCAAACGTTGGGTGAACAAGCCGCCGAAGTATTAAACACCGCGATCAAGAACAAGAACATCATCGTGTACTTTGGCGATGCGCCCAAGGATTCCGTCATGGCCTTCAGTTTCATGAAGCGTGCGTTGGATTTAGGTTTGAAGATCGTGTTGGCCGAAGAACACCACCGCGAATCGTCGGGCAAGATTTTGAGTACACTCGCCACCCCCACCGAATACGACGAGTGGAAGAACCCCAAACAGTTTACATTAAAATTGGACAGCATCGGTGGAATCTATGTGGCCTCCGACAACCCGTTGATCTATTCCAAAGTGAGCAGCAGCCTCACCACGCGCGGCGACTCCATCGTGGTCGTGGGCAGTGAGACTTGGATTTCACCCCAGAGCACATCGGTAAACTTTGAGAACTTCGAACGGACCCACACGTTGTTCGCGTCGGGCAACTTCGCAGCAGGTCGCAGTCCCGCATTCCTAGAGTTCCGCAAGAAGTACCTCGCCAAGCATGGTGAATACCCGGGCCTGTACGCGCGCCTTGGTTACGAGTTCATGTGGTTTGTGGGCCATGCGTTGAACCAGTACGGTATCTATTTCCAAGCACCACTTTCACAACGGGGCTTCACGAAGGCGCTGATGTACGAGGGTGTAGACTTCTCTTCCCAGCACGATAACCAGTATGTTCCTTTTGTGTATTTCGAGAAGGGAGAGTTGCAGGTGTTTAATAGGAGGTGAGGGGATGATGGGATGAGGGGATGATGGACGAGGGGCGGTGGGTTAGGGAAGTTTTTGGAAAGAAAGGCGTTTGACGCCGAAGTTCGAGATGTCGAAGCTGGTCGTTTTTCCTGTGCTGTTCTTGATGAAGTTAATTTCAAAGGCGAAGGTATGAGAGCCGGAGCCGTTGAATCTGCTTTCTCCGGTTCGTCGGAGGGGAATATCGTAAAGGCGTTTGTGTTTCATGACAAGCGCGCCGTTAACCACTTCAAAGGTATAATCGGTCTGCACTTCGCTGTTCGAAAATGTTCCGGTAAAATCTGATAGTCGAGTCGAATATGTAGGCGTTGCCGGTTTGACTGTGGATGCTGATTTGGTGATGGGTGTCGTAATATTTAAACTCGGCACCGACACGACATAATCGACAAAGTCCCAGCGCCCGCCTAGCTTTTCGTTGTCCTCATCATTGCTGAGTTGCACGATGGCCACGTGTAGGTCGGGATAGCGCCCGATGAACGTCCTGTATCCAGCGGTATGTCCACCGAAGCCGATGTAACTGCCTTTATCCTTGCTCACGTTTTGACCTTTCGCGTGGAAGATGCTGTCGCCGTCCAAGACACGGAGGAGAACTTTTTGTCCATTGTCAAGGTACGACGGTGTGTTGAAGGCCTTTAAAAGAGCGAGCGTTCCCACTTTCGGCTGTTCGAAGTTGAGCACCCATTTACTGAGATCTTCTACCGTGGACAGCACGTTCGACGGACCTGGGTTGGATTCCATAAGCGGCTTATGAATGTAGACGCCGTCTTGGAGCTCGTATGACTCCGCGAGGTTCTTGACCACGAGGTCGTAGCGATCGAGTACTTGCGTGTTGCTCATGCCGAGGGGAGCAAAGATTTTTTCACGGACATATTGGGAAAAAGACTGACCCGTGACACGATGTATGATTTCTGCGAGGAGCGTATAGTTGGTGTTGCTGTATCCGAACGCACTGCCGGGGGCGAAGTTGAGATCCTTTTGGCGGGCAAGCAATTTCAAATGATGTTCGGTCGTGTTGAGGTCGGCGAGGTAGTAGTTTCCCGCGATTGATGCCAATGCCCCGTGATCACGGAGTCCGCTCGTGTGCGCCAGCAGGTGTCTGATTTTGATAGGAGTGGAGTAGGCTGGAATTTCGGGAATGTATTGACGGATGTCGTCTTCGAACGACAGTTTCCCTTCGCTTTCGAGGAGGTAGATGGCAAAAGCGGTGAACTGCTTCGACACCGATGCTAAGTTGAAGACCGTCTGAGGCGTAATCGGAATTTGGTGGTTGAGGTCGGCCATGCCGTAACCCTTTGCCATGATCACCTTTCCATCCTTGATCACGGCGACGGCCACACCTGGAGTTTTGGTATTGTAGGTGGCGAACGTCGAATCAATCTTCCATGCGGCGACTTGGAGCGATTGAGCAAACCCAAAGTTGGATATTGCGAGAATGGATAGTAAGATCAGATGACGTATCGAAGTGGCGCGCGGGTGGGGCATGATTCAGTTGTGTGTCATGAATGCTTCAACTGAATTTTGGTGGAATGGGTTTGTGAGTTAACAAGGAGTTAAGTTTTTTGGCTGGAAATGGCGGGGTAGGGGTGCGTTTTGACTCCATCGCAGTTTCTGTCAAAATATGGAGACTCCACCATCCGATTGGGCGGCGTGGAGTTTCTTACATTCCAATAGGACAGCAACTACAACTGGAAATCTCTACTTTCGAATGTGAAAAACTAGGGGAAGCTTTCACAACGACCTGATCATCCGCGATATCAAAATCAAAAAAAACCGCGGTTTAAAACGAAAACCCGGTCTCCCGGGCTTCAACTACATTTCTAAATCCTTCCGTGATTTCGCAAGTCGGCAATAACCAAGGTGACAAGCAAGAGTGTAATTGATAAAACAATGTAGTTTCACGGACAAGTTCCATGGCTTATACTTATCTGTATTCTTGTCAAAATCGTTAAAAATCTCTTCGTAGTACTTGTTCTTGTATAAAGTCAAATAGTTAAACATGCCTATCCCAGCATAAAGGACAATGATCGAATACTTGTTGAGTGAAACTATAAGATCATGAACAGAGCTCAAGAAAAAACCACTCAGTCCAATGATCGAAAAAATGTTAAGGCTTACCAAAACCATTGTCGCTGAAAAGGAAAAAAAGCCTGGTATACCCTCTTTTTTTCTTTCATAGAATCTATAGATCCGATAATTGAGATAAAAATACCACATCATTTGATGATCACTTATTCCAAAAATTATTTGCTGTTTCCTGCAACAACAATTAGCCTCCAAAGTAAGGGCCTGCAACAATCCATCCTCCGCCGGGTATAAATGGAGCGCCTCCCATAACTAAATCTAATCCCCCTTCACCTATCAAGCTTTTATCTCCAGTATAAATTCGTATACAGTCATACCCAAACCAACAAATCGAAGAGCTGCACCACCGATCTTTAATGAGTTCGGATCGACTTTAACAAATCCTGTGGACACATCAATTCTTCCAACAGGAGTTCTGGAATTGACAGAGGGGGTTTTTCCTTTGAAACCTTCGTATCCGGCTCTCGTGAATTCCTAGGCAAGGCGCTTATCAAGAGACCTTGCCAAAGAATGTGTCGAACCAACCCGGACTGTTGTCATACTCGGTCGCCTGTAGTAAAGATAATTATTTGCCATCAATTCCGGCTTGTCGAGGTAGAAGGAGCGGAGTTCTCCTTCGGTCAGCGCCGCCTTGATAGATGTACGGGTCGTCGTAGGCTGCGTTTGTATATAAGCTGTAGCGTCTATTGAGTAATTTGGTGAAGAGCAAGTAATCAACTCTCTGTTCGATATCGTCATCTTCAAGACGAGTGGAAAGCACGTAGACGCTCAAAACTGTTGCTCCACAATGCCCTGCAGCCATCACCTTCGGTAGAGAAAACTTGGCTATGACAATCTTCCGATGTTTGTTATCTCAACGGGACTACTGATAAGAAAAAACCCACAACTACCGCGGGGACTGTAAGCCAAACAATCCACTTATCTCTGTTAGAACTATGGGCAAGGGCGCCTCCTGATTCAATGTAGTTTTTAAAGTACTTCTTAAACATGTAACTGGTGGTTAAACACAAGGCAATGAGCGATAGCTTAATAGTTAGATTGTGTTGATCGTAGAGCTGGATAAATACTTCTGCGACTTTTGTCATTGATCGGGAAACAGCAAAAGCGGTTGCAATCAATAGAACCGTCACATTGATCAAAAAAAGATTTACAGATCTTGTGATGGACCAGTCTTTATCGGAATTATTCGCGATAAAGAAATTATAGTAATGACTCAAATAGTATCTAACTAACTTCATAACACCTACCAATCAACAATGGACTGCCAATCGCCTTATTGAGTCGTTAACCTAGACTTTCGATGGTAAACACATTAAATCCCAAATCCAACAGAAAGTACCCTCCCGCAATAAGGCCACCAGCTCCGGTGAAAGAGATAGATGCCATTAAAACGTTTACAGCATCCGATTTTTTACTTCGCGATTAAGGGTTATGTTGACTGCGGTCAGCGCGATGCTTGCAAGAAGTATTGTCATACTCGGAGGCTCTGTTGTAAATATAAATGTTTACCATCAATCCCGGCGTGTCGAGGTACAAGGAGCGGAGTTCTTCTTCGGTCAGCGCCCTGTTATAGATGAAGAGGTCGTCGTAGGCTGCGTTCGTATATAGGCCGTTGAGGGCTTTGCCGATCACCACGTTGCGACCCACGTTATTGATCGCTGCCGTGCCAATGTTGGCCGAGGCCACAGATCAAGGTAATCGGAACCAACATCTTGGCCCAGTAAGCGGGTTTATGAATCCGAATTTGGGAGAATCTATAGAAAAGGTAATCTATGAACATGTTAACCTTGCATTTGAGGAACTGGATACCATTCAAGTTCTATCTACCCCCCATTTTTTGTCGCACTTTATCGAGGGTGCAATCATTTAATGGTCACATTATCAGTGTATTACAGCCACATATCGTGTTTACACGATAGGAATTTTGGTTAGCCACCCCTGTTTGCGGGTTGTAAGTTGAGGCATTTTCACGGAGTTTAGAACTATAAATGAGGTTTCACTTCGTTGTCCTCCTAACCCTTATCGCTGCCGCGTCTTACGGCCAGTCCGTCGATTCGCTCAGGCAACGCTATGATTCCTTGGTTCGACAGCGGACGCAGCCGCTCGATTCCACTACCCGGCACCTCAATCAACGAATCGATTCCATCCAGGCGAAACTCAATGCACTCGCACAACCGGATCTGAAGCGTTGGTTCACAAAAAAGCGACTCCGGAAGCCCGTGCCGGATTCTTTGGAAGCGGTACACGAACTCGACTCCGCAAGACGTGGACTAACCCACAAAATTGACAGCTTGAAACAATTGCAATTGCCGACCGGGAAGTACGCCGCTCAACTTGATAGTCTCAACCGCATCGGCCCCAGTCATTACATCGAAATGGCCAAAGCACGGCAGCAACAATTGGAACAGAAAATCAACCAACCCATCGTCGCCACCAATCAGAAAATCAATCAATCTATCGATCAAGTAGGAGACAACATCACAAAGCCATTGGATCGTGTTGAGAATGGACTGAATCAAAAGCTAAATACCATCCGACAAGAAGGAGGCAGTGGTGCAAACATTCCGGGCAACGTCGACCTTAAGACTCCGTCCTTGGGCAACACGTCGTTACCCGGCGCGCCGAGTACAAATTTCAACGTGGGCGACAACCTAAAACTCGGTGACACACCCAACGTGCCGAACCTTACGAATCCGCTCGGTACACAAACGCCCGGTCTTGGCAACATCCAAGAGAAAGTGGGCGACCTCACGAAAGTGCCACAAGAAAAGATAAACGAACTGAAGTCTGTCGAGGAATTGCAATTGGCAAAAAACAAAGTTGGGCAAGTCAATCAAGTTACCGACAAGGTTCAAGGCTATGGCGACGATGTCAAGAAAGTCGCAGAAGGAAACATCGGCGAGGTGAAGTCCATTCCCGACGCAATAGAAGGGAAAGTGTCTAAGTTGGACGAGATCCAAGATTTGCAGAAACACCAAGGGCTCGGTGACATGCAGCAGGTGAAAGACCTCGCCGATAAAGCCAACAATCCGGAAGCGTTGCGGGAGCAAGCGCAACAGATGGTGATCCAGGAGGCCAAAGACCATTTCGCCGGGAACATGGAAGCGCTCCAAGCAGCGATGGACAAGATGTCGAAACTCAAACAGAAGTATAGCGAAGTATCGAGCATCAAGGATCTTCCGAAACGAGCGCCCAATCCAATGAAGGGGAAGCCACTCATCGAGCGGATCGTTCCGAGTGTCACGCTACAATTTCAGAAGATGCCTACTTTCGATATCGACTTCAATCCCATGCTCTCGTATCGCGTCACGGGTAGATTGTTGGTCAGTGGTGGTTGGAACGAACGCGTGGGTTTTTCGAAATGGAATCGGGTGGTTCCCTCCGAACGAATCTTCGGCCCACGCGTGGGCGGAAGTTTCACTTTTGGAAAGGGTTATGCCGTGAAGGCGGAAGTAGAAAAGATGAATGCAATCATCCCCACTTCGGCGCTCGGTGGTGATGGCGCACGGCACTGGTTGTGGAGTGCCTTCGTGGGTCTCAAGCGCGATTACAACCTCGGCGCCCACATCAAGGGTAACATGCAAGTGCTGTATAACCTGTACGACGACCATGATAGCAGTCCGTACTCCGAGCGTCTCAGCATCCGAATGGGATTCGAATTCCCCATGAAGAAGCGGCCGAAACCGGCTGGGATGTAAGTTTTAGACCTTTTTCAGCCTCCCGCCAAAGGCCAAATTTCCGTACCTTTATTCTTTTAAGACTGGCCCCCGCCACCTGACCCATGAAGAGGACCCATTTTTTGACCTTTTTAGCGATGTTCCTAGTTGTCGGCGCAGCCCTCGCCCAAGACGACAAAAACGCCGTCACCTATGAGGAATTGTACGACGAGCCATATGCCGTCAACAAGCTTTTCGTCGGGTTTCAACCACTCTATGCCGAAGCTTTTGCGACCAATACAACGGCTGGCTTTGGCGGCATGGCCCAATTCTACTACCGCGATAAATTCAATATACAGGGTCAGTTTCGGATGACGTATGGGCCGCGCTTCTTCGATTTCGCCCGGTCTCTTGCTCTCGACAATAGCGATGTCCAAAACGCACCGACCGCATATCAATACTTCGAACTGGGAGGCACCTATCACTTCAAAGACTTCGAGTCGTCTGGAAAAACCAAGATGACCCTGTATAAGAACAGCTACAAAGGCAACAAGTGGGCATCGCGTGTGCCGCTGCAAACGGAAGTTCCGGCCAAACTTCGTAGGATCTACGGCGCGCGTCTCGGTACGATCGTCTGGAACAGTTCCACCGGCCTCAAGCAAGCACTCGCTAAGCAAGGGCTTACCAACGCCGATGTCGTCAACCAGAACGGCGAGGGCTTGCCACTGACGAAACTGGTCAACAACAATCCCGTCGATTTTGAAGTCTTTAGCAACGTCCATTCCGCAGCCGTATACGTGGGCGCGTCGATTACTAGAATTAGAAACGTCGCCGTGAGTTTCGACAACTTTGAAGGCGGGGTCGACGATCACATCCTTAACCTATACGCGGACCTGATCATCGCGCCGATGTTGAAACTCGATGATGTGAAGTATCAAGACGTCGACTATTCTACCGCCGTCCTGAAGATGAACAAGGTCGGCTTCCGGTTGGGCATCGATGGCAAGTTCAATAGGTCACTCAGTTGGGGGTATGGCGGCGAGTTTGGTTACCGTCCTTCCATTAAGGGACGTTCCTTCTTCACGATGTTCCGCATTTCGTTACCCATGTTTGGTACCAACCTCGAGAACAAGGTTGAGTCCTTCGGCAAATAGTGTGAACACACGCTGTCGCTGCGTCATCGGTGCCGCTCGACACAGATTCTATCCAACATTTTGACATCACGCATGCGAGGTCATCTACCGCAAAATGGATGATCCATCATGATACTTTTATCACGAACCAACGTTTTTTCCTAACGGTCATTTGCTTTAATTGGGCAGACCTTTCTTAACCTATGACCAATGAGATTCTGATCCTGAACATCCGGGGGCTCGTTCAGGTGCGAGCATCAACGCCCACTTTCTTGGCGGGACTCGCGATGTCTGAATTACCCATCTTACCAGATGCCTACTTACTCATACGCAACGGTCTCATTGAGGACTATGGTTCGATGTCGGATGTCCCATCGTTGAACATACCTTCCATCGATGCATCCGGTTGCTACGTGTTTCCAAGTTTTGCCGATTCGCATACCCACTTAGTGTATGCAGCAAGTCGAGAACAGGAGTTCGTTCAAAAGATACGCGGTTCCAGTTACGAAGAAATCGCAGCGAAAGGTGGCGGGATCTTGAACTCGGCAAAGATCTTGAGCACCGTAAACGAAGATCGATTGCTGGAGCTGTCCCTTCCGCGCGCCTGGGAAATTATCCGTTCGGGAACGGGCGCCGTGGAGATAAAAAGTGGTTACGGCCTCACACTCCGCGACGAGTTAAAGATGTTGAAGGTGGCACGCCGCATCGAGCGGGAGACACCGCTGAAGGTGCGCACGACCTTTCTCGGCGCCCATGCCGTTCCCTCCGGCGTGAGTAAGAGTGACTACATCCATCAAGTGATCCACGAGATGATACCCGCCGTCGCCAGCCAGAAACTGGCCGATTACATCGACGTATTTTGTGAAGAAGGATTCTTCACCGCCGACGAGTCCGAGAAGATACTGGAAGCAGGAATCAAGGCAGGTATGAAAGCAAAAGTTCATGCCAACCAGTTGCATCGTTCAGGCGGTGTGCAAGTGGGTGTAAAAACGGGCGCAATCACCGTCGACCACCTCGAAACAATTGGAGATGAAGAAATCAACCTATTGAAAGGGCGTAAGACCATGCCGACGGTGTTGCCCGGTGCGGCATTCTTCCTCAACCTGCCATTTCCTCCCGCTCGTAAGATGATTCATTCCGGGCTGCCGATCGCGATTGCAAGCGACTACAATCCCGGCAGTGCGCCGTCTGGCAATATGCCGCTCATGTTATCGCTGGCTTGTATCAGAATGAAGATTACCCCAGAAGAGGCAATCAACGCGGCGACCATCAATTCGGCGTACGCGATGGATGTATTGAGTACCCATGGTAGCATCACGAAAGGGAAGGTCGCAAACGTGTTTATCACCAAGCCGATGCCCTCGATCGCCTATTTGCCTTATTCGTTCGGTTCAAACCTGATCGACAAGGTAATCTTAAACGGACGCCAAGTACTGGGCTAGAACTCCTCGGGAACGGGCTCAAAGCCATAGTAGCGCGTCGCCAACCAGTAGATACCCACGGTGGTGCATGCGACAGTCAGTACCCATATGGGCAGCTTGAACAAGATCGACAAGAAGCACCCCATTGTTACAAAAAATACCCACCGGGTAAAGGTGTCAAACGACATTGGGCGTTGGTAAAGACTTCCGAAACCCAAGATCACGAGCGAAAATCCGAAGGTGATAAGCAACAGGTAATGGTGCCACGTTAACTGACTTGGGAGATAAGTTGCCAACATGGCGATTTCCGGAAAGCAAAGGATGGCCATCGACAATACGAACGTGGTGATTCTCCGTACGGACCCTATGGGGAGGGAGCGCAACAACGGAAACTTGATGAGTTCAAACCGTTGGTATTGAAACACCAACGTTAGGTTCGCACCGAAGGCAAAACATCCACCCATTGCGTAAAGCCTGCCGTCATAGTCGTCGAATAGATACAAGCGTGAAGTTCCAAACACGAGCAACGCGGTGAATAACTTGGTCGCATAGAAAAGCCCCGGTTGTAATTGCAGAGTGCCTGTCGTAAAGATCCATACCAGTGGTTTCGCCAGATGCTGATCGAGCCACAAGCTGAGTGTGTTCAATACATGTTCGGGGATCGGACGTTCGAGTGTTCTGGCGATCGTGAGCGCAACCAAGCTAGTCATCACCACCAGCGCAACACACGCGATGGCAGGCGTGAGGTATTGATCGGCCGCGATGCCCACCGAGCCCACGAAAATCCCATAAGCAAGTGCGGGCGCCATTTGGCCAAATGCCACCGTCGCATACGTTCGCCATTTTCTGAAGGATCCCAGCAACGCCACGTGATGGACAAAGTGGTTGCGCGGTACCGCCAATTCGGCGCGGTTGAATAAGATTATCTTAAAAGTGTAGAAGGTCCAAACCAGGATCGGGATGGTCATAGCCCATGGCGAGCTGACGAAAAATCCAGCCAATGCGAGATGCTCAGGCGTGCGCATAAAGCCGGCCGCCACACCCAGCACCATGAGGAAGAAAGCCGTGTTCACCCGGTAGAACTCGACGGTAAGAATGCGCGGAAGTATGATGAGCTCAAGTTTCATTCAGCCACGAGCGTTTGATCGACGATTCGATACGTGGTCTTGATTGCGAGCGTCGGTAGTTCTGCGGTTTGATGCGAAGATACGAGGGTGACCATATCGTGATCGCGTTGCGTATCCAGCGTCAGTTGTACGAGGGCACTACGTGCTTGGTCGTCGAGTGTAATTAAGGGTTCATCTAGTATCAATACCTCTGGCCGACCGATGAACGCCATGGCGAGCGATACTTTTTTCAGCATCCCGCTGGAGAAAGTCTCACAGCGTTGGCGCAAGAAACGATCGATCCCGAATCTTTCGACAATGTTGTCGACCTGTCCCGACGCTGCACCACGGGTGGTGGCCATAAACTGGATGAGGTCGAAGGCTGTCATGAAGCCCGGAAACACTGGTTCCGCTTCCGCGAAGTGGATTCGACGTCGGCATTCGATCGGGTGCCGTTGAATATCTAACGTTTGATCAAGCGTGATCGAACCCTCGTAAGGGATCATACCCGCAAGTGATTTGAAAAGCGTCGATTTGCCCGACCCGTTTTCACCTCGTATCCAATAGGTGCCTGACGTTAATGTTAGGTCCGGCACTGAAATGATGAGCCGCCCATCGTATCGTTTGGAGAAATTCTTGAACTGCAGCATCGTGTCGTTCTTATACGGAAAAGCCGTCCAACAATTTTCGAACGACGGGTCTAAAGTTGAAATTTAAAGGTAATTTGCCGCATGCAGCTTGCAAATTCGATCAAAGAGTTGGTTCGTGACGTACGTGATTTTCCAAAACCGGGCATCGTTTTCAAAGATATTACACCCGTGCTGGCAGATCCGGCCATCCGTCGGGAAATTGTGGTCACGATCGCCAAAAACTTTAAGGATCAACGGATCGTCGCCGTGGCTGGTATCGAGGCGCGCGGTTTCATTTTGGGGTCACTAATCGCGCAGGAGTTGCAGTTACCGTTCATTCCGATTCGAAAGTCGGGAAAGTTGCCCTATCGATCCATTAAAGAAGAGTACGAGTTGGAATATGGAACGGCCGCCATCGAAATGCATGAAGACGCGGTGAAACCCGGCGACCGGATCTTGATCCACGACGACTTGCTGGCTACTGGTGGGACGGCAAACGCCGCCGGGCAGCTGGTCAAGAAATCGGGTGGGGTGGTAGCCGGATTTTCTTTCCTAATCAACCTCTCTTTTCTGCCCGGTGAGGCGAAAATCGTTCAAAATTTCCACGTAAAGCCGTTTTCCGTGGTTGAGTACTGAGATGCCGGTAGGCGTCCTTTTTTGACAAACTTTTCGGAAGCGCTGTTGTTATAGCATCTAATGGAGCCGACAAAGATACCCATGTTCCCCCTCGCGATTTTTCCCTTGCCGGGTGAATTGGTGCCTTTGCACATTTTTGAACCACGGTACCGACAACTGCTCCGCGACGCGGAATCGCGCGACATTTCCTTCGGAATCTACCTCAACCACGTGGCAAACACCGCAAAATTTGGGTCGCTCGTCAAACTCGAGAGCGTCATCAAGCGGTATCCCACTGGAGAATCCGATATCATTGTGAAATGCCACGATCTCTTCACGATGGACACCCTGTATCGGACGTTCGGAGACAAACTCTATCCGGGCGGCGACGTCGCAATGTGGAATGTAGATGTCGAACAACCCGTCGACGACGCTCTCGCCAACGAGTTTCATGAATTTCTTCAGCTTTTGAATATCAATCGTCCCGCAGATTCGACGACACTTTGGACCGTGGCAAATGAGTTGACAATGAGTATCGAGGATAAGTTGAAGTTCGTGGCCCTACCGCAAGATAAGAAGGTGGGGTTCCTTTCCGCCCGGTTGCGTTATCAGTCCACTTTGCTACACCAAGCACAGAAGGCGCGCGACGTTTTTCACTTGAACTAATCAAAATAACCTAGCAGAAACGACAGGTAGCCAGTCATGGTTACAGGTCGACCGTACTTTTTTGCAAGGTGTTCAACTCGACCGGACAGCGAACAGTGACCGTACAGTTCAGTTGTTGGAATTCGTTTCAAAAAGATGGATTCATTTCGAAGGCCCGTTCCCAACGAAACAAGATTGATAAGGTTACGTGTTCGTCGACAGAAACATTGATAAAACATATTTAACAAACGCAGTGCAACTTTTCAAAACACCTAGCCGTCATATGCTGCAAACGGTTTAGGTTATGAAAAAAATTCTCACACTCTCTTTTGTGCTCGCGAGCACAATCATGTTTGCCAACGGTACGGATGAAAAGAATCCGGCAGCTAGCACCTCGGGTGCCGCAGTAATTAAGAACGGCGAATCAACATATCGCGTCATCTACAAGTCTGAAAAGGAATCGGATGTTAAAGTTTCGATCCTCGACGAACGCAATAAAGTCGTCTTTGTAGAAAAAGTTTCTAAGACAGAGGGTTTCACCCGCCCTTACAATTTCTCCAGCCTGAAGGAAGGCGAGTATACCATTGCCGTGCAGGATGCTTCCGGTATCCTCATCGAACGCGTGGTCTATCGCGCGGAGAAAACGCCAAAGGCATTGAACGTGATTCGCATGAATAGCGACGATAGCAAGTATGTCCTCACAGCTGCTGGCTCCGGCACCGAAACAATCGCGATCAACATCTACGATGAAAACAACCGCTTGATTCACCACGACTCAAAAACCACAGTTGGCAACTTCGCGCAGTTGTACAACCTCAAGTCGGTGAAAGGTCACGTAACCTTCGAGATCACCAACGAAAGCGGCGAAACGAAAAAAGTCGCTTACTAATCCTTTCGAAGTTCACGGGCGACAACCCGCTTTTAGGTAGGAGTGGCGTTGTCAGCCGAATCACCGGGCCCAGTCATCATGCGTGCTCGGCCCCGCTGAAAGATGATTTCGAAGGTAGGTCCTGTCCACACGTTGGAGCAGGACCTTATCTTTTTTAGTGGATGGATGATGGTTGATGGATGATGGATGATGGTGGATGGATGATGGTTGATCGACGAAAAAACGATCAGCACATGCAGGGACCACGAACTGCCCGCCAACCACCTCCATCGATTGTTCTGCAACTCGTTGCGGTTTGAATCTGCGAAATGCAATCGTTGTCGAATGTTCAAGTGATATAAAACACGAGTTAAGGACCAGTTTTTTACCATTTTTTGGATAAAAATTCCGCACGTTTTTTCGCAATCGTTATTTCACTTTAAAAATCAACTTTACTTACAACTTACGACCTCGCGTAACAGGCGGCCGTACATTCGTACTGTAATTGAACATGAAAACAAAACACACAAGCAGTATGAAAACAAAATCGATTCTCTTGGCAGCTATGGTCCTAGTGAGCGCTGTAGCATTTGCTGACGAACCGGCAACTTCCAAGTTGGTTGTAGTAAGCCAGAAGGAAGCAGGCTTGTTCAAAGTGATTTATGAAAATCCGAAGACGACTAAAGTAAAGATGAACATCATCAACAGCAATGGTGAGACGTTGTTCACTGAGTCGTTGAAAGTTGCTGATGGCTTTATCCTTCCTGTAAACTTCAGGGGCATGAAACCCGGTGAATATTCCATCGAAGTAGTCGATGGCAGCGCCAAGCAAGTTCAGAAGGTGAGCTATGGTTTGCCTGCTGCGTCACAACGCGTGCATGTAGCCCGTTTAACAAACGAAGCGAACAAGTACCTCCTCTCGGTTGCCAACGATGGTGCCATCAACGTCAAAATCATCGATGGGTCTAACAACGTCATCCATGAGCAAACTCTGAACGTAAACGGAGCTGTTGGTTTGGTGTACAACCTGAAAGCAGTAGAAGGAACTCCTACTTTCGAAGTAACCGACGGCAATGGCAACACGAAAGTGGTGCGCTACTAAGTCGAAATCAATAGGTTAAGATAACTAGCCAAAAACCAATCCACCGACCACGCCTGTGTGTGTCGGTGGATTCTTTTTTTGTACCATCAACCACCCACCACCAACTACCAACTACCAACTACCAACTATCAACCATCATCCATCCACCATCCACCATCCACCACCCACCATCCCTACATATTCCTCCGATACTGTCCCCCCACCTCAAAAAGCGCTTTCGTGATTTGACCGAGCGAACAGAACTTCGTGGCGTCCATCAACGCTTCGAAGATGTTCTTGTTTTCGATGGCCGCTTTTTGTACGGCTTCGAGTTGCCGAGGTGATTCCGTGGCGTGGAATTGGTGCAATTCGCGCAACATGGCTATTTGAAACTCTTTTTCGTCGGTAGTCGCTCGGATTACTTCCTGTGGAATAATTGTGGGCGACCCTTTGGAACTGAGGAACGTGTTGACGCCAATGATGGGGTATTCGCCAGTATGCTTGAGCGTTTCGTAGTAAAGGCTTTCCTCTTGGATCTTCCCTCGCTGGTACATCGTTTCCATCGCGCCCAGCACCCCACCGCGTTCGGTGATTCGATCAAATTCGGCGAGCACAGCTTCTTCGACTAAGTCGGTGAGCTCTTCGATAATAAAGGAACCCTGGAGCGGGTTTTCATTCTTAGCGAGGCCCAGCTCCCGGTTGATGATGAGCTGGATGGCCATCGCCCTCCGAACTGATTCCTCGGTAGGGGTGGTGATCGCTTCGTCGTAGGCGTTCGTGTGTAACGAGTTGCAGTTGTCGTAGATCGCATACAGCGCCTGCAACGTGGTGCGAATGTCGTTGAAGTCGATCTCTTGTGCGTGCAGCGAACGCCCCGATGTTTGAATATGGTACTTCATCATCTGGCTCCTGCTGTTGGCACCGTACTTCAGTTTCATCGCCTTCGCCCAAATCTTGCGCGCTACTCGGCCGATCACTGAGTATTCAGGGTCTACGCCGTTGCTGAAGAAGAACGATAGGTTGGGAGCGAAGTCGTTGATGTTCATCCCTCGGCTGAGGTAGTATTCCACGTAGGTGAACCCGTTCGCAAGGGTGAACGCCAACTGGGTGATTGGATTCGCGCCCGCTTCCGCAATATGATAGCCGCTGATCGACACGGAATAAAAATTCCGTACATCGTGATCGATAAAGTACTGTTGCACGTCGCCCATGAGGCGGAGTGCAAACTCCGTCGAGAAAATGCAGGTGTTTTGTGCCTGGTCTTCTTTCAAGATATCGGCTTGCACCGTACCACGAACCTGGGCGAGCGTCTCTTCCTTTATCCGTGAGTACACTTCTGCCGGGAGAACTTGGTCGCCCGTTACACCCAGTAGCAACAACCCCAAGCCGTCGTGTCCTTTCGGTAGGTTCCCCTGGTAGGTAGGACGCGCTAACTTCTTGTCGCGATAGATTTGTTCGATCTTGTCGTTAACTTCTTTTTCTAGGCTATTCTTTTTGATATAGACTTCGCATTGCTGATCAATCGCTGCATTCATAAAGAACGCGAGTATCAACGGCGCAGGTCCATTGATGGTCATCGACACACTTGTCTTGGGGTCGATTAGATTGAATCCTGAATAGAGTTTCTTCGCATCGTCGAGGCAGCAGATAGAGACACCTGAGTTGCCAATCTTTCCATAAATGTCCGGGCGGTAGTCGGGGTCGTGCCCATACAACGTCACCGAGTCAAACGCCGTCGACAGCCGTTTGGCGGGCATCGAGAAACTAACGTAGTGGAAGCGTCGGTTTGTTCGTTCCGGTCCACCTTCACCTGCAAACATACGGGTGGGGTCTTCGCCCTCACGTTTGAACGGATAGATACCGGCGGCATAGGGGAATTCACCAGGCACGTTTTCTTGCAACATCCACCTCAGCAGATCGCCCCAAGCTTCGTAACGTGGCAAAGCCACTTTCGGAACGAGCGTATGGGAAAGTGATTCTGTGCGGGTAGCGATCGCCAGTTCCTTGTCACGAACCTTGAACTTGAACAAAGGTTCGCGATACATCGCTTTCTTCGCAGGCCACTCTTCAATAAGTTTTCTGTTCTTGGGATCAAAGTTCAACTGGAGTTTCTCGAGTTGTGCACGCAGGGCGGGAATCATTTCATGTTGACCCGCTGCCTCTAAAAGCCGAATGGTTTGATCTAACGAAAACAGTTGCTGTGCGATCACCGATTGGTCTTCGGTCCATCGGTCGTACTTTCGGTTGTTTTCCGTGATCTCACTCAAATACCGTGTTCGATTCGGCGGGATGACATAGACTTTTTCCGACATCTCACCACTGCGAAGGAGCGACGACTTCAGCGTGGCGCCCGTCTTGGCGACAATTCGCTCCATCACTTCATGATACAAGGCGTTGGTACCAGGATCATTGAATTGAGAAGCGATGGTGCCAAAGACCGGCATGTCTTCTGGCTTCTGATCCCATAGTTGGTGGTTGCGTTGGTATTGCTTTTTCACATCCCTCAACGCATCGAGGGCGCCCCGTTTGTCGAACTTGTTGAGTGCAATCACATCGGCGAAGTCGAGCATATCGATTTTCTCCAACTGCGTGGCGGCGCCATACTCGGGTGTCATCACATAGAGCGAAACGTCGCTGTGGTCCAATATTTCAGTGTCGCTTTGTCCAATACCCGATGTCTCGAGGATGATCAAGTCGAAGCCCGCAGCCTTTAAAATCATGACCGCTTCCTTCACATAAGCCGATAGCGCCAAGTTGCTCTGGCGCGTGGCTAAGGATCGCATGTAAACACGTGGATGGTTGATGGCGTTCATTCGGATCCGGTCGCCCAACAGAGCGCCACCAGTTTTTCTCTTCGATGGATCGACCGAAATGATGCCGATGGTTTTGTCGCGAAAGTCAAGCAGGAAGCGGCGCACAATTTCATCAACCATGGAAGACTTGCCGGCACCACCCGTTCCGGTGATTCCCAAGACCGGTGCTTTCGATGTGGCCGCTGTTTTCGCAATCGTGCTCCAGGTATCCACATGCTTTTCGTAGTAGTTCTCGGCGGCAGAGATTAACTCCGCAATTTTCAAATGGTTCTGTGTATTGAGGTCACCAACGGCAGTCAATTCTTCACCGGTCGCGAAGTCACTTTTTTGAACCAAGTCGTTGATCATCCCTTGCAATCCCATGGCACGACCGTCGTCGGGCGAATAGATCCGCGTGATGCCGTAATGCATCAGCTCTTTGATTTCTTCGGGAAGGATCACACCGCCGCCACCACCGAATATTCGAATATGTCCTGCACCTTTCTCCCGGAGGAGGTCATACATGTATTTGAAGTATTCGTTATGACCACCTTGATAACTCGTGAGCGCAATCGCCTGGGCCCCTTCTTGAATGGCTGTATTCACGACGTCTTGCACGCTCCGGTCATGGCCGAGGTGAATCACTTCACAACCGGTGGCCTGAATGATTCGGCGCATGATGTTGATCGCGGCATCATGACCGTCGAACAAGCTGGCAGCTGTGACGATGCGAACTTTGTGGGTGGGCTGGTAAGGCGCTGGCACCTTCGGCGCCGCCTCCGATGCTGCTTTTTTTTCTTTCGCGGAAACCAAACTCATGAATATCCTTTAAAAACCTAAAATTAGGCAGAATGGAAGGATTAAGCTAACGCTGGTTAGGTGCGAAGTCCTTTATATTCAAGTAGCGTTTGACGTTATTTGCATCCCCTTTTTTTGATATGCGATTCCTGACTCTGCTTAGCCTCCCTTACGGCTTGCTTGGTTGGCGACCGCTGCTGGTATGGTGCGCGATCCTGCTACCATCGGCTGTGGTTGCCCAGGAATATCAACTGCGACAGTTTCGGGTCGAACACGGCCTCCCGGCAAATGTGATCAAATCCATCACGCAAGATTCTCTAGGTTACTTTTGGATCGCCACCGACGAGGGTCTCGTGCAATTCGACGGGCTTCGGTTCACCACGTATAAGAGCGCCATGCACAACCAATACGTGAAAGGTTTTTTGCATACCCGTTCCGGTAGAATGTATGCCTATGGCGACTTGGACTTAATCGAGATCATCAACTTGGGCGATTCCGCCGTCTTTCGACAGGTACTTCGCGGCACGCGGAACCCCACGGATTCAACATTATGGTTCCCGAAAGCGATGTACGAGGACCGCGAAGGTTCCCTTTGGGTAGCCGAACCTCAGTCCGTGGCCATGTACCGAAAAGGCATCCTGCACAGGTTTCGGTTTGGCATCGAAGATCGATCGCCTCAGTTCCTCCGATCGTTCGCTTTTTTCGAGGATAAATTAGGTTTCCTGTACACAGTATCGTTCACCGGCAACGTATACCTATTCGACCCAGACGAATACACATTCATTCCTGAGCCGATTCATTTTCCCAGCGGTGTGAACCACATCAAGGTGGAAGGTAATTCGCTACTCATTGCTGCCGCCGATGGTGTTCATCGCGCCAACCTTTTACCCAACGGCGGTTTCTCAAAACCTCTTTTGATTTCACCGCCGAACTGGCCCATGGGAGCTTCGCATATTTTGAAGATGGACTCTTCGCGTTGGCTTGTGACGACGTTCGATCGCGCTCAGTACGTAACTGACTTGGGTTCTACTTGGCAGGAACTTCCGTTTGATATCAACGACGTCAACAGCAGC
This sequence comes from Cyclobacteriaceae bacterium, assembly GCA_044226825.1. Taxonomy (GTDB): domain Bacteria; phylum Bacteroidota; class Bacteroidia; order Cytophagales; family Cyclobacteriaceae; genus ELB16-189. The sequence continues at coordinate 236,808 of JBGAGH010000004.1, forward strand.
TACCTCAGTCAGGAAGGGGATCTGTGGATGGCGTCGAATGATGGAGCGGTGTTGTTGCAGAAAAACTTGTTCTATGCAGTGGGTAGTCCCGATCCTGTCACTTTCGTGGAGTCGATTACCGAGGATACTGCGACCCACACCATCTTCTATGGAACCATGTCGGGCATTTACAAGGTGCTGGCGCAACAGGGCCCCGATCCCAACTTACGGGCCACTAGATTATTTAGCATTCCGAATGGATACTTCCAATCCATCGCATACAACCGGCATGGACTCTGGGCGTCGAATGCTTTTTCATTGTATTTATTCAAAGGTAACCACATCGCGCGCCGATGGGACTTCGGAACCGAAGGCAGGTTCGTGCACGACATCTTCGAGGATCGCGATGGATTCCTTTGGCTAAGTCAAGCAGGCAACAGCTTCGTAACGAGGATGGCGCCTAACTTCGAGATGAGGCGATATCAAGTTCCGCTCCATCAAGAAGGTATCGTAAACTGTGTTCGCGAAGGGTATGATGGCGTGTTTGTCGCCTCCAACGGAAGTCAGGACTACCTTTTCTTCAAGGCGAGAACCGATAGCATTTTTAGAAACGTGAGCGTTCCATTGGGGTTCCAACCCCACGGCGACTTTAACGTCACCGACATTGCCGTACTCGATTCGGCGACCTGGCTCGCGACGTCGGAAGGATTGTTTCGATTCGATGGTGAACGCATCCGCCGAATCGATATCGGTGATATGTATAGCTCGTTGCCGGTGAAGACAGTGAAAGTGCTCGAGTCTCGGTACCTCGTGTTCGACAACTCGTATGGTATTTTCCGGTACGACGTGGAAACCTCTGAGTACTGGCGGTATGACGAAGCAAACGGCCTTCCGTCGAATACCATCACCACACGAGGGATCTATGTCGATCATCATGGACGGGTATGGACGGGAACTTCGTTCGGGCTCGGTGTGTCCAGCCGTGCACTCGTCAACGACCAGCCCACTCAAGCTCCTCGCTTTGTTGGAGTCGAGGTAAATGGTTTGCCCCGGCGATACCTGCAGGGCCTCACCATTCCTTTCGGTGCCTACTTTTCTCTCAACTTGTCCTGTATTTCTTTTCCGGCCGATCACATTCAAATCCAATTCAGGATTGCGTCCGCCGATACCACGTGGCGTACCGTGTCAGAAAATCGAATCACACTCACGGACCTGCGCGCGGGTCGTTATGCAATAGAGGCCCGGGCAAAAAAGAACGGCGGATTTCGCTGGAGTCAGGTCAGCCGGATCGAATTCAACGTCGAACGACCGTTTTGGGAACAGAGTTGGTTCACAGCATCCGCCGTACTGTTGGTCGCCTTCATCGCATGGATTTCTTTCGCGCTGGCAGCTTACATCAATCGAAAGCGAAGGCAACTACTGGAAGACATCGTGAACCAAAGAACCCTCGAACTGAAACGGATCAACGAGGAGTTATCGATGCGAAATTCTGAACTCGATCGGTTTGTCTACAGTACCTCGCACGACCTAAGTGCCCCGTTGAAATCAATCCGTGGTTTGATCTCCGTTGCCAAAATGGAGAAGCCGACCTCGTCGCTACTTTCGTATCTGGAAATGATGGAACGAAGCGTTAGAAAACTGGAAGCGTTTATTGCAGATGTGATCAACTACTCGCGCAACACGCGTGCGCCACTGCAGATTACAAAAATCGAATTCGTCCCATTTATCCGACAGCTGCTCGACGATCACCAGTATGCGCCCAACTATGGAAAGATCCAGTTTACCGTAGAAGATCGTACCAGGACCGCCTTACGCTCCGATGAAATGCGGTTGAAGATCATTTTTAACAACTTGATATCTAACGCCATCAAGTTTCATTTTGCGGAGAGAATGGAACCACCGTTCGTGGCCATCTCGGCAGATGAGGACAACCATTACTTCGTGTTTCGCGTGATCGATAACGGTTCCGGTATTCATCCAGAGTTTAAGGAACGAATCTTCGACATGTTCTTCCGCGCAAACGACAACGTGCAAGGATCAGGCTTAGGGCTCTACATCCTGCGTGAAACGGTAATCAAACTCCAGGGACAAATCGATGTCGAAACAGAACTCGGACTCGGTACCACTTTCACCATTCGGCTGCCCAAAAACCCCGCGGACAGCGACTAAAAAACATTCGTCGACGATGTTACTTTTCATGTAACCCAGCGTATTCATTTGCGTTGTAGTAAGTGATTTAGAGTTTTTTCAACTAGCATGTCACCACAGCAAATTTGGAGCTGAAGCTCTCGGGAAGATGATTATTTCACTTCCGTTCGAGGAAGTAGCCCGGTTGACAAGTAAGGCCTAGGATTGCAGAACTTTATTGGGAATGAGACAACGCGCACCAACCGGTGCCTGAACGATATTTTTATGAATTGGAAGACGATTTACATTATTGGAAAAGAAGATTTTCGTGACGAGGTCATGAAAAATCTTAGCCGCTCTGGCTTGGAATACATGTCTGGTTATGACTCAGACCAATCCAAGGAAGCGCACGAATTGATTTGGGTGCCTGAAACAATGACACTACGCGAACTGAAAATGGCGATCGGCGCGAAGACCGTGTTCAAATATCGCCTCGGTTTCTTCGAATCGCTCGAACAGTTTATTGAACGCCTGAACAACGACGAGTTTACGGAAGACGAAAAGAAGCGCGTAGAACGGATGCGTCTACTCGACAGTGCCGCATAAGTCAGATTCTCAGCGTAAAAAATAGGGCCGCTCGATAAGAGCAGCCCTTTTCTTTTTTTTGGACATGCTACTTCAAATTGGCCAACACCTTCAACGTTAGGTCGATTTCTTCCTCCGTGTTATAAGCGGCCATTCCAATTCGGGTAACGCCGCCGCGCTCGTACAGCCCCAAGACTTCAATTGCCCGCTGCGCATAAAAGTGTCCATCCCAAGCGAAGATATTCTGCTTCGCAAGATGTCGACAAACCTCGGTGGGAGTCTTTCCTTCCACCGTAAAAGATACAGTCGGGGCGCGGTGTGCAGAGGCGAAGTCTTGACCTACCACCTTACAACCCTTTATCGCATTCACGCCGTTGAATAGTTTGGTCGCGAGCCTCCGCTCATGGTCGCCGATCACCCGGTAGGCATCGATCAACTTGTCGCGCAGCGTGCTGCCCTGTCCCACGGAACCAATGAATTCTACGGAGGCGGTGACGGCAGCGATTGCCGCGTGGTTGAGTGTGCCGGTCTCGATCTTATCCGGCGCCGCTTGTCCAGCCGTGCGCAACCGGTCTGTTTTGATCCGATCGAGCAAGCCGGGTCGACTGTATAACAACCCTACGTGTGGGCCATAAAATTTATATGCTGAGCAAAGTAGAAAGTCGCATCCCAACGCACGTACATCAATAGAAAAGTGAGGTGCATAGGCGACCGCGTCGAACACCAACCAAGCTCCGCATCGGTAGGCTAGTTCACGGGCTGCCTTCAAGTCGTTCACCGTCCCGAGGGCGTTCGACGCCATACCGACTGCGATCACCCGCGTGCGTTCGTTGACTTTAGCAGCAAAGTCTTCATAGTCGAGCGTGCCATCGGGCAACAACTTCACCTCGCGCACGGTCACCCCGAATTCGCGTAGCATCAACCACGGTCCTCGGTTGCCTTCGTGATCAAGTTGGGTAATCAACACCTCTTCCCCAGGCTGTAGACCCCGAGCGATGCCACGGGCCAATGCGAAGTTTAACGTGGTCATGTTTTGACCAATCGAAATCGTCTCAGGACCTTCAGCCCCCAAAAAAGTGGCAACCGTCTTTCTCATGTTGGCCACCACTACATCCGTTTCGTTGGTGGTTAAGAATTCACCATGCGTATTTGCATTGCACGTGGTGTAGTAGTTTACGGTGGCATCGATGACCGAGCGAGGTACTTGCGTTCCCGCCGGTGCATCTAGGTAGGTGAGGGGCATCTGTTGATGCATCCGCGAAAGCGAAGGAAACTGCGAGCGAATTTTGAGTGGATCCGACATAAGTAAGGATGTAGGTAAGTTCGAGGACAAGATAAATCAAAAAACGCGATGTACGATTTTGATCAGCGACCTGTTCAGAGATGTACCATCCAAAACCCGCGGCCTGCGTTTTTGAACGGCAACTGGCATCTTTTGCGTTGGTCGGGAATTTGATTTACGATCGGTATGAAATCGTTGATCGCCATTCTCCTTTGGTTTATCCTGCTGGCCATGTGCTGGCCACTTGCGCTAGTGTTGGTTTTCTTGCTTCCGATCCTGTGGCTGATCTTACTTCCGTTTCGGATCGTGGGTCTCACCTTGGAGGTGCTCTTTAAATTTGTTGGCGCGGTCCTCACGTTTCCATTCCGAGTCCTAAGCCGATAGGGCTACGCGACAAACTTGGCGAGGAATTCGTTGACAAACTTTCCATCTGGATCGTATTTCTTCATTAGCCCTCGAAAAGTGTCAAGCGTTTCGTAACGGCCCTTCAACGTTGCTGGATCTAGCGTAAACAACTTTCCCCAGTGGGGCCGAACGCCGAAAGGCTCGAGGGCGTTTTCGATTAGTGGCAACACCTGTCTTACTCTTCCCCAATCCTTCTTCCACGTGAAGTGGATGGCGATGGAATCCTGGTTCCGAAAGGGGCTCATCAGAAGGTTGTCGGCCGCAATCGACCTGACTTCCGATATCTGGATCAATGGATTCACCCGGTCGCGCAAGGAATGAACAGCTGCGATCGCCTCATATCCGGATTGAAAAGGCACGAAGTATTCGGCTTGCAATTCTTCGCCGCTGCTAGGTGTGAAATCCATCTTGAAATGTGGTAGCCGTTCATGCCAGGGTCCAACGACGCCCAGTTGTGGGGTGCAGTTGACCGCTGAAATAGATTCGATCGGGTGGAGGTCTCGAGTGGCTGGTTTGGCCCCGAACCATTCGATCGCACCGATGTCGGGTTGCGTGGCAAGCTGTTTCACCCACACTTGGTCAATGGTATCGTCGCTCCAATCGGTGAATAAGCTGACACTGTAACCAGCCTGAAAAATCTCGTCGAAGTGCTCCTTCAACGAAGTCATAGGGAGATTTTGAAACACACGCTGCCGCACTTGGAAGGTGGGCTGAATCGCTAGCGTTACTTCCGTCACCACACCAGTGGCGCCTAAGTTGACAACCATTCCTGCGAGGTCTTCACCCACGTCGACGGTTTCGCCATTTGCCTTCATCACGCGCAGTCCGCGCACCGCTGAAGCAAGGGTGCCATTTCGATTACCCGATCCATGCGTAGAAGTCGCAATCGCTCCAGCAATCGAGATGTGCGGCAAAGACGCCAAGTTGTGGAGCGCATAGCCCTTGCTTTCGAGGTAGCGGCCGAGTTCGCCGTAGCGCATCCCCGATTGTACGGTCACCGTCATGTTTTGCTCATCCAGCGATACAACTTGGTTCATCTTACCAAGTTTCACAAAACGATCGCGGCTGTCGGCGATGGTATTAAACGAGTGACATGTCCCTTGAACTTTGATCTTGGACGTGGTGCGTACAAGGTCCGCCAGTTCGTCGACCGTGGTGGGCTCGTGCAATTCGTCGCTCGAGTAGGTTAGGTTCCCAGCCCAGTTGGTCCTATGTATCGAAGGTTGTGTCACGCAAGATTCAAGTGGGGCGACGGCCGCCGTGGTGATCAAAGCCGAAGATAGCTTGAGGAAGGTCCTTTTTTTCATAGGATGAAAATAGCCCGCTCCCGCCGAATATCATCGACCGCCCCTAAAATCGAAGCGGGCAGTCAGCCTTGCGCCAACCACCCGCTTATCTCCTCTCTCCTGAGCCAGCCTTACGGTCTCGCGCTAAGGATGCGGGTATCGGCTTGGTTCCATAAAGGCATACCCGCGAAATTTTGGAGTTGGCCCGTCCTTTGGGAAATCAGGTCGGGCATAAAGCCCAAAACACTATGAAAAACATCACTGAATATTCGACTGGTTTGCTGGCTCTAATCTCTGTTTTAATCAATTCTGACGGGGAAATCAGCGAAAATGAGCTGGATTACGTGGAGAAGATTCGCCAGTCGGAGGGCATTCCCGATGCCTTATTTGAACAGATCCGTAGTTCCATTTTGGGAAAAAGTGAGCGCGAAGTGTATCAAATTGGGATAAACGCGATCAACTCGTGTACCGAAGCCGAGAAGCTTAGGGCCTTCGTGAAAATGTACCAGATGGCGATGATCGATGGGGTCATTCACGTGAAAGAGGTAAGGCTCTTGTTGTACGCCGTGAAAACCACGAAGGTAGACATCAACACGGTCGTGGAGATGTCGGCTCAACTCGCGTAAAGAATAAACAGCTGGATACCGTGAATTTAGAGTCAGGGTTAAATCGCTAATTTTAGGGCTTTCTTCCTCAATGCGCACCCTCGTCTTCTTGGTATCCGGCCTTTTTCTGTCGGTGACCACCGCCTCGGCGCAATCCACTTCGAAGTACATCGTCAACTACGGTCCAGAAGTCAATAAATCCGGCGAAACCATTTATGCCATCGCTAGCGACAGCGATGGTCTCCTATATTTTTCCATCGCCAAAGGCCTCATGGTCTACGATGGCGAACGGTGGGAAATCTACTCGATGAATGGCCACGGCGACGCACGCTCCGTCGAGTACGACCCGTACCGCGACCGCGTATGGGTGGGTGGCGTCGGCACCTTCGGTTATTTCAAGAAAGATCCAGCCAAGCGTTTCGTATATGTGTCCCTCTCCGATTCCCTTTCGAAGACCCATCCCTTTCGACAGGTTTGGTTAATCAACATCCAAAAGGAAATGGTAATCCTTCAATCACACGAGGGGCATTTCTATGTGCGTGGCGACGATGTGACCTATGTTCCTATTTTGGATACTTATCACTATACGATAGGCGAGGAGGACTACTTCACAAAAAAGGAAGGTGACCTCGTGGTGACGCGAGGTCGTGATACGGTGTTGGTGTGGGATCAAGCTGAAGCAAAAAAGGAATCCGCATTTTCCGTGTATGCGATTCCAGGCAACCAGCACCTGATCATTTATCCCAATCAGGGTACGTACGTTCGAGATTTAGCTACGAACAAGATCTCCGTCTTTCGTCCTCTCCACGAGTTGATGAAAAAGAACACGATGTACTGCGCCGCGCGACTGAGCGACAGCGTCTTCGCCATCGGTACCTATAGCACGGGAATCTTCGTCGCAGATATTTCAGGCAAAGTGAGAGCCCGGTTCGACCGTGCTGGAGGCGTGGCTTCCAATGGATTTTACGACCTCGAGGTCGATCGATATGGTCGGATTTGGGGCGGTTCCGATTACGGCACTTGTGTGATCGATGTGCGCAAAGCCCTGCCGCAGTTCACCTATCCAGAACATCGCCCTGCACCGACGATGATCACCAGCGTGACGTTGAACCGAGATTCTGTACTAAACCTGTGGCACACCGACACGCTCCGATATCGAAAGAAACCTGAGGTCTTGCAGTTTCATTTTGCAATGCCCGGGATCGAATACTTTTCAGACCATCAATACCAAACAAAACTCGACGGCTTTGATCAGGGTTGGACTGAACCGCGTGAAGCTGACTCGCGCGAGTTTCGCAATCTGCCAAACGGAACTTACGTCCTGCACGTGCAAGCACGAACGAAACTGGCGTCCGTTCCCGAGTCGACCATGGTCGTGATCATCGACGAGCCCTGGTATGTCCCGGTTTTCGGAGCGTCGATTTATGTGGTGGGAGGCCTCGGGATCTTTGGCATCATCCTGTTCGGATATACCTACCGCTTGCGACACTCGAAAAAAACACTCACGCGCCTGGTGAGCGAAAAAACACGAGAGATCGAAGCCCGCGAAAGAGACCTGATATCAATCAACCAAAGCTTGATGCAGACAAACGAAGAACTGGATACGTTCTTGTACCGGTCGTCGCATGACCTTGTATCGCCCGTCAAGTCAATCAAGGGTCTGATTGCACTCATGCGTTTATCGAACGCAGACCAACAGTTGTACATCAACTTGATGGAAGACCGAATTACCCGGTTGGAAAGCATTCTCCAAGAAATCAATCTATATGTCAGGAACGCGAAGCGAGACTCCGTGTTAACTAATATACCGGTCAAAGAGCTAGTGAAGTCGGTGTGGGAGTCGCTCGAGTTCCTTGACACATCGCGTCGAATTCATTTCATTGCCGACATCGACGACTCCCTAGAAATTGAATCAGACCGCGAGCAGTGGCGAATGGTGCTCAATAACTTGATCTCCAACGCCGTGAAGTACCTCGACCCGCACAAACAACCACCCACCATCCGCGTGAAGGCGTACCTTCAAGAAGACCAATTCGTGATGATGGTTGAAGACAATGGCCAGGGAATTCGACAGGAGCACCTGCAAAGGGTTTTCGACATGTTTTACCGGGCCAATGAAGGCTCTGATGGGACTGGGCTCGGGCTTTTTTTGGTTAGAAAAATGGTGGAACGCCTCCGTGGGACCCTACATCTAAGATCTGAATTTGGCCTGGGTACCACCGTGGAGATTCACGTGACTGGATTAACTTCGAATCGCAAAACAAAACAACATCATTCATGAAAATAATGGTAGCACTTTCCCTGTTGGCCAGCTTGGGCCTCTTCGCTTTCGCTTTTTATGCGCCCACACCTGTTAAGCATGTCGTGGTTTTCAAGTATAAAGCGTCTGCTACGCCCGAACAAATTCAAGAGGTGACCGAAGCATTCAAAGCTTTGAAGGGCAAAATCCCCGGTATCTTATCGTTTGAATACGGGACGAACAACAGTCCCGAAAACCTGAACAAAGGCTTCACACACGTATACCTCCTTACGTTCAAAGACGCGGCTTCTCGCGATGCTTATCTTCCCCATCCCGAGCACAAAAAATTCGGTGAGCTCTTGGGTCGCTTGAAAGTTCTGGAAGAACCCTTCGTGGTTGATTTCGAAGTGAATACCGTTAAGTAGGATCAGCGGGCTCGGGGTGCGTACGAAAGCCACCCCACGGGCTGATCGTACCCGGCGGCACCTCGACGTTTGAGGTCGATGATGTAGTCGAACTGCCCCACCGGGATGACCAGCCTGATGTATTTGAACGGCACTTCCGTCATGGGGACGAAGATTTTGCCCCGTCGCGAACTTCTTTTGTTGATTAACCCGGATGGGAAAAACTCCGAGGGTAGATACTCTAAGTTTTCGAGTGCCTTGGCCGCATCGTTGGTGAGGCTTGCCTGCCAAGATTCATTACCAGACCCAAGGCCCAATACCTCGCGGGTGTAAACGTATTCCGCTTCGATGATGTCCAGTACGTCGTCGTGACTTCTCGCCCGAGTGAGCGGAGGGTGGGTTCCCGAATGTTGCCAAGAGACGTCAATCACTTCTGCATCCACGGGATCAAACCGAGTATTGGCAGCAAAGTAGAATATCTCGGATGGATTGAAATAGATCGGGATATCTAGTTTGTTGATTACTTCTATGTCGAAGACGTAGTGGTCGTATTGCAACTCGATATGTTCAGCGAGAACCACTGCGGAGGCCGACTCGGCGACGCCCACAGGCTTGGGCTTACCCTTGCCCTCTTGGACAATGGGTACGAACATCTTGCAACCCGACGCGACCGCTGCCAGCAGGATGAGACAATAACGAAGCATGGTTGAAGATAGATCGGCAATTTGGCAAATGCCGAAATGTCGAAACTGCTATCGTCCGAATACGCGCGCGACGGTAAACCCGACCCCTGTAAAGATGAGCCCCATGCCGCCCAACAAGAGCGTGACGAACCACCGGCCAAAAAACGTATCCTCTTCCGGTTCGCCCGGCTGGTCGGGGTCGACCAACAAGGCCACCCGGTCGCCGATTTGGTGGTCCGGCTGCGAGCTCCCAAAAGGACTCTTGAATCGATATGTCTTGCCTCGAAACTCATATTCCATCAGCGCAGACCATACGGGATAATCCGTCTTTTCTTCGGAGTTGTGAACCATGGACTGAACCAACTCGACCACGGTGCCTTCGGCAGGCAGCGCGCGTTGCAAGAAGGTGTGACTTCGATAAGCGAAATACGCCGACAACGCCAATAAGATCAGTCCTATGCCGCCGAAGATGTTCCCAACCAAGCGCGATACATTAACTGATTGGATCGATGCCTGTTTCCGCGCTTGTTCAAACTCAGCTTCGTCCGCGACGCCTAGTTCCTGCTCCCATCTTTCGATGAAGGTGATGGCACTCTCGGCATCAAGTTGAAATTCCTTTTGTACGTATCGAATGGCTTCGATCTTGTCGTCGACAGCGAGTAAGTCGTTGATGTGCTCTTTTTGTTCTTCGGTGGGTTCCATACAAATCGAAATTTAAGGATTCGTGGTATCCATCATGCGCATCACCACTTGCGCTTCCTCCAAGCTGCAAGGGTTGGGGCCGCTGCCCCTGAAATACTGCACGACCGCGTCGATCATAGGCTCTTGGATGTGGGTTGGATACTCCATGTCTAATACCGAAGATGTTCCGTCGCTCACAAGTTCGATGGTGGACTTCCGGAAGAACGAGAACCTGATCAGACCCCGGGTGCCCACAATTTCACACGTGTCGGTGGTTGCGGACTCAGCCACGTTGAATGCCCAAAGTCCTTGTAAGAGCATATCGTTGCCGAAAGTAGCTTCCAGCGTAGCGATGTCCGGGGCATTGTAAAGTTTGAGCTGGTTGGCGGAATGCCCTCTTACTTCTGTGGGCTCACCGAACAACCAGTAGAAGATGTCGAGCTGGTGGGGGGAGAGGTCGTGGAACAACCCGCCGCCACTGACCGATGGATTGACGCGCCAATTGTCGCTGGTTTGCGTAATGATCTTGCTCGCTTTTGGTTGCCACGTGGTAAGGCGGGCGAGTGTTGGTTTACCAATTGTACCTTCTGCCAAAAGTTGCTTTACCTTTTGAAACAACGGAAGGCCGCGACGATAGTGCGCCACCGAGACCATCCCACTCAGACGATTTTTGGTTTCGATCATCGATGCGCAAACCTCCGGGCTGGTCGTCACGGGTTTTTCTACATAAACGGGTTTGTTCGCCAACAACGCGAGCTCCATGTACTCGGCATGAGACGCGGGTGGAGTGGCAATATAGATCGCGTTCACGTTTGGGTCGTTCACCAATTGCTGGGCATCGGAATAATAGGTAGGTACTCCATGCCGCCGAGCAAAATCGGCAGCAAGCTTTTCGTTGCGTCGCATCACTGCCACCAATTGCGAGTTGGGTACGCGGCTGAAGGCAGGGCCACTCTTGACCTCACAAACATCGCCGCAGCCAATGATGCCCCAACGAACCAAACCTGGGATGTTTTTCATGATACTTAGCGGTTAGCTTCCGACAACCAATGAAACTGTCTTTCTGATAATTGGAAGTGGCGTTTACTTCTTTTCAAGAGGAGGAACAGCGAATCCTCTTTCACCTTGGTGCGGAGTTGGATCGTTTCGTCGTCGAACAACCGATATGCCAAAGCAAGCACCGGCAATGAATCTTGTGGGAAGTATCGAAGTTCCAATAGCTGGTTGACCGTATCGGTTTTATAGGCAAAGTACCCCCGGCGGTAGCGCTGTCTAAACATGGAGTCAACGGACTTCACGCTTCCGCCGCCGTCCTTTTCGAAAACGATGTCTTGCCATCGAAGTGAGTCGCCGACGAGTGCTGGCACAGTATCGCTCCGGTTCCATACGAAGTGTTCGACTTCGTATAGGCCAGACCGAATGGGCTTCGTCTCGGGACGATTATTCACCATTTGGTAGAATTCATAATTCTGATAGGCAGGCATCAGTGCCGCAATGAATATGAATGCACCTTTAGCGATCACGTGCGCATACCGTTCCCAAGTCTTTGCGAAGGTTAGTTGATAGCGTGTAGAGGGAGCGCCTGGCCGGTTCATGACGAGGAAAGCCCAGAGCCGCTTGGCCTCGTATGCCAACAAGAAAAAACACAGGAGGAGTAAGTGCGACGAGAACAACTTAACCGGGATGTCGTAGGCTAAGTTTAGCACGACGACGTTGATAAAGACGCCCACGGCGGCAAGCAACCCGAGTGTCACCGTGCGGCGTGGGAGAAGCAAAATCCCTGCGATGGTTTCCATCACCCCTGAGAAAACTTGGTATGGCGTCGAGTATCCGATAAACATCCACGATAGCCGCATCGGGAGGAAGTCGCCAAGTGGCGTAGCCAACTGGCTCGTGTTCGGGAACGGCATCTGCAAGGCGTAGACCTTGATAAGGCCGTAGGTGAAGCAAAAATAGGAGATATAATACCGGACAGAGATTCGCAGCCAATAGTCCAATACTTCGTAATGGTTCCGGCGACGATCCAGAATGGTCCACACGAGGGTGCCAAGGAGCGCCACCGACAGCGTAAACCACAGCTGAGCCCAACCGAATGAAGTATCGCCACTTCCCGCCAACGGCACCAGTGGGTCTGCTACGTGGAAGAGCACGCCATTGGCCCAACGAACCACCCAATCCCAACCTCTATCATAGTAGACCAACACATATTGAGCCCCCGGGATACCACCCAAAAGGCTCCAGGGTGCCGTGTATAGCACAATGTAGATGAAGGCGAATCGAAAGGATAATCTACGCCACGTGGGCCAGAGAATGGAGTTCGGGATTTCGGGACGCATGCGGCGGAAAAGTAATTTTCGAATTTACGCACAACATCTATATTTGATTAAATCAACCTCTAGATTATGAGCAAGCGTTTTGTCTTTTGTGTGGCACCGATTGTGTTATCGGCTATTTTGTTCACCTCGACCCGAGTGTCCGCGCAAGCGAAGGCAAAGGCATCGATCAATCATACGGCCATTTTTGTCGTGAATTGTAAGGTGAGTGCTGCGTTCTATCGCGACATCATCGGGTTGGACACAATCCCCGAACCATTTCACGACGGCAAGCATGTGTGGATGAAGACGGGGCCGAATATTTCCCTCCATATTATAGAGGGGGCGACCGTTAAAAAAGAGTACTACAAGAATCAGCATACGTGTTTCACGGTTGCTTCCGTCGAGGCATTCACGGCTTTGCTTAAGAAAAACAACATTCCATTCGAAGATGTGTCTGGCGCCCAAAACAAGATTACGACCCGCGTAGACGGGGTAAAGCAGGTCTGGCTTCGCGACCCCGATGGCTATTGGATCGAAGTAAACGACGCCAAAGAATAGGTGCCGAACAATTAATCCCTTTTTTCTCCACGTTCGCTGTGACTTTGAGCACACTCACGTTACTATGGAGTAGCATGTGACTATAGTCATCAATTGTCAGGTTTTCCAGACAAGCTGATGGCGATTGTCATGAATTCGCGTTTGAGGCTAGTTGGGTTCTATAGATTTGATTCAAATCAAATTTCAAAAGACCATGGAGCCACTAATTCCCGGTATGACCGGACACGACGAACTGAGGGCAAGCAACGCGGTACTTAAGTTGAAACTTGAGACCGAGCACGGGATGACGGCGCCCAATGCCTCTGGGTTGGGGCCAGCGCTCGAAAACATATTCCTCAAGTTCATCTACGATCATGCCCAAGCGCGGCGCACGTGTGGCGTCGTGAAGTTGTATGACTTCGTCGGACGTCCTGCCTACACGCCATTGGCAGAGCTCGACCCGACGGCAACTGCTTCCGAACTCGTTCGCTTGTGTCGAGTGCTCGCCGCATCGGGGGTCGTATTCGATTGGGCATGCCAATACGACGACGCGGAATTGTACGAGTTTGTGACTACCGAGCTTTTCGAGCTGGAAGTTGACGACCTGAAGTTGCCCGGCTTGCTGATGCACTTTACCTACGAGGAATTTCATATGAACAACCGGTACGAAGTTGAACGAATTGGGATGAGTCTCCTACGAAGCATCTACCACCATGAATGGCGACCCGAATATGACTCAATCTGGATTGGGGCAGATGTCAAGTGCAACGGAGTGGACTACGACTTCCAAAGGTTCAGCGCCCTGATCCTCGACTTTCAACAGCGCCACGAAAGCCTAGAAATAGAGAAACTACTCGTCGACCGGCTTGAACTTAATGCTGCCGAAACCGAGGGGTACATTAAGATCAGCATCCATTACCAAGCACAATTGCGTGGAGAACGACATCCTTCGATCAGGCTTGGATCGTGTTTGCTGCACTTCGCTAAGGAAGCTGAATCGGGGCAATGGAGTGTGACCGCGACGGAATTGCCAGGCATCATGGCCGCCCTGTAGATACCACATTCGTCTTTAACCGAAGCCATCGCCAGCTTTTTCGATCCCCAATCCCGAAAATGCGGGATGGCCTTTTTTGTAATTTTTCTACCTTTGGCCTCCAAATTCACTTGCCATGCGGATTGGGCAATTAGCACGACGGTTGGGACTCACCACAACGGACCTTATAGATTTTCTGGCCACGCAGAAGGCGGACCCGGAAGCAAACGCCAACTCGCGTTTGTCAGATGCCGAAGCGGAAGCCATCGTCCAACACTTTGCCCCAGAACGCATCCAAGAAATTCTTAGTCCTTCAACCCTCGAGGTTGAATTGTCCGTGGAACCCGAACCTGCCGTTGTGATCCAACCGGAAGTGATCAAGATGCCGACCCCACCACAAGAAAACCTACCCACCACCGAGCAAGAACTTCCCGCGACGAACGGGGAGCAAAAACCCGAAGACGTAGAAGTGATACGGGTGTCGAAAGTTGAATTGCAAGGGCTCAAGGTGCTGGGAAAAATAGACCTTCCTCAACCGAAAAAGAAACTAGAAACAGCGCCCGAAACCAGTCAAGAACAACGCACTCCTGCAAATGAGCGGACGAGGGACTCCCGTCGCCGTGAACAGCGCACGTGGAAAAACCCTTTGGAGGTGCAGCGCCAACGTGAGGCGGAAGAAGCTTCTCGGAAACGCGAGGAGGAACTCGAACGTCAAAAGGAACAACGTGCCAATCACTACTATAAAAAGGTGAAATCTGTCCCCACGAAATCGGTTCGACGCGTTGAAGAACCGTTGGTGGTGGAAGACCTCAATGCAAAAGAACCACCCAAGACCGTGTTCGGAAAGGTGTGGAGATGGCTAACGTCCTAACGTAACATCTGCCCTAGATCAAGTCCCACCCTTTGCGAGGTTCTCGGTAGAGGTACGTGTTTGCTTCTTTGTCGCCACGGAACTTCTCTTTCTTCGCATTCCACTCCAGTTTTCGGTTTAGCCTCCACGAGGTCAACGCCAAGTGCATCGGCAGCGTCATCTCGCGGGCATACGCAAGATTTGATTCGGGTTGCTGGCGCGAGCGGACCGCATCGATAAAGTTCTGCTGATGGCCAGGTGAACGCGGGATGGTGATTGGCACCGCCGTCAAATCCTCCACGGTCTGACCGCCAATCGTTACTTGCATCGTGCTGTAGTCGCAGAGCAAGGTTCCTTTATCGCCTTCAAAGTATGCTCCGATACCTTTGCCCGCAGCTCCAGGCACATCGGGTGGGTTAGAGGTCCAATTAAGTTTCAAGCCTTCAAATTCAAAGTCGGCATCGAGCCACTTAGGAGCATCTGCTATGCCGTCGGTTTTTTCTCCGTGAGCCGTTACGCTTTTCAGTCCTTTCGGATGGATCGACCACCAGACCACGTCGGCAATGTGACACCAGAAGTCGGCAAACACGCCACCAGAATAATCAAGGAAGTACCGGTAGGTAAAGTGGCAGCGTTCGGGGAAATATTCACGATAAGGTGCCGGGCCGAGCCACATATCCCAGTTCAACGACTTCGGTGGATTTGTCGGACTCGGATTGCCCAGGCCGGGTGAGAATCCCGTTTTCCACAGACGCACCGTGTGCACCTTGCCAATCGCTCCCGATTGAATGATTTCTACCACGCGGTGGTAATTGTTGCCGGCATGGATCTGGGTCCCCAGTTGAAAGATTCGATCGTACCGGTTGAGGTTCTTCAACATGATTTGCCCCTCCCTGACGGAATAGGATAAGGGCTTCTCGCCATAAACATCCTTGCCAGCTTGGAACGCGAGCGTAGCGATGGGAGCATGCCAATGGTCTGGTGTCGCGACGGTGATGGCGTCGATATCCTTTCGATCGAGGATACGGCGGAAGTCACCGAACAATTCCGGTTTCGCGTCGGGTTTCATTTCTTGAAGCTTGCGCGCGGTGCTCGTCAAATGGTCCTCATCTACATCGCACAACGCCACAATTTCAGCGTCGGCCAAACCTGCAAACCACTGCATGTGTTGGTTGCCCATGCCACCCAAGCCGATGTGCGCGATGCGAACGCGGTCGCTGGGGGCAGACTTCAAAATGGAGGGAAGGATGGTGAATCCTAAGGCGGCCAGGCTACTTTGCCTGAGGAACGCACGTCGTGAAACAGGTAGGCTCATGGAACTAAGCTAGCAGATAATCAGGAATCGACAACTACCGCAGTTCAAATTGAGCTTTGCGTTACCTTTGCGTGCGATGAAAAAGCCCCACTACGAGTTGCTCAGGAGCGAGATTGTCTTTGTCACCGCGCGCAGCGGAGGCCCCGGAGGTCAGAACGTGAACAAGGTCAACAGCAAGGTCATCTTGCAATTCAACGTTGCGTTGTCGCGAATCTTAACCGACGAAGAGAAGGCCAGGGTGCTGCAACGACTGAAGTCGTACATGACAAAAGAAGGTGTATTGCAGGTGCAATCCCAAGAAGATCGTTCCCAACTTCAGAACAAGGAACGCGCCATTCGAAAATTGAACGAACTGCTCGCGAAAGCATTCACCGATCGTGCAAAGCGGAAGGCGACGAAACCAAAAAAGTCTGCCGTCGAAAAGCGCCTCACGCAAAAGAAACAGCACGCCGAGAAAAAGAGACTGAGGAAGGGAGACTTTTGAGTGCGCTGCCATCCACGCTTAGGATCCGGCGCATAGTTGCGTCCAGCCGTTCGCAACGATCCCCGGCAAGTCAAGCCAATGAGAGCACTCCCGGTGGTTTGCGCGATGTTACTCTTTAAACCGAAGTTTAAAGTACAGCAACGAAGAAGCGAGAATAAGGGTGACGAAGTTGGCCGCTATGACGGGAACGTCGCGAACCATCAAGCCATAGATCAACCAAAGCAACACGCCAAGGCAAAAGAAGGAGAACATACCGAGTGACAAATCTTTTGCCGACCCAGATTTCCAAGTTTTGATGACTTGCGGGAGGAAAGCTACCGTGGTGAGCGAACCCGCCGTTAAACCCAATACCTGAACGATATTCATAGCTAAAAAATGTTGTTGCAAAGATAACGTAGTGCCGCCGCGAATGGCTGCTATTTGTAAGATTATCGTGTTGCCATACCATCTACACCGTTTGCGAAGAAATAATCAGAGGCGAAATCCTATCTTGAGAACCCTGACCTAACCTCTCACATGAAATCCAGAAGAACAGCCCTCAAAACGATTGGCCTTTCAGCATTGGCGTTGCCCACCCTTGGAGCCGTGATTCCAAATCATCCAACGATACCCTCCGCTGCCGACGCCGATTACTGGAACAAGATCCGTGAACAGTTCTCATTATCGAAGGACAAGGTATTTTTCAACCCCGGCACGGTAGGAGCCATGCCACGTGTGGTAGTGGATGCCATGATCGCGCACCTGCAATACCTGGCCGCCCATGTAGCTGATTGGGCTTATGTCGACGACAACAAGGAAGAGTTCATCAGCGGCTACAATAACTTGATGGGAATTCGGACCAAGGTCGGTAAGTTGATCAACGCGTCGCCAGCCACCATCGCGATGACCGACAACGTGACGCATGGTATGAGCTACTTGGCCAACGGCCTCACGTTGCAAGTGGGTGAAGAAGTATTGACGACCAACCAAGAACATCCGGGAGGCCAGAGTGGATTCCTTTTGAAACAGAAAAGGTATGGGACGGGCTTTAGGACTATTCAAGTTCCGAAACCGCTGCTCGATGCGGAGGAAGCCTATCGAACGATCATCGGTTCCATCGCCCCCAATACAAAAGTCTTGATGCTCTCGCACATGATTTCAGGAAGTGGTGCGATCCTTCCGGTAAAAGAGATTTGTGCTGAGGCGAGGCGTCGTGGAATCTTTACAATATTGGATGGCGCACAAATAATCGGTCAAATTAAAGTGGACGTTAACGACATTGGGTGCGACGCCTACACCGGTTGCTTTCACAAATGGATGGGGGCGCCCGCCGGAACCGGGTTTATGTACATACGCCCGGACCGCGTAAGCGACGTGTGGACGACCGTGGCCAGCGCCCGTTGGGACAACCACGAAGACGAGGGCTTCCGTTTCACGCAACGCGGCACCGGAAACTTCCCCGTCTTGAAGGGACTCGAAGCGGCGTTAGACTTCCACTTCGAGATCGGCCCCGATCGCGTGTACGAGCGAATAAAATACTTGGGTCTTCGGCTCCGCACGGGGTTGCGTGCCAATAAGAAAGTGAAGATTTTTTCTCCCAAGGACGAAAGGATGTGTGCCGGAATTACCGTTTACAACGTCGAGGGCTACACCGGAAAGCAACTTCAGGATGAATACTGGAGCCGGGCAAAAATGCGCCCCCGGTCGTCTGGGCCCGAATTTGGCGTGCGGCACTGTACACACATTTTTAACAGCGAAGCCGAAATAGATCGAGCCATTTCTATTGTTAACAGCCTGTAACGCAGCGCGCGTCAACCGGTCAACCCGGCCCGTAAGCCGCCGCCCACATCGTCAGGTTTTTTAGGTTGTGAATGCTTATCTTTCTCTGTCCCAAAATTGAGAACGATGGCAAAATTCAATCTGCAAGTAAATGGTAAGTCGGTGACCGTCGATGTGTTGCCCGACACACCCTTGTTGTGGGTGCTCCGCGACGAGTTAAACCTGGTCGGAACAAAGTATGGATGTGGCATTGCCCAGTGTGGCGCCTGCACCGTTCACCTAAACGACACACCGGTTCGGTCATGCTCACTTCCGGTGTCGGCTATTGGAAATAAGAAAGTCGTCACCATCGAAGGATTGAGTGAGAAGGGCGACCACCCTGTGCAACGAGCATGGGACGAAGCCGACGTGCCACAATGCGGCTACTGCCAAGCCGGTCAGATCATGACCGCGACCGCGTTGTTGAAAAGGAACCCGAAACCGACCGACAAGGATATCGATACCGCGATGGCAGGGCACATTTGCCGATGCGGTACGTACAAGAGAATTCGTCAAGCCATTCACTTAGCCGCTAATAAATCATGAGTGCAGCAACAGTTTCGAGACGGTCGTTCTTAAAAGTAACGGCACTCGCAGGTGGTGGGTTCATGCTCGGATTTCAAGCCCTTGCCAAAGGGGCCGAGGGTCTACCCGCCGAAGAAGTATTCGCGCCGAATGCATTCCTGAAGATTGACGGCGCCGGCGTCGTTTCTCTGATGGCGCCTAATCCAGAAGTGGGACAAGGTATCAAGACGGCACTGCCCATGTTGGTGGCAGAAGAACTGGAAGTCGATTGGGAGAAGGTGGTCATCATACAAGCGCCACTCAATACGAAAGACTTCACTCGGCAAGTGGCAGGCGGAAGTGGTTCCATTCGCAGCAGTTGGGATTCGTTCCGGAAGGCAGGCGCCACCGCTCGTCAAATGCTGGTGGAGGCTGCTGCCCAAACGTGGGGTGTCAAGTCCGACGAATGTTATGCGGAGAAAGGAGCCGTCATCCACCGGTCGACAGGCAAGAAACTTGGCTTTGGTGAACTCGCATCCAAGGCGGCAACTATAGCTGTGCCCACCGACATCAAACTCAAGGATGCAAAAGATTACAAGTTGATCGGTGCGCGTGTGCGCAACGTCGACACGAAGTCCATCGTCACAGGTAAACCTTTATACGGCATTGATACAAAGATCGAAGGAATGCTGTACACCATGGTGGCACGGCCGCCGGCGTTTGGTAAAAAGTTGAAGAGCGTCGACGACTCGGCCACCCGTGCGATTCCCGGTGTGAAGAATGTGGTCACCTGGGAGAACCGCGTCGCCGTTTTGGCTACCTCAACGTGGCTGGCGAAGAAAGGCCGCGACGCCCTTAAGATCGAATGGGAAGACGATGGACGCCTCGATAGCACCGAAGATATCAGTGCGATGTTCAAAGACCTCGTGCAGAAGAAGCACGATCAACCGAAGCGCAAGGATGGCGATGTGGAAGCAGCTTTGTCTTCTGCCTCGAAGGTGGTGGAGAGCGTGTTCGAGGCCCCGTTCCTGTCGCATGCTCCGATGGAGCCGATGAACTTCTTCGCGCACGTGAAGGACGACGGCACCGTGTGGATGACAGGACCCACCCAGACGCCTGCGCGAACCCGCACCGAGGTGGCCAAGGCATTGAATGTTTCTGAAGACAAAATCTTCGTTGGGATGACCCGGCAAGGTGGTGGTTTCGGCCGACGCCTGCAGGCTGACTACTCGCTGGAAGCCGCGATGATCTCTTCGATTGCCAAAGCACCCGTACAGGTAATTTGGACCCGCGAAGATGACCAACAAGGAGGATTCTATCGTCCTGCTGGGATGTACCGATACCGCGCCGCTGTCGATGGCAACAACGACTTCACCGCCTGGTACTTGATTGCATCCGGCGTGAATCAGGGAAATGCCTCGCGTGAGAATAGTTTTCCCGCGGGTGCCGTGAAAAACTTTCAAGTAGATAGCCATAATCTTGAGTCAAAGATTACCGTAGGACCGTGGCGAGCACCCAACCACAACTTCATTGCCTTTACCGAAGAGAGTTTCATCGACGAAATTGCTCACGCCGTGAAAAAGGATCCCGTTGCCTTTCGATTGGAGCTACTCGATCGCGCTAAGGCGAACAACTTTGGAAAGGTGGATTACGATGTCGACCGTTATAAAGCAGTGGTGAAGACGGCCGCCGAGATGGGAAAATGGGGGACGCAAGGTGTGAATAAGATATACAAAGGTTTCGGCGCCCATTTCTCGTTCGGAACTTATGTGGCTCAGGTTGCAGATATCTCGATCACAGACGGGAAGGTTAAGGTCCACAAAGTCTATTGTGCGGTCGATTGTGGTCGTGTGATCAACTATGCAGGTGCCGAGAATCAGATCGAGGGTGGAATCATCGATGGCCTGGGACATGCATTGTACGGCGAGCTAACCTTCGAAAAGGGGATGGCCAAGCAGAAAAACTTCCACACGTATAAACTGATCCGAATGGCGGATGCGCCGGAGATTGAAGTGAAGTTCATTAATACCGACGCCAGCCCTCAGGGATTGGGTGAACCGTGTCTGCCGCCTATTGCCGCGGCGGTGTCGAATGCCATATTTGCGGCTACAGGCCAGCGACTACGGAAGTTGCCGATTGCACTCCAACCATTGACCGTTGGTTCGAAGATGTAATTGGGCAAGCGAAAAGAAAGAAATGCAGCGCCGAAAGGGCTGCATTTTTTATTTGAAGTGGTAAAGGAAGATGATCGTTGCGTTGAACGCCGGTTTCGCGGTGTCTTTGATTTCCAAGACCGCGTTGAGCGACGCCTTAGCAATGCCGCGCAAATTGACGATCGAAAGGAGACTGACACGCAGTCTCACTTCACTATCGACGGTGACAGGCTGGTTGAACTTCAGCGACTCAATGCCATAGTTAACCAACATCTTGATGTTGTTGACCTCGGCAATCTGATCCCACAAGTATGGAATCACCGACAAGGTGAGATACCCATGCGCGATCGTTTTTCCAAAAGGACTTTCTTTTTCGGCGCGTTTCGCGTCGAGGTGAATCCATTGATGGTCGAGTGTAGCTTCGGCAAATTGATTGACTTGCGGCTGCGTGATCCTCAGGTATTCCGATACGCCCAGCTCCTGACCTATATGTTTCTCGAAGTCTGCGAAGCTGTTGATGACAACTTTTGCCATGAAAAAGGTTTGGTAAAGGTAATCAGGTGCAAGTGTCGCACAGTTGTGCAAAAGGAGCAACGTTTCGGCTTAGTTTATTCACCGGAACGTCGCTCCCTTGATATTCAATTGGGCGATTCCTGTCTGAAAGTAATACTTTTTAAGATTAATAGCCCCACTTTTTCATGATAGCAAGGTCTTCCTTGGCGCAATCCAGCGGCGTCTTCCCTTGGTAGGACTCTTGTTCGATGATGAAATGAATGGTGCCATTCTTCCGGCCAAGGTCGATCACTTCTTTCACTGGAACGATGCCGGTGCCGAGGATCGTGCTCTCGAAGCGTTCATTCCCAGTGCCGGCAATTTCGTCTTTCACGTGCATGGAGCTGAAACGTCCCGGCCATGCCTTCATGATATCGAGTGCCTTGGCACCGCCATTGTAAAGGTTGCCGATGTCGAGTTGTTGGATAACAAGTTTGGCATCCGTGTTCTTCAAGATGATGTCGTACACACTGATACCGTCAAGCTTTTCCGAGAATTCGAAGTCGTGGTTGTGATATCCGAACTTCATCCCAGATTTCTGGCAGAGTTCGCCGCTCTTGTTGAAGATGTCACACAGACGCTTCAAATCACTTTGAGACTTACGGAAGTCGTTGTGCATCGACGGGCTGATCACAAATTGTTGCCCTAAGATGGCCGCATCTTCTACAGTATATTTCCAAGCGTCGGTGAAGTCTTTCTTGGCATCGTCCCAATGTTGTTTGCCAAGGACTGTGTGACCACTTGGCATTTTCATCCCAAGGTCGTCGAGCACTTTGCGGAAGTCCTTAGCCGACCAGCCGTAGAATTTCCGGTCCACGTAATTGGCGTGTTCAACGTGTTTGTAACCAAACGAAGCGAGCGCCTTCAGAGTCGCGAGGGGATCCTTCTTCATATCGTCGCGGATGGAATAGAGTTGGATGCCCGTGAGTTCGCCTTTTGCAAGGCCAAAAACTGACTCGGACATCACCGACAAGGTGGCGACGGTTAAGGCACCCTTCTTCAAGAATTCTCTGCGTGAAGTTTTCATGATTGGTGATTTTGAGGGAACAACAAAGTTTGGTTATCTGTATATCGTGTTAATTTACAGTTTATCGGCGAACGGTAAAACCCACCTTTTGTGTCCGGTATGAACTAAAAACACCCGGTTTTCGTCTTAAGTCCCGAACGCCTAAACCCGCGCAAACTCCATGGCCAAGCAAAAAGTTAGCCTTGCTAAAGTATTCAAAACCATAGTTTTACCCCGATGGAGGATTCTCCTGCTCGGGTTGGTCCTCATCATCGTCAGCCGGCTGGCCAGCCTGGTTGTCCCCGCGTCCAGCAAGTTCTTGATGGACGACGTGATCGGGAAAGGGGACCTCGATATGCTCCAGACTCTCCTGATCGCGGTCATGTCGGCCATCACCATCCAGGCCGTTACCTCCTATTGGCTCACGCAACTCCTCAGCGTAGAAGCCCAGCACCTCATCTCCCAACTGAGGGCTCAAGTGCAAAGGCACGTGCTACGACTGCCCGTCAGGTTTTTCGACAATACCAAATCCGGTGCGCTCGTGAGCCGAATCATGACCGACGTAGAAGGGGTGCGCAACTTGGTCGGAACGGGATTGGTGCAGCTCTTCGGAGGGCTCCTCACAGCAATCATCAGCCTGGTATTGTTGATTCGAATTAGCCCGCTGATGACGCTCACGGTCTTGTTACCCGTCGCCATTTTCGGCTTTATCTCCATGCGTGCATTTTCTTCCATTCGCCCCATATTTAGAGAGCGCGGCGTGATCAATGCGGAAGTGATCGGACGGCTCACCGAGACCCTCAACGGGGTCCGCGTGATCAAGGGATTTAATGCTGAAAGATCTGAAACGACCATCTTCGAAAAAGGTGTTGATCGCTTGTTTCAAAATGTAAAGAAGAGCCTTACCGCCACCAGCTTCGTCACCAGCGCGGGCGCTTTTTTGTTGGGCGCCGCCAGTTGTTCGATCATGGGTATTGGCGCATATAAGATTATCAATCACACCATGACGACCGGTGATTTCCTCTCCTTCACACTGTTTCTGGGATTCATGATCGCGCCTATCATTCAGATGAGCAATATCGGGAGTCAGCTCACCGAGGCGTTCGCAGGTCTCGATAGAACAGAAGAACTCATGTCGACGGAGACGGAGGACAACCTAAAAGGTCGCACAAAGGTTATTGAACGAATTCACGGAGACATCGAGTTCAAGAACGTTTCGTTTGGGTATGAGGAAAACAAACCAGTACTCAACAACATTACCTTCTCGGCGAAAGCCGGGTCGGTCACAGCGTTGGTTGGTACGTCAGGTTCCGGCAAGACAACGATCGCCGGCCTCGTAGCCACCTTCATGAATCCAGATTCGGGGACCATCACCGTCGACGGGCATGACCTTTCGAACGTCACCCTCCAGAGCTATCGTAGCCAGCTTGGGGTGGTACTTCAAGACGACTTTTTGTACGAGGGCACGATCCGCGAGAATATCTTGTTCCCCCGTCCCGATGCTACGGAGGCGCAATTGTTGGACGCGGTGAAGGCAGCCCACGTGGACGAGTTTACCGCACGCTTCGAGAAGGGACTCGACACGGTGATCGGTGAACGCGGAGTAAAACTCTCCGGCGGACAACGGCAACGCATCGCCATCGCGCGAGCAATACTTGCCGACCCTCGCATCTTGATTTTAGATGAAGCGACGTCGAACCTAGATACTGAGAGCGAAGCCTACATCCAGGAGAGCTTGCGGCAACTGATGGCACACAGGACCACTTTTGTGATCGCCCATCGTTTGAGCACGATTCGCCAAGCCGATCAGATTTTGGTGGTAGAACAAGGTAACATCGTGGAGCAAGGTCGGCATGAGGAACTCATCGAGAAGCGGGGACGCTATTTCGAATTGTACACCTACCAGGCGCGGATATAACCCATTTTTCGGGTTTGATTCGGAAGACTCAATTCGCGACCTTCACCACCATGAAAAGAAATGTAGCGGTTGTCGTGCTCCTAGTGGGTCTGATGTTTGGATGTGGGAAAGATGATCCTAAGTTTTCGACCGCCGAAGGAACTTGGACGTACACGACGCCTGATGGAAAAATTGGGGTCGATTTCACGCTCGCCAAATCGGGTAGTACCTGGTCAGTTACGTCGCCCGTCATCCGGGTAGACGGCACCACCTATAATGCCGAGGTAATTTCGTCGGGCATCAACCCCCCAGCCATCGGTTCGATTCGGATCAACGCCAACGATGCGAAAGCCGTGTATGCTTACAACATTGAACTCAAGAATGGGACGGTCAGCGGCGACTTCTCAGAAATAAAAGTGCCAGGTGCTACATACACCTGGCCACATGATAAAACCAACTCTTTGACAGACATATCGGTCGGGAGGAAGTAGACGCTTCCTCGCCTTCTTTTTCTACACTGTGAGCGCCGGCAGCGTTTGCCCGTGTTTCTTAGAGAACAACCTGCTGAACCAACTCCCCTTGGGGGGATTGACCGATAAGCGGTCAAGCACGGTGCGCAGGTTCACGAACACGGCCGAGTTCTTCTCGATTACTTCATAGACACCCACGCGGGTCACCTCTGCTGCTACTTCGGGGTGGTATTTTTCCATGGTGAGTACTACCGGAACGTTTGACTTCTTGCGTACCAAAGCGCGGATGGCCTGCACCATCGACGAACTCTTGCTTACGATCGTCTCGTCCAAAACGACGAGGAAGGGCTTGGAAGTGGATTTTTCAAACTCGGTGGTGGAACCGAACGACTCAACTACATACCCCAGCGTTTTCAGGTGTTGTTCCATTGTCTTTTGATGACCTGAATCGCTACCTAAAATGATGATCGTTTTCATGATTTTTTGCTTATGCCGTCCATTGCTGCAAAGCACGTACCCCGTCAATAATGAGTCAAAAACGAATTTTTTGCTTTGTCTATAGACGAACTTCCTCTCTTTTTCGGAATGAAATTCCCGTTTTGGGACGTCATGGGCGCTGGTTTGGAGGATTTTTGCACCTTGCGCCCGAATGGACTACCCGGTACTAGAAATCGTTCCCGAGCTTCAGCGTCAACTGGGTAGCGAACCTGTGGTCATTCTCCAAGCGCCGCCTGGGGCAGGCAAGTCGACGGTGCTCCCGTTGCATCTGTTGGATGAGCCGTGGTTGGGAGGGAAGCGGGTGATCATGCTGGAACCTCGTCGCATCGCGGCGAAAACGGTCGCGGCCCGCCTCGCACAACTGGCGCAGGTCGACCTGGGCGAAAGGGTTGGTTACACGGTTCGTTTTGAATCGAAAGTATCTCGGTCGACTCAGCTGCACGTGGTCACGGAAGGGATTCTCACCCGGATGTTGCAGTCTGACAACTCTTTGGAGGATGTAGGTCTGGTTATCTTCGATGAGTTTCACGAACGGAGCTTGCAGGCAGATCTGGCGCTCGCGTTGTCTCTGCAGGTACAGCAAGTGTTGCGACCGGATCTAAGGATATTGATCATGTCGGCGACGCTCGATAGTGAGTCGCTGGCCTTGCAGTTGAAGGCGCCGATCGTCACGAGTGCGGGGCGACAGTATCCGGTGGAGCGTCGATATGTGGGCACCGATCCCGATGCACCGATCGCTGCCCGTGTGAGTAGGGGTGTGATGAAAGCTCTTTCAGAGACAGGCGGAGATGTGCTGGCATTCTTACCGGGGGCAAGCGAGATCCTTCGCACCAAGGACCTCTTGGAAAATGCACAAGTCGGCGCTGAACTCCATACGCTGTATGGCGATTTACCCTTCAAGCAGCAACAGGCGGCGCTCGTGCCTTCATCGACGGGTGCCCGCAAAGTGATCTTGGCGACATCTATCGCCGAGACATCACTAACGATAGAAGGTGTGAAGGCTGTTGTCGACAGCGGATACTCGCGGGTACCACGCTATGACGTGAGGAGCGGATTGACTCGGTTAGAGACCGTTCGCGTTACACGTGATTCGGCCGATCAACGTGCCGGTCGTGCGGGTCGGCTCGGGCCAGGCGTGTGCTATCGCTTATGGTCGGAGGCATCCGATCATCACCTTCAGCCCATGCGGAAGCCCGAGATTGAAGAAGCCGACCTCGCGCCTTTGATGTTGGAGTTATATCAGTGGGGAGTGAAAGACATTCGCGAGTTGAACTGGATCACATCGCCACCGAAGGGTGCCGTCGCGCAAGCAAATGAATTGCTCACGCAACTTGATGCGGTGGATGGATTCGCCATTACCCCGCGCGGTCGTGATATGCTGAAGTTACCGGCTCATCCACGACTGGCACACATGATGTTGGTCGCGAAAGAACTAGGTGCGAATATTCTTTCGTTATCGACGGACGTGGCCGCGCTATTGGAAGAGCGCGACCCCTTGCGTGACGCCGGCGCGGATTTGTCGTTGCGCGTAGACGAACTTAGAAAATATCGGGCGGGAGAACGCGTGCTCGCCGACCGACACGTGTTGGAACGGATCGAGACGACGGCTTCCTCATGGCGGAAGTTATTGGGTGTGAAAGCCTCCGTGGGCATCACGACCGATAAAGAAGTGGGCGAGTTGGTCGCCGCCGCCTACCCGGAGCGAATCGCGCGGCAAGAAACAAAGCATGGTGAACGTTACAAGTTGGCGAATGGGCGAAGTGTGGTGTTACCCAGTCACGACGCCTTGACACGAGAACCTTGGATAGCCGTTGCGCATCTTGATGCCGGTTCTGGAAAGATATTCCTGGCAGCACCGCTCGACGAATCGGATCTAGAACACTTGGCGAGTGATCATGAGCGTGTGCGTTGGGATCGGGAGCGCGAAGCCATTGTTGCCTCGGTCGACAGGCGCATTGGTAGTCTGACACTATCATCGAAGCCGTTGACGCAAGTTGATGAGGGACGAAAGGTCTCGGCGTGGTGCGAGGCCATTCGAGAGTTGGGCGTCGGCGTTTTTGGATGGGATGAAGACATTCGGCAATGGCAATCGCGTGTGTTGAGCCTTCGCCACTGGCGCGGTACCGAGTGGCCGGATGTCGGCGATGCGGCTTTAATGGAGGGACTGGAACACTGGTTGTCTCCGTTTCTTGCCACTATCAACAAGAAGACTGAGTTGCAGAGGTTGGACTGGAAAGGCATTCTGCCGACGCTGCTCCCTTGGGATCTGCAACGCAAGTTGAATGAGTGGGCGCCAGAACGGTTGGAGGTTCCCAGCGGGTCGATGATCAAAGTTTTGTATTCGGATGACGGAGCCGCGCCCGTGATGGAAGTGCGTTTGCAAGAAGTATTTGGTTGGTTAGAAACACCAGCTGTCAACGAAGGTCGGAATCGAATCTTGATGCATCTTTTGTCACCGGGCTACAAGCCCGTCCAAGTAACGCAAGACCTGCGGAGCTTTTGGCAGCATACCTACCACGAGGTTCGCAAAGAACTCTTTCGACGGTATCCCAAACACGCCTGGCCGGAGGATCCATGGACGGCGAAAGCGGTTCGTGGTGTACGGCGGACGCCATCCTAGGATTCAACCTCCTTCCAAAGCTTGCAGGTACACTTGAATGTAGTCGTCGATCTTTTTGCGGCGATACTGCATGATAAACCGCGGGTGGGGGAGTGGAATGACTTGCTCAAACCAGTGGTGTTCGGAGTTGAGTTCTTGAAGTGCCTTTAGATTCTTTCCCTCGCCAATGCAGAAGCACTTCGAACGCGACATCCCCATCGAGACCAATTGATTAATCGACTTCACGATGAACGGCGTTACGGCTTTCTGCAACTTGGGTTCGTCATAGTAGTTGATGTTCTTTCCGTCGGTCGTGAACCCCAGCGGGGAAACGGCTGAGATAAAGTACTTGGAAAAAAATGAGGTTGCTCCTCCGTAGGCCGCGATCATGCGATAGATAAAGTCGGCCGAGAGTTCTGCTTTCTTCGGAAGTGAATTTGGGATCCCGCAAATGGTTTCCAGCTTAATCGGGTCCGTAAAGGAGATACCGGTGGTTCCAGAACCAAAGCGGCCTGGGTTAATCCCCAGTAAGAGCACGCGCGTATTTTTGTCGCGGTAATACTTTTGGTAAAACTGGCGACAGAGCTCGAATGTAGCGGGGTGGGTGTAAGGATCGAGCACGTCAATTCCTTTCGGTAGACGTGCATCAATTTTGAGTTGTTGCAGGAATTCGAGGATCGCTTCGTCTAGCATTACCTCTTACGAAGCTGCTTGAATTCGGATCCATCTTTCCAGGTGGGCCATTCCGTGCCAAACGCCAACCTTCTTCCTACTTGAAACAACAGGCCGAGATCAGACAGGCCTCCTGCCGAATTCCATGTTACCGCATCATACTCATCGGACGGTTGGTGGTAATGCTTCACTAAGAATTCGTCTTGAAGTTGTTTGCCATACTCGCGACCCTTTTCGGCATGATCGATCCCTGTAGCGGTGAACAGCGCTGGGATCCCCACCTTGGCGAAATTGAAATGATCTGAACGGAAGTAATATCCGGCAACTGGGTTCGGCTCGCGGGCCACGTAGCGCCCAATTTTTTTCGCCTCTTCCGAAAGATAGTCTTCAAGTTGTGATTGTCCGTTTCCGATGACCACGATGTCCTTCATTAAACCATAAGATCCCAGTCCATCGATGTTGATGTTCGCGACGGTTTGGTTGGGTGGGTAAATTGGATTTTGTGCGTAGTATCCGGAGCCTTGCAATCCTTGTTCTTCGGCGGTCACTGCTAAGAAGAGGATCGTCCGATCTGGTTGAGGTCCTTGCTTAAACACCCGGGCGAGTTCTAGGAGTCCGGCGGTACCACTGGCATTGTCTTCGGCACCGTTATTAATGTCGTCACCTGTGTCGTCAGGATTACCGATGCCGATGTGATCCCAATGGGCGGTGTACAGGATGTATTCGTCTGGGTGTGTTTTCCCTTCAATCTTACCGATGAGGTTGTAGCTCTTGTCATACTTGGTGCGAACGGTCATGCCGACGGAGGCAGTGAGCCCGAGCGACATCCCTTTGAAACCGGGCTTACGTGCCGCAGTTTGAACTTCACCAAAATTGAGACCCGCTAGGGTAAAGAGTTGGTCGGCGGTTGACATCGGAATCCATCCAATGCCCGCGCACTTGTAGCCGGCGTCCTTGTTGTCGAGGTAGAGATGCGGACTGTTCCAATTGTTTTGTGGGACATTAAAGCCATACCCTGCCGGCACCGAGTTGTGGATGACAAAGCACGCTTTGGCTCCTTGGCGTGCCGCCTCCTCAAACTTATATGTCCAACGCCCGTAGTAGGTCATGGTGCTCCCTTTGAAGAACGTGGTGTCGGAGCCGCCAAAACCAGGGTCGTTCACGAGTACCAGCACCACCTTTCCTTTCACGTCGAGTCCTTCGTAGTCGTTCCAGTTATATTCGGGTGCCACCGCACCAAAACCTGCGAAGACGATCTCCTCATTTGTCAATTCGATCACGCTATCGGGGCGCTCGGTCCAAAGCACAAAACCGTCTCTCCCCTTGATGAGTGTTTCGGACTTCCCTTTGCGGATGATCATCTCCGGGTCGACGGTAGCGGTGATCTCGACCATTGGCACCTCTTGTCGGAAGGAGTCGCCGTTGGCGGGTGTTAGTCCGATAGATTGATACTGTTGTTCGATGTAGGCGAGCGTTTTCTTTTCCCCCTCTGAAAAAGGCAATCGACCTTGAAACTCGTCGGACGCGAGTTTCGCGATGTGACCTTCAAAGGTTTCCTTTGAAAACTCGGGTGATGTTGAAGTGGAGCACGCCCCCAATAGAACGGCCGCTAGTGCGAAGATCGAGGTCTTTTTCATGAGGTTGAAGGTAGAAATTTTCGAGGCAAACGAGAACGTGGGTCACGCGAGCGCAAAGCAACTTTTGTAAAACCCTTTTTCTTGTACGAAATCGATCAAGGCCAAATAAAAAGGGTGTGACCCCAAGGTGGCGCTATCGCCGATCATTACCAGTTTTTTGCGGGCCCGTGTCATCGCGACATTTGTGCGGCGGATGTCGGCGAGGAATCCAACTTCTCCTTTGCTATTACTGCGGACCAGGCTAATGGCGATCACGTCGCGTTCTTGTCCCTGGAAAGCATCCACCGTGTTGATGGAGATGAGTGGGAGGATGGGTTGGAGCGTGGGAGATACATCGACGAGGTGTTGCAGCCTTTCCACCTGCGCGCGGTACGGGGTGATGACACCCAGCGTGATTCGCTCTTGGATCCAATCGCTCTCGCCGATTTCGGTGACCATTTTTTCGACGAGCCTTACGGTGAGCGCTGCTTCTTCTTCGTTGAAACGGCTAAGCGTCTCAGGATCCTGTCCTTCATCGTAGCCAGCGCCGGCTGTGTCGACAAAGTCGAATGGAGTTTCGTAAGGCCGCAGCAGTCCATGCTTTACTGACTCATGAGCCACCAACTTCCCTTCATAAAACCAAGAAGAGGGGAACACCATGATGTTTTCATTCATTCGATACTGCACCTGCAACAATGATGCTTGGTTGGGGTGGCGCGCGATCCCCTTCTCAAAAAGCGTTGTAGCGAGACCGGCTTTTGCTGCATCCAAAGACTTAATGGTCGGTGGGAGCTGGCAATGGTCTCCGGCGAATACCACCCGTTGAGATCTAAGGATTGGTATCCAGCAGGCAGCTTCGAGTGCTTGGGCCGCCTCATCGATGAAGACCGTCTTGTACCTGCGTCCCTTCAATACCGGGTGCGACGCGCCGATCAACGTGCAGCAAATGACATCGCTTCTGTTTAAAAGATCGTTGACAATGTAAAATTCAAGCATGTCGGCGTCTGCCTTGAGCACTTTCGCTTCTTGCAGCAGCATTCGACGTTCTTGTTTTTCGTGGTAACCGAAGTTTCGTTTGAACTTAAGCGCAGCCGACTTTGTCTGCTCCATTCTTTTGCGAAGGTTCTTTAATTCCGGGTAGTTGTCGTGCGAAGTGATTTTGGCATCCAATGTTTTGCTGAGCGTCTGTTCGGTAACCCTCGCCGGATGGCCGATGCGGAGCACGTTCATGCCCATTTCTCCGAGTCGTTCGGCGAGGAGATCGACAGCAGCATTGCTGGGCGCGCACACCAACACCTGCCCTTCGTCCTTGGCAGTGAGCGAGATGGCGTGTACAAGTGTGGTCGTTTTTCCAGTACCGGGTGGGCCGTGGATGAAAGCGACATCGGCGCATTCATTGATCTTTCTCCAAGCATCGATCTGACTTTCGTTTAGCATGGAAAACTGTGGGTTGCTGGGGTCGATTGGGGCGGCAGATCGGATGTGTGCGGGTTCGTTTCCCAACAGTATTTCTCGTAATTCAGCGACGCGGTCGCGGTCGGCTTTCATCACCTCGCGAAGGGCGAATTCCATTTCCTTGTAGGTCATTTCGTCGAACATCACGTCGATGCCGAGCGACCCGTCGTTCAACCACTCTGGAAATTCTTCACCGTGGATGGTCACGATCATTGTATTGTCTCGGACGAAGTTAACGACGCCGTTCACGTGTTCTTTTTCCGGTTTACCAGAGGCATTGGAAAAAACACTCACGGATTTCCCACTCTGAAACGCATGCGACTGGTCCAAGTGATTGGTCCGTTCCACTTCAAGGGTAAGTCTTTCGCCCGTTCCGATATAGTCGCGTTTTAGCCGCACCGGGTACCAAGTGACGCCGTCTTCTGTGCGCTGGTGCAGAGAACGAAGCAGCACCTTTTGGCGATAGTATTCGAGATCGGCCTGTCTTTCCAGGCGAACGAGTTCCAAGTTGTTTCGAAGATCGTCGAGAGATGAAATCATAACCAGCTGCAATATAGATTGAAATTCGACGATGGATTTTCGTTATTTTTCCAACCGATCCATCCCAAATTTTGGCCACCCTTATGCGTACCCTATTTGTATTCCTTGTGTTTCTTTCGATTCCCGGTTTGGCTCAAACCTACGATGTCATTCTTCGGAATGGCCGTATTATTGACGGATCGGGGAACCCTTGGTTTTATGGCGACGTGGCCTTCGTGAACGGGAAAGTAGCTGCCGTCGGACACGTGACGGGTCAGGCTTCTCGTGAGATTGACGTGAAAGGGTTGGTGATTGCGCCCGGCTTTATCGACGTCCATACACATATAGAAGGAAATGAGTGGAATGTCCCCACCGCACCGAACTTCATTTACGACGGTGTGACATCGGTTGTTACTGGAAATTGCGGCAGTTCCAACACCGATGTGGGTCGTTATTTTCGAAAGTTGGATAGCGCGCGCATTTCAATTAACGTCGCCACCTTGATCGGTCACAATGACGTTCGTGAGGCCATCATGGGCGAAAGCCAACGCGATCCAACATCCGATGAACAGAAGCGTATGGAAGATCTCGTGGAAAAGGCGATGCGAGATGGCGCGGTCGGGTTCTCGACAGGACTTATCTATGTGCCGGGCACCTATTCCAAAACGCCTGAAGTGATTGGGTTGGCGAAGGCGGCCGCTCGACACCACGGGGTTTATGCATCGCATATCCGTGATGAGGCCGATGGTATGACCGCCGCGGTAGAAGAAGCCATCAATATTGGAAGGCAAGCGGGTATACCCGTCGAAATCTCTCATTTCAAGACTACATACAAGCCAAACTGGGGTAGGTCTACGAGCATGGTCGAACAGGTGGAGAAAGCCCGGCGCGAGGGTATTGAGGTGACTGTCGATCAGTACCCGTACATCGCGAGCAGTACGTCGCTGAACACTCGGTTGCCGAGCTGGGCCTTTTCCGGCGGTCGCGATTCGTTGCTTTGGCGGTTGAAGGACCCAGCCACTCGGGCTAGAATTAAAAAAGCAATGCACGCGGACCTGAAAGAGAAACTGGTCAAGAATTATAGCTACTGCCTGGTGGCACGCTACGCAGCCGACACCACCGTCAATGGTCTCAATATTTCGCAAGTGAACGTGAAGTGGGGCAACAAGCCCACGGCCGATCAAGAGATCGAAACCATTCTGAAGATGGTCGAAAATGGAGGAGCCGCCATGGTGTTCTTTAGCATGGATGAAGGTGATTTGAAAACCATCATGCAGTATCCTTTCAATATGATTGCTTCCGATGCCGGGATCAACACGTTTGGCTCGGGCATGCCCCACCCACGCGGTTACGGCACGAACGCCCGCGTGCTGGGTCGCTACGTGCGAGACCTCAAGGTGATCCGGTTGGAAGAGGCAATCCGGCGAATGTCGTCGTTACCTGCGCAGAAGTTTCAACTCATGGACAGAGGTTTACTTCGCCCGGGAATGGCTGCCGACATCGTTGTGTTCGATCCAGCGATCGTCACGGATAAATCCACGTTTGAGAAGCCACATCAATATACTATTGGCTTTCAGTATGTGGTGGTGAATGGAGTGATGACAGTAGATCAAGGGCAACACACGGGTGCGCGTGCAGGAACGGTGCTTCGTGGATTGGGAGGTCGTTGAAAGCAACCCCTATTCAAGGGCACCTTGCAACTTCTTCAACTCAGATTGATTTCCGTCTGAACGAATGGCATTGACGATCCCCTCTTTTTCGCGTGTCGTGAGGCGCCAACTGAGCGAGGCGCGGGCGCTGTTTTGCCGGATGCTATCCATTTTTTGAAGAATAGGTACGTAGCTGTCGGCTTGATACTGCAAGTCGATTCGTGTAATGCTATTGGGGAACCAATGACGCGCTTGCCCAAGCAGAAGGTCGGCGTTGATATCCTGAAAGTTTTCGAAGTTGTTGTACACGCTGCTGATCGGCTGGGTCAAGTCGTCGACAATCGTTTGCCCTGTTTGCGGCGCGATTTTGCTTAGTTTCGGTGAGTCGCGGATTGACACGAAGATCACGCCGCTGGTGTTGGCCGCAAACCAGTCTTTAAATGCGTACAAAAAACGCACTGCGTCGTTCATTCCGAAATTGTCCGAAATGCCTGCATCCATAATTTGGATGGGGGGATCGGTTGGCAAAGTCGTGCTGGGGGTGATGTATGGAAAGGTTGCGCTCATGCGCAGAGCGCTTAAGAAACGGAGGCTATCGGCACCATGTTCTTCGAAGGCGCGGTGGAAGTCGGTTCCCGCGATCTTGTCGGCCTCATAGCCGGGGAGATCGTGCGCATCGATGTTGAAATAGCTCACGGGTCTCGATGCGATGTAAATCTTTCGACCATCGTTGACGACGGTAGGCGTTAGGACCACCATCGGAACCAGCCCGGCATCTTCCGGTTCGCGATACGCCGTGATGGGTTTATCCATCATTCCCTCAGTGATCTGATTCAGCTGCTCTTCAAAAGTGTACGCCCTGTCTTTTTCGTAGAAGTTTCCGCCATATTCGAATTGGGTAAATCCAACAAAAAGATCGTTCGCAAGCAAACTGAAGATGAGAGGATTCAAGTTATCCGTAGAAATTTTCTCGCGGTGTTTTCTAGAGTAGGGGGCCACGTGTTCACCTTGCACATCGCGGAGTTTGAGCTCACGGAAGTAACTCGCGCCGATGAGCCCACCAGAGGCACCAGTTACCAACACGCTTTGGTTGAAGAGTTTGCCGTGGGTGAGGCTGTCGGCGGTTTGCAGTGAATTGAGCGCCCAGAGTGCGGCACGCTTACCACCACCGCTCACACACACGAATACCGCCTTCGGTGGGTGATCGAATTTTTTGCGCCAATTGTTCAACATGGCGAGGCTGGCCGCCTTGTCTTCAGCAATGGCCGTTGTGTCGGCAAATCGTTTTAAGTTGTTGACAGAGTATTCGACCGGAATACTCCGGTAGTCAAGTCCGAAAGCTCGGTAGGGTTTCGAAAAGACGCCTTCGCCGACGAGGTAGTTCACGAAAAGGAAAATCGCCAACGCCGCCGTCGATGACCAGTTTCCAAACCAGTACTCGAAAGCACCCGCCAACATCACGAAGACGGTAAGGAAGATGACGAAGCTTGCCGCTGCAGGCAACTGGAACGTAGGCATATCTTTGAAGATGCCCAAGATGACAATCAGGACGAAGATGAAGATTTCGATTACGACCAAATTGAATTGGTTTTGGTCGAATACCTGTAAGATGGTTCCCTTGTCGTAGAAATTGGTGTCTTCAACCTTCCGGAGGCGAAGTCGACCGTCTAAGTAGTAGTCGACGCGTTCCTGTCGCTTTCGCGCGATGTCAAGTTTCTTCATCGCACTGGCACGCGTCACTTTTACACTCGACTTGATTTTTTCATCGATGCGACATACCACATACTTGAAGATGTCCTTGTTTGTGAGGCGGAAGTAGACGAAGAAGAAGCCGGTCATCACGGCGTAGCCGACCAACACCCCGCCTACATTCAGGGTGAGATCCCGACCGGTGATGTATTGACTGTTTTGCTGAAAAGAGATGACCTCGAAAAGATACGTGACGAGGAAAGTGAGAGGAATGAAGCTGTTGTTGATCACAAACTTGGCGAACGGGCGCGAAAGGGTTCCCACGAACGAGAACCGATGGCCATCGTTGATGTAACAAGTGATGTGAAAAGCGGTCGAGAATCCCGCAATCACCATCCCCATGATGAAGAAGCTTCTGAAGTTGACTTGGTTCAGGTATTCGGGGTCCAAAAAGAGGTAGGGGACGCCGAGGTATTTCCCAAAACTGCCGGTGATCATGGCAAAAAGAACGATCCAACACAGCAAAAGCACTTGGTTGCGTTTGAGGTTGTTCAAGAATAACTGGACCGGGAAGGAGTAGACGATCTTGGGAACTAAAAAGTACAGCCTTCGAAGCATACAAGTCCGGGGGGAGGAAGCAATATAACCATTTGGACTGAATGTAATCGTTTGAACGCCCTTTCTCCGCTTGGATTTGGACTGGGCAAAGGCCATTTTTGGCGAACGCATTTTTGACTGCATTGACGAAGACGCTCTATATATACAGGTCGTCGGCGGGATCCGGAAAGACCCGGACGCTGGCGAAAAGATTCATCCTCCTGGCGCTCGCCCGACAGCCCGAGTACTTTCGTTTTGTACTGGCTGTGACATTTGCCAACAAGGCCACGCAGGAAATGAAGTCTCGGATCATCGAATACTTGGACGACTTCGCTCATGGCCGCCCAAATAATCTGGCAGCGGAAATCCAGGAAGAACTTCACCTCGACGACAATGAACTGAAGCAAAAAAGCCAGGACTTGCTGGCGATGATTCTCCACAAGTATTCGCAGTTTTCGATCAGCACGATTGACGCCTTTTTCCAACGTGTCATCCGTTCGTTCACGCGTGAAGCCGGCTTGATGGGAAACTTCCGGCTGGAAGTAGATACCGATTTTGTTTTGGATGAGGTCATTACTGCCCTCATGGACGATTTGGGCCCCGACCGAAAAGAACTGACGGACTGGGTGGTGCAGTTTGCCCGTGAGCGTCTCAACGACGGAGATAACTGGAATGTGGAGTGGTCGTTGAAGATCTTCGCAAAGGAGATTTTTAAAGAGCAATTTAAGGCAGTCGAAGATCGAATCCTTCAGTCGAAGAACCTTCAAGAAGACAACCGGCGGATGCTTGCCCTGATCAACGACGAGGTTGATCGGTTCATGAATTTCATGACCGAGCGAGGTCGGCGTGCAATGGACTTGATTGCGCGCCACGGAATTCGGGTCGATGATTTCAGCCATAAGGATCAAGGTACCGTGTACGCTTACTTCCGCGATTTCGCACTGGGGAAATATCGGGCGGCCGAAGGAGCTCGGATTCAGACCGGCGCCCTTGCAACAACCGACTGGTTTGTGTCGAAAAGCCTGAACCGGACCCGGCTACGCGAGATTGCTGACCAACATTTGCTACCCCTGCTGCAAGAGATGATCGCCTACGACAAAGAGAACGGGCTTTCCTACAACACGGCGGACCAGGTTCAAAAGAACTTCTTTGCGTTTGGACTCATTGCCGACATCACGCAAAAGCTCAAGACTTACCGCGAAGAGAATAATGTGATGATGTTGGCCGATGCCTCGAAGTTTTTACACGGCATCATCAACGAAAGTGATACGCCATTTGTCTATGAGAAAGTCGGATCTTGGTTTCGTCATTACTTGATCGACGAATTTCAAGATACCTCTTGGTATCAATGGAAGAATTTCGCGCCCCTGCTTCGAGAGGCGGGCGACCAGGGTCATTTCAATTTGATCGTCGGTGATGTGAAGCAATCCATCTACCGGTGGCGGAGTGGAGACCTCGAGATTCTGCAACGGCATGTTTCGCAGGATTTTGGATCGGACCGGGTGGAAGTTGTGCCGCTAGACACCAACTACCGCAGTGCAGGTCAAATCGTCAACTTCAACAACCAGCTGTTTCTTGGTGCCTCCGAGGTGGTCAGTCGCGAAGTGAATGATCGGCTTCCGGTGGAAGTTTTTTCCGAAGCAGCACAGAAGGTATCGAAGTGGCCCGACGGCGGTTTTGTCCGAATTAACTTCTTTGAACGTGCTGGTGCGGACGGATTTTGGGAAGACCAGTCCCTGCGTTCCATCCCCGCCTGGCTCGAGCGACTGCAAGATCAGGGTGCGCGTCTGAAGAACATCGCCATTCTGGTGCGGACCAATGAAGAGGGGCAACGCATCGCGTCGTACTTGCTGAATTTTCGTCATACACGGGATGCAAAGCCCGGATATAGCTATGAGGTGGTCTCCAACGAATCGCTGCGTTTAGATACGTCTCTTTCGGTTAACGTGATTATATCGGCACTTCAGTTCTTGAAGAATCCCGAGGATAAAATTGCGCGTGCCCAGTTGGCATACGAACTGTCGACGGGCGACCCCGAAGATTTGTTTACCAAGGCAGGAAAAGGTGAGACTGCGGGGCTCCTACCGGAGGAATTTCTATCCCGTACAAAGCATTTCAAGAAACTCTCGTTGTTTGAATTGACCGAGGAGTTGATTCGAATCTTTCGGCTGGGCGACCGGCCGGAGGAGTTGGCCTACCTGCAGGCCTTTCAAGATCAGATTCTGGAGTTTTCGGCCCGCGAACGTACCGACATCGTGTCGTTCTTGGAATGGTGGGAATTGTATAAGGCGAAAAAGTCGATCAAGGTATCGGCGAGTATCGACGCCGCGAGTATCGTTACCATCCATAGTTCGAAAGGGCTGCAATACAAGTATGTGATCGTGCCATTTTGCAATTGGGGACTCAATCACGACGGGGGCCCGCTGATGTGGATCGTTCCCCGTGAAGAACCTTTTAGCCAACTTGGCGCAGTCGCCGTGAAGTATACGTCCGAGTTGAAAGGGACACAGTTCGCTGAGGAGTATCGTCAAGAATACACGAAGGCATACCTCGATAACCTCAACTTACTATACGTGGCGTTTACGCGCGCCGAGTGGGGGCTCATCGTTTCTGCACCCGAAACTAGATCCGGTCGAATAACCCACGTCGGTCAGTTGGTACACCAAGTTTTGACGGAGAAGTATGGTTTGTCGTTCGATGGAAAGAAATTTGAACTCGGGCAGATTTCGGCTATGCCGGAGGGAGCAAGGGACGTGGATTGGACCGAGCGTCAATTGGATCGTTATCATTCGGCAGACTGGCGCGAGAAGTTGGTCATTAAACGGGAGGGAGCAGAGTTTTTTGATGACCAAGTTTCCGACCGGAGGAGCAAGATTAATCGCGGGATATTGATACATACCGTGCTTTCGCGAATCGAGTATCGACATGATGCCGATGACCGGATCGAGGAATTCTTTTTAGAGCACGCACTTCCGTCAGACGAAATGGAGGCTGTTCGACGGGACGTGAATGCGGTGTTGGATCACCCGAGGATGGCGACTTGGTTTGGCAAAGAATGGAAAGTAAAAACGGAAGCGTTGGTATTGCTGCCGGGTGGTCACCAGAAGCGGATCGATCGGATCATGTTGGGCAAGACCAGAACCGTTATTGTCGACTACAAGACTGGTAAGCGAAAGCCCTCAGATAAAGAACAAGTCGAGGTGTATGCGTCGGTGCTTGCGACGATGGGTTACCCGAATGTGCAG
The DNA here is from genome assembly GCA_044226825.1 of Cyclobacteriaceae bacterium. Classification (GTDB taxonomy): domain Bacteria; phylum Bacteroidota; class Bacteroidia; order Cytophagales; family Cyclobacteriaceae; genus ELB16-189. Next base: position 276,536 of record JBGAGH010000004.1, read on the forward strand.
GCGTACTTGGTTTATCTAGCTGACCTTTCGGTCGAGGAGGTCATGAGCAAATCCAACTTAAGCTTATTTTGAGTATGACGCCATTCTTGAAAGAGCTAGCCGAACAAACTGTACGCGACCACGATCGTTTGGACGACCTGACGTTCGTGTTCCCCAACCGACGGGCTGCGTTGTATTTCGAAAACTACTTGGGACGTGCGTTGGACAAACCAAAGTGGGCTCCCCGTCTGCAGAGCATTGAGCAATTTTTCAAACTTCACTCCAACCTGCGCGAGCCAGATCATTTAACGTTGGTTTACCGACTTCATCAAGTGTACGGTGACGTGCTCAAGAATCAAGAGTCCTTTGATAAGTTCTATTTCTGGGGCGAGATGTTGCTGCGCGACTTCGACGAGATCGACAAGTACTTAGTGAACGCGCCGCAGTTGTTTAAGGACTTGAGTAAGATCAAGGAACTAGACGAGACTTTCGACTATCTGACAGAGGAGCAACGTAAGTTTTTGCAAGAGTTTTGGTCTCACTTCAGCGACAGACCCACCAATACAAAAGAGCAATTCCTTTTTATGTGGCGAAAGCTTCCAAAGGTTTACAATGAATTTGGGAAGTCGCTGAGAAAGGAGTCTTTAGGTTACGAAGGCATGATTCACCGCGAGGTAGCGGAGAAGTTTTTGAAGAAGATACCGGCTTCGATCGACCCATCGACGTATGTCTTCGCTGGTTTCAATGCCTTGACGCGGGCGGAAGAGTCGGTGCTGGGCGCCATGGCTGCCCACGGTGCGAAGGTCGTGTGGGATGCCGACACGTATTATGTGGACAACCCGGTGCAAGAAGCTGGGCAGTTTATGCGCGAGTATCGAAGAAACGAACGTTTTGCGTCGACCTTCGCACAGTCGATGCCGTCGAATTTTCTCGAATCACCTAAGAAGATTACAGTCACGGCGGTGCCGCAGCGGATTGGTCAGGCTAAGTTGGCGGGTGTGGAAGTGGGCGAGATCTTGGCCCGTTTGCCGAAAGAGGACCTACCCATGGAACTGAGCAAAACGGTGGTCGTTTTACCCGATGAGGGTATGCTGCTCCCGGTGATGCACTCCCTCCCCGGCGAGCTTCTTGATATCAACGTGACGATGGGATTCCCCCTTCGCGATACGCCCATGTTCGCGCTGCTTGATCAAGCGATCGAAATGCAGATTCGAAAGCGCAAGGATTCCTTTAATCACCGGGAGGTGACAGGTATCCTTGGGCATGCCTACGTGCTCACATTGGCCGAGCAAGAAGCTCAAGCGAAAGCGCTCCACATCGTCCGAAACAACCGTGTTCAAGTGCCCTTCGAGGATTTAACGGGTGAAGACACCTTGTTCGGCCTCATCTTCAAGCCGGTCGAATCCAAGGATGCAACTGCATATCTACTTGAACTCGTGGAACAGCTCGGCGCGCGTGTCGGAGACCGCAAGAGTTTTGATCGGGAATACGCTTACCATTTCCATCAACATTTGTCGAGACTACATGCCATCTTCGGGCAATCCGAATCGCCTCCCGATTGGCGTGGGTTCCAGAAACTATTTCGGCAGGTGACGATGACGCAGAAGATCCCATTTACGGGTGAACCTTTGCGTGGTCTACAGATCATGGGCGTACTCGAAACCCGGAACCTAGATTTCGACCACGTCATCATCCTTTCGCTGAACGAGGGACAACTACCGGCGGCACCCAAGCAAGGGTCGTACGTTCCACACTCGATTCGCAGGGCGTACGGCCTCCCGACATTCGAGCAGTTGGATTCCATATACGCCTATCTATTTTATCGGGTCCTCCAGCGGGCTTCTCATATCTCATTTTACTACAGCACGGAACCTGACGTCGTCGGGAATGGTGAGGCCAGTCGCTATCTTCAGCAAGTGTTGTTGGAGTCGCAGCTGCCGATCGAACAACGAGTGTTGCATAACCCCATTCATGTGCACGCCGTGAAAGGGATATCCGTGTTCAAAAGCGAGGAGATTCAAACGCAACTCGACAAGTACATCCGAGAAGGCGATGAGCGGCCGTACCATCTCACGCCCTCGAGCTTGAATGACTACGTGGAGTGTACTCTTCGCTTTTACCTGAAGCATATCGCGAACTTGCGGGAGGCCGATGAAGTGGAAGAAGACGTCGACGCCCGAATCTTTGGAAACATCCTCCATGATGTGATGTTCTGGGCTTATCAAGAGCTTCGGCCAAAGCGCAATGGCGTGGTCTTACAGGAAGATCTCGAGGTGTCGAATGCCCAGATCGATGCGTGGGTAGACCGCGCGTTTCGAAAGTTGTATCGACTCGAAGATCATGCTGAGATCACTTATGAAGGAAAGAGAGTCGTGGTGAAAGAGGTTGTACGAACTTTTGTCAGGAAGGTGTTGGAGCGCGATTCTGAATATGCGCCATTCGAGGTAAAGATGCTCGAGGAATCGTTCAACCAGGTAATCACGTTGACCTCGGGTAAGCGAGTAAGGATAGGGGGTAAGATCGATCGAGCAGATGTGAAGGAGGGAAGGGTACGCGTCATTGACTATAAGACGGGTCGCGACGACCTGGGCTTTGAAAGTGTAGAGTCTTTGTTCGATGGATCGGGTAAGCACAACAAGGCGGCTTTTCAAACGCTCCTGTATTCTTACGTGTATCAACTTGGGTATGGAGATCCGCAGGAGAGGATCCAACCGGGGCTGATGAACCGAAACAACTTATTCGGCACAGATTTCAAGTTTGGCTTTAGGCTGGCGCGGAGTAAAGAGCCGCTGGATGATGTGCGGGCTTTGCTCCCCGAGTTCGGCGCCCGTTTGCAGACGCTGGTAGAGGAATTGTACGATCCTACTATTCCCTTCACGCAGACGACGAACGAAAACAGTTGCAAATATTGCCTGTACAAAGCGCTTTGTCGGCGGTAGCGTGCTTTTTGCATACCCCCATTTTTTTTCATAAGGTGTACTGTACTGCGCGACGGTTTGTATCTTTCACTGTGAGGTACTTCCTTTTCGTATCGCTGGTTTTCTATTCCGGTTGGTCTGCTGGCCAGTCGCAGTTTGCCAACCTTGCTCAAGAGTCTTCGCGCGTGTTAGATCTCATGGGATTTGAGAAGCCCGACTTCAAATGGAGGATGGAGGGAAGAGCGCAAGCTGCACTTAATGAGGGCATCAATCTATTGGATGAAGGTAAACCGAACCTGGCGATTACGGAACTCGGGCGGGCGATTGTTCTAGTGCCTAAAGAGTGGATTGTTTACTACTTTCTAGGGGTCGCGTATAAGCAAGCCCGCGAGCCACGGGCGGCGGTTCGAATGTTCCAAACGGCATCAAAGCTGAATGGGTCTAACTTTTATGTCGATATGGAGCTCGGTAAGTGTTACGAGCTAATGAAAAGAGCAGAGGAAGCACTTCGGGCGTATGGCGATGCTGCGATGCAGCGAAAAGGAAGCCCGCTTCCACACTACATGATGGGTAACATTTATGTCGCCCTTCGTGACTTACCTCGGGCGGAGCGTGCTTATAAAGAAGCGCGCAAGATAGATCCCAATTTCTTGGATGGCGAAGTGAAAATTGCACAGATCGAAGCATTTGCAAAGAATCGGGTAGATGCCGCGGTCAAGATATTGGATGATGTACTGCTGAAAGACTCTGTTCACCAGCAGGCGCTTATTTTTCATGGTCTAATAACAAGCAAAACCAATTCAAAGGCGAGCCTTCATGATTTTGATGTGCTGGTCCGTTTGAACCCAGGTAATCCACTCATGAGACTATTGAGGGGACTCGCTCGAATTGAAACAGAGGATTTCGATGGTGCCTTTGGAGACTTGCGTCGAGTGCTAGAGGCGACCAGCAACCAACAACGGCTTTATTCTGGACAGCAATCTCAAGATGACCGCCGTTTGGATATCGAGTATGCTGGTTTCTACGTGATGTCACATATTTATAGCCTTCCCGACGAGCAAGCGTCGAAAGTTAGACAAGCATTTTGCCTGATGCTCATAGCTTCTTATGATCCGGCTCTCCGTGTAATCCGTTCGATACCCGATTTCCCAACGTCTCCTCTTTGCACCCTACTTGAAGCAATTGCCGCCGAACATTCCGGGAACCATAACAAGGCATTTCAGCTGTATGAACGGGCCCTGTATCTCGACAACGACATCCCTGACGCCCATAAGAAGCGAGGTATTTACCGAATGGAGTTGAAGGATTACACCGGTGCGGAGAGTGACTTTACGGATATGCTCCGAATCAATCCGGAGGATGTTGTGGCTTATCGCTTTCGCGGATTAAGTCGATATCATCGGCAACAGTACGTGCAGGCGATTGAGGATTTCAATAAATACCTACTGGTGGATAGCCTCGAAATTGAGACGCTTATCGCGAGGGGATTGTCTTATAAGTCGCTTGACAAAAACCTAGAGGCAAATCTCGATCTGCTGCGTGCTGGCGAACAACGGCAGCTCCCCTCGTTCGACAAAGTGAAAGCAGAACTCAATATGCTGGTGGCAAAAGGCGATACAACGCAAGCGATAGTTTGGATGCGGCGGTTCATAACAGCTAATCCCAAAGGTTCGAAAACAAGGATGCACTTGATAAACCTATACTTGACTTCGAAGAATTGGAACGGGGCGCTGAACGAAGCGAAGGACGCGCTCGAAGCGGGTAAGATGGATCTGCCGTCCGAAGACATCAACGGTTCCCGTTCGTATTTGCCGGAGGTCAGTTCATTCTTCTATTTCACCATAGGAACTTCGTTGGTGAATTTGAAGCAAGAGGAGGGTGCGTTAGAGGCGTTGAATAATGCCATCGAGCTAGACCAAACAAATGGAAAGGCGTTTTTGGAACGCTCGAAGATTTTGAGGAGGAGGGGCAAGACATCGGCCGCTGACAAAGACCTGGCCAAAGCAAGGAAATTGGGTGAGGTAGAGTGAGCTCGAACGGAATCGCCCTCGAATCCCCCAACTAGTACGATCCCACACGGCGATTTCTGTAACAGCCCGACCGGATCAAGAGATCGACTTTGTTCCGGTCGCGTACTTAGCCCCATGAAACAACTTCTCACCCTTTTGTTCCTGAGTGCCGGTTGGGCATACGGTCAGGATCTCTATTCAGATTTACCCATCGGGCCGCACGATGTGGGATTTAAAATCGTCACGATTTACGACTCGTCGCGAGTTACGTCCCCTGTGCTCAACCCGGTGGGCGTTCGCGTCGAAGGAAGCCGGTTGCGGCCTATTGTCATGCACATTTGGTACCCCGCTAAGAAGGGGTCGACTAAGCCTAGGCTCCAAGTGCGTGACTACATTTTGCACAATCTCCAGAAATCGACCTCCGAGGTTGTCACGCCGGCTGCTGCACAAGCCGAAGAGCAGGCGCGCCGTGCCAACATTGAGAACTTTTTTGGGAAAGTCTCGGACGAGTCGTGGAAGAATTTGACAAGCCAAAGGTTGTTGGCCCGCCCCGACGTAGAACCGCTATCGGAACCGGGCGTGTTACTCATCGGATCCCTTCGGCCTTTCTCGACAACTACGACGTGCGAGATGCTGGCGTCCAACGGGTTCACGGTATTGATGGTGTGGGACGAAGCGCTTAGTCAATTCCGCGACGCAGCCTTGGAGCAAGTTCCTGACTTAAAAATGGCTACCGCGTGGGCGGGTCGCCACCTAAATGTTGATGCCGACAATGTCGGGGCTTGGGGCTTTAGCGGATCTGGATTTATACCCGTGCTGTTCGCCATGAACGATCCGAGGGTCAATGCTTTCGCCGACTTAGAAAGCGCCATCTTCGCAATCGACGTTCGTGATTCGGACTACTACTCGCGACGGTTCACCATTCCTTTCATGCACATCTATAACCAAGAGTTGGCCAAGCGCGACACGCATTTTTCAGAATTGGAGAAAATGAAGTTTTCAAAAAGATACCATGTCAAGCTCAATCAAGCGAACTGGCATCACTGGAACGTGGCCACCGAAGGATACCTGTCTTGTGCCGTCCTCAAAAATCGAGGTATTGAACAAGATAACATCCGAAAGTCTTTTGTGATCGCGAACGAGTACCTCCTTCATTTTTTTAATGCCCACCTAAGGGGCGATGCGGCGTCGGCTTCGTTCTTGTCGGCGAAACCGACATTGGAACATGTCCCGGCCAAGTTGTGGGATGTCGAGACAAAGCTTCCGATTGCCCGAGCGCCGAGTCTCGATGAATTCGATTTGCTCACACGCCAAGTGGGGGGTCAGAAGGCTGTCGCCAAGGTGCAGCCAAACCTCCGCAACGATTCCATCTCGAATATTTGGAATGGCTTCGGGCTGAATCGAATTGGTTACGCTTTGATGAGTGAAAAGAAAGTGGACGACGCCGTCGCCATTTTTGGAATGAACGTGTACATGCACCCGACAGACGTGAATTGGATTGATAGCCTAACCGAGGCTTACGAGGCGCAAGGTGACAAGGTGAAAGTGAAGGAGTACGCGCAAAAAGTGATTAACATCTTGAAGGAAAAAAAGGAACTGACGGACTTTGAGAAATCGCTCCGTGCAAATGCAGAAAAGCGATTACAGGCGAAGTAGGAGCAGCATTACTGTACGGTGGTCAATGCTTCGAAGTATTGGCCACCTATTACCCCTCGTACGCGAATCTGAATCGTTGACAGGTCGTCCGTTGGATAAAAAGATAGGGTCGCCACTCCACGTGCATTGGTTCGTGCATTCCCGGTCCAAAACATGGTGGTACGAAAGTTAGGTTTGCGACGAAAGCCAGTCGCAGGCGAGGAGTTCTGGGGAAATGGTACCGGTGATGAAAATCCGTTGAGTTCGATGACTGACTCCCCCGCCAGTGACGCGCCCGCGTTCCCTTTCTTTGTCTTGACAATGACGATACCGTTCTTTCCCAACACACCGAACCTTGACAACTCCTTCGGGTCGAAGACTACTTTAATCGAAATGAGATCGGTGGGAGACAGCGATAGGAAAAAGTCTGTGCGCTTCGTCATCACCCCATCGATTACATAGAGCGGCGACGACGTTGGTTGTAGGTAGCCGTCGTTGAAAGAAACTCGGACGATGTCCCGTTTTCCATACCGTCGGTGATACAAGCGTGGTATGATTTCCCTGAGCAGTTCCACCATATCTGGGAATATTCGATAATCCTGAATCATGACGGTCGTACCGGTATTTCTGAGGTCGCCTTCGAGGATGCCATCGAATTGCCGTCGTTCCGTCGCATCCACTTTCTTATTACTCGAGGCAAAGAAATTGTAGGAGAGGTCGATTGCCCTTTTCTTTTTGGTAAAGTCGGCCAAGGGATCGGGAATCGTGGTCGCTTTCCACTTGGGCGCGCGCAATAGAATTGAGTCGTAGAGCCACTCGATGTTGACTGGTTCCGCGAGTTCACCGTCGCGTTCGGCGTAGAAAAACAACTCATCGCGTTCCTCCAACGTGATGAAAGCGATGTCGAACAATCCGTCGCGACCGGTCCGGCAGCTAAACGCGTGTCGGTTATTCTTGACATAACCGACCACTTCCGTCGAGTCGGGTACCGGCTGATGATTCGACGCGAACGTAACCCTTCCCTTAGCCGAAATAAACTTCGGTGGCGCCGGAATGGTTGGAGCCGTGTCTGACAAGATCCACGACCATTTCATCCGGCTTTCTTGTGCGACAAGAAATTGGTCCAAATCGGATAGCCACGCCGCATCGTTCGAGTGACTCCGGTATAGGTAGTCCAATTCGGTTGTAACGTTCAAGTCACTGGGAAACGTTTGATGGGCTGCCCCTCCTTCATTCAAATGAGTAGCCGAAAGTGTAAACTGCCCTTCGATGGGGTTGCCCTGATCGTCCTGCAGATGAATCGTGGTGTTGATTCGACCGTCTTCCGCGCGACTGCTTTCGATTTCACAATGAACAACTTGTCGCGGCGGTAGGTAAAAACTCCGATGCGCTATTTCAGTTCCGTTCGGGGTGACAATTGAAATCTGTGATAGGCCGCCGGTAAGTTCCGGGTTGGGAAGTTGGATGAGCGTGGGACCTCTCCGTTTGGACTTAAACTCAGCCGCGAACGTCAGTTGACTGTTGGTCGTGACCGCGGCGACCAAGTCTTGATCGCGCCACTGTGAGTTCTCGGGAAAGTCGACGGAAAACTTTGACGAACCCGCGACGCGCGGTAGCATTCTCAACACACATCCGTCAGCTTCAACGGTTGGAAGTGGAATGGAAACGCCGTCGACAGACGCAATGTATTGTTCGTTTACCGAAGGCGTCAGCAACAGTTGGCCGATGCCCCGTTCATTGGTTTGGAGGAAAGCAACTTGTTGCCCGCGTTGGGTGCTGATCACGACAGGCCTATGTCCCGAAGACGAAACGACGACGATTTTGTTAGCCATCGCGTCAATGAGATGTCCACCTTCGACGGCCACGGAGTGGGGACCTTGCGCCACATCCTGTTCAATCCGAGTTTGAGTGACAACTCGAATGTCTTTTCGAAAGAAGAAAGAGTGACCAAACGGCTTCATGTAATCGTTGTACGCGACCAATCGGTATATGCCTTGGGTTAGGGTCGCGGGAAGCACCATTTGGTTCAACGCGATACCATCTTTCATCGACACGGATTGTCGAACGAGCGTATTCCCGAGATCGTCTAAGAGATTGACATGTAGGATCTGATACCCCGCCACGTATTTTCCCTCGTCTGTTAGGAAGTATCCCGTAAAGAAAACTGTGTCGCCGGGTGTGAATTTTTCTTGCGCCAAAATCAGGAAAGCCTTAGCAGAGGAGGTTTTTTCCTGGAACGCGGCAAATTTTTCTCCTATTGGAGTTCGGGCCGTCTGCGCGAGAGCGAACGTGCATCCAACGATGAGCAGGAGTGGGGTTGTGAGATAACGCATCACCAGAAGGGAGGTTTGGTGGTGGAGGCTCCTTTGGTATAGGTGCAAGGCATCCGCAGCGGGAATTGCCGTGCTCCTATGACGTAGGGAACATCACTAGGAAAAATAAAGATGCTTTTTGATTGCACCGCGCTGGCGGAAAAGTAACCCAACGCCCGGTTGTCCGAATCGACCGCTACGATGTTTCCGGAGATTTCCCCAATGGAGGGTTGGAACAAACTCTTGACGCCCTCTGTCTGCGCTGCCAGTAAACGATAAAATTCATACGCTTTCGGCGAGAGGCTAAGTTGTTCCACCTGAACGTGATACTTTTCGTAAAACAAGTCTGCGTTGATGGCAACTTGATTGACGAAAATTCGGCGATAGCCTTCATCGCTTACATCCCTGGGATCATTGACGACCCACGACTTATCTGTTTCTGTAACCCAGCAATCGCAGCATTCGCAGGGACGCTCGTAGATCAATTTCACGCCGTCGGTGGAGAACCCAGAACATTCGAACGGTGTAGGAATAATTCTTCCCTCGGGGCCAATCTGGTACGCTAGTTCTGGATTTGTGTGGAGGTGGTAGGTCCCCGTAAATCGCCAACGCGAGTAGGTTTCTGGGTCCGAAGCCTTCTCGCCATCGGCGTAGATGTTGAAATGGTCGGCGCTCACCGTACCATCCGTTGTTTGGGCAACTTGTGATTCGAATTCGAAACGAACATTGGTCACGGCACCGACCGGTCTGAGTAACTCGGGCTCCGAGATGTAGTGCTCTCCCTCCTCGGTATCGATCGTGATGTAATAAGTACGACCTATAATCCCGCGGGTTCCTGCCGAAGTCTGATAGACGCCGCTTTCCACTTCCGTGAGTTCCTCCAAGAAGACATCGTCGGAGAACAATAATACTTTGCACTTCCCAGCGGAAGTATTGCTAAACGCGGGCTCACGGGTATTAAAAGTCCTTGATACTTTGACAGTGTAGGGTCCTGGCTGGTCTGTAATCATGCCTTCTACCACCAATTGACGATCGGTCCTTGGTAAGTCGAACGTGATTCGATCGATGCACGCGGTAAGGGAGAGAAACACAAATGCCCATCGAATCCTTCGTTTCAATTCCAGCATGATAGGATTTTTTTGTGCCATGGCTAGAAGGTGAAATTGTATGAAAGTGAGGGTAAAACCGTACCGATGATTGACAACTGATACGGTCGCAGTGTGCCGGTGGCTGAGGGCTTGAAGAACACCGAGTACGGATTGCGGCGGGCATAAATGTTGTAGAATGCAAGAACCCATGTGCCGTCACCCAACTTCTTCCGTTTATGATTTCCCTCCATCACGAATCCAATATCAAGTCGATGATAATCGCGAATTCGGTATTGGTTTCGTTCCGAGAAGTTTGAAACCGCCGTTCCCTCAAAGTAGTATCCCGACAAGGGGATGGAGATGGGACGGCCAGTATGGTAAGTGAAATTCCCCGTGAAATAGTACCTCCGCGAGATGGCGTAGCGCCACGTGACGTTTACAATATTGGGTTGGTCGAAATTGGCTGGATAGACTTTCCCATGATTGATCGACTCCTGATCAGTGGGACCGACTACCTGTCGCAACGACCGTGCGTATGTATAATTTACGGATCCAGTTAATCGACTATTCACTAGGTTCAAGGCCGTCTCAACCCCATAGGCAGTCGCGTTTCCGCGAAGCAGATCTCGTTGCAGGTTATCATTCAAAATCAACTTGGCGCCGTTTCGAAAGTCAAGTATGTTGGCGGTGTATTTATAGAATCCCTCAACGGAAGTTTCGATCTTTCCTTGCTTGAAGTTTTTGAAATATCCGAGCGACACTTGATCGGCGCGCTGAGGCTTGAAGCTTTGGTTGCTCGGTTGCCAGATGTCGACTGGTGTAATGGCTGCCGTGTTGCTGATGAGATGTAAGAATTGGTACATCCGTGTAAACCCTCCTTTGATCGAGGAAGTAGGCGTGAGCAAGTAGCGAATCGAACCGCGTGGTTCCCAACCCGCGTAGTTGGTGGACACACGACCCGTGATGCCGATCGACGTGAACACAGGGATGCGGAGTCCACCCTCGATGCTAAGCTTGTCGTTGACGGAGTAGATGTCGTTTATGTACCACGCGTTTTCAAAAGACTTCTGTCGATCCATGTGTTTTTCCGAGAGCGTCGAATTGCCACCGGGCTTCAGCCATCCCGGGTCGAAGTCGTAATACTGCATTTGCACCCCGGTCATGGCCCGATGACGACCTATTTGAAAATGAAGGTTGGCTTTTGCTACGGGCGTATTGATTCTATACGAGAGGTCAAACGCCGAGTTGAGATTGTCATTTACCACGTGGTAGGAATAGTGACTCAAACCAGCGGTGAAGTCGAGGCTGATCGATTCCGAAATTCGGTGGTCGAGCCGTGCGGTTACCATTCGATTGCTCCACTGGTAAGAAGAATCGCCCTGAAGCCGGAAGGCGTCACTGCTGCCGTATGCCGTAACAGCGAGCTTCGTCTTAGGTGAGAAGTTTTCCGTGTATTTAATCGTGCCATCGAAAAATTGAACCTTACTGCGGCTCAAGTCCGCGTAGGTCGACTTTACCGAATGAATCAACCAATCGGAATAGGTGGAACGTATGGATGCGGACAAGGAGCTCTTGTCGCGCCTCAGCGGTCCGTGGACCATCGCGTGGCTGGCGATAATGCCGATGCCGACATTTCCGCCCCAAGTTTCATAGCTGCCCTCCTTCGAACGAATGTCGAGAACAGAGGAGGCCCTACCCCCGTATTCTGCTGGAATACCGCCGCGGTAAAATGAAACGTCCTGAATAGAATAGGAGTTGAATGCCGACAGGAAGCCAAAGGCATGCGACGCGTTGAATACGGGCATTCCGTCGTAGAGGATTAAGTTTTGATCGACACTGCCGCCCCGCACATTGAAACCCGCTGCGGCCTCGCCGACAGTAGTGACGCCGGGCAGCGTCTGAACTTGTCGCACCACGTCGGCCTCACCCAACAGCATGGGCCCACGCTTCATATCGACCAAGTTGATTTGCACTTGACCAAGCCTACTTTGGGTGATCTCGCGCGCAGCCCGGTCTTGCACAATGATCTCATCCAATACCGTAGGCACTTCCTCCAGTTTGGCGTTAACGACACCATCGGAGTAGGCGGCAATGTCAATCACCATGTCGTCGTAGTTGACGTACCGCACCGTCATGATGTAGTCGCCGGGAGCAATCGACAGGCGAAAACGTCCGTCATTGTTAGTGGTAGTAGAAGTGGAGTCACTTAATTGAATAGTAGCGCCGACCAAGGGATCTCCCATCTTCGTTTCCGTGACGCGTCCCGTTAAGACCACGCTTTTCTTCCGCACGCCGTCGCGCGATCCGAATTCCATACGATTGATCCTCTTTTTCTCCCGTTGCGCGTATTCCATCGCCGTTTGCCGTTGCATGTCACGCGTCGGGTCTTTTAAGATCACGACCCGCCCGGGATACATTTCAACAAAACTCATTTCGTGTTCCGCCAGCAGTTCTTGCAATGCCCGAGCGAACGGTTGCCCCGACCCATCTAGTCCGAAGCGAATGCCCTCGGTCCATTCGGGAAGGAAGAAAAATCGAATCGGCGTCGTTTGCTCGATCGAATCGATGACGTGGTTTAAAGTCTTGCCCCGTTCCTTTCCCTTCCAATCTAAACTGGAGAGCATCTGGGCTTCGACCGGTACGACGATGAAGAAAAGTATGATTGGTAAAAGTTTCTTCAAAGGCCTAGGTTTCTTGGACGCTTAAAGATAAAGGCATTCACCTACGTGAATCATCATCTAAGAAGGGGTATTTATGAACGGCCAGACCCGGTGGGTTGAAATTGACGTGCCGGGCGGATCCCTATTGAGGATTCGACGACTTCGTCGGAATTTTACTGGTAGCGATCAGGCTGAGGATTGTGAACGATGTAAAAAGAAAGAAACCAAATTGAAGACTTGATTGATTGGTCGTCAAAATATCGATGTTGGCGGCAATACCGCGAAGCTGCCTGAGTTGTTCACTAATGATTCCTCCGAAACCGATGTATGCCATGAAAATGGCCACAACCATGACATCGGCCATCGACCATTTACCGGTTTTAAAGACGATAAAGTTCAACCATTTTTTCGTTTGCCAGTTTGGTACATATCGGTAAACCACGGAGCAAACGAGCTTCGACACCGGAAAGAGAACGCTGAAAACAAGGACCAGTATCCCAACTAGGAACACATCCGTCCGCCCTTGCGTCAGCATGAGCCGCACCACTTCCAGTATGCTTTTGCTTTTGTAATAGAGTACCTGGTCGGTAAACGAGATTCGTTCGCCCAATAGTTGAAAGGAAATAGATGAAATGCGGGCATCAATTTCGATCATCGGGAGTAAGACACCCAACAGAAGCAGGGTAAAACAAACCGCGATTAACAGCACAAACTCAATCTTGGTGGGGATAGACGAGAGGAGCACCCAAATCAAGTAACCCACGATGATCGCCAACAGGGAATATTTCAAAGGGTTTTGGTTGTGACCTTCGATCTGCTCGGTGAGGAAGGGCACCGCGTCGGTGCGAGATGTAAAACCGTACTTCGCAAGTATCTGGTTGTGGACTGTATAGTCGGTTTCAGCAAAGGTCTTCGTCGTGTATTCGTCAAGTTTTTGGAGGATGAAAGCCTTCACTTTATCCCGGTTTGAAGGATCGTTCAAAAAATCAAGGACTTGCTCCGTGAGGGTCGGAATATAGTTGCGGACCTGCGAAAAAACGTCGAGTTGTTTGGCCAGCATGCTTTCAAGCGACCCCTTCAGGGTTTGCGACTTTTCCCGATGAAAAGCAGCTTCAAAGTCGTTGACGGCACGGTTGAGGAACCGACTCACATCTTGTCGCATTTCCTCGCGATTTCCGCCGGTCACTTCGAGCTCATCGACTTTCTTTCGAATAAGGTCGGTTAAGATCTTCTTCCACTCGTCTACGTTGAAAATCCCGTATTTAACTTTTAGGAGCTCGACCAAGTCTTCCTTCATGTCACGCTTGCGTGTTTCCGATCGGTAGATCACGGTGCCTAAGGCAATGCAGGAAATTAGGACAAGTGACGCTACGAGGATCCGCATGTTTTTTGGAAAAGTCGTTCGCAACAAGACGTCTGCGATCGGGCTAAGTTACGACGACGGTAGAAATTTTACGCTCAACCTACTTGGCGAGTTGGCGGATGAGGTCGATGTTTTCCTGCGTATCCCACTCCCGGAATCCGATTTCGATGGATGCGACATCTCCATTCTTTTTTAAGAGATAGGTGGTGGGCAGCGCATCGAGGGTCAGGATGTCTAGGTTCTCGGCGTGTATGAATCGTAGCGTCAATTGGTGTTTGTCAGCAAACTGTTGGATGCGATCGGCAGGCTCGTCGGTCACGAAGAGGAATTCAACTTCGTTGCCCACCTGTTCTTGGGCACGAGCGATGGAGGGCATCTCGCGGACGCAGGGACCGCACCAGGTAGCCCAAAAGTTTACGAACACCGCTTTTTTTCCCCGGAAGTTGTCAATGTCGAGAGGCTGGCCTTCCATGTCTACCAGCAGGAGGTCGCCTACCGAACGCGTTTCAGATTCCGTGGATCGCGGTTGACAACTTGCCAAGGCAAGGGCGAGGGCCGACAGCAGGATAACTTTCATAGGAGAGGGGCAAGAGAAAAGTGCCGTCCCGGTGGTGAGGGACGGCACCATGTTATTTCGCTTTGGTAATGGTAATGTTCCGGAATTCGATCGGCCCATGGTCGCCTTGGAACATGATGGGACCCGGTTCGCCTTCGTTGCTGTCGAGTGCTCCGCCCGTAATGCCTGGAATCAACTGCGCCGTGATCACCGACATTCCGTTGGCGACAACGGTAACGGTGCGACCCACGAGGGTGATGTCGAACGTTTGCCATTCACCCGCGTCTTTCGCCGCCATTTCGTTCGGCGTCAAGAAGCCATAGATACCCGCGAAAAGCCCGTCTTCAGGCTCGGAACCTTTGCTGTCGACAATTTGAACTTCATACCGTCCACGCAAGTAGACACCACTGTTGCTGCCTTTGGGGCATCGTAGCTCGAGGTGAAGTTTGAAGTCGCCAAACTTCTCGTCGGACACTAAGTTGGCTCCGCTCTTAGGGCTTTTCAGGATTCCATTCTCAACAATCCATTGGTTGGTGCCATCCGTATGCCATCCGGTTAGGTCTTTGCCGTTGAACAAGGCAACGGTTTTGTCCCACTTTGGTGCGCCACTGCGTGTCAACAAAGGCGCCCTTGTGCCGGAGAAAGAGTAACTCTTGCCGTCGGTGTACACCATGGTGCCCGACAGGCCGGCGGCTGTCACCGTTCCTTCAAATTGCATGTATTGGTCGCCAGGTTCCCACTGGGGCGGGATAGCGAACGAAAACTTTCCATCTTTAAACTTGACTTCCGAGATTGGACGTGCACTACCGAAGGCATAGACGAAACGGCCAACCAACGTATGATTTCCGGAATGGCGTACCTCCAACCACGAGGGGAGATTCTTGCCATCTTTCGATACCACGAGGTCCCATCGCCCTTCTAAGACTTTGGTGTCTTGTGCCAGCGCCGATGTGGCCATCGCCATCGCGCAAAGCATCCATGTGAATTTGATCTTCATGTCTGATAATTCCTTCAAAAAAATTGAGTTGAAAGATGAGAATTTTGATCGAATGATGGCAGTCTTTTTTTACGGTGTTGGCTGAAAAGACGCTCCTTCGATCCGAGTTTTCGGTAGGCTTTCCGGGAAGTGCACTTGGACGAACTCGATTAGTTTCTCTCGGACGAGGCACCGGAGATCGAACGCGTCGCTTGAGTTTCGGGCGCTCATCAAGGCCCTCACTTCAATGGTCCGTTCGCGGCAGTCGGTCACTTGGATCACCGAGACATGGCCGTCCCAGAGTGCACTCTCCTGAACCAGTTGTTGAAAGCGCTGTCGAAGCTGGTCGAGCGGAACGGAGTAATCGAAGTACAGGAATACGGTTCCCAGCAGTTCGGAGTTGACCCTCGTCCAATTTTGAAACGGTTTTTGGATGAAGTAGTTGATCGGAAGCACGAGCCTTCGTTCATCCCAGATTCGAACGACGACGTAGGTCAGGGTGATGTCTTCAATCCGACCCCATTCATCTTCAACGATTACGACGTCGTCGATTCGGATCGGTTGGGTGAAAGCAATTTGGAAACCCGCCAACAGATTGCTCAAGGTCGATTGTGCGGCAAAACCAATGATGATGGAGCCCACGCCAACACCCGCCAGAAGTCCCGTTCCTACCTTGCGCAGGTTGTCGAAGCTGAGCAGGATCGCGGCCACTGCCATGACCACAATCAAGACTATGCCCATGCGTGATAGGAAACGGATCTGGGTTCGAATCTTTCGTGCCTTGAGATTATCCGACACGTTGATGTCGTAGCGATGATTGACGAGGTCTTCTGCCAGCAGGACGAGGCGGATGAGCAAAAATGCGAACGAGGCGATGAGTACTTCCTCCAAACCCTTATGGATCGAATCGGTGTGGACCTCTTCCAATAGATGGAGCGATGCGTTTAGGGTCAACAGGGGTATGAGCGTGTTGGCCGGTGCCTGAAGGTGTCGCGTAACCGCCTTGGCAAGCGCATCATTTTTTCTCCTCTGGTAAAAATTGAAGGCCTTGTGGAGAATCCACTTGATCAATAATCCAATCCCGATAGCTGTCGCAACAACAAATGCGTTCCAAACAGGTGGGGAGATGTTTCCCCAAAGGCCGATGATCGTGTCTTTCATGCGGCGTTTGGAGCAAATATCTCACCAGGATCAAGGTTGTTGAACGGACAAAAGCACGGATGTGCGGCACCTGCCTGTCCCTTCGTGTTGGGGTTTTTGTTTAACTCAAGTTAAGCGTTAGTGCATTATTCAAGATTTTTGTTGGTGCAGGTAGAACAGAATTACTAATTTTCTTTAGAGCCCACTCGGCGGCCGAACTCGGTAGCCATTTTTCTTTTGTCCTATTGCTGAACCTCCCCGTGTCACCATTCCTAGATGGCGACGACGGTCAGTAGTTAGTGAAAATGGAATACTTCTTTACACGGAACCGCCTCGTCATCTTAATGGCGAGTGCGTTGGTTGTTTTACTTGTGATTTCGTTTTTCGTCTACCAAGCGAGTTATGGTTTGATGGATGCGGCACGGCGTGTGTCCGTGGGTCAGCGGGTGTTATTGTCGAGTACGGAATTCGGGATGAACTTGCGCCAATACGAATTGGAAAGTCATGCACCCTACTTTCTATCGGCCCCTCCGGCCACCCGCTTTCGCGACTTCGAACAGGCATGGAATCAACTGAGAAAAGACTTCGCCTCGATTGGAGTTGATACAACGGATGTGAATAGTCTTTGGCATGACTACGACGCGCACACCTCGAGGCATTCATCTCGAGAACACCCAGTGGCAGACAGCGTGTCGGCCTCCATTATTTTGCAACGGTATGATCATTCGCTGCAGCGCTTGAGGGATCATATCGCACGCCAAGCATTCTTGTATGGAGCGATGGCGAGAAGGTTCAAGGTATTAATGATCGCGTTAATGGTGCTGGGCGGATTCTTACTGCTTTTGTTGGTGGCGGGCGTTCGCAACAGCGATCTGCTTCAACGAAGAATTCGAGACGACAACGTAATTCTAAACCGGAGCATACGACAGGTGAGCGACTACCAATATGCGTTGGACCAAGCGGCTATCGTGGCCGTCACCGATCGCACGGGTAAGATCCAATACGTGAACGACTACTTTGTGTCTATCTCGAAATACAGCCGCGAAGAGTTGATCGGGCAGGACCACCGCATCGTCAACTCTGGTTATCATCCCAAGGAATACATTCAAAACATTTGGAAGACTATTTCCCAAGGGAAGACTTGGAAGGGTGAGTTTCGCAATCGAGCCAAGGATGGGACCTTTTATTGGTTAGACACTTCCATTGTGCCCTTTTTGGATGACAAGGGTAAACCGTACCAGTACCTTGCCATTCGCTTCGACATCACCGAGCGAAAGAAGGCGGAAGAGATGCAAGCAGCGAACGAAGCGTTGATGGGAGAAGTCAAGGCGAAGAAAGGCGAACTAGCCGATGTGCTAGAGCGAATAACCGAAGGATTCATTGTCCTAGACCAAGACTTCCATTACGTGTATGCCAATAACAAGATTGGGGAGATGGTGAAGATGAATCCCAAAGACATGATTGGAAAGAACGTGTGGGCGCTCTTTCCGGAGGCAGTTGGGTCCGCCACGTATCATGCCATGCACCGCGCACTTCGAAACCAGGAATATGTGGCTCACCTCGACTATTTCGAACCGCTCGATCTTTGGCAAGAAAATCGAATTCACCCGTCGGAAAAGGGCCTTTCAATTTTTATCCGCGACGTGACCACGGAAAAGCGAACGGAAAGGAAGCTCCATGAAAGCGAGCGACTATATCGGGCCATTGCGTCCAATATTCCTGATTCGGTGATCTGCTTGCTCGACCCGGACTATCGCTACTTTTTAATTGAGGGAGATATCATCGGCAAGCTCGGATACGACCGGGATGCGATCTTGGGCAAGCGCGCCAGCGACATGCTAACTAAAGAACGGTTTGCCGAGATTGTTCCCAATTTCCAACGCGCATTCAGCGGCGAGACCATTACCACCCAGTTGAGCAGGAACGGCATCGATTTGCTGGTTCGCTTCGTTCCCCTCCGCAATCAGTTGAACCAAGTCTACGCGATCATGACGGTATCGACAGACATCACGCATTTGAAGGAGACCGAGCGGGAGATTGCGGAGATGAACGCAAACTTAGAGACTCGAATTGCAGAGCGAACAAACCAGTTGGAGATGACCAACAAGGAGTTGGAGTCTTTTTCTTATTCCGTAGCCCACGATCTGCGTGCGCCGGTGCGAGCGATGTCTGGGTATGCGGGTATGCTCCGCGAAGACTATCAAGATAAGCTGGATCAAGAAGGGCGACGTTTACTTCGAGAGATTCAGGAGAACGCGCGCAAGATGGACAACCTGATCGAAGACTTGTTGACTTTCTCCCGCCTGGGAAGGAAAGGTATGCGGGTGCAGGAGATTCAAATGACGGCATTGGTGAGCGAGGTGTTAGCCGAACTCAACCGAGGACATGCGCACATCAGCGTCGAGGGATTGCCAAATGTGGTTGGAGATCCATCCCTGATACGTGTAGCAATCGGCAATTTGTTGAATAATGCCGTAAAGTATTCATCGAAAGTTCGAGAACCGAAGATATCCGTGATGGGTAGGGAAGAAGGTGGTTGGGCGACCATTTCGGTGAAGGACAACGGGGCGGGGTTCAATATGAAGTACGCCGATAAGTTGTTTGGCGTGTTTCAACGGATGCATTCGCCGGAGGATTTCGAAGGAAATGGGGTAGGACTTGCGATCGTGCAACGAATTGTGCTCCGACATGGCGGGCGGGTCTGGGCCGAAGCCGAGGAAGACAAGGGTGCAACATTCTATTTCACGTTGCCTACGAAGATCTAGGACGTTAATCAAAACTATGACGTTGAATCAACCTATCAGGATCTTACATGTCGAAGACTTGAGGTCGGATGCCGACATCGTGAAGCGTGAGTTGACCAGAGGAGGTCTGGTCTTTGAATTGACTTGGGTGAAATCGAAACAGGAGTACGTTCGGGCACTTCACGACCTGTCGTTCGATGTAGTAATTTCGGATCATTCTATTCCCGGGTTTGGTTCGGAGCAGGCCTTCGAGATGCTACAGTCTTCCGCGCACAAGGTGCCGTTCATCTTGGTAACCTCGACGGTGTCGGAAGAATTTGCCGTGAAGATGATGTTGGAAGGCATTGCTGACTATCTGCTGAAAGACAGGTTGCAGCGGCTGCCGGCAGCGGTCACCAATGCGATCAATCGATGGGCAAGCGACCGGGATCGCCATCGCTCGCTCGAGTTACTCATTCGGAACGAGAAGAGGTTTCGCGGCCTCATAGAGAACAGTCACGATATGATCCTCGTGACCGACGAGCACTTCCAGCCCATTTTCTCCAGTTCGAGCTACAGCCGCATTACGGGTCGAAGCCTTGAATCTCCGAGAGGTGACAACGTGGACTTTGTTCATCCAGACGATCGAAAGGATTACTATTACCTGACACTGGATCGCGTGCTGCGTGAGCCGGGTGTGTATTTTCCGATGTCGTTTCGTTTGAAACACAGCGACGGGCATTACATCTGGGTTGAAGGAACGGTGGTGAACATGTTGAAAGAGGAATCCATCGCCGGAATCATTTTCAACCTCCGGGATGTAACCGCGCGAAAGACCGCCGAGGAGTCGCTTCGGAAATCGCAAGCCCACATCCGGTCGCTAATCGAGAATTCGAACGTCGTTATTTATTCCATAGATCGAGAGTTTCGTTATCTCTCCTTCAACACCCACCTGAAGAAGTTGGTGAAGCAGGCCTATGGCATAGATGTTCGTGTCGGTGACCAAGTCTTTAACTTTCTGGAGAAACTTGCCCCGAACGAGGCGTTGGAGTGGCATAAGATTTATTCTAGTGCGTTCAAGGGGCAGTCGCTGGAATTTGAAAGGGAAACTCGGTATGGTACTTTTCTGGCGTATACTTCTTTTTCGATTAACCCGATTGTGGAAGGGCACCAGATTACAGGACTATCGTGTTTTGCGTGGGACATAACCCCGCAGCGAGAGGCAGCGACTAAACTTCGTCGGAGCGAGGCACGATTTAGGGCGCTCATAGAAAACAACTTCGATGCCATCATCGTTCGCGATCATTCCTCCAAGATCACCTACGCCAGTCCATCGGCTTGCCGGATGCTTGGGTACGAAGCGTCCGCGTGGATTGATACGCCGAACCTCATTGAAGCTCATCCCGACGACCGCGACTACCAACTTAAGGTGCATGCGTTCGCCGCGCAAAATCCGGGCGTTTGTTCACCTGTGCAGTTGAGGATCAGAAAAAAGGACGGGACATTTATTTGGATTGAGGGGTTGATCACCAACATGCTTGAAAATGAGAGCGTCCAAGGTATTGTCTCTAATTTTCACGATGTCACCGAACGCAAAGAGGCCGAGATTCAGCGTGAACAAATGACGCAGGATTTGATTGAGCGAAATCAAAACTTGGAACAGTACGCCTACATCGTTTCTCACAACCTACGAGCCCCGGTCGCGAACATCCTCGGTATATCGAATCTTCTTGAACTGGGAGGGACCACGCAACATGACCTGGCGGCTTCTCTGAGCCATCTATTCAACTCGGCCCGACGCTTAGATGAGGTAATACGCGACTTGAATTTGATCTTGCAAATGCAACAAGGTATTCATGAAAAGAACGAGACCATCGATTTCGAAGAACTAGTTCAGGATGTAAGCGCGACTGCCCTCGCGTCGGTGCCCAGCAACTTGTGTAAAATTGAGTGCGATTTTTCAGCATTTCCTAAGATCACAACGGTGAAGTCATACCTATATAGCATTTTTTACAATCTCATCACCAATAGTATCAAGTATAAGCGTGCCGATGTACAGGCATTGATCCAAATTCAAAGCCGGAAGTTTGGTGACCGATGCATCATTACCGTGGCCGACAACGGCTTGGGAATCGACCTCGAAAACCAAGGTTCGAAAGTATTCGGTCTTTACAAGCGATTTCATCCTGATCATGCCGAGGGAAAGGGGATGGGATTGTTTATGACCAAAACTCAGGTAGAGGCGTTGGGCGGGAGAATCTCCGTCAAGAGTGAAGTCGGCCAAGGAACAGAGTTTACCATCCTATTATAGATATTATGATTTCTTTAAATGGATAAGCTAGCGGGGAAAAATTCTATTTTTACTCCATCAGGTATCTAGTTGTCAACATGGAGTCCCGTAGAGAGTTTATCAAGAAAGCTGGGTTGCTGTCGGGCGCTGGTGCAGCCGCCAGCATGTTTCCTTCTGCGATCGCGCGGGCCTTTGCGATCGATCCCGAAAAGGGAACTACGTTTCGCGACGCCGAGCACGTAGTCATCTTGATGCAAGAGAATCGTTCGTTCGATCATTGCTTTGGAACCTTGAACGGCGTGCGTGGGTTTAACGATCCGCGTGCCGTGACACTGCCCGATGGGAAACCTGTTTGGCTGCAAACCAATCGACAAGGCCAGACCTTTCCTCCGTTTCGGTTGAACATCAAGGACACGAATGCCACCTGGATGGGTTCTTTGCCGCATGGCTGGACAGACCAAGTCGATGCACGCAACGGGGGCAGGCACGACCAGTGGCTCGATGCCAAACGCTCAGGGCACCCTGACTATGGACAGATGCCGCTTACCTTAGGATACTACAATCGGGAAGATCTTCCCTTTTACTATTCGCTGGCGGATGCGTTTACGATTTGCGATCAGAACTTTTGCTCTTCACTTACCGGCACGACGCCCAACCGACTACACTTATGGACTGGCACCGTGCGAGAGGATGCGCAGTCACCGGCACGCATTCGAAATGAGGAGACGGACTATGGTGTGGAGGCGCAATGGAAAACCTTTCCCGAGCGACTCGAGGAAAATGGTATCTCGTGGAAAATATATCAGAATGAAATTAGCGTCGGCGTTGGATTGAGCGGCGAAGAAGATGCCTGGCTGGCAAATTTCACAGACAACCCGATGGAGTGGTTTAGTCAGTACCATGTGAGATTTCACCCCGCGTTCCTGCAGCGACTTCCAAAACGAATCAGTGAAATTGATCGTGAGCTGAAAGAATTGAACGAGAAACTCGCCAGTGCGCCAACCACCGAAGCAGAGGTGTCGCAAGGGAATCGCCGCCGCGACCTGTTGCTCGTTGAAAAACAAAAGGCCGAATCGTATTTGAAAGACTATACCGCCGATCGTTGGGCGAAACTAACACCTCAGCAAAGAGCTATTCACGAGAAGGCATTTGCAACGAACGCAGGCGATCCGCACTACCATGAGTTGACCACGCTTGAATACGATGACCAGTCCAAGCGACGTGCGATGAAAGTCCCGAAAGGTGATGTGCTTTATCAGTTTCGCAAGGACGTGGATGAGGGGAAGTTGCCAACTGTTTCATGGTTGGTAGCACCTGAGAACTTCTCGGACCACCCGGGAGCCCCATGGTATGGTGCTTGGTACCTATCGGAGGCTTTCGACATCCTAACGAAGGACCCTGAAGTGTGGAAAAAGACCATCTTTATTTTGTGTTATGACGAGAACGATGGCTACTTCGACCACGTGCCGCCGTTTGTTCCACCCGTTCCCGGCAGGGAAGAAACAGGCAAAGTGTCGAAGTCAATCGATGTGTCGAAAGAGCATGTGTCCCTCGAAATGGATTTGAAGCGAAAGCCAGCGGCGAGTGCTCGAGAGAGTGCTATAGGACTTGGGTATCGAGTGCCGTTGGTTATTGCCTCGCCTTGGACCCGCGGTGGCGTGGTGAATTCCCAGGTTTTCGACCACACGTCGATCCTGATGTTTCTCGAAAACTTTTTGTCGTCGAAAACTGGAAAGAAGATTGTCGAATCGAATATCAGCTCATGGCGGCGCGCCGTGTGTGGAGATCTTACGTCGGTGTTCCAGGGTTATCAAGGTGAAAAGCTGACGCTACCCAAGCCCGTTGATAAGGTCACGTTCTACGAGGGTATCCATCGCGCGCAGTTCAAAAACTTACCCACGACACCCACACCTATTCGCGATGAAGACTTGAAGGGTGGGAGGTATCGGCCCGTGGGACAAGAAGTTGGTCAACGCCGATCGTCGGCACTTCCGTATGAGTTGTCAGCGCTGGGAGAACTTTCGCCCGATGGCACTACGTTCCATTTCATTTTCGGCGCGGGACGGAACCGGTTCGGCGACCGAGCAGCCGGTGCCCCTTTTATCGTGTACGCCTTTGGTAAGGAGTGGGCGACTCGAACTTATGCAGTGGCGGCGGGCGAGACCGTCGCAGACTCTTGGGTGATCTCAGATTTTTTCGACTCGGGCGGCTATCACTTTCGTGTGGATGGCCCGAATGGTTTTTATCGCGAGTTCAAGGGCTCCATCGATGAGCGGGTGAAAGTAAACGTCGAAAACAGATGGCCAGAGAAAAAGATGTCGTTCGTCGACGTGCAGGTGGAGATACCCTCGGCAAGGGGCGCATCCGCTTTGGTGGTGGATCGTTCGTATGGTCAACCACCCGTAGTCGTCAAGTTGGATAGCAAGGGTACCGCAGTGCTGCATTATTCCGTCTCTAAGAGCGATGGTTGGTACGACTTTTCGGTTCGGCGTGAAGGTAGCTCGTTCGATTATCGCTTTGCCGGTCGTGTGGAAACCGGACGTGAAGGAATGACCGATCCAGCGCTAGGTAAAAAATGAAAGATTTAGAGTTGAGAACCAAGCCGACCCCTCTACCAAACGTTTCGGCCCAATCCCCAACTCTAAATCCAAAACCTTAATTCTTAATTCTTAAATCTTAAATCTTAAATCTTAAATCAGAATTCATCTATCCTCCAATTGTCTTCGTTGTCGTTGTTCCATTGAAGGTGATCGTAACGGTACGGTTGGTGCAGGTGCCGTCGCCGTAGTCGACCGAGATAGTATCGGACTTGTATACAGTTTCGACTACGCCACTCACAGGACCTCTTCTACGACCTTCGCAACCTACGTTTTCGATAAGGGGAGAGGTAGACTTGTGCGAGTAAATGACCGTTCCGTTCGATACTACTTGCGTGTTGACTTCGGTGGTAATGGTGCCACTTTCTGGGCGTCCATGGTCATCGAGCACGATATCCGATACGCGCGAACGGTCGGAAGTCCAAGTGGCAACGGTGCCATCTGAGAACGTAATCAATCCACCAGTTACGGTCGTCGTTGACGTGCCGCTGCCGGTCGTTTTGTCGAATGTCGAGGTGCGGGTCTTCGTACCGGCAATTTTAGCACCATTCACCGAGTAGTTGTCGAAGGTGGTGGTCTCCGTGGTGGTGTTGTCGGTTGTCGTGCGGGTGATGATAATTTTTCCAGCCCGCGTAATTTCTACCGTATCATGTTTGATGGTGACACCGCTACCGAAGTCGATGACCGTTTTCACGATGGTTGAAAGGAGCGCATCGTATTCAGGGAATTGCTTTCCACTGAAGCTACAGCCTTGTGGGCCATCCTTGCCGGGCAATGGAACCGACACAACTGCTCCGTTGGCGTCGTAGTTGGTGATCGTGGCACCGCCATTCTTAGACATGCGGAACCCACGCAGGTCGCTCGCCGATTCGGCATCGACGATTGCGAGCAAGTCGTTGGTGGGAGCGAGTAAGTTCAGACCGTCGAGGATGCCGGGATGAGGGCCACCGGGTTTATTTCCCTTTGGACCTGGACCTCCGTGCGGGTGTTCCATCGTGCTGTCGGTACTCGAACCAGAAATCGCAAAGCTGGTACCGCTCGCGAGTTGACCAGAGGTCTGGGCTACGTCAATAACAAGTTGTTGAACCTTAGAAGAGCTGATCCCTAGGTCTTGGTTGCTACATGCCCACGCCGCAATCAGGATACCTAACGAAAGCCGGGAGAATTTCAATCTGCTCATATCCGTGTTTTTTTGACATAAATACGGCAGATATGCCTTCATATTGCAGCCCTACCCAAACGTGTAGACCGCTGGGTTGAAAGTGTCGACCGGGTTCGGCGTTTATCGATGGAGCGGGATCGACTGACCGGCAATCCACACAGACTCAATCTTTTTGGCGTTGCCGATGTTTTCCAGCGGGTCGGCTTCTAACACCACGAAGTCGGCCCACTTGCCCGGCGTCAGCACACCGAGGTCTTTAAGGCCCATGCACTCCGCCGCCGAGCGCGTAGCGGAAGTAAGTATCTGCATCGGCGAAAGCCCCGATTCGGCCATCATAGCCATTTCTAGATGTTCGAAGTAACCCATGAACCGCGTAGGAATCCCGCTGTCGGTCCCAAAGGCGATCGGTACCCCCGCTTCCGACAACGTTCTAAGATTGGCCATCGCCACGGGCAATTGTCTCCGGTAGGTTTCCCCGCTCACACTCTTTCGAACTTCTTCTTGGCGCTCGGGGTTCGTCAGGGGCGCCACCACGGCGCTGTCGTATTCCCTCTTGAAAAATGGATCTTGAAAGAATGAAGGTGTCTCACCGTAGGCGAAGGTCGAGAGTTCGCGCGTCAGGGTGGGGCAATAGCAAACTTTGCGCTTCTTAATCTTTTCGATGAAGGACGCATCGACCGGTAGGTCGCGCACGCTGTGGGCCATTAAGTCAGATCCGGCATCCAACAATTTCTTGGCGTCGTCGAGGTAGTACATGTGGGTAGCGATCTTGTATCCCCGTTCATGAGCGCGAGCGATCACCGCGCGATACATCTCTTCCGACATCTTCGCGCTCGTTCCCAAGTTGTCGTCAACCCGAATCTTCATCCAGTCCACGCCCATCGCGCGGTTGCTATCGACTCGTGCCACCGCCTCTTCTATCGTTTTCCCGGTAATCACA
The DNA here is from genome assembly GCA_044226825.1 of Cyclobacteriaceae bacterium. Lineage (GTDB taxonomy): Bacteria > Bacteroidota > Bacteroidia > Cytophagales > Cyclobacteriaceae > ELB16-189. Next base: position 302,884 of record JBGAGH010000004.1, read on the forward strand.
TCGCCGGCCATGAATAGTCGCGCATGGGTGGGCAGGCTATCGTGCACGGCGCGCACCTCTTCGGCTTCGCGGCGATCATTACCCAAGCTGACTACGGTGGTGATACCGTACCGCGCATAAGTGCCGAGATTGTCGATCACGTTTTGTTTTGAGTAATGACCTCCCTCAATTCCGATGACATCGCCGACGTGACCATGCGCGTTGATCAAGCCCGGGATCACGAAGCGCCCTTGTAGGTCGACTACCTTCGTATCCGAAGGAAATGTGACGACAGCCGCCGATCCAACCATCGAAATACGTCCGTTTGTCACCGCCATCACCGCGTTGGGAACCGGAAGCCCGCCCATGCCGTCAATCAGGGTGAAGTTGGTGTACACGGTCGTGTTCGACTGCGCCGCCTCTTTCGGCTGTTGGCAGGCGACCGTTAGCATCACAAGGATAAGGGCAAACATTCGTTTCATAGACGTGTGTCAATTCTGCTTCAGATAAATTTTCTTGTACTCTAAAGGTGTGTAACGCGTGATGCTCTTGAACTGGCGGTTGAAGTTAGAGAGCGTATTGAACCCACTGGCGTAGCAAACTTCCGACACGGAGGCTTCTGTCTCCTGCAACAACTTGCAACTGTATCCAATCCGGATCTCCGCCAAAAAGTGCGAGAATGTCTTGTTCGCATGATTCTTAAAGTAGCGAGAAAATGAAGTCGGTGACATATTCGCCTGCGAGGCCGCTTCGGTCAACGAGATTTTGTCTCGAAACCTTTTCATCACGTATTCATGCACACGGTTCATACGCTCGGTGTCGCCCTCCCTAAGGGTGTTGGCGTACTCTTTCGATGACAGCAGCGAAAATTCTTGCGTCTGCGAAAGCATGTGAAGAATCTGCAGCAACCCCAAGACACCTTCGAAGTCTTTCAGTTCAGGAAGCCTTTGCATCAGTTGGTTGATACGCTGGCGGGTGTGACCCAGAATTTCAATGCCGCGACTCGCGCGCATCAGCAACTGACGAATGCGATGCATTTCGGTCTTCTGCAAGAACTCGTTTCCAAGAAAGTTCTCGTGGAAGTAGATAACAATGCCCTCGGTTTCTTTGCCTTTGTTTTCGAAGTACTCGTGATCATTCCGCCAAAGGTGCGGCAAGTTGGGCCCCGTCATGATGGTTTCCCCAGGCTTGAATGGACTCACATGATCGCCTACGAAACGTGTACCCGTTCCTTTCAACACGGTGAAAATCTGGTACTCGGAATGGAAGTGCCAATTCGCATCGAAGTGATTTTCCTTTAAATGTCGGATCACAAAGGCGTGGTCTGGTGAGATCGGCGATTTTTGAAGGGGCGGTCGCATCCCAACAATTTACCCAAGAACCGGGGTTTTGAGAAAGGGAAGGGCTAAAAAACAGTCAGTTTCTAGATGGCTGGATGCCCCAATAAATAAGTGGCAAGCGCGACCAGGATTCCAACCACTATGAGGAGTCGCTTTTTCATCGTTAAGTTTTTGAAAAAGAGCGCGGTCGTTGCCAGCCGCGCCCACACGTTCGGGTTATGAATCAGGGATTATACGTGTATTCGACCAAGTTTTCGGCCCAAGTACCCTTAAAGTGGGTGGTGGCCGTCAATGGGTAACCGTCTGCATCGTAGGTATAGGAGTAAGATTCCGGGACCAACGACGGGAAAGAACAGCCAATGTAGTTGACACTTTCCGTCAATCGATTGCTCACGGAATAATTGCGGAGGAGGTAGTCCAAGTAGCCCAAGTGTTTCATAGGATTTATGTTCTTGTCGTAGGTAAACTCTCCTTCGCTGCAAGTCTGCGAGGCACGGGTGGTGCGGTCGGTCTTCACGCTGCCGTAGCGGCTTACAAACTGGTATTCGAATCCGTTTCCGTTAGAAAGGCGATAGGTCGCAGTCATCACGCGATCTGTGTATTCGTATCTCAACGTCACGTCGGTACTGATACCATTGGGTAGTGCCTTGTGCTGAATGAACACGGCACGCCCTTGGTCGTCGTAGGTGTAAGAAGTCTCACTGTAGGGACCTTCTTGATTCGCCAACCAAGTTGTAATCTTGCTCACGCGCCCATTTTCATACGTGAAGGAGCTTTGTGAGTCTGGCGCGAATTCCCCCGTAGTCTCCGAGTACGTATAGGTCGCGGAGGTTGCCAATTGATTTCCTTGATAGGTATAGGTTGTTTTGTTCATGGGCACCATCGTGATTGCGCCATTGACCTTCTTCGCCCATTTGGTTATCAATTGTGCCAGCCGTTTCGGTTGCAATGTCCGCTGGTACACGTAGGTGTTAGGTACTGTGCCTTCGCGCACGCGACCATCCCAAAGTGTTTGACGCGTGAAAGTCTGAGTTAAGGTAGTTCCCCACTTATTGAATTCAATTGTATAATGATGAAATCCATTTTTCACGCGGAGGTCGTTTGGTTCTGGCCCGATGTATTCATGGCTGCCTTCCCATGTTAGGTTGTTGAGTTCGTCATAACCTTTGAGGGTGACGGCTGCGTCGATGTTGGGATAATAGAACGCGCCTAAGTAGAGTTCAAGCTTGACCCGCACGGTAATGAATTCTTCATCAGGTGCGTCGGGTAGTTTGTAGCCGAAGTCACTGTAGCCAAAAGTCTGCGGACCGTCTTCGGAAGATACCCCTACGATATTTGGGACCACTTCGGTCTTGATCCCGCTATTCACGGCAAACGGGATAGGGAGTGGGTCTCCGATCAGTTTGGCTTTGATCGCACCACTTTTTGGCGACGCATAGGTGACGCGGTCGTTTGACAGCACGAGGAACTTGGTAATCGTGTAGTCGCCATTCGGAAGTGGCAACGCCTCCGTTGCATATCCTCGGTCGTTCGCGGTTAGCGTCAATAGCTTTCCTTCGAAGATGGACTTTCCATCCGAGTCCTGCAGGCTCACCACGAGTTTGTCGGGAATAGTGGTAAACGTTTTGCCGGCACCGGGGGCTGAGGCGGGAACCAAGAACGTAATGCTACCGGAGTTTTCGACACTATCTGCTTGATCGCGACTGCAACTTCCGAGGATCGCCAACAAGCTTGCGGCAAGAAGTAACTTTCTCATGTATTTGTATTTGCTTGAGCGTCTTAACTGAATTGGGGTCGCAAAGGTGACGCTTGGAAGGACAAAAAGCAGCTTTTAGCTGCACATTACGGGAATTACCGTAGCTCAGGAGATGCCGTGTTCCCGCGCATACTGGACCAACTGCGACAGCGTGGTCATTTTTAGCTTCCGCTTGATGTTGGTGCGATGGGTATCGACCGTGCGGGCGCTGATAAAGAGTTCTTCACCGATCTCTTTGTTGCTTTTGCCTTCCACAATCTTCCGAAGGATTTCGCGCTCGCGGTCTGAGAGTTCGTCGACGTGTGACGGACGTGGCTGATTCATACCCTCAGTCACGAAGGCGGATCCATCGAGGATCTTTTCAATGGTGTGGATGAACACTTCGCGCTCAACATTTTTCAAGACGTACCCATTCGCACCTGCGGCCACCATGCGATTCACGAAATGCCACTCGTTGTGCATCGTGAGCGCAAGTATTTTTTGTGACGGGTTCCACTGCCGAATGCGTCGAACCGTTTCGACGCCATCCAGGCCAGGCATCTCAATATCGACGATGCAAATATCCGGTGGTTGCTTCGACTTCTCCAGGGCAGTCAATAGTTCAAAGCCCGAATGGAATTTACCTACCAGTTCGAACCCATCGATGCTGCCGATCAAGGAAGCCAACCCTTCCAACATAAGCCGGTGGTCGTCTGCAATGAAAATGGTGACCTTTTTCTTCATAAGGGTACGACGAGTTCGGTCGTTGTTCCTTTGCCCGGCAGCGACTTTAAGTGAATGGCGCCGCCCATCAGTTCGGCGCGGGTATTCATATTGGATAGCCCCGCGCCGCGATGCGATGACTCTGGGTCAAAACCTTTCCCATCGTCGACAAAAACGAGAACGAACACGCCCTCTTCAACGAGGATCGATACATCGACGTTGTTGGCCTCCGAATGTTTTCGGATGTTGTTGACGACCTCCTGTGCAATTCGGAAGATATGCACGGCCTTTTCTTCGCTGATGTTGATGGAATCGGGGCGACGAAAAGTGTAGGACGGGAGACTCCGCAAGAATAACTCGTCTAAGGCCGACACGAGCCCTTCTTTCAAGAGCGAATAGGGGAGTGCTTGGTGCGAAATGGATCGAGCTTCGTCGACAGCCTCATCGATGATCGAAGAGGCGGACCGAACTTGCGCGATCGTTTTGGGGTCGTCGCTAGGGGCGATGGTTTGGAGAGCCAGTTTTGCCGCGCCGAGCACTTGAACGAGTCCGTCATGCAGATCGCGGGCGATCCGTTGCTGAACTTCTTCCTGAGTTTTCACGATTGTTTGAAGCCTCAACTGCTGCAATCGACTTTTGCTTCTCGATCGGAACCAGAGGAGTATGATCAATACAGCCAGCACCACGACTGAAGCCGCCGCCACGGTGATGACCTGGCGATTTCGATGTTGCTCCAATTCCAGCTCTTTCTCCGCAATCAGTTTTTCTTTTTGTTCCGCTTCATATTTTTCTTGCACTTCTCGTACGTCGCGAAAGTGCTGAGCAGAGAAAGTGCTGTCCTTATATGCGATGGCCGTTCGCAGGTTTACATACGCCGAACTGAAATCGCCACGCGCGGAGTCCAACATGGCCCGCCGGTCATAGAGGTACTTGAGATATACCACGTCGTGCAATGATTTAGCTATCGTCTCCGCTTCCCGCAACGCGGTGTCTGCCTGGGCGTACTTCCGCAACTTGATGTACGTTTCGGAGATTTTCAGTAGGTCATTTTGCAACTGACGACGTTGCCCAAGCACTCGCTTGATGCGAATGGGTTCTTCTAGGTAGGCCAACGATTCTTCGTATCGCCCTTCTTCGTGTAACCAAGTTGCCTGCGAGGACAGTACATAAGCTTTCACCGGAAGGTTATCGATTTTGGCCACGATCTGTAAGGCGCGTGTCAGATACCTTTTGGCATTGATGCCGTCGCCGAGTACCATGTATGCATTGGCCATTCTACCGAGTGTTCGCGCTAGGGTGATGGTCTGGTGAGTCGAATCGCAGGCCTTGATCGCCTTGTTATAGTATTCGATCGCAAACTTCATATCGGGGTTATGGCTAAAGTAAATGCCGCCGATGTTGCTCAATAGGATGGGAATGTGTCGCTCATCGCGAAGGCCTTCTGCCAGCGGGAGGGCCGCTTGAAGTGATTCGAGCGCACCGTCATAATCATTTTGCGTCTGACGGAATCGCGCTTCGATCAAGTACGACCGAATTTGATTGGCGGGACGGTCATCGAGTCTGCGACTTTCAGCCAACCATGTTGGAATGGAATCGTAACGACCGATGGTCAGATACACCGACGAGACACCATTGAGTGCTGCAGCCAACGCTTGTGGCGACCCATTCCGGTGCGCGAGCAAAAGCCCTTGCTCATAATTGCGCTGAGCCGAATCCAGGTAACCTTCCTCTTCGAAAATAAGTCCCGACAAGGAAAAGGCCATCGACTGAACGACGAGATCGCTGTGGCGGAACCGGAGTGGATCAACCGCCACACGGGCAGCCTTCCAATCGCCCCTCGCGATGCATTTGTTTACGGATGACAGTGACTCCTCCTGCCAGCCATGCGCTGGGAACCACAATAGCCAAAGGGCAGCGATCCATGCAGTCCGGGGTATAGACATGAGAGAATGGATTTACCACAATAATAGGCATTATGCAAGAGATGGCGATGCAGGTAAAGTTCATAACTTCGACGCGCCGAATGCGTTCCTTGCACAAGTAAGGTGTTCGAGCTCAATAGGTATGTATCAACAAAGAATTGCCGAATGGGAGGACCGCTATGGTCGAACACAACAACGACTAAAGCGGATCGCGATGCAACGACTGCTCCTATTCGCCGGGGCCATCGCTTTTTTTATTTTGGGCGCTACCACCGTATCGTATCTAGCTTGGCTCGGTGTTCCGTGTGTGGTGGGTTTTGTGGTGATGGTTCGAAAGTATTCAGTCGCTTTCCGCGAAAGCGAAATCGAAGAAAAGATATTGGCCCTGAACCGAAACGAGCAAGCGTTCGCGCAAGGAGACAAGTCTGTTTTTGTTGGAACAATCGAGGGTTTGCCTGAAGGTCACATTTATGCTGCCGACCTCGACATCTTCGGAAAGGGATCACTCTTTCAATCTGTTCACCGGACCGCCACGTGGGAGGGTAGCCAGCGGGTGGTTTCGGCGTTGCTGAACCTACCGAAGGACAAATCTTACATCGATGATAGTCGCACCGCGATCGCCGAGTTAGCCCCGCTCGTGGATTGGCGTCAGCGACTGTATGCGTTGGGTCAACTGACGGGCGAGAGCCCGAACGACATGTCGAAGGTGAGGATGTGGCTGCGTCAGGGAGAATTCTTGAAGAAGAACACGTGGGCAATTCCGGCAGCGTGGGGTTGCTCCGCCTTGTCGGTGGGGCTGATCGGCTGGACGATCTTCAATGGTTTCTATCCACTCTATTTTTTGTTGTTGGCTGGATTTAACACCGCCATCCGCAATGCGTTTGCGCGAGACATAGATGCGTACTTCCTCCAGTTCGGGAGCCGTACCAAGTTATTTCAGAAGTTCTCGGAGTTGTTTCGTTTGGTATCGTCCGCCAAGTTTGACGCCAAGCTTTTGAATGAACACCACGCTAAGGTGGGCGAGGCGTCGGCGGCTTTTCTCGAACTCTACCAGCTTTCGAATCGCGCAGACCAGCGCCTCAATGGGCTTGTTGGTCCCGTGATGAATGCATTGTTCCTCTTCGACATTTGGTGCATCCGTTCGATAGAGGAATGGCGAGCTAAGTATGGTTCACGTGTTGACGGCTGGGTGGAAGCGCTGGCGGCGATTGACCAACTTTCGAGTTTTGCCAATTACAGGCACAACCATCCCGCGTTTGCCGATGCTGTTGTGGAGACTGGCGTTGTGCAAATTCGGGCGCGGGCCATGGGCCACCCACTGCTCCCGTTCAACGAGTCAGTAAAGAACGACTATGAATTGGGAGTGACGACCCGAGCACATATTGTCACAGGCTCGAACATGGCTGGTAAGAGTACCTTTATACGCACCGTAGGTTTGAACCTCGTCTTGGCGCTGAATGGGTTGCCGGTGTGTGCCGAGTCTTTTCATTGTGGGATCATGTCCATCGCGTCATGCATCCGGATCACCGACAGCTTGGAAGAACACTCTTCGTATTTCCGGGCGGAATTGCTGCGCTTGGAACAAGTTGTCCAGTTGGCAAAGACGGGCCAACCGTACTTGGTTTTGCTCGACGAGATCATGCGGGGCACCAACTCCGATGACAAGCGGATGGGCACCTTGGCATTTTACCGTCGCCTTCGTGACTTCGGTTGCTTGGCGATCTTGGCGACCCACGACTTGGAAATTGGGAAGTTAGAATCCCAGTATCCGCAAGATTTTTCAAATTATTGCTTCGAAAGCAGGCTCGAGGGCTCTGAACTTCGGTTCGATTACAAGTTGCGACGTGGAATTTCCTCGTCGACCAACGCCACATTCCTGATGAAGAACTTGGGGTTGATTGATTGATCCCTCGATTGTCCTGGTCCAAGGGGCGAACGATTGTTCGTGCCAGATTAATTTTCCATAAAATTTCGCTGTAACCTGGAACTTAAGGGCTGTCCGACCGGTTTAACAAAATTGTTAAACATTTCTGACAATGGTAAAGGACCAAGCCACGGAGGGCCTGATCAAGGAGAAAGCGAAGCTCCTGTTCTTCCAAAAGGGCTTTTTGGATGCGACGACGCAAGAGATTGCGGACGAGGCGGGTGTGAACCGGGCGCTGATTCACTATTATTTTCGGTCGCGCGAGCATTTGCTTGACGCGATTCTGGAGGAGGCTGTCTTGAAGAAGCGCCAGCGCGTGTTGGCGATATTCACTTCGCCGCTTTCGTTCAAGGAAAAGATTGCGGTGTACATCGAGACAATCGTCGAGCAGGGTTTGCTCTACCCATACCTCGAGAACTTCATTATTTCCGAAACGGCGCGAATGCCTGACCGGGTGAATATTTTGTGTTCGCCGGGTCGGGTAAAGACCGTGGACTTAATCCGAGACGAGTTGGCCGCAGAGATTCGGAAGGGGCGCCTTAAGCCGATTGAGCCCGAGTATTTTATGGTGAACCTGTCCGCGATGTGTAACTATCCTTTATTGGCTAAGTCGATTTTGAAATCCGTCCATGGCATGAGCGATCAGGCGTACCGGAAGTTTTTGCAGGATCGAAAGCAGGTGATTTACCGGGCGATCTTCCAAGAGGACATGCCCGAAGTTGAACTAAACCCCGAATTAAAATCAGTTTTATCATGAGTTTGAAAATTACTCTCTTCACCGCAGGGCGCAAGTTGTGGGCGTTGGCGGCGATGGTACTAGCGTTACCTGCCTGGGGGCAGCAGGTCGCGGGCGACAGCCTTCTCCACGACGCTTCCCTCGAAGAAGTAGTAGCCTATGCCGTAAAGCACCAGCCTGCGCTGAATCAAGTGCAGATTGATCGAAAGATTGTTGATAGGCAGGTGGCGGGCAAACTTGCCGACTGGTATCCGCAGCTCAACTTTGTGTACAACTATCAGCGTAACTTCATCTTGCAGCAGAGTGTGATTGGCGGCAACGTGATCAAGTTTGGGGCAAACAACATTTCGGCTGCGCAGTTCAACGCCACGCAAAATTTGTTCAACCGCGACGTGGTGTTAGCGAGTCAGACGGCATCCAATGTGAGGACCCAAGCGGAGCACGCGGAAAGTCGAGGTAAACTGGACCTCGTCGTCAACGTCACGAAAGCTTTCTATGACCTGTTGGCAACCATTCAACAGATTCGAATTGGCGAGGAGGACATCGTGCGGCTTAAGCGCAGCCTTCAAGACGCCCAAAGTCGCTACGACGCCGGGATCGCCGATAAAACAGACTATAAACGAGCGACGATCTTGTTGGCCAACGCCAACGCGTCGCTCACTTCATTCCGGGAAGCGGTCAAATACAAAGAGGATTTCTTGAAAGCCCAGATAGGTTATCCTACGGACGCCAAGCTCACGATTCGTTACGACACCTTGCAGATGGAAAACGAGATCGCGCTGGACACGACCAACCAAGTCGATTACAATAGCAACGTCGATTACCGGATCATGTACATCAACCGCGAGTTGCAGAACTCGAATTTGAAGTACAGCAGTTGGGCCTTTGTGCCATCCGTGAACTTGTTCGGATCCTACATTTTTAACTTTCAAAACAACGCGATCAGCGACTTGTATTCGAAGAAGTACCCATATGCGTATGCAGGCGCCACTTTTTCGCTTCCCATTTTCCAGGGCGGTAAGCGCAACATTAAAGTTCAAGAACAGCGTTGGGCGTTAAAACGAATGGATTGGGAGTTGACCAAGTTGAAGAGCAACATCGACACCGAATACACACGAGCCTTGGCTTCCTACAAGAGTAATCTCGCCACGTATCAGGCGCTCAAAGAGAACCTGACGCTGGCGGAGGAAGTTTACGACGTCATCCGGCTTCAATACACGGCGGGTGTTCGACCCTATTTAGATGTGACCGTTGCCGAGACCGATCTGCGGACGGCCCGCATTAACTACTTCAGTGCCTTATACTCCGTACTTGCCAGTAAGATGGATGTTGTGCGGGCGAAAGGTGAAACCATTTACTAACGAAAAAATTCCAAACAGATATGGCATCTCTCATTACCAAGATTTTAGCCCTAATCACCGCCGTGTTGTTAATGACCAGTTGTGGGTCGAAGCAACAGGGAGGTCCTCCTGCTGGGCCGCCTCCCGTTCAGATCACCACTTTTTCGGTGAAGACTGTGGCAACTACGTATTTCGACGAATACCCAGCCGTGCTTCGGTCGGTGAACGAAGTGGAGTTACGACCACAAGTAAACGGATACATCACTGGAATTCATTTTCAGGAAGGAACGAAAGTTTCAAAAGGCCAGAAGCTTTACTCGATCGACCAGCAGTCGTATGAAGCTGCGTACCAGCAAGCCGTTGCAAACTTAGAAGTGCAACAAGCCAACTTGCTTCGTGCTGAAAAGGACGTGGAACGCTATCGGGAGCTCAGCAAGCGCGACGCGATCGCGAAGCAGCAGGTCGACTATGCGGAAGCAACTTACACTGCGGCAGTGAAGCAGGTGGACGCGGCTAAGGCCACGGTTCAAAACGTTCAAACCAACGTTCGGTACAGTACCATCGTGGCACCTTTCGACGGGAGGATTGGAATTTCAAACGTTCGGCTGGGTGCGGCTGTGAGCGCGGGTCAGACAGTCCTCAACTCGATTTCGGCGGATGACCCCATTGCCGCCGACATCACGATCGACCAGCGGGAAATTCAGCGGTTCGCCGAACTCCAGAAAGCACGCGTACAAGATTCCATTTTCACGTTGACGGTGGGCAATCAACCCTATCATAGCGTGGGTCAAATCGCTGCGATCGACCGCGCCGTAGACGCGCAGACTGGATCGATCCGTGCTCGGTTGACATTCCCCAACCACGAACTTATTCTTCGACCAGGCATGAGTGCCAAAGTACGGGTGAAGTCCCAAGCGGTTGGTGGATCGATTGTCATTCCCATGAAGGCCATCACCGAGATGTTGGGAGAATACTTTGTGTACGTGATCGAAGGTGACAAGGCTACGCAACGCCGCGTGATGCTTGGGAAACAGGTGGGCACCAATGTGATTGTCCGGGAGGGCCTTAAAGACGACGAACAGATCGCGGTCGAAGGTGTTCAAAACCTTCGCGAAGGGTCGGCAGTTGTGCTGCCGAAGGCTCAGTAATCGATTTTCCTATCGAACAAAAAAGTATTTGAGATGATAGCAGATGTATTTATAAAACGGCCTGTAACGTCGATCGTGATTTCGGTCGTGATCGTGTTGGTGGGCCTCATCGCGATGAGCACCCTGCCCATCGCACAGTATCCCGATATCACACCACCTACGGTGCAGATTCAGGGTACCTACATTGGCGCCGATGCGCAAACCGTGGAACAAACCACCACGACCGCGATCGAAACGCAGGTAAACGGTACGCCAGGTATGGCGTATATGTCGAGCAACAGCACCGCGAGTGGACAAAGTGCGGTGACGGTAACTTTTGAAGTAGGTACTGACATCAATATCGCCACGTTAGACGTGCAGAACCGGGTGAGTGTGGCTGAACCTTCGTTGCCCGAGGTGGTGCGCCGCCTGGGTGTGACCGTTCGAAAGAGAAACCCATCGATCTTTCTCGCGTTGGCGCTGGTGTCGCCCAACGGCACCCATGATGGCACATTTCTCGGGAACTTCGCCAACATCTATTTGAAAGATCCGCTCCTGCGCGTGAAGGGCGTGGGCGATATCGTATCGGTCGGCGACGAGTTTGGAATGCGCATCTGGTTGAATCCAGATAAACTCACGAGCATGTCGATGACGCCGCAAGAGGTACTCGCGGCCTTGGCCGAACAGAACTTACAGATTGCCGCTGGATCGGTAGGGGGTTATCCCCAAACCACGGTTCAAGCGTTTGAGTACAACGTGTTGACGAATAGTCGCCTGAACAAGGTGCAGGATTTCGAGAACATCATCGTTCGTTCGAATCCAGCGCAGGGTAACATGGTGTACTTGAAAGACATTGCCCGTGTGGAGCTTGCCCGCTTTAACTATGGCAACAACCCTTACGCGATGGGCCGCCGGTCTGCGTTCATGCTGCTGTACCTCGCGCCCGGGGCGAATGCGATCGACACGTACGATGGCGTGATGAAGACCCTCGACGAGTTGAAAAAGAACTTCCCCAAAGATGTCGACTATGTGGTGCCGGTCGAGACCACGTCGGTCATCACGACGTCTATTAAGGAGGTTATAAAAACCCTCGTGGAGGCGTTGATCTTGGTGGTGATCGTGGTGTTCCTGTTTCTCCAGAACTGGCGTGCAACACTCATTCCTGTCCTCGCGATCCCGGTATCATTGATTGGGACATTCATCTTTTTTATACCGTTCGGGTTCACGATCAACACCCTTACGATGTTCGCTTTTGTACTCGCCATTGGCATTGTGGTGGATGATGCGATCGTGGTCGTTGAGGCGATCCAGCATAACATGGATCACTTTAAGCTGTCGGCGAAAGACGCGACCATCAAGGCTATGAAAGAGATTTCTGGTCCTGTGATTGCCATCGCATTAATCTTGGCGGCCGTGTTCGTTCCCGTAGGCTTCGTGCCGGGCATTGTAGGTAAACTCTACCAACAGTTTGCTATCACCATCGCGGTGTCTGTCATGATCTCTGCCTTTGTGGCGCTTTCGCTCACACCCGCGCTGTCGATGATGCTCTTGAAGCCGGCCAAAGAAGAAGGAGAGAAGAACTTCTTGGATCGCTTCTTCGACCGTTTCAATGGTTGGTTTGGACGTGTGACCAATCGGTACACCGGTGCCGTTCACAAATGGATCAAGCGTACGCCATATGTAGTTGTGATGATGGTATGTTTATTCGTCGGGCTTTTCTTCCTGTTCAAGATGAAACCCACGGGGTTCTTGCCTACTGAAGACGAGAAGCGTGTGTTTGTGACCTACGAAATGCCAGAGGGAACGTCTACAACCCGAAACATTGATATGATGCTCGAGCTACAAAAGCGCATTAGCTCGATCAACGCCGTTCGCACCGCAGGAGGATTGGCTGGATTGAACGTACTGACGTTTTCAACGAAGTCGAACGTCGGTACGATCTTCGTGAACTTGAAGCATTGGGACGACCGAGATTTGAAAACCGAGGATGTTCCGCACGTGATAGGTGAAATTCAGCGACGGACGGCAGACATCAAGGAAGCGAATATTCGCGTGATTTCGCCACCTGCGATTCCAGGCTTGGGCCAATCGTCCGGGTTTACATTCGAGTTACTCCAGACCACGAGCACCGACGACATCCGCAAGTTTGAGGAAACGATGCGGAAGTTTCTGGCAGCTGCGAACAAGCGCCCCGAGATAGCCGTGGCATTCTCCTTCTTCAACACGCGAACACCGAGCTACCAAATCGATGTCGACAGGGAAAAGGCGAAGAAATTGGGCGTCAACATCAACGACGCCTATAGCACGTTGTCGACCTTGTTGGGGAGTAGCTACGTAAATGACTTCAACTTATATGGACGTAATTTCCGGGTGGTGGCGCAAGCAGATACGTTGTTCCGCCGCAACCTGGAGGACATCGGGAAGTATCGCGTGCGCAACAATGTAGGGACTATGGTGCCGTTGAGTGCTCTCATCACGAGTCGTGGCATCAACACACCCGCGGTGGTGTCGCACTACAACTTGTTCCGGTCGGCGGAAATCAACGGCACATCGAAGCCCGGATATAGCAGTGGAGATGCGATCCAGGCGTTGCGTGAAGTTGCCGCCGAAACGTTACCTGCCGGCTATAGCTACGACTTCTCGGCGATGAGCCTCGAGGAAATAAAGGCGGGAAATGCAACTGGTATCATCTTCGCCATTTCGATCGTGTTTGTGTTTCTGTTTTTGGCGGCGCTCTATGAAAGCTGGTCCGTGCCATTCTCGGTGCTGTTCGCGGTGCCCATTGGCGCATTTGGGTCGATCCTGACGCTGACTCTCTTACCGAACCTCACGAACAACGTGTATGCTCAAATTGGTTTGATCACATTGATTGGTCTGGCAGCTAAGAACGCCATCTTGATCGTGGAGTTTGCGAAGGAGCGGGTGGACCGAGGCATGGAAGTGGTAGCGGCCACACTCGAGGCGGTACAACTTCGCTTGCGACCGATCATCATGACGTCGTTAGCGTTCATCTTCGGTGTGTTGCCGTTGGCGTTTGCGGTAGGAGCGGGTGCGGAGGCGCGGAAGACCATTGGTTGGACGGTGGCCGGAGGGATGGTGGCAGCCAGTTCTTTGGCTATCTTCGTCGTGCCAGTCTTGTTTGTGTTGATCACGAAGATCGCCAACAGGAATAAGCCCGCCACCCTTGAGTAGGAGATTGCGAACGAGATAATCATGGGGTCGCTGGTACCGAAGCGCTGGCGACCCTTTTTAATTTATACTCTGTGCACCCAACCCAGATTTTATCCCAGCTAGCGGAATTTTACCGACAGAATTCTAACAAGATGTACGACGTGGTGCCTTGGTTAGGAGCGCAAGCCCTAAGCGATGCCCGCGCGTTGATGCAAGCGGGCCTTCTGCGCGACGTTGAGCAAGTGGCTGACGAGGTTCGATGTGCGATTTCCATCCAAGGGCTGGAGCGTGTCGATCCAAAGTTTGTGGCGGAGCGCATGTACCAGGTGCTGCTGCCGACCGGTGACGCCGGTACCATTTGGAATGTAGTAGATATCCTCGGCGAAAAGGAAACAGGCTTCCAGCGGTGTTTTGACCTCGCGAATGAGTTGCAGAACCGAGACCTTGTCAAGTTGTTGTACGCCTACTATCCATCTAAGGTCATGGTGGAGATGACGCTGAAGGGCGTTTCTGCTCGGAAAGCGGGTCGGGCTTACTGGCCGGCGATGTAGCTCTCGAGGTGTGCGATGATCGACTTTTGTTCTTCGATGATGAATCGAACGACGTCGCCAATCGAGATAACCCCGATGACGTTCCCGTTGTCGATCACCGGAAGGTGGCGAATACGGCGGTTAGACATCAACTGCATGCATTCTTCGATGCTGCTGTCGGGTGATACTGTAAATGGGTTCTTGGTCATTAGCTCGCCAATGGGGGTCTCCTTTGAAGACTTTCCCTTTAGGATCAATTTCCGCGCGTAGTCGCGTTCGGTAAAAATCCCGACGAGTTTGCCCCCCTCGCAGATGAGGAGACCGCCGATATTCTTTTGCGCCATCAATTCGATGGCATGGTACACGATCGTAGAAGGCTCAACCGAGAAGATCGAGTTGCCCTTGGATTCCAGAATGTTCCGAACTTTTCCCATAACCCTTTAAAATTTCAATCGATTGAAAATAGGGCTTTCGGACAAAATCACAAAAGGGAAATGCGTTGATTTTCGTCACATCTCCAGGATTTGTGCCAGGGCGCCGATGGACGGGAAAAGTCCGAGGGCGAGGAGCAGCACAATCATGAGGGCGTGGAAGATCCGGCCGCCCCAGGTAACAGTGACGGGTACCAGGTCGACACGGCGGTGGAACATCGCAGTAATGATCCGGAAGTAATAATAAACACCCACCAGCGACGTAAGGATGGCCAAAATCAAGAGTCCGTACTCGCCTGCGGAGGCGGCACTCACAAATATGTAGTACTTACCTGCGAAACCTGCGAGCGGCGGTATGCCCGCCATAGACAGCAGGGCAAGGGTCATGGTCACCGCGAGCATCGGGTTGCGGTAGAAGAGCCCATTGAAAGAACCATCCGAGTTCTCGACTTTCATCAAAACACTGAAGGCGGCCAGTGACGCAATCGAATAAACGGTGAGGTAGAAAATCGTCACCGTAGGCGTGGCATAGTTGTTCACTTCCAAGGAACTCAGGAATCCAAGCAGGATGTAGCCTACGTGGCCAACGCTCGAATAGGCCAGCGTTCTCTTAACCGAAGTTTGAAAGATGGCGGTAATGTTGGGAATCACAAGAGTGAGCACGACGAGTCCTGTCACGACGATGGCCCATCGTTCGGCCACCACGGAAAAGCACACGCCAAACAGGCGCCAGAATACCGCGATCGCTGCGATCTTCACGACGGTGGCCATCAACGCGGTGACGGCAGTGGGTGAGCCATCGTACACATCAGGCGCCCAGAAATGGAAGGGAACGGCCGAAATCTTGAAGGCGACGCCCACCAAGATGAGCAACACGCCGGCGTAGAAGAATCCGGGCATTTGGTCGCCATTCGCGATCAAAAACTGGAATGTCTTTCCCACGTCGAACGTGCGCGTAGCGCCATACACCAGCGCGATTCCAAAGAGGAGGAAACCCGTAGCGAACGAGCCCATCAAGAAGTATTTGAACGCTGCTTCCAATGAGGTCAAGCTTTCTCGCCGGCTTCCCGCAAGGGCGTAGAGTGAAAGAGAGAGTATCTCAATCCCCAAGAACAAGATCGCCATGTTGTTGAACGACGCCATCAGCACAGCTCCCAGCACGACGAAGATGACAAGGGATGTTTTGTCGGTTTGATGTTCGCTTTTAAAGAACGCGCGTGCCATCCAGAACCAAAGAGCCGCTACCAGCACAATGAGCCAGGTGAACGCCACGGCTGGCATATCGAAGATGACCATGGAATGGTAGGAGGTAGCCTCGCCCGTCAGATTGGTATACAGCGGCAGGAAATACAATGCTCCGAGGAGTCCCGCGATCACGAATGCCGTTAACCAGCGCTTTAGATTGACAATTTCGGCGATCAAGGCCGCCACGCCTACACTGGCGATTACGAAGATGGCATTCATGGCTTGATCGAAGCGGTTAATTCAACAATAGATTGTAGCAAAGAGGTCACCGTTTGTTCCGATATATGCAACAGCGGATTCGGATAGATACCGATGGCGAAGATTAGGATCACCAATGGATAGAGAACAACCTTTTCTCGCCCAGTAAGGTCGGTGAGAGGTTCGTCGTGGGAACCATCCGATTTAACTAGGACCTCACCCAGCATCGTGCGTCGGAACGCCGCGAGCATGTAGACGGCTCCGAAGATGATCGTGAGTCCGGCGACTGAACCGATCCAAATGTTGTATTGGACCAGCGAGTTGATAAGCATGAACTCCCCCACAAAGCCGCTCGTGAGGGGAAGGGCAACGCTGGCCAACACGATGATCAAAAATACTGTCGAGAATGTGGGCATTAGGTGACGGAGCCCGCCCAAGTCTTTTAGTTGAACACTTCCTAGTCGGCGGGACATTAATTCGACGCAGTAGAACAGCCCGAACACCACGAGACCATGGCTGACCATTTGCACCATGGCGCCTTGCACACCGACAATAGACCCGGTGAAGACACCGGCAGCGATCAACCCCACGTGTGCGATCGACGAGTAGGCGATCAATAGTTTCCAGGCACCTTGTGCAATCGCGATCGCCGAGGCGTACACAACTCCGATCACGGAGATGACGATGGCCGTGGTTCCCCATTCGGCTACCCCGAGTGGCACCACCGGCAGTAGCCAGCGGATGACTCCGAAGATGCCCATCTTCAGCATGATGCCTGCGAGTAACATCGACCCTTGAGCCGGAGCCCCAGAGTAAGTCATCGGCTGCCATGTGTGGAAGGGAAACACAGGCATCTTAATAGCAAACGCCAAGAAAATGGCCCAGAATACGATGGCCTGATCCTTCGCGGGAAGATGGCGTCCCATTTCGTAGAAATTGGCCATGTCGAAACTCGGTGCTTCGAACGGACTGGCGACATACACGTAAATGATGCCAGCCAGCATGAATAAACTGCCCGCTAATGTATAGATGAAGAATTTGACAAAGACGCGGCTCGACTCGGCGGATGTCCAGATGATACAAATCAAGAAGATCGGTAGGAGGGCGAGTTCCCAGAACAAGTAAAACAAGATCACATCGCGGGCCACAAAAACACCCACGAGTGCGGCTTGCATCAATAGGACAAGCCCATAGAACAGTGACGGTTTGTTGAAATATCGGTCCGTCGATGACAGGATGATCAACGGTACCAACACGTTGGTCAAAAGCACGAGTGGTAAGCTGATGCCATCGAGACCTAGGTGTAGGGTCATGAAGTTCATCCCAATTGAGTTCATCCAGGGACGCTGGAAATCGAACAACACTTCGCCGCCACCGTTGAACTTCGTCCAAGCGTAGACGGATAGGATGAGCTCCAGGACTGCTCCTCCGAGGGATAACCACTTCGGGTTCTTATGTTTCATGCCCACCAGCAGGAGGAACATGAACATGGGAAAGAATACTAAGAATGCCGTCAGCATGTTACCATGTTAGAGTGAGACTGAGAATAATAATCACGCCAATGACCATGACGAAAAGATAGTAGCCGATGCTGCCGTCTTGGAAGAACCGGAATCCTCGACTGCTATAGTAGACCAACTTGCCGGAACCATTCACGATACCGTCGATGATATTTCGATCTATCACTCGATCGAACACACCACCGATCCAGTGGAGTGGCTTAACAATTACTGTGTCGTAGAGTTCGTCGATATAATACTTGTTGGCCAACACGCGCGTGAGTCCAGAGGTATTCGCTGGATCTTGAGGTACGGTTCCCTTTTTGAGGAAGATGAACCAGCCGATGAAGATCACTACAGCGGTGAGCGTCACAACCAACGCCATCAGTTGAAGTTCAGTCGTCGGCATCGACTCTTGGGCGGGAACATGGGTAAACACGGGCGCCAAGAAGTGCTCCAACCAATGCCCGCCACCCAACGCAGCGGGAACATTAAGGAACCCACCGACGACACTGAGCACGGCCAATACAATCAACGGGATGGTGATGGACTTAGGCGATTCGTGAATGTGACTCATGGTCTCGGCGCTCGCCCGTTCCTTCCCATAGAAGGCAAGAAATAGCAACCTGAACATGTAGAATGCGGTCAGCAAAGAAGCGATCAGCGACAGCGCCCACACGATCTTGTTATGTTCAAACGCCGCGGCCAGTATTTCGTCTTTGGAGAAGAATCCTGCGAAAGGAGGGATTCCAGATATGGCGAGCACACCGATGATAAATGTAATGAACGTGATGCGAAGGTGCTTTCGCAAGCCGCCCATGTTTCTTAAGTCTTGTTCGCCACCCAGCGCATGGATGACGCTACCAGCGCCGAGGAACAACAACGCTTTAAAGAAAGCATGTGTCACAACGTGGAAGATGCCGGCGGTGAAGGCACCAACGCCCAGTGCGACGAAAATCAAACCCAGCTGACTGACGGTGGAATAAGCCAACACCTTCTTGATGTCATTCTGCGCGACGGCGATGGTGGCCGCCAGCAGGGCGGTGGCTACGCCAATGTAGGCGACTAATTCCATCGCCACCGGAGATTGTAAGTAGAGAGTGTAGTTACGGGCTACCATGTAAATACCGGCAGTCACCATGGTGGCGGCGTGTATCAGCGCAGAAACGGGCGTGGGGCCGGCCATCGCATCGGGGAGCCAAGTGTACAATGGAATCTGTGCGCTTTTACCCATCGCGCCCACAAACAGGAGAATGGTAATGAGCGTGGCAGTTTCAGGTGCGATCTGGAAGTCGCCCGCCAACACGTCTTTATAGTCGATAGAACCAAACTGTGTAAAAATCACGATGATACCGATGAGCATGCCGAGGTCACCGATTCGGTTCATGATAAATGCCTTGTTGGCAGCAGCAGTGTATTCTTGGTTGCGGAACCAGAACCCAATGAGCAAGTAGGAGCACAGGCCTACTCCTTCCCAACCGACGAACATGATGAGATAGCTCTGACCCATCACGAGCAGCAGCATGAAAAACACGAATAAGTTGAGGTAGGAGAAGAAGCGGTTCTGTCCTTCGTCGTCGTGCATGTAACCGATGGAGTACACGTGGATGAGGAACCCGACGCCTGTGATGACCAGTGTGAACAGAGAAGAGAGAGGATCCATCCAATAGCCGAAGGACACGTTGAGGTCGCCGGATGAGAACCAGGTGAACCACTGCACGAAGATGAACCGCATGTTCTCGGGCAGGGAGGAAAGTTGGATGAACACTGAAACGGCCGCCAGGAACGAAAGCGCCATTACACCGCAGGCGATGGTAGCGGCAACGGACTTCGACAGCCGGTTGACGTTGAGTGAAATCGCTAGGAAGCCGAGTAACGGCAACAACGGGATCAAATGAACGATGAAGCTGTTGCCTACCATTTCAAACGGTTAAGGATGTTGATGTCAATGGTTCGCGTGCCTCGGTACATCACCACAAGGATGGCCAACCCGACGGCAACTTCGGCCGCCGCCACGGCCATGATAAAGAATACGAAGACCTGCCCCGCGGCGTCGTTGAGGTAGTTCGAGAACGCCACGAGTAGCAAGTTCACGGCATTGAGCATCAGTTCTATGCACATGAAGATGATGATGCCGTTGCGGCGGTACAGGACGCCAACCACTCCTATACTGAATAGGATGGCCGAAAGCCAAATGTAATAGTCGATCGGTACGCTATTGATCATGATATGCGTTCAATTCATTCATTGCCCAATCGGGCAACTGATGGGTTACTTCGTGTCGGCCGGATCTGATTTCGTCAACATCACCGCACCCACCATCGCGGCGAGTAGGAGAACAGATGTGATTTCGAACGGAACCAGAAACTCGTTAAACATGACTTTACCCAAATTCTTTACCAATCCGATGCTGTCGGATTGGGGCGGCGCTTGTGGGATCATTTGGGTTCCCTTTAGTGCACCAATGAGAATGATCAACATCATGCCCCCACAGATGGTGGCAGAGATTTTCAGGATGTTCTTTTTGTGAGGCTCGGTTTCCTCGTTCAGATTGAGGAACATGATCACGTAGAGAAATAGCACCATGATGGCTCCGGCATAAACGATCAAGTTCACGATTCCGAGGAAGGGGGTATCTAGCATGAACAAGTATAAGCCAGTGATCGAGCAAAATGTAAGGATCAGGTATAGTACGCTGTGGATGGGGTTTTTCGAAACCACGACCATCACGGCTGTTAAGATTGCGACAAATGCAAGGAAGTAGAAAAGGTTGAGCATGCTTCCTATTTATTGTGGCTATATTGCTTGAGTTGCTTGAACGCGAGCACCTGCGGCGTTTGACGCTTGGTCACGTCGACGCGGTTATCCACCCCTTCTACCAGTTTGTCTTTTCCGTACACGAACTCGCGGCGGCTGTAATCCGTCTCCACCAATCGATCCGTCAGGAAGATGGCTTCTTTCGGGCAAGCTTCTTCACAAAGGCCACAGAAGATGCAGCGCAACATGTTGATCTCGTACGTAGACGCGTACTTCTCTTCGCGGTAAAGATGTTCCTCACCTTTCTGGCGCTCGGCCGCGGTCATGGTTATCGCTTCCGCGGGGCAGGCGACAGCACACAAGCCGCAGGCGGTGCAACGTTCTGCTCCCTGGTCATCGCGCTTCAATACGTGTTGGCCACGCCACACTGCGCTGATCTCGCGGGTTTTTTCCGGGAAGCGTACCGTGGCAGCGCGCTTGAAAAGGTGCCTAAAGGTGATGGCAATTCCACCCAAGATGGCCGGCAGGTACATACGCTCCGCCCATGTCATCTCTTTCTTTACTACCAGCTTAGATCGGTTCGTCAGCACAGTGATGTATTCGTTAGATCTAAATTCAAAACCTTAAGCAAACAGGAGGACTAGGCCGCCTGTGACTGCAATATTAATGACCGCCAAGGGGATCAAAATTTTCCAACCCAGATTCATCAACTGATCATAGCGGAAACGTGGGATAGTCCAACGGATCCACATGAAGAAGAAGATGAAGAAAGTAATCTTGGCGAATAGCGCAAGTGTCCCGAGTGTTGTTAACACGTTGTGCGAAAGGCCGAGGTCGTTCATGAACGGGAAGTTGTATCCACCAAAGTAGAGTGTCGCGATGACGGCCGATGATACGAACATGTTGATGTATTCGGCGAACAGGTAGAAGCCGAGCTTCATGCTGCTGTACTCGGTATGGTAGCCGCCCACCAACTCTGTTTCGCATTCGGGCAAGTCGAACGGCGTGCGGTTGGTTTCAGCGAAAGCGCAAACCAGGAAGATGAGGAACCCTACCGGTTGGTATACAACATTCCAAAAGTTCCAGTGACCACCTACGCCACCTGCTTGTTGGGCGCTAAGTTCTTGAAGACTCAACGTTCCAGTCATCAGCACCAACGCGATGATGGAGAGGCCCATGGCAATTTCGTAGCTGATCATTTGAGCAGAAGCTCGGATTGCTCCCAACAGTGAGAACTTGTTGTTCGAAGCCCAGCCGCCGATCATGATTCCGTATACGCCGATCGATACGATGCCGAAAACGTAGAGGATCCCGATGTTGAGGTCCGCAATTTGAAGAGGATATTCTTGGCCATTGATCACGAGCGTATCACCCCAGGGGATGAGCACGCCGGCCATCAATGCGGTCAACATGGCGATGCAGGGGCCGAGGACGAAGAGAAATCGATTGGAGACAACCGGTATGATCTCTTCTTTCATGATGAACTTCAAGCCGTCGGCCAACGGTTGCAAGATGCCCCAGGGGCCCGCGCGGTCAGGGCCGACGCGATCTTGCAGGAAGGCTGCCACCTTTCGTTCGGCGTACGTGGAGTAAGCCGCGACGAAGAGTGTCAATCCGAAGACTACACCGACGACGATCAGTTTATATATCAAGAAAGCGCTCATGCGGTTGTGGTCGTTCCAGTTTCAGGAAGCTGCTTCCCCTTTTGGAAAGCAATTTGCCGTTCGATTTCTTTTTTCAAGTTCTTCATGTCGAGGTACTCGTAATGATTTTGTGCGATCACGGAGTTACGCTCGATGTGGCGCGGCCCTTCCACCACCCAGTCCTCGAGCTTTTTGTGCTCGTACCGGCATTCATTGCAAATATATTCTTTTACCTCGCCGTAATGGTCTTTCCTCGCAGAAACCCGGAGCACCTCGTCGCCTTTGGTCCAAAGCACAACTTTTCCCGAGCATTTTGGGCAGTCGCGATGGGCGTCGAGTGGTTTGGTGAACCAAACGCGGCTTTTGAAACGGAACGTCTTATCGGTGAGGGCACCCACGGGACACACGTCGATCATATTTCCAGAGAAGTCGTTGTCGATCGCCTTCTCGATGTAAGTGCTGATCTCGGAAGCGTCGCCACGGTTCAGTACGCCGTGTACCCGGTTATCGGTAAGTTGGTTGGCGACAAACGTGCATCGATAACACAGGATGCAACGAGTCATGTGCAGCTTGATCTTATCGCCAATGTCGATTTTTTCAAAAGTGCGACGATCTTCTTCGTACCGAGTATTGGCGACGCCATGTTCGTACGCCAAGTTTTGAAGATCGCATTCGCCCGCTTGGTCGCAAATCGGGCAGTCGAGAGGGTGGTTGATCAAAAGGAACTCCACCACACCTTTCCGGGCTTCCAATACTTCGGGCGACGTGATGTTCTGCACAACCATGCCATCCATCACGGTGGTACGGCAAGACGCTACCAGCTTCGGCATCGGGCGCGGATCTTTCGTCGACCCTTGCGCCACCTTGACAAGGCACACACGACACTTTCCGCCCGAATCTTTCAGCGTTGAATAATAACACATCGCCGGTGGCACGACGTCGCCGCCGATCATGCGAGCAGCATTAAGGATCGTGGTCCCGTCGGGTACCTCAATTTCGATTCCGTCTATTGTTACCTTGGCCATAGCGTTAAATCGTCACAGCTTCTTTTTCACGAACGAAAGGTTCCAACTCGAAATGCTTCGGGTTTTTTACCTTTTCGGGATATTTCACATGATATTCAAACTCGTCGCGGAAGTGACGCACAGCACTCGCTACCGGCCACGCTGCCGCATCACCCAAAGGGCAAATCGTATTACCTTCAATTTTCTTCGCTACGTCAACCAACAGGTCGATGTCGCTTGTGTGACCATGACCATGTTCAATTCGGTGCAGCACTTTCTCCATCCAACCTGTTCCTTCTCGACACGGGCTACACTGTCCACACGACTCGTGGTGATAGAAACGCGCGTAAGTCCACGTGTTGCGAACGATGCAGCTCGTCTCATCCATCACGATGAAACCACCTGACCCTAGCATCGTGCCGCTCACGAATCCGCCATCGGCTAACGATTCATACGTCATCAAGCGTGGTTCTCCTTTCGCCGTCTTTAAAATGAGATGTGCGGGTAAGATCGGAACCGACGATCCGCCTGCGACTACGGCTTTTAGTTTCCGTCCTTTCCAGATGCCACCGCAATATTGATCGGAATAGATGAATTCTTCGACGGGCAGACCCAACTCGATCTCGTATACGCCCGGTTTATTGATGTGGCCACTGGCGGAAATCAATTTCGTGCCTGTGCTCTTGCCGACGCCGATCTTGGCATATTCGTCGCCCCCCAAGTTGACAATGGAGCACACAGCGGCGATGGTCTCAACATTGTTCACCACAGTGGGTGAAGCATACAAACCGGCGACGGCTGGGAACGGGGGTTTCAATCTTGGATTTCCGCGTTTGCCTTCAAGCGATTCGAGCAACGCCGTCTCTTCCCCGCAGATGTATGCACCGCCACCAGGTTGCACGTAAAGGTCGAGAGAGTAGTCGGTTCCAAGAATGTTGTTGCCCAAGAAGCCATTGGCATAAGCTTCGGCGATTGCTTTTTCCAGAATGCGCACGATGTACATGTACTCGCCGCGTACGTATATGTAGGATGTCTTGGCCCCCAACGCGTAACTCGATGTGATCATCCCCTCGATCAAAAGGTGTGGGATTTTCTCCATCAGGTAGCGGTCCTTGAATGTGCCGGGTTCACTTTCGTCGGCATTGCAAACCAGGTATCGGGGCTTTGGTGACTTACGGTCCAGGAAACTCCATTTCATCCCGGCGGGGAATCCGGCTCCGCCACGTCCTCGGAGTCCAGATTTCTTTACTTCCTCCATGACCGCGTCGGGCGACATCGACTTCAATGCTTTTTCGACCGAGGCATAACCACCTTTGCTTCGATATACGGCAAAGGTGTTGATACCCGGTACGTTCACATGTTCCAATAGCAACTGACGGCTCACGGCTTTATCGTTAGTTCGTTATTCAGCAACCTCATTCTTCATGTAACTGCTTCTCTTTTCCGAAGCTTTCCATTTTTCAATCAACGCGTCGATCTTGTCGTTCGTGAGATTTTCATAATAGTTCGCCCCGCATTGCAGCATCGGTGCAGTTCCGCACGACCCCAAGCATTCAACGGTTTTCAAAGTAAACATCCCATCGGAGGTTGTTTCGCCTTCAGCAATGCCCAGCTTCGATTCGAGGTGTGCGATGATGTCGTCGGCACCGCGCAACCAGCAGGGACCTGTTCGGCAGACTTCGATCAATCGTTTTCCAACTGGCTTTACGTTGAACATGGTATAGAAGGTCGCCACTTCATACACTTCTATCGGTTTGATGGATAGGAGAGACGCTACATAGTCCATCGTCTCGGTGCTCAGCCATCCGTCGAATTCGGATTGGGCTAAATGCAGCAAGGGCAACAACGCCGACTTTTGTTTGCCTTCCGGATATCGTTGAATAATCTGTTTGGCAAGGGCAAGCGTTTCTGGACTGAATTCCTTCATTGGTTATGCGTCTAGTTCTCCCGCGATCACGTTCATGCTACTCATCGTCAAAATGGCGTCTGAAAGCATGCTGCCTTTGATAATTTCGGGGTATGCCTGATAATAAATAAAGCAAGGTCTCCTGAAGTGCAGGCGGAACGGGGTCCTGCCGCCGTCGCTGATCAAGTAAAAGCCGAGCTCACCGTTTCCTCCTTCCACGCAATGGTATACTTCGCCTTTGGGAACATCGGTTTCGCCCATCACTATTTTAAATTGATAGATGAGGGCTTCCATGTTATGGTACACTTCCTCTTTCGGGGGAAGGTAGAAGTCGGGGACTTTCGCGTGAAAGGGTCCTTCGGGAAGTTTAGCTATCGCTTGTTTGATGATGCTGATGCTCTGCCACATTTCTTCTTGGCGCACCATGAAGCGATCGTATACGTCACCGTTGATTCCCACTGGAATCGTGAAGTCAAAATCCTCGTAAGAGGAATAAGGTTGAGCGACACGGACATCGTAGTCGACTCCCGCGGCGCGCAAGTTGGGTCCCGTGAAGCTATAGTTCAACGCGCGCTCGGCATTGATGCCACCGCATCCAATCGTGCGGTCCATGAAAATGCGATTCCGCTTTAGTAGGTCTTCGAATTCCTTAAGGACGCGGGGGAACTCGTCGAGAAACTTGTGGATTTTGTCCCATGCCTTCGGGGAAAAGTCGCGTTCGAAACCGCCGATGCGGCCAATGTTGGTCGTTAATCGAGCGCCGCAGATTTCTTCGTAGATCTCGTATACCAGTTCACGTTGTTGAAACATGTACACGAATCCGGTGAGTGCTCCCGTGTCGACGCCGATGACCGCGTTGCAGATGAGGTGGTCGGTGATGCGGGCCAGTTCCATGATGATGACGCGCAAGTACTGAACCCGTTTGGGTATTTCGACCTTGAGGAGTTTTTCGACCGTCATGTGCCAGCCAATGTTGTTGATCGGCGCGGAACAGTAATTCAAACGATCGGTGATAGGAGTAATTTGATTATAGGGGCGACGTTCGGCAAGTTTCTCGAAGGCGCGGTGGATGTATCCGATAGTGGGCTGCGATTCGACGATGATTTCGCCGTCCATTTTGAGGACGTTCTGGAAAATGCCGTGCGTAGCCGGGTGCGTAGGCCCTAAGTTGAGCGTCTGGTACTGCTTTTCAGCGGGTAGTGGGCGATCTGTATCGACAGGCTTGTTTTCCATCATCTTCCGAACATCATGTCGTTTTTGTCGTCGCGTGTTTGATCTTCCAACGGGTATTCTTTTCGCAGGGGGAAGATGACCATGTCTTCCACGTTTAAGATTCTCTTCAGATCCGGGTGTCCTTCGAACGTCACGCCATAGAAATCATACGCCTCGCGCTCCATCCAGTTGGCGCCGGCGAATACTGGCGTAAGGGTTGGTAGCACCGGTTTTTCTTCGGGCAGGTATACCTTCAGCCGGAGTCGCTTGTTCTCGTACAAATTGTGCAGTTGATACATCACGGCGATTTCGTGTGTATCGGGGTAATGAATGCACGCAATCGTAGTGAGGAACTGGTACTTCGTTTCGGTATTCTGATACAGAAAGCGAATGATGTCGATCAGTTTGTCTTTCCGGAGGGTGATGACCAAAAAATCATAGAGATGTTCAACACGTACGATTTGGTCTTCGTACTTGTCTTTCAAAATCGTAACAACGCGTTCTTCTGTTACTCCTTCCATCGCTTATTCGATACCGTATTTATTGAGCATCGCCTTATATTCTGGTGAATCCCTGCGCCGGAGCGACTCAGACTCCACTAGGTGCTGAATCTTCATGACTCCATCTATAATTTGTTCGGGTCGCGGTGGGCAACCGGGTACATATACATCGACAGGAATGATTCGGTCAATGCCTTGCAGCACACTGTAGGTATCGAAGATACCGCCACTGCTTGCACACGCGCCGACCGATAAAACCCAACGCGGTTCTGCCATTTGTTCATATACTTGGCGTAGAACCGGTCCCATCTTCTTAGCAATGGTCCCCATCACCATGAGTAAGTCCGCTTGACGGGGAGAAAAGCTTAGCCGTTCCGATCCGAACCGGGCTAAGTCGTAATGTGCGCCCATGGTGGCCATGAACTCAATGCCGCAACATGACGTAGCAAACGGAAGGGGCCAAATGGAATTCTTGCGGGCGAGACCTACTACTTTTTCTAGGCTCGTGGCGAAGAACCCTGCACCCTCATATCCGTCAGGTTTTTCGGCTACCAGTATCTTTCCAGGATTGGTGATGGTCTTTTCCATACTCAAAACGTTAGTCCTCCCATTTGAGGGCTCCCTTCTTTTTAATGTAGAAGAAGCCAACCATTAATAGCGTGATGAAAACCAGCATCTCAACGAAGCCGGTGATTTTGAGTTCTTTGAAGTTCACGGCCCAGGGATACATGAAGATGACCTCCACGTCGAATAGAACAAAAAGAATCGCGACCAAGAAGTACTTGATATTGAATGGCACGCGCGCATTTCCTTTCGATTCGATTCCGCATTCGAAAGGATCGAGCTTTGTCTTCGTTTTGCGTTTGGGTCCGAGGGTATGAGTAGCCACCATGGTGACAACCACGAAACCCAGCGCGAAGGCAAACATTAAAGCAATCGGAATATATTGAGCCAAGCCGTTCTCCATAGTTTATTCAAGCAACAATGAACGGGGGTCGATTGTTGCGCGGGCGGTTGATAATAATACACAAAATTAACCGGATTTTGGGCAGTGGGGAAATTAAGATGGTATTTAAGTGGGAAGGGGAGTTGGAAACGTGTGCGGGGGAGGGGAACGAGGGAATGAGGGATGCGGGACGAGGGGGACTATTGGCAAACGTTGCTATTTGCCGAATGAAATTTTTCATATTTGATCCAACACCATCAATAATCTTGCTTCGTCCCTTCGTCCCCTCAGCGAGTTCGTCCCTCATCCCTCGTTCCCGCGTCAATCCTTCCGCATGTACCCTATATTCAATCAGGTTTTCCGTCACCGACTTCATACAAGCATCGCTACTTTCGGGTATGTTGAATCAGTTTGAAGAACTCGAATGTTGGAAGTTTGGCGCGCACGCTCACACGCGATGTTTTCACGATTTGTGATACGGGGCGGTTGGCGCGGGATTTTGACCTAAGGAGTCAATTCCGAAGAGCTGCACTATCTGCCATGAATAATGTAGCGGAAGGGTTTGGCCGGCGAAAGAGCCAGCGCGACTTTATCCGGTTCCTAAACTATGCCCAGAGTTCCTGCTCAGAGGTGAAGAGCATCACGTATTTGATCGAAGACATGAAGTACCTCGAACTCAATCAACTTTTAGCCATCCGGCAACAATCAGAACACGTACGAGCGAAGATCATCGCCCTCATCATGGCTATCCGAAAAAACCTAAAATCCAAGTAACCCTCATCCTATCATCCTATCATCCCCTCGTCCCCTCGTTCCCTACCTCGTGATCAACAGTGGCAAGTTTGTAGCCAGGGTAATGAGATCTTGGTCTTCCACATTTTTCTTTTCGTCGGCCATCACCAGGAAGTTTTCGTAGACGACGTCGAGTTCGGTTCCTGCAATTTTGAAGCCTAGGAGTTCGAGCCGGTGTTTCAATGCGGCACGTCCACTGCGAGCGGTGAGCACGATAGAGGAGGCACCCACACCCACGTCGGCGGGGTTAATGATCTCATAGTTCTCTGCGTGTTTCAGGAAACCGTCTTGGTGAATGCCGGAAGAGTGGGCGAACGCGTTGCGGCCAACGATGGCTTTGTTGGGTTGCACTGGCATCCGCATCATGTTACTAATCAGTTGGCTCATGCC
Organism: Cyclobacteriaceae bacterium; assembly: GCA_044226825.1. Taxonomy (GTDB): domain Bacteria; phylum Bacteroidota; class Bacteroidia; order Cytophagales; family Cyclobacteriaceae; genus ELB16-189. The sequence continues at coordinate 331,934 of JBGAGH010000004.1, forward strand.
ATACAACTTCTCCGTCACGATATCGGTGTACAGGTTGAGGTCTTTGTGCGTTTTTAGAATCATCACTACTTCTTCTAAAGACGTGTTGCCTGCGCGCTCGCCGATTCCGTTGATGGTTACTTCAACTTGGCGTGCGCCGTTGATGATACCTGAAATCGTGTTCGCTGTCGCCATACCGAGGTCGTTGTGACAGTGTACCGAGATCACGGCCTTGTCGATGTTCTTCACGTTGTTGAACAAGTATTCGATTCGCTTGCCATACAAGTGCGGAAGGCAATAGCCCGTCGTATCTGGGATGTTCACCACATCGGCACCGGCGGCAATTACGGCTTCGGTCATTTGTGCAAGGAAGGCGAGGTCCGCGCGGCCCGCATCTTCGGCGTAGAATTCTACTTCAACACCTTTGCTTTTGGCGTACTTGACGGCCCACACGCCTTGTTCCAAGACTTGTTCGCGCGTGCTCCGAAACTTGTGTTTGATGTGCATGTCGGAAGACCCGATACCAGTGTGGATGCGCTTGCGCTTGGCGTGTTGCAAGGCCTCGGCTGCTACGTCGATGTCTTCTTTCTTTGAGCGGGTCAGACCACAAATGACGGGTTCCGACACTGCTTTTGAAATTTCTACTACCGACAGGAAGTCGCCGGGACTTGATATGGGGAAGCCTGCTTCGATCACGTCTACGCCGAGTGCCTCGAGTTCGCGGGCTACCACGATCTTTTCGTCGGTCGACAATTGACAACCGGGAACTTGTTCGCCATCGCGTAGGGTGGTGTCGAAGATTTGAATTTTCTGTGCCATATCATGGGTCGCGTGCGCGACGGTTTGTTCGTTTTTGAAATAATGTCGAGTCTCTACTTGGCGAGGTTATCAACTACCTTTTGACCCATCGCCTGGGTATTCAATAACTTTTCTTTCGGAGTCGTGCTGTCCGCAATATCCGCTGTGCGGAATCCCTGCTTTAGGGTGCCTTCCACCGCCTTGATCACGCTGTTGGCTTCCGACGTCAACCCAAAGGAGATATCCAGTAACAGTGCCGCCGACAGGATCGATGCCAAAGGGTTCGCGATTCCTTTGCCGGTGATGTCGTGGGCGCTCCCGTGAATCGGTTCATACAAGCCAATTTTATCACCTACAGACGCAGAGGCAAGCATGCCCATCGAGCCCGCGATCTGCGAAGCTTCGTCGGTCAGGATGTCCCCGAATAGGTTGCCTGTGAGGACGACGTCGAAGTTGCGCGGGTTCTTGATCAACAACATGGCTGCCGAGTCGACAAATTGGTGTTCCAATTGCACGTCTGGGTACTGCTTTGCTACGATGTTCACGGTCTCTCTCCAGAGTCGCGAGCTTTCCAAAACGTTTGCCTTGTCTACGCTCATCACCTTCTTCCGTCGCGTCCGGGCCGCTTGAAAGGCTTTGTGTGCGATGCGTTCCACTTCGTAACGCTGGTAGATCATCAAATCAAATGCGGTGTTACCATCATCCTTCCGTCCTTTCTCGCCGAAGTAAACGTCGCCTGTCAGTTCGCGGAAAAACAAGATGTCCGAACCTTTCAAGATTTCGGGGCGGATGCTAGAGGCACCAAGAAGCTCATCGAAAAGTTTGATGGGGCGGAGGTTGGCATAGAGACCAAGTTCTTTGCGCATTTTTAAGAGCCCTTGCTCAGGCCGCACCTTCAGCGTCGGATCGTTGTCATACTTAGGGTGTCCCACGGCGCCGAATAGCACGGCGTCGGAAGCCTTTAGCTTCGTCAAGGTCTCGGCGGGCAGAGCATCGCCGGTTGCTTCGATCGCATCGTGACCGATGATGGCTGTGTCGTACTCAAAAGTATGACCATAAAGCGCAGCAATCTTATCGAGCACACGTTTGCCTTCGGCCGTTACTTCCTTGCCAATTCCGTCTCCTGGGAGAATGAGTATCTTCTTATGCATGGGCAAGGTCGTAAGCTTTGATTTCTTCGTTCAGGCTGATCAAGTAGTCGATGTCATCGTAGCCATTGATCAAGCATTCTTTTTTGTACAAGTTGATTTCGAACTTCTCCCGCTCGCTGCCGAAAGAGATCGTTTGTTCAGGGAGGTTTACATCCACCTGTGTTTTGGGATCGCGTTCGATGGCATCAAACAGCTTCTTCAAGAAACCATCGGAAACCACGACGGGTAAGAGACCATTGTTGAGCGCGTTGTTTTTGAAGATGTCCGCAAAGAAACTGGAAACGACCACTCGGAATCCATAGTCGTAGATCGCCCAAGCGGCATGCTCACGGCTACTGCCACAACCGAAATTTTTTCCACCTACCAGAACCTGACCGGTGTACTTCGGATTATTGAGCACGAAACTTTCGACCGGTTGGTTGTTCGCGTCATAACGCCAGTCGCGGAACAGGTTATCGCCAAAGCCGTCGCGCGTTGTCGCTTTCAAGAATCGCGCAGGTATAATCTGATCCGTGTCGATGTTCTCCGTCGCCACCGGCACTGCGCTACTCGTCAATCGTGTGAATTTCTCTTTCAAACCTTAAACCTTAAATCTTAATTCCTAATTCTTAATTCTTAATTATATGAGTTCTCTCACATCCGACACCTTTCCCGTAATAGCCGCTGCAGCAGCACTGAGGGGACTTGCCAAGAAAGTTCTTGAGCGAGGTCCTTGACGCCCTTCAAAGTTTCGGTTCGACGTAGAGATGCAATACTTGCCGGGAGGAACTTTGTCTTCGTTCATCCCCAGGCAGGCCGAGCAACCGGGACTGCGCAGTTCGAACCCAGCTTCTTCAAAGACTTTGTCGAGTCCTTCTTTCTTCGCTTCCGCTTCCACTTGTTTGGAACCAGGGATCACCCAAACTTCCACGTTAGCCGCTTTCTTTTTGCCTTTAACGATTTGGGCGACCGCCCTCAAGTCTTCGATTCGAGCGTTCGTGCAACTGCCGATGAACACGTAGTCAACAGCTTTGCCGAGTAGGGGTGACCCTTGCTCGAGCCCCATGTATTCCAATGATTTGGTGAACGAGTTGGCCTCACTGATTTCTTTCAACTCGGCTACCGTCGGGATGCGGTCGGTGACTTTCATGCCCATGCCTGGATTCGTTCCGTAGGTAATCATGGGAGCGATGTCTTCCGCTTGAAAGGTGAGCACTTGGTCGTACTTCGCGCCGGGGTCCGATGCCAGTTTTTTCCAACGTTCCACCGCCTCGTCGAAAGCGTTGCCTTGTGGGGCGAATTTGCGTCCCCGGATGTAGTTAAAAGTAATATCGTCGGGGGCGATCAGGCCGCCACGGGCACCCATCTCGATGCTCATGTTGCAAATCGTCATGCGAGCTTCCATCGAGAGCGAGCGAATGGCATCTCCCGCATATTCAACAAAATAGCCAGTGGCTCCACTGGCTGATATCTTCGAGATAATGTATAGGATGATGTCCTTGCTGACGACGCCTTTACCCAGTTTGCCATTGATTTCGATCTTCATCGTCTTTGGCTTGCTTTGTAAAATACATTGCGTCGCCAATACCTGTTCTACTTCCGACGTGCCAATGCCGAAGGCTACGTTTCCGAAAGCACCATGCGTCGACGTGTGACTGTCGCCGCAGACGATGGTCATACCTGGAAGTGTAAGCCCAAGTTCGGGACCGATGATGTGAACGATACCTTGGTAGGGATGTCCGAGGTCATACAACTCAACGCCGAACTCCTTGCAATTCTTGCGAAGCGTCTCTACTTGGTGGCGCGACAAAGCTTCCTTGATCGGTAGGTGTTGATCTTTGGTTGGAACGTTGTGGTCGGCGGTTGCCGTTGTCCGCTTCGTGTTGAAAACGGGGATGCCCCTTTTGCGGAGGCCGTCGAATGCCTGCGGGCTTGTGACCTCGTGGATGAAGTGTCGGTCGATGAATACTGCGTCGGGATAACCGGGTACACGCTTCACGACGTGTCCATCCCAAATCTTTTCGAAAATTGTTTTTGCCTCTGAACTCACAACAAGCGTTAGTTTGGACTAGCCTAATAAAAACGAAACCGCCCCGAGGTAGTCGAGGCGGTTTCTAACGATTAGGTTTGGTTTATGGGGTAAAAGATATCTTTTTCCGCACGATGCAATTTGTGAAATCTTGAAAAGAGGGTCAACCTTTTGGGGTATTTAATTTCAATCCAACCTTACAGGTGTTTGGTTCGAGAGGCCCATGTCTTCAGCGACAAAAGGCCGGGTCACTATACCAAGTACTCGAACAAATTCTCGTTTTGATTCACCAACGTGTAGTTCAACTTGTGCGCGTCCATCCGTTCGATGAGAACATGAAAGTCTTCACGCGACTTTACCTCGATACCAATGAGTGCGGGTCCAGTTTCTTTGTTGTGCTTCTGAATGAACTCGAACCTAACAATGTCGTCGGTAGGACCAAGGATCTCGTTCACAAACTCTTTTAAGGCGCCCGGGCGTTGTGCGAATCGGACGATGAAGTAGTGCTTCAATCCTTCGTACAACAACGAGCGTTCTTTGATTTCTTGCATCCGATCGATGTCGTTGTTGCCGCCACTGACCACACACACCACGCGTTTGCCCTTGATGTGGGAGGCGTATTGCGACAACGCGGCGATCGACAACGCGCCGGCAGGTTCGGCCACAATCGCGTCTTCGTTGTACAGTTGCAAAATGGTCGAACTCACTTTTCCCTCCGGAACCAACAACATGTCCGCTAAGAACTCTTTACAAATAGAAAATGTAAGTTCACCAACTTTTTGAACAGACGCTCCATCTACGAAGCGTTGAATTTTTTCCAACCGTACCGGATGACCCGCTTTCAGTGCCTCTTTCATCGAGGGCGCACCTGCTGGTTCCACACCGATGACTTTCGTTTGAGGCGAGTATGTCTGAAAGTAGGTACCAACACCGGCACACAATCCGCCACCACCGATGGGGAGGAACAAGTAGTCGATGCCGGAAACTTCGTCTAGAATTTCTTTTCCGACGGTCCCTTGCCCTTCGATCACTTTCGGATTATCGAAGGGGGGAATAAAGGTGAGGCTGTTTTCAGATGCGAACGTGAGCGCGTGCTGTTGGCATTCGTCGAACGTATCGCCAACCAGCACGATCTCGATGTGATCGCCACCAAACATCCTCACCTGGTTAATCTTCTGCTTCGGTGTGATGGAGGGCATGTAAATCCACGCATGGATATTCAACTGCCGACAAGAGAACGCGACGCCTTGAGCATGGTTTCCTGCGCTGGCGCACACCACACCTTGACGTCGTTGTGCTTCGCTCAAGCTGTTGATCAAGTTGTAGGCGCCCCTAATTTTATAGGAGCGCACTACTTGTAGATCTTCACGCTTCAGGTAAACTTCGCATTCGAACCGCTCGGAAAGCTTCCGGTGGAACTGCAGCGGAGTCTTAAGCACTACATTCTTGAGGGATTCGTAGGCTGCTGGGATATCTATATGTTGATTTACGGCTGTCTTCATCAGAACGGTACTTTGTCTTCAGGCGTACCGCGATCCTTTAGTTGATCATGCTCGCTTCTACCTTTTCTTTCTCCGGGCGCAATGAACGCACAGCTGCGCCTGCTTGCCACAATTCACTCTCGCGGAGTTCCTTCAACTCTTCAGCGAGTTTCTCGCGATAATCAGGCTTGCTGCAAGTATCGATCGTGCGTTTCGCTTCAGCGCCGGTGGCCACACTTTCGTATAGTTCTTTGAATACTGGGAGAGTAGCCGCTTTGAACTTCTTCTTCCAGTCGAGCGCACCGCGTTGAGCCGTTGTCGAGCAATTGGCGTACATCCAGTCCATTCCGTTTTCTGCCACCAACGGCATCAAGCTTTGTGTCAGTTCTTCTACGGTTTCGTTGAAAGCTTCCGAAGGAGTGTGACCCTTCGAACGGAGGACTTCGTATTGTGCTTCGAAGATACCGGCAATGGCGCCCATTAAAGTGCCACGTTCGCCCGTCAAGTCAGAGTATACTTCGCGCTTGAAGTCGGTTTCGAAAAGATAACCCGATCCGATGCCGATACCGAGAGCGATGGCGCGTTCGCGTGCACGACCAGTAGCATCTTGATAAACTGCGTAGCTCGAGTTGATCCCTTTTCCTTGCAAGAAAAGACGACGCACCGAAGTGCCAGAGCCTTTGGGCGCAGCCAAGATCACGTCAACATCTGCGGGGGGGATGATCCCAGTTTGTTCTTTGAAAGTGATCCCAAATCCGTGAGAGAAATAAAGAGCCTTGCCTTTTGTGATCTGTGGCTTCAGCGTGGGCCATAGGGAAATCTGACCTGCGTCCGATAACAAGAATTGAACGATGGTACCTTTCTTGGCAGCCTCTTCTACTTCGAACAAGGTTTTACCTGGCACCCAACCGTGTTCCACGGCTTTGTCCCAAGTCTTGGTTCCCTTGCGCTGGCCAACGATGACGTTGAAACCATTGTCGCGTAGGTTGAGCGCTTGGGCGGGGCCTTGTACGCCGTAGCCGATAATTGCAATGACTTCGTTCTTCAGGACTTGTTGTGCTTTCTCCATCGGAAACTCTTCGCGAGTCACTACTTCTTCTACGACTCCGCCAAAATTGATCTTTGCCATATACTTCTATTTGTTTTTAATTGTTCGTGATTTATTATTTCGTTCGTTAGAACCTAGTTATTTGTCTGCCTTCGCTTCGGAAGTCAGCTTTTCGAGTGCCTCAAAAAAGATGTGGCTTCCCGGCGTGTACACCGCTTCCTCCACTTCGATCAGTTTTTCAAGTTGGTGTTTTACCTTCTCGATCATGTCCGGAGTAGTATACAACAGCAGCGTCGCCCGGCCGCTGCGAAAGTCGTCCTCGTCTTCGTGGGCTAACAATCGCTTAATCCGTACGCGGCGCCGGTTCAACACGTTCACGATCCTATTCAAGATCGAAAACTCGTTGTCTGCAATTATCTCTAGTGTAAATTCTTGTTTCAGCATGTGAGGGAAATCATTTAGTTCCTGCGGGTGCTTCGAGCAACACTTCAGATACGCCCGACCCCGCCGGTACCATCGGAAACACGTTGTCTTCCTTACCTACGACCACTTCTAAGAAAGTAGCCGTCTCGGCTTGCAAGAAGCGGCTCAAGGCATCGTCTAACTCATGGCGTTCGTTGACACGCTCGGCAGGAATTCCATACGCTTTGTTGATGGTTACAAAATCCGGATTGGTCATCTCTGTGAACGAATAACGCTTGCCGTGGAACAACTGCTGCCACTGGCGCACCATACCCAAGAAGTTATTGTTTAACACCAGGATCTTCACAGGAATCTTGTACTGCATGATCGTTCCTAGTTCCTGAAGTGTCATCTGGAATCCGCCATCACCAATGACAGCAATCACGGGTTTGCTCGGTTGTCCCATTTTCGCACCCATGGCTGCGGGCAGCGCGAACCCCATCGTTCCGGCACCGCCTGAGGTAACCTGGGTCAAAGGTTTTTTGAACTTGTAATAGCGCGAAGCAACCATTTGATGTTGGCCCACATCTGTGACCAAGATTGCTTCACCCTTCGTTAAGTCAGAAATCCGATTGATCACTTCCGCCATCGTGATTTGACCGGTGGGATGGATTTCTTTTTGGATGACTTTCTCGTTCTCAATCGCATTGAGGTGTTGGAAACTTTTCATCCAAACAGGATGTGATCTTTTCTCGCATTTCGCTGTGAGTGCCAACAAAGCTTCTTTGGCATCAGCGTGAACCGCTACGTCTGCCTTGATAATCTTGTTGATTTCAGCCTTATCGATGTCAATGTGAATGACCTTTGCTTGCTTCGCATACTTGGCCACGTTTCCGGTCACGCGGTCGTCGAAACGCATACCAATGCCAATCAAAAGATCGCATTCGTTGGTGTTTACGTTGGGTGCGTAGTTTCCGTGCATGCCCAAGTAACCGGCATAGTTCGGATGGTCGGTCGGGAAGGCCCCCAATCCCAACAACGTACATGCTACTGGAATACCAGTCTTTTCAGAGAATGCGATCAATTCTTGCGATGCCCCGGAGAGTAAGATGCCTTGCCCCGCCAAAATGTAAGGGCGTGTTGCTTTGTTGATCAACGCTGCAGCCGATTCTACCTGTGTCATGGACAGAACGGGCTTAGGGCGATAGGTCCGAATGCTTTCGCACTTCTTGTATTCCTCTTCTTCGATCAGTTCGTTCTGCGCATTCTTCGTGATGTCAATCAGCACAGGTCCGGGGCGCCCCGACTTCGCGATATAAAACGCCTTCGCTACCGCTTGAGCAATATCTTTCGCTTCAGCAACTTGTACATTCCATTTTGTGACTGGGAGCGTCGTATTCACCACGTCGGTTTCTTGGAACGCGTCAGTACCCAGCAAATGGGCAAACACTTGACCTGTGATGCAAACCACGGGCGTGGAGTCGATTAGTGCATCCGCCAATCCTGTTACCAGGTTGGTGGCACCAGGTCCCGAGGTGGCCATCGCCACACCCACTTGACCGGTGGCACGCGCATATCCTTGCGCCGCATGAACCGCTCCTTGTTCGTGACGGACGAGCACGTGTTGAAGCTGGTCGGCATAATGATACAAGGCATCATATACGGGCATAATCGCACCCCCAGGATAACCGAAGAGTGTAGTGACACCCTCGCGGACGAGGCTTCTCAAAAGAACTTCCGATCCTGTAATCCGAGTTTTGGGCGCCGTTGCCTCTTCCGCAACCGGCTTGCTCTTCACCTTAGTCTTCGTCTGTAACGCATCCATCAGCAGCAGTCTTTACTTGTTTGGCATACTTAAAAAGTACCCCACTCTTTACTTTCAGAGCTTGGGGTTTATAGTTCGAACGACGAATGGCCAATGTCTTTTCGTCGACGAGCAAGTTGATTTGATGTTTCTTCACATCGATTTCGATCCAATCGTTGTCTTCGACCAACGCGATTAGACCTCCATCGAATGCTTCGGGAGTAATGTGGCCCACTACGAATCCATGTGTACCACCGCTGAAGCGACCGTCGGTGATGAGTGCGACACTCTTACCGAGGCCAGCGCCCATGATCAAGCTTGTGGGCTTCAACATTTCAGGCATACCTGGCGCTCCTTTGGGACCGACGAAGCGAATCACGACAACATCGCCGGATTTGATACGTCCTGTGCGCACACCTTCGGTGAGTTCAAACTCGCCATTGAACACGCGCGCTTGGCCCTTGAATTTCTCGCCTTCCTTTCCGGTGATCTTCGCGACGGAACCTTTCGTGGCCAAGTTGCCATATAGGATCTGCAAGTGTGCTGTTTTCTTCAGCGGTTTGTCTAAAGGATAGATCACATCTTGATTGTCGAAGCTGATGTCGGGTACCGAGGCAAGGTTTTCGGCAATCGTTTTACCTGTTACCGTCATGCAATCGCCGTGGAGGTAGCCATTTTTCAATAGGTACTTCATCACCAGCGGCACACCGCCAATTTTGTGCAGCTCGTGCATCAAGTATTTGCCACTCGGCTTTAGGTCGGCAAGTAGGGGAGTCTTATCGCTGATTCGTTGGAAGTCTTCTTGGGTCAATTGGATGCCCACAGCTTTCGCCATCGCGATCAAGTGCAACACGGCGTTTGTAGAGCCACCCAACGCCATGACCATTGTCATCGCATTTTCAAATGCTTTGAACGTCATGATGTCGCGGGGTTTCAGATCGCGCTCGAGCAAGCCACGCATGGCGATACCCGCTTGTTTACACTCGTCGCGTTTTTCTTGGCTTACCGCCGGATTCGATGAGCTGTAAGGCAACGCCATCCCCAACGCTTCAATCGCCGACGCCATGGTGTTAGCGGTGTACATGCCGCCACAGGCACCGGCGCCAGGGCAAGCGTTGTGAATGATTCCCTTGTAATCTTCTTCGGAGAGTTTATCGGCCATACGTTCACCGAGGGCTTCGAATGCCGAGATGATGTTGAGTTCGCGACCTTTCCAGTGACCACCGGCAATCGTGCCGCCGTACACCATGAGCGCGGGGCGATTAAGGCGACCCATTGCCATGAGTGCTCCCGGCATGTTCTTGTCGCAACCGACGACCGCGATGAGACCGTCATAATAGTGCGCACCGGAAATCGTTTCGATCGAGTCGGCGATCACTTCACGACTGACCAGCGAGTAGCGCATCCCTTCGGTGCCGTTCGAGATACCATCACTTACGCCGATGGTGTTGAAAACGAGCCCTACCAGTTCTTGGTCCCATACGCCTTGTTTCACATCGGCTGCAAGGCCATTCAAGTGCATGTTGCACGTGTTGCCATCGTAGCCCGTGCTAGCGATGCCCACGAGAGGCTTTTGAAGGTCGTGATCGGTCAATCCTGTGCCATGCAACATCGCTTGCGACGCCGGCAACGTGGGATCTAGCGTAATCGTTTTGCTGTATTTCTTTAATTCCATTTTGCTCTCAATTCTTTGATTCCCCTCGTCCCCTCATCATCGCGTCCCTCACACAATCACATAACTATAGCTCTTATCCAACACCAAGCACTTATATGCCTCTTGAATGATAGATCCGAGCGAATTTTTCCAAGCCTTTTTCATCGGGTGTCCTTCTACGGATGAGATGCCCACGACTTCCGCGGCGGTTCCACACAAGAATGCGCTATCGGCTTCGAGCAACTCTTCAGGCCGGATGGCACGCTCGCGCACGGTAATGTCCAGTTCTTTGCAGATGTCGAGTACGGTCTTCCGTGTAATACCCGGGAGGATGCTTCCGGTAGCTGGCGTATACAGCACGTTGTCTTTCTCCATGAAGAAGTTTGCGCCAGGGCCTTCGGCTACGTTGCCGTTCATGTCGAGCATCAGGCCTTCATCGTAACCGCGCTCTTTTGCTTCGGTGGTGGCCAGGATGCTATTCACATAGTGACCACAAACTTTAGCTTCAATCTTCACCGATTTTGGATTCGGGCGTTGATAGGAAGAGATACAGATTCGGAGCTCTTGATTGCCAAGATATTTGTCCCACTCCCAAGCTGTGATCATGAGGGAAACTTCCTTCGGTGCCGACAGCGACATGTTTGGACTGCAGAACACGAGGGGGCGGATATAGGCATCCGACAGCTTGTTTTTTTCCAGTATGTGATAGGTAATTTGGATGAGCTCGTTCACGCTGTAGTGCAGCGGGATGTTCATGAGGGCGGCGCTGCGGCGGAGACGCTCGTAGTGCTCGTTCGCCTTAAAGATTTTTGTGCCGTTCACCGTCCGGTAGGAGCGGATCCCTTCGAACACGCCGTAGCCAAAATGGAGGGTTTGCCCAAACAGATCCATCTTCGCATCCTTCGCCTTTACGAACTGGCCATCTAAGAAGAGGATCGTGTTATCGTTGTAATACATATAGAGTTTAAACAATCGTTAGTTTGTTCCGGCCTTATAAAAACAAAACCGCCCCGACTAAGTCGGGGCGGCTGGTAGTTTCAAAAATCAAAAAGCAATTACCATCGCCCCGCACACGGCAGAATAATGACGACAGTAAGGACTACAGCCAAAGACGCAACGCCTACGAGTCTCCGCAAATTCAATATTGAATTTAATCGATTCACGTCTTTTTTGTACTGATAGTCACGCAAGATGGCCGAAAAATTCTGAGTTTCCAGTCGCCGTTGGAAGAAAATTTCTCCAGCGGGTTTAACAAATGTTAGGTAGTACAAGTGAAAAATGGGCATATTTAGAGGGCAAAATGCTCGCCGATAACCTACACAATGCAGACCATGAACATCCATCGATCGATACCGCTTGTTCTCTTTATCGCGCTGATGATTGCCAGTTGCAACTCAAAACCTACGTCAGAAATGCCAGCCCAGGGAAAGGCGGATAGCCTGTCACAACTGTTTACCCTTAAGAACAAGTCCGGCGTCACGGTGACGATTACGCCATTTGGTGGAAACATCGTCTCGATCTCGGTGCCCGATAAAGACGGCAAACTTGTTGACATCGTTCTCGGCTACGACTCCGCGAAACAATACATCGGCGCCAAAGGATACTACGGCTCAACGATCGGTCGCTACGGCAACCGAATCGCGAAAGGAAAGTTTTCGATAGATGGAAAGGAATACCAACTCGCCACCAACAACGGCGAAAATGCCCTACATGGTGGACCCAACGGCTTCCACAACGTCATGTGGAATGGTCGCGAAATAGACACACCCAATGGTAAGGCGGTCGAAATCACCTACCTGAGCAAAGATGGCGAAGAGGGTTACCCAGGGAACCTCAACACCAAGGTGGTCTTCTCCCTCAACGACTCTAGCGAACTGCGCATCGACTATGAGGCTACCACCGATCAGCCAACCGTGGTGAACCTGACCAACCATTCCTACTTTAATCTTTCAGGCGAGGGTTCCGGCGAAATTCTCAACCATGAGATCATGATCAACGCCGATAAGTTTCTACCTGTCGACAAAGGTCTCATACCCACCGGCGAACTTCGGCCAGTGAAAGGAACTCCGTTTGACTTCACGCAGCCGCACAAAATCGGCGAGCGAATTGACGCAGATGAAGAGCAGGTAAAGACCGGCGGTGGATACGACCATTGCTTCGTGTTGAATAAAAAGTCGCCGAATGAACTGTCGCTCGCCGCGCGTGTGGTCGACCCAGCGTCAGGACGCCGCATGGAAGTTTGGACCACGGAACCAGCGGTTCAATTTTACACCGGAAACTTCCTCAACGGCGGGCTCGGAAAAGGAGGTAAAAAATATAACTATCGGACGGCTTTCTGCTTGGAAACGCAACACTACCCGGATTCCCCCAACCAACCGGCGTTTCCCACCACGGTGCTTAAGCCCGGCGAAGAATTCAGGTCGACAACCATCTATCGCTTCTTCGCAAAATAGTTGAGCGAGTTGGATTGAATCGGTCGACGGGGATTTCATATCTTGAGGAATTCGCCCTCAAAGTATGAAGTACCTATTCACTTTGGTCGCCGTCTGGATGATGGCCTGCACCAAGCCCAGCAACCCGCAAGTTCAATACTACGCCCATCCCGAAAAGTACCGACCCCAATTTCACTTTTCGCCGGACCACAACTGGACCAACGACCCCAACGGGCTCGTCTACCACAACGGCGCATATCACATCTTCTATCAATACAATCCTTTCGGTATTCGGTGGGGACACATGAGCTGGGGCCACGCTACCTCGCCAGATCTCGTGCATTGGACTCACCAACCGGTGGCCATCAATGAATACACCGATGCGGCTGGCGATAGCGTGATGATTTTCTCGGGCAGCGCCGTGGCCGATCAAAACAACACATCTGGATTTTTCCAACCCGGTACTGGCGGACTCGTAGCAGTGTATACTTCACACGTACACAAAGCGGGGCAACAACTTCGTCAACATCAAAGCATCGCCTATTCAACAAAAGATGCCAATACGTATGAACGATACTCCGGCAACCCAGTGCTGGATATCCAACGCAAAGATTTTCGCGACCCAAAAGTCTTTTGGCATGAAGCCACCAAAAAATGGATCATGATCGCGGTCATTCCCGATGAGTTCAAAACCCATTTATACGAATCGGCAAATCTGAAGGAATGGAAATTCTTGAGCGAGTTTGGACCGCTTGGCGACACTGCGAAAATTTGGGAGTGCCCCGATCTCATCGAAGTACCCTCGGAAGTTGCAGGCGAGCCGAGTAAATGGGTATTGATTGTTTCTAACAGCCATCCGCAAGGTCCGGACTTCGTAGGAATGCAATACTTCGTCGGGAGCTTTGACGGAAAGACGTTTACACCGGATGATCCGAAGCGGTATCCGCTGTATTTGGATTACGGCAAAGACTACTACGCTGGTGTCACCTTCAACAACCTTCCGGAAGGACAGCAAGTGCTTTTCGGTTGGGCCAACAACTGGGCATATGGGCAAGACATTCCGACCCAACCCTGGCGTGGCGCCATGGCGATTCCACGAATGCTGTCGCTGTACCAAGCGGCCGACGGGTGGCGCCTTCGTCAAAAACCGCACGAGGGAATTCAGCAACTGAAGAGTGGAGCTTTGGTCGCCGACGAACCCTTACATACTCGTTCGTTCTTCGCAGAAGTCGTCATCACACCTTCGAGCCCAGACTACATCGGCGGGCTGTCGTTGTTCAAGTCGGGAGATGAAGAAACAATCATTGGGTTCGATGCCGCCAAGGGAGAGGTGTTTTTCGACCGCACACACTCCGGCAACGTGGCGTTCCATCCGAAGTTTTCGAGCATCGAAAGGGCTCCGGCGCGCTTGATTGATGGCAAGTTGAAGCTTTCTATTTATGTAGATCAATCGATCGTAGAAGTCTTCATCAACGATGGCGAAGCCGTGATCACGGACCAGATATTCCCGACCTCCGAGTCAACCCAGGTGCAAAGCATTGAGCGTCAAGGCACTGGGTCGGTGTCGATGACCGTCATGGCGATGCGGAGCGCGTGGGACGAGTCAGTGGCGAATTAACGATCGCGACACGAGTTCGCCCAGGGCGGGCCCGTGTTTGAACCCGTGTCCCGAACCTCCACCCAAGAACCAGATGCGCTCGTTCGTCGGATGATGCTCGAACAGGAAGTTCCCGTCGGGCGAGTTTTCGTACGGACACACACGGTTTTCAACGAGCGGTGCCTGCGCCAATCCCGGAAAGCGATGTCGTAAGAAACTTTGCGCGTGGGCGAGGACTTCCGGTTCTAGCGTACGTTCGCCGAGTGTTGGATCGAAGGGTTTACCTCGGCGATCTACGCCCACCTTGAAACCGCGGTTCGCGTTGCCAGGAATTCCGTAATAATAGTCTCGACCGTCGGCGTCGACCCAAGCGGGGAATTTCTCGTAGGGCAGGGTTTCGGTGGCGGGTGTGCCGAAATAGTAAGCTTCCTGTTTGCTGCAGGCGATCCGTCCACCTATCTCGCTTGGAAACAGGGTTCCGAGCCATGATCCGCACGCATATATTATAGAGTCGGCTCCAAGCTTGGTGCCGTCGGGCAGACTGACGCCATTTGGAAGGGGTTGAGCGATTCCTTGGACAAATTTCCCGCCTTCGCGCACGAAGGTCTCATTCACGAGTTGTGTGCTTTCGCGTGCTTTCAGATAGCCACCGAACGGGTCGAACCAAGCGTGGTGGAGGTCCGACGTCTCAACGACAGGATATCTCCTTCGAAGTTCCTCTTTCGACAAGTGTTCGTATTCCATCTTGTGCTTTTTCGCATAGGGGATGGAATCGTCTACGATATCACACTTTTGTTCGTGACACATCCAGAGTACGCCGGTGTTGAAGAACACTGGTCGTTGCCAGCCCGCCTGGAGTTCCTTCCAGAGTTCTAGCGCCCGAACGTTCAGGTCGAAGTAGAATTCATTCGCACCGTAAGTCGATCGGATGACTCGCGTCTCGTCGCCGGAGCTGGAACGTGAGTTGCCGGCGCCCCAAGCGTCCACGACGGTCACCTTTAGTCCCGCGCGCAGCAAGAACAAAGCGGTCCAGCCACCAAAAGCGCCTGCACCCACGACGATCACCTCGTCACCCTTGCGCAACGCGCCGCGCCCAGCCTGGAACTGGCTCGCAATTGAATTCGGAGCAAAAGTATTTGTCAAAACCATCTCATTTTTCCCTCATCCCCTCATCCCCTCATCCCTCACACCAACCACTTATCCCACTGCACCGCAAAGGTGATCAGCATGACAATGACTAAGATAATAACGAAGGCTTGATGCACCCACTCGGTTTTAACCCGCCGCCAGGCGATGAAGGAGGAGGCTAGTAAGAGTGTCACCTGAACAGGCTCGTCCATGAGTCGGTAATCTTGTAGGAAGACATCGTCGAGAATGGCAAGGATGGCGAGGATGGCGATGAGCAGGAAGAACTTGCGTGCGTTTTTAAAGTAGAAGGACCGCATGTCGGTTGAGTCGGCGCTGGGCTCTTGACCGAACGGGAAGAGGACGCGCGCGAGGATGAACAAGTCGACAGGGTAGAGGATGATGAACAGCACGGTGGGGAGGCGCCAATGCTCGTGGTCGCGAAGTTCATACAGCCACCACCACTCTTGGAAGTGTAAAAAGAACACCAGTACGATCCACAGGAGGTGGGGCCAGTAGATTTTCACACGGTCCCATTGGTGTATCATTTCCGCCATACCGGCCACGAGCTGTGTGATGCCGAGGCCGAGCACGATGGAAATGAGTACGGTGATGTATTCGAAGGGGCTCATCTCGATTGTCCAAGATGCTGATGGCAAACTAGTTAGTAAATCGCCGAAAAATGGCGTGTTTTTTAATTTAAAACCATTCTAAATAGAGTTTTCTCGATGTTTTCCCCGAGTAGAAGTCGTCAGAAATCCAAGCGCATTTTCGTGGAAGGTGTTGAGCCTCAAATGTTGATTTTCTTACCCGACGACGTTGCGATTTTGTTTGAAATAATGCGTTTCGCACTTACATTTGTGCACTTCGTATAAAACCGGAGTTCCTAATCATCATGACGAAGCATCGATCCTCGGCTTTCTTCCTGGTCACACTACTCCTCGTCTTTTGTTCGTTCTTCTCATTTGCTCAAGTCTCTAAAGAACCCGCCGAAATAAAGGCTGGCGAGGCTTTGTTCAATGCGAACTGTAAGAGTTGTCATAGGCTTGACAGGAAATTGATCGGTCCCGCACTTGCAGGTGTCACGAACCGTGCGCCATCCATTCAGTGGTTGAAGGACTGGATTCACAATTCCTCGAAAGTGATCGCTAGCGGCGACGACTACGCCGTGAAGATTTTCGAAGAATACAACAAGAGCCAAATGACGGCTTTCACGTCACTCACCGACGACCAGATCATGCAGATCTTGGCCTATGTCGAAGCGCCCATCGTGGCAGCCCCAGATCCCAACGTAGCAAAAGCGCCCACCGATGGTGAGAAGGGTGTGCCGTCGGAGTACTTGACCGCCATCGCCCTTGGAATGGGTATCATCCTAATCCTGCTTCTCGTCACGCTTGTGATTGTGGCGCGCGTGTTGAAAACGACACTCAACCAACGCACCCTGAACGAAGAGGATGCCGAGGTTGTGAACTCGCCTTACACATTGAAGACTGTTCTCTCGAGCTCGGGATTCATCTTCATCGTCGTCTTCATTGTAGCGGGTGTCACATTTAAGACTGTGATAGATGGCTTGTACTCGGTAGGGGTGCAGATCAACTACCAGCCCAAGCAACCCATTGCGTTCTCACACAAGATCCACGCGGGCCAATTCGAAATCGACTGTAAGTATTGCCATACGACGGTGATGAAATCGAAGCAAGCCAACATCCCTTCACCCAACATCTGTATGAATTGCCACTCGCAAATTCGCTCCGGTACTATCACCGGCGAGGGCGAGATCGCTAAGATTTATGCAGCGGTGGGTTATGACCCCGACAAGGGCCAATACACAGGTGTCACGAAGCCCATCCAATGGATTCGCATCCACAACTTGCCTGACCTCGCCTACTTCAACCACGCCCAGCACGTGAACGTGGGCGGTGTGCAGTGTGAAACTTGCCATGGTCCCATCAAAGAAATGGAAGTAGTGAAGCAGTATTCTTTGTTGACAATGGGATGGTGCGTGAACTGCCACCGTCAGACCAATGTGGCGACGAAAGGAAACGCTTACTATGACAAATTGCTGGAACTCCACAACGCAACGAAGAGCGGCCAAGAAATGAAAGTGGTCGACATCGGCGGTCTCGAGTGCGGTAAGTGCCACTATTAATCAGTTAGAATCAAAAGATCTTTTGACATAGGTATTGTATGACGAAGAATAAAACATACTGGAAGGGACTCCCCGAACTGAAGAACGACGAAGCTGTCATCAAGAATGCTTCGAACGAATTCGGTAACGCGCCATCCGCTGATGAAAGCGGTCATTCCAGGAGGGACTTCCTCAAGTTGATGGGCTTCAGCGTAGCAGCCGCCTCTCTGGCCGCCTGTGAAACGCCGATCCGGAAGGCAATCCCCTATGTGAACAAGCCGATCGACGTCGATCCTGGTATTCCTAACTACTATGCGTCGTCGTACGTCAGCGGCGGCGACTATTGTAGCATCGTGGTTAAAACCCGCGAAGGTCGCCCGATTAAAGTAGAAGGGAACTCGTTGTCGAAAGTGACAATGGGTGGTACTAGCGCGCAGGTGGAAGCATCTGTGTTGTCGTTGTACGACTCTTACCGACTCCGTGCTCCCCAAATTGGTGAGTCGCGCGCTCGTTGGGAGGACCTCGACGCCCAAGTAATTGAAAAGCTCGGTGCGGCGAAAGAGATCCGCATTGTTAGCAATACTGTCCTCAGTCCCTCTACTAAGGCGGCGATTGAGGCATTCAAAGCAAAATATCCCTCCACACAACATATACAATACGATCCATCTTCGTCGTACGGTATCTGGAAGGCAAACGAACAGACTTTTGGTTCCGGCTTCATCCCTTCCTATGATTTCAGCAAGGCGATGACCATCGTGAGTGTCGCTGCGGATTTCATTGGCACTTGGGTGGCCCCGATCATTTTCACCAAGCAATACGCTGTGAATCGTACAGTATCGGTGGAAAACCCTGTGATGTCTCGTCACTACCAGTTTGAATCGAACCTGAGCATTACCGGTGCCAACGCCGACTATCGCACGATGATCAAAGCTTCGCAAGAAGGTCTGGTTGTCGCGCAATTGTACAACCTCATCGCCGCGAAGGCTGGTCAGGCTGCGTTGTCAGCGTCGATCGAAGGTGTCGCGAATCTCGAAGACGCCGCAAACGACCTGTGGGAAAACAGGGGCAAATCGTTGGTGGTCGCGGGCTCTAACGACAAAGCTGTGCAAGTGGTGGTGAACGCCATCAACAACTTGCTTGGCAACTATGGCACGACCATCCTTCCCTCCAAGCCGCTCAACTTCCGTCAAGGAAACGATGAGGCTATGGATCAATTCATCGCCGACGTTGAAGGTGGTAAAGTTGATGCCGTGATTTTCTACAATGCAAACCCAGTGTACGACCATCCGAAAGGAGCGAAGTTGGGCGCTGCATTGAAAGGCGTAGCGTTGACGGTTTCCACGTCGAGCACTCCCGACGAGACGTCCTCGGCTTCAAACTACAAAGCACCCGATCACCACTACCTAGAGTCGTGGAACGACTTCGAGCCCGCGAAAGGTTCTTATAGCTTGTCGCAACCAGCGATTACCAAGATTTTCTCGACACGCCAAGCGCAAGAAAGCTTCTTGACTTGGGCAGGTGTTCAAAGTCCCGATTATTTCACTTACGTGAAGGAAAACTGGACCAACTGGTTCTACGGCAAAGCTGGCAACGGTTGGGATGCGCAAACGTTCTGGGATAAGTGCTTGTATGACGGTGTCCTCGAGGTTCCGACTGAAGCTGCTGCCCCTGCATTCAATGCAGATTTGACGGCTGCGGGCGCATCGATCGCCGCTAACTACAAGGCCTCAAACGACGGTTTCGAATTGGTCGTGTATGAATCATGTGGCGTGGGCACTGGCGCGCAAGCCAACAACCCCTTGCTGCAAGAGCTTCCCGACCCGATCACCAAGGCAGTTTGGGATCACTATGTTACGATTTCATTGAAAGACGCCACTGCACTCGGTCTTAAGGACGATGCAGAAGGCAATACACGACTGGTGACCGTTTCAGCAAACGGCGCGAGCGTAAACATTGCCGCGTTGATCCAACCCGGTCAAGCACCCGGTACCATTGGTATCGCACTCGGGTACGGTCGCACGAAAGTGGGCAAGGTTGCCGAAAACATCGGCGCGAACGCATATCCGTTCGTGGGCATGCTGAATGGCTCACTCAGCTTCAGCGTTACTGCTGGTGTGACCGTTCAGGCAACATCAGAAGCGTTCCAACTCGCACAAACTCAGATTCACCATACAGCGATGAACCGCGCGAACGTCATCCAAGAGACGACGCTCGACAAGTTCAAAGAAGACCCGCTTGCGCTCCGCGAAGAGATGCCGAAGGTTACCAAGTGGGACGAAGAAGTCGCGCCGAGTTCGTTGAGTATGTGGAAAGGCCATAAGTACCAGAATCACCACTGGGGTATGGCGATCGATATGAACTCATGTACAGGTTGCGGCGCTTGCGTGGTGGCTTGTAACGTAGAAAACAACGTCGCGATTGTTGGTAAGGACGAAGTGATCCGCCGCCGCGAAATGCACTGGCTGCGCATCGACCGCTACTACAGCAGCGATGCCAACGTGGAGGATTTGGAAGGTCTCGAAAAGGCTGCTGAAAATCCTGAGGTGACATTCCAGCCGATGATGTGCCAGCACTGTAACAACGCACCTTGCGAAACGGTGTGCCCAGTTGCCGCAACCACGCACAGCACGGAAGGCTTGAACCAAATGACCTATAACCGTTGCATCGGTACACGTTATTGCGCGAACAACTGTCCCTATAAAGTACGCCGCTTCAACTGGTTTAAGTACCACGACAACAACAAGTTTGCGCAAGTAAACCCTGTCATGAACACTGACTTGGGTCGCATGGTGTTGAACCCTGACGTAACAGTACGTTCACGTGGTGTGATGGAAAAATGCTCGATGTGTGCACAACGCATCCAGTTCGGTAAACTGAACGCGAAAAAAGAACGTCGCGCAGTGAAAGACGGTGAAATCGTGACCGCTTGCGCGGCCGCATGTTCTACTGGTGCCATCGTATTTGGCGACTTGAACGATTCAGAAAGCCGTATCTCGAAGTTGCTGCAAATCAGCGTCGACGAGAAAGGTGCTTCTCCGATCGATAAGAAGACCGGCAACCCGCGCGCTTACCGTGTATTGGAAGAGATCGGCGTGAAACCGAACATCTACTACCTGAGCAAGATCAGGAACAAGAAGCCGGTTCACGCTTAATAGAACAATAGTCGAATTCGAGAACTTAGAAAGGATAACTAGAAATTATGCAAGTGACCTCATCCCTCCGCGAGACGCTCGTCACAGGTGGCAAAACCGTTGGAGACGTATCCGAAGACATCAGCCGGCAGGTAGAAGGCAAACCGAGCGGCCTTTGGTTGATCTCTTTCGCCATCTCAGCGATTGTGCTGCTGTTTGGTGTATACTGTATGGCCTACCTGCTCTGGAATGGAGTAGGGGTGTGGGGTCTTAACAAAACAGTAGGTTGGGCCTGGGACATCACCAACTTCGTTTGGTGGGTCGGTATCGGTCACGCAGGTACCCTGATCTCGGCCATCTTGTTGTTGTTCCGCCAAAAGTGGAGAATGTCCATCAACCGCGCAGCGGAAGCGATGACCATCTTCGCCGTGATTTGCGCTGCCAGCTTCCCGCTCATGCACATGGGCCGTCTCTGGTTGGGCTTCTACTGGTGTTTGCCACTTCCGAACACGTGGGGTTCACTCTGGGTGAACTTCAACTCGCCGCTCCTTTGGGACGTGTTCGCGATCTCGACTTACTTCTCGGTGTCCCTCGTATTCTGGTACATCGGTTTGATCCCTGACTTTGCCGTGATTCGCGACCGCGCCGTGCGTGCCGGGCACAATACACGTGCTGCGATCTACAACGCCCTGAGCTTCGGCTGGGATGGCGCTGCAAAAACTTGGATGCGTTACGAGTCTGTCGCGCTGATCCTCGCCGGTCTCTCAACTCCCCTTGTGTTGTCGGTTCACACGATCGTGTCATTCGACTTCGCGACTTCGGTGGTCCCCGGTTGGCACACCACGATCTTCCCGCCCTACTTTGTGGCTGGTGCGATCTTCTCCGGCTTCGCGATGGTGTTGACCCTCTTGTTGATCACCCGTAAGGTGTTCAAACTGGAAGACTACATCACGATCTATCATATCGAGTTGATGAACATCGTCATCATTATCACGGGTTCGATCGTAGGTATCGCTTACATCACTGAGTTCTTCATTGCTTGGTACGGACAGGTTCCGGCCGAACAGTACGCCTTCATCAACCGGATGTTCGGTCCCTACTGGTGGGCATACTGGAGTATGATGACTTGTAACGTGATTTCGCCCCAGCTTTTCTGGGTGAAGAAAATCCGCACAAGCTTGTCGGCAACTTTCGTGTTGTCAATCATCGTAAACATCGGTATGTGGTTCGAGCGCTTCGTGATCATCGTGACCTCGTTGCACCGCGACTACCTCCCTTCAAGCTGGACAATGTTCTACCCGACCTTCTACGACGTCGGGGAATACTTGATGACATTCGGTTTGTTCTTTACCTGCTTCCTCTTGTTTGCCAAGTTCTTCCCGGTAATCAACATGGCAGAAGTGAAGAGCATTGTTAAATCATCATCTGAAAAGAAGCACTGATCATGGAAAGCAATAAGAATTTTGTTGTAGGTGTATTCAACGACGAAGATGTACTCCTCGACGCCGTCGGCAATGTGCGCGAAAAAGGCGTGAAAATTCACGAGGTGTATACGCCCTTCCCGGTACACGGCCTCGACGAGGAGCTCGGATACAAGCGCAGCCGCTTGCCCATCGCAGCTTTCTTGTTCGGTATGACTGGAACCTCGCTGGCGTTGTTCACCCAGATTTGGATGTTGGGCTACGATTGGCCAATGATCATCGGTGGTAAAAACCACGCTTCATTGCCTCCTTTCATCCCAGTAACATTCGAGTTTACCGTGCTCTGTTCCGCGTTCGGGATGGTGATCACATTCCTCATCGTGAGTGACATGAAACCTTACAAGTGGCCCCGTCAATTTGACAACCGCAGCACCAACGATAAACATATCATGGCCATCGACTTGGCTAAAAACAAGTTGTCGAAAGGCGAACTCACGCAGTTGCTCAAAGACAGCGGAGCAGAAGAAGTAAACGAAAAGAACTTTTAACGATCATGGCGAAGACTAAAATAGGAACCGTACTCTTGGGTGTTGGCGTAGCCGCCGTCATGTTAGGCTGCGCAGCAGGTGGTGACAACCCCGGCCTCGAATACGCGCCCAACATGTATCACTCGGTGGCGTATGAGCCGCTGACTCAAATTACCGATACGCTTGCTGGTGCATGGGTGAATTCGCTCGACACACGCAAAGGCGAGTACTTCAACTCAAATCGTTACAACCCCTACGGGATGAACATGCGCGAACCTGCTCCGAACACGGTGAAGCGCACCGCCAACGGCTGGTTGCCGTACCGCAGCCAAAACGTTCCTAAGGACCAAATTCCCGGCGTTACCGCAAATCTGAAAAGCCCGCTCGACTCTGCCACTTACGTGGAGGCTGACGGCAAGTTTTTGTATGAAACGTATTGCAAGCATTGCCATGGTGCGAAAGGTGCAGCTGATGGTAAGGTTGCTGATAAGTACCCCGGCGTAGCCAACTTGTCGGGTGGTGCTTATGACCAAATAACGGAAGGTCACATCTTCCATGTGATCACGTATGGTGCAGGCCTAATGGGAGCCCATGGCTCGCAAGTAAGCCCCGAAGACCGTTGGAAAATCGCACGGTACGTGAAGACGACCCTGCAAAAGAAATAACGAATTAGAACTACCGATAAATTGTCAATAATGGCAGCCATTGAAGTCGAACAGTTTATTTTCTCAGCCAAAGCAAAGTCTAGGATCTTGATCGTAGGCGCTGTTGGCCTTGTCCTTTTCCTCATCGGTATGTTCTCCGCGATGAATGACAAGGGACACGAACCAGCTGAACATCACGGCGCAGCCGAAATCAGCAAGTCCATGGTCGCAAGCAATGCCGTAACGGCCGAGCCTGCACAAGAACATGGTGAGCATGCCGCCGCCGGCGGTGAAGAGCACCACGGTAGCGAACCTTGGTTGAAGCGTGTATATGCCTCCCTGTGGCAAAACAACTTGTTCTTCGCCGGTATCGGGATCATCGGTTTGTTCTTTGTAGCAGTTCAGTACGCAGCACAGGCTGGATGGTCTGCTCCGATAAAGCGTATTCCCCTCGCCATGGGCGCCTGGATTCCGGTTGCCGGAATCGCGATGCTCGTGCTTTGGTTCGTCGTAAAATCCGACGTATTCCATTGGACGCACGCCTCCCTATATGCGGCTGAAGGTGGCGACAAAATTATTCAAGGGAAGGCGGCTATGTGGTACTGGCCTCTGGCAGGCGGTACTTTCCCGATCTTCTTCATCTTCCGCATGGTACTTTTCTTCGGCCTGTGGTACATGTTCCTTATCTGGATCCGCCGCGAAATGCTCGCAGAAGATATCAACGGTGGCACAGCCCACTGGTTGAAGGCGCGCAAGTTGTCTGCGATTTTCCTCGTGATTTTCGCCGTGAGTTCTTCCGTATCGGCGTGGGATTGGGTGATGAGCATCGACCCGCACTGGTTTAGCACCATGAATGGCTGGTACGTTTTCGCTAGCTGGTGGGTAACAGGCCTCGCCGTTATTACCCTCATCGTGGCAACTTTGAAAGACGCCGGCTATCTAAAGATGGTGAATGCCAACCACTTGCACGACCTCGGTAAGTTCGTCTTCGCCTTCAGCGTGTTCTGGACCTATATCTGGTTCAGCCAGTTCATGTTGATCTACTATGCGAACATTCCTGAAGAGACTGTGTACTTCATCACTCGGATGAAGACAGCTCCTTTTAGCTGGATATTCTTTGCGAATTTAATCTTAAACTTTGTGCTGCCTTTCTTGTTATTTATGACGAGAGACGCAAAGCGTCACGTGGCTACGTTGAAGTTGGTTTGCCCGATCGTGATTGTAGGACACTGGTTTGACTTCTACAACATGGTAACGCCTGGCGTGTTGAAAACAAATGGAGCTTTTGGATTACTAGAAATTGGCTTGGCGCTGGTGTTCGGTGCAGCTTTCCTCTTCGTCGTGCTCGGAGCACTAGCGAAATATCCGCTGGTTGCGAAGAACGACCCGATGATGGGCGAAGCACTCAACCACCACATTTAAGATTGGAATTATTTAGACCCTTTAATCGAGTAATAATATGATGAGCCTGATTGTCGGAATTGGAATCGTACTGGTGCTAGCCATCTTGTACATGATCTTCCGTATCGGGAACCTGATGCGTGTTGCAAAAGGCTCGGACGCCGAAGATGAAGACGATGGCAAACCCATTCACGGTTGGCTGTTCCTCGCTTTCTTGATCTCTAGCTTGGTAGGTTTCTACTGGTACAGCTTCGCACACATCAAGGAATTCGAATTGCCCGTGGCCAGCGAGCACGGCGTCGTAACCGATAATCTCTTCTGGCTCACTATGTGGGTGGTTGTGGTTTCTTTTACGATCATCTTCGTCGGCTTATTCTGGTTCACATTCAAGTATCGTTACAGCAAGACGCGCAAGGCTACGTTCTTGGCCGACAATCATATCCTTGAAATGGTGTGGACCATAATTCCCGCGATCGTATTGGCCCTGTTGATTTTCGGAGGCCTCCGCGCGTGGAGCGATATTACCGCACCTGCTTCGGCTGATGCAGAAATCATCGAACTTGTCGGTCAGCAATTCGCGTGGACAGTTCGTTATCCCGGTGTGAAGGACAAGACCTTGGGTCGTCAGAATTATAAGTTGATTGACAACGTTGGTAATGAGTTCGGTCTCGATCTCACAGATCCTGCAACGTTCGACGACTTCAAAGCTTTAGAACTCCACCTTCCGGTAGGGAAGGAGGTCTCACTGAAGATCCGCGCCAAAGACGTGCTGCACAGCGTGTTTTTGCCCCACTTCCGTGTGAAGATGGACGCCGTTCCTGGTATTCAGACTACCTTCAAGTTCAAGCCTACGAAGACCACCGCTCAAATGCGGGAAGAAACTAGCAACCCGAACTTTAACTATGAAATGGCCTGCACAGAAATTTGTGGGCAAGGTCACTTCTCCATGCGCCTGCTCGTAGTAGTAGACTCGCAAGAAGATTATGAGAAGTGGAAGGCAGCACAGACGCCTTGGTTGAAACAGAACCCCGACTATCTGAAACGTGTACCGGCAAACTTGCGCGAAGTAGCGCAAATCAAGTCCGGGCTGCCGATCGACAATGCCGGCAGCGATCAAGCTTCCGTGAGTAATGAGTCGAATTCCGTATTGAACTAAGATTTTAAGAGACATGGCAACAGCAACCGCACATAGTCAAGTAGAGCACGCTCACCACGATGAACATGATGAGCATGAACACCACGAAGGCAACTTCTGGACGACCTATATCTTTTCACAAGACCATAAAGTCATCGCCAAGCAATTCCTCATCACGGGGATGGTGTGGGCGTTGATCGGCGGTCTCTTGTCCGTATTGTTCCGCCTCCAGCTCGGTTTCCCCGATGCAAACTTAGAATGGCTTCGTCCCATCCTCGGCGGCTGGATTACCCCTGAAGGGAAACTTCATACTGAATTCTATCTGTCGTTGGTGACGATGCACGGTACCATCATGGTGTTCTTCGTGTTGACCGCCGGCTTGAGTGGTACCTTCAGTAACTTCCTCATTCCGTTGCAAGTTGGCGCACGCGATATGGCGTCCGGCTTCATGAACATGCTCTCGTATTGGTTCTTCTTCCTCTCGAGCTGCGTGATGTTAGCATCGTTGTTCCTGCCTACCGGTCCTGCATCGGGTGGTTGGACGATCTATCCTCCACTCAGTGCCCTCCCTCAAGCGATTGAAGGCTCAGGCACGGGTATGACACTCTGGTTGGTTGCAATGGCTCTGTTCATTGTGAGCACGCTGTTGGGCGGTATCAACTATGTGTCTACTGTGATCAACATGAGGACACAAGGGATGTCGTTTTCTAGATTGCCCCTCACCATTTGGGCGTTCTTCTTCACGGCGATCATCGGTATCCTCTCATTCCCTGTGCTCTTCGCAGCTGCGTTGTTGTTGATTTTCGACCGTAGCTTCGGTACATCATTCTTCCTGTCGGATATCTACATCGGCGGTCAGGCCCTCGCGCACGAAGGTGGTAGCCCCGTGTTGTTCCAGCACTTGTTCTGGTTCCTCGGGCACCCCGAAGTGTACATTGTGCTCCTGCCGGCCCTCGGTATTACGTCAGAAATTATTGCGACCAATGCGCGCAAGCCAATCTTCGGTTACAAAGCGATGGTGGGATCGATGCTGTTCATCGCCATCTTGTCATTCGTTGTGTGGGCGCACCATATGTTCGTGACGGGCATGAACCCCTTCTTGGGATCCGTGTTCACGATCTTGACGTTGATTATTGCGGTGCCTTCCGCGGTGAAGATCTTTAACTACGTGACCACACTGTGGGGTGGAAATATCCGGTTCACCTCGGGTATGCTCTTCTCGATCGGTCTCGTGTCCTTCTTCTTGACTGGGGGTATCACAGGTATCTTCTTGGGTAACTCAGCCGTCGACATTCAATTGCACGACACGTATTTCGTCGTAGCCCACTTCCACTTGGTAATGGGTAGCGCATCATTCTTTGGTATGATGGCCGGCGTGTACCACTGGTTCCCTAAAATGTTCGGACGCATGATGAACGAGCGCCTCGGAGCTATCCACTTCTGGCTAACGTTCGTCGGTGTGAACCTCGTGTTCTTCCCTATGCACTATATCGGTATCACAGGGTTCCCTCGTCGCTACTACTCTTGGACCAACTTTGAAACCTTCAGTGGATTTGCAGACTTGAACATGTTGGTGAGCGTAGCCGCGATCGTAACGTTGGCAGCCCAGTTCATCTTCTTGTTCAACTTCATCTACAGCATCTTCCGTGGCCGTTTGGCTCCTGCTAACCCTTGGAACTCGACCACGTTGGAGTGGACAACGCCTCGCTTCCCGCAACACGGCAACTGGCCCGGCGAAATCCCAACTGTATACCGCTGGCCCTACGACTATAGCAAACCCGGCGCGAAGGAGGACTTTATCCCTCAAACAGTACCGTATTCGGAAACACCGGAGTCGAACTTCCAGCATGAGAATGATCTCGTGAAGTTGGAAGGCAACCCGGTCGAACACTCGAAATCTCACAATCAGCACTAAGCTGTCGTTAACCGTAGTCGGTGGAGTACTCCATCGACTACGCATAACGGATAACAAACATTGAAGCGGTTCCATAGACTGTGCTTTGCAACGCTGGTTGCAGTTTACTTCCTCGTGCTCGTAGGAGCCATCGTACGAACGACGGGGTCAGGCATGGGCTGTCCGGATTGGCCAAAATGCTTCGGTAGTTTTGTTCCCCCCACATCAGTCGATCAACTTCCACCAGATTACAAAGAGACCTACGCGGCGATCCGTGAGAAAAAGAACGTCCGTTTCGCCAAGTACCTGGATGCCATTGGCGCCCACGAAACCGCCGACAGGATTTTGAACGATCCTTCTATTCTAGTCGAGGCCGATTTCAATCCCACCAAGACGTGGATCGAGTACGTGAACCGTCTGGTTGGCGTAGCAATCGGCATTTTCATTGTTTTGTTGACGTGGCGTTCGGTTCGAATCCGCCACTTGGATCCCGCCATTTTTCGCATTTCGCTCCTCACACTTTTGGCGGTTATTTTTCAGGGCTGGTTTGGATCTATCGTCGTGTCGACCAACCTAACCACTTGGACGATTACGGTGCACATGTTTCTGGCCTTGGCCATTGTCCTCATGCTCGTGTTTCTGCTCAATCGCTCGGGTAGCAGACCACAAGTGGCCGGTGCCTCTACCCGTTTGGTGTGGTGGCTGGTGGCGGCGATGGTGGTCCTTTTCGTGCAGGTGTTTTTGGGCACCGAGGTGCGCGCCGGAATCGACCGTCTGGCTGCCTCACTGCCTCGAGAAGAGTGGATTCAAGCCCTTGGAGGCGTGTTTTTAACCCACCGGACATTCTCTTGGGCAGTCTTGTTGGTGAATGGATTTCTAATCCTAAAAATCCGGAAAACTGGGTCCAATAATGCTTTATCGACACCCCTAATAGTCTTAATTTTAGGCTCGTTTTTGACGGGCGTAGGAATGGCATATCTCGCGGTTCCTGCTGCACTTCAGCCGCTCCACCTCTTGCTTGCCACCATGGCAATCGGGACGCAGGCGTTGCTGTTGTTCAGGTTGATCGATTCGAATCAACAGGCAGGTCAAGCGGCATCATAAATTATGGAAGCAGTGAACGCAAATACTACCGCCATTCCGGTCTCAGGATCGAAAGTCCGCGCGTATGTAGAATTGCTGAAGCCGCGGCTTTCCATGCTCGTTGCGTTTTCTTGCGCCTTCGGTTATGCACTCGCCGTCAAGGGCGACGTGAAATGGGGCGTTCTCGCCATGCTCACATTAGGTGGATTCCTGTTATCGGGAGCTTCCGTATGTGTGAATCAAATCATGGAGAAGGATCTCGACAAGTTGATGACTCGCACTCGGAATAGGCCGCTTCCATCCGAACGATTAACTGTCAATGAGGCGATGGTCTTTGCGTTGATCACGCTACTAGCCAGCGTCATCATCCTGTGGGTGTACACCAACCCGTTGACCGTAATTCTCTCGGTGATCTCGATGATCCTTTACAGCTTCGTGTACACACCCCTAAAAAGGGTGGGGCCGATTGCCGTTTTCGTTGGGGCTATCCCTGGCGCGCTGCCACCACTTCTTGGCTGGATTGCCGCCACCAACCTGATCACACACGAGGCGTTGATCATCTTCGGTATCCAATTCATCTGGCAGTTCCCGCACTTCTGGGCGATCGCCTGGGTGTGCGACGACGACTATAAAAAGGCTGGCTTCAAACTCTTGCCGAGCGGCGGGGGCAAGGACCACAACACGTCTATCCAAATTGCGATTTATACCCTCTTCCTACTTCCCTTGGGATTGTTGCCCGCCAAGTTCGGAATGACCGGTATCGACTCGGCGGTGGTGGTTACGCTTTGCGGCGTGGGTTTCCTCGCGCAAACATTTTCTTTGATGAAGACGGGCAGCCAACAGTCAGCAAAAAGGATCATGTTTGGATCGTTTTTGTACTTGCCGATTGTGCAGATCGCGTATTTGTTAGACAAGTTGTGAGGCGGGATAACAACCTCCGGTAAAGGCTGTTATTAGGGGCGAAAATAAAAGATTAGAACCGTGGAGCAGTTAGAATTTAAGATCGTTGAAGAGTCGCGCAAGCCGATGGCGATGCATCCCAAGAAATTTGCGATGTGGTTGTTCATCGCGACCGTGGTGATGTTGTTTGCCTCGTTAACATCGGCCTACATTGTCCGCCAGGCGTATGGAAACTGGACCTACTTCGAGTTACCCAGCATGTTCTACGCCACGACGGTGGTGATTTTGCTTAGCAGTGTGACCATGCAATGGGCCTATTTCGCCGCAAAAAAGGACAACCAGCCGACGGTAAGACTCATGATGTGGCTCACACTCGGGTTGGGACTGGCCTTCCTAGGCGGTCAGCTCCTGGGGTGGTCCCAATTGATTGACCAGCACGTCTATCTCCTTGGCAACCCCTCGGGTTCTTTCGTGTATGTGCTCACCTGGCTCCATGCCATGCACATCGTGAGCGCCGTCGTGTATGTGGCCGTAATGGTTCGCTCCGTGTATCGCCTGAAAGTCAATCCAGCCAACCTCGCCGGCCTAGAAATGTGTGCCACGTACTGGCATTTTTTGGGCGGACTTTGGCTATATTTGTTCGTCTTCTTATTATTGACCCGTTAATTTAAACCAGACTATGTCGTCACACGCTTCCGCCCCCGCCCATGGTTCACAAGCCTCCGTTTGGGATGGCGGTTCCTCTCCGCTGGGTGTCAGCTACGGTAAATTGATGATGTGGATCTTCCTCTTGTCGGATGCATTCACGTTCTCAGGACTCCTCATCACCTACGGGATGGTGCGCTCAATGCACCCGGCATACACTGGCGACCCGTCCGCGTTCTCTTTCTCAACGATGCATTGGCCGATCCCTGAAAAGGTGTTCGATGCCATTCCGTTCTTCCATGGTTTCGAAGCGCCACTCGTGTTCGTGGGCTTGATGACATTCATCCTCATCATGAGCAGTGTGACCATGGTGTTGGCCGTAGAAGCCGGTCACCGCATGGATAAAATCGCCGTACAGAAATGGATGCTGTGGACCATCGTAGGTGGTTTAACTTTCTTGGGCTGCCAAGCTTGGGAATGGACCCACTTCATCGTTGGCGCCGATACACCCACCATGAAAACTGTATACGATGCTGCCACCGGGCTCACGTCAGAGGTGCAAGTGTTCGGTGCGAATCTGCACGTAAATCAATACGGTCCTCAAGACTTCGCCGACTTCTTCTTCTTTATCACAGGGTTCCACGGCTTCCACGTTTTTAGTGGGGTGCTGCTGAACTTCCTGATCTATTTCAACACTGTGACCGGTTTGTACAACCGACGCGGTAGCTACGAAATGGTGGAGAAAGTAGGTCTCTATTGGCACTTTGTAGATTTGGTTTGGGTATTCGTGTTTACGTTCTTTTATCTTGTGTGATGAGGGAACGAACAAACGACTAACGCTTTAACGACTAACGCTTAACGACTAACGCTTTAACGATCATATGTCACATCATTCACACGAACCAGAAGTAACAGTACTTCCGCCCGATAAGGAGAAAATCAAGAAGCTCTGGACGGTGGCCGGTATCTTGGGTATCATCACTGCCTTTGAATTTTTGATCGCATTTATGATGGGCCATGGCCCGTTGAAGACTGCCATCTTCGTAGCGATGACGATCGTGAAGGCCGCATATATCGTTGGCGAATTCATGCACTTGCGCCACGAAGTGAAAGTCCTCATGTGGTCAATCATCCTTCCCATGGTATTCGTGGTGTGGATGCTCGTCGCTTTCGTGTACGAAGGCATGAAGTTCTCCGATATCAACTTCCTCAACTTTGGAGGTTAACGTAACGACTTCATTTCAAAGAGTATAAAGGAGGGCTTCGGCCCTCTCTTTTTTGGTTAACGTGTTAAAACCCATGCTTAAGAAAATTATCCTGTTCGTAGCCCTTCCACTGCCGGTGTTGGTCTTCTTGTTCCTCCGCTTCTTTGGTAAGAACGAATTCCAGGTACCCGTGTACTATTCGGAAGGGGTGGGAAGGACCGTGACCGGATGTGAGTACCCCAGCGGACCGTATGCCATACCGGACTCGCTCTTAAAGAAATGGGGATGGCAAGGGCAAGACGCTACTGTCTTGGTGGTAAACCTCCAAAACGTAGAAAAAAATCTGGCCCGGGTTCAAGACCTGTTCCAAAAGGGCGACTACCAGACCCTCGTCCTGCCAGACACCTCGAAGCAGGTCCGCAACTGTGTGCTCCTCGCCGGTGATACTTCCCAAGTCATGCTCCTCGACCGGGAACGAAGAATTCGCGGATACTATTCCCCCCTCACGACCAAGGAAACCGATCGCCTCGCTGTAGAAATTCGAATCTTGCTGAAACAATATTGAACCTTCGTCGCTTTTTATACCGACGCCTAACGCCTAACGAGTAACGCCTAACGAGTAACGAGTAACGAGTAACGATCTCCACCATGCGCGCCCTTATCATCACACTGTCTATCGCGATTCCGGTCGTCGTAGCGATTTTGTTCCGGGTACAGATCCCCGGTTACGACCTGTCATTCTTGCCTCCGATCTATGCGACGATCAACGGGTTGACGGCGTTGTTGCTCGTCTTGGCGGTGATGGCCATCAAGAAGGGTAATCGGCGGCGACACGAAGCAATTATGAAGGTGTGCATCGGGCTTTCAGCAACATTCCTGGTGATGTACGTGGCCTATCACATGACCAGTGAACCTACGCCATACGGGGGCGAAGGCGTGCTGAAGTACGTGTACTATTTTATACTCATTTCCCATATCATTCTGTCGGTTACCATTACGCCGTTGGTCCTGTTTACGTTTTGGCGGGCCCTTTCGGGGGATTTTGAAAGGCATCGGAGGTTGGCTAAATTTACGTTCCCGATTTGGCTGTATGTAGCCGTGACCGGCGTGGTCGTATATTTGATGATAAGCCCGTACTACGCATGAAAAGCTGGATGAAGTTAACCCTTGGGTTGTTCCTGTTGATCGCAAGTAACACCGTGTCGTTGGCCCAATGCGCGATGTGTCGTGCCACGTTGGAGAATAACGTGAGCAATGGCGACATCGGCATTGCCGCCGGTATCAACTTTGGAATCCTTTACCTGTTCGTCACGCCCTATTTAGCCATCGGCATCATCGCGTATATGTGGTACCGCACCAGCAAGAAGAATGACGCCAGAAAGCTCGACCAAGGCTCTATTGCAGGGTAAATGCCCGCGTTGCCACCAAGGTAATGTTTTTGCGCACTCACCATTCAGTTGGAAGTTTGCGCAGATGAATCCCAAGTGCCCACATTGCAACGCCGATTTCTTGAATGAGCCTGGCTTTTACTATGGAGCGATGTTCGTTAGTTATGCCGTCACCGTCGCTGTTTTTGTGGCGTGCTGGATAGCGTTAGGCGTCCTATTCAATCCAACCCTTACCACCTACATGATTGTAGTGGTGGTTGCTTCGGCTGTGGTGGCGCCATTCAATTTTCGTTTTTCGCGACTGGTGTGGCTCTATTGGTTTGGGGGCCACCGGTACGACAAATCCCTGTAGCATATTTTCCCTATTTTTAAGGACGACCGCGGCATCCTGGTCGTAGCCTTTCATGTTGCGTAAGCCGCTACCGTATTTTATTGCTTCCGCCGTGCTGGTCGTCGTAGCTGCGATTTACTGGATGGCTGTGCCGCGCCCTGCACCGTCGGAGGTTGACCTCAGGTCCAGCACCCTCCTGAGCCGCGAGCAGGCCAAGGTCGAACGCTGGGCGAAAGTCATCGCCGCCGACCCTTCCAAGATTTGGCAGGCTTCGGAGTATCCGTTTTACCTCTTGGATGGTAATGAGGTCGTCGCATGGTCCGACAACTTTTACGAACCCGAGCTTGCTTGGTTCAACGACTCGACAGCGACAGCAGGACAACCCAGAATAGTGCGTTCTCTTCGAGGTGCATTCGCAGCACAAACGTGGAGCCTGCCCACGGGACAGAAGCTACTTGGCCTCGTTCCGCTATTCGAGCGGTACAGAATCACCAATCGATACCTAGCGCCGGCTTTGAACGAAAAGGTGTTCCCTCGGCTAAGGACGACAGAAATCGTGATGGGCGATGGCGACCCGGTGCAACTGAAACCCCGCGATGGCGACGTGTTGCGCCCCTGGTGGCAAGGTTGGTACCTAGCCTTGGCTGGCACCCTTGCCATGGCCGGAGCCTTGCTCGTCGTGATCCGTCTACACCGGGCCCAGAAGTTTTTGTGGGCGCTGATAGTCCTGTCTGGCGCACTCGTGGGCGTCCGTCTTGCAATGATTTTCGGAGGCTTCCCCGCGGCATGGATTCATGCTCCTTCCTTCGACCCGACCGCATTTGCGTCGTCGGCGGTTAATGCCACCATCTTCGACCTGTTCTTGAATTCGTTAGTGGTCGTCGCAATTTGCGCGTACTGGATGGTAAGCTATTCCCGATTGCCATTCATCAAACGTTGGCTCCGTCGCACCCGCAGTATGAGGTTGGTGGGCGCTTCATTGGCCCTTACGATCGCTTTCTTCGGTTTCCTTTTTCCGTTCCTGTATTTCGAGAGCATCTTTCACAATTCGTCGATCACACTCGACTGGACACAATCACTCTTTTTCGACGGCCCACGCATACTGGCTTTTTCTTCCGTCATACTAGGTTCGTTGGCGAGCTTCCTTTTCTGTCATACTTGGATTAGTTGTGCTCGTGCCTTGGTGGGAAGTCGCGACGTCACAAGGTTCCTCTTGGCTCTGACTGGGGCGGCTGTTCTATTTTCATCCTACTACCTCGCGACCGATCGCCATTACTTCATCCCCTTGTCTGTTGGATCTCTCTATTTTACAGTCTTGTACTTCACGGGGTGGAGCCGTGGATTGCGACGAACAACCTTTAAGACATTCCTTTACCTCACGTGCGCTACCGTGTGTTTTGGGGTTCAAGCCAGTTTCTGCAATCAGCGCTTCACCGACGAGCGCACCGCCGAGTTTCAGTATCGATTTGGTAGCAACTTCCTCGTCGAGCGAGACGTGTTGGGGGAGTACCTATTAAACGAGGGGACGGCACGCATCGCGAGTGATCCATTTATTCAAACAGGTATTACCAACCCTTTTATCAGCAAAGGCACCCTGCGCCAAAAGATCCGGCAAATGCACCTGAGCTCGTACTTTAATCGATACGATGTTCAGATACACTTGTACAGCGCGATTGGGGATCCGCTCGACAACCTTTCGCGATCTGACCTGACTACTTTCGTCGATCAATACAAGAATGATACAGGTCAGACATCCTATCGGGGAATCTTTTTTGTGAATCGTGCCGACGTGAGTTCCGCCAAAAGATACGTGGTCATTACTCGAATCGCACGGCAAGGTCGCACGGCTGGTTTCGTAGCACTGGAGCTCAGCTTGAAGAAGATCGTTCCGGAATCGGTCTACCCAGAGCTCTTGGTCGACAACCGGTTCGCGGAAAATTTCAAGGCAACCGAGTATAGCTATGCCATCTTTCAGAATGACACCATCGTCAGTTCGTTTGGCACGTTCCCCTACGAATCCCAAATGACACCCGATCGGCTTAGGTCCATTCCGGTGGGACCCGAAGGCGTTGTGGCCAATGGATACCGACATATCTTGATCGAAGGAGAAACAGGGTACAAGGCTTTGATCACGGCCAAGTCCTATCCAACCTTCTATTATCTCTCCAATGTTTCCTTTTGGTGCTTGCTCGGCATCGGCGTCATCACCTTAGGGCTTTTGGTGCGCATGGCAATCAATTTTCGACAGTTGCTAGTTTTAAACTATGCCACCAGAATTCAACTGTATGTATTTCTTGCGTTCATGATCCCACTCGTGGCAGTGAGTGTGACCACCCTGTATTGGACCAGCCAATCAGCCGAGGAAGATCTTAAGTCAGAGTTCTCTGACAAAGCCCGGAAGATCGCGGACCAACTCACTCCTTATCTCACGCAGTACCTCGCAAAGGAGACAGACATCGCACCACTGCAACAGTCTTTAATTGAGACGGCACGCCTCTCTGGAGTGGATGCCACCATCTATTCTCCGAAAGGACACTTGGTGGCCACCAACCAAGTTCAGATTTTCGATAATTTGATCTTGTCGAACTTGATTAACCCCGAGGCCATGCGGAGAATTTTTAATAAGAGCACGGCCTTCATCTTGGAGGAAACCATCGGAAAGCTGCAGTACAATAACTCGTACCGACTCCTCCGATCGGAATCGACCGGCGAGGTTTTGGGAGTGCTGAGTATTCCATTCTTTAACTCTGGGGATTCCCTCGATCGAAGCCGCATCGTCATATTGTCGAATGTGTTGATCGTTTTTATGATCATCTTCATTCTTTTTACTGTTCTCTCGTTCGTGGTGACTCGATGGTTCACCTTCCCCTTGCGGATGATCACAAAGTCGCTAAGTACCACCACGCTCAAGAACGAAAATCAACCCTTGAATTGGCAATCGGACGACGAGATAGGGTGGATGGTGCAGGAATACAATCGGATGGTGCGCAACTTGGAAAAGAGTAAGGTTGAGTTGGCACGTAATCAGAAGGAGAACGCATGGCGCGAGATGGCGCAACAAGTAGCCCACGAAATCAAGAATCCATTGACCCCCATGAAGTTGACCTTGCAACAGATGCAGATGCTCCTTCGTGAAGGGACCATGGAAAAGGAGCGGGCAGGTGCCGCGGTGAAAAACCTGTTGACCCAATTGGACATCCTCAACGAGATTGCCACATCGTTTAGCTCCTTTGCGAGGATGCCAGCGCCGATTTTGCACCGCACCGACTTATACACGCTGGTGGAGAAGACAGTAGCCCTGTACAACATGCACCCGTTGGGGGAGGTGACCCTTCGATCTGCACGGGGTAATTTTTTTGTGATGGGCGATGATCAACTTTTGTCACGCGTGTTTTCGAATTTGATTTTGAACGCGTTGCAATCGGCGGGCGAGACCGGTGATATTCGTGTCGAAGTGTCAATTGAAATTGACGGCGATAAGGTGGTAGTTTCTTTCCGTGACAATGGCCCCGGCATCGACGAAGCTTTGCGCGACAAAGTTTTCATGCCTCATTTTACCACGAAGAAATCCGGGTCGGGTCTTGGGCTTGCGATCTCGCGACAAGGAGTTGAACAGAGTGGCGGCGCGATCTGGTTTGAAACCTCAAACAACGGCACCACATTTTTCATCGCTTTCCCGGTTGTTCCATAGCGCTGGAAAGAGAAATGGTCAACGCCCCACCTTAATTCCAAATTCTAAATTCTAAATTCTAAATTCTAAATTCTTAATTCTTAATTCTTAATTCTTAATTCTTAATTCAAATCTCCTAACTGCGGCCGCACCACAATTTCTTCCACGACCGAACGAGTACTTAGCGACCAAGCTGCCCACACGGTTTCGGCGATGTCTTCGGCGGGCATAAACCGATCGTCGGGTAATGAGGTGCCATCCCAACTGGCAGTTCGGGTAGCGCCTGGTAGCACCGAGGTAACACGCACTTGATATTCTTTCAATTCTTCGCGAAGGACTTTGCTGAAGCCGAGCATCGCGAATTTGGAAATGGTGTAAGAACCACCGTTCGGGTATGCTGTGATGCTGGCAATAGAGCACATGTTGAAAATGTGGCCGCTTCTGGCTGCTTTCATGGTGGGTGCAATCGCACGTGTGACATGATAGGCGCTATACAAGTTGCCTTCGATCATTTTCTCTAGGGTCCCGTTTTCTTCCGAGAGAATTTCACCAGGAATGAAAAAGCCGGCATTGTTGACCAACACGTCGACGGGTCGACCCAGTTGCAATACTTTCTTGGAAAATGCGTCTACCTGTTTCGGATCGGATAGATCGGCGGCGATCGGGTACACGTGGACACCGAAGGTCTGTTGCAGGTGGGAGGCAAGTTTTTCCAAGTCGGACGCAGTGCGCGCACACACGACCACGTCGAATCCGGCCGAAGCAAACCTCGTCGCGATGGCACGTCCGATACCTTTTCCCGCACCCGTTACAACCAAGAGTTTAGCCATACCGTTTTTGTTATATTTGAGCAATTTAGAAGAATAAAATGAAGGAATTTGGGCGGTATGCAATGTTCATGGGGTCGCTTTTCGTACGCCGTGAAACGTTTGCCACCTATTACAAACTAACCCTCGACGAAGCCATCCAGATCGGGATCAAATCGGCCCTGATGATCGCGATGGTGGCGTCTTTTATGGGCGCGGTAACGACGGTCCAAATTGCCGGTAACTTGGTAAGCCCTTTCGTGCCTCGCTTCGTGATCTCCCAAGTAGTTCGGGAGATGACCGTACTGGAACTTGCTCCGACGATTATAGCGATCATTTTTGCGGGCAAAGTCGGGTCGAGCATGGCCGGCGGCTTGGGAACCATGCGCATCACCGAGCAAATTGACGCACTGGAAGTGATGGGTATCAACTCCTCGTCGTACCTCGTATTGCCTAAGATTATCGCGTCGATGATCATGTACCCCCTGCTCGTGATTATCGCCGGTGTGTGTGCTTTGGCAGGCGGTTACTTGGTGGGCGTTTTCACCGGCATCGTAACACCCACCGAATACATTCAGGGGATTCGATATTCCTTCAACCCGGAAATGATCGCGTTCGCCCTCACGAAGTCCTTCGTGTTTGCATTCCTAATCGCTTCGGTTTCGTCCTTCAAAGGCTACTTTACGCAAGGTGGCGCCCTCGAAGTCGGAATTTCAACGACGTCGGCGGTGACGAACAGCATTATCGCTGTCTTGTTAGCCGACTACTTCTTGGCGGAATTGTTCTTCGAATAACCATGATCAAGATCAATCAGATATCGAAGTCCTTCAACGGCAAGACCGTCCTGTCCGACATCGGCGGGGAGTTCGAGAAGGGTAAGTGCAACTTGATCATTGGCTCAAGTGGTACAGGCAAAAGTGTTCTGTTGAAATGCATCGTGGGCCTTATCCATCCAGATCAGGGTAACGTGTATTACGACCTCCGGAATTTTACGGAAGCCGATAAGGAAATGAAAGCCGAGATCCGGCGCGAGATCGGAATGCTATTTCAAGGCGGGGCCCTGTTCGACTCCAAGAATGTCGAAGAGAACGTCATGTTCCCACTCGATGTGCTTACGAAGATGCCCCTCGCCGACAAGTTGGATCGGGTGAACTTTTGCCTCAAGCGGGTGGGGCTTGAATCGGTCAACAAGAAGATGCCCTCGGAGATTTCGGGTGGTATGAAAAAGAGGGTGGGGATTGCGCGCGCGATCGTCAACAACCCGAACTATCTTTTTTGCGACGAACCCAACTCTGGCCTCGATCCCCAAACATCTATTCTCATCGATGAATTGATCCTCGAGATCACGCATGAATACGACATCACGACCGTGGTGGTCACCCACGACATGAACTCGGTGATGGGTATTGGCGAAAAGATCATGTTCTTGTACAAGGGATCGAAGCTCTGGGAGGGCTCCAACGCGAGCATCACGCAATCGGGCGTACGCGAACTCGACGACTTCGTCTTCAGCAACAAGGTAATGCGCGCCCTAAAGGCGAAATAGCCCCTTTTTGAGGGCCCGGGGCCGTCCGGCCAAAACCTTCCACCCCCCATTTTTGTTATCTTTGAATTGAATTCCACGCCCTTGAAACCTACCGTCCAAAGCCTGCGCCAGTACTGCGATAGCCTTGTCAAATACAGCCGACGCAAAACCCGCGTGGTCGACA
The DNA here is from genome assembly GCA_044226825.1 of Cyclobacteriaceae bacterium. Lineage (GTDB taxonomy): Bacteria > Bacteroidota > Bacteroidia > Cytophagales > Cyclobacteriaceae > ELB16-189. The sequence continues at coordinate 371,431 of JBGAGH010000004.1, forward strand.
TCGGCGGCGTGCCCATGGGCGGGGAGTACCCCATCCGCATCCAGTCGATGACCACCATCGACACAATGGACACGCAAGGATCTATCGAGCAAACCATCCGGATGGTGGAAGCCGGCTGCGAATACGTACGCATCACCGCGCCCAGTATCAAGGAGGCTCAAAACTTAGAAGCAATCCGCAAGGGCCTGAGGGAACGTGGCTATCAAGTGCCGCTGATCGCCGACATTCATTTTACGCCCAATGCCGCCGAACTCGCCGCCCGTCTCGTGGAAAAGGTGAGGATCAACCCGGGCAACTACGCTGACAAGAAACGATTCGAAACCATCGACTACACCGATTCGGCCTACGAAGCGGAACTCGACCGAATCCGAGATAAGTTTACCCCACTCGTTAAAATCTGCAAGGAGTACGGCACCGCGATGCGCATCGGCACCAACCATGGTTCACTCTCCGATCGCATCATGAGCCGCTACGGCGATACACCCCTTGGAATGGTGGAGTCGGCGCTCGAGTTCCTACGGATCTGTGAAGACCTCCAATATTACAACATCGTTTTGTCGATGAAGTCGAGCAACCCACAGGTCATGGTACAGGCCTATCGGTTGCTGGTGCAAAAACTTGACGAGGAGGGATTTCAACCGTATCCACTGCACCTGGGCGTCACAGAGGCAGGCGACGGAGAAGATGGGCGCATCAAGTCGTCGGTGGGCATTGGAACCTTGTTAGAAGACGGCCTTGGCGATACCATCCGCGTGTCATTGACGGAAGAACCAGAAGCAGAGGTGCCCGTGGCGCAAACACTCGCAGAACGCTATACCCATCGCGCACACCACGCACCTATTCCCGAGGTTGTTCACTATCCCATCGATCCCTTCGCGTATACCAAACGCGTGGCCAGAGAAGTGATCAACATCGGCGGACACCAAGTGCCGCGCGTGGTCGCCGACCTATCTCGACGAGACAAAGTGACTCCTGCGTCTTTCTTTGCCTTGGGTTATCAATACTCGGTGCCGACGGACAAATGGAACATTTCCGACATGGCGTGCGACTACGTGTACCTCGGCGGAAACATAGCAGACTTCGAGATTCCCGGTACGCTGGGTCTTGTCTATGATCATGAAACATGGCTTCAGCAGAAAGAGAAGCCACGTACGTTCCCTTTGATTGAACACGACGCCTATCGGTTGCATCCGCACAAATCGGAGCATTTGAACTTCGTGCGTGTGTCGTTGACGAATTTAGATCCGACGCTGATTGCGCTTCTCAACGCCGATCCAACCGCGGTCTTGTGGATTCACACCCATAATGCCCATGGGATGGCAGAACAACGCCGCATGTTTGTGGAACTATTGCACCATAAGTGCGACGTGCCCGTAATTATCGGTCGCTCATATACTAACCTGACGCCGGAACAACTGCAATTATACGCCGCGACTGATGTCGGGGGGTTATTGCTCGACGGGTTGGGGGATGGCATGTGCCTGTCGACCGAACAGGCTGGTGGCGACAAGTTGGCCAACGAAACCGCCTTCAACATCTTGCAAGCGACGCGTACACGTATCTCGAAGACTGAATACATTTCATGTCCTTCGTGTGGACGCACGTTGTTCGACTTGCAAGAAACGACCGCGAAAATTCGTGTTCGGACCAACCACTTGAAAGGGATCAAGATCGGTATCATGGGCTGCATCGTCAATGGACCTGGAGAGATGGCCGATGCCGACTATGGATACGTTGGATCGGGTCCGGGTAGGATTACCCTGTACCGGGGTAAGGAAGTGGTGAAGAGAAACGTTCCGTCGGCACAAGCAGTCGACGAACTAATCGGCTTGATTAAGGAGGACGGCGTCTGGATTGAGGCAGCCGAAGTGAAAATATAGAACTGAAAACTTAGAGGGTCATGGAAAAGAAAAAGAGTGGATTGCGGGAGTTCTTCTCCCTTGGTGAAGTGGGTGAGTATTTCTTTCGTAAGAAAGATCCCAATCGTCCGACGAACATTAACATTCGGATGATGCATGGCGTGAACAAGATTTCAATCGTGGTATTCCTGTTGGGGGTGCTGTACCTCGTGTTCAAGCTCGTGATCCGCCCGTGGCTGTTTAGTTGAGCACCACCCACCATCAACCACCAACCACCATCCATCATCCATCATCCATCATCCATCATCCACCCACCACCAACCTCCCCGTGGACCTCGATTCCTTCCGATCTTACTGCCTCGCGAAGAAAGGCGTTACCGAAGAGCTTCCTTTTGGTCCGGATACCCTTGTATTCAAGGTGGCGGGAAAGATGTTTGCGCTCACGGGTTTGGAGGAGTTTGAACGAATTAGTGTAAAAGTCGAGCCCGAAGTAGGGGCCACGTTGCGTGAAGAGTTTAGCTCGGTGGTTCCTGCGTTTCACATGAACAAGAAGCATTGGATCAATGTGATCATGGACGGATCGATTCCCGATAAGCTGGTGAAAACGTGGATCGACGATTCCTATGCGCTCGTCGTTGCGGGGCTGCCCAAGAAAGTACAATCCAAGCTCGGTTAAGAAGTTATCCTGGGTAAAGAAACCGAGGGGCAAAACTGCGTTTTAATTGACATTTCACTTTAATGCTTTTGGTCTAAAATATTGTATATCAACACATTATGCGAATTAGAATATTCTTTGCGCAAATTCGTTATTTTTGTTGATTGTACGCGTGCTGATGACCAAAGCACTTACCCTGTTTACGGCTTTCTTCATCTTGCTGGGGTCTTCCTGCACCCAGAAGATGATTTGCCCTGCGTACCAGAGTTCCTTTATCTACGATAAGGAAACGCTCCGAAAGAAGTTCAGTTATTTTAAAGAGGATTCGACGCCCAAGATTTTGACGGCGTCGAAGACGAAGTATTTGATCGCAGTTCCCGAGTCGTATCGAAAGAAAATGCGGGGACTCAAGACAGTCGAGATGAAACCGGTGTATCCCGTGATACCGGATTCACTCAAGATCAACAAAGGTGAAGAGCTTTTGTTGGCCGAAGTGGATGTAGTCGACAGCACTGCGGCGCCGGAGCAGGACAGCGTGTACGCCATTACGAAGACGAAGGAGAAGTACAACGTCGACCAAGATATCTACATGTGGTATTTCCGTGACATGCTCGTGTTGCCGGACGTAGCGGCAGCGATGTCGACGCAAAGCAAGAACCGCGAAGCGGCTGCGAAGGCCAATGGTACGAAGACATCCAAAAAGAAGGGACTGTTCTCTTTTTTGAAATTTGGAAAGAAGAAGAAAGCCGCGGACTCACTCGCGGTTGACAATGCGCCACCTGTGCCTTCCGACTCGACTTCCGTGCCCAAGAAGAAGGGCTTGAAAGGATTGTTCGGTTCGAAGAAGGATAAGTCGCAGCCGACAGGCACTCCAAAGAAGAAGGACGACGCCAAAAAGGAAGACGACGGTTTCGAATAGCTCGCTCCGTCGTTGCACGGGCATCAACTAAACAATGTAAGGTTTCCGAATTGGTCGGCCGGCGGTGTCGGCAAGATCATCGATGCATCGTCGGCATGGGTATCGTGAATGCGTGGGGAAACTGAAAAACTCTCGAGCGCTCCCTCCCAGGGATGCAAGCACGGTAATATGCCCTCTTCGTCCACTTGTGGGTCGAGCCATTGTCGCGCTTCGTCCACCGAAAGTATCGCCGGAATGCGTTCCAAGATCACGTTGGGACCTGTTGGAACAGGGAGTGTAATCACCGTGAACGTGTGGACCATGTTCCCCTCATCATCGTCGTATTCGTCCCAGATACCAGCCATGGCGAATAGGCCTTTGGGTTTCAACTCAAAGCGATAGGGGATCGTTGTCTTCTTTCCCACCTTCTTCCAATCGTAGAAGCCATCGGCCGGCACGAGGCACCTATTTTTCTTTAGCTGCTTCCGAATCGTCGGGCGCTCTTGAATCTGTTCTAAGCGGGTGTTGATTAATTTTTCGGCAATAGGCTTATTCTTCGACCATTCCGGCGCCGCACCCCAATAAAAATGAGAAAGGCCAGCGCTGCCCATGGTGATGACGGGCAACAGCTGCGACGGAGCCGCGTTGTAACGGGGCTTTTGGAAGCCGTGTGGGTCTACTGAAAAAAATGCACCCAACGCTTCGGCTGTGGTGGCCAGTGAATACCTGTCGAACATTAAACGATAGATTGAATAAACTGCGACGCACGCAGTTCCGACCAATATAGTCCATTTTGGTTAAACAGCGCAAAACCCACGTGCCCGCCGTACTTTGGATAGTCCACTTGTAGTGACGAACCTTGAGATGGGGTGGGAAAGCAGTCGCGACTCAAAAACGGATCATCTTGGGCGTTCAACATTAAGGTTGGAACTCGAATGCCGTCAAGAAAATACAACGAGCTGCAGGCTTCGTAGTAGGTATGCGCGTCGGCGAAACCATGGATCGGCGCGGTATACCGATCGTCAAAATCCTTTAATGTCTTAATGCCATCAATGCCCCGGATGTCGATCCCTGGCATTTGTGCCGCCTTGAGTTTCACTTTCTGCTTAAGGCTCTTCAAGAAACGGTTGGCGTAAAGAAAATTCTCCCTTTCGGAGATCCTTTCGCAACTGGTCCGAAGTTGGGCGGGGACCGATATGGCAACACCACCCCGCACTTGCGTGGCAAGGCGGCTCCCCTGTTCGCCAAGGTATTTCAACGTGAGGTTGCCCCCCAGGCTGAAACCCACGATGAATATCCGGTTGTATTGTCTTTGTACATGTTTCACTACGCGGTCGAGATCGTCGGTGGCCCCGCTGTGGTAGAACCTCAGCTGACGGTTCATCTCCTCACCACATCCCCGGTAGTTCCAGGCGACTACGTCAAACCCAAGTCGATGAAAGGCGTGACCCATTCCCCGTATGTAGGGTCGTGAACTGTTTCCCTCCAAGCCATGGCACAAGATTACGACCCGATCGTTCCTGTTTTGGATCCAATCCAAATCAAGAAAGTCGTCGTCGTCCGTCGTCAGGCGCTCGCGCCGATAGGGCACTGGCGCGACCTTCCGGACGAGGGCAGGGTAGATGGTGGCCAGGTGCTTGTTGGTGAAAAATAGGGGAGGATGGTAGTTCCCTACTTCCATCCCATTTTTTCCTTCAAGGATGTGATATGCGCTAAATGATGGTCACCGTGCCAGGCATACAAATGAATCAAACGATCCAGAGGTACATTCTTCCCGGTTTCGGGATGCGTGAATTCGCGTTTCAGTTGTTCGGGGGTAAGTGTTTTCATGACCGCCGTCCAACGCACGTGAAGGGCCTTCAGTAAGTTCACCGACATCTCGATGGGCAACTTCACGTCTTCTGTCTCAGCCCATCTTTTTTCGTCGTACGCCTTGATGAGCGGCGTCTCTTCCGTCAACGTCCACTTGATCCGGATGTAGGAGTTAAGATGACTTTCAGGAACGTGATGAATCACTTGACGCAGCGTCCAACCGCCTTCGCGATACGGTGTATCGAGTTGTTGGTCGGTAAGCCCGCGCACGGCAGCTTCAAGCTTCGCCGGCAATGCCTCGATGCGTGCAATAAAAGCCTTGAGGTCGGCCGATGTGTAGTTTTCTTGTGGTTGAAATTTTCCGATCGGGTATTTTGAGTCCATGGATGGTTGATGGATGATGGTTGGTGGATGATGGTGGATGGTTGGGCGAAGTGAGTCGCCGGCGGAAGACGGTTCGAGAAAGTTGGGGCAAGAGTTTGATTACTCTTTCTTCTCGTGGGTAGCTTCTTCCAGTTCCTCGTCGGTGTAGCCCTTCTTAAGTTTGACTGGCTTCGTTTTGTCGCCGCGTTTCTTCTTCACGCGTATGTTGGTGAGTTCAATCAACAAAGAGAAAGCGACCGCGAAGTAGATATAACCTTTCGGAATCACGTAGTGCAACGATTCGAGGAAGAGCATGAACCCGATCAAAATGAGGAACCCGAGGGCAAGCACTTCCATGGATGGGTGTTGCTGGATAAACCTGCTAATGGCACCCGAGAAGAACATCATGACGCAGATCGACACGATCACGGCGATAATCATGATGATCACTTTATCAACGATACCGATGGCGGTTAAGATTGAGTCGAACGAAAAGATGATATCTAGTAAGATAATTTGAAGGATCGTTCCATTGAGGGTAACGCCTGAGCTCTTCTTCGTTTGACCTTCCTCTTCTTCTTCGCCCTCCATTTCATGGTTGATCTCCATCGTACTCTTCGCGATGAGGAACAGCCCCCCGAACCCGAGGATGAGGTCGCGACCACTGAACGACATAGCGTGGGTCATGATGAAGTTCTTCGGAATCGTGAACAAGGGCTGGGTGAATCCGATCACCCAAGTGATGCCCAGCAGGAAACAAATCCGCACGATCATCGCCAACGCGAGACCGATATTTCTTGCGCGGGGGCGCTGTGCTTCCGGAAGCTTATTCGAAACGATCGAAATGAAAATGATATTGTCGATCCCTAGGACAATTTCGAGAAAACATAGCGTTAGGAGGGCAAGCCATGTATCGGCTTTAAGAAACAACTCGAGATCCATAGGGTGTCCGGATTCTACTCTAAATCGAACTTCCAAATTAAGGAAAGACCCCAACATTAAAAACTTTACTGTCCTAAAATCGCCCAACTGAAGGCGATTATAGGGTTAGTGAAAGCGATGATGGGATTCACAAGTTTTTTCGTCACGAAGGATAAGACGTCTTAGTGGTTTTTTGGCGTTTTAGCCACATTTTGAACCGTGCAACCGAATGCCTTTTTGACCTAGGTTCAGCTACCTATTTTTTGGCCTTTTTCAAGCATTACCGGGGGGCTAACTGTTGCACGCATTGAACCGATCATGTTACTTTGCGCCCCGCGCAGTTGGGGAAGGAATTCAACAATTGAGTGGTGCCAGGAGAGATGCCAGAGCGGTCGAATGGGACGGTCTCGAAAACCGTTGTACGGGCAACTGTACCGAGGGTTCGAATCCCTCTCTCTCCGCTTCTTTGTAAGTTCCACCATCCTTTTCGGGGGCTTCAACCCGTATCGAACAAGACCATGAGGTACGTCCTTGCAACTCTACTGCTCCTAACTTTCTCGGCCATGGATGCACAAACCACCCGCTACCTTGCCCTCGGTGACTCGTACACCATCGGCGAAAGTGTCACCGAAAAAGAACGCTGGCCAGTCCAACTCGCCGAAGCGTTGCAGAAACAAGGATGGAACATCGAAGGCCCCCGCATCATCGCCACCACGGGTTGGCGAACCGACAACCTTCAGAACGCGATGCGCATCGCCAAACTCCAGCCCGAGTATGATCTAGTTTCCCTCCTCATCGGCGTCAACAATCAATACCAAGGAAAACCCATCGAACAATTCAAAAAAGAATTTGAAGAACTCATTAAGTCTGCCATTGAACTGGCCCGGGGGCGCGCCGATCATGTCTTCATTGTCTCAATTCCTGACTATGGATACACGCCTTTTGGAAAGTCGAAGCAAGAAAAGATCTCTCGCGAGTTGGATGAGTACAATAACCTATCTCGCGAAATTGCGAAGCGATATTCGATTCGGTACATCTACATCACCGACATCACTAGGAAAGGGTTGGAAGATCCAAGTTTAGTGGCCAGTGATGGACTTCACCCGTCGGGCAAGGCTTATGCGAAATTTGTAGAGCGAATCTTGCCCGAGCTCAATAAAAAGTAATCACTTCACGAGCGGGTCGAGGAAGCGGACCAAATTTTTCGCGACAATTTTGTGTCCCTCCGGGTTGGGATGGATGCCATCGGGGAGATTGAGTTTTTCATCGCCGGCAACACCTTCCAATAGAAAAGGCACCAACGTGGCTTTGTTTTTTTTCGCCAGCTCCGGATAGATATTCTTGAATTCGTTCGTATAGTCCTTTCCAAGGTTGGGAGGTACCATCATACCGGCCAGCACCAATTTTACTTGGGGATTTTTCGCTTTGACCTTGTCGATGATTGCTTGGAGGTTTTTACGTGTTTGATCGAGCGGCAGTCCGCGCAGCCCGTCGTTGGCGCCTAGTTCGAGTACGAGAACATCGACGGGTTGTCGGAGCACCCAGTCGATCCGGCTGAGACCGCCGGCGGAAGTTTCCCCGCTGAGTCCGGCGTTAATGACCTTGACACGCGTACCGCCCTTATTCATCTCTTTTTCAACGAGGGCGGGAAAGGCTTCTTCCGGGGAGAGGCCATACCCCGCGGTGAGGCTGTCGCCGAAGAAGAGGATGTTTTTCGGAGCGGGTACCAGCGCGAAGCAGGCGATCCATGCAATAAAGGCGAGTGCTTTGACGACCATACGTTAAACTATTCTAAATAAATGACGAAAATCGAATCGATAAACGTGAATTTGATCAAATTAGATTTTTGTTGTTAACAATTCCCTGATTCCAACGTTCGACCGATGCCCTGTTCGGGGCGCGTAGTCTTCAAAAGTATGCCAGAAACCGTTCTCCAATCCGACCACCTAACGAAAACATATCACTCGGGCGACCGATCGTTGACTGTTTTAGACCAGGTTTCATTCGAAGCCCATCAAGGGACGAGCTTATCGATCATCGGGCCGTCCGGCAGTGGGAAAACTACTCTTTTGGGACTTTGTGCCGGGTTGGATGTGCCTTCCTCCGGTTCGATCTCGTTGATGGGTTTCAAACTCAACGCGATGGGAGAAGACGACCGCGCATACATCCGAAACCAATTCGTGGGGTTCGTATTCCAGAACTTCCAGTTGTTGCCCACGCTTACAGCGCTGGAGAACGTGATGGTGCCGCTGGAACTTCGTGGCGAGAAAGGAGTAGAGTCGAAAGCCAAAGACCTTCTGGCGCGTGTGGGACTGGCAGAGCGCATGCACCATTACCCGTCGCAATTGTCGGGTGGTGAGCAGCAGCGTGTCGCGATGGCGCGAGCATTCATTACCTCTCCACGCATCTTGTTTGCCGATGAACCAACAGGGAATCTGGATGAAGAAAATGCGCAGCACGTAACCGAGTTGCTATTCGGGATGAACCGCGAAGAGAAAACAACACTCATTCTTGTGACCCACAACCTTGAGTTGGCCCAACGCACCGAACGTGTGCTTCGAATGAAGGGTGGAAAGATCGTTGAAGAATTTTTCCCTGGCGCATGATCGAGTACATCATCAAAATAAAGCGACACACGCGCAACGTGTTTGCCGACCGGTGGGTGTGGCGCATGGCTTGGCGCGATGCACGGCATAACCTTTCTCGGTTAATGCTGTTCACCGCCTCCTTGATTACTGGAATTACCGCGGTCGTCTCTATTGGATCCCTCAACTACTCTCTACAAAACGACCTTGATCGCAACGCCAAGGAGTTGCTCGGAGCCGACATCGTGGCGAACGGGAATAAGAAATTTGAACCTGCCGTTACGTCTGTATTCGATTCCACTAAGTTTGAGCAAGCGCGCGAATCGGAAATGGCGTCGATGGTCCTGTTCATGCACAACCAGCAATCGCGCTTGGTGCGGCTCGTGGCGCTAGATGGCAACTTCCCATTTTATGGTCAGATCGAAACGATACCGGCCGACGCTTACGACCGCGTGAAGACCGGCCAATGGGCAATGCTCGACGAGTCCCTGGCAAGCCAGTACGAAGTCAGCACCGACGATTCGATTCGTGTGGGTAACTCCACCTTCCGAGTGTCGGGTGTCGTACGTCGCTTTCCGGGAAGCAACGGAATTCTATCTACGTTCACACCTTCCGTGTATATCGCCTACAGCGAACTCGACTCGACGGGACTAGTGCAATATGGTAGCCGTATTACCTACAAGCGTTTCTTTAAAACACCCTCCGATGCAGCGTCGGCGGAGGCCGAAAAGAAGCTCCGCCCCATGTTGCGGAAGTACGGTCATTGGCTCGAAACCGTCGATTCACGGAAAGAAGATTTAGGTCGTGACTTCAAGTCAGTTTATCGCTTCTTCTCATTGCTTGCCTTCGTGGCGTTGGTGTTGGGATGTATTGGCGTCGCTAGTTCCGTTCATATCTATGCACGCGAAAAACGAGAGGAGGTCGCGGTGTTGCGTTGCTTGGGCACATCCGGGTGGCAGGCATTCAACATCTACTTCATCCAAGTGACAGTGTTGGGATTGTTTGGCAGCCTCGTCGGCGCGGCGTTGGGCGTCGGAGTACAACAGGTGGTTCCGTTGGTATTTGCCGATTTCGTTCCCGTCGAGTTACAGTTTGGCATCTCTTGGGCCGCTGTGACCGAAGGGCTCGCCTTGGGGATCGTGGTGTCCCTCTTGTTCACTGCGCTGCCTCTCATCTCCGTTCGATTCGTTCCCCCGCTTACAGTCTTGAGGGCCGACTTCTCCGCAGCGAGAAATTTTTCCCGCGCACGCTTAATTGTCATTACACTCATTGTCCTCTTTCCCATTGTTGCGGCGGCATGGCAGACCGGTAGCGTCGTGTATGGTGTTGCCTTCGCCGGTGGCATCGTCGTGGCGTTGGGTCTTTTAGCCTCGGTGGCACTCGGGATACTCTGGCTCGCGAGAAAGTTCTTCCCAACTAAGGCTTCTTTTGTCTGGCGCCATTCGCTGTCGAACTTGTTCCGACCCAACAATCAAACGCAAGCCCTATTGGTTACTATTGGGCTAGGCGCGTTTATCATCGCGACGCTGAACATCATCCAAAATAGCTTACTCGACCAGGTCGCATTTACTGGAAATGAGAATCAATCGAACACGATCTTGTTCGACATCCAACCCTCGCAAAAAGACGGCGTCGTGAAATTAATGGAGGACCAGAAGCTTCCCGTGAAACAACTCGTGCCCATTGTCACTTGTCGCTTGGCCGAGTTGAAAGGAAAGTCGGTCGATTCGTTGCAGCGCGACACGTCGGACCATATTCCTAACTGGGCACTGACGCGCGAATACCGCGTCACGTACCGCGACAGCCTGCACCATTCCGAAGAACTTACTTCGGGGAAACTTCACTATCTAGACAAGCATGCGCGGGATTCCGTGTGGGTCACGATCTCCGAGGGCATGCAAGAAACACTCGAGCTTGGCGTTGGCGACTCGCTCGTATTCGACGTACAGGGCGTTCCGATTCAGGCGCGCATCGCCGGCATCCGAAAGGTGGAATGGCCCAAGGATCCACCCAACTTCATCTTCGTGTTCCCGAAGGGAGTACTCGAAGCGGCTCCCCAAATTTGGGTGGCTACCACGCGAATCGATGACCAGCAAGTAGCCAACCGCTTCCAACAAGAGTTGGTCATGAACTACTCCAACGTGTCGTTGATCGACTTGCGGCTTGTCCTGAGTACCATCAACGAGTTGTTTTCGAAGGTGAGCCTGATCATTCGGTTCCTCGCGTTGTTCAGTATTATCACTGGACTGGTGGTATTGGCGGGAGCCGTTCTCAATAGCAAGTTTGCCCGTGTTCGCGAAAACGCACTTTTGCGCACAGTGGGAGCGAGGACGCGGCAGATTGTCACCATTACGTTGATTGAGTACGCTTACCTAGGGCTTTTTTCGGCCCTCACGGGGATCGTGCTGGCGTCGATAGCGGGCTTCTTGTTGACCCGGTTCTTCTTCGACGTGTCCTTCTCGGCCGACTACGTGCAGTTGCTCGTGATTGGCGTGGGTGTAACCGTCCTCACTATGCTCATCGGGTGGTGGAATTCCCGCGAGGTCATCACCACGCCGCCGCTACAAGTACTCCGTCGGGAGTCGTAATCCCCCCATCTGTCGACAAACTCGGCGCGGGAGGTCGTGCGTACGCGAGTTATTGCTAAATTACTCGTCTATGATCGGCAGGTGGCAGGGGATAGTCCTTGGATTGCTCGGTTCGACCGTGGCGATGGCAACCAACCCGGTGCCTTTCGTTGAGAACAAGAACCAGTGGGCTCAAGAATTTCGCTTTGGAGCCGACTTCCCCCAAGTCAGGATGATGCTCAAAGACGCGAGCATTTATTTCTTGCAACATCGTTCCGTGTCCGATGATGGAAAGGTCAATAAACTTCCCGATTCCGATTTCGAAGAGACGCATCCGCACGGCAGTGGAACGACAGGTTACACAAGCTTCGAGCTGGTCTTCCACCAGGCACTTCAGCCATCACTTCAACCGGGCGACAAAAGAAGAACCATCTACAACTATTTCTTGGACAAGGACCCGTCGCGCTGGACGCACGCGGCGCGATCTTTTGGGGAGGTCACCTACCTCGGATTGTATCGCGGTATCGACCTAAAGGTTTACTCCGAAGATGGGCTCCCGAAATACGACTGGATCGTCGCTCCGTGTGGCGATCCACGTCAAATCCGTTTTTCCTACCGCGGCGTCGAACAAGTTTCCATCCGCGATGAGAACCTCGTAATCGAGAACATCTTTGGCGAGGTGGTCGAAACCAAACCATATGCCTATCAGGTCGTGAATGGCGAACGTAGAACAGTGCCCGCCGCCTTCGACATCGACAATGGCGAGGTGACTTTCGTTTTTCCCGCGGGCTATGACGCCAACTATGAATTGGTCATCGATCCATTCTTGATCTTCTCAAGTTACTCTGGATCTACGCTCGACAACTGGGGTAACGCGGCCACACCGGACAGCAAAGGAAATTTGTACTCCGGCGGAATGGTCAATGGACCCGTACAAGGGCTGCAATATCCCACGACGCCGGGTGCCTTTCAAACTGTTCACCGCGGCGGTGAATGGGATGTGGGTATTCTCAAGTACGACTCTGTTGGCTTCGACGTATTGTATGTGACATACTTAGGCGGCAATGGTGCAGAGACACCTCAAAGCCTTGTCGTCAATAAGGACGACGAGTTGCTGATCTTGGGGGCCACGAGCTCCACCAATTTTCCAGGTGCGACCGGACCGTTTAAAGGTGGCGAGACAATAGACCCACTCCACGGCATTGACTATTTCGGGGGCACAGACCTTTTCATCGTGCGCCTTAGTGAAGACGGGTCGAAACTGTTGGCTTCTACGTACCTGGGTGGAACGGCCAACGATGGGATCAATTTCGTTACAGGGTCGATGGGTACGAACAACAAAACAGAGAGTCCACTGGCGCGAAATTACGGAGATCAACTTCGTGGCGACATCATCACAGATGACGCTGGCTTCGTGTACATCGCTTCGAATACCCGATCCAGCGATTTCCCAGTGGTCAACAACCCCGACCCCGATGCGTTGTTCCATGGTGGTACCCACGATGGCTTGGTCGCTCGGCTCGACCCCTCGTTGAAGCTGGTGTGGAGTCGGTTGCTGGGCGGTACGGGTTCCGACGTGGCGTTATCGATCAAGTTCAATGCTGCCGGAAACGTGCTTGTCGGTGGCGGCACCACGAGCGGCGACATCAAGGGTATGAACGGTATCCACACTACCGCGCCGGGTGGTACCGACGGTTGGATCGCCGAGGTTCAATCCGATGGGACGGCGATTCTCAATGGCACCTACATCGGAACGACGTCGTACGACCAAGTATATTTCATCGACGTGGCCACCAACGGGGATGTGCTTTGTTTTGGCCAAACGCAGGGCAACTATCCGATTGCACCCATCGACAAAGTTTTTTCCAACCCGGGATCAGGACAGTTTTTGCATCGGCTGGCACCTAACCTCGGTGCAACGGTGTACTCGACGGTATTTGGAAAGGGTGGGTTCTCACCGGACATATCGCCCACTGCGTTCCTTGTCAATGCGTGCGACAATATCTACATGGCCGGATGGGGTGGTGCTATCAATTCGCCGGTGCGGGGTGGCGTCATCCGAAACTACGTGGGCGGCAATACACAAGGTCTCCCAGTGACGTCGGATGCGTGGCAAACGCAGAGCGTGCGGGGTCAAGACTTTTATCTGATTGTCATGACGGGTGACGCCTCCGAAATGGTGTACGCCACTTTTTTGGGTGGGGTGAGCTCACCGACACACGTCGATGGTGGCACGAGTCGTTTCGACAAGCGTGGCATCGTGTATCACGCTGTGTGTGCGGGGTGTGGTGGATTTCCTTCGGACTTCCCTTCGTATCAAGTGCCAACGGCGCGGGCGACGAATCGAAGCGCTAACTGCAACAACGCGGCGTTCAAGTTCGATTTGTCGTCGTTGCGGGCGGGGATTCAAACAAACAACATAGCGTTGAACGCGCCAGGGATTACGCGCGTGTGCATGCCCGATGGGTACACCTTTCAGAATACCAGCATCGGCGGCGAGATTTTCGAGTGGCAGTTCGGCGATGGCGAGCGCCTGACCGCCATTTCCAAGAATCCCATTCCCCACTACTATAAAAAACCCGGGCGCTACACGGTTAAGTTAAAGTCGATCGACCGCAGCACATGTATTGGCGTGGATTCGACTTTTGTCTCCGTCGAGGTGTTCGACCCGCATCTAAGTGCGGGACCAGATCAAAAAATCTGCTTTGGCTCGTCGACGCGCCTCACCGCGACGGGAGGAACCAAGTACGTGTGGCGCACAGCGGATGGGTTGTTCAGTTCGACAGAAGCGAACCCCGCCATCGCACCTCAGCAAAAAACCAGTTACTATGTGACGATATCCGATGCCGGCGGCTGTTCGAGGAAGGATACAGTGACCGTCGACGTGGTACCCGGCGTCGACCTCGACTTCGACCTTGAACGGCTGTATGATTGCAATACCCGCCCGTTTATTAAAGTCGCCAACAACACCAAGTTGAAGTCAGACGAGGAAGGCCGGTTGTTTTTCGGCGACGGCACATCTACCGATGAGGCCGAAGTTGTTCATACCTACCAACAGGATGGATTTTATACGGTCACGGTGCAAGCCACCAAGGAGTTCTGCACCTACCAAAAGAGCCAAGATGTGCGCATCGTCACGCTTACGATACCCAACGTGATCACACCCGGGCTTGAGGACGGGTTGAATGACACGTTTAGGATTCAGTACGGTTCGCCGGCGCAAGCCAAGGCTGGACTCAGTATTGGGTTGAAAGTGATGAATCGATGGGGTGTTGGAGTGTACCAAAACAAGGATTATCTCGACGACTGGAGTGGGAAGGATGTTGACGCCGGGGTGTACTACTACGAAGTTGACATCTTGGGCGAGGTACAATGCAAGGGGTGGGTGCACTTGGTCAAATAACAATGTCATCATTGCGAGAACCTTGCTATCTTTAATCAGCAGCAGTTGCCACTCCCAAAAATCAAACCTATGAAAAAGCTATCCCTCGTTGTACTACTAGCGGGTTTCCTGATAGCCTGTGGTTCCAAGGAAACTCAGTCCACAGGAAGTTATGCACTCGACCCTGAAGCCTTTAAGACCAAAGTTGAATCCGGTGCCGTGTTGATCGATGTTCGCACCGTGGAGGAATATGCGGAAGGTCACTTGGCCAATTCTTTGAACGTAGACTTCAACAACCCGGCGTTCAAGGACAACATTTTGATCTTAGACAAAAACAAGGAGTACGCCGTTTACTGTGCTTCCGGCGTTCGCAGCGGGAAGGCAGCCGATCTCATGCGCGCAGAAGGGTTTGGCGCCGTGTACACGCTGACGGGCGGCATCAAAACTTGGAAGGAGAAAGGCTTACCGCTCGAATAGGCTAGATATACCCGGCCAGCCAATACACGATGATCCCCACCCATTCGCGGATCATCGTTTGCCACATACCGATCGCGTCGACGCGCGGAATAAGGATGAGGCCGAGGCCGAAGTGGCGTTCGTCAGACACGGGTTGTACTGCGAACGGTTCTACTGCCAGGTCTACCTTTTTGAAACAAGCCAGCGCCCGCCGCATGTGGTAGCCACTCGTGACGAGCAAAAGCGTTTTCGAACCCTCTACGGTACTCAAGAGTTTGGCCACTGCCACCGCCGACTCGCGCGTGTTCTTCGATTCATTTTCAATAAGGATATCTTCTTTAGGCACGCCTGCCAGCACGAGGAAGTCCGCGAGGTCGTCAGCTTCTTTGACGCCTCTACCGTCGAGGCGGCCACTGCCACCCGAAACGATGATCTTCTTCACGAATCCCATCTTGTAAAGCTGGAGTGTGTGGGTTGCGCGGTCCGCTCCCTGCGTAAAGTACACGCGGTCCTTGGGCTTCATCTCCGTTCGCGTGACACCTGTCAAGATGATGGCGTAGTCGTAGCGGCCCAGTGAAGTTAGCGGCGTGACCGGCGTTTCCCACGCACGCATCACTTCGTTTGCAATGAAGTAGTTCGAAGTAAACACCAGCAGTGAGATGCCGGCGATCAACAAACGCTTTCTCCAATGCGCCGGCCGCACAATCCGACTGACCAGCAGTAGGATGAAAACGACTGCAAGCGGCTGGGCTAGGAACGCGAGGATCTTCGACAGGTAGAAAAACATTGCTACATGCGCTTCGGCAACGGGTTTGATATATTGCTCAATCCGTCTATGATCTTTTTCAGAATCTCGTAGTACAAAGCGATCGCCAACACCAAGGTCATCGACCAAATCACACCGATGTTAAAGTAGAGCGTATCGATGTTCTGGTTGAGGAAATGCTTTAATGGCATGTAGAACTGCGCATCGAAGTCGACCATGTGATCCGGGTCAGGATCCTTGTAGATCGGGTAGAACTTTTGAATGAGCCGTCCGTCTTTTTCGATGATCCGGTTGGTCTCAGCCATGTTCTTGACCAATTCTAGGATCGCTTCATTTTGATAGGACTGCCGCAAGTGTTCAAACTCTTTTTCGGTTTCCGCCGTCGATGTTAAGCGTGCGATATACTTCTCTTTTTCTTTGTCGGCTTTATTGTAACGAGTAACGTAGTACTTCTTCATGGCCTCGAGAAACTGTGCCGTCTCGTTATAGGCCGATGAATCGAAAGCCGTTATCGTAAACTTGTCAAGTGACGCGAAGTCGGTTTTGCGGACAGATTCAAGTTCACGACTAATTTCATTTCGGAGCACCACCAGGTCATTCTCGACCTGGCTTCGAATGCCGGGCTCGTTGTTCGCCACATTCATGCGTACAAAACCCAACTTGGTCTCCAATGCCGGAATGTAATAGATTTTCTTGTAGTCCGATTCCGACATCTGCTTATCCCAACGATAGAATTGACGCTCGAACTTATTGTCTTTGTATTGAGCCACCATCGCAGCTTCGAAAGCCCAACGAGAGGCCATCAGGTCGCCCACGAATGGAACCGTGGCGGTGTTCCCGATCACGGGATTCAACTTATCGAATTTCACCACGACACCGCTCAGGATCAACTGAGGAATCAAAAGAACCGGGATGAGGATGTAAATTGTCACCGCCGAATTGAACGCCGACGAAATATTCAGACCGAGAAGGTTGGCAAAGCACGAGGCCGTAAAAAGAATGGCCCAATGCGTGAAGAACATGCCGTGGATATCTAGGATGTAGTTGCCGATCGCGACGAAGAGGCCAGTCTGGATGGCGGAGATCATAAACAAGATGCCGATCTTCGAAATGATGTAACTGCTCCTGCTTAAGTGGAGGAATGCTTCTCGCTTCAAAATTTTTCGGTCCCGAATTATTTCTTCAGCACTAACCGTCAAACCCATGAACAACGCGACGATCACACTCATGAACAAGTACGCGGGCATGTTCAGATTCTTACTGAAAATGTATCCAGCCTTAAATGGGTCGTCGATGTTATAGTACCTCACGATGAAAGCGAGGATGAAGGCTAAGAGCGGAGCTTCCAACAAGTTGATGACCATGTATTGTTGGTTGCTCAATTTCGACAGGAGGTCGCGCGCGGAGAATAATTTCGTTTGTTTCAGCCATGTCGGAATGCTCAAGGTAGAGTGGGGGGTCTCACTCGAGCGTTCGACGGAGGTCGGCTTGATTTTTTGCAAGTAAGTTTGATTCCACTGTTCTGGGCTGAAACGACGTTCGGAAGTGAAGTTCCCGTATTCGTTGATGACCTTCGTTTCAATAATGTTGAAGATCTGTTCGGGGTTCACGTTGCCGCATCGCACGCACTCACCTTCTTCACTGTTGATCAGGTTGATGTTCTGCTTGAAATAGGAGACGGCATCGACCGGGTTCCCGTAGTAGATTTGGTAGCCGCCGGTGTCTAGGATCACCAACTTGTCGAACATCTTGAAAATGTCGGACGACGGTTGGTGGATGACCGTAAACACCAACTTTCCTTTCAGCGAGAGTTCTTTCAGGAGGTCGATGATGTTTTCGCTGTCGCGCGACGAGAGTCCAGATGTGGGTTCGTCACAAAAGAGCACCGCAGGTTCTCGGAGTAGTTCGAGGCCGATGTTCAACCGCTTTCGCTGACCACCACTGATGGTTTTACGGAGCGGCGAACCCACCTTTAAGTCTTTGGTTTCCATCAGCCCCAGGTCTTCCAGGGTGCGCATCACCAACTTGTGGACCGCCATTTCCGAAAGATGGCTGAAGCACAACTTGGCTGCGAAGTACAGGTTTTGGTAGACGGTCAGGTCTTCGATCAGCAAGTCGTCCTGGGGAACAAAACCGATCACACCTTCAATTTTCTTAGGCTCCTTGTGAATGTCGATGCCATTGATGAGGACCTTCCCTGCCGAGGGTTTCTCCGTGCCGTTGAGAACGTGCAGGAGCGTAGATTTTCCGGCGCCGCTGGCGCCCATCAAGGCGACGAGGTTACCCGATTCTTCGCTGAGGTTAACGTCGCGAAGCCCCAGCCGACCGTTCTTGAATTGGAATGAAATATTGACTGCTTCGAAACTTGTGCGGGTCGAACTATCAATTTTCTTGAACACGCCCAGGATATCGCCGTAGTAAACGGGGTCGGCATGTCCCCAACGAATCAAGCTGCCGATGGCGAGGGCATTGATGTTGTTGGGCTTTTGCGGGACGCTATTCAAGTACACGTCGGTGTGCCCCACATATTTGAAAAAGAAACTGTCGGTGCTAGCTAGGTATAAAATGGCAATCAATCCGTCGAGGTCGGGGCGGAAGATGTGACGGCCCTTTCCGGAATACACAGGGGTTGAATCGACGGTGAGGATGGCTTCATTTTCGAAGTCGCCGCGCTGGTTTCCTTCCACATAGTAGCGGATCAGTTCGTGGTCAGCTTCCGAGATGTTCAAGGCGCGACCGATCAACCGGGTGATGTGGTCCTCACGGGCCGTGATCGTTCCGTCGGCCATCACGGTGCTCATCAACTCCACCATGATGAGGTTTTTTTGCTTTTGCGCCACTCCTTGGTTGATCTCCTGGGCGATCACCTGGATGTCTTCTGCTTCTTGTTGCGGGGTGTGGTTGGCGATGGCTTTACAGTAGTCGTCGAATATCTTGAGGTGGGCTCCAACCGCCCGCTGACCGACATGGTCGTTGAGGAATGCCTCGATCTGATCGCGCTCTTGCTTGTTGACGAGGTCCTCCTTCGCAACCAGCGCGAAGAGTTTGATGATGGCGTTTAGGATAGGTTCACTCATGGCTCAGGATTGTCGGACGACCGTTATCAAATTTAATGAAACCACTCAAAAAAAAAGGGACCGGCGTGTGGCCAATCCCTTTCACAGGAGGATCAACGAAGGTTATTCGGTGATCGACTTCCTCAATTTCTCAACGATGGTCGTGATGTCTTGCAAGTTCTTGTCAGACAAGACCATGTTCGCTTTGTTGTTCTTGATCTGGTCCTCGATGTTGAGGGCGCGGTAGCTAGCTTCCAATGTTGTCAAATCGGCTGTAATCGAGTCCACTGTTTCGTTTTTCTCCACGGTTGCGAGCATCTTGAGGAGTTCACCTACTGACTGCTCTTGTTGCAGGATTACACGCATGAGGGGGGTCAACACCAAGTTGCGTTGGTCATCGGCCAACAGGTTCTTGGGGTACGACTTGATCAAACCGGTCGAGATGTAGAGACCTTCCACGAACGAGCCAGTGACCATGAAAGCGGCGAGCTTGTTGCGGCTGTCGTCTTTCAGGTATTCATCTGTTTTTTGAACGGCACGGTTCAACAGGGTGGCCAACGAGTCTTTGTTCGCAATGTTGGACTCGAATTGCTTCAGGACTTCCACGTCGAAAGGACCTACGATCCCGAGACCGTCGGCGAGGGCCTTGGTCGTATTCAGGTAGTCGATTGCCTCTTGCGTCTTGCCATATGAGCTCAGGTAGCCGATGTCGGCGGCGTAGATACCCAGGTTGAGGGCAGCTTTGTCGCTCTTGGTGGCATAAGCGTCAGCCTTCTTGCGGTCGTTAATGAGGCCTTGGTTGAACTCGGCGCCGGTCGCTTCCAGCAGATAGGGGATTTCTGAGGGCGAGGGGATATTATAGACTACATCTTGGATTTGGTCCTTGAGAGACTCCTCGGCAGATTCAAAATCCTTGGCGTTCTCATCTTTGTTCGACGATCCGCCGCATGACCACAGTATCACGCTGGCAGACAGAGTAGTTACCAAGCAAAAAAGGCGAGTAAATTTCATGGGTTTTCGGTTTAACCTTCAATTTTACTACATTTTTCAATTCCTTTAAAGCCGTAATTCCTATTTTCTTACAAGTTTAGGCCTTTCGTACGGAAAACTTTCGTGGGACTTGGCTATCTTGAATGATTCGAGCGTATGAACGAACCGGTGAACGTAGTTGCCCTGATCGACGATAGTGAAATCGACCTGTTCGTCCAGCGGCGATTCATCGAGTTGAGCGGCTTCGCCCGCAAGGTGCTCACTTTCAGGTCGTCGCGTGAGGCCCTTGCCTACTTGTCGGCCAACCCCGTCCCCGAAGTCCCCGATGTCATCTTCTTGGACTTGAATATGCCCGAGATCGACGGCTTCGCCTTCTTGGAGCAATATGGACAGCAGGTGAAGGGCTCGAGCCAGATCGTGATCCTGACCAGTTCGAGCAGCGCCCTCGACCGCGACCGGGCAACCGGGTTCGCGAACGTGGTCGGCTTCCTGTCCAAACCCCTGACCGAGGGCAACCTCTCGCAGATCAATTTCGGGGCGACCGTATAAGTGGTGGGAGAGGTCGCGAATTTGGCGACGGATCCTCCAGCGATCGCGTGTTTCAAGCCCAACTCGCCGTTTTTCCAGACTTAAATTTTGAATGGCGTTGGAATTTCTTGGCCGCGAGCCCGAGCGCACTTTCGGGGCTCCCATTTCGATCGCCGTCACCCATCCTCGGAGCTCGCCGTGCATTCGTTCTCGAACTTGGGATTTTGCCCTCCAAGTGCACTCACTTAAAATTCGGATATAGTGGCGGCCTCGTTGAGATAAATGAGCAATTGCACGAGTCTGTTTCGCGATATCAAATAGCTTGGGTTATTCCACTTCCGCCACAATGGAATAACCCCAGATCCGCATTACCTCACAAATTCGATTACCTGGCAACTTACAGTGATCGTCCGCTTCACATAGAATGGCGCGAAGCCGCTGAAGTGTTGTTCGGTTGTTACATTAATGACGGCTTTGGAACTATTCAACAAACTGGCTTTCTTCATCATTGTTGAATACGCGTTTTCGTACAGTTGCTTTTTGTTCATACCGCCGATGCCCATGACATAAGATGTCTCGGAACTTCCGTTAATCTGGTCGATGACTTTAAAGTTGTTTCCGGTTAGGTGAACCTCGGTGGCATTTTGGTTGTGGTTGAGGACCAAGGCGGAGTTAATACCGCATGAGCTGAGGAATGAGACTAACGAAATAAATGCGAAGTAGATTTTGATCTTTTTCATTGTGGTAATTCTGCTTTTTTGTTGAACATGTATGTGACTGGCGCGGCGACGCAAAAGAGGTCGCAGCGAAGTTTTATAAAAAAGTTATTGTTGACGATGGAGGCTATTTGGGAGCAATGAGATACCGTCTCAAAAAGGAGCCTAGAAATTGAATCCAAAGTCAAGCCCTGGTTGAATGAAGTAGTTGGGCCATCTTTTTTCTGCTGACTTAAAGGATTCAGGAACATTAGTCCGTACTGGCCAATAACTGCACCCGATCGCTGGTTCAAAAAAGAATCGGTTCTTAAAAAATTTGAATTGGTATCCCAAGTAGAAGTCCAGATATAGGGTATACCCATTCCCAACCTTCTTTTTATTTTGGCCCATATACTTTTCAAAGGCGTTCAACGCATACACGGAAGTATAGACTCCTTTCCACCAGAATCGCTGGTATCCTAATGTGGGTGCCAGTATTCGAGCATGTCCGGGATAGTTTAGCCCCGGCGCGTCGAAGGAGGGGCCGAAAGGAATACCTATCGGCCAGGCATAAATCGATCTTTTAAATCTAAAGGTGACAACATCTTTAGGGGTGATCCTGTATCCAACGTTTAACTGGATATACTCGGGTGGGTTTTGGTCGTTGGGAATCAAGTTCCCTAATAACAAGAGCGTGCTTCCCGCATACCACTTCTTGTAGGTGCGCTCCGGGGTCACAGATTGCGCATTGATCTTAGAACCAACTAGCACGAGGGCGAGCGCAAGCCATAAAATTCTCTTTTGCATTTCTTTCTTTTAAAGTGAAACGATCTGCAAAAGTGGACCGGCGGGCTAAAATAACTTGTTCACTTAAGTTAATTACGGAACCTCACCCTTCTATTCGAGGCCAAGTCCATGCGTAGCGCACAATCAAGCAGAGAAGGCCGACCTCGACCGCTGCACCAAAGACCATATGCAACCACGCTACTCCGGCCAGATTGAGGAGCGTATAGGGAATGTACAACGTGGCAATGATGAGATTCGTCCAGCGATTTGTTTTAGCCGGGAGAGCGATCGATAGGAAAATCATTATTGCCGGAATGGTAACTGAAGCAAGCGTGCCCAAAAGGTATCCTTGCGTAATGTTGAATACGAACACTCTCCCTGTCTGAATGCTTTCCATTTCACCAGGCATGTACAAGTGGAAATAGTCGACGTAGATGTAGAGGAACATCAAACTTGTCCACAAGGAGGCAAGCTTCAGTCGCAAATTTACGGGAGTGTCTTTGAGTTCACTTTGCATGTATCCTACCGTTTTAATGATCATGCAAAAGTATACCCACGACATCGAACAGCTCGTTCACTTTAGGTAAGTAACGAAGCCAGTCGGGCCTTTTTCTATTTAATTCTTGCTCGAAGTCGGCTTAAGGACTGTGGTTTGATACCCAGGTAGCTGGCTATTTGATGTTGGGGCACACGCTGAAGAAGTTCGGGTCTTTTTTGTAGGAGATTGAGATAACGTTGTTCCGGCGATGAAGTTTTAAATTCATCGAAGTCTATTGTTTGTTTGGCCAACACCTCTTCCGCCATGACTCTGCACATGGCTTCAAACTTTGGAAACTTGCTGTTTACTGCCGCCTCCATATCGGTATCTGTAACTGTGAGAATGCAGTCCTCAACGCAACTGACGAAATATTCAGAAGGAGCTTTGGTAATAACACAGTTCGGTGTTAATGCGTCCATTTCGGTATAGAAAGCGGTCGTTTTCTCCTCGCCGTCTATTATATAATACACGCGAAGGCACCCTTTCAAAACAAAATAACTGTCTTTCGACCTTTGTCCTTTTTCGAGCAGAATCGTGCCTTTCTTTGGCGATCGAAATAGCTTTAACGAAAGCAATACGTTCTTCTCTTCCTCAGTTAGGGTAACGTATTTTTCAATGAAACTGAACAGTGCGTCTTCCATAATCTATCTTCGCTGTATCGACGTAGGTCGAAAATGTGGGCGAAGATAAAGCTTTGTTGGAAATCGCTGGTGCTGGTGAGGACGATTAACTCGCTCGAGATTCATATACGCACAACGAGGATGATTGCGCGATTCGGTACCACCACGCGTCGCTGCGGTAACGATCTAGAATCTCATCTCACGGGTTATGGTTCTACCTTATTTATAGAAATATCACTGGCGCCGAAGCACTTACGGCACCTCTGCTGTCGGCAGTAACCGTTGTTGACGACACCTCGTCGCCGCCCTGTTTGATTAAAATAACTATGGATTGTCCGACGCTTCCACCCGAGCCACCGATGGCGATGATCGCTTGACTAACACTTGGTGCAAAGGTGATGTCTTGCTTCCACGGAAGTGTGATTTCTTCTGTCACCGTTCCACCGGCTGCGGTTGTGTGGGAGGCAACGATCGTTCCTTTGAAGTCGCCGCTTATCTCGAATGTGATGGTGCGCGACTTTGCTGGTCCCGGGTCGTTCTCGCTGCCACAGGACAACAGCGTGATCATTGACAATAATGTTACGATTACTCTTGTTTTCATCATAAGGCATTTTTTGGCAATGATACATGTCGAAGGCGCTGTGGCTCGTTCACTTAAGTTAATAACGATCTCGCGGCATCATTTGGAGGCTTAGAATAGGACGGCCCACTGTCATGAGGTCGCTCACGACGATGAGTCAAGGTTGGTACACCGGAAAGTGATGAAGCTGATGTACCACATTTATCAAAAAGGAGCTTATGGGGATAAGCATGATGTGATAGATGTTCCCGATCCTTTGGAGGTTACTAAATATCGAATGGAGCAGGAAGGGTTTAATAATAATGGACTGGGTTTTAAAAGTCGAGTGACGGATCTTTAAAGGGCATCGAAGCGCAGTCTTAGCATGTACCACACACCCGCGACGCCCTGACCTCTCTGGAAATCCAGGGTCGCTATAGATGATGAATCGGCGGTTTAGAAAGGAATGTGGGCCCAGCTGGGCATGATCCAGCGACCCCCTGATTATGAGTCAGGTGCTCTAACCAGCTGAGCTATGGGCCCGAATCGGAATCTCTGTCCGAAACGAAGGCGCAAGTTAAAAAAAATATGAACTCGGCATCGACCACCGGCCCTCATGGCGGGAAATGAAATCCTATTATCTTGCCCGCCTCTCAAAGGTTTAACCAGGAAAGGCTTTGCTCGAATCCAATATTAAGAACGTCATCTTCGATTTAGGTGGAGTACTCCTCAACCTGTCCGTGGAAACGACGCTCCAACAATTTGCCGCCCTGTCGGGCCTCACCACCGAACAGGTACGCGACATCCACAGGGCGCACCCGGAGTTCCTCGCCTACGAAGCCGGGCGCATGTCTAGCCAGGAGTTCCGTCAAGGGCTCCGCACCATCTTCGACGTCGACGCCCCCGATGTGGTCCTCGACGAATGCTGGAATGCCATGCTAGGCGAACTGCCCATCGAGCGGGTGCAACTCCTCCACCAACTCAAGGTGAAATACAACACGTACCTGCTGAGCAATACGAACGAGATCCACCTCGCCCGCGTGGAACAAATTGTCCATCGAAGCCATGGGCTGACGTCGTTAGACCCGCTCTTTCATAAAACATACTATTCGCATCTGTTGAAGCTGCGCAAGCCCGACCCAACCATTTATCAACACGTGCTCGACGAGAATGGACTCTCTGCCTCCGAGACCATTTTCCTGGATGACAGCATCCCCAACTTGAATGGCGCCGCGTCCATCGGCATCCACACCTTTCACGTTGCACGCCCCGACGACATCTTCCCGCTCTTCGCATGAGGAAATCGCTGAGGACCGTACTCATACACGGTGGTCTCTTCCTGCTGACCGCGATCACCACGACGCTAGCAGGGGTGTCTTGGCTCCACGGCCCCAATGCGTTGGACGCGTTGTGGGGTGAAGGCTTCGTGGACACCGAATTGATCGCCACGGGTTTGCCTTACTCGGCCACTTTCCTGTTGATCCTCACAGTGCATGAGTTCGGGCATTACTTCGCCGCCGGTCACTATCGCTTGCGGCCCACGTTGCCATTCTATCTGCCCATTCCACCATTGCCGTATTTCTTGGGTACCCTCGGCGCGTACATGCGCATCCGCCGCCGCATCACTTCCCTAAAGGAAAACTTCGATGTGGGGATCGCAGGTCCACTTGCGGGCTTCGTGGTCGCCCTCGTGTTCTTGGTGTACGGTTTTCTTTCCCTGCCCGCTGCCGACGCCGCCGACCCCTTGTTCGATCCTGTGGCTATGAGTGCACCTCCCGACGGCGTGCACGTGATCGTGGGCAACAACCTACTCTTCTGGTTCTTCGAGACGTTCGTGGCCGAGCCCGGCAGCGCGCCCGCACATCATGTACTGCACCATTACCCGATCCTGTTTGCCACGTTCATCGCGTTGGTCGTGACAGCCTTGAACTTGTTACCGATCGGCCAACTCGATGGTGGTCATGTGTTGTATGGTTTGGTGGGCCATCGCCGCCAACGTTGGGTGGCGTCTGCCACGTTCTTGTTGTTCCTTTTTTATGCGACGTTGGGCATGTTGCCGCCTGGACAGGGTCTGGATGTGCTGGGTTACATCACGTTCCCCCATATCGCGGCCATACCCGTCATGATCGGTTTGTACTACCTCTGCCTGAAAGCGCTGAGCTGGTCGCCACGCGACACGGTGTTGGCGGCCGTCGCCTTGTTTGCCGTGCAGTACGTGCTCTTGTTCTTCTTTCCGCGCACGACGGGCTATTCGGGCTGGTTGTTGTTCGCGATCATCATCGGAAGAATGATGCCCGTGGCGCACCCGGTATGCGAAGTGGAGGAACCGTTGGACGCGAAGCGAAAAATACTCGGTTGGGTGGCGTTGTTTGTGTTCGTGATCTGCTGGACACCGCAGCCGATTCACATCATCGTACCATGATCTTGGTCGCCTTCGTCGCGGCACCGTACGTGGCTTTCACGATGTAAATGCCCGGAACCACACTGTCGATAGTGACGGCAGTTTCTTCAAGACCCGCCGTGATGGAGATCGGAATGGGCCGTCCCATCAAGTCGTATACGACCACATGGTCGGCGCGGCCTCCCAAAAAGAATGAACCGGGGTTCGGATTGGGATACGCGACCAAAGGTGTTGCCTCTTCCAAGCCGAGGGGATCTGTGGTCCCGAATCCAAAGATGGGCCGCAACATCAGGCTGCCGCGCACCGTCGTGTTTTGAACCCAGCTTCCGTTGGTGTTGGAGTACATCTTGTCGCCGCTGTCGTTGTTCTTATCCAGCCCCGCAGCGATGACCGCCGCCGAATTTTGTTTCCATCCTATGTAGAATTTCTTTTTCACCGCCACCGGTTGGATGAGTCGTTTCAACCAAAAGTTGTTGAGTTCCGAGCGTTGAAGCGACGTCACTTCTTGATATACGGGGTCTTCGTCGAGGCTATTCCAGATTCGAAGTTCGATTACCTGCGATGTCTCGTCCCCAAACCGGGGGAAGTACATTTCGAGGTAGGTCACATACCCGTCGTCGACGCCAACGGTGTTGTACTCATAAGCTACTTGCGCCCCCGGCTGGTTTAGGCCCGCGCCGTATTCGGCCACACCATCGTCGTACGCATATTTGTTGAGCAACAAGAAGTTCGCCCTCGTGGTGTCGCTGTGGCGAAAGTCGATCGGCGCATAGATCTTCGGATCGTAGTCGGTCTTTCGCGGTGGCGCTGCGTTGTCGCCCGAGTTCAATCCGAGCATGAATTCGATGCCAATGGAGTCGGCCGTGTTGGGGATGGGTCCAAAGTCGGGAAGCTTACTAGACGTATAGGTGACAAACTTCCCCTTTTCCAAAGGCGACGTCATGCCAAGCGAATCATCTAAGAGTACCCGTGGCATTTTCGTGATCGCCTTGTTGTCGCGGTAGGTGAACGTCACGTAAGTAGAAATGGCCGTGGGCTGTATGTTGCCGGCCTTCATGTTCGTGGCGACGACGGCAGGATGCGTGAGGAGGCCACTGATGTTGCGCCTGAAGTGATCGACCGGGATCATCCTGTATGTTCCGAAGAGGCTCGTCAATTGTTCAGAAAGCGTTCGATCGGGAAAGCTCAGATCGCTTGCCGTTCTGCCCTTGTTCAGGTACACGTAGTCGAGGTGCCAAGTGTCGTAAGGACCCGACAGCCGCGCAAAGTTTTGGAAACGCATCTTGAAACCGGCGTGGAAAAATCGCGCGTCAGAAATTTTAACCACCGACGTGTAGAAATCGGTCACCGCTTGCGAGCCGTCGTTTTCAACAGTGTCGACGGCCACCCAAACCTGGTCTTTGTCCAAGAAAGAAAGGAGGAGCATGTCTCCTTGGTCGGGGAGTTCTCCGTTGCCTTTCAATTGATACATGTAGCTGAGGTACACGCTGTCGCGCCCTATGATGGGTACCGTGGTCAAATCGATCGCGACGGATTCCAATTTGTCGGCATAGCCCTTGGCGAGAATATCGCTGGTGGTATACGGCCGTCCAACTGAATCTACGCCGTCGAAGGTTGCTACGCGGATAGAGGGTGGGTGAATGGCCATGCCGTCATTGACCGTGACGGAGCGGCGTGCAAACCATCGCTTGGCGTCCGCGACGGTCGTCTTGGTATCGGAGAAGTCGTCGAAAAAGGGTAGGGTGAGTGCCTTGGTTCGGCCATTGCTGGGCGTCGCGGTGGTGGGCTCACCTTGCGGGATTCCGATCACGGTGATTTGCGCCTGCGCGCCCAAGGTCGCCAGGAGTAAAGCCAATACCGCAAAGGAGCGCTTCAGGGTCACTAGTTGTTGGTCTCTGTCGAATCGGTTTCGAGCTCTTCTTCCGGGATGTGGTCCGGCGGGGCAATAAACAGGTCGATTTGATCGCCTACCCGCACCGAGTCGCCCTCTTCCGGCCATGTGCGGTAAACGATGGGATTGCCATTCGTAGTATCGTACCCGAGCTCGACCTTTCCGACACGTAGGTTCCAACCGCGGAGTTTGAACAGGGCAACCTTGTAACGATCGCCTTTCAGGGACTCTAGCACGAAGTCTTTAGCGCCATTTCCGTCGCCGACCAACAGGTCGATGACCGATCCTTTCGGGATTCGGATGCCCGCGTCGATAGGTTTGCCCTGGTACATCATGCCCAGCACGAGGTTGAGATCGGCATGCGGTTTTTGGATCGTGCGCCCCTTGCGGAGGCCGACGCTTTTAAGAATGGCTTCTGCCCCGACGCGCGACGTCGTGTTCGCTGGGTTGGCGAGGTCGGGTACGGGCACCATCGGAGGCATCACAGGAACGATCGACACGTAGATCAGTCGATTAGACTTAACGATCGCGCCTGGTTTCGGAAACTGTCGCAACACGGTGAGCGGAGGATACTCTTCGTGGTACACGGAGTCTTCCACTTCAAAGCGAAGGTTGTATTCGGCTAGGAATGATTCGAGTTCATCGAAACGTTTTCCCGTGAGGTCTGGCACCGTGAGCGACCTGCCGTGATTGGTGGCGCCCGGCAAATAGATGTAAAAATACCCCACCGCGATGATGGCCATCAATGCGATGGCGATCCCCACGTGACTGAGCATCGAGCCGAGTGTCTTCTTCTTCAGGTATTCGATGAATCGCTTCATGTAGTGGGTTAGAATTTCAAAGAAGATTGGAAGTCACGCTCTACACGCTTCAACTTCTCTTCGCGCGCAACAGCTAGGTCTACCAACTTAGAAATCAAGTCTGTAAAGGAAATGCCTCGTTCCTTCCACATCATCGGGTACATGCTCGAATTCGTGAAACCGGGAATGGTGTTGATTTCGTTGATGAACACTTGCCCATCGGCGGTGTAGAACAAATCCACCCGGGCGAAGTCTTCGCAATGGAGCGCCTGGTAAGCCTTTACCGACAGCTCGCGGATGCGATCCTGTGCCGGCTTGTCTAATTTCGCGGGTACTTCAATGCTCACCGCCGTGCTATCCACGTACTTGGCGTCGAAGGTGTAGAACTCATATCGATCGCTGATCACGATCTCGCCAGGCAGCGAAGCCATGGGAGGGTCGTTGCCCAGGATCGCGCACTCTATCTCACGTCCCTTGATATACTTTTCGATGAGCACATTGTGATCGTAGCGAAACGCTTCTTCTACCGCTGGCAAAAAGTCTTCTTTCTTCTTCACCTTGGATATACCGACCGAGGAACCCAACGTGGCCGCCTTCACCATGAAGGGAAGACCAAACTGTTGGCTCGCTTGTTCGAACGACATTTTTGCCTTGTCAGGGAAGGTGTACGCTTCGAAAGGTGCCACCGGTATTCCCGCTTTCTCCAGCAATCGTTTCGCCGTTAGTTTATTCATCGATACCGAGGACCCGAGCACGCCGGTGCCAACCATGGGAATGGACATAGCTTTGAAAAGTCCTTGGATGGAACCGTCTTCACCATCGGTGCCGTGGAGCACGGGAAAAGCCACGTCGATGTGAATCGCTTGGCCTCCTGCCGTCCAGGTTGGTTTCGAGGCGTTGAGATGCAACGAGAGGGGCAACCCTTTTTCGATGTCTTTGGAAACCTCTTCTGTCAAGTACCAGCTCCCCTGCGTAGAAATGCCGAACAAGACAGGATTGAACCGTGAACGGTCGATGTATTCGAAGATGTTTCTAGCAGAGTTAATCGATACGCCGTGTTCTACGGATCGGCCACCGAATAAGATGGCGACAGTCGGTTTTGTCATAGTTCAGGGGCTGCACAAAAAAATGAGTACTCGGTCAGCATACTTTGGGACCAAATATACCAGCCTTTCAGGGTTTATTCAATACAAAACGGTGAACGACACTACCTCCCGACGAACAATTTGGCGGTGGCGGTTTGTGAACCTGCTTCGAGTCGGGCTATGTATATGCCGGTACTCTGTCCGTAGAGGTTAACGGTGTAGGTCTGATTGAGCGTCTCGGGCAACTGGCTATCGATCACTACTTGCCCTAGGGCGTTGAAAACGACTAACCGAGCATCTTGCTTTTGAGCGATATTGAAGGTGATGAAAAACTCGTATGGATTCGTGAGTGAATTATAGACTGAGATCGCCTCTGTTGCATCGGGTGGTGATGGATCGTCGGTGATATAAAACTCGATGTTGTCCAAATAAAGATCGTTGCCGTTGGCGTTGGTCGCCACGAACGCGAAGCGGAGGTTTTTCTTCCCCGCATAGTCATTAATTGATAGATACTGCTTCGTCCAGTCCGCCGTCACACTGGGCGTCCACTCGGATTCGTTTGACTGGTTGGCCAGGGCATCACCCGCGTTGTCGAAGATCACGTCGTTGTACGTCACACCGCAGTCGTTCGACACCAACACACGCAATCGCTCACTCCCTGCGCTTCGTTTTGCATAGCTGGTACTGAAAAACAAACTTCCTTGCGACGCGCGAGTCATATCCAATACCGGAGACACATACCAACTCTCCGTTCCCGCCGTGGTGGCAGCAAATGATTTCATCGCGAGACCTTTTTGGTACGCGTTGGTGCTTACAGATGACCAACCTGGTGCGCCCGTAGAAAACGGTGTCCAGCCGGCAACCCCTTGATCGAAGTTTTGTCGATGCGGAATGTCGTCGTTGGAGTTGTCGAATATTCGATTAAAAGTGAAGGCGTTGTTCGCAGGCGTCTCGTCGTTTAGCGCATCCGGGTTGGACACCGTTACCTTGATCGTATTGTTCGATTGCGTCAATCGCAATGCCGCCAGGGTCAGGTCGCTGGTGGCACCTGGCGTTAACGTGAGATTGGTGAATGACTGCGAGGCGCTCGTCGTGCCATTTACTTCGGTGACTACATTGAGACGCGTGACGTTGGTCGAGCCCATGTTTTGCACTTGTACCACGGGCGCCGCACTCGGGTTGCAGAAAACAGGCGCGGGCGACAAAGCCGCCACCACCGTCATGTCGTAGAGTTCTCCGGCGCTCAGCTGCACGTTGTCGACATACAAGTTGTTCCCATTTCCATTCGTCGCCTCGAAGATGACGCGCACGGGTTGACCTGCGTAGGCATCGAGCGATACGGCATCGGATGCCCATTGCGACTCGCCGGAAGGAGCGAAGGCCGTTGTCTGCGACGCGGCCGTTGCGAGAGTAGTGCCGGATTTCTTGTACACCTCGACGGCTTGCGAAGGGTCCGTGCTACAGCCAGGAAGCACGAGGATGCGGAGGACCTCGCTCGTCACATTCTGAAACATGGCATACGAGCGGTCGAATCGAAGCACGGCGTTGTTGGTGGGAACCGTGAGAAAAGGGGAGATCATTTGGTCGGTGGCACCCACACTTTGATAGTTGTAGAAGTCCATGAACATGGCCTTATTCGACGGCGACGATTTCGTGGCGGTCACGTTGCTCCAAGTGGTGGCATTGTCGGGGTTCACGATCGTCCAGTTCGATGGCGTCGCGTTAAAGGGCTCCAAGTAAGGCGCGCTGAGCGAACTCGACACCTGGGCGGTCATCAATTGAGTGTCGTTCGACGCGTCGTTGTCACTCCCACCATTCACCGCCAGGATTTGAAATTGAATGGAACTACTGCTCGGCTCAGGCAACGAGAGGGTCGTGAACGACAGCGTGGTGTTTTCAAATTGGGCGAGGCTCACGGTAAAGTCGCGTGTTTCCTTCAGTGTTCCATTCACCGTCAGGGCCACGCGCACCGATGTCACAGTGGTGGTACCGCGATTGCGCACCACGACCTTGGGAGTAATCGATTGTCCACAAGTGCTTGCCAACGGCGACGCGATACTTCGCGCTTCCGCATCCAGCGTCAACAGCACTGGGGCATTCAACCCGTGGGAGGTAAGCAGACTCGTGCGCCGTGGACTGTTCTGTATCACGGTGAGTACACGGTCGATCTGGCCAGCGGTGAATATATTCATGCACGCATCGTCGGTGTAGTCCAAATAGTTTTGAAACATGATGTGATGACCACACTGCGTCACCGGCGAGGAAGGGCAAGTTTGGGTATGACTTCCTTGCGAAGGTGTGTCGTCCACATAGTCAGTACCTGTGCACCCGGTATCGGTGCCAAAGGTGTGCAACAGTCCCAGGAAGTGTCCTACTTCATGCGTGGTCGTGCGGCCCTTGTTGTATTGAGCAATCAAGTTAAAGGAACCGTCGGCGGCAGAACCGAACGCTCGATAATGGATGACAACGCCGTCGGTGGTGCGATCGTAAGGGGGAATCGTTCCCTGCAGCGACGTGGTCGGAAACTGGGCATAACCGAGGTAGCCGTCGGTGAGGTTCGTCACCCAGATGTTCAGATAGTCTTCGGCAGGCCAATAGCTGAGCCCTTTTAATAACGTGTTGTCGTTGGTATTGGTATAG
This sequence comes from Cyclobacteriaceae bacterium, assembly GCA_044226825.1. Taxonomy (GTDB): domain Bacteria; phylum Bacteroidota; class Bacteroidia; order Cytophagales; family Cyclobacteriaceae; genus ELB16-189. The sequence goes on from JBGAGH010000004.1 coordinate 404,284, forward strand.
CCGGTTTTGGGACCTTTCACCCGAACGATTCCCGTGGTAGGCAAACCATCAGGGTCTTGCTTGGCGAGCACGAACTCGAGGCTGATGCTCGACGCGACTGGTAGAAACTCTGTGGGAGTGAGCGAAGCATCGGCGTTGGCGCGTTGATAGTCTTCGTTCATCACCCGTATTTGCGATAACACCTGGGCGTCCGGAATGTTTGTGCCGGTACCCACGGTCTCCCCGTTGTGGATGATGTGCACCACTACAGGAATCTTGTAGGTAGAATTGGTCTTGTTCCTCGATTGATTTGCCCTCCGCTCGGTGATCTTCGATTGCATCCATTGTTCGAAGTCGGTGCGGTACTTAGGATTTGCCTGTAGGATCTTCTGCTCATCGAGGCTTGTTCCACAACGTTGTTGGGCAAACGCGACGGTCGTGACCAGCAGCAAGGTCACCATCACCAGGGTGCGTCTCACGATGCTCACACAAGTTTGGGTTACGCAGTTCATTCAACGAGCCAGGTCAGAACTTATTGGGCACATGGCGGCAATTTCGCCAAAAGAGTAGACGAAAAGCTTTGCCTGCGGGTTGGTCCCCACCAAAAAATAGACGTCAAGAGTGGGTGAGGTTCAAGACCTCGATCGTGCGAATTTCCGGGACGGAGCGCTTGATCGCATCTTCGACACCGGCTTTAAATGTCATGTGCGACATCGCGCAGTTTCCGCAGTTTCCCACGAATTCCAATCGCAGCACATTTTCCGGGGTGATTTCGAGCACCTTCACGTTGCCGCCGTCGGCCACCAAGTAGGGACGGATGTTGTCAAGCGACTGCTCTACCCGTTGGGTCAAGTCTTCCAGCTTCGTTTTAGATGTCGTCAAAGTACTCATGTCAAGCGTTGATCTCCACTTTACGTGAAGGAACAAAGTTAGCATTTCGGATGGCAATCTGTCGCGCCACCTCTTCCGCGAGATGGTGGAACGACGCTCCGGCGGGGCCCTCCTTCATCACGGCTGGTAAGCCACTGTCGCCGCTTTCGCGGATACCTTGCACCAGCGGTATCTGCCCGAGGAAGGGAACATCAAACCTGGTGGCGAGGTTCCGACCGCCATCTTGCCCGAAGATATAATACTTGTTTTCAGGGAGTTCGGCAGGGGTAAAGTAGGCCATGTTCTCCACCACGCCGAGGATGGGAACGTTGATTTGCGCCTGCTTAAACATCGCCACACCCTTGGTGGCGTCGGCCAATGCGACTTTCTGGGGCGTCGTCACGATAATGGCGCCTGTCACGGGTACGGTTTGCACCAACGTCAGGTGAATGTCACTCGTACCGGGCGGTAGGTCGATCAACAAGTAGTCGAGCTCACCCCAGTCGGCATCGCTGATAAATTGTTTGAGGGCGGAACTTGCCATCGGCCCACGCCACACGATCGCACTATCGGTGGGCGCCAGGAATCCAATGGAGATCAACTTAACACCGTATTGTTCCAGCGGGACAATAATGTTTTTGCCGTTGACAACTTTCACCGCGGGTTGTTCCTTTTCGCAGTTGAACATGAGCGGGATAGAGGGTCCGAAAATGTCGGCGTCGATCAGGCCCACTTTAGCTCCGGCCATGGCGAGACCAACGGCGAGGTTGGTGGTAACGGTCGACTTCCCGACGCCGCCTTTACCGGAAGCAACGGCCACGATGTTCTTGACCCCCGGAAGCAACGGCGCATTGTCGCGGAGCGAGGTCACCGACGAGGTCATCTTGATGTTCACGGGAATCTTGTCTCCAGCCACCTGGCGGACGGCCTGCTCGCAATCGCGGCGGATCATTTCCTTCAGTGGACAAGCCGGCGTGGTTAAGACGACGGTAAACGAGATTTGGTCGCTGGAAACCACCAAGTCTTGGATCATGTTCAAGCTGACCAAGTCGCGCTTGATGTCCGGGTCGTTGACCGTCGAAAGGGCTGCTAGAATGTCTTTTTGTTGGAGGGCCATGCTGCTAAAGTGCGTGCAATTTAGGAATTCGAAATTGGAAATCAGGGGTATAACAACGATGGGTGGGGAAGGGTTCGAGCGGTCTGTGTCCAGGTCGTCCATATCCTCGTATCTTTGACCCTGTTTCGACCTGCAAGACGTGATTTCGAAGGATACGATAGACGACATCAAGAACCGCATCGACATCGTCGACGTGATCAGCGACTTCGTGACCTTGAAGAAATCGGGTGCTAACTTCAAGGCACTCAGCCCTTTCTCGAACGAGAAGACGCCCTCCTTCTATGTGGTCCCCGGCAAGGGTATTTTCAAAGACTTTTCCAGTGGCAAGGGGGGCGACGCCGTTACCTTCGTGATGGAACACGAGGGGATGTCGTACATCGAAGCGATGCGCTACCTCGCCAAAAAGTATGGCGTCGAGGTACAAGAGACACGCCCCTCCGATGAAATCCTAGCGCAGCAGAGTGAGCGCGAGGGCTTGTATGTATTGATGAATTTTGCGAAGGAGTATTATAAGGAGAAGCTCATTCATCATGAGGAGGGCCAATCGATTGGCTTGAGCTATTTCCGCGAACGCGGTTTCAACGAGCGCGACATCCAGAAGTTCGAACTTGGGTACGCCTTGGAAGGGTGGGAAAATTTTTCGAAGGAGGCGATCGCCAAAGGGTACAATCGCGAGTTGCTCGAAAAGACGGGGCTGGTGGTGAAACGCGAGGACGGATCTTCATACGATCGCTTCCGCGGACGGGTAATCTTCCCCGTGCACAACTTGTCGGGTAAGGTGGTGGCGTTCGGTGCCCGCATGTTGGGCAAGGATAAGAACCAACCTAAGTATATCAACTCGCCCGAGACGGACATCTACCATAAGAGCGACGTTCTTTACGGACTCTTCCAGGCGAAGAACGTAATCAGGCAGAAAGACAACTGCTATCTCGTCGAAGGGTATACGGATGTTATCTCGATGCACAAGAGCGACGTGCAGAATGTCGTGGCCTCGTCGGGTACGGCCCTCACCAACGCGCAGGTGCAATTGATCCGCCGCTTCACGCAAAACGTGACGGTGTTGTTCGATGGCGACGCGGCGGGCATAAAGGCAGCGCTTCGTGGCATCGACATGCTGCTGGAAAGTGGTCTCAACGTCCGCGTCGTGTTGTTCCCCGATGGCGACGACCCCGATAGCTATTCACGCAAGGTTGGAAGCACGGCGTTCCAAGAGTTTTTGGCGAAGCAGTCGCGCGACTTCGTCACGTTCAAGGCCAACCTACTGTTGGGCGAAGCGGGAAACGATCCCATCAAAAAAGCAGAAACGATTCAGGACATCCTCCGATCCATATCACTTATTCCCGATTATCTCAAGCGAACGACTTATGTGCAAGAGGTCAGTAAGGTGTTTGCGATCTCCCACCAAGTGTTGAATACGGAACTGAACAAGATATTGATCCGCGAGCGACGGTCGAAAAAAGAGACACCTCCAACTGAAGCACCACCCGCCGATCAGCCGATGACGCTGTCGGACATACATGAATTGTCTAAGTCCTTTTTGTACGATTCGACACGCGAGCTGCAGGCGCTGGAACGGGAGTTTGTGAAGGTACTGATCACCATCGGAAACAAGAAGGAATCCGATGCCGAGTATGTATATCAGTACCTTTTCTATGAAACAGATGACGTGAGTTTTGTGACACCCGAGCACGTGGAAATCTTGGACTTATATAAAACTGAGGTGGCCAAAGGGGAGGCAAGGGGCGAGATACCGACGCTCGAGACGTTCATGTCGGCGGTGCCACAGACCTTGCAAACGTACGTAGCAGGGTTGGCCGTCGCGCGTTATACTGCGAGCGAGGGCTGGAAAAAACATAAGATTTATGTGGGCGAAGAGTACGAGGCTTCGTCGGCGAAAGTGGTTGTCGCTCGCTTGAAGTTGGGCGTCATCCAGAGGATGATAGACGAAGGTCTCAAGCAAATGCAAGAGACCACGAGCGACAAGGAGCGCGACGACTTGCTCGAAGTGCAAGTGCACGTCCAGAATGCAAAGAAGGATGTGTCGGCGCAACTCGGCCGTGTGGTCCAGCGACTGTCCAGCCAAATGCTTCAACAACCCTAAGAAACTATGCCGACCCGTTTCGTGTTTGAAAGTGGGTCTAAACTGAGGATCAAAGAACATGAGTATTCGAATTGATAAAATTGAGGACGCGATCGAGGACATCCGAAATGGGAAAGTGATCGTGGTGGTGGACGACGAGGACCGTGAAAACGAGGGCGATTTTATCTGTGCCGCCGAGTGTATCACGCCCGAGATCATCAACTTCATGGCTACCCATGGACGCGGCCTCATCTGCGCGCCACTTATCGAGAGCCGCTGTGAAGAGCTGGGACTAGATTTAATGGTCGGGAAGAACACGGCCACGTACGAAACTCCGTTTACCGTGTCGGTCGACCTTCTTGGACACGGGTGCACAACGGGTATCTCCGCCCACGATCGTTCGGCCACCATCAAAGCGTTGGTCGATCCGAACATCAAACCAGAAGAATTGGGACGCCCCGGACACATATTCCCCCTTAAGGCGAAGACTGAAGGTGTCTTGCGTCGGACTGGGCATACCGAGGCGGCCATCGATTTCGCACGGCTCGCAGGTTTCAAACCCGCTGGCGTTTTAGTTGAGATCATGAACGACGATGGCACGATGGCTCGGCTGGGCGACTTACGCCAGGTGGCCGATCGGTTTGGCCTCAAGCTCGTCACGATCAAAGATTTGATCGCGTATCGGATGTGCGCCGAATCGCAAATCCGCCGTCACGTAGACGTGAACATGCCAACGCAGTATGGTGACTTCCAGTTGGTGGCCTACGAAGAGTTGGCTACCCAAGAAGTACACTTGGCGCTCATCAAGGGAACCTGGGAAAAGGGCGAACCCGTTCTGGTGCGCGTCCATTCATCGTGTGTGACAGGTGATATCTTCGGATCATGTCGATGCGATTGTGGTCCACAACTTCACCACGCCATGGAGATGGTCGAGAAGGAAGGAAAGGGTATCGTATTGTACATGAAGCAGGAGGGACGTGGAATAGGTCTGCTGAACAAGTTGAAGGCGTATAAACTTCAGCAGGAAGGATACGACACCGTGGAAGCGAATCTGCAGCTAGGATTCGACATGGACAATCGCGATTACGGTATTGGCGCACAGATTTTACATGACCTCGGGGTATCGAAAATCCGTTTGATTACCAACAACCCGAAGAAACGCGTGGGCTTGATGGGGTACGGTCTGGAGATCGTGGACAATGTGCCGATTGAAGTAGCGCCCAATCCACACAACGAAAAGTATCTTCGAACGAAACGCGATAAGTTGGGTCACTCGATCTTAAAGGGTATTACTGGATGATGAAGTTGCCATTACTTGTTTTGCTGTTCTTTTGCTCGGTGGCCAGTTTTGGCCAAACGTTCTCTTTCGAGTATTGGCACAACGGAACGGTAATCTTGGAAGACAACGACACCCTGCGGGGAAGTGTGCGCTATGATATGCGCACCGACATCATTGAGTTTCAAAAAGGAGGACGCGTGGAGCCCCTCACCGCCAGGAAGGTTGTCTTCTTCGAGATCTTCGACGCGCTCACGCACGAATATCGACGGTTCTTTTCGCTCCCGTACTCCAACAACGGTTCGTACAAGGCACCGATGTTTTTTGAGCTGCTGGCGGAAGGAAAGATGACGTTGTTGTCGAGGGAGACGCTAGAATATCGTACTTACTCGAGTTTCTCTTATTATGGCAACTACACACGACTGGAACTCGTGTATCGATATTATCTCTTGCACGACTCCGGCGACATCCGAGAGTTTCAAGGCAAGAAAAACGACTGGATCTACGAAATGGGCAACCAAGGAACCGTGGTTCAAAAATACGTGAAGGCTAATAAACTTAATTTTGATAAACGAAAGGATTTGGTAAAAATCGTCGAGTACTACAACTCACTATTCAAAAACTAAATCCAAATTCTTAATTCTTAATTCTTAATTTTTATGCTTCCTCTCATTCTCGTCTCCAACGACGATGGTATCACTTCTCGCGGAATTCGAAACCTGGTTGAAACCATGAAAGAGTTGGGTGACGTGATTGTGGTCGCGCCCGATAGTCCGCAGTCGGGGATGGGGCATGCCATTACGGTCGGCGACACGCTGAGGTTGGAGGAGAATTTTCTTTTTGAAGGAGTTCGCGCTTTTGAGTGTTCGGGAACACCTGCCGACTGTGTGAAAATGGCTCGCCATTTCGTGTTGAGGGGCGAGCGTCAACCGGATATCGTGGTGAGTGGGATCAACCATGGAAGCAACACCTCTATCAGTGTGTTGTATTCGGGTACGATGTCGGCCGCGATCGAAGGAGCGATTGAAGGAACGCCAGCTATAGGATTTTCTTTGTGTGATTATAGCCATAAGGCCGACTTCTCGCATACACGCGAAATCGTGAAGCGGATCACCAAGCAGGTGCTGGACAAGGGCCTTCCAAAGGGAGTGGCATTGAACGTGAACATTCCCGCCAAGCGCGAAGAGCCGGTGCGGGGGATTAAGATCTGTCGACAGGCTAACGCCAAGTGGGTGGAGGAATTCGACCAGCGATTTGACCCGAACGGGAGGAGGTACTTTTGGATGGCAGGCAGCTTTGTCAACTTCGACCGTGGTGAGGACAACGACGAATGGGCCATTGAGAATAACTATGTATCGGTTGTTCCCGTGCAATTTGACCTCACCGCACATCAAACGATTCCTGTCCTAAACGAAGAGTGGAGCATCCTAGACTAGGCTAAGGCTACCACCCATTTCGCGGGATCATCTTGTAAAACTCATTGTTTTTGGGTTTGCGCGTCGTAATTTTTGGAGACTGAACCTATCCTCATGAACAGGATTATCCTATGCGTGGCGTTTCTCGTCGCCAGCGTTTCGGCGATGGCCCAAACTGGCACTATTTCCGGGCGTGTGATCGATGCGGAGACGCTCGAACCCCTTCCTTTCGCCAACGTCTTTGTCAACAACTCTACGCTGGGTGCCTCCAGTTCCGACAAGGGTGAATTCGTAATCAAGCACGTGCCCGTGGGAAGCCCCGAGGTCGTGTTCTCTTTTATTGGCTACCAACCGTACCAAGTTCGCGTGAGTGTCCGCGACGGCGAGGAAACGAAATTGAACATCAAGTTGACGCCTCAGAAAAATCAACTCGAGGAGATTCAGGTGAAGGGAACACGCGACAAGAGTTGGGAGAAGAAGATGAAGCGCTTCGAAAAGATATTCCTGGGCTCCGACGACTTGGGACGCCAATGCAAGATCGTGAATGCCGCCGCCGTCGATTTTCCAGAAACGAAGGACGGCAAGTTCATTGCGGAGGCCAGTGAACCGATTGTTGTTCTTAACGAGGCGTTGGGGTACAGGGTGAGCTACTACCTGAAGAGCTTCCGTGCCGATGAAGCGACGTACGCCATCGTCGGCAATGCGCGGTTCGAGGAACTGGATGCCGAGAATTCAGAAGACGCCCTGAAGTGGACGACAAACCGAAAAGAAGCCTACCTGGGTTCGGCGCGACACTTGTTCCGATCGATCATGACCGACAAGCTTTCCGAGGAGGGTTTCCGCGTGTACGTATCGCATGGAGCAGCCACGTTGACGTCGCGGGGAAAAATATTCGCGAACGAACTAGGTCAAACGATGACGGCACTCCGACTCGACAACGTGGTGTCGGCGGGAGGCACCAACTTCGAGAAGAGACTTGCCCTTGGACCGATGGTCGAGGTCCACTACGTGAACGATGCCACCCAACGGCAGGCCTATTCCGACATCGCCCATGCCGTAAGTTGGTTGGAGACAAAAGGCGGCGTCGTGCGTGTGACCACGGAGGGTATTCTGCTCAATCCCACCGAAGTGATTTTCTCTGGAGACATGGGACTTGCCCGTGTATCGAACATGTTGCCGCTGGACTACGAGCCGCAAGGGGTGGTGCGCGTGAAGTCGGCGCGACAAGTCGAGGTATTGAAGATGTATGAAAAGGTGTACATCCAAACCAGTAAGCCTTTCTATTACCCCGGCGAAATCATTTGGATGAAGGCGTACATGAACTACGGGGCGCGGGAAATGCGAGACACGTTGAGCACGTTGCTGCACGTCGACCTAATCGACGAAAACCGCGCGGTCGTCATGTCGCGAAACTTGAGGATCGAGAATACCATTGCATCTGGAAACTTCTTGCTGCCCGAGAGGATGCGCCCCGGCAAATACGCGTTGGTCGCCTACACCAACTGGATGCGCAATTTTGGAAGCAAGACGTATTTCACGAAGCCTATTCCAATCCTAAGTGAATACGAGAAGATTTCACAGGCAGGGGAAATCAAGGTGAAGAGTTCACGCGAGCTTGAGGTGACATTCGATAAACCCAAGTATCGACCTCGCGAGCTTGTGACCGCTACACTCGCCCTCACCGACGAAGCGGAGAAACCCGT
>JBGAGH010000005.1:0-363914 GCA_044226825.1 Cyclobacteriaceae bacterium
TCTTTCACGGCTACCAACGCTGGCAGCACGCCGGTGGTGGCGACCATCACGGTGACCCCGCAGTACACGTTCGGCGCGGTGACCTGCGCGGGGGCGGCCAAGACGTTCACCATCACGGTACAACCGACACCGGTGGTGAATGCTATTTCGAACCAGGAGGTATGCGCGGGCACGTCGACGTCGGCGGTAGCGTTCAGCGGCACTGCGACATCATTCACGTGGACCAACGACACACCTTCTATCGGCTTGCCGTCGGGCGGGACGGGGAACATCGCGTCGTTCACGGCGGTTAACGGCGGGGGTACAGCTGTCGTGGCGACCATCACGGTGACGCCGATTTACGGGTCATGCGCGGGCGTTGCGTCGAACTTCACCATCACGGTAGACCCATCACCTGTGGTGAACGCTGTACCGGCGCAGGTGGTGTGCGACGGTTCGGCGACCACCGCGGTAAACTTCGCGGGCACGGGTACCAGCTACGACTGGACCAACGACACGCCGTCGATCGGCTTGGCGGCCTCGGGCACTGGTAACATAGGCTCTTTCACGGCTAGCAACGCTGGCAGCACGCCGTTGGTGGCGACCGTCACGGTGACGCCCCGTTACACGGGGGCGGTAACGTGCACGGGGTCAAGCAAGACGTTCACCATCACGGTTAACCCGACGCCGTCGGTTAACGCGGTGCCGGTGCAGGTGGTGTGCAACGGTTCGGCGACGGCAGCAGTAAACTTCTCGGGTACTGCTACCAGCTACGACTGGACCAACGACACGCCCTCGATCGGGCTAGCGGCCTCGGGCACCGGTAACATAGGCTCTTTCACGGCTATCAACGCTGGCAGCACGCCGGTTGTGGCGACCGTCACGGTGACGCCGCGTTACACGTTCGGGTCTGTGACCTGCACGGGCAGTGTCCAGACGTTCACGGTGACGGTACAGCCGACGCCGGTGGTGAACGCGGTACCGAGCCAGGTCCTTTGCGACGGCACCACGACGGTGGCCGTTGCGTTCAGCGGCACGTCGACCTCCTTCACGTGGACCAACGACAACACGTCGGTAGGGCTAGCGGCATCAGGCACGGGTAACATCGCGTCGTTCACGGCGGTTAACACGGGTTCGAGCCCCTCGGTGGCGACGGTGACGGTGACCCCTGTTTACGGGTCGTGCACGGGATCGAGCAAGACGTTCACCATCACGGTTAACCCGACGCCGTCGGTGAACGCGGTAGCGGCACAGGTGGTGTGCAACGGTGCGTCGACCACGGCAGTGAACTTCACGGGTACGGGTACCAGCTACGGCTGGACCAACGACACGCCGTCGATCGGCTTGGCGGCATCGGGCACGGGTAACATAGGATCTTTCACGGCTAGCAACGCTGGCAGCACGCCGGTTGTGGCGACCATCACGGTGACCCCGCAGTACACGTTCGGCGCGGTGACCTGCGCGGGGGCGGCCAAGACGTTCACCATCACGGTTAATCCAACGCCTGTCGTTAACCCGATCCCTAATCAAGAACTTTGTGCGGGTAGTACCACGGCTGCCGTTAACTTCAGCGGCACCGCGACAGGTTACACCTGGACCAACGACACGCCTTCTATCGGCTTGCCTGGCGGTGGCACAGGTAACATCGCTCCATTCATTGCCATCAACAACGGTAACAGTCCGGTGGTGGCCACCATCACGGCCACAGCAGGATTCGGTTCTTGCACAACAGGAACCCAGGTATTCACCATCAAGGTTAACCCGAATCCTAGTTTCTCAGTGGCCAACAACGCGTCCAACATTTGCAGTGGGCAAGCGACCAACGTTGCCTTTGCGAGTGCAACCGCTGGCCATCAGATCAACGTAGTTTCTGTTAACTATGGCGCTGTTACGGGAGGCACCGTCGCTGCTGGTACAACCACCTTCACAAATGGAAATGTGTTGGCGGAGACGCTCGTCAACAATACCAATGCAGCGATCGATGTTGTGTACACGTTCAACGTCACGACACCAACCACGCCTGTTTGTCCGCTAACGCCGGTCAATCAATCCATCACTGTAAGGGTTCAACCTAACCCGGTGTTCACCCTCACAAACGTGGCGAGTCAAATTTGTTCTGGTACTCAAGCGCAGATCACGCTGAACACGCCTGTAACCGGCGCCCAGGTGAGACTACAATCCGTGAACTATGGTGCGGTCTCTGGTACGCTCACGGCTGGAATCCTATTCAGCAATGGCCAACAGATCACCGAGGTGTTGGTAAACAATACGAATAGTCCTGTAACTGTCACCTACACTTTCGAGGCAATCGTAGGATCATGTGGACCAAGCGCCACGCAGACCACCAATGTCGTCGTCAACCCCAATCCATCTTTCACCGCGACGAACGGCACGCCTTTAATTTGTAGTGGCACCGCGACTAGCATCGCGTTTGCGAGTGCGACGAGCGGACATCAAATTGGAGTTGTCTCAGTCAACTACGGAGCAGTAACGGGTGGGACCGTGGTCGCCGGCACCACAACTTTTGTCAACGGAAATGTGTTGGCGGAAACGCTTAGCAACACGACGTCTGCAGCTATAGATGTGGTGTATACGTTTAGGGTGACTACACCGGCTACAACGCCAATATGTCCTATCGTGCCCACCAACCAAGTTATTACTGTTCGCGTGTTGCCTACGCCCACATTCACGTTGGTGAACAATGCGACACAGATTTGTAGTGGATCACAGTCGAACATTACCCTGAATACAACCGTTCCTTCGGCGCAGATTCGGCTGAGCGCAGTCAACTATGGAGCGGTGTCTGGATCATTGTCGCCTGGTATCTTATTTACCAACGGTCAACAGCTTGCCGAGGTGCTTATTAACAACACGAACGCGCCAGTTACGGTTGTTTATACCTTCGAAGCCGTGGTCGGTGGTTGTGCCCCCAGCGCCACGCAGACGGCTAACGTCATCGTAAATCCCAACCCGACATTCACGGCTACGAACAACTCTTCGAATATCTGTAGTAGTGGTGTCACTAATATCAGCTTTGCCAGCCCGACTGCCGGTCACGTGATCAACGTCGTGAGTGTAAATTATGGCGCTGTGACGGGCGGTACCGTCGTTGCGGGTAGCACTACCTTCAACAACGGATCTGTGCTGACCGAAACATTGAGCAACACCACGAACAACGCAATCGATGTGGTGTACGTGTTTAACGTGACCACGCCGACGACGCCGATCTGTCCGCTGATTCCGACTAACCGCACCGTCACCGTGACGGTACAGCCTGCATCTACATTTACCATCGCCAATACAGCATCCCGGTTCTGTTCAGGTAACCAAACCAACATCACCCTCAACTCGCCCGTGGCTGGAGCGCAAATCAGATTGGCATCCGTAAACTACGGCAGTGCGATAGGAACTCTTTCGGCGGGAGCGGTCTACACAAATGGGCAACAAATCAAAGAGGTGCTGGTGAACAACACGAACGCACCCGTCACAGTCGTGTATACGTTCGAGGCAATCGTGGCAGGATGTACACCGAGTGTTCAGCAAACAACCAACGTAATTGTTGACCCGATTCCGACACTCGCCACCAACTTGAACACACAGGACTTGTGCGAAGGTCAGCAGCCGACTCTACTCCTGACGAACCCCAACAACGTTAGCGGAACACAATACACATGGACCATTTCAACCGCGAATGTGGTCGGAGCTAATAATCAACCAACACCTGTAGCTGCGAGCGCTATCAACAGCACTTTGACGCTGAGCTCCGGATCAATTGGTTCAATCGTGTACAACGTGCGTTCTGTTGCCAACGGTTGCTACAGCTCGATCGAGAGTATCACACTGAACGTCCGTAAGCAACCCACGGTGTCCGTGCCCGCCAACATGGCCCAGTGCGAACCGGCGTCCATTCCTTTGAATGGAACTATAGGAGGAAGCGCTACTAGCGCACTCTGGAGTGTGGTCACTGGCACCGGCGCGCTCTCGGCGACTAACGTGGTTGCAGGCGCGCCCATCGCGGCGAACGCAACTTATACACCTTCAGCTTCGGATATCTCGTCGAACGTGACCATGCGACTGACTTCTAACGACCCAGATGGCCCTGGTGGATTATGCCAAATCGTATCGGCAGATTATACCATTACGCTAAACCGTTCGGCAAAAGTAGATGCGGGCCCCGACGTTGCGCAGTGTGAGGATGTAGCAAGCATTCAACTCCAAGGCTCTTCGGCGTATTCTCCAAGCGGTGTTCAATGGTCGCTCGTGACCGCAACGGGGACGATCGATGTACCAGCGTCACTCACACCGAACTACTCGTTCGCAAACCCGTCAGAAGTGAATCAGACGGTGACCTTGCGTTTGACTGCATTCGATCCGGATGGTCCTGGGGCAAGTGGTCCTTGTACAAATGTGTCGGATGACATGACCGTCCGTATTAACAAGCTGCCCATCGTGTCGTATGTAGGCTTCCCTGATCCAGCAATCATGGCCGAGAACGAGCCTAGCCGAAAGCTGACCGGTAACCAGTTTGGCGGTGTCTTCACGATCACACCACTCACGTCCGTGATTGGACCGACGACTCAGAATCCCACCGATGAAGTTGTGTTCAACCCAGCCATCGTAACACTAGGACCGAACCAAGTTCGCTACACCTACACCGATGGAAATGGCTGTACGGCCTTCGACGAACAGATGGTCGTGATCAACCCAGTGACAAACGTGTCGTTCGATATCGCTGCCCCCGCTGTGAAAGACCTCACCACCCAAGAGTGGAACATCTGTGCCAATTCAGGCAAAGTACAGTTGGTGGGTTCGCGCCCCGTGAGCTCCGGCTTAGGCCCCGAGACACGGTTCCATATGAGCCCCGACTTCCCGTTTGGTTTCAATACGGGCGCCGTACTCAGTTTCTCTGTTTCGCCAGCAGGTGAATACTACATCGACACAGACAACGCCGTGTCGGATACCTATGTCGTTCGATTTACCTATAAAAACAGCTTTAACGCCATCACTTGGTACGAACAAACTGTGAACATCTTCGCGAGTCCAATCGCTGGCGTAGCCGTTAATAACTCTTGCGTGAAAGATGAAATCCAATTCAACAACGCTTCAACGCTTCCTTCGACACCATTCGGAGCGACCATTCAATTCTTCCATTGGGACTTTGATGATCAGTCGTTCAGTAATTTCGAAAACCCGCTGCACGGATATATAAAATCTGGATATTACGACATCCAACTTACCGCAACTACTTCACAGGGATGTTCTAGTGTTGCCCAGAAACAAATCAGGGTGGGCGATGAACCGATCGTGAAGTTCGAATCCTCCGCTTTCTGCAATAATGAGAAGACCAAATTCATTGACGGATCGTCCGCTGGCATTAGTAACATCGTATCATACAAATGGGACTTCGGCGACGGCAAGACAATTACCGGAGCTCCCAATATCAACGTCACGGGCGATCCTATCACCGCCGGTACGTTCAATAACCCGGAGCACAACTATGCGGTGTCGGGTTCTTACATGGTAACACTGCAAATCAACACAGACGACGGTTGCCAAAACCAGATCTCGCAACCTGTTATCATCTTCGATTACATTACCATCGCACCGACCAGTACGACTGCGTACTTCCAAGATTTCGAAGCCCCGAAATCAGGCTGGAGTGCGGAAGCCCTCTGGAAAGCCAAAGGTCTGCCCGCCACCGACTCGGTCCGCTACAGTTGGAAACTGGGCGCACCGACCACAGGCGTCAACATCACGGCAAATCCGACAGGCTCGATCGCTTGGTGGACAGGCGCGCGTTACACAAACGCTAACCCAAGGTATGCCAACCCCGATACGTACTTCAAGACCGAGGCATCGGCGGTGAATGGCCCTTGCTTCAACCTGACCAAGTTGGAGCGCCCGATGATCACGTTGGATTACTGGTCTGATGCCGAAGCGAATCGCGATGGAGCAGCTGTTCAGTATTCGATCGACGGTGGAGTCACGTGGGAACTTGTCGGCCCGCTCCCGGGATCAAGCTTGGATCAAGGTATCGGTTGGTACAACTCGCAAGGTATCGTGGGTAAACCCGGTCTTCAGCGAGCAGCCGGCGACTACGGCTGGTCTGGCAGAACCGGTGGCTGGAAGAACGCTAGGTACAACCTGGACATGATTGATCCCACCAAGCGAGATCAAGTTCGCTTCAGGGTAGCATTCGGTAGCGACGACGCCAATGACGACTCCAACGGGAAGTTCGATGGCTTCGCGTTCGATAATGTCTTCGTCGGAGACAAGAAACGGAACGTGCTCGTCGAACATTTCACGAGTGTGGATGCGGGTAGCCTGATCGCGAACAGCGCAGTCAACGACCTGTACGATGCTCAAGTCACCGACCGAGCATTGTATGGCGGCAAGACGGATTTCTACAATATTCAATATCACATCAATTCACCCACGCCAGATCCGCTCTACAAAGACAATGAGATCGATCAGGGCACGAGGGCGCTGTTCATGAGCGTCTCGGCTCCTCCGACCACCATTATGGACGGTCTGCGAAATGCTAAGTTCACTGGATCTTATCGCGACATCACGAAGATTGAGATCGATCGCCGAGCACTAGTCGATCCACTCTTTACCATGACCATCGATACGGTGACTTTGGATGTAAACACCGTACCCGGCGTCGCCAACAAGATTCAACCGCGGGTTACGATGACCGCTCAGCAGGCATTCACAACCCCGTTGACGTTGAACATCGCGCTGGTAGAAGACGTTGGAAGCAGCCGAAACGTACTGCGTAAGCTCTTGTTTGGACCTGAAGGCCTAACCATCACCAACGCCATCGCCAAAGGAGAGATCGTTATCCGCGAAAAAGGAATCATCGAGCTGAACACTGCCATCTCCAATCCCAATGGGTTGACAATGATTGCCTTTGTGCAAGACCGTGTCACGAAAGAGATATACCAGAGTGCCGTGATCAAAGCTCCTCGTAAAGTCGGTGCGGCTGTTGTGGGTCTCGATGAATCGCCAACTGAGGTGGGTGTGGTGACCAAGAAGATTCAAGTATACCCGAACCCCGCTAGTCACCGATTCTATTTCGGGTTGCCAGAAGGCTTTAGTGATGGGGCGAACTATCATTGGCGCATTGTAGACCAACGTGGCGTCATCGTGAAGGAGGGAGACTTCAATGAAGCAGCGAACGGGCAATTGGAAATTGAAACAAGTGATCTTGCCAACGCAATGTATATCATCGCCGTGCAGGGACCGGATAAATCCGCTTCCTATCACAAGTTGATCGTTATGAATCGGCCCTAGATCTTAACTTGCTTTAGTTGTTCGACTGCCGAATGGAGGCGCAAGATGAATCTTTGGGTTGCCTCCGGAATTTTCTTTACACCTTCGCGCGCCTTCGCAGAACTCTCGATCGAAACGCCCAAATCGCGCGTTTGATTTAAACCCATCATCGCCAAAGAAGGTTTGATTTTGTGGACCGAGCGGGCGAGCGCCTCCCAATCTTTAGACGATGCGTTTTGCTGAATCTCGTCAATAGACTTGGGTATTGAGTCGATAAAGGTGTCGATCATTTCCCGCATAAACGGTTCATTGTTTCCCGATACCTTCCGTAAATAACTCAAGTCAATCGACTCGGTGTTGCCATTGTCCACGGGCACCGGTTTCGTGACCACGTCGGCAATTGGATTTGATTCGATTTTGTCGACCAATCGTTCCGGCACCGACTGCCTTTGATGGGCTCGAATAATGGTGCTGTATTTAAACAACATCCGGAATAGATCTTCTGGGGTGAACGGCTTTGCGATGCAGTCATTCATGCCGGCTGCTAAACATTTTTCCGTGTCCTTTCGCGTGGCATTGGCCGTTAAGGCAATGATTGGAATTCCATTTTTCGGGGGATCACCCAGCCGAATCGCCTTCGTGGCTTCGAAACCATCCATCACCGGCATCTGAACGTCCATCAGCACAATATCGAAGTCGGTATTCTTGATTTTTTCGACGGCGACATAACCGTTTTCCGCCGGTTCCACACGACATCCCCAAGTCTTCAAGATACTAGTGGCGTAAAGGCGGTTGATGTCATTGTCTTCCACCAACAGCAAGTTGATGTTCTTGAGGCTGTCGCGGTGTGAAGCAATCTGTGGTGTCCGCGCGGCACCCGCGATGTCTTCGGAACTTCCGATCGAATAGGGGATGTGGACACTGAATGTGGACCCTTTGTCCTCGACACTGGACACGTCAATATAACCACCTTGCAGTTCCACCAATTGTTTAACTATGGTGAGCCCCAAACCGGTACCACCATACTTCCGGGTCACGCTTTCGTCTGCCTGGCTGAAACTTTCGAAGATCGTCTCGAGCTTGTCCTTGGGAATTCCGATACCCGTATCTACTACGTCGAAGCGCATGTCGTACTTCCGCCGGTGTTTCCGTTCGACGAGGCACCGCACTCGGATAGAACCATTGTGCGTGAACTTGATCGCATTACCAATCAAATTGATCAATACCTGGTTGAGCCTCACCGGGTCGCCAATCAGGATCGTGTGAGCATCTTCGTCCAACTCGAGCCGCAACTCGATCCCTTTTTCCCTTACCTGTACCTGGAACGTGTCGATCAGTGAACTAAGCAGGTCTTTAAGGTTGAAGCCAATGCGCTCAAATTTCAACTTGCCCGACTCGATGGAGGCCAAGTCCAAGATGTCATTAATGATCACCTTCAAGTTGTTCGCCGCACTTTTGATCGCATTGAGGTAAGTGATGGTCTCCTCGGCCGTTGGGTTTTGACTCAAGAGTTCCGCCATCCCGGCGATGCCATTAATGGGCGTTCGAATCTCGTGACTGATGTTGGCTAGAAATTGCTCTTTCGCTTTCTGGGCGCGAAGCAATTCCTCGCCGTCGCGCTTTCGTTCGCTAATGTCGCGGCAGTCTAAAATGAGACCTTCAAGTCCTTCTTTTTGCTTGAGATTTATCGAATTGAATTCCAGATACTTATACGTACCATCTTTGCATTGGAATTGGAACTCAACAGCTTCATGATATGCCTTCCGGGTACTTTCGACGAACTTCTTGTCGAACTGTTCTCGTGTTTCAGGAAGGATAAAATCGAAGAGACTTTTCTTGATCAGGCTTTTGGGACGATGGCCCAAGACTTCTTCTGCCGCATCGTTGTGGTACAAGATCTGCCCTTCAAAATCCACGATGAATATGATGTCGGACCCGTCTTCAACCACCGATTCGTAGAATTTTCCTTTGGCGACGTAGTCGGTGAGCTTCTTCATGGGGTGGTCAGATGCCTGCGTTTTCCATGTCCTTCAGGTATCTGTAAATGGAAGACTTCCCAATATCGAGTTTTCGCGCGACTTCTAGCACGTTGTTGTCGTACTTCGAAAGGTAGGTTCGAATGATCCTGTAAATGTATTCTTGCAACGTCATTTCATTCATCAGGAATGACTGCTCCGAAGAGACGTTCGTAAACGTGAGATCTTTCGCCTGTATTTCTTGGTCGGAACACATCACCGCGGCGAGTTCCATGACGGACTTCAATTCGCGCACGTTTCCCGGCCACGGATGTTGAAGCATTCGTTCTTGGGCATCGGGGGCGATTCGGAACTTCGGAAGTTGGTTATCGCGGCTGAAGGCATCGAGGAAATGCTTGGCGATCATGATGCAGTCCTGGCCGCGTTCCCGTAAGGAGGGGAGATGGATGGGAAGTCCCAAAAGCCGGTAGTACAGGTCTTCCCGGAAACGCCCGGCCTTCGTTTCTTCTTGCAAGTTTTTGTGGGTGGCGACGATGATCCGGACATTGAGTTTGATCACCTCGTTGCCACCGATTCGCGTCACTTCCCGTTCTTGCAACACGCGCAAGAGTTTGGCCTGTAGGCTCAGATCCATTTCACCTATTTCGTCGAGAAAGATGGTGCCGCCTTCAGCTTCCTCGAACTTTCCTATTCGACGGTTGGCAGCACCTGTGAAGGCGCCTTTTTCGTGGCCGAAAAGTTCACTTTCGATGAGCTCTTTTGGGATGGCCGCGACGTTGACAGCCACGAAGGGTTTCTTTTTCTGTTTTGAATTGTAGTGGATCGCCTTCGCGACGAGTTCTTTGCCGGTTCCGGTTTCGCCGGTGATCGACACTGTAATGTTGTTGGTGACAGCCTTTTCCAATAAGGCAAACGTCTTCTTGATGGCCGGGCTATTCCCGATGATGCTCTTGCCGAACTCGTACTTGGTCGAGATCTCTTGCTTGAGCATATCAATTTCTCGGATCAAGCTGGTCTTGTTGCGGGCATTGTTGATCGAGTTAAGAATCCGATCTTTGGCGTCTTCGTCTTTCGTGATGTAGTCGAAGGCGCCAGACTTTAGGAGTTCTACCGCCGTTCCAATTTTCTCCTGCGCCGAGATGATGATCACACTGATATTGGGATCAAACTCTCGAATTTCCTTCAATACTTTTTCGCCCGGCATGTCGGGGAGCGAATAATCCAAGGTGATAACCGATGGACGCTGGTGGAGCTGCTGCAGGCAGTCCTTACCCGTCGTGAAAAATGTCACCTCGAAATCGGGATTCAGGTTGAGGACATACTTGAGAAACTTTGAATACGCGGGGTCGTCCTCCACCACGAATATTTTGACCGGGTCTTTTTCGTACATACGAGAAAATTAGTTCTACTATTTAATATCCACAAATACCCGATGGAACTTTGAGGCCCCGGGTTCTAATTTGCATTTTCGATGGGATTGCCGGACCTTTCATATATGATTCCCGCATTCGACCGGCTCACGGATCACGAAATTGAGGCGATGTTCAGGGCGCCTCTGGTCACATGTATCCTCATCGCGGGGGCAGATGGCCACGTTGACCGCAAGGAAATCCAAAAAGCGATGCAGCTATCGAAGAAAAGTGCCAAGGCCTCAAGGCAATCGCTGGTCGAATATTTCCAATTCATCTACACCGATTTTGAAGACAAGGTGAAGATCCTCATGCAGGGATTACCCACTGACGTGGCAGCACGTAACCAATTGATAGTGCAAGAGTTAACAGCACTCAACACAATTCTTCCTAAACTAGACGCTACCTTTGCCAAAGACTTCTACACGCGCTTACGCGACTTAGCGCAACAGGTGGCGGCTTCCTCCGGAGGGGTATTGGGACTCAACTCGATCGGCGACGAAGAGGCACAGTTTGTTACCTTGCCGATGATCAAAGCCCCCGCCTAGGCGCACCATGGCCGACTCTTCTAGATCCTACTTCGGAAGCGCCGTAGTGCCTTTCCGCCTTGTCTTTCTCATGTGGGCCGTGTTTGCCTTCGAATTATACACGTCGACGGATCTCTCGTTCCTAGGGATCGTGCCACGAACCGGTTGGGGGTTGATCGGCGTATTGACGGCTCCACTCGTTCACGGGAACATCGTTCACTTGCTATCGAATACCATCCCGCTTCTGTTCTTGGGCGGCACGCTCTTCTTCTTTTACAATAGGATCGGTGTCGACGTGTTCTTTCGTTGCTACTTCGCCACCAACTTTGCCGTGTGGCTATTGGCGAGACCGAGCCTGCACATCGGGGCAAGCGGCCTCGTGTATGCACTCTCATCCTTTTTGATTTTATTTGGACTCCTGAGAAAGGAGCTGTTGTCTTTCCTGATCTCCATCGTCGTCATCGTATTGTATGGCGGGATGTACTACGGTGTTTTGCCGACCGCCCCATGGATTTCCTGGGAGTCGCACCTGGCAGGGACCGTGGTTGGGGCCATTACCGCGATCAGTTTTAGGAACAGGAGAATAGTGTAGACCCATGGATGCCGCCGCAAAAAAGATACTCACCGACCTCAAGGCCAAACGCTACGCACCCCTCTACCTGTTGCAGGGAGAGGAGACGTACTACATCGATCTCATAGCGGACTACATCGAAAAACACGCGCTGTCCGAATCCGAAAAGAGCTTTAACCAAGTCATCGTCTATGGCAAAGATGCTCCGGTGAACGTGATCCTCACGCACGCGCGTCGCTTCCCCATGATGGCGGAACGGCAGGTGGTGATCGTTCGAGAAGCGCAAGATATCCCCGACTTACAAAAGGAGGCGGGCTCCAAGCTTCTGCTGGACTACGCCGCACGCCCGGTGCCATCCACGGTATTGGTGCTATGCCATAAGCATAAGACGCTGGACAAGCGCCGTGAATTGGGCAAGAAACTGGAAAGCCTGACCGAAGGTGCAACATTCAAGAAGATGTACGACAGCGCCTTGCCGGCATTTGTCGAAGAGTACGTTACCTCCAAAGGCTATTCCATCGACGATAAAGGAGTTCGCGTTTTCTGTGAATTTGTAGGCAACGACTTGAACCGGCTCGCGAACGAAATTGACAAGGTGCTAATTTCCGCTCCGGCGGGTCAAGAACTCACGGGCGACAAAATCATGTCTCAGGTCGGCATGAGTCGGGAATTCAACATTTTCGAACTTCAGAAAGCATTAATTTTTAAAGACACGATGCAAGTGGCACGCATCGTCCAATACATTTCTTCGACCACCAAAAGGAACCCGGTGATCCCGCTCGTGGCTTTTCTGTTTTCTTTCTTCAGCAAGCTACTCATCGCCTCCACGTCCAAGGTGCAAGGCGAACGTGAATTAGTTACACTCCTAAAAATCAGCCCGTTCGCTGCCAAAGATTATAGTGCTGCTTTGAGTCGGTACTCCACTGCGAGCATTATGAACTCGATCGGGTTATTGAAGGAAGCCGACTTAAAACTAAAAGGAGTAAACGCCGGATCAATCAGCGAAGGCGACATACTTAAGGAGCTAGTATTCCGTTTGATGTCTTGATCCGATGGCCCCACACAACGTGGGTGATGGACTTTTGAAGATTATTGTTTAGTTTTGTTTCAGATTTTTTAAACTGGTGTCTTCGTCGCGTCGAAGGCAATTTTTTTAAACTGTTCACGGCAATTTTTTTTGATTTGACCAGTTCTCACGTAAAAGCCACTATGAAGAGGTCGTTCCTCGTCGCGATCGTCCTAAGTCTTCCGCATCTCTTATTCTCTCAACAAACGATCACTCAGTCGCGGTATGACGAACACTTTCGCGATGGATTGACGTTGTTTTCCCACAGCGAGTTTGCCGCTGCCGAAAAGACATTTACCGACTTCCTCTTGATGGCGCCGACCAACGACCCGCGGCGTGTCGATGCCGAATACTACGCCGCCTTGTGCTCCGTCAACTTGCTCCATGGTGACGGTGAAAAGAAGATATCAAACCTCGTCGAACGTTACCCCGAAAGCCCACGCGCATCCACAGCTTACTTCGACCTAGGAAATCTGTTCTATCAACAAAAGAACTATGTCAAGGCGATCGCTTCATATAGCAAAGTCGATTTCCCTTCGTTGACTCCGGCCGATCAAGGCAACGGACAATTCCGGTGGGGCTATTCGTATTTCAACCAACGGAAGCTAACCGAGGCACTCGAGCACTTTAATATGATGAAGGCGATGGGAGGGCAGTTTGGTCCTGCCGCCAGTTATTACGCAGGCTTCATCGAGATGAGCAACGGTGACTACACGTCCGCACTCACCGACCTTCGTCGCGCCGAGGGCAATGCGTCGTATTCGTTGATCGTTCCGTACATGATCTCGCAGGTCCTCTATAAGCAGAAGAAATATGACGAGCTTCAGAACTATATCAAGAGTCTAGAATCACGAACCGGCGTGACGCAAATGGAAGAGATCGCCCTTCTGAGTGCCGAGGTGTACTACGGCAAGGCCGACTATGCGAAGGCACTCACGGGCTATCAACAGTTCCTCGACGGGAAGAAAAACGCAGACCCGGCAGTAATCTACCGCGCCGGGCTTTCGGCGATGTATGCTGGGAATCAAAATGCCGCCATTGATTATTTGAAAACGTCGGCGTCGGCGTCCGATTCAATCGGAGCCTATTCGTCGTATTACCTCGGCTCGCTTTACTTGAAAGTAGGGCAGAAGCCGATGGCTCTCACCGCGTTCGACGTGGCTCGGCAATTCAAAGGCGACAAAGCCTTGGCCGAAGAGAGCTGGTTTCAATTTTCAAAGTTGGCCTACGACCAAGGGAGATCCGACCAAGCCATTACGGAACTAGAAAAATTCCAAGCCACCTTCCCGAACAGTCTACACCTCACCGAGGTGAAAGAAATTTTGTCAAATGCCTACGTCAATGCGAACAACTATAACCGGGCAATTGAATACATCGAGTCGCTACCGAGGCGTGGGCCCGCGGTCGATCGAGCGTACCAAAAAGCTACCTATCTGAAGGGGACGGAGTTGTTTAACATGGAGCGATATGGTGAAGCGATTTCGATGTTCGAGAAGTCACTTCAATCACCAGTCGATCCCACCATCGCAGCGGAGTCTCATTATTGGTGCGGTGAGGCGTTGTCTATGGCGGGCCAATACGATCGCGCCATCGACCATTATGCGACCATCGTTTCGAACAATTCGAATTCCAAGTCCGAAGTTGCCGTCGGAGCCCGCTATGGCCTTGGATATGCATACTTTAACCTGAAACAATACGATCGCGCGCTGTACAACTTCAAGGAGTTCGCGAATCGTACACCGGAGAGTAATTCTTTCCTGGCCGACGGCATGCTTCGTCTGGCGGATTGCTATTACGCGACGAAGGCTTATCCAGAAGCATTGAATGCCTATAGAAAGGTGCTCACGATGAATTCACCAGATAAAGACTATGCGCACCTACAAGCTGGTATGGTTTTCGGCGTGCAAAGCCGCTACGCCGAAGCCGCAACCGAGCTGGAACAAGTGATCAATGATCGCTCTTCAACTTACCGCGAAGAGGCCCTTTTTCGCTTGGCACAGATGGACTTCGTACAAGGTAGATACGCAGCTGCTGCCGCTGGCTTTACCCGTGTCATCGACGGAAGCAAGACTTCTTCGTTCTTGCCCTATGCCTATACACGCCGGGCTGCATCCTTTTTCAACCTGAAGGACTACAAGCGCACGGCGGACGACTATATCTACGTGGTAGAGCACTACACCACCCATCCGGCGGCCGATGGCGTGCTCGTTTCCCTTCAAGAGGCTTTAAACCTCGCGGGCCGCTCAGCCGATTTCGACAAGTACTTCGAGATGGTAAAATCTACCGATCCGAACGCGAAAGGTTTGGAGCCTGTGCAATACGACGCGGCGAAAAATACGTACTTCGACCAGGACTACACCCGCGCGATCCAGCGATTGTCCGACTACCTGGCGGCCTATCCAGAAAGCCCGCGCCGCTCCGAGGCCAAGTATTTCATCGGCGAATCCTATTATCGATTGAAAGACTATTCGTCGGCACTGAAGTCATACCAGGAAGTCGCCAGCGACAATACCTTCCAACAACTCAACAAAGTAGTGGCGCGGATCGGCGAGTTGGAATTCAAGAATGGTCGATACGAGGTTGCCGTACCCGCGTTCCAGCGACTAGCCGGCATGTCCACATCCAAAAAAGACTTGTACACGGCTTGGTCAGGTCTGATGGAGTCATTCTATTTGCTGGCACAATATGATTCCGCCGATAAGTATTCTAGACTTATCATCGAGAAGGGTAACATCAATGCGGGGGCTGTCAATAAAGCATCGTTGTTCTTGGGAAAAACTGCGATGGCACGAGGCGATTATGAAAATGCAAAAGACGAATTCCTCAACACCCTCAATTCAGCCCAAGATGAATATGGCGCGGAAGCGAAGTACGCCCTCGGCGAGATATTCTTCCTGAATGGTCAGTACGCCCAGTGCCACGAAACACTCATTCAGCTTAACCGCGACTTCTCTGCCTACACAGAATGGGTAGGAAAGTCCTTCTTACTGCTTGCCGACAACTACCTCGCACAGAAAGAAGTCTTCCAAGCCAAAGGAACGCTTAAATCGTTGGTGGACAATTTCCCACTCCAAAACATCAAAGATCGGGCTTCGGAGAAGCTGCGCCAGATAGACGAGGGCGAAAAGAAACTAAATACGCCAACGCAAGATTCGACGAACAATAAGCCATGACCCAGACGCGCCACATGATGAAACTTGGTTTCGCCTTCACGCTATCAGTAGCCCTGGGATGTTTTGGTTCAAACGACCTATTTGCACAAGACAACAAGGATGGCGGACAGATCGAGGACGTTCAAATTGAATGGACGAAAGAGAAGCAAATAACCTTGCCTCGAGCCAACCGAAATTTTGAAAAGATTCCGCCGCGTCCCGTGGAACCAATTACGCCGGCGATCACCTACGACTTCAAGCCGCTGCGATTTACGGCACCGGACTACAACCCCGCGGTGAAGCCACTTCGATTGAAAGATGAATTGCCGTCCAAAATTTACGGCAACTATGTTAGCGTCGGGTATGGAAACTATAACTCACCGTTCCTGCGAGGCTCCTTTTCTTCGAAAAGAGATGCAGAGAAGTCGTATGGTGTAGACCTGTTTCATCGGAGCTTCGGGAAAGGATCTGTGCGGGGCGACGACTCAGGCAGTGGGTACACCAAGATTGACGGTTACTATTCTGGAATCGGTCCCAAGTTCACCGCCGACCTGGGCGCGCAATATGAACGGATCATGGCGAAGTTCTACGGGTACACGCCGCTCACGACCGACGCAACTCCCGCCGTCAAGCAAGAGTTCAACATCTTTGGCCTGTCTGGGGCGGTTTCGAATACAAAGCCGGGTGATTTCAATTTCAAACTTGCCGGCGACTTCAGTTACTTGGATGACGCGCTCAATGCGGCAGAAAGCGAAGCGGGACTTCATTTCAATAGCTCGTATAAGATCGATGAGAAACAATCCATTTTATTGAGGTCCGATTACATCTTGGCGGCCAGGAAAGATGAGAAAGTAGAAGCGAAGCCGCGCCACCTTCTTCGCATCAATCCCGCTTACCAGTTTGTTGTGGCAGAGAAACTTCGCGTTTCCGCTGGTTTCAACTCGGTGGTGTCCAATGACACGATCAATGAAAAGAAGAGTGTACATATTTACCCGGATGCCTGGGTAAACTACGACCTCGCAAAAGAGTTCGGTGCTTATGCCGGAATCACGGGCGACTACGACAAGGTTACTTTGCACACGCTCGCGAGGGAAAATCCGTGGCTGAACGCCAACATTCCCCTGTCGCACACCAACCGGGCCTTCGAGTTTAGAGGGGGAGTGAAAGGTAAGATCGCGCGGAAGTTCTCCGTTCAGGCCGGTGCCGCGCTCGTGAACTTCAAGCACATGTATTTTTATAAGAACAATCCCACCACTCCTCAGAAGTTCGATTTGGTGTACGACAATACGGTGCGCTTGAACTTCTTTGGTGAGCTGGGATTCAACCACTCGGAGAAGGTGAACATATCGTCGCGTTTCGACTATTTCAGTTATTCGATGAAGACCATCGATTACCCCTGGAACCGTCCGACGTATAAAGTGGGTGTCTATTCCTGGTTCAAGCCAATCGACAAGATCATGCTCACCATCGATTTCGTGTCGCAAGGTGGGATGAAAGGGTTCGACAACGCGACGAGCAAGGTCGTCACGTTGAAATCGGCAGCGAACTTAGACGTGAAACTGAGGTATTTCATGTCGAAGCGCTTCTCTGCATTTGTCGAAGGCAGCAACGTCTTGAATAGCAAATATTACATGTACCAAAACTACCTAGCGAGGGGAGCACAAGTGAGTCTGGGGGCAAGCTGGAGTTTTTAGCAGTTGGCTTATTTTATCTAAATTGGACTATTTTTGTAGAAATACCCTAAGACCACCAAACAATGGCAAAGAGAAACAACCCGTCAGACGATCAAGGGCAAGACGAAAACCAGCAGGACGATAGCTTTGGTTTACCCGATCTTGAATACAAACCTCTAGACACAGAGAAACAAGAGCAAGAACCGGTCAACACTTCCGAGGAATCTAAACCCGAAGAAGAGCCTCAACCGACACGTCACACGGAGAGTCAGTCAACCTATTCATCACCGTATATGGAAGAAGAGAAGTCATCAAAAACATCCGTGATCATCGCGGTTGTCGTTGCGTTGGCCGTCGTCGTTGCCGCGGTACTTTTTTATGTATTCGTGTACAAGCCGGGACAAGTTGAGAAAGAACGTTTGGCAAAAGAAGCCGCTGACCTAAGGGCCGCTGAAGAAAAGGCTGCCAAAGAGCGTCAAGCAGCAGAAGAGGCCGAACGCTTGCGCAAAGAGCGCGAAGCGGCCGAAGCAAATGCTAAACCCAAGGAGGGGACCATCGAAACACTAACCGAGCGAACCAAACGTTACTACGTCGTGGTAACCAGCGCCGTGGATGGTGACCTGGTTATGGACTATGCAAAGCGCTTGAGTGCGAAAGGCATCAGCACGAAGATCATTCCTCCCTTTGGGAAGTATAAGTTTTCGCGCCTCGCCATCGGTGACTACGATAGTTTTGCCAGCGCCCAAGCCTCCGCCGACCAAGCTAAAGGTGAGTATGGCGGTGCCGTTTGGGTACTGAAATTCTAACGTCAGCGCGCATTCGTGCTCAACTTTTTGCGAAGCGTTTTATAATTTTTTAACTCATGATGTTGCTGCAAATCACGTCTCCCGAAAACACGGCACCGGCCGAGCAGGCGATTTCATTGTGGGACCTCACCCTAGCGGGTGGTCCACTCATGATCCCCATCGTGCTCAGTTCGTTTATCGCCATTTACATCTTCGTCGAACGGTTGTTGACCATTAACAAGGCCAACCAAAACCCGGATGCGTTTATGGCGAAGATCAAGGAACTCGTCCTCCGAGGCGACATCAACGGAGCCAAGCTCCTTTGCGCGCAATTCGATAGCCCAATTGCCAGAATGATCGAAAAGGGTCTGTCGCGAATAGGTAGCCCACTTAAGAATATCGAAGCTTCGATCGAGAATACCGGCAAAATCGAACTGTTTAAACTAGAGAAGAACCTGAACGTTTTAGCAACTGTCGCAGGCGCCGCCCCCATGATGGGATTCTTGGGCACTGTGATGGGGATGGTCACTGCCTTTATCGCCATTGCCCAGGAAGAAGGTAGCGTCGGCCCCAAGCTTTTGGCAGATGGTATTTACACCGCTATGATCACCACCGTGGCTGGCCTGATCGTGGGTATCATCGCTTACTTGGCCTATAATTACTTGGTAACACGCGTGTCGAAGGTAGTTCACAAAATGGAGTACTCTTCAATTGAGTTTGTCGACTTGCTACAAGAACCTCGCTAGTGTTTATGGAATTGTACAGTCATCTGAATCAATGACCCAATGAACCTCCAGTCGCGAAACAAAGTAGAAGCGTCTTTCAGCATGGCGTCGATGACCGACCTCATCTTCTTGCTTTTGATCTTCTTTATGCTGACCTCGTCGTTTGTTACGCCGTCCGGATTACCCGTCAATCTCCCGTCTGCCGTCGCTAGCACCATCGAAGTTCAAAAAGTATCCGTCACCGTAACGAAGGACATCCGCTTTTTCGTCAACGATCGTGAAGTAAGCCGCGCCACGCTGGAAGGAGAGCTTAAAAGCAAGCTCGCAGGTCCCAATGGAGTCGTGGTGCTGCACATCGATGAATCGGTGCCGACGCGTGACTTAGTCTACGTAGCCGGCATTGCCACCAAACTGGAGGCTAGGGTATCGATTGCGACCAAGCCTAAATAACGGTACCATGGATGTACGCCAACAAGAAGAGAAAAAGAACAAGCGCATTGGTTTGATTACCTCCTTCGGGGTTCACGCAGCCCTGTTGGTACTTTTCCTTTTTGCCATGGCGTGGCGCGCTCCCGACCCACCGAATCCTGAGTATGGGGTTATTCTAAACCTAGGTTTCGATACAGAAGGCTCTGGAGATGTTCAGACTGACCAACCAGCGCAAGCACCGGAGACCAGCGAAGACCAACCCGAGGAGCAACCGCAAGAGGAACAAACTCAGCCCGTCGTCGAAGACAAACCGGTCGATCGAGTCGAGACCCAAGAGGTCGTCACGAGTAAGGTCGAAAGCCCGGTGTCCGTGAAAGAGGAAAAAGAAAAGGTGAAAGAAGAACCCAAGCCGAAGGAGCCCGAGAAGGTAAAAACCGAGTACACGAAGCAAACCCAGACTGCCCAGCAAAACGACAACGCTGGCAAAAAAACCGAGAGCGAAGGCAACGACGCGAACAAGACAGGGAACAAAGGACAACCGGAGGGTACCCTGGACCCAAATGCACAGTATACCGGCAAAGCGGGCGGGGGGTCCAATGGCGATGGAATGAGTTTGTCAATGGCCGGGTGGGCGTGGGCCGATCAACCGAAATTGCCGTCGCTTCCAGACAACGAAGACGGAAGGATTGTATTCGAAATTGAATGCGATGCAGACGGGGAAATCGTCGGCATCAAGACGCTGGAACGCGGCCTCAGCCCACGAGCAGAACAACTCCTGAAAGAGGAGATTCGCAAAAACTCGCTGGTCAGAACTTCCGGCGGCCAAGCACCCGAGCGTTCTAAGGGCCGAATCGTCTTCATCCTGAAGACACGATAACTCAATTCAGAATTTAGAGTTGGGAATTTAGAATTTAGAGTTTAGGAGTTATCCTTCGACTCGAATTAGAAAATAGTTCTTCTTTCCTTTTTGAACGATCACGTAGCGGTCGTGGAGCAACTCATAGTTGCTTTTTGCATTCGGGTCTTCCACCTTCTGTTTGTTGATACTCACGCCGCCGCCTTGGATCATCTTACGAGCTTCGCCTTTCGATTTGAAGATGATCGCCTGCGTGTCTTGACTGACAAGACTGGTGACGTTCTCGGAAGCCTCATATGCAGCGCGTGATATCGTCACTTGCGGAACACCTTCGAAAACGGCTTCAAACACGTCGTTGCCAAGTGACTTGAAGTCATCGGCATTTGATTCCCCAAACAGGATGTTGGAAGCTTTCTGCGCCGATTCGAAATCCTCGCGGGAATGCACGCGGGTCGTGATATCCCGTGCGAGCGCTGACTGCAACTGCCGTAGGTGTGGCGCCTTGGCGTGCTCGGAGGCGATGGCTTCAATCTCATCCTTCGTCAAGAGCGTGAAAATCCGGATGTAGTTCAGCGCATCTTCGTCGGAGGCATTCATCCAGTATTGGTAGAACTTATAGGGTGAGGTCCTCTTGGCGTCGAGCCACACGTTTCCTTGTTCCGACTTGCCAAACTTGGTGCCGTCAGCTTTCTTAATTAGTGGCGTCGTCAAGGCGAAAGCTTCACCGTTGTCTTTGCGTCTAATCAACTCGGTCCCAGTCACAATGTTGCCCCACTGATCGGAGCCGCCCATCTGCAACTTGCAATTCTTGTTTTTGTACAACCAGTAGAAGTCATACCCCTGCACCAGTTGATAGCTGAATTCGGTAAACGAAAGCCCGGATTCCATGCGGTTTTTCACCGAATCCTTGGCCATCATGTAGTTCACCGTGATGTGTTTCCCGACGTCGCGGATGAAGTCGAGGAACTTGAAGTCTCGGAACCAATCGTAGTTGTTCACCATCTCGGCGGCATTGCGCCCCGACGAGAAATCGAGGAACCGCTGCAACTGAGCGTGTACGCACGCCTGGTTGTGCCTCAACACTTCCTCGGAAAGCAAGTTTCGCTCGGCCGACTTCCCAGAGGGGTCGCCCACCATTCCTGTGGCGCCGCCCACGAGGGCGAAAGGCTTGTGCCCGCAACTTTGGAAATGCACCAGCGTCATCACCTGCACCAAATTGCCGATATGTAATGAGTCGGCCGTAGGGTCGAATCCGATATAACCGGAAGTGATTTCCTTCTTGAGTTGTTCCTCGGTGCCAGGCATCACGTCGTGCACCATACCGCGCCAACGGAGTTCCTCTACAAAATTCTTATGCATTTTGATTGCTTTCCAACACGCAATATTCGAAGGATCGGCCAATAATTTTCGTATCCTTGCCCAAAATAATTTCCCTTTTCGCCAAGCATGAAACAACCCGAAAGCCTCGAACTAGTAGCGGAATTCCATCGCACTTTCAAGCACCCGATACAGCCAGCGCCCGTCATCCCCGACGAAAGCCGCTGCAAGCTCCGCGTAGCATTGATCGCCGAGGAACTGAAGGAATTAGAGGTAGCCATCCTGGAAAAGGACATCGTTGGCGTAGCCGATGCCTTGTGCGACATACAATACGTGTTGTCCGGCGCAGTCTTGGAATTCGGGCTGGGCAATCAGTTTAAGGCCCTATTCGAAGAAGTTCAACGCTCGAATATGAGCAAAGCCTGCCGCACCGAAGAAGAAGCTAAACGAACTGTTCAGCACTACAAGGAGAAAGACGGGACTGAATGTTACTACCGCCAAGTAGAAGGCTTGTGGCTCGTTTACAGGACTTCCGACAACAAGACGATCAAGTCGATTAACTATTCCCCGGCCGATCTGGAAGGGGTGCTACGACGAGGCTAGACCGCCACGCCAAAAACTTAGATATAGAACTCCAATTGAAAGACTGAATTGATCCCGCGGATCTGCAAAGGTCTGACGGCGATGATGTTCGAGTCGTTGTATGCTTGGATGAACTCCATGCGACTAATCCTGAGTTTGCTCTGGCCAGGGCGAACCTTATGGTATTGCATGCGCCCCGACTTGTTTGCCGTCGCCGTGAAAAGCGTATTGAACTGAAGTGGGATAGGGGAGGGGACGTACTTCATACTCGCACCGGAGGGTACGTCGCCGCGAAATCTGCGTGCAACATTCTATTCTGAACCAGGTTGTATTGCGCTAGTAGCGCATACGCCCACGATGGCACGTAGTTGAAGCGGGCCTCGTAGTCCTCAATCTTCGCGCAAAGCTCTCTCACATAGTAGCGCGTCTGGTCCAAATTCCGGCAATCGGAAGGGCGTTCGAAATTCCGGTTGGTGAAATTCCTGAGCTCCATCTCCAGTTTTTTCATCTCGTAGTCCGTCATAACTATGTGCAATTGTACACAATCATAATCATTTTTAGGCACTTTATACAAATTTTTACGTGTAAAATTGCACATTTTTGAATCAAACAGTCATTCCAGCGCGTTTTCGCGGGGTAGAAATGCCTGATTTTGGGGGATTAATGGGGATACACTCCTGCTTTCGTGCAGGATTGCACCTAGCCCGGGTATGAAGAATTGGATTTAAACGGCCTAATCCAACGCGTTGATCGTCACCCAGTAACGGTACGCGACGATTCCCTTCTGTATCCCGGTCAACCGGGTGATGTCGCGTTTGCTCATACGGGGAAGGACCAACCGATTGATCCATGCAAGGAACTTGAACATGTTACGTTTCATGGTGGGCCTACTTTGAGTGGTTTTCTATGTGCGAATATCTTTACCTTTAGCCAGAACTTAGCAAAAACTCCTAACCTGTAAAAGACCTGAGTAAGGTCCGACTTTTATTTATGCAAGATACTATGACCGACAGTCCCTTCCTCGATGCATGGCATCAGGCGATGTTGTATGGCGCCGCCGCCATGGGTGTACTGGGAATTGGAATTTACATCGCGTACCAAGTACGACTTTCATCCATTAAGGAATACAAGGAAAAACACGACTTCATCAATACGAACGAAATCAAGTGGTATAAGTGGGTCTTCTTCGCCTTTGGAATAGGGGTGGCGATGCTCGTCAACCGATATGCCGCTGGCAAGGTGAACGAGGTGGGCGTCTGGTTTTTCGTGCGCTTCTTTATCGGCGCCGCCGCCGCTACGCTGGTAGGATACGTGGCAGCCCTCGTCCTCGAATACTACTACCCGACTAAAGTGAACGCGAAGCTTCGCAAGTGGCGCTACCTGCCGCGCACCAACCCAACTACGGGAAACAAGATGCGCCTCCTTCGTGAAGACGAAGAGGACATTCACTTGAACGAGGGTATGCAGGCAGAAGAGAACGTTTTCTCCATCGACTACGACGTGTGGATCGACGAAAAGACCAGCGAAGTCAAGATTGAGAAGTATCAAGGCCACCTTATCGCTCTCCAATGCAAGAACTGCGGCTTCTACACGATGAAGGTCGTGCGTGAAGAGATTGTCCTGACCAACGAAGACGGCTCGCCAAAAGAGTTGCTGAAGCATTACCAATGCACGTACTGCAAGAACGTACGCGCCACACAGTTCAAAATTTCCCGCAAGGAGAGTGACGATTTCAAGAATCAGAAACCACAGTTTGCACGTAATACCAAGAACGTGGAACTGGTTCGGCTCGAAATCCATTCAAGCTTGGCAGGAAAACAGTCTTTCGAGTTCCAAACGGTAGAAGAGGCCCAAAAATTCCTCGACGAGTACGATGCCGATAAAGTGGCCTGATTTTTAGTCAGCCATTTCCAGGGATTTCTCGTTTAAACACCTAGTGACTGTATGAAACGAAACTTTTTTGCCTTTTGCTGGGGCGCGTTAATCGCGATTCCGGCCCTCGCGTCCACCCCGAAGGACACCACCACAGTTCTCAAACCGAAGCCGACCTACGGCAAGGAGGCGCTCGTGGTGTCTTACATCCTGGATGCCAACCACTATCGGAAAATCAAGTTGAACGACTCGTTGTCGTCGCGAATCCTAGATGCATACATCGTGGCGCTCGACAACAATCGCTCGTACTTCTTGGAAAGTGATATCAAGTCGTTTGAAAAATATCGAACAGTAATCGACGACTTGACCAAACGGGAAGATGTTTCCCCTGCCTACGCAATCTTCTCTGTCTTTTCTAAGAGAATGCGCGAACGCATGGATTACGTCTTGAACGACCTCGTCACCCGCGACTACGATTACTCTACCGACGAATACTACGAGACCGATCGTGAGAAAGAGCCATGGGCGAAGACTGCCGGCGAGCTAAACGAGATCTGGCGCAAGGTGATCAAGAGCCAAGCGCTGTCGCTCAAGTTGGCCAACAAGCCGAACGAGGAGATCAAGTCAACGCTCAAGACCCGCTACGAACGGTTTGCCAAGAATCTCGCGCAAATGAATGCCGAGGATGTGTTTGGCCTATATATGAATGCCATCACCGAATCGTACGATCCTCACACGACGTACTTTTCACCTAAAGCCAGCGACTATTTCAACCAAAGCATGAGCCTGTCGCTAGAAGGAATTGGGGCACAACTGCAATCAGAAAATGATTATGTGAAGATCGTGAAGATACTACCTGGCGGCCCCGCCGAGCGATCCGACAAATTGCACGCAAACGACTTGATTACCGGTGTGGGGCAGGGTGAGAAAGGCGAGATGGTGGACGTAGTCGGCTGGCGCGTCGATGATGTCGTGAAACTCATTAAAGGACCTAAAGGAACCCTGGTGCGCCTTCAGTATATCCCAGGATCCATCGGCGTGGGAGGACCTCAGTCAGAAATCACCCTTGTTCGTGACAAGATCAAACTCGAAGAACAAGCTGCCAAAAAGAGCGTGATCAACTACCAACAAGATGGGCGCAACATGAAAATGGGCGTAATTACGCTTCCTAGTTTTTACATGGACTTCGAAGCCTACCAAAAAGGGGATCCGAACTACCGAAGCACGACTCGTGACGTTCGGAATTTGATCGCCGAACTGCAGAAGGAGGGAATTGATGGAATCGTGATGGACCTGCGCAACAATGGTGGCGGTTCACTCGAAGAAGCGATTCAATTAACCGGGTTGTTCATCAAGCAAGGTCCGGTAGTTCAAGTGAAGAACTCGAACAACCAGGTGGTTGTGTACGATGATGACGATCAAAAGGTGATGTACACAGGCCCGCTGGTCGTGTTGACCAACCGCTTTAGCGCTTCCGCATCCGAAATCTTTGCAGGTGCTATTCAAGACTATCAAAGGGGCGTAATCGTAGGTGAGAGCACCTTTGGAAAAGGTACTGTTCAGAAAGTCATCGATCTCAACCGGATCATCACAGATGCATCGGAACCCGTTGGTGAATTGAAAATTACCTTCCAGAAGTTTTACCGTGTCGCCGGTAGCTCAACGCAGCATAAGGGTGTAATGCCGGACGTGAAGCTCCCATCGGCCCTGGGACCCAACCAGTTTGGCGAAAGCTCCAATCCCAGCGCACTTCCGTGGGATGTGATCAAATCAACCAATTTCCAGAAGAATACAGACGTAAATAGTAAGGTGATTGCAGACCTGAATAAGTCCTACCAGGAACGTGTGAAGTTCGACGCCTCGTTGAAGAAATACATTGCCGACACAGAGGAACTCCGGAATAACTTTTCTCAGACAAAGGTATCTCTCAATGAAGCAAAACGCCGGGCCGAGATTGAGAATCAAAAGAAACGTGAAGCGGCTTCCAAGTTAGATACAAAGATCAACCGTGAAGGCCTGTCAACCGGAGACCTGAAAATGGATGACGAATACCTGCGAGAAGGCGTATTGATCCTCAGTGAACTCGCGACAAGAAGAATTGGATAACCGATAAGTACAATTAGGATTTAAGAATTAAGATTTACCATTTATGGTTTAAGATTTAGGATTGGGTTGCGACGATCAGTTATCCCTTAGGTTTATCCAACACCCAATCCTAAATCCTAAATCTTAAATCCTAAATCCTAAATCTTAATTCTTAATTCTTAATTCTTAATTTCCTTAAGTACATATCCTTTCTCCTCCAGTAACTTAATCAACCCTTGTTCTCCTTCTAGATGGGAGATACCGATCGCGATAAAGGCGGCGTTTTCTTTCACCATTCGCTCGATCTTCGGGAGCCATTCTTGGTTGCGCTTGAAATAGAATTCGTCGATAAAGGCTTTATCGTTTTCCAGCGGGTGCAGCGTATAGTCGAAGATTTCCTCGAGGTTGCCGGCCTTGTAGTCCGCCATCAATTTGCGAAACTCTTCTTTTTGTGTGGCGAAGTTGTTGATCGTGTGTACCAGCGCTTTTTTCTGGTCTTCCATCGTGAAGGTATTCAGCGCTTCTGCTTCACGTTCTATGGGTTCGAGACTGTAGGCGTCTACGTCATGTTTCTTGGCGATCAAGAGTAGCTCGATGTCGTAGAACTTCACTTTCTCACCCAGCGAGAGCCGGGTCATAATGATAGACAGGGCCAAGGGCTTGATGTGTGCATATTTCTTGTCGAAGGTGGCCGCGTTGATCTTGAACTCCTTTTCAAACAAGGCTTTCAACTTGGCGTAGTCTTCAGCTGTAAGCACGTCGGCCAACGATTGTCCCTTGGGGAAATGGAGTGCGGTATTCAGTTCGTGCTGGGCATGGTGGTCTACTTGATCTTCGATGGCAAACACGTCTGCCTGCTTGATGAGGGTCGAAGCTTTCGGGGGGAGGTAGAATTCCTTCTCTCCGGTGAACTTGAGCGTGCCCATCAGGTATGATTTTTTGGTCAATCCGTTGCCCGAGATTTCCCAAATCAGGGAGCTCTGAGCGCCGGCTTGTAACGCCACGAAAACCAAGGCTAGCAATGCAATCTTTTTCATAGGTGTTTGGAGGGTATTCGAGATTGTTGATATCAAGCAAAGAAACGCAAATCGTGTTTATTTTTTGTCTATTTTATCGTGTATAATTACCGCAAATA
Source organism: Cyclobacteriaceae bacterium (assembly GCA_044226825.1). Lineage (GTDB taxonomy): Bacteria > Bacteroidota > Bacteroidia > Cytophagales > Cyclobacteriaceae > ELB16-189. Next base: position 27,415 of record JBGAGH010000005.1, read on the forward strand.
GACCTAAATGAGCGAGGAGTTACTACGGGCCATCATTCAACTGTTCGCCATCGTAGCCAAGGAGCGGATCACCGAGGTTCGACGACTTTTGCAAGGAAAACAAGCGTCTGGCATCCAGCGATTTAACCAATGTTGACGAGGAAACGCTTCAGTTCGTCGACGACTGGTCTCAGATCATGCAGATCTCGAAAAAGGTGAACCAAGCGCTCACCATGCAGCAAAAGGCGGTTTTGGTGATCAAGATCATCGAGCTCGTGTTCGCCGATCAGCACCTGTCCGAACGGCAAAGCAACCTGATCTTCTACATCGGTGAGGCCCTCAAAATCCCCGGTAAGGATCTCCGGGCCATGCAGGCTTTTGTGATTGGTCAGGACGTCGAAGAACTTGCCTCCCGTAACATCCTCGTCATCGATGAAGGTTCCGACGAACACAAGCACCCAGGACCGCGCATCGTTTCCAAAAACCTGACCGGCCTCGTCGCCATCTTGCGCCTGCAAGACATGGGTGCCTATTTCATCAAGTACCTGGGCATTTCATCGCTCTTCCTCAACAGCGTTCCGCTCAAGAGCCGGAAGATCGATGTGTTTCCTACGGGTAGCACGATCCGAGGTGCCAAGGTCGATCCTATCTATTACAGTGACATCGTTAGTCGTTTTCTCAGTGAAGAGGAAAAGTCGACGATCACGTTGGTTGGAGAACACGTGTTCTTTCACTTTAAGAGTGGACGGGCGGCCCTTCAGAATATCAATATAGCCGAACAAGGTGGTAAGTTGATCGGCATCATGGGCGCCAGCGGCTCGGGTAAGTCGACCCTGCTTAGCGTTCTCAACGGCTCGGAGAAGCCCACCAGCGGTAGGGTGATGATCAATGGAATCGACATCCATGCGCATCCCCACAAGGTTGAGGGCGTCATCGGATTTATTCCCCAAGACGACCTGTTGATGGAAGACCTCACCGTCTTCGAAAACTTATACTTTGCTGCGGAACTGTGCTTTGGTCACTACTCGAAACAGGAACTGACAACATTGGTTGAGCGCGTGTTGCTCAGCGTTGGGTTGTCAGACATAAGAAACATCCGCGTCGGATCGCCCTTGAAGAAAACCATCAGCGGCGGTCAGCGCAAGCGACTGAATATAGCGCTCGAATTACTTCGCGAGCCCACGGTGCTTTTTGTCGACGAGCCCACGTCTGGTCTTTCGTCGCGCGACTCTGAAAACATTATGGACCTGCTCAAGGAGTTGTCGTTGCGCGGGAAAATGATTTTCGTCGTGATACACCAACCCTCATCCGATATCTTCAAGATGTTTGATCGGTTGATGATCTTAGATGTCGGCGGATTCCAGATCTATTATGGCAACCCGCTCGAATCCGTCAATTATTTTCAGGACATCGTCAATGCCGCTAACAAAACCCCCGGTGCTTGTCCAGAATGCGGTAACATTAATCCGGAACAAGTCTTCAATATTATTGAAACGCGGGTTGTCGACGAGTTCGGCCGTTTCACCCATACCCGCAAGATTTCACCAGGTCAATGGTACCAGTACTTTAAGTCGAAAGTCAAGATTCCGAAGGTGCCGTTGGTGGGCGATGCACTCGTCGCCACACAAAAAATACCTAGCAAGTTGAAACAACTGCGGGTGTTCGTCAAACGCGACGTGCTATCCAAGCTGGCCAACAACCAGTACATGGTTGTCAATGCGTTGCTTACTCCGGTCTTGGCGTTGTTCATCGCGTATTTTGTGAAGTACTACGACGCCGTCGGTGTCGAGCACCCTAGGTACACATTTTACAACAACAATAACATCCCGGTTTACTTCTTCATGAGTGTGGTGGTGTCGTTGTTTGTTGGCCTCATCATCAGTGCCGAGGAAATTTTCAAAGACCGAAAGATCCTCAAACGAGAGAAGTACTTGAATTTAAGTACCGGTAGTTACCTCTTCTCAAAAGTGGTGATCCTATTCTCGATGTCGGCGCTTCAGACCCTGACATTTGTGTTGGTGGGAAACTTCATTCTCGAGATACCGCTCACCGAGATTCGATACTGGCTGATCTTGTTTTCAACTTCATGTTTTGCCAACATCCTTGGATTGAACATATCCTCGGCATTCGATTCGGCGGTTACCATTTACATCTTAATACCCATCCTCATCATCCCGCAGCTTCTCCTAAGTGGTGTTGTGATCAGTTTCGATAAATTCAACCCGAAAGTAGGTTCGCCGAAAGGCATTCCCATGCTCGGCGAGACAATGGCATCGCGATGGGCTTTCGAAGCTTACATGGTCACTCAGTTCCGCGACAATGCATTTGAGAGAGGATTCTACGAACTGGACAAACGGCACGCCATGGCGGAATACAAGAAACTGTACTACCTACCCACACTTTCCAGCAAGCTCACGCAGTTGATGAACAACCGCCACCAGTGGCGAAACAAGAACGCGAACAACCCGATCTTGCCAGCCATGGATCTCTTGCGGGCAGAACTAAAGCATGAACTGGCCCAGTTTCCCGACAATAAGTTCCCGGAAGTGGATCGGTTGGAGGTAGGGAAGTTTGACTCGGCCACTTATGTGAAGACCGCTCGATTCCTCAACCTGCTGAAAGAGTACTATACCGTGAAGTCTTCAAATGCGACCAAGGCGAAGGAAGCGATGGTCGACTCAATGACCAATACGCCAGAAAAGCTGGCGGCGTTTAACCTGCTGCGGGAGCGATATAAGAATGAAGCCGTTTCGGACATGGTTGAAAATACCACTAGCCTTGCCCGAATTGTTGAATGGAAGGGGGAGTTGCTCCAAAAAGTCTATCCCATCTACTCGGAGGACGCAAGGCCTGCACACGCACTCGACTTTAGGGCAGCGTTCTATTCCCCGTTGAAACCGTTCTTGGGGATGAGGATCGATACGTTGTACTTCAACATAGGGGTGATTTGGGCCATGACAATTATCCTCTACCTCGCACTCTATTTTGAGGTTCTCGACAAGGTGGTCAACAGCTTCGATATGTGGCGGAAGTACAGGAAGAAACTAATTCGAAAAGAGAGCTAGGCCAGTGATCCACGAGGATATTTTATCTGGGTAATTTATTCACGTTATTAGCGAACTAAAATTGACAAGATGAAACACTTTAGGGGTATTGTTTGGATAATGTTGATCGTAACCACCGCGATCGCGTGCGCGACGAAAGAAGAGAAAGAAGATGACGTGGAGTGGAAAGACATGGATGAATTCCACACAGTTATGGCCGACATGTACCATCCGCTCAAGGACTCAAACAACCTAGCACCCATCCGTAAAGATGCAGCCATGTTTTCGGCAGCGGCTGCCAAGTGGGCGCAGTCCGAGCTTCCATCCAAAGTCGACAATGAAGAAACGAGGCAATTGTTATCTGATTTGAACGCTGGCGCGAAAGAGCTAGAACAACTGGTTGGGACACAGGCGCCCGACAGTGTAGTGGCTGCCAAGCTCACTTCTGTACACGACACTTTCCATCACATCATGGAAAAGTGGCATTCAAAACCTGAAGAGAAGCACGAACACTGACGTGTCCGCAAGCCTATCGCTTTATAGAATTTTCTCGGCTCGCAAAACCGATCAACCCCATGGCTCCCGTCGAAGACAAGAAGAAACTCTGGTCCGTTATTACTGCATCCAGCGTAGGAACACTGATTGAGTGGTACGACTTTTACATTTTTGGAAGTCTGGCCGCCATTATTTCGTTGCAGTTTTTTCCTAAAGAGAATCCTGGGGCTGCCCTCTTGTCAACCCTAGCAACGTTCGCCGCCGGTTTCATCGTTCGCCCTTTTGGAGCCATTGTTTTCGGACGACTCGGGGATATCGTCGGGCGCAAGTATACCTTCCTGGTCACGCTGGTGCTGATGGGTGGGTCGACCTTTGCGATCGGCTTGATTCCTGGTTACGAGTCCATCGGTATCGCCGCACCCATACTCGTGTTGGTGCTTCGACTGGTTCAAGGTTTAGCGCTGGGGGGCGAGTACGGTGGAGCGGCCACCTACGTGGCAGAGCATGCCCCGGAAGGCAAAAAAGGATTTTACACAAGCTTTATTCAAACGACGGCAACGTTGGGTTTGTTCGTATCGCTGGGCGTGATCGTCGCCGTACGACAATCGGTTGGTCTCTCTTCTTTCAATGAATGGGGTTGGCGTATTCCGTTCCTCCTGTCGGCGATCCTTGTCGGCGTTTCCATCTATATCCGGATGCGGATGCAAGAGTCGCCGTTGTTCGCGAAGATCAAAGCAGAGGGTAAAATATCTAAGAACCCTATCCTGGAAAGTTTTGGAAAGAAAGAAAACTTACGACTCGTGCTAATCGCACTATTCGGCGCTGCCGCGGGTCAGGGAGTGGTTTGGTACACGGGTCAATTTTATGCTTTGTCTTTCCTTCAAAAGACTTGCAACATCGAGTTTGTCCAGTCGAATTATATCATCGCAACCGCGTTGGTCATTGCGACCCCGCTCTTCATCTTCTTTGGATGGTGGTCCGACAGAGTAGGGCGGAAGTACATCATGCTCACGGGTATGCTGTTGGCCGTGATCTTGTACCGCCCCATCTATAAACAGATTTATTCGATCACCAACGTGAAGGAGAAAGTGGAACTGCCCGGTTCTGTGAGTATCAACCGGAACACGGAGTTCACCGAAGCGCGCGATACTGTTCGGACCGTCAAAACGGTGATGGAGTATGCTGATGGCACCTCGATGACGGAATCGGTGAAAACGGTTTACTTCGCCGACGCGACGAAAGCCCCAGCAAAACCCGAGACCAAGATCGATGTCGACTTGGGATCCAGCCCGTATTGGATCGTCGTGGGACTGGTCCTGATCCAGGTGATCCTCGTGACAATGGTCTACGGGCCAATCGCCGCATTTCTCGTCGAGTTGTTCCCCACACGGATTCGTTATACTTCCATGTCGCTGCCATACCACCTCGGTAACGGTGTCTTTGGCGGGTTGACACCTTTTATCGCGACGGCGCTCGTCACACCCGAAGATCCGTTCAGGGGTCTTTGGTATCCTATTGGCATTGCAGCGGTGTGTTTCGTGATCGGTATGATCTTCCTACCCAATAAAGCAACACCCGAGGTGAACGACTAACGGATGCCATTTACCCTGTCACATACGGCGGCTGTCCTTCCATTGCTAAAGAATCAGCGGTTGTCGGCAACAGGCCTAGTGGTAGGCGCGATGGTACCCGACTTTGAATATTTCTTAAGGATGAATGTGAAGGGAATTTACGGCCACACGCTGTGGGGAATTCTCTACTTCGACGTTCCCATGTCAATCGCCCTTGCGTTCCTATTTCACCTAGTAGCCAAGCGCAATTTGATCGACAACTTACCCGTCTTCCTTCAGCGTAGGTTTTCACCAGCCAGACACCTCGACTTCGTCGCGTATTTTAAGAAACATTACGTTGCATTTTGTATCTCTGCGATCATCGGTGCGATCTCGCACATCGTGTGGGACGGGTTCACGCACCAACATCAGTACTTCGTGCAGGCACTCCCGTCAATTTATGAGGGCAGAGTATTTGAAATAAACGGCGCGAAGTATCCACTGTGGTACGTTTTGCAACACATCAGCACGATCGTAGGTGGGGCATTGGTTGCCTGGTATGCGTGGAAAATGCCCGTTGACAACGGGGAATTTCCCAAACCCCGGTTGGGCTATTGGGTCGCCTTGGGCGTTCTCGTGGGCGCAATCACCTTTATCCGGATGCAATTCCCTTTCGAAAACCTCGCGAACGTCGTACTTGTCATTACCCTCATATCTTCTTTTTGCATCGGGATCACGATATTAGGGCTTGTGAAGCGCTAGGTCCGCACGATGGCGAAGAAATCTCAATGGGTACAAATCGGGAAACGGCAGGTTGAATTGTCCAACCTGGACAAAGTGTTGTTTCCAGAAGACGGCGTGGTCAAAGCGGAAGTAATCGAATACTATCTGAAGATTGCGCCTACGTTGCTGAACCACGTCAAAGGTCGAGCTTTAACGCTCATTCGATTTCCCGACGGAATCCACGGTGAGATGTTCTATCAAAAGAACCGACCCGAATGGGCGCCGGAGTGGATTGAGTTCGAGACACTCGGTAAAGAGGTGAAAGACTACATCATCGCCACGGAGGCGGCATCACTCGTGTGGCTCGCTAACTTGGCTTCGTTGGAATTACATCAGCTGCATAGCCGCAAGCCGAAGTTTGACAATCCTGATTACATGGTGTTCGATTTGGACCCACCCGAAGGATACGATTTTCGGAAAGTGGTCGACATCGCCCTAGACTTAAAGGAATACATCGAGAAGTTTGGCTACACGCCTTTCGCAAAAACCACTGGAGGCAAAGGCATCCACATTTGTTGTCCCGTGGAGCCTCGGTTCTCGTTCCATGATGTCTTCGAGGCAGCGCAGGACATCGCGAAGCCGTTTATTGATGAAAGACCCAACACGGTGACGCTCCAAATAAAAAAGGATGCGCGCAAAGGAAGGGTCCTCGTCGACATCTTTAGGATACGATCCGGTCAAAGTATCGTGTCGCCATACAGCTTGCGCGGTCGAATTGGTGCGCCGGTCTCCATGCCACTCCCGTGGGATGAGATCCAGAAGTTAAAGGACCCGAAAGAGTACAACATCCGAACGGCGTTGGAGAAAGTTATGTCCGACGGCGACGCGTGGGAGGGAATCGACTCGTATGCTGTCGATATTCATCCCCAACGAAAGGAGACACCTCACAAGAAGCTGCCACAGAATGCGAAGCACAAGAACCCCGAACAGCTAGAGACCTACGCGAAAAAGCGCGACTTTTCAAAGACGTCAGAGCCTTCTGGCGAGGCACGCACAATCGACGGCACCGGTAGCAACTTCGTCGTGCATCGCCACCACGCGTCTCATTTACATTACGATCTGCGGCTCGAGAAAGACGGCGTTTTGAAGTCTTGGGCCGTGCCCCGCGGGCTCCCGCCACATCCAGGCGTCAAACGATTGGCGGTGCAAACTGAAGATCACCCGATGGAGTATCTCACGTTCGATGGAGAGATACCCAAAGGTCAGTACGGCGCCGGCGAAATGTGGATTTACGCCCTGGGTAAGTACCAGGTAACTAAAGACAAGAAGGACGGGTTTTATTTCCGCTTGAGCAGCAAGGAGGTAACCGGTGAGTATCGCATCCACAAGATGAAGAACAAGGAGTGGTTGCTCGAACGGGTGGATGAACCACAGGTGAATTACCTGAGGCAACCCATCGAGCCGATGTTGTCCGAATCAACCAACAAGCCACCAAAGGGAGAGCAATACATCTATGAGGTGAAATGGGACGGGATTCGCGCGCTCATCTCCGTAGAAGACGGCCAGATGCGAATTCGCACGCGAAACCAACACGATGTAACAGCGCAGTTTCCGGAACTCCTCGTTCCAGAGAAGGCATTTAGGGCAAACACAGCACTCTTTGATGGAGAAATTGTGTGTCTCGACAAATCCGGGAAACCCGCCTTCAAAACCGTGATAAGCCGAATGATGGCAACCGGAGAAACAAACATCTTGAAACTCTCCAAGTCCACGCCGGTATACTGTTACCTGTTCGATTGTTTATACCTCGACGGCCGTCCCCTTATTCACGAGCCCCTTCTCCGAAGGAAAGAATGGTTGAAAGATGCGATTCGACATGACACGCCGTACCGGGTGAGCGAGTTTATCGAAGACGGTGACTCGTTGTTTGAAGCTGCTCGCGAACATAACCTCGAGGGCATCATGGCGAAGGTACGCGACAGTAAATACCTCCCGGGCAGGCGCAGCGAAAACTGGCTGAAAGTAAAAATTCGAAACACGCGCGAATGTGTAGTCATTGGCTATAACCCGGGAACGGGCGAGCGAAGTCAAACGTTCGGTGGATTGCACATCGCCGAACGACTGGAGGGAAAACTCGTGTACCGCGGCAAAGTAGGTACTGGTTTCGACGATGCCTTACTAAAGAGCATGTCGAAACGACTTAAGGAGCTTGATGAAACAGCGAAGCCAATCTCGAACAAGGTAATGGACGAGAAGACAAGCAAATGGGTGACGCCGACGATCATAGCCGAAATCAGCTATGCATCGCTCACGCCCGACAAGATGTTTCGGGAGCCTGTGTTTGTGCGCCTACGACCCGATCTTGAAACAGAATGAAAGGCACCAAGATTTTTGCGAGACTTTTCCTTTCCAACTCGGTCATTGGCTTATTCGCTGTCCTGTCAATTTCGGTGGCCTTCTATTTTTTGATTCGAAATGCACTGATAGACCGGACACTCGATCAGTTGGCGTCGGTCAATACCCTAAAGGAGGAGCAAATCGACAGCTATTTCAATCAACACAAAAAGGATCTTCAATTTCTTTTTACCCACGATTTCTTCCTAGAGCACTTTAAGATAGATCGCGATTACCAACTCACGGCTCAGTCGTTCCCCGCCGAAGTGGGGTCGGAAATTCGAGCCATACAAGCGATCTATGACTTTGCTGAAATCACGGTGGTAAACAAGGACTGGGTAACAGTCTACTCGACGTCTGGCGACGACTTCGGTCCATCCAACCTGTTGAAACACATCCCCCATGAGCGCGGCGGCTTCCATTGGATTGATGCATCCGAAGAGGTGGGCAGTGGATTTACCGAGTTGTATTACGCGATACCGTTGCACAAACTCGATCACTTTCTAGGCTTCATTTTGGTCCGCGAGAATTTCGCGAAGGTGCAAAGGTTATTGCTCGAGAATGCCGGTATGGGTTCAACCGGCGAGAGCTACTTAGTGGGACAGGACCACCAATTGCGGTCTGCCTCCCGTTTCTTCCCCGATAAACCGCCGTTGACAATTCGCGTAGACACGACTACGACCGGCGGTGATCACCTTCGAACCGACTATCGCGGAGTTCGGGTTATCAGTTTCTCGCGAAGACTCGTGAACCCGGAATTGCAATGGCAAATCGTATCGGAAATAGACTGGGGAGAAGCCATGTTGCCCGTCGTCGAGTTTAGAAACTACCTCATGGTGGTTACGCTGCTTGTCACCATCGTCATTGTCGTGATCTCTGTCATCAATTCGAATGCCCTGTCAAAACCTGTATTGTATCTACGCGGCGTGATCAGTCAACTGGGGTTGGGGGTGCTTCCGAATGAAGAAGTGAAAGTTCCGAACCGCGATGAGATCGGTCAAATCGCGTTGGCGGTGAATCAACTGGTGCGCGGTCTTAAAGACACCACTGAATTCGCCCGCCAAATCGGGCATGGAAATTTCGACACGGGTTATCGCTCCCTAAGTGATCAAGATACACTTGGTTTGGCGTTGATCGACATGCGCGATCAACTCAAAAATTTCAACGAACGCGAAATCAAACTCGTGCGCGAGAAAGCTGCGGCTCTGTTGGAAGGACAAGAAAACGAGAGGAAACGGATCATACAGGAACTTCACGACGGGGTCGGTCAATTGTTAACAGCAATCCGCCTGCGCGTCGAAATTACGCCGTTAGATCAAGCGCAGAAGAAAGACCTTCTGGATTTGATTAACGATACCATCGCCGAGGTAAAGAGAATCTCTTACAACGTCATGCCCGGCTCATTGGTTGACTTTGGTTTGGAAGCAGCGCTGAAAGGACTTTGCGACCACACGAGTCGATACTCCGGCTTAACCTTCGATTTTCGCTTCATTCGAGAGTCCGATCATCGCATTGCATTCGATGCGACGATCGCCGTCTTCCGAATTGTACAGGAAGGAATCAATAATATCTTGAAGCACGCGAAAGCACGCCATGTTGAACTGCACGTTTTGGATAAAGACGACGAAATCTATGTACTCCTAAAAGATGACGGAATCGGTTTCGACGGCCGAGAAACGTCGGGATTTGGATTGAGAAGTATGAAGGAGCGTGCCCGACTCTTGAATGGGAGCGTGGACATACATTCCAGCGCTGCCGATGGAACCACTGTGGAAGTTCGGATTCCTTTGTTGCCCCAAACAAGTCTCTAAGACTAAAATAATCTTACCCATCACGCCCCGATTTCGCAGGAGCGTTTACTTTTGCCGTTATGAAAATCAGAGTGGTGTTAGCCGACGACCATCCGATGATCCGGGCTGGATTCAAAACGCTGCTGGGTCAAAGCGATGATTTCGACGTGGCAGGCGAAGCAGGCAACGGCGTCGAACTCATCAAGGTGATTAGCGCAGTGAAACCCGATGTCGCCCTCGTAGATCTTCATATGCCCGAGATGAGCGGTCTGGAAGCACTTGAACGCCTTCATGCACAATACCCTCAGATCAAATTTATCGTGTTGACAATGCACGAAGAACGAGAGTATATCCTGAAGGCGCTGAAGGCAGGAGCCGACGGGTACCTGCTCAAGAACATCGATGGTAGTGAGCTTAGCCACGCGATCAAGACCATCTACCAGGGTAATCGTTATTTCAGTCCGGCGATTACCGCCATCATGGCCGAATCCATCGCGCGTCCAGTCCTATCTGAATCGACAGAGATCACACCAAGGGAACGTGAAGTCCTCACGCTGGTGGCCGGCGGGCAAAGCACGAAACAGATCGCCGACCAGTTGGGTATCAGCATTCGAACCGTTGAGACACATCGAATCAACATGCTCAAGAAGCTCAACGTGAATAACTCGGCCGAACTCATCCGAAAAGCCTACGAAACTGGTATATTGGGCTGATAATCAATTAATTAGCCAGCATCAGGGAAAACCCGTAGACGAGTACTACGTTAAAATACGGACCGTGTTGGCGTGCAAATCCTGAGCGCCGCACTGGTTTGATCACCGTTAATTGGGGTATTAAACAATTAAACGTTTAAACACCATGAAACGCGTAACAACTCTCGCCCTGGTCTTAATGCTAACTTCTGTGGCCTTTGCTCAAAGGAAGACAGTGGACCCGCTCGTATCGGAGAGAAACTATAAGCACCCTTTCGCGGCAGCTGCTGCTCGTGCGAACAATACTGAATCAACGGAGAAATTCTCTACGACAACCGTACAGGAGGCTTCCGATTACAAGCATCCCAAGGCAAAGCGCGCGGTGAAACGCGTTAGGATTAGACAAGGGAACGGCGCTACGGCTGCCGCTAGCCACAAGCACCCATTTGGATTGTAAGTTGGTTTAGGTTTAGGTTAGGTACGAAGGACATTCATTGGGTGTACAGGCCCGTTCTGAGCAATCAGGCGGGCCTTTTTTTTAACCTCTTATCTTGGTACTTACCCCTCGTTCTGAATTTTTAAATCAAAAGAACTCCTAGGCCACCACTTCGTTCCCAGCATGACTCCCTCCACTGAAGCTGACTGCTTGATATCTTTTAATGGGTTGCCGGTCAGCAACACAAAGTCGGACACATAACCGACTTTAATCATCCCCGAATTCTTCTTACCCAGGTACGCAGCGACATTCACGGTACCAGTCTTCAGTGCCTCATAAGGGGTGAGACCTGCGTCTACCAGGTATTGGAGTTCATGGTGGATGGAAAAACCGGGTACATTAAAGACCTGCGGTGCATCGGAACCAAGCAGTAAGCCGACGCCAGCTTTTTGGCATTGCCGGAGCAACTCGCGGCGAATGCTCACGAGGGCTTTTGCCTTTTCAGGAGAGAAGTTGGGATTGTTCAAGTAGCTGTCTTTGGCGTTCTGCCACGCGGCGCGCTCAGCCGGTTTCATGTACTTCATCTCCGGTGCGTCCAAGTATACGCTAGCGGGTTCTGCAGACTGCCAGCGTTCGGCGATTGATTGCGTCGGCACGACCCAGATCTTGGCCGCTGCTACTTTCGATACCAAGTTTGGAATCTTCGTGGCGTCGGCACGGTTAGCTATCCACGCGCCAAACAATCCTGCTTGCTGCTCAGCCAACGTGTCGATACCTGGTGTAATCGCTTCCACAAAACCATCCATGTGATCGATTGACGAGTACCCTGCTTCGATGGCGCGCCAGACCCCGACGCCGAATGAGACATGTCCAACGAACGGTATGCCGACTTCCTTCGCGGTAGCAGCGATTACGGGGAACGTCTCACGTGTTAATCCTGGGTGTAGTTTCAGGTAGTCGTAGCCGGCCAATTTTTGTTCGCGTACCATTTCAGCAGCGCGCTGGGTAGTCTTCACGCTTTGCCCGTTGAATGAAGGTCCGGTCGTATAAAAATGTGGCCCTAGAATTTCACCACTGTTAATCTTGCTTCGGAGGACGAGGTGGTTGGGGTGGCCCAGCATGCCGCGTATCGTGGTGACGCCGTTTGCTAGGAATAACGTGAGCACATCTTTTGCCTGATCGATATCTCCATTCGGGGGAACATGGGCGTGCATTTCCGCTAGGCCGGGCATTACAAACTTACCCGTGCCACCGATCTGCCAGGCATCCTTCGAGGGCTTTGCCTTCTTTGCATCACCCACGTATGTGATGATCCCATTTTTTACAATTACCGCTTGGTTCAGGAGAACCGCATCTCGCTCCATGGAAATCACTCCAACGGGTGCAATGATGATCTCGTGGTTCGCGTTGTCTTGAACCTGAGCAAAAGCGGTCGACGAGACGAGAGTTAACAACAGCAGAAGTTTACGCATGGGTGGGAAATTTATCTGAAGATAGAAAGACGGTCGCAGGTTTCCGCCACCGCTGAGATCAACTATAAGCCGCAGATGCTCTTCCACATCCGGGACTCAACTTGGGTGCCCAGTTTTTCCGCCGTTTTCAGGTCTTGACAGGCGAGGTCTTTCTGTTTCAATCGATGAAAGGCCATCGCGCGGTTAAAGAAGGCAGCGCCATAGTCAGGCCGGTTGATGATCGCCACGTTGTAGTCGGCGATCGCTTCTTGGAGCTTGCCAAGTTTTGCCAATAGGTTACCCCGATTCAACCATGCTTTGTCGAAGGCATTCTGAAGTTTCAAGGCAGCCGTATAGTCGTCGAAAGCACCCGCGGTATCATTGAGTTTTTCGCGCGCCAAACCACGGTTTAAAAAGTAATCTGGTTGACTCGGATCTAGGGCGATAGCACGACTGTAATCGGATTGGGCGCCGGCAAAGTCTTTGGACTGGAATCTCTGCCAGGCTCGTTCCGCGAGTGCAAACGGAAGTTTGGGATTGTCCTCAATTGCTTCATCGAGCATCTTCTTGTCGTCGATGCCGGCACTTTTGCCGAGGACGCCGAGGTTGTGTTTTGCCAGCGCGTGCCTTGGGTCGATGGAAAGGGCCGCGCGGAAGTCGCCGATTGCCCGTAAGGTGTCGCCTGCTTGCAAGTAGGAGAGACCGCGGTTGACAAGCAGGTCTGGGTCGTCGGGCGATAGTTGGTGGGCTTGGTCGTAGTAAATTGCTGCTGAGTCGGGAATATGTAGGGCTAGGGCGACATCACCTAACGCGCTATAGATGTATGACTGGTTGGCGCCCCGGGCGGTAAACACCTGGTCGGCTACGCCGGTATATCGATTGGTGCGAAAAGTGACGGTCGTGGTCGTCCCTGGCGGAAGGCGGAGCAAGCGTTTCAGGTCACTTTGGGCGAGGCGCAAGAGCCCCGCTCGGATCCGCAACTGGGCGCGTGCGAAAAGCGCCTCGTGGTGCTCGGGCCGAAATTCGAGGTAGATGTTGTAGTCGGTGAGCGCCCGATTCAGGCTGTCGAAGTGCTCTAGGACGATCGCCCTCGAATAATACGCGTCCACGTAGGACGGATCTTGGCGCAGGCACAGGTCGAACGCCTCTTGGGCCTCCGTCCATCGGTGCTTTTCTAGGTGCACCTCGCCAGCGCGATAATAGAAGGCCGCGGACCGCTGCGAAAATGCAGGCCCCAGCGCCACCGTGGAAGCGACGAAAAACGCCAATAAATTCCTCCAAAAACGAAACTTCGCCACAGGGTTTTTGTTAAAGTTACTATATGGTGACCACAAAAAAATCCAAAGCTGCTGGGCAGGGCGCTTCGGCAGACAAGATCAGGGCCTCGTACGTCGAGTACCTCCTTGCACAGGGTAAACAACCCGCTTCCATCTACCAGTTTTGTCTCGACCTCGGTATCAAAGAAGATGCGTTCTACTCGTTTTTTGGATCGTTCGAGGCCATCGAAAAAGCTGCCTGGCATGATGTGATCCAACACCCGGTCAACAAGTTGAAGAATGATAAGACCTTCGCCACTTTCTCAACCCGGGAAAAGATACTGAGCTTCTACTTTGCACTATTCGAAGAAATGAAGGGCAACCGGAGCTTTGTCTTGCACCAACTCAAATCATTTCGACGCCCTGAAGTCACACCCCCATTCTTAAAAAGTTTTAAGCAGGTATTCGACGACTTCATGGGGTCCCTTATTGCTGCTGGAAAAGTGAGTGGTGAAATTCCGGCACGCCCATACCTGGATCGATTGTATCCCCAATTATTTTGGATGCATTTCGGGTTCACCTTGCTTTTTTGGACACGCGACGACTCGGCGGGATTTGAGAAGACAGATGCGGCGATTGAAAAGTCAGTCAATCTCGCGTTCGATCTGATTGGGAAAGGGGCGATAGACAGCGCCGTTGATTTTGCAAAATTTTTATACCAAAGCCAGAAGTGAAAAAGGAAACGAAGGAGTTCGATAAGATACCCGTTACCAAGATTCAGCGCGCTTCCAAGTTCATCGCTACGGGTGCGAAGATCGGAACCAATTACCTAAAGCATTACAGTAAAAAGCTCATCCAACAGGATACCTCTCGGGCGGAACTGCACGAAGACAACGCGCGAGATATTTACGCATCGTTGAGTGAATTGAAGGGGAGTGCGCTAAAGGTCGCGCAGATGTTGAGTATGGACAAGAACCTACTCCCCACGGCATATCAACAAAAGTTCGCGATGGCGCAATACAGCGCGCCACCCTTGTCCTTTCCTTTGGTGATCAAAACCTTTCAAAAGTCGTTCGGTAAATCGCCAGACGAACTATTCGACACATTTACTTCGAAAGCTGTCAACGCGGCTTCGATGGGACAAGTGCACCAGGCCACACTGGGAAAGAAGAAGTTCGCTGTCAAAATCCAATACCCTGGGGTAGGCGATAGTGTGAAATCCGACTTGGCGATGGTGAAGCCCATTGCGCTCAGTATGTTTAACCTCAATCCAGTTGAGTACGACGAATTCATCGGCGAGGTGGAACAACGGATGACGGAAGAAACCGACTACCGACTGGAGTTACAACGCTCGACCGAACTCTCGTCGAAGTGTCAGCATATCCCCAACTTGGTATTCCCAACCTATTATCCCCAATACTCCTCGGATCGCGTCTTGACGATGGATTGGATCAACGGCCAACCCCTCGGCGAAACAAATGTGGACAGCCTCCCCAAGGGCTCTGGAACAAAGATTGGTCAAGCTATGTGGGACTTTTACCACTATCAAATGCACGTCCTGAAAGCGGTGCATGCCGATCCACACCCAGGTAACTTTATCATCACGCCCGATGCCCGACTTGGTATCATCGATTTTGGCTGTGTGAAAGTAATCCCTGAAGACTTTCATAAGACTTATTTTCAATTAATGTCACCGGGCTTCTTGGAGGATGAGAAGTTGATTGACCAAGTGTTCCACCAGCTACGATTCATCTATACCGACGATAGTGCGAAGGACAAGAAGTTTTTCAAATCGTTGTTCATTCAGCTGGTCGAGTTATTGGGTCGTCCTTTCCGTTCGCCGGAATTCGATTTCTCGCAGAAGGAGTACTTCGAAACTCTCTACGGTTTTGGCGAGGAGCTAACAAACATGAAAGAACTGCGGCAATCGAAAAAAGCGCGGGGTGTGCGCGATGCAGTGTATATCAACAGAACGTATTTCGGTTTGTACAACATCTTGCACGACCTAAAGGCAAAAGTTCGAACAGATGATTGGAAGCAGTTCGTGAAGTAACCGAAGATATCGAAACACGATGAAGACAGCATTGATCACCGGAGGAACAAAAGGAATAGGTTTTGGAATTGCGGAAGCACTTTTGAAGGAAGGTTACCAAGTGGCCATTACGGGAAGGGGAGAAGGAGCGAAGGCAGTGGCGGCTCTCGAGAAAATTGGCCCGGGGAAAGTTCTGTTCGTGCAGGCCGACGTGCGAAGCTTGGAGTCGCAACAAGCCGCGGTGCAAAAGGCAGTACAAGCTTTTGGAGGTATTGATGTTTTGATTGCTAATGCCGGTGTCGGGCACTTCGCTTCGATTGAAGATATGACACCCGAAGTTTGGAATGAAACAATCGACACGAACTTAACCGGTGTTTTTTACAGCATCAAGGCAACCCTCGCCGAGATCAAGAAGGCGAAAGGATATATCTTCACTATTTCTAGCCTTGCCGGGACTAACTTCTTCGCAAATGCATCAGCGTACAATGCGAGTAAGTTTGGCCTCACGGGTTTTACGCAAGCTGTCATGCTAGACCTGCGTAAGTATGGTATCAAGGTTACGACGATCATGCCGGGGTCGGTGGCGACGGAATTCAATGATCACACGCCCGGCCCCGAAGATGCGTGGAAGATTCAAATCGAGGACCTAGGACAAATCGTGGTGGATTTGCTGCGAATGCATCCCAGGACTCTGCCCAGCAAGGTGGAAGTGAGGCCGAGTATGCCGAAATAGTTTCAGGAGGAGAAGATCTCTCGCTCATTGTAGCTGCATACGGAGGACAAGTCGGCGATAGTGATCACGCATTCGGTTCAGCACGGCAAAGAACGCCGACAAAAATCTTGATGATGGGAATGAATCAAATCCTTGCGCAAGGCATCCACCGCGAACTGATGGCTTTGGCGGGAGAGTAACCGAACTTCCATACGACGCACGCAAAACGCTGGCTGGCATCAGAGCGGTAGTAAATCACCTTCCGAATACGATTTCGGTGCCGTTTTACAAATATTGTGTCTCTGAGATAACCCATTTTGCGTTAAAACGTCTTACCTTAACTGGACCCGAGGAAGTCACGTCGTCGCGGAAAGTATGTGAAGGAACCCGTCTCGGACATTCACGAATTTGGCCCCACTCGTTGAGGCTGTTTGATAATTAGGACTGGGGGCAGGAGCAATCTTGCCCCCTTCTTATTTTTTGTGGTGAGCGGAATGTGGTTTAGTTAGATATGAACGGGTTGAATTGTGCTTCTAATTAGCCGATGAAGGATGAAGATAGTAATGATGGGAACCGCGAAAAGCTCATGTTTGTGCGACTCAACACATGAGTCGAAGCCGCCCCGGGGCACTAATTGAGTAAAAGACCGACACACTAATAGTCGAGCGCGTGATGAACGCATTTCTGAACTCGTTGACGTTAGTTAATCAAGTAACCGAATCGAGGAGCAAGTGCTTAGACCTCGATGAAAGTAAGAAACTGGTAGGATTTTTTTGGGGACTAGGTCGTGGCCAGATCAGCCGCGCCTGAAGTAAATATACTTAGTAAAAGTAGCATTGTCTTTTTCATAGAACTATTTTTTTTGCCTTGACGCTTCGTTGTGAAAAAGACTTTCTTTATCGAGCCGACCACGTGTATTTGTCTTAACTTGCGAGCTTGTTATGCTGAGGAAAGTAGCTGTTACACGATACGTGACGCCTTTACGTGAAGGAGGCTCTTTGCCGGCGATTGTCGAAGCAGATGATGGCTTCCTTTATGTATTGAAATTTCGTGGGGCAGGACAAGGAGCTCGAGCGTTGATAGCTGAAATTGTCGGTGGCGAGATCGCGCGTCTCTTGGGATTACGTGTTCCCGAGCTGGTCTATGCCACCCTCGACGAATCCTTTGGGCGCATGGAAGGTGACGAAGAGATACAGGACCTCCTGAAGGCAAGTACGGGGCTTAACTTAGGTGTACATTACTTGTCGGGCGCGATCACCTTTGATCCGGTCGTTACCGCGATCGATTCTATCTTGGCCTCCAAAATTCTTTGGCTCGACTTGCTGCTGTTGAACGTCGATCGAACGACTCGCAACACAAACATGCTCTGGTGGAAAAAAGAATTGTGGCTTATCGACCACGGCGCTTCTCTGTATTTTCACCATAACTGGGACGATATGCGTGGGCATGAAGCTGACTACAAAGTGTATCCACAGGTTTCAAAACACGTTTTGCTGCCCTTCGCGAAGGATTTAGAAAAGGTGGACGAATCATTCAAGATACTATTGAGTGCCGACAAGCTTACCGCGATTGTAGACTTGGTACCCAACGAGTGGTTGAAAGATGGTGGTTTTGAGTCCGTGGAAGCACATAAGAAAGCGTATATCGACTTTTTGGTTTCTCGCGTGAAGCATTCAGATAAATTTATTCATGATGCAAAACAAGCGGCAGGATTTATTTGAATATGCGGTCATCCGCATCGTTCCGCGCGTCGAGAGAGAAGAGTTCATCAACGCCGGGGTGATCTTGTATTGCAAGGATCAAAAGTTCTTGGGCTTGCGCTATGAGATCAATGAACGACGACTTGCTAGCTTTCAGTGTCCAGTAGACCGCGACGAGTTGAGGGCGAACTTGATCGCCTTCGAGAAGATATGTGCCGGGGGTAAAGATGCCGGCGCCATAGGATCGCTTTCGATGCCGGAGCGGTTTCGCTGGTTGACCGCGGCGCGCAGCACCGTCGTGCAGACCTCACGGGTACACCCTGGCTTGTGCGAGGACGCCAAGGTAAAACTAGAGGGTCTATTTGAAGAATTGGTGACTACGAGTGAATCGTAATGGACGAAGATCTGTTGATCTGTATCGAAGACTTTAAAAACTAAATAGCAACGAATGATTGGAGCCGAGCACGAAGAACGCGAGTACTTAGAAGAAGTAAAGGAAAAGTTGACGCTGAGTTTGAAGCGTGTCGACGAACGGGTGAGAATGTACTCGGAGGAGCTCCGGCAAAACAAGCAATACATGCACGAGCACCAATCGGGGATGGATGAAGCCGACATGGTGGCTGCCGGGCAATCGATCGACCGAATTGCTTTCACCGGCGAGAACGCGGTATTCGTCAAGCGCAAGATTCAAAAGCTGCTCGGTTCGCCATACTTCGGAAGAATCGATTTTGGAGCTTCGGGCCGGAAGGCCATGCCCATCTACATCGGGATACATTCATTCACGGATGAGACCACACGAAAAGGCTTGATCTTCGACTGGCGTGCCCCTGTCGCCTCGATGTTCTACGACTACGAGCTAGGCGACGCGCAGTACCAAACGCCTTCGGGGCAAGTGAAGGGCAAAATTAGCCTCAAACGACAGTACCGAATCCGCGATGGCCGGATGGAGTATATGATCGAGAATTCGTTGAACATTCATGACGAAGTTCTTCAAAAGGAGTTGAGTAAGTCCTCCGATGAGAAGATGAAGAACATCGTCGCAACGAT
This sequence comes from Cyclobacteriaceae bacterium, assembly GCA_044226825.1. Lineage (GTDB taxonomy): Bacteria > Bacteroidota > Bacteroidia > Cytophagales > Cyclobacteriaceae > ELB16-189. The sequence continues at coordinate 46,716 of JBGAGH010000005.1, forward strand.
TCAACGCGACCAAAATGCGGTCATTCGAAATGAGTCTGCGTCGGTCATGATCATTCAAGGAGTCGCTGGTTCAGGTAAGACCTCTATTGCCCTTCATCGGGTCGCTTTTCTGTTATACCGTTTCCGGGAAACCATTCGTTCTAAGGACATCCTTATAATTTCTCCTAACAAGGTATTCGCGGATTACATCTCAAACGTGTTACCGGAGTTGGGCGAGGAACACATTCCCGAGATGGGCATGGATGAGTTGGCAGACGAACTTCTTGGGCGGGCCTTCCGGTTCCAAAACTTCTTCCAACAAGTCTATGCGCTGCTGGAGAACCCGCACCCCGGGTTTGTAGAGCGGATCAAATACAAGGCTTCGTTCGAGTTCCTATCGAAGCTGAACCAGTACATGATCCATGTCGAGAATAATTACTTCGAACCGACGGAGATACGGGTAGCGGGAACGGTGGTCCCACATCCTTACATCATGGAGCGATTCAAGGCGTATCACAGGATGCCCATCATGAAACGGTTCCCCGATATGATTGCTGACATCTTGCAATATGTTCGGAATTCGTCGACACGGAAGTTGTCGAACCGCGACCGTACCAAAGTGATGGAAGAAATTCCGAGGATGTTCAAGTTTGCCAACGCGCTCGAGTTGTACAAGGACTTCTACCGCTGGTTGGGTCGCCCAGAACTCCTTCGCCTGATGGATGGCGATCGGCTCGAGTATGCCGACGTGTTCCCGCTAATTTATTGCAAAGTGCGTGTCGAAGGTCCGCCTCCGTACGATCACATTAAGCATTTGCTGGTGGATGAAATGCAGGACTATACGCCCATTCACTATGCGGTTTTGTCGCGCGTGTTTCTTTGCCGTAAGACGATATTGGGCGATGTGACCCAAACAGTAAATCCTTATAGTTCTTCGTCGGCGGCGACCATAGAAGACGTGTTTCCGCAGGGTGAATTGGTGAAACTACTTCGCAGCTATCGATCGACTTGGGAGATTGCTCAATTTGCGTTGTCTATTCGCCCCAACCCAGAAATGGAACCGATGGAACGTCACGGGGAGACGCCGGTGGTTTTGCCTGCCGATTCCAACGACGATGAAGTAGAAAAAATTCGCCATGTAATTGCTTCTTTCCGAGATGGGGGAGGCCAATCTATGGGCATCATCTGTAAGTCTGAGCGGCAGGCCAATTCGTTATACGATCGCCTTCGGATTTCCGACTTGCATCTGTTGACACCCGATACAACTTCGTTTAGCCAAGGTATTTGTATCACGACTGTTCATATGTCGAAGGGTCTGGAATTCGACGAGGTCGTGATACCCTTTGTCACGGAAAAGAACTATGCGAACGAAGTAGACCGGAGCCTCTTGTACATTGCCTGTACCCGTGCCATGCACCGGTTGACGCTCACGCACACAGGTACGGCGAGTGGTTTCATCCCACGATCGTAAGGGAGTGTCTGGAAAACCGTACAGGAGGCTAACGTCCCATTAGCCATTGTCGACATCTTTCCGTGTATTTACGCCGGTGTTTGGAATGCCGGCGGAGAGTGGGTGGGAGTCCCGCGCACACGAGCCCCCTGGTGCACACCGCACCGCCGGCTATTTCCTTTTATGGTTACTCTACTTAGTTTCAGTATTCATCATGGATATGATACACCCTGACTTTAACGCAAGTAGCTTCTTTGTCAATACTTATTCTTCCTTCGAAACGCCTTCGCTTCTTTCGTAATTTTCCCGAACTGACGGTTCATCCTTTTCTTGTCCTCAGCTCGAATCGAAAAACGTTTTTGCTCTTTGTAGAGCTTCACGTAGCGATCATAAGCATCAGGCTCGAGAATGCCACCGTCGAGGGCAGCAAGTACAGCGCATCCTTCCTCTTGCAGGTGTGTGCAGTCTGAAAATCGACAATGAGCGGCAAACTCGGCGATCTTAGGAAAGGACTCGACCGCGTCGCCAGATTCGGCAGTCATGCCAAATTCGCGCATCCCAGGGGTATCGATCAACAAGGCACCGTTCGGAAGGGTGAAGAGGTCCCGCACGGTGGTGGTGTGGCGTCCTTTGCCATTCCAATCGATTAGCTCCCGCGTCTGTTGGACGTCCGACTCTAGGAGGGCGTTTGTCAGCGTGCTCTTGCCCACACCCGACGAGCCGACAAACACGTACGTCTCGCCACGAAGCATCGACGTTTTGAGCGCTGTTATGCCAGCGCCCGTCCGTGGACTGCACAGAAAAATGGGGCAACGATGTCCGAGGTTTTCTACCTGGGCTACAAAATCAGCGGTATCTTCGACGAGGTCGACTTTATTGAGTACGACTGCTGCCGCGATCCCACACCCAGCAATCTGGGAGAGATACCGGTCGAGTCGTGCTATGTTGAAATCGCGGTCGAGGCCTTGCACCACGAACACCTGGTCGACGTTGGCGACGATCACTTGCCGTTCGGTTTTCTCACCGGGTGTCTTTCGACTGAGGGCATTTTTCCTGGGAACGAGGTCCACGATATAGCCTTCCGTGCCGTAGTCTAGGAAACGGACAAAGTCGCCTGTCTTAGGCAGGTCGTCCGGGGCGGCGCCAAACAATAGCTTGCCGGCAAGTTCAGCCACCCGGTCGCCCCCTTCGGATACAAGGTGGTACTTGAATCCCTGTACGGAGGTAACACGCCCAATTTGGCTGCCCGGTATTGTTGTTTCGTGGTAGTTGTTTTGAAAGTATTCATCCCAGCCAAAGGATGATAGAATAGAGGAATTTGATTCCATGGATGGATTTTTTGAGCCGGTCAGACGCGTTGACGCAGACGCGGCAGTTTGTGAAAAAGTAAAAACGGAAGAGAAACCTGAGACCGAGAACCGGTCTAGTTATGCAATGCTTGGCTGATATGGTTGCACCGTTGTCATCTGTTACAAAGGTAACAGGATTCCCACCATCTCCAAATGCGTTGCTTGCCGGATTTGACAACCTGTGTCACGACTCTTGCCCGAGGCTTGCGTCGGGGGTAATTGTCCGTAAATTTGTCCGTGTCCGTAAAAACGTCCGCAACTATGCTCAGTGTCAAGTTTTACCTCGATAGCCCAGACCGCACCGATCAGTATTCCATTCATTTTGTGTTGCGCGACAAGAGTCGGCAGGTGAAAGTTTCGACGGGGGAGAAGGTTCAGCGAGACCAGTGGGATACGGAGTCACAATCGGTGAAGGAGTCGGAACCGCGCCATCGGTCGATCAACCACTTCCTGGGAACTCTTCGTCATGTGGTCGAGCGCCACATCGCAGCCCATCCTAGCAAACAGGTAATCGGTCCGCGGCTGAAAGCAGAACTACAGGCATTGGTCGACGCCCGGAAAAGCAACGCGAGCGCAGGAATCCAACCCGACCAATCCGAATACATGGTGGGAAAGGAACCGGTCACGTTCGTTGACTTGTTTGCCGGTGCCGGGGGCTTTAGCGAAGGCTTCCTGCAGGCCGAACACGGCAAGAAATTGTATGACTTCCTGCTAGCCAGCGACATCAACGAGAATTGTGAGTTGACCCACGTCGCGCGTTATAACTACCAGCTTGGGATGGACGCCGAGTTTCTGCGCCAAGACATCACCGAGCCTGACTTCCTCGACAACTTGTTGAAAAAGCTCAATGGCAGAACCGTCGACGTAGTGTGCGGTGGCCCACCCTGTCAGAGCTTTAGCTTAGCCGGTAAACGCAAAAAGTTTGACAAGAAAGATGACCTGTTTGCCCATTACCTAAAGGTGATCCGGCAGCTTCGCCCGAAGTACTTCGTCATGGAAAATGTGAAGGGAATCCTCACGAAAGAAAACGGGAAGATACAAGAGATGATCGCACAGGAAATCCGGTCGATCGTAGACCCGGTTGAATTTCATCGGCTGGTTGAACTCGTAGAATCTTTGAAACGTGAGTTGGGCAGCCCGTTCATCTTAGAATGCTACCACCTTCGACTTCAATTCGAGTGTGCCACCGACAAAGCTTTGGAGCAGTGGCGTTCCCGTTACCTGCACACGATCGAGAACGCTTTTCGGGTGCTCACGCCCAAGATTGTCGACTACAAAACCAGTAAAACGGACCGGAATATTCTGACCATTCGACACGGACTTAATCTATTGAAGAGAACGCAAGAGCTCGAATCGATTCGAAAGAAAATCATCCACGAAAAAGCCTACAGCGATATCGATGAGGACCTCTTCGTAGAAGACTTCGATCGTTTCCTTGCCTCGATTGGCTCCGATGCGATCGTAGAAAAAATACACACCGCGTTTCAAAACCTTCGGCCTGCTAGACTACACGCCGATGCTGTAGCCGAGATCATGAAGGCGCTGGAAATCTACACCTACTCCTTCGACGAGTGCGTGAAGGGACTCAAGCCCTTTGTCAAGGAGGCAAAGATGGACAAAGAGTTTAGCGAGGTGCTGGCACTGATTCGGCTCTATAATTTGGATGCCCCATTTGTCGCGCTCGCGTCAGACTATGGTGTCCCCCAAAATCGGGAGCGCGTGTTATTCATCGGCTGTCGAAAGGATCAAAAGATCATTAAGGACATTCCAGCGACAGTCAACTCGAAAGAGAAAGTGACGGTATTTGAAGCGCTTTACGACTTGGATTTTATCGGGAACGACGAGGAGAAAAATCATTACGAAAAGGTAGACCTGAAAGCCAAGTTCAACGGATCGTATACAAAAATGGCGAGCTTATTGCGCAAGCGTCGTCTAGACGGTAAGCCGGATGAACGCGGTGGTAAAACATTTTCCGAGTGGTCGCGTGCAGGTCGATTGAACGGCAGGTTTGCCCATGCCAGGGAGCCGTTCTACGTTCGCAACTTCGACGAGCTGCAGGAAAACATTTCGCATGCGGCACCCCTTCACAACCACAAGACCAGCAAACAAAACGACGATGTGTTGAAAAGACTGGAAGTGATCCAGCAGTCGGGCGACTATGAGAAAGCAAAAAAGCAACTCGCCAAGATTGGTCTCGAATCGGAAAAGCGCAACTACAATGTGTTGAAGCCTGACGGCCAAAGCCCAACGGTGCTAACGATGCCGGATGACTACATCCATTATTCGAGTCCGCGCGCACTTACCGTTCGAGAGATGGCACGTCTCCAATCATTCGACGATTCATTTGTATTTCAGGGAAAACGTTCGACCGGTGGGAACAAGCGTAAGTTGGAGGTGCCACAATACACGCTGGTGGGAAACGCAGTTCCCCCGTTGATGGCTCGGGCAGTCGCGATCGAGATTCTGAAATCGATCCAATAATTCTTCAGAACCTTGTAATGTCGATAGCATTTCCGTCCAGCGCGCGACGGAGGTGAGGAATGAAGTCGTTGATCTTTCGTACGAAAGGATTTCCGTTTACATTGGTAATCGATCGAGTGGCTTCTGGAATTGCCTCGTAAAGACGCGTAGGCATGTAGATGGCGATGAAACTTCTGTACAAGTAGATCCGGGTTCGGTCGAACGTCCATTCCGCAGGATCATCGAAGAGTCCCCAACCCACGGTAGGAGAGAGGTTGTTCCCGCTTCCGCTAACCAAAAGGCGTTCTTTCGCCTTGAAACTCTTGACGGAAATCAAAAGGTTAAACGGCTGGCCAAATACTGAAAAGTCAGCCATCCAGTTCCACTCGTCGGAAATTCGACGGTATGATTCAGGTACGGTGGACATCAACGCAAGTTCACAAAGCCTTTCAGATATAGTCCCCGTAGTCTTTGGGTTAATGGCTTCTTGGCTATTGACGCGTTGAAGCGATTCGACAACCGCGTCGATCTTGCTATACTTAGAGGCAAACGACTCGTGGAGAATTCCAAGGTCATAGTAGACTTTATTGAGCACGATGTCGGCGTCGGTCATCTAGATGTTTTTTTGTTTTGACAAAGGTACACTCGACGTCATTAACTTTAACACAGGGTTTTCTCGAACAATTACCGTCAACGCGGAGTCCTTCGACGTGAAGGCGGTCGCTCTCACCGCGCCTTGCCGTTGGTGACGGGGAATTTGCATTCTTCGACTAGTGGACAATCGGCACATTTCGGATGACGGGCTCGACAAATAGCCGCCGCGAAGTCCAAGATCGCCCAATTCATTTCAACCGGCGCATCCATCGAGACGACCGTTTTGGCCAGCCGTTGTAGCTTCCGGTCGTAGCGGATGTCTCTCAACTTGCGCGCCCCGAAATAACGTTCGAGCACACGCGCCATGTTGACATCGAGCAGAGGAGCAGGCTTGCGTAGGATGAAGAGTTCATACGCATTCGTGATGTATTGCCCCATCTGGGGAAGGTCTTCGACGTCCGATCTGCGCGCTGGGAAACCACCCCTTCGAGCGAGTTCTTGCGCGAGCAAATACAGACGCTTCCCTCGTTGTTGGTGAAGACCAATGGGCTTGAGGGCAGCCACGAGGTCGGCTTCCGATGCGAGCGCCAACGCTTCCCACGAAGGATAGTCTTTCAAGAAGGCGCTCATAAATTTGTTGACAGTCTCCGCTTTGGTCCGCTGAAGGAAGACTTCCGAAATGATCTTTACATATGGCTTTGCCGTTTTCTTTCGCCACACAAAATCGCGGGCATGACGATCGAACCACGTCAGAAGGGTGGACTGAAAAAACAGGAGCCTGAGGGCCCGGGCAGATCTTGGCGCAGCCAATTGGATTGGGTTAGCTTCTCTAAACTACGGATTCAGGTGGAAGCAAAGAAAAAGGCGGTAGACATAAGTGTCCACCGCCTTGGTCATATAGGTAGCAAGGGATCAGCGAAGGTCGAAGCGGTCGAGATCCATTACCTTAGCCCATGCAGCTACGAAGTCCTTCACGAACTTTTGGTGTGCGCTTTCGATGCCGTACACCTCTGCTAGTGCGCGAAGTTCCGAGTTTGAACCAAAGATCAAATCCACGCGCGTTCCGGTCCACTTAACATGGCCGGTGTGGCGATCGCGGCCTTCGAACACTTCTTGCGCATCCGACGTGGCTTTCCAGGTAGTACCGAGGTCGAGCAAGTTGACAAAAAAGTCGTTGGTCAAGGCTTCGGGACGTTGTGTGAATACGCCATGCTTCGATTGGTCGAAGTTGGTGTTGAGCACGCGGAGACCGCCCACGAGCACCGTCATTTCGGGCGCCGTCAGGGTGAGCAATTGCGACTTGTCGACCATCAACTCTTCAGCAGAAGCTTTGTGTTTCGGGTTCAAATAGTTGCGGAAGGCATCGGCAACTGGTTCGAGCACTGCGAAGGATTCGACGTCGGTTTGTTCTTGCGACGCGTCGGTGCGCCCCGCCGAGAACGGCACTCTCACGTCGACGCCAGCGTTCTTCGCGGCTTGTTCCACACCTGCGTTGCCAGCCAACACGATGAGGTCGGCGAGCGATACTTGCTTGCCACCCTTTTGAGCGGCGTTGAACTCTTTCTGGATTGCCTCCAACTTGCTCAGAACTTTCGCGAGTTGGGCGGGTTGGTTCACGGCCCAATCTTTTTGAGGAGCAAGGCGGACACGCGCGCCATTCGCGCCACCACGCTTGTCCGAACCACGGAACGTTGAGGCTGAAGCCCAAGCGGTCGACACAAGTTGGCTGACGGTGAGACCCGAAGCAAGCACCTTGGCTTTCAAAGTAGCTGCATCTTTTTCATCGATCAGGGGATGGTTTACTGCGGGAATAGGGTCCTGCCATAGCAGCACTTCGGATGGAACTTCAGGTCCGAGGTAACGAGCGCGGGGTCCCATGTCGCGGTGTGTGAGCTTAAACCAAGCGCGTGCGAAGGCGTCGGCGAATTCGTCGGGGTGCTCGTAGAAGCGACGTGAAATCTTTTCGTAGATAGGATCGAAGCGCAAAGCCAAGTCGGTCGTCAACATCGTAGGCGCGTGACGGAGTGACTTGTCGTGGGCGTCTGGAACAGTGCCAGCGCCGGCGCCACCTTTCGGTTTCCATTGATGTGCGCCCGCGGGGCTCTTCGTGAGTTCCCACTCGAAACCAAACAAGTTCTCAAAGAAGTTATTGCTCCATTTCGTCGGTGTGGTCGTCCACGCACCCTCGAGGCCGCTCGTGATCGTGTGAACGCCGTGGCCTGTGCCATAAGTGTTCTTCCAACCTAGGCTTTGTTCTTCGATCGTGGCGGCCGCTGGCTCGCGGCTCACGTACTTGCTTGGGTCCGCGGCGCCGTGAGTCTTACCGAAGGAGTGACCCCCGGCGATCAAGGCAACAGTTTCTTCGTCGTTCATCGCCATACGACCGAATGTCTCGCGGATGTCAATGGCCGCGGCGACAGGGTCGGGCTTCCCGTTGGGACCTTCCGGATTCACATAGATCAACCCCATTTGCACAGCGGCGAGGGGATTTTCGAGATCACGTTTTCCGGTGTAGCGTTTGTCGCCAAGCCAGGTCGTTTCCGAACCCCAGTAGACATCTTCTTGGGGTTCCCACGTGTCTTCACGGCCGCCACCAAAACCGAAAGTCTTGAATCCCATCGATTCCAAGGCGCAATTTCCGGCCAGCACCATGAGGTCGGCCCAAGACAGTTTATTGCCGTATTTCTTTTTGATCGGCCATAGGAGCAACCTTGCCTTGTCTAGGTTGGCGTTGTCCGGCCAGCTGTTGAGAGGAGCAAACCGTTGTTGACCCGCGCCCGCGCCGCCTCGCCCGTCTGAGATCCGGTAAGTACCGGCGCTGTGCCATGCCATGCGGATGAAGAAGGGGCCATAGTGACCGTAATCGGCCGGCCACCACTCTTGCGAGGTGGTCATCAGGTCGTAGATGTCTTTCTTTACCGCGGCGAGGTTTAGTGACTTGAATTCTTTGGCGTAGTTGAAGTCCTTATCCATCGGATTCGACAGGTATGAATGCTGACGAAGGATGTTGAGTGGTAGCTGGTTAGGCCACCAGTCGCGGTTGCGTGTACCGCCGCCCGCCGCTTGCTTCAGCGACCCGCCGGTGAAAGGGCATTTCGCTTCTCCGTTGCCATTCATGTGTTCGTGATTTCCCATGTGTATAGTGGTTTATGATTTTTGTCAGTTAGCAAGTCTGCACTTTGTCGCAGACCAATACAAAGTCAACAATACAACCTTCTTGCCTAATAAATCAAATCGATTGTTTTTATATTTAAATAGATAGAATCTATCAATTATTCACCCCCTTATGCCATCGTCCCGTCGTCCCACCACCCCCTCGTCCCGTCGTCCTTTCCTCCTATATTTGATCAACCCTAACCCTATGAAACATCTCCTCCTTTGCCTCGCGGTCCTCGTGGTATCCACGGTCTCCGCCTCCGCCCAGAGCCCCGTCGAGTATGACATTGTTATTTCCGGTGGTCGCGTCATAGATCCAGAAACAGACCTTGACAGCGTTCGCAACATCGGGATTGTCGGCCGTCGGATAGCCCAGATTACAACCGAAGCTCTAAAGGGCAAAGTTGTGATCGATGCCCGGGGCCTCGTGGTGTCTCCGGGATTCATCGATTTGCACGTGCACGGAAGAACCAACCAAGAGCAAGAGTACCAGCTACACGATGGTCTCACGACGACGTTGGAGTTGGAGTGGGGAATAGAGAACATGAAGGAATGGCATGCATCGCGACAGGGAAAAGCACTGATCAACTACGGAGCAAGTGTGTGTTGGCCTTACGAAAGATTTAAGTCGTTTGACCAATACCAAGGTGAAGTGGAGAAGCTGCGCGGTGTGAGTAGGCGAGGGGAGTCTTCGCTTGAAGGCTTGGCCAACACGATCTCGCGATCGTATGCTCATGTTTTGTCGCCTCAGCAGTCGTCCGCAACGCTCGCTAACATTGAAAAATCGTTGCAAGAGGGAGCTATTGGGATTGGTGTCCCGATCGGGTATTTGAAGAACACGAACCCGGCGGAGATGTATTCTGTCTTCCAACTTGCGAGTCGCCTTCAAACGACGATCTTTTCGCACGTCCGCGAACCAAACGTAGTCGCCGTACAAGAAGTAATGGCCGACGCAATCCTGACTGGCGCGTCGTTGCACATCGTGCATATCAACAGCATGACGCTTGGCAATGTGCAAGTGGCCCTTGACATGGTCAACGCTGCGCAGGCGAAAGGATTCGATATAACCACCGAGGTGTATCCCTATACTGCCGCATCGACACTTTTGCAGAGCGCTGTATTCGACGACGGCTGGCAGCAAAAGCTCGGTATCAGCTACGGCGATTTGCAATGGGTGCAGACAGGTGAACGATTGACCGAAGCAACATTCAACTCCTATCGAAAGAGCGGTGGGGCGGCCATCATCCACATGATGAAACCGGAGTGGATCAAGACTGCGATCATCGATCCGAAGACGATTGTCGCCTCCGACGGCATGGCGTATTCGCCGTTGGCACACCCGAGAACCGCGGGCACGTACGCCAGGGTATTGGGCCGTTATGTTCGAGAAGAAAAAGCCCTCGACCTGATGACAGCCATTCGCAAGATGACGTTGTTGCCAGCGCAACGCTTGGAGCGGATCGCGCCGTCGATGAGGTACAAAGGCCGTATCCAGGTAGGAGCCGATGCTGATATCACGGTCTTCAACGCATCGACGATCATAGACCAAGCGACTTTCGAAAAAGGGTTGGCATTCTCGAAGGGTATCGAATACGTGGTGGTGAATGGTGTGTTAGTCCTGAAGAGCGGAAAAACAATACCGGGGGTGTTTGCAGGTCAGCCAGTTTTCGGAAAGGAAAAAAGATGAAAGATTCGATTTCGAGACGTGCCTTTGTCGCATCCTTCACAGCGGCACCACTTGCAGCGTCAATGACGGGTTGGGCCCACACGCCCGGTCGTTCGACCGCGTTGCCCGCGAAAGACGAGTTTGAAATCAAGGGTACCTATCTGAATGCTGCCTATACGCATCCGATGAGTAAAGGCAGTCACGCCGAGGCGTTGAAGTTCTTAAACGATCGTTTGGTCAATCGTAAGAATCAGGAAGGATACGATGCATACGATCGCCAAGTTGCCCGAGACCTTTTTGCCCAGTTGATCCGCGCCACACCGGAAGAGATTGCTTTCATCCCAAGCACGATGTATGGTGAAAACATGGTGTTGGCAGGTCTTTCGTTGGTGGGTTCACGCGATCGTGTCGTGACTGACGCGCTGCACTTTCACGGTTCACTGCATCTGTACCGGCAATTGCAACAACAAGGGTTGGATGTCGCAGTTGTGAAACCACGGGATAACCGAATCGAGTTAGACGACTTAGCGAAGGCGATTACGCCCGAGACGAAACTAGTCGCTATTTCGTTGGTATCTGCTACGACCGGGTTCCTGCACGATCTGAAAGCGGTATGTGATCTCGCGCATGCGCGTGGGGCATTGGTGTATGCCGACATCATTCAAGCTGCTGGCGCTGTTCCAATAGATGTGCGTGAGACCGGTGTCGATTTTTGTGCAACGGCTACCTACAAGTGGTTAATGGGCGATTTTGGCGTTGGATTCCTTTATGTGAAAAAGGAGCACCTCGCCTCGATGAAACGAATGGTGATCGGCTATCGGCAGATGGATTCGTTTACGTCGCACGTTTTGCCCTTCGACCCTCCCGGCACAGAAGCTTTCGAAACCACACGAAAGGAAGACATGAGTGGTCACTTCGAAGTAGGTACATTTGCCAATGAAGGAATTTGTGCGCTTCGATATTCGCTGGATTATTTGAAGAGGGTAGGGGTTCCGCAGATTCAACAATACCGCCAGCCGATGATTGACTTGTTGCAGCGCGAGTTGCCCAAGTTTGGATTTCAGTCATTGACACCTGTTTCAGCATCCCCGATAGCATGCTTTGCCTTCGAAGGCGCCGGCAAGAAATTGCCTTCGTTATTGAAAGCTGCAGACATCAACATCTCCGTGTACGATCACATGATCCGCGTGTCGCCATCTTTCTATAACGACCTGAACGATGTGGAGCGGCTGGTAATTGTCTTACGAAAAGCGGCTCGCTAATGCCTTGGTGGAATGCGAAAGACTAGCATGTAGTTACTCGGACTCTAAGCCGAACGTAATAACGTTGACTTGCTTTACTAACTCTTTAAAATATTCCGGTTTCAATTTATTGTTGAAGTTTGACGTAGTAATCACTTCCTTCGTTTTAAAGAAACTGATTAAGTGTAACCGAGCTTACGAATACGAAACGTTCAATTTCTTAGTAAGCATTTCAGAAGTTATCTCAAAAGTATAGAGCTCTTCTTTGTCATCTGTGGTCATCATCAACCCGATGAATGAATCTTCTTCCTGAATCGCATCGCTGTTGGATAGAACAATCACTGGGTGTGGTTTTATCCCTTGCGGAAGGTTAAAGGGAACTTCAACATATCTCTTTGGGAAATCACTTACTCAAGGCTCTTTGCAAAGTATCTTTCGAGGCAGAGGCCAACGCATCTAAAATTTCAGGCTGTGTAGCGGTGCGTGACTGACCAGCAAAAGCCTTTTTCTTCATCTGAATTTCAGCGTCGAAGAGGGAGGAAATTACCAGATTGATTTTCGCTTCGAGTTCTTTGCTGCCAAGGTACTCGGCCTTTTCCAAACGCGCTTTAAACGTTACCAATAATTTTATGGCCTTCTTTACTGAAGGTAAATCGCGTTGCGCATCTTCCTGACTATACTTTTTTAGTATTACTAACGCTCCTTGAATATCGGTGTAGGCTTCATCCAGCAAATCGTTAAGGCTTTTTACGTAGGCATTTAAGATCCGCTCAAGGAGGTTAACAAAGAACCGCTTAAGCGGGAATAATTTGATTTCCCGCTCAAAAAAACTGTTGTGGGTTTGTATGGACGGTGCGATTGAAATCGTCATGCCGAATAGTCTTGCAATTTACAGCTTTTAATGGCGGCGGGTCAATCGCAGCTCGATGCAGCGGTAGAACTTGTTATTAGAATTTCATCTGTCAGGCCTTAATAAACACCTTATAATTTATATTATGTTAAGTAATAAAGAAGGCTTTCTGAAGTAAAAACCCATAATTCAACCTCCCGCCACTTAACTTCGCCACACCGAACCACAACTCAGCATGCCCATCAGTCCCCACCATCTCCAACATTGGATGACAAACTTCTACGGCTATGGCTCGTGGGAAGCACCGGTTTGGTTCGTAGCGTTCGAAGAAGGCGGCGGCGACCTCCCACTGGAGGTCCAAGAGAAAACAGATTACTTCCTGCAGACTCACGGAGCGCAACAACCACAACTCTGCAACATCCGGGAACTCTACCAACATGTAACCGCCTCGGTCGACGGCCCCAGGGCAACTCAATACCAAACCCTGTACGACTATCGTTTCGGTAAAAAGGCTGTCCTGCACGGCTCCTGGAAAAATCTAATCGCGTTTACGCATTCATTCCTACAACTCAAAGCTCCCGACTTACTCAACTATCAGCGCAATGCATTTCTGTCTGCCGACAAGAAGCGCGAAAACCTTGTTCAATTGTATCCGCTACCAAGCCCACACAACCACGCGTGGTACTACAGTTGGTTGGACTTCCCCGAATTTCCGTTCCTCCGCTCCCGCGTCCAGTACCAACAGTTTATCTATCAACAACGGATCCGTACAATCCTGACGCTTGTAAAGCAGCATCAACCTTCACTTGTCTTGATGTACGGAATGTCTAACATCAACGACCTCAAGAAATCGGTGGCCGACATGTTTCCACAGGCCAAGTTCACCCTTGCCAAGGCAACCAAATTGCAGTTGCCGCAATATCACCTCGCTTTCGCGAACTCGACCCCTATCCTCATCACCACGCAAATTCCAACCCTGCGACATCACCGGGTCGAGACTGGGTATGACTGGGCGCTCTTCGGACAGCGCTTGAGAGAAAGTTTGAAATAGTCTACACCAGCATTTCCCCCAATAGGGTAGACATCACTCTCCTTTGTTTTCGTGAACTTGAGCGAATGAAAAAGACGCTCGCCTTTGCTTTCAGCTTTCTCTGCACCAGCGCGGGGATTCAAGCGCCACAATCTCGAATGCCTACAGACTTACAATCCCAGTGATCAAAGAGTTTCTGACGAAAGGAAAGCTTGAACCACGTGCCCTCGTTGGAACACCGCTCTCAATTCTCCCTTGAGTGAGGATTTCGAAAAACACACGCTAGTAGGTAACGATCAAGGCTTGATACGGAGACAAAATTGCCTTGCCGCCCTCAACTTTGAAATCATCCGAGTTGTTTATCAGCACCTCATCGGCGGTGTTCAGTTCATCTAAAGCTACTTCGACTTCGCGATCAGAAAAATTGAGCAACACAAGCACCCGATCCTCGTCCAACGTGCGCGTGAAGGCATACACATTCGGATCTTCAGGTAAGTGAAGCTGGTACTTTCCATACACTAGCACGTCGCTGTTCTTTCTCAGTGCCGTCATCTTCTTAAAGTGATTCAGAACGGAGCTGGACCTCCCCTCCTCTTCCACGTTCACCCGACCGAAGTCGGTGTTGAGCGCTAACCACGGGGTTCCTGTGGTGAACCCACCATTTACAGTTCCATCCCATTGCATGGGCGTCCGACCGTTGTCGCGCGAGCTAAATCTCAATTCCCTCAGGTAGGCGCTTAGATCGCCACCACTATTTTGTACTTTCTTATAGCCATTTAGTGCTTGAATGTCGCGGTACTGCTCGATGGTTTCGAAGACAGGGTTTGCCATCGCAATTTCGTCGCCATAGTAGCAGTAAGGTGTTCCGCGCATACTTAGTATGAACGTGTTCAACATCTTGGCTGAGGCTTCGCGAAACTCAGGTCGGTCGTCGCCAAACCGTGTCACCATCCTTGCTTGGTCGTGATTCGCCAGGAAAATGGATAGCCATCCCTTTTCCGCGAAAGCGCTATCCCATTTGGTGAAAACCTTCTTGAAGTGAACAAGGTCATAGCCGCTGGACTTGGCAATGTCGACTCCTTCAAAAGCGTACGCCATGTTCAACTCATGCCGATCTTCGTCTACAAGGTGGTGGGCGTCCTCCATCGTGTTGCCAGCACCTTCGGCCACGCTCATCACATCGTACTTGCTAAACACTTCTTTGTTCATCTCCTGCAAGTATTCGTTGAGGTTTCCTTGCATGGCATAGTATTTCATGAAATCCTTTTCGAATCCTTCCGGAAATTTTGGAAACGTGGTATCCTTGGCGGCGAATTGGAAGGCATCCAAACGGAACCCGTCCACTCCCTTATCCGCCCAAAATCGCATCATCGAGTAGATCTCTTCGCGAAGCTTGGGGTTCTCCCAGTTGAGATCTGGTTGTTGGGCGGAAAAGTAATGCAAGTAATACGCGTTTGTCGTCTCGTCGTATTTCCAAGCATCCCCATTCTCGTCGAACAAGCTGTATCGATAATTGGGTTTTCCCTTTTCGGCTGGCCACCAGTGGTAATATTCTCTAAACGGGTTATCGCGTGAACTTCTCGATTGCTTGAACCATTCGTGCTGGTCGCTGCTGTGGTTCACCACGATATCCATCACCAACTTCAAGTCGCGGTCGTGCATCTGTTTCAATAGCTCGTCGAAGTCTGCCATCGTACCGAATTCCGACATGATGTTTCGATAGTCGCTGACATCGTAGCCGTTGTCTGCATTTGGCGACGAATAAATTGGGTTCAGCCATACGGCAGTTACACCTAGGCTCTTGATGTAGTCAAGTTTCTCGATGATGCCGCGAAGGTCGCCGACGCCATCGCCGTTCGAGTCTTTGAAGCTTCGTGGATACACCTGGTAGACGATCGCCTCTTTCCACCATTTCCGATCGAGGTTTGGGTGAACGGAGGTATCCTTTTTTGGGTTTGAGCACGCGATCAAAATTGCGGCGAGCCCCAAGGTCCATAATATTTTCATGCTTACTGTCCGCCAGTCGTAAGACTTGGGCATTCTCTAAAATACCGACAAGGTTTGAATGTTAGTAGGCAGATCGCAACTTCTTTTCGTTCACTGTAAGTATTTGACTATTAGTTAATTATGTTGCTTCCCGAGCCGTCTTGGCATTCGATAGCCGGTTTATGTAACTTCAATAATGCGCCTATTCTTCCTTTTCATCATAGTTGCCACGATTGGTGCAAGTTGCAGCCGGCCGCCCGTCGATTTGACTGATGTACGTAGCGAGATCGATTCGATCTTGTTGATTCAAGACAATGCCTACCAGGAGAATTCTGAACCCGCGCGACAGCGGATGGCGGCGACGTGCGTCGACAGCCTTTTGTTCGTAGGCGGCGACGATGGTGGAATGGTCATGAGCGCTCAGTTTTATGCACACGATCTTGCCGATGGATTCATTGAACGGCCTCACGACAGAACCTATCAGTTGTACGACAACACCGTGATTACCACGGCGGTATTCAAATCTTACAAGCTGTTCAATCGAGACACCATCTACTTCCACAATCGGTCAACCAAGGTCTTCATTAAAGATCACGGAAAGTGGAAGATGGCAAGCATAGCTATCGTTCCCATCGCAACCCACTACGAGCGCCGGATTTCGCTCGATCCTAAGGCGTTGGAACCATTGGCCGGGATTTACGAGGGGCCATTTGGGGCAACCGACACAGTATCAATCGTCGATGGAAAACTCGTATTGTCACCGGCTTCTGTTCTTGTACCATTAAATGATTCGACGTTCATTAGCGAAGACTATCCAGGACGTACCGTTTTTCATCGAGACAAACAGGGTCGAGTAGGCTATAACTACTACGAGTTTGTCGACGGACAGCGTGTGAGGTTTAAAAAACTAAAGTAGGCCCATGCGAGACGCAATGCACGCATGGGTTCCTACTTAATTTATTTTACGACAAGCCTTTTGATTACTCCCGACTGGTATCGGACGAGATATACGCCAGGGGTGAGACCTGATGTATCGAGTTGCTCAATGTTGTCGCCTTCGTGAAGCTTGATTCCAAGACTGTTCAGCAGGCTGTAAGGCCCTTTCTTGCTGAGGTGGACGAGTTCGCCAGCCGATGCGGGATTGGGCCACATCGAAAATTCTGATTCCAAATTGATTCGAACCATCACTAGCTTGGAGAAGGTTGTCTTTCCATCGAAATCGACTTGCCTCAATCGATAGTATGATAAACCGTCGATGGGCTGTTCATCCCAAGCCTCATACTGGGACTCACCTTCTTTGGTTCCTGCTCCTTTTACCTTTTTGATCGCTTTGAACTCGGCGCCATCGATCGAACGTTCGACTTCGAAGAAATCGTTATTGTGCTCAGATGCTGTCAACCAGTTCAAGCGCACCATTTCGTCGCTCGGCTGTGCTTCGAACTTCACCAACTCAACTGGAAGCGGGTTCGAAAGCGTTGATGACCCGAGTGCTATCGGGCTAAACGAGGTAATCACACCTGCGGACGTAACTGTGCCTGCCGCCGCTGTTCCGGTTGTGCCACCATTGCCATGGCTCACCCAGTTTGTGCCATTCCAACGCGCAACCAACAATGTCGCCGGATTTGAAATATAAGGTCCCGTGCAATCGGCAGTTACCCAGCTGATGGTGACACTTACATTCGATCCTCCAGGGCTTCGGTCCAAGATCCAGTATTCGCACGGTGTGAGCGTCACGATGCCTGGCCCATAGGTGGACACGCCACCAAATGCTTGTGCTGCCCTGAATAGTTCGGCCGTAAAGAAGTGCGCCGTGTTGGTCGGTGCGCTGATTCCAATACCGCGATAGATTCCGTTATCGCCGGTAGGGAAAGTGAAGATATCATTTCCTGTCTTTCGTACTGGGCCATCGATGTGGCTCGCGTTCGAAGCGCCCGAGGTAGTCGCGTTATCGGCGAAGTTGAGCAGGTTGGTCGCCGTGGTGTTGATCACACCGCTCGTGAAGGTTGCACTTACCGATACGGTTGAGGCTGTGTTCATCGTAACGGCGCCGGACGCCTTGTTCATCGTAAGACGGCGGAAGTCAGGTGACGCGCTGCCCAAACGATTGACTTGCTGTGCGGCGGTTCCCGTAAAGATGACTCCACCGTTGTTCGCGCCAAACGACACGGACGTAGACCCATCTACCGCGACATTTCCACGGAAGGTGCTGGCGATGTTAAATGCGGGCTGGAGGGAACCAGCAGCTTGGTTGAAGGTCACGTTTCCAACAAAATCGTCGGCCGTTATAGTCGCAAAACGGAAGACACCTGTACCTGTGTTCGAGAAAAGGGTTGAACCACCGAATGTGTTGCCTCCCACGCTAGCGTCCGATGAGGTACCAGTCTTCGTGACACTATTCGTCGTGCCATTCAAAGTGGTCCCATCCAAGAACACGGTCGGTGAAGTAACGGTTAGGTTTCCGTTCCATACAGCTGTAGGACCAGATCTAAACGTGGATGATCCTGTCATAGTAAGCGTCTGAGCCGTTGCGCCAACTTGTGTAAAGCGTTGCAACCTCAATTCACCACCTGAGAATCCCGTCGCTCCTACTGAAATCGTTTTTCCAGCAGCAAGCGTAGCAGTTCCGGTGTTCTCACTAAACCAGATACCTTGTCCGCCCGTGCTATTGACGAGGACGTTGCCGGAGAAGGTAGTGTTTCCAATGTATGTCATTCGCACATAAGAGCTTCCCGTATTGGTGATCGTGAGATCGCCGTTGTATGCGTTCGCGACAGAAAGCTCCAACAAAAGGTCGCTCGTCCCCGAGTTCAAGAGCGTCGTTGTGCCGTTGAAGGTATTGCCACCTTGTGTTCGCAAGAAACCCGAACCTGTGATCTGAATTGTGGTGGTACCATTGAACGTCGTGTTACCGGAGCCGGTGTTTCCAGTTGCACCGTTCTTTTCCAACAGCGCCGCAGCATTGAAGGTACCCCCGTTGATGAGCAGTTGAGGTGCTCTAAAGTCGCAGTTGCCATTCCAATTGGCTGTGGGTCCCAATACGAGTGTCGCCGTTCCAGAAAGCGCCAGTGTTTGCGCGGTCGAGCCAGTCTGTGTGAAACGACGGATGCGTAGGTCGCCAAGCGAGAAGCCCGTGGACCCGACACTGATGGTTTTTCCTGTCGCAAGTGAAGCAGTACCTCCATTTTCGCCAAAGTAGACGCCGCCGCCAAATGTTGAGTTCACTTGGATGTTGCCATTGAACGTGGTCCCTGCCGCTACATCGGCCATCTGAATCTGCGATGCGCCCGTGTTGGTTAAGATCAAATCCCCGTTGAAGGCATCTAAGGTCGACACGCCGAAGCGCCATGAACCACTGCCTGAGTTCACAATCGTCGTGGTTCCGTTGAACGTATTGCCGCCGTTGCTCGTGTTCGAGGTGGCACCGGTTTTCTCCAGGTAGGAGACTCCGTTATACGTTGCGCCATCCAGCGCAATTTGCGGTGAACGGAAATCAAGTACGCCGTTGAAGGTAGTTGACGGACCAATCCTTAGCAGCGCCGTACCTGTCAGTAACAAAGTCTGCGGAGCACTTCCAACTTGCGTTAGTCTCTTCAGCCTCAGTTCACCACTGCTGAAACCCAGTCCACCAACTTGTAAAGATGTTCCATTCGCAAACGTGGCCGTGGCGGGACCCAGGTCTCCGAGGTACACTCCCCCACTTCCCAGGGTCGAATTGAACGTGATGTTTCCATTGAATTGGTTACCCGGCGTGTTGTACGCTAAATAGATAATGTTCGACCCCGTGTTGGTCACGGTTAAGGCGCCATTGAAGGTGTCTGCTGCCGTGTTTCCGGTCATGAGGTAGCCACTACCTGAGTCTATCAAAGTGGTAGTTCCGTTGAACACGTTACCCCCATTTCCTGCATCGTTATTTGCACCGGTTTTTTCGATACTAGCTGTTCCACTATACGTAGCCCCGTTGAGGAACACACGCGGTGACTTGAAGTCAACATTCCCTCCGAAGGTAGTCGCAGGACCAACCGTTAACGTGGCGGCGCCAGTAAATGTCAACGACTGGGCAGTTGCACCGACCTGTGTAAATCTAAAGAACCGGATGTTTCCTGTTGTGACACCCAAGCCACCGACCGAGACGGTCTTCGTAGCGGCGAGCGTTGTGGTCCCCAAAGTGTTGTTACCGAAAACAATCCCGCCACCAAAGTTGCTATTGAGGATCAGGTTACCGTTGATTTGATTGCCCGGCGAGTTTTCGGACATCTGGATTTGAGCGGAACCAGTGTTAGAAACTGTTAGGTCACCATTAAAAATGTCCGGCGACGTGTTGCCCAAGAGCAAATTACCGGTGCCCGAGTTCACGATGGACGTTACGCCGTTGAACGTATTTCCACCCACGCCGGTATCACCGTTTGCGCCAGTCTTTTCCAGGTTTGCTAAGCCATCGTAGATCGTTCCATTCAACAGCAATCGCGGCGCCTTGAAGTTAACGTCGCCGCCAAATCGTGAAGAAGGACCGAGTGTCAACGTAGCAATTCCAGAAAGGTCAAGCGCTTGCGCGGTCGGTCCCACTTGTGTGAACCGGATCAACCGAATGTCTCCACTGATGACGCCAGAAGTACCAACGGCAATCGTTTTGGTCGCAGCCAACGTCGATGTTCCAGCGGTATTGTTTCCGAAATAGATTCCACCACCAGAAGTCGAGTTCAGCTGAATGTTTCCATTGAACTGGTTGCCAGCTGAATTCTCGGACATCTGAACAGTGGACGAACCCGAGTTGGTAATGATAAGATCGGCGTTGAAGATATCAGGTGTTACGTTAGCGGTGGAGAGTGTCGCGTTACCTGAGTTGACAATAGTCGTCGCCTGGTTGAAGATGTTTCCGCCATCACCCGCGTTGCCGCCGGATCCACTTTTTTCCAAATAGGTAATTCCATTGTACGTAGCGCCGTGAAGAAACAACTGCGGTGCGATAAATGTCACGTTGCCTGTGAACAACGATGACGGTCCGAGTAACAATTGAGCTGAGCCGGTAAGCGTGAAACCCAATGGTGAAGAACTCGTCTGTGTAAACCGCCTAAAGCGAAGTTGCCCGGTGCTAAACCCTCCTGCTCCAACGTTGATGGACGTCCCAGCAAAGGTGCTAAAACCAGATGCGTTGTTGGAGAAAATGATACCTAGCCCGCTACCGGAATTGGATACGGTGATATTACCATTGAATTGGTTTCCAGCTACGTTGTGGGCCAGGAATATCCAGTTGCTTCCTGTGTTAACCGCGTTAAGGTCGCCATTGAAGATATCCGGTTGCGCATTCGCCGTGAGGAGATAACCTGAGCTAGTTACGGCGATTGTCGTTGCCCCGTTAAATGTATTCCCACCGTTTCCGTCGTCATTGCCTACTCCATTTTTCTCGATGTAAGCTGTCCCATTCGACGTCATGCCATCCAAGAAAACGCGAGGTGCGCGAAAATCAAGATTACCGCCGAACACGTCGTTCGGACCTACACGCAGAATGGTGCTCGCGCCACCCAAACTGAGGGTAATCGGCGTTGTACCTACCTGCGTCATGCGCCTGATTCGAAGTTCTCCTGTCGAAAATCCAGAGGCGCCGATGGTGAGCGTTCCATTGCCCAGCGTTGATGAACCCGTTGCGTTGTTCGAGAAGATCACACCATTTGCACTTCCTGTGTTATTCAATTCGACGTTCCCGTTGAACTGGTTACCCGCTACGTTGTGGGCGAGATACATCCAGTTTGTTCCGGTGTTCCGAATCACGAGGTTTGCATTGAAAATATCAGGTGCCGTATTCGCCGTCAGCAGGTAACCGGTGCTTGAGTTGACGATCGTCGCGACCCCGTTGAAGACGTTACCACCTGCCCCATCGTCGCTGCTCGCGCCATTTTTCTCGAGGTAGGCAGTTCCATTGTAGGTGGCACCATTTAAGAATATGCGCGGTGCGATGAACGTCACTGGGCCGTCGAACGAGGAGGCCGGGCCAATTCGGAATACACTCGACCCTGTCAGTGTAATGTTCTCGGGCGCCGCACCAACTTGTGTAAATCGATACAAGTTCAATGACCCAGAGCTGAATGTCCCGACAGATATCGTTCCGTTCAGAGTCGACGACGCCGTTGCATTCAAATTGAACGTGACACCGGCTGCTCCTCCCGAGTTGATTACTTGAATGTTGCCATTGTATGTAGATGTGCCGGTCTCACCCAGTGAAATGCTGGTACTCGCATTTGAATTCGTGACGTTGACCGTTACGGGACCGTTGTACGTGGCCGATGATCCCGATCCGAGAAACATCCTGATATTGCTTTGCAAAGTGCCGGCGTTGTTGATGGTAAAACTTCCACCCACATTGATGGCCGAAGTTCCGACATCTCCGATCAAGTATGACCACGCATCTGTGCCACCCGACTTATTGGCATTAAGGGTTAGATCGCTGGCAAACGTCGTGGTCTGGCCAGGGTGGTTGTGCGCAAAATAGATTCGGTAACTTCCAATGTCATTGAAGGTGGTTGCCCCATTAAACGTGTCTGCATTTCCATTTCCAAACAAGAGGTAGCCGGATCCCGAGTTGGTGACGTTCGTTACTCCGTTGAACACGTTTCCTCCGCCGCTATTGTCATCCGATGCTCCCGTTTTCTCAATGGTGGATGTACCATTCACGGTCACACCGTCGAGGAAGAGACGCGACGAACGAAGCACCAAGTCGCCACCGATGGTTGTTGCAGGTCCAACGCGAACGAAGGTTGTCGCTCCGGTTGTCACCAAACTTGTCGGCAACGCGCCCGCCTGTGTGAAACGCGCGATGGTCAAACCACCGCCCGTGAAGCCACCCACGATAGAGATTCCCTTGCCCGCAGCTTGCGTGGAACTCGACGTGGCTCCCGTATTAAAAGTTACAAAGCCACCGCCACCGGTATTGGTCAATCGGATGTTACCACCATAAGTTCCCGTGCCGTTCACAACCATCGTAAACGTCGTGCTCGGGTCGGTATTGGTGTTGTTGATCGTGAAATCACCGCCGATGATCACTGCCGATCCTGTTCCTTGCCCAAAACGATGGTCGCTGCGAATGGTGCCACTGCAATTCAACGTCACATTCCCAGCCACATTGAGGGTCGTGTTGGTACCATCAGCTGCTAAGAAGGAGAATGGATCCGTGCCACCAGTCTTTGCGGTATTCACGACCAAGTTTCCAGCCACCGAGGTGGTTTGACCGGAATGGCTATAAGCTAGACGCAGCCGGTAACTACCCGTGCTGTTCACGGTGACATCTCCATTGAACGTGTCGCTAGACCCATTCCCCATGTTGAATTCCCCTGTGCCCGTATTGGTAAAAGTTACATTTCCCTGGAACGTGTTGCCTCCACTGCTATAGTTGTCTGTGGCGCCGGTCTTTTCAAAAGAAGATGTTCCATTAAAGGTCGATCCATTCACGAATACCTGGGGAGCCCGTATAAACAGATTCCCGTTAAAGATTGATCCGCTGGTTACGGTAACGGTCGTAGTGCCAATGAAGCCAGTCAGCGATTGTGCTGTTGTGCCGAGTTGGATAAAACTGTTCAAAAGCAAGGTACCACTAGTGAAGCCAGCGCCACCCACCGAAATGGTTTTACCCGACGCCAGTGTGGAACTGCCTGCCGCATTCTCAGAAAACAACACACCTGTTCCACCGGTCGAATTCACCACGATATTGTCGTTGAAGAAGTTCGATCCGATATATCCAACCCGAACCGAACTAGTGCCGGTATTGAAGATCGTAAGACTTGAATTGTATACGCTTCCGGTATTCAATTCCAACAGCACATCCGAGTTGGAGCTATTGGTGATCGATACGGGACCGTTGAATACGTTTCCTCCGTTGGATCGCAGGTAGCCAGACCCAGAGTTAACAAAGGTCACATTCGAAGCGAATGTATTCCCCCCTGCGCTATCATCATTCACAGCCCCGGTCTTCTCTACATAGGCTGTTCCATTGGCAGTAGTAGATCCGAGCTGAATCCTGGGCGAACGGAAGTCAATGTTCCCGCCGAACACCGCGTTGGGTCCAATCCGGAGAAAGGCAGTCCCCGTCGCCGTTAGTGACATGGGCTGCGTACCGTTCTGCGTGAACCTTTGAATTACTAGCTGGCCAGCGTTGTAGCCACCTCCAATCGATATGGTTTTTCCTGCGGCCATCGTGGCTGACGAGGCTCCTCCCGTGTTGAAAAATATTCCGTTTCCACCACCCGTGTGTGTCAAGATGATGTTCCCGTTGTATGTCACCGTACCCGATGTATTGAGGTTGACGGATGTGGAAGGATCTGAATTCGTATGGTTGACGATCACGTCGCCATTGAATGTAGCAGTACCACCCCCGCTTAAGAATCGTATGTCTCCGCGAATGGCGCCCGCCACGTTGATCGTGAAATTACCTGCAACGGTAAAGCTGGTATTGGCTCCTTCGCCGATCAGAAATGACCATGGATCAGTTCCACCACTCTTTGTGGCATTCAATGTAAGGCTGCTCCCAAACGTGGTCGTTTGACCCCCGTGGTTGTGGGCAAAGTAAATCCTGTACCCACCATTGTCGTTGAAGGTAGTTAGTCCATTGAACTGGTCCCGGTTGGTGTTACCAAACAGAAGGAATCCATCTCCTTGGTTGGTGATGGTGGTCGTGCTATTGAAAATGTTTCCCCCGGAGCCAACGTCGTTGTTGGCGTCGGTCTTCGTCACGGAAACGGATCCATTGAACGTAGATCCACTGAATATCAATCGCCCCGACGTGCCAGTCACGTTCGCGCCGAATGTCGTTCCGTTGAACGTGCTACTTCCAGTTGTGTTTAAAGCTAGCGAACCTGCGGCACCGCTATTGTTGATCGTGCCGGAAGTGAAAGTGTTGTTGCCCGTGGTGGTTAGGGTGAAGCCATTTATGTTCACCGTTCCGGTGTACCCGTTCATGGTGATGCCGGCGACCGTGGGTGCGATGTCCAACGTACAGTTCCCGGCGCCCAACGCATTGAAAGTCACGACATCGGCTGCTCCTGGCACCGATGCGCCACCGGCCCCACCCGATGTGGTGGACCAGTTGGCAGTGTTATTCCAGTTCGATGGCCCTGCGGCGACCCAAAATCTCTGGGCAAAAACGGAATAGGAAAGGCAAAAAAACAACACCGTCAGAAGACGACCAGCAGTCAATACTCTCATTGGATCAAGGCACCTAAAATTTCCGCAATTTACGACCTAAGCGGCCGATTTCCGGCGTCCCCATGTACTTTTTGTGTAAGAATTTAGGCGATAATTAACCCCTAGAATTGGGGTTACCTATTCACTTTAGGTCCATTACGTACACGGCGCAGGTATTCCTGCCATTTTTCCCGACAATTTCCCGGTTGAACAACAGTTTTCTGCCATCCTGGGAGACCTGCGGCCGGGTATCCATAAATGGCGGCGAGATATAAGTCAACTGCTCGACGCCCGAGCCATCCGACGCCATCTTGAATAAATTGAACGTGCCGGCCGATCGGTCTGAGGAGAAGAAAATGTGCGTCCCATCCAACGACCACGAAGGCCACCCTTCGGTCGCCAGCGAATTCGTCAAGTTGGTCACTCGCCCGGTTTCTAGATCGATAACGACAATGTCTTCGGAATAACTCCCCTTCCCTCTTTGCAATGCCAGTGCTTTCCGTCCATCCGGCGATACGCTGACCGCTGTTTCATCCTCCGTTGTACGCGTCACGCGTCGTAAGTCTTGCCCATCTAAACGGACCGAATAGATATCTTGCCCACCCAACGAGTCCAAACTGGCGTTAAAATAGATGCGACCGGTCTTCCGCGAGAAAGCAGGAAAAAGCTCCGCGCCAGGATGGGCCGTCACCTTCGAAACATTCATGTCTACCAGCCTCATCACGTAAAGGTCCGGGTCTCCGTCACGATCAGACACGAAGCAAAGCCACTTGCCGTCAGGCGAGACGGCTACCTGGTAATCGTTGAACGCATGGTTTGAAATGTTCAATTGATTGCTACCGTCTTTTGCAGCCGTGTACAATTGCCAGTGCCCATCCCGGTTCGATTCGAACACGATCTTTTCGGTCCCAATCCAATGTGGAGCGACGTTTTCGACGTCCGTCATACGAACCAATTGGCGAGACTTTAGTCCACCGATCTGTAACCACGCGAGCACTGGTAAGCAACCGACGACAATCATCCACTTGACCCGTTCCATTTTCTGAATGTACAAAGCATCGCGATCGCTTCGCCTAGCAGCCGCTTTCGTTTTCACAATTTTCACCCACCGCTCGGTATCTCTTTGGATCATTTTTTCTGATTTTTTCAATTCAGGGTGAAACGGCGGAGCAACTTTTGGCGTCTACCAGAAAATCGCGCCTATGATCCGGAACTACTTAAAGCTCGCCTTCCGACACTTTACTTCTCAGAAGGCCTTCTCTTTTCTCAATGTCGCCGGGCTCGCGATCGGTCTCGCCAGCAGCATCGTGATTTTTTTGTGGGTCCAAGACGAACGCAGTTATGATTCATTCCACCCTCATTCGGATCGGATCTATCGACTCGTTGCAGATGCTGGTGATCTACAAGTGGCGGTGAGCCCTTGCGCACTCGCGCCGTCTACCCAAGAAACATTTCGTGAAGTCGTCGGTCACACGCGGCTCATGAATGCTTCCGGGATCACATTGCAGAACGGTGACACCCGGTTCGAGGAAGAAAAAGCGTTCTATGCCGAACCATCCTTCTTCACGATCTTCGACTTCCCGTTATCGAGCGGAGACGCAAAGACGGCGCTAACCCAACCAAACGGGATCGTTCTGAGCGAAGCAGCCGCCATCAAATACTTCGGCACCACCGACGTCATGGGCAAAACGCTACGGAAAGATAACGCCGACGACTTCGTGGTAACAGGTATCCTCGCACCTTCCCAACTTCATTCTCACCTTCAATTCGATGTGCTCCTACCTTGGTCCTACATCGCTCCACGTGATTGGGCATTACGCCGCAACTCGTGGAATAACTTTACGATCTTCAGCTACCTCGCATTAGATCAACCACTGAACATTCAATCGAAGGCCAACTTCGAAACGAAGCTGGGGGCCTTTTATAAAGAACACAATCAAGAGTTACAGGTTTCATTCATCTTGCAACCTTTGCGAGATATTCACCTACACTCCAACTACATGGGTGATGTCGGAGGCCATGGCAATGCCCAGTACGTGACCATATTCATGGTTGTCGCCTTCTTCGTATTGGCGATCGCGTGCATCAACTTCATGAATTTGTCGACCGCACGGTCGGTACGTCGCGCACGCGAAGTTGGGCTTCGAAAAGTAGTCGGTGCGGCAAGAGCTCAGTTGATCGGTCAGTTCATCGGAGAATCCCTCGTCGTGACCCTTATATCTTTTTTCGTTGCACTCCTCGTCGTGTTCCTATCCCTGCCGTACATAGGCTCCCTCACCGGTAAAGAAATCTTTTTCAACTGGTCGAATCCGCAAACCATTTTGTGGATCGGTTCAACCATTGTTTGTACAGGGATACTCTCTGGAATTTATCCTGCCATTATCTTATCGAGCTTCTCACCTTCCAAAGTGCTGAAAAAGGATATGGCTAGAGGAGTTGGCGGTTCGCTTTTCAGAAATACGCTTGTGGTGGCACAATTCACCATCGCTATTGTACTAATCATCGGCACGGGAGTGGTCTCAAGCCAACTCGGATTCATCCAAGAAAAGAATCTTGGCTACAACAAGGATAACCTTATCCATCTCCAGATTCGTGGCGGTGTGGAAGAGCACATTGATCAATGGCATTCCGTGTTAGCATCCAACGCAGCAACTGCGTCGGCCAGCATTTCAAGCGGTTTGCCAACCAACCTCGCGTCGGGAGAAAATGATGTATCGTGGCCGGGTAAAGATCCCAATAAGCAAGTCATCTTCGCCGAGTTGCGTATTGATGAGAACTTTATTCCCACATACAGTATGACGATGCTGTCGGGACGCAACTTCCGACATCATATGATTGGAGATTCCACAAATTTTATTGTCAATGAAACCGCGGTGTCACTCATGGGCTTTACGCCCGAATCCGCTATTGGTCAAACCATTCATCGAAGCGATTACCACGGTACCATCGTCGGCGTGGTCAAAGACTTCAACTTTAAACCACTTCAACAAGCTATCGAGCCGATGATCATGAGTTGCAATACCTGGGGCGGCACAATTACGCTTAAGACAAACCCTGCCGAAATGAAAGTTGCAATAGAGGCGTTGGAATCCGCTTGGAAACAACTGTCCCCGGCGTTCCCATTTAGTTATGGATTTGTGGACCAAGACCTCGCTAATCTTTACAAGAGTGAGCAGCAAGTTGGTAAGCTGTTCACCCTATTTGCCTCTCTTGCCATTCTGATTTCGTGTCTAGGACTGTATGGACTCTCCGCATTCATTGCAGAACAGAGGACGCGAGAGATCGGTATCCGGAAAGCCATGGGAGCAAACATTCAACAGATCATCCTATTGTTGAACAGGAAGTTTGTCCTGCCTGTATTGGTTTCAGTATTACTCGCCGCACCGATTGCTTGGTATGCGATGGTGCAATGGCTGCAAGGCTTCGCGTATCACACCACGTTCAATTGGTGGTTGATTCCATTGGCTGGATCGATAGCAATTGGCATTAGTCTCTTGACGGTCACCTATGAATCCTGGCGGGCCGCGTTAACAGACCCCGTGAAGAGTCTACGGGCAGAGTGATCAATGAAAATTTCGGCCCCCTGGAAAGATATTTCCTTGAACACCCGGAGCCCTCGGATCTGGCGGTGGTGCTGTAGTTTCATCGGATCGTGACATAGCAGTGAGGGGACTGTCTTCATGGCTTGTCGTTAGACTGCGCAGGAGGCGCGTGAGATCGATGCATTTCTCGACAATCACATGAATCACCTGTCCCTCCTTTTGCAATTTTCCTTCCACCATCAAAAGTCGCGATTGAACAATTTCCTTTCGATATTGATCGAAGAGTTTTCCCCATACAACTAGGTTGGATGTTCCGGTCTCGTCCTCCAAGGTAATGAAGCAGACACCGCTTGCCGTACCCGGTCGCTGACGAACGAGGATAAGTCCAGCCACCTTCACCTTGCTTCCATTTTGTATGGATGTTAGTTGGGAAGCCGTCACCACCCTCAGTTGTTCAAGTTGTCCGCGCAAAAAACTGACGGGATGTGCCTTCAGGGAAAGCGATGTGGATAAGTAGTCGTGGACAACATGTTCCGACAAAGGCATCTCCGGCAATTGAATCTTTTCTTCACCTATATTTTTCGCTTGCCCTTGGAACAACGCTTTCTCGTGATCTTGCGTCGACACTTCCCATAAAGCTTTTCGACGATCTAATGATACACTTCTAAATGCATCCGCGTCGGCAAGCTTTTCCAATGTGGATTCTGGCACACCCACATCACGCAATTCATCCACATGTCGATACCCAGAATGGCGATGTTGCAACAAGATCGCGATGTCTTCCTGCCTTAGGCCTTTTACATGTCGAAAGCCCAATCGAATGGCAAAGTACTTTCCTGTCTTTTCTTCCAGTGTATTGTCCCAGTTAGAAAGGTTCACATCAACAGGACGGACATCGACACCGTGATTGCGGGCATCAATCACAATCTGTGCAGGTTGGTAGAAGCCCATGGGCAAACTATTCAACAGGGCACACGCAAATACTTCGGGATAATAACATTTAAGCCAGCACGACACATAGACAAGCAGGGCAAAGCTCACGGCGTGGCTTTCTGGGAAACCATAACTGCCGAATCCTTCCAACTGTCGGAATACCCGCTGGGCATAGTCCAACGTATAACCGTTCTTGAGCATGCCATTGATTAGTTTGTTCTGAAAGTGCGAGACCATGCCCTTGGCTTTGAACGTGGCCATACTCCTTCTCAGCTCGTCTGCTTCTGCTGGTGTGAAGCCCGCCGCCACGATGGCGATCTTCATCGCTTGCTCCTGGAACAAGGGAACCCCGAGTGTTCGCCCCAATATCTCCTCCAGTTCTTTCGACGGATAAACGACCGGCTCTTCCCCATTTCGTCTTCGCAAATAGGGATGCACCATATCTCCTTGGATTGGTCCTGGTCGAACGATGGCCACCTCAATCACCAAATCATAGAAACAGTTCGGCCGAAGTCTTGGAAGCATCGATTGCTGCGCCCTACTTTCTATCTGAAACACACCGATCGTGTCGGCATGACTAACCATGTGGTACACGGCAGGGTCGTCTTGCGGAATGTTCGCCAACGTGAGATCCAATTCATACTTCTCTTTAGCCAACGTAAATGCCTTTCGGATGCAAGTCAACATACCCAATGCCAGCACGTCTATTTTCATGAACCCAAGTGCGTCGATGTCGTCTTTATTCCATTCGATGCACGTGCGGTCCACCATCCTTGCATTCAAGATGGGACATAGATCTGTGAGCTTCCCCTGCGTGATCACAAACCCACCCGTGTGTTGACCCAATTGCCGCGGGAAGCCCATGAGTTGATGCGTCAAGTTCAGCACCTTCGAAATCGTTGGGTCATCTGGATTGAGTCCTTGTCCAATGATTCGTTCCCGGTCGAAGCCATCATCCGCAAAATGCCAGATTAAACCAGACAGCCTGGCGATGGTGTCGACAGAGAGCCCCATGGCCTTTCCAACATCTCGGATTGCTCCCTTGTGGTGCTGTTGCGTGACCGTGGCTACTATCGCGGCACGATCGCGTCCATACTTTTGAAAGATATATTGCATCACTTCTTCTCGGCGTTCGTGCTCGAAGTCGACATCGATATCCGGTGGCTCATTTCTCGCCGAAGAAATGAAGCGTTCGAAAAGGAGCTCAAACTTGGATGGATCGACGGAAGTAATTCCGAGACAATAGCACACGGTGGAATTGGCAGCAGAACCCCGACCTTGGCAGAGAATACCGCGTGCCCTGGCAAACTTGACAATATCGTATACCGTCAGGAAATACTCGGCATAGTTCATCTCTTGAATGAAATTCAATTCATACTCAATGGTCTTTCTCACCTTGTCGGGGATTTGCCCACGATAAATCTCATGGGCTCCCTGCCAGGAAAGGTGAATCAGTTCTTCCTGTGGGGTTCTTCCATCGGAAGTAATTTCTTTGGGATATTGGTACTTAAGCTGGTTCAACGAAAAATGACAGGCATCAGAAATCAACTGAGCGTTCTCTATCGCCTGGGGATATTGACGGAAAAGTCGAAGCATTTCATCCACCGGCTTCAGGTACCGCTCGGCATTGGCGTGCAACCTGAACCCAGCATTGAAGATGGTGCACTTCTCACGCGCACAAGTCACGATATCTTGCAATTCGCGTCGATCGAAATGATGGTAGTGAACATCATTGGTGGCCACCATCGGCACCCCGAAGTGCTTCGATAGCTGAGAAATTCGAAACAACCGCTTGGCATCTTGACCCGCATACAAACGACTGGAGGTCAGGAAAAGCTTGGGCCCCAAGCCTTCGCGGTACTCTGCTAGGTTTTCTTTGAAGCTCGGATGAAAGTCATAATCGCCACCCAGATCGTCGGGTGGTACAGCGATGAATAGCGATCCAGACGAATAATCGTACACATCTTTTTTCAATAATCGACACGAGCCCTTTTCAGTTCGGAGGTTTCCCAACGTGATCAATGCCGACAACTTTCCATACGCCTGCAAATCGGTGGGGTACGCCAACAGCGATGGTCCATCTTCTAGGTCAAGCCGACATGCCGGCAGAAGACGGATACCCACCTTCTTGGCGGCTACGTGCGCACGCACTACTCCTGCAAATGTATTGCGATCGGTAATCGCAATGCTCGCGTATCCCAAACGGCCAGCTTCTTCCACCATCTCTTCAGGATGCGAAGCACCTCTCAAGAAACTAAAATTGGTCGTCGTTTGTAATTCTGAGTATACCATTCCCTTCAACCAAAAATTCCATGCAAAAACCACTGATAACTTTTGTCATGATAATGTCCCAAGCGAAAGAGCCAATAGCGATTGCCTTCTTCATCTTCCACGTGGTAATAGTCTCGATGCTGGCCCTGTTGCAGCCACCACTCCTGTTCAATACGCTCAGGTCCGTCAGCCTTGGATATTTTGTGAATCTGACCTCGGTAGCGAAACAACATGGGTGGATAATCTGGAATGGGCGCCGTTACTTCGATCCGCTCTGGTTGCGTAAACAGGTACAAGGGGCGTGACTTGCCCCTCCACTCAACGGATGGTTTATCTGAAAGCGAAGTCGCCACCGTATACGATCGCTCGGGCCAATAGTGCTCGGCTGGCAAATACTTCTGTATAGCACCCGACCCTAATCGCGTAGCCAATCGATCGACCAGTTCTGAGACACCGGCTTCATCAATATGTTGACGGTCATTCCACATCTCTTCTTGTTGTGGCACATGTTCTTCCACCACAGGGGCACACAACACGAACAAGTCCAATCCAAGCCCAGGTTCTACTTGCTCCAACTTGGATTCAAACAATTTGAGAATATGCTTGGCATGATGCGTAGGTCTACTCGTTCCAATGGTCAGCTCTTGTATGTTTCCATCCACGCGGAAGCATTTAAATATGGCTTTGCGCAAACCTACCTGCGACTTACTGAGTAACTCGCAGAGCTCATGAACCAACTTCTCTAGAGCTATCTGTATACCTGGACCTGTCACGATAGGCTCCATGCTCGGGACCCTCACTTCAAAGGGCTCCGTAGGAATAACAGGTTCCAGTATTTCTAGCTGCTGGCCAAGTGCTTGCTCTATCAGTTGTATAAAATCGGGTCCAAACCGCCTGCGCAATGAATGTCGAGGCATGGAAAGGAAGTCGCTCAACTTATGAAGCCCTAGCTTATGAAGTCGGCCAGCCACCTCTGGGTCAATTCTCAGGGATTCGGGTGGAAGTGAAAGAATAGCTTGCAGGTCTCGCCCCGGTGCTACCACGCCCGCCTTTCCATAGCGAGCTACTGCCCAGGCTACACCAATTGTATCGGCCATCGACAACCGCACATCATAACCTCGCTCGGATAGTTTTTTCGAGATAAACTGAACATATCTTTCTTCACCGCCCCAGAGGTGTGAACAACCGGTCGCGTCTATCAATAGGCCATTGGGTAGATCTACCGCAACCACGGGCGAAAATCTAATCGACCATACAGCCAGCTTGCGGAGTAGTTTACCAGGTAGATCGTGGGGATCGTCTTGAACTTGAATACCAGGAACAATCGCTCGCGCATCCGCCAAGGGCATCCCGACGATCACCCCTTGCGCGAGTGCATTGGCGTTCGCCGAAGTCACAACCATCTTCCCATGGACAGGCGTCCTAAGAACAAATGGGCTTCGCTTTAATTCCGGCTTTCGAAGCGAGAACCAATCCGTCGTCAGATAACGGAACCATATGGATAAAAATCTCCCCATGATTCAACCAACCTTTCGCTCCAACCACTCGATAGGTTCCGACTCTGAAGAATGGATCAATCTACCTTGGTTCCATTGCACCCACCATTTGCCCGTCTTTCCATTTCTTACCCTCAACAATTCTACTTTCCATTTTGGCCAACCGATACCAGGTAGCTCATCGATTCCCTCACTGGGCGATGGCGTCACCATCCAACGTGCCAATGAAGCGGTGGTGGTGGGGGCTCCTTTAGTATGTCGAATCACGAACCCCGTCGCGCGGCTACTCTCTACTGCAAGTTGAAGACGACGTGACGTCTGAAAATCTAAATGGGGAACCTCTGCAATCACGGCAGGAATAGAAGGACACCTCAGCGCCTCATCCAATGTCCAAAGCGTGTCTTGGTCATTCTTGGTGTGAATAAAAATGAATCGTTCAGGTAAGAGCCCATACGCAATCAGCGATGGTGGAAATACGCGCTTCCGCGTGATCCAGATGGTGGTAGCCGATGGGGCAATGGCTTTCGAATGAACCGCCGCAATAAAGCCTGTAGTCGCTGCGATGGATTCGACAGAATGGGTAATGAATTCATGAATGCTCCCCAGCGGAAAAACGCCGTTTGGGAATGCCCCAGAGATGGGACCTAGTGCGGCATCTAGCAATGGATTGTTCGAAGGAACGTAGCCTTCCAAGCGACAGATGCTGTTTCTTAAGTCACTGATTATCTGTTTTTTAGCTAATTCCATGGAACCCCACTAGGTTCCAAATATATTGAAGCTAAATTATTTAGCAAATACTAAATTAATTAGTTTTCGGTGGCAGGCTAAATCGATCACCAGGCAGGAATACATTCAAGGTAAGACCGCTCGCGGCGAGCTTCCCTCCTTTCATGCGTTTACTTTTGGATGGATTATGATACACAAGCACCTGCGAGTCGCCCACCACTTCTATACCCTTACCGATGACCAGGATCGCTGTTGATTCATCGATGCCAATACCAGTGCACTCGCTATTTTCAATCACGGCCGTAATGAGTCGGTTGTGTCTACTTCGGATTAAGAAATGCTGATCGACGATGACCTCTTCGATTAGCCCAAGCCCTTGGGTGATCTCCAAGTTATTCTCCTCGATCGTTGAGAAGGTCGACGTGTATTCTGGGTATTTCTTCTGGTTACCAGTAATCATTTTCTTACTCATGACGGCAGCACCCGCACTGGTACCAGCAACGGTGGCACCGGCGCGGTATGCATCAATAATTGCTTGCTCTACGACCGTTCCGCCAACTATCGTCATGAACCGAGTTTGGTCACCGCCCGTAATGTAAATGAGTTTCGCCTTACGAATAGAATCCGCCATTGCTTGGGTAGCTTGTCCAGGGCTCTTGAATAAGATACCTCGTAAGGAGCCGATGCCGAGTTTGACAAATGGACGTGTTGCGTAGTAGACAGACGAGTCTTGGTCGGCGCTGGACATAGGTAACACAATTCCATAGCCACCTTTATCGAGCCCCGACTCTTGGATCAGCCGCTGGATCATGGCGTCGGGGCGGCTCCCCCCTCCAATGATGAACAGCTTACCTTTTGCTGTTTGCGACCAGCAAGTGAGAGAGGCGATCACCCAACAAGTGATCAACGCCAACTTATGAAATTGCATGTAGCAAGGTACGGAATTTGGGTTTGCCAGTTCGTTCCTCGCTCTTGGGTTACACCACGATCGTGTGGGTTAATGCATAGCCAGCGTCCACGCTACCTTCCACCGTTGCTAACTCAGCCGTGAAACCGTCGGAGAACACGTTGTCGGTTTCGTTGGTCGTGTCTTGTTTGCCCCGCGCCGAATAGAGAGAAGATGTCGTGTACACGGTATCGCACGCTGTTTTGGGAAACGCAATTTGAGTTACCAAGAGCGATTGACCACTCGAGTTATAGATATGCACGTGGATATGGGGAGCACGTCCAGAATACCAACCCGGGAAAATTGTGGTGAAACCCACTTGGCCATTGGCGTTGGTGGTTTGGCGACCCCTTAGAAAGTGAACGGAAGTGTAATTGACGCTTTGCATGCCCGTGCCACCATATTCGGAGTAGGCACCTTCCTTGTCGCAATGCCAGATGTCGACGAACGCTCCGGCGAGTGCCGCACACGAGTTTGCCTTACTCTGTATATTGATGGTTATCGTCATCGGCACGCCGGTCCTATCGGAACGGATGTCGGTCAACACCAACGTAGAAGGAGACTTGGTTGGGAATGGCCCCTCTGTTTCGGAGGGAGTCGCGGTGCAGGTGCCGGAGCTGGTAGACGGGTCGTCGTCTTTGGAACAAGACAACATGGGTGCAACCATCATACTCAAGCCTAGCTTCTTGAGAAACTCTTTTCTTTCCATCGGGGTATTGTTTGGAATGTGAACGCCAAAAGTATGAAAGCGATGTCCTTGATCTCGACCTGGCCGTCGCATTTATATACCTCAATGGTGAATGTGTAGACGCTTTCGGCTGTTCGGAGCTCAATCGGATTTGACAAATATTCAACTATTTTTGCCGCCCAATGAGCCAAAATAAGAACACGTTCCTGGTGGTTATCCTCGGATTGATGGTCGCAGTCGGACCCTTTTCGATCGATATGTATTTGCCCGCGTTTCAGATCATAGCAAACGAGTTCGGAACGACCATCTCGGAAGTAGCGCTGTCGATGGCGAGCTATTTCGTGGGGATGGCGGCGGGTCAGCTCCTGTACGGTCCCTTGCTCGATCGTTACGGTAGGAAAAAGCCTTTGTATGTTGGGTTGGCGGTTTACCTGGTCGCAAGCATCGCGTGCATCACCGCTTCGAATATCAACGAGCTCATCGCGTATCGTTTCATACAAGCCGTAGGTGGCTGCGCGGCAAGCGTGGCAGCCTTCGCCATGGTCCGCGACTTATTCCCCGTTAAGGATACTGCGAAGGTTTTTTCGTCCTTGATGCTGGTCATCAGTGCATCACCAGTAGTAGCACCTTCGGTGGGTGGTTTTGCCAGCATCGCCTGGGGCTGGCAGTCGGTATTCATCATCCTGATCATCGTCACCATCCTCATCTTAATATTGGTGTTTTTCTCGCTCCCGGAGAGTCACGCCGGCGACCCTACGTTCTCGCTGGCACCAAAAGATATCGTGAAAAGCTTTTCAGAAGTGATGCGTCACCCGCAATTCTTCACCTACGCGATGGCAGGTGGGATCGCCTTCAGCGGGCTATTCGTTTTTGTTTCCACGTCGCCTTTTCTTTACATGAAATTGTACGGGCTGAGCGAGAAAGAGTATAGCATCCTGTTCGCGATTTTAGTGGGCGGAATGATCGCAACTAGCCAATCAAACCGTTTGCTGCTGCGGCGCTTTACCAGTGAACAACTCGTAGGGTGGTTCATACCCGCACAACTTGTCTTGAGTGCTGTCCTCACCGTCATTGGCGTGGCCGGTTGGCAGTCCTTCTACGCGGAGACGATCCCACTGTTTTTGTACTTAACGACGGTGGGAATCATTTTGCCCAACTCGTCGGCGTTGGTGCTGGCGCCATTTTCGCACAATGCAGGCACAGCGTCTTCGTTGATGGGTGCCTTACAATTGGGGTTCGGCGCATTAGCAAGCTTCATCGTCAGCATTGCATCATCCACTTCCAGTATGCCGATGGCGATCGCTATGCTCGTATGTTCGGTGTTGGCATGTACGGTTTTACTCGTGGGAAGAACGTTTGTCAAGACGGTTGTTCACAGCGAGATCGAAGCAGTGTCGCACTAATGTCTACCCGCGGCTCTTCAACCACGACGTGGTCACTTCATTGAGGACGCGGACTTTTTCCTGAAAGTCTCCTTTCACGTGTTCGCGGATGTGGTTCATGTTGTCCAGTACCTGCTGCGTGTCGTCGGGGACCATTTCTTCCAGGAACTCGCGGAAACGCTTGGCAAATGTCGGCGACTTTCCGTTTGTCGAAATACCAATTTTTAGATCTCCTTTGGTCACGACGGAACCCAAGTAAAAGTCGCAGCAGTCGGGCGTGTCGGCCACGTT
Source organism: Cyclobacteriaceae bacterium (assembly GCA_044226825.1). Classification (GTDB taxonomy): domain Bacteria; phylum Bacteroidota; class Bacteroidia; order Cytophagales; family Cyclobacteriaceae; genus ELB16-189. Next base: position 83,920 of record JBGAGH010000005.1, read on the forward strand.
CACGAGAAGGCCACGTGCCTTCGCATACTTTAAGATGTTTTCGTTCGTAGCCCTATTTTCCGTGGCGAGCAGCAGGAGATCGGTCGACCATAAGTCCCACATACGAAAGTTTCTTTCTTCCAATACAACCTGTTGGTGTCGACGGACCAAAGAACGCAGATCAGGATGGACGGTCCTCGCGACGACCGTGACGCGTGCATCGGGGCAATTCTTGAGAATCGAAGACAGTTTTTCCAAACCGACGTTCCCGCCTCCGACGATCAGGGTGCGGATCGATTCAAGTTTCAGGAATATGGGAAAGAGCGTGTTCACTGTTCGCGTGCAGGCGTGTGGGTAAATCCGGCATACGCGCGCTCGAGCGCATCGGCGCACTCCACCACGCGCCCAACGACAATGACGGCTGGCGGTTGCACCTTCGCTTCGCGGATAAGCGCAGCGATTGTTTCGACGGTGCCGGTGTATGTTCGTGACTGCCGCGTAGTACCATTCGAAATCACCGCCACCGGCGTGTCCGATTTACCATGAGATTTGAAAATCTCCATCATCTCTTCGATATGCCCCAGCCCCATTAATACAACGACAGTCGCAGTGGATTGTGCAGCCCAATGAATATCCTCCGACAGGACGCCCGCTTGGGTGGTGCCCGTGACCACGAAAAAACTTTCTGCGTAGCCACGTGCCGTAACTGGAATGAGCGATTGTGCGGGAACTCCAACTGAGCTGGATATCCCTGGAATAACGCTGACCTTAATCCCAAACTCGGCGGCGTAAATCATCTCCTCGTAGCCACGACCGAAAACGAATGGATCGCCTCCTTTCAGACGGACCACATGACCATGCTGGTAGGCTTTTTCGACAATAATCTTGTTGATGTCTTCTTGTGGTATCGAGTGTGCGCCGGCCCGTTTTCCCACGCTGAGCGCCAAAGTAGTTCTAGGGATAAGATCAAGAATCTCATCTGTCACCAATGCATCGTACAAGATCACGTCGGCAGATTGGATCGCTTTCAATGCCTTGATCGTGAGTAGTTCAGGATCGCCCGGACCTGCCCCAACGAGCGTCAGCGCCGGTTGGGTGTTTCTATTGTGAAATGTTTTCACGCGGGTGATTGTCATGCGATGGCCACTTTGTTACCCTTCCTCCATTCAAATGCTTGAGCGAGAAAATCGCTCGAGTCGGACTGAAACACCTTCGCGAACTCGAGGCTGGGCTCTTGTTTATTGATTCGCAATACGTGCTCTCGAAAATTCGAAATGCCCTCAATGATCTTGGTATCGATGAAGTGCTTTTGGAATTCCACCATCACCTGGTGTTGCGTGGAAGGCTTCACATCTTGTGTGAGCAAAAGCGCTTTTGCCGTGTTGATGAACGCACTGTAGCTATGGTAAATCGAATCCGCATACAACCCATTGGTCAATGCATTTTGACTCCACTCCAGCTTTTCTTGCGAGTCGTGAAAGAGTGTGGCCACAAGGTCAATAATGACACCTGCGCACTCGCCTACCGCTGTCTTTAGACTGAATTTGTGCTCTTCGCCCCAATCGAGGTAATCCTCTTGCGTGAGCGTGCTCAACTCGGCGAGGGGTTTTAACAACGCGTAGAAGTGATTCCTTCCCATGCGCTGAAAGTAATCGTGGTAGTACTCCCCTTCCGCGGCATTTGCTTCATAGTCGTTGAGCAAGATCCGAAGCGAATCGGGTCCACGCTTGCTGGGTATCTTGATGAGCTTGTCAGATATTAATCCCGACCCATCGCGCAGTCGCGCACCCCCTAACAGCACGACGAGTGCCGGGAGGATGTTTCCAGATTTATCCTTAATGGTGCTGCCGTAAAATCCAATACTGGCCAATCCATGCTGACCGCAAGAGTTGGGGCAACCGCTAATCTTTATCTTGATGTCGGAGTTGTAGATCAAATCAGGGTATTCATCTTCGAGCACCTTTTCGAGCGCAAGGGCGATACCTGTGCTCGATGAAATTCCCAGGTTACAAGATTCAGTACCAGGACATGCCGTTACGTCGGCTACACTATCAAAACCAGGTTCTGCCAAGCCAATCTGGTCGAGTGCATGAAACAGGTGACGCAGCGCTTCCGGGCGAACAAAACGTATCAAGTAGCCCTGGTTGATGGTAATACGTAGCTCGCTGCTCGCGTACGTATCGACGATGTCGGCAAATTGTCGTGCTTTATCCGAAGACAAGTTGCCGAGCGGTAGTTTTACGAACACGGCAAAGAAGCCCTCTTGCTTTTGTTCCATCACGTTGCTCTTGTGCCAACGTAGATACTTCGTTTCATTCGGCAACGCCAGTTCGTACGTGGGGAGATATTCGGGGAGCTCGGGATCAGGAAGGACGTCTTCGTTGACCTTGTACTCTTGGTTCTTGATGGCCAAGTTTTCTTCTTCGACCAACGCCATGAATTGAGGGAAACCTATTTCGTCGATCAAGAATTTAAGCCTTGCCTTCATCCGACGCGTGCGTTCACCGTAGCGATCAAATACGCGCAGGACACTTTCAGAAAAGGGTATGATCTTTTCTTCCGCTAGGAACTCGTACGCCACGTGCGCGAGAAATGGCGTGGCACCGAGTCCCCCACCGACCAACACTTTGAACCCACGTTTTCCCTCGCGGATCTTTGGGATGAAACCGAGGTCGTGAATGAAAGTGTATGCCGTGTCGGACTCGTTATTGGAAAAGGCAATCTTGATCTTCCGACCCATTTCTTGGCAAATTGGATTGCGTAAGAAATAGTTGAACATCTCATAGGCATAAGGAGAGACATCGAACAGTTCATTCGGATCGATGCCAGCGGTAGCCGAAGCCGTAATGTTCCGAACGGTATTTCCACAAGCTTCACGGGTGGTGATGCTGTCCTGTTCGAGCTTGGCCCACAGTTCAGGTGTCTTGTCCAAACTCACAAAATGAATCTGAATGTCCTGACGTGTCGTCGCGTGCAAATTGCTGCTGGCATACTCATCAGAGATATTGGCAATGCGCCGGATTTGCTGCGTAGTGATTCGACCAAACGGTAGCTTGATGCGAATCATTTGAACACCCGCCTGTCTCTGCCCATAGATCCCCCGCGCGAGGCGCAAGCTGCGAAACTTGTCGTCATCGATTTTTCCCTCGCGGAACAACCGAATCTTCCGCTCAAGGTCAATGATGTCTTGCGCCACCACCGGGTTTTCAATGTTCTCGAGTTCTGTTCTGAAGCTTTCCATCTGTTGTATCGGTATTTGAGCCTATTTAAAAATCAAAGAGCCTTGCTGCATGACAGTAAGGCTCTACCTCAATCGCTGGGACGACCCGTCACTCAACGCAGAGCCTGTGGCCACCACATGCAACATGGATGAGACGATGCGCCAACGGTAGCCTTCCTGATCATGTCGCTAATATATGGCTCACTTGTTCACAAACCAATTTAATCTATGGAAATAGTAGAATTTTAACAATGCACTTACTAATGACTGTTAGGGCGGAATCCTATTTTCCGGGCTTTGTGACGACGAGCACTTCGCCCTGGTAGACGTGGGGTTTCGGGTCTACAACCACACCTTCGGGCGAAACCCACAAGACGCTGAAAGTCCGCGACTCTTGCATGCCCTCGAAAGCACCAAAACGACGACCGATGGTTAGGGCGTGTGCATTTTGGTCGTACGACAACGGGATGATCGAGAACGCATCTTTCTCGTAGTTGTAGTTTAACCCTTCATCTTCATAGATGCTAAACGTCCCGTCTGCCCCTTCGTACACACGCAAGGTGATAGGGTCCGAACGCTCGGTGCTATACTGGATGTCGGGACCGGTTGGGACGATGGAGCCGGCCTTTACAAACAACGGCATTTGTTCGAGTGGTGCTGAGACGGTCAGCGTTTGTCCTCCTTCGAAGAACTTGTTGTCGTACCAGTTGTACCAACCTGCTTGTGTCGGCAAATATACTTGTCGCTCGCGCGCTTTGTACTGCGTGACTGGGTTGACCAAGAACGCGGGACCAAACATGTATTGATCGGCGACGTCGAGCACCTTCGGATCGTGATTGAAGTCCATGACGAGGCCGCGCATGATTGTTTGGTCGTCGAAATATGCTTGGCCGCCAAGCGTATAGATGTAAGGCATCAGCGTGTAGCGGAGTTTATCGTAATACAACATCGACTCATATTGCACGCTACCCGCATCGGCGACGTTGTAGATCTCCCTGAAAGGATACTGCCCGTGCGAACGGAAGATCGGGCAAAAGGCGCCGAATTGAAACCAACGCGTATTTAGTTCGCGCCACTCGTCGAGTGTTTCGCCCGTAGCTTTTTCGTATCGCCTTTCCACCGCGAACCCGCCGATGTCCATCGTCCAATAGGGAATACCGGAGAGGCAGAAGTTGATTCCGGTGGCAAGTTGGTCTTGGAAATCGCTCCACCGCGATACGATGTCTCCGCTCCACGTTACTGCCGCGTACCGTTGTTGGCCGGCATACGCTGAGCGCGTCAAGATGAACACACGTTTATCCGGATTGGATTGACGTTGCCCTTCGTATAAGTTTTTCGAGTTCGCCAACGAGTAGGCATTGAAGTATTTCGCTCCGGGCCCAATCGCAGTCGGGGTCATGTTCAGCTTTCGTTCTTCAATCGACAGGTTGGAATGCATATCGGGTTCGGTTGCATCGAGCCACCAACCATCAATACCGATGGAATTGAGACGTTCATCAATTCGTTTCCAAAAAAGTTGACCTGCTTCGGCGTTGAATGGGTCGTAGAAAGTATTCTGATAGCCGACACCGACCCAGTCCTTCCTCCCCTTCTCGATGTTCCGCTTGAACAGAAATCCTTTGGCATTCATCTCGTCGTAGGCTGGTGTCCCCAAGTTGAACTTTGGCCACACGGATATCATGATGTTGGCATGTAGTTTTTGATGTAACTCTGCCACCATACCTTTGGGGTCGGGGAATCGGTCGGCATCAAACGTGTGAGTACCCCAGTCCGGATCCTTCCAGTACTGCCAATCCAAAACGATGTTATCGAGGGGGATTTTTCTCTTCCGATATTCCTTCACGACATCGAGCAGGTCTTTCTGGTTCCGATAGCGCTCGCGACTTTGCCAGAATCCAAATGCCCACTTAGGTGGAATGGGCGCTTTGCCAGTCAGTTGCCGATAGCCGGCGATCACTTCATCGGCGTTGCTTCCCTTAATGAAGAAATAGTCGAGGCGGTCCCCCACCTCAGACCAAAGTGAGAGTTGTTGTTGCTCCTTTTCTGGGAGAGGATCCAAATGCTTGACTGCCATGTACCCGCCGTCGGGCATCCACTCGATCTTGATTGAATGCTTCTCCCCGGCTTTCATGTCGACGTTGAATTTATTTGTCCAAGGGTTCCAGTTCTGTCGCCACTTGTCCAAGATCAGTTTACCATCGATCCACACCTTGAAATAGTTCGAGGCGTAGACCAGGAATTTATGGGCGCCAGCGTGATCTGATTCGATAGACCCTTCCCATATCACTTTTCCTTTGCGGGATACGTCGGTGGGGAACGTGTCGTAAGCCGGTGTCTCCAAGAATTCAACGGCGATGTCGTTTTGTAATTTGGACAGCACGACCTTGTCTTCGACGTAGTAGTCGGCCGTTAGTCCGCCCTCGCGTCCATCTCTGGAATAGAGTTTCAGTGATGAGAGCGGTTGATAATCGCGTGGATCGCCAAACTTGCTGATGGAGTAGTTGTCCCAGAGGATGCCATAGTTTTTGTTCGAATACAAGAATGGCACGACGTCGACGATGTTGTGTTGTGCCATCTCGACGTCTTCACCCTTATAGTTGATCTGCCCATTTTGGTGGCCACCCAATCCATAAAACGCTTCGTCGTCGGGTGATTCAAAAACTTGTCTAACGTGATAGGCTTGCGTTCCCTCCAACGCAAAGGGTTCGAGGCTTCTCCCCTGTTGGCTTTCTGCCAAGATGACTTGCCCGGTCGTGTCTTTGAACGTGACGTGCCCATCGGGAAATGAAACGCTGGCGATCACCTGGGTGGTCTTCACATCGATGCCCGATGCTGTTTCCACCACCTCGAAAGGTGTACTTGGCGAATAGGGAACGACCATCATGCTGGCGTTGGAGATGGAATCGTTTGACCCCGCGGGTATTGCCACGACCCGGATGATGTCGTCATCGACCACTTGCAGGCGTAGGCGATCGACGCCTTTCGCAGCGACGTGCACCAAGACGCCATCATTGGTCTTTTGATAGGTAGGTTTCGACTGGCAGCCACCAAGCAAGGCCAGCACGCAGAGGAATTTCCAGAATTTCATCGCCCTGAAATTAGTGGAAAACTGGATAGCTCGTGGGAAAAAAAGAAAGCCGCCCCGATAGTACAGGACGGCTTTCGAAATGGGTTACTTCGCTAGGTTAGTCGAGCAAGCCGAGTGCCTTCATCTTCTTTTCGATGCGGGCGATCTGGGCATCCACACCTAAGTCGGTGTAGATCGCGAGCAAGTTGTCGAGCACTTTGGGCTCGTCGGGGCTCATCTTTTCGCAGTTCTCAAAGTAAGGCAACGCGATTTTCAGTTTGTCTACATACACTTTGTCTAGGTCGAGACGTTTCTTTTGGTCTTCCTTGGTGATACCGAGTTGGTTCATTTGCTGCTTCACTTGTTTAGCATCCAAGTAAACCAATTCAGCTACAGCCAAGTGAGCGTCGAAGTATTTCGGGTCGATTTTCAACGCTTCATCGTACCACTTGCGAGACTCGCCGTATTGCTTGAGTTCGTAGCAGATCACACCCAGGTAGTAGCGCGATTCTTTGTCGCTAGGATCGGCAAGTGCTTGCTTCTCCATGGCCACCTTTGCTTCTGGGAGACGGTTGGTCTTGATGTAAACGTCTAGTTCGTACTTGGGGAATTCTGTGTTATTGGGGAAGCGCTTCATCGCATCTTGCGCAACTTTCAAAGCGCCATCCATATCCTTCATCTTGTCGCGGTAGATACCGAACATCATGATGAACGCGTCGGGCGACTTCCCACCTTTTTCGATGTATTGTTTCATCAACGCGAGGGCCTTTTCGTTCTCTTCTGCGGGCGGAGCAAAGTAGGCGCCGGCATAAAGAAGAATGGATGTGTCACCGGGTATGAAGTACAATGTTTCTTCGGCGTACTTCAGCGCTTTCTTAGGATCTTTTTCGTCCTGGTAAGCGGTGATTGACTTGTTGATATACTGCTGGGCGATGGCGCGTTTGATGTCGTCATTGGGCATCGGGAGACCGAGTTCGTTAAGGATAAATCCTTTGGATTCGCCTTTGTCGATTTCAGCCGATTTATCGAACGCTTCTTTCGCTTTGGGGAATGGATCTGAGTCTAGGCTTTTCCACTTTTCATTCTTGGTCGTGTCGATTGCCGCGTAGATGACGCCTTTCAAGAACCAAGCTTTTGCGGCCTGCTTCGAAGGTTCACCTTTCTTGTTCACCATGAATTCCTGGCTTTCCACGGTGGCATCGATGATCGCCTTGGCTTCGTCGAGCTTGCGTTCCTTCAACGCTTTTTCAGCTTTCAGTACGCTCGGCTTCACCTCTTTCTGGGCCATCACCGCAACGGGCCCGAGAATGAGCAGCAATACTATTAATCGTTTCATTTTAGGTTAGAGTTTATGTAAATCAGCGCAAAAATAGGGTTTATTCTTCACTCGTGGGCTCCGCGTCCGCCATCTTTTCAATTTTGGCGACGGATGAAATGGAATCGTCTTCGTTGAGCTTGATCAGGCGTACGCCTTGCGTGGCTCTGCCCATAATTCGAAGCTCCGACACGTTGATCCGGATGCTGATGCCCGATTTGTTGATGATCATGAGATCGTCCTTGTCTGTGACTTCCTTGATGGCAACAAGCTTGCCAGTTTTTTCGGTCACGTTGATGGTCTTCACTCCTTTGCCCCCGCGGCGGGTGATCCGGTAGTCTCCCATGTCCGACCGCTTTCCATAGCCTTTTTCGGAGACCACGAGCAAGTTGGTTTCGGCCGACTTGATGCAGACCATGCCGATGACCTTGTCTTGGTCCGACTCTAGGGTAACACCGCGTACACCGGCAGCCGTTCGGCCCATCGGGCGTACGTCGCTTTCGTTGAAATGTACTGCCTTGCCTTCGCTCTTCGCGATCACGATATGGCTGCTGCCGTTGGTAAGGGCTACTTCCAAAAGACGGTCGCCTTCGTGTACGGTGATGGCAGTGATTCCGTTCGCGCGAGGCCGTGAATAAGCTTCGAGCGAAGTCTTCTTGATCACACCCTGTTCGGTGCACAGGATCACGAAGTTGTTGTTGATGTACTCCTCTTCTTCCAATCCCTGTACGTTCAGCACCGCCCGCACCGCGTCGCCGGGTTGAATGTTGATCAAGTTTTGGACGGCACGCCCTTTCGACGTCTTCGTTCCCTCCGGAATCTCGTAGGCTTTCATCCAGAAGCACTGGCCCTTGTCGGTAAAAATCAGCAGGTAGTTGTGCGCCTTGGCGATGAAGAGTTGTTCCGTGAAGTCGTCTTCTTTGGTAGATGCCCCTTTCGAGCCGATGCCACCACGACCTTGTGTGCGGTACTCGGAAAGAGATGTACGTTTTATGTATCCCTGGTTAGAAATGGTGATGACCATCTCTTCGTTGGGGATCATGTCCTCGACGGTGATGTCGTCGTCGCTGTGAACGATTTCCGTACGACGGTTATCGCCATAGCGTTCACGCATCTCGTTCAATTCGTCTTTGATGATGCCCATACGAATGGGTTCGCTAGCGAGAATCTCGTTGAGACGGGCAATGAGTTCTTTGACTTCCTTGTATTCGTTGATGATCTTGTCTCGTTCCAGACCGGTAAGGCGTTGGAGACGCATCTCCAGAATCGCTTTGGCTTGGATCTCCGACAACAAGAATTTCTCCATCAATCCTGTCTTGGCGATATCCGGATCGGCTGAATTTCGAATCAGTGCGATCACTTCGTCCAAGTGATCCAACGCGATCAAGTACCCTTCCAGAATGTGGGCACGGCGTTCGGCTTCTGCCAGGTCAAATTTGGTGCGGCGAATGACTACTTCGTGGCGATGATCCACAAAGTGCGAAATCAACTGCTTTAGATTCAATGTCTCAGGGCGTCCCTTGACGAGGGCCACGTTGTTGACGCCGAATGAAGACTGGAGCTGCGAGTATTTGTAGAGGTTGTTCAACACGATGTTGGCAATCGCATCGCGCTTGAGTTCAAAAACGATTCGGACCTCGCTGTCCGACTCGTCGCGAACTTCTGAGATTCCCTCTATCTTTTTCTCGTTGATCAGAGCGGCAATCTTCTCGATCATCATCGCCTTGTTCACCATGTAGGGAATCTCGGTGATGATGATTTGGTCTTTCCCGTTTGGCGTTGTGACGATTTCCGCTTTCGAGCGGATGACCACCTTTCCGCGCCCAGTCAAATATGCTTGCTGCACGCCCGAGTAACCGTAGATGATACCGCCGGTCGGGAAATCGGGAGCGGTCACGAACTTCATCAGTTCGGGAATGGAAATGTCATTGTTGTCGATGTAGGCGATGATGCCATTCACAACTTCGGTAAGGTTGTGCGGTGCCATATTGGTGGCCATGCCCACGGCGATTCCGGACGAGCCGTTGATCAACAGGTTCGGAACTTTTGCCGGCAGAACGGTTGGTTCCTGCAGGGAGTCGTCGAAGTTGGGTTGAAAGTCGACGGTTTCCTTATTGATATCCGATAGTAGCTCTTCCGCGATTCGGCGCAAGCGTGCTTCCGTGTAGCGCATCGCAGCGGGGCCATCGCCGTCGACCGAGCCAAAGTTTCCTTGGCCATCGACGAGCGTATACCGGAGCGACCACGGTTGCGCCATCCGTACCATCGTATCGTAAACAGATCCATCACCATGGGGGTGATACTTACCCAATACTTCCCCCACGATCCTGGCGGATTTCTTGTAGGGCTTGTTGTAGTTCACACCCAACTCTTGCATCCCGAACAGTACCCGCCGGTGCACTGGCTTGAGGCCGTCGCGCACGTCAGGCAACGCGCGTGAAATGATGACCGACATCGAATAGTCGATGTATGCGCCACGCATTTCATCTTCAATATTGATCGGGATTATGCTTTGCCTTTCTGGATTATCAGCCACTTAGATTCGGGAGTTTTGAGGGTTGGGAACTGTTAGATTTTGCATCGCCGTCTCGGGGTTTTGGAGCCTCCGAAAATGACGGAGCAAGGTAGGAAAAAATGCCTGAAAGACGGTATAAAATGGTCGGGAAAAACAGGGTTTTCCGGCTAAAAAATGGCGGTTTTTGGCGCCTCAGTACGGGTTCATTTTCCGTTTGTTTTTCCCCTTGTACTTGAGCAGGCTCGGGTTGTTCTCGCCATACATCGGATTCTGTTTTTTCCAGAGGCGGTGCATGCGGCTTCGGTATTCTCGGTTGCCGTGTGTATGGTTCATCTGAGCCCGGCAGTCGGCTTGGAAACACCTGGGGAGCTCCGGCACACTGTAGGTTAACCCGACATTCACATAGAAGGCATTGATGTAATGAGGCAGCGCGGCAGCGGCGTAAGGCACGTTCAGCTTGTAGTTCTTGATTTCGAACGAAGGACGGATGAATGCTTTGATGTATTCCGAAAACTCGTGCTCGACGGTCACGCCAAAGTTGACGTACACTCCTTTCTTGATTTCCGCCTTTGGGAAGTTGCGCCCTGGTTTGTATCCGCCTACGTTCACATCGCCTGTAAACAGGAAGTTGTCCAACCGGTAGAACGAAATACCGAGCATACCAAAGTACTTTTGCATAAAGCCACCCTGTGGTGTCGGTTGAAAGTCGGAGATCTTATCCTTGAACGTGATGGGCGATAGCGGCCCCATCCGCATGTATTCGTACGAGTATCCACCGCCCAGTCGATAGCGGCCAAGGAATTCGTAGTGCAGGGTTGCCTTGAGCGGAATGTTCCAGGCGCCTCCCTTGAATCCGAGTTTCGCGGTATCCGACTGCACCTTGAACAGGTCGAAGGCGGTCGACAGCGTGTCCGGAACGGCGGCGTTCACCCAGTTCATGTATCTATTGGCAGGACTCGCGAGCGGGTAGACGCGCGGTTGAAAGCCCTTCGGCTGCACGATGCCGTAGCCGTCTAACTTGTGGCTGAAGAAGGTGTGACCGTAGCCTGTGCTTGCGCTGAACTTGAAATTCTTCAGGATTTTCCGAATGCCCCAGGGCTTGCGTTCGGCGTAAATGGTCTCTAACGGAAAGGTCGGTTGATCCTTGTCGTCCTGGGCAAGAACCGCCACCGGAGACAAGAGTACCAGCAAGAGTAGGAACGCTATGTGAGGTACGGGCTTCAGGACCAAAACGGTAAATCTACGCATTTTTGGACCTAGTATCCATACGAGGGATACTTGTGTTCAAGCGAGGTAAACGTATGAAAAAGGGTCTGCCCTTCCTTCGCCTGGTATTCGAAATTGAATTGGCCGCCAGAAGGATTTCCTGTGGTGCCAACACTTAACACGACCTTATTCATACCTTTCTTTAACGGCAAACGGGCATAGAATATTTCATGGGGCAAAGTCTGCCAGTTCCGCGTGTCGGCTTTTTCCGTCAGGGCGTTCAGGACACCGATCATGGCACCGACGGACTGATTTTTCTGGCGGACTTCGTATTCCATCGCCTTCTTGAGCGCAACTCGAATGAGCGCTTTGCTGAGTTCCAGCGTCATGCGCTCTTGCAAACACTTGAAGGCGATCGCGTTGACATCTTCAACTCTCTGTAACGGGAATTGTTGATCGTTGAGCTTCAGTATCGCGCCGTCGTAGAACACGGGGCGCTCCACGTACTTCGGAAAGGCGACCCGAACAACTTCGATCTTACTCAGGCTGCGTTTGTCGTTGTCGCTGTAGTCGCGCAAACTGAAGGGAAACGCCATTTGCATATCGTTGTTTCGAAAATAGATCCAGTCGTCGCGCCGATTGATGATGAAGTTAATCCCCCACTCTGCCTTGATCGGACTGAGGCCATTGTGCCAGAAGAAAACCAGCTCCGGACTATTGTCTGCCTCGTACTTGTAATCTGGAAGGCCGAATTCCTCCTTATAGCCATCCAATTCGGTGGTGAGTCCTGCTAGCGATGCCGTCCGCAATAGATCTTGTTTCAGTTGATCTGGAGGTCCCAGCCGGAACAGGTCCTGGTACGAACCCTTGTAAATATTGTACGCATTGCGATAGGCGATAAACGCGTTGTTGTACTCTTTTCCGGCATCGTAGATGATTCCCATCAAGAGGTGTATGAAAGCATCCTCGCGGTACTTGGTCTCCGAATCGTACCGGTCGCTTAATTGTTGTAGGCGAATATTGAGACGTCTGCATTCCACCAACGCGTCTTCGAAATTATTTTGCTTCACATAGTTGAGGGCTTTGTAATAAAGCACCATCAAGTGTTCGTGGTCCTCGCCTCGATATGGCGTCAGTGCAGGGTTTGCGAGGTACGACGCTGCCTCGTAGAGATAGTTGGTGCGGTAGTCTTCGCCAAATAGATATCCCTTTTCCAGGTACTCGTTGCTCTCGTCATACCGACCAAGCATCGAAAGCACCAGGCCATTGTTCACATCATATAAGAACGCACGCTTGCTCGAACTCTCAGAAGGATGGTCTCGGAGTGTCTTCAGCGCTCCCTCTAGGTCGCCAGTTTCGAACTGTTCGTTGAATGAAAGATTAGACTGGTAATAGGTTGGACCGCTGCACGACCCCAACAGGCACGCCACCACGACAAGCCACGCGGACGTATGGTGGAAACGGAGTGGCATGGTTAGTTCTTCACGTGTTTCTTGATCTCTTGCTGGCCGTACCACACGCGTTGGTTGGTTTCCATGTCGGTTAGGAAGAGCGTCGTCACGTAGTTCACGACCCGTTGCTTTTGGTAGAGATCTGTTTCGGAGGTCATTTCTCCAAAAAGGATCAAATCGGCACCGGTTTCCTTCCCCCATTGCTTCACGGTGGCAGGGTCGGCAAACTCCTGTTGTTGCGCGCGTTCCACCCGTAGCTTATCCCGGAAATCATCCGATTCTACCAAGTTGGCGATGTTGGCATTAAAGATGGCAGCCTCCAGCTTCTTGATATAGTTATCGGCATCGATGTGTTCACTGGTTTTATTTTTCACGTAACCAATGATGATCGTGGGCTTCGAGCCTTTTTGCTTCACATATTCTTTGAAACGTTCACTTGACGTGAGGTCCGCGATCATTTTGTCCGCTACCAGACGCGAGTCGGAGTCATTCCAACGGCCGCTGAGGTTAATGTCGGTGCTTGGGTCTATCCGTGTTACCGACCGAGCACATGAAATCAAGATGATGCAAGACAGGGCTAAGGCGAAGTATCGCGACATGTCAGTAAAGGTAGTTAAACGCAATCACCTCTTATACGGGTTTTACGCGCTTGAGTTGGGCTATCGTGGCCTTGGGGTCTACCGATGAGAACACAAAGTTACCCGCGACCAACACGCTAGCCCCCGCTTCAAGCAACGGTAGCGCATTCTCGAGGTTGACCCCGCCATCAATCTCGATTAGCACATTGGCATTCTTCACTTGGATCATGGCGGCGAGGTCGCGGATTTTTTGGTAGGTGTTGGCAATAAACTTCTGACCACCAAAGCCCGGGTTAACCGACATCAAACAGACCAAGTCGATGTCTTCAATGACTTCCGACAATGCCGAAACTGGTGTATGTGGGTTGACCGCCACACCCGCCTTCGCCCCCAGCGACTTGATGTGCTGAATGGTTCTGTGCAGGTGCACGCAAGCTTCGACGTGTACGGTGAGGACATCCGCTCCCGCCTTTCGAAAGTCTTCCAGGTAGCGTTCCGGCTGCACGATCATCAGGTGCACGTCGAGCGGCTTTCGAGCGTGTTTCTTCACGGCCTGCACAACAGGCAATCCCATGCTGATATTGGGAACGAAAACCCCGTCCATGATATCGACATGAATCCAGTCGGCGCTGCTGTCGTTGATCATCGAGATCTCCTTCTGGAGATTTGCAAAGTCTGCGGCTAAGATCGACGGAGCGACGACAGGAAGGTTCACAGGAGTTTCAGAGTTTAATCAACTTAAAGGTCTTAAAATTATCAGTTGTCTCAACCTTTACCAAATAGGTCTTCGCCGGTAGTTCAGACATATCGATCACAACTGGATTGTTGGATGCGGTAACGCTGATGGAATGCTGACTCAAGATACGTCCGGATAGGTCGTAAACGGTAACTTTAGCTTGCAGCCCGGTGTTCTTGAATCTGACAGAGAACGTCCCGGTGTCAGTGGGATTTGGATAGATAGATATCTCGTCCAGCGGAAGTAAGCCTTCGAGCGACGTTTTTGCCCTCGTGAAATCAGGAATGCCGTACCCCATCAAGTTATCGGGAGCACTGGCTTGGCTGGCGGTTGATAGCAGCGCTTGCACGATCTTCTTTGGCGAGATGTCGGGAAACCGTTGGATCAATCCGACGAGTAAGCTCGTGACGATTGGTGCGGCAACGGACGTGCCGCTCGTGAAGCCACCACTGCCATTAGCGCGAACGACAGACGCTGGGCTCCCCAACGCCATGAGGTCGGGTTTGATGCGCCCATCGGACGTTGGCCCCTTGGAACTGAATCCGCTGCGGGTTCCCGCACTGGATACGGCCCCAACGGAAATGATTCCATCCACATCGGCTGGAGGCGTCACGAGACCCCAGAGCAAATTGCCCTCGTTTCCGGCGCTGCACACAACGGCGATACCGCGCGCTATGGCACCGGCGGCGGCGAAAGAAATCACCGCTGTTTTGCCATCTAAGTCCGTGGCCTTGTTGTAATCCATTTTGCCGTCGTCGAAGTTGTTGTAGCCCAGTGACGAACTGATGACGTCGACGCCAGCACTGTCCGCTTTCTCGGCGGCAAACAACCAATTGTATTCTTCGATGCGATACTCGCTTGACACATCTTCGGTCACGAACAGGTGGAACATCGCCTCATAAGCGCCGCCGGTATACGAAGCCGAATTGGCGGCAATCACTGACAACACCTCGGTACCATGGTCATCGAATCGATAGACGTCGGTGGAATTGGTGACAAAGTCTCGTGCCGACAGGATTTTCCCATCCTTGAATAGGTGACTGAAGGGTTCGGTTTGGTCTACACCATCGAAGCCGCTGTCGAAAATGGCGACGTGAACGCCCTGTCCCAACAGGTCTTCTTCTTGCATCAGGTTGATACCCACCATTTGCAGTTGCGTTTTCGTCGCTTCGGCGATGGCCGGTTGGTTCTTTTTTCGCGTCGCCTTCGTCCGCCCATTCAGGCGCGGACCGGGCGCTACATATTCGACCGACTTGACGAACGACAAACCCTTCACTGTATTTATCGCGGTACCATCTGCTTGAACAAGTGCGCAATTTTTCCACCGCGACGTGAAGTACACCTTCGCACCCGCGCCTGCAACTTGTTGTACGTACGTGGTGTTGACCGGGAAGTCAAGGTCACTGATCGGAATCTCTTGTTTTACTCGGCGAGCAATGGCGCGTGCAGAAAGGAATTTCTGGGGATCGGACACTGAGTATTGGGTTCCAGCTTTGTCTTTGAAATGAACGACGTATCGATCCTGTGCTGATGCGACGAGCGCCATCAACCACAATACGATCACGCTTAACGACTTAAAGTTTCCCCGCATCCTTCAACGTCTGTTTGAACCGAATTCCACTCTTCACAAACTGTCGACCTAGGCAATCTCCTTCCGTGCAATATTCGAGCACGGTGCTTTCCTTGTACGTGAGTCCCACTCCTTTGCTATACTTTTCGACTCGAACGTCGTACTTGACAACGGCATCTAGTTCATTTTCCTGTGTCACGACTACCTCGGGATCGACGAGTGTAACTTCGTAGGTATCGCATCTCGCCCCATTGCATTGGTTGTCGCCACCAAGTGCGTTCAGTGCGTTTCCATTCCATTGGATTCCAAGCGATAGCGGAAACTGGAGCTTCACGAAGCTTTGGTTGCCTTCCGATACGACGGCTTGACGGTTCGACTTCCAGGCAGTCCACGTGCCGGCAGGTGTCCAAGTGGCACTGGCATTTGGACGTCGCTCCCGCTTCCAGATATAGCTGTAGTTGCCTTCGCCGTTGAGAAAGGAATCGACGACCGAAAGTCTGACTTGGTATTGGAAAGTGGACTCTGTATTTTGAATGATTCGAATCGAGTCGATGTCGTATTCCCAGAATTGTCCGACGGTTAATGGAAAGTATTCGGGCCCCGGGAATTCGGCTGGCTTTTCCTCTAGCGGGTCGCACGCCGATAGTACCCAGAGCAGGATTACTGTAATCGACCCGAACCTCATGAACCGCGCTTGCATCCGAATAGCAAAGTTATTTTTTCTTTTTGATATTTGGCGCATGTCATTGAAAACGAAGGTGAAGGTGGGGCATGTCACCACTTTGAGCGAGGCACGCTATTGCGCGGGTATGGGCGTCGATTGGTTGGGTTTTCCGGTAGGTGAAAACGGCTTGACTCCGGAAGCCTATCGCCAGTTGATTGAATGGGTAGCTGGTCCTGAATTGGTCCTGGAAGTGTTTCGTTCGCACACTTTGGATTTAGAGTATATAACGGAGCATTACCCCGGACATTATATAGCGATCGGTCCCCGGCAAATCGATTGGCTATCTAAATCGCAGTTGCAGTTTGTTTTGGTCATTACCCCCGCCGATTGGGTGACGATCTATGGCGACGTGATGGGACGCAGCAACATCCGACTCATCGAAGTGGTGGGTGCCACGCCATCAGATGCGGCCACCATCAGGGCCATCGCGGCCCACTTTCCGACCCTCGTTCAAATAAATCGATTGGACCAATTGGACGAAGTTGCTGGCCTGCCCTCGAACGGTATTTCGCTGGTGGGAAGTAAGGAGGAAAAGCCCGGTATCCAGGACTATGGCTTGGTCGCCGATGTGCTGGAAAAGCTCGAAGACTAAACTTCTTACTTGGTTGCCTTCGCGATAAGTTTCTCGACGGCCTTTCCGGCAATGTCCGGATACGTGATATCCAAACTATCCTTTGAATCGAGCCACGACTCGATTTTCTCCAACGACTTCTTCTTCACTTTCTTGAGGACGGGCACGCCCAGTTTCTTGAGTGCTGCCGCGTTGCAATGTTGTTCATATTGGCTCTTCATCGGCACGACTAAGAGTTTCTTGTGAAGATGCAGCACCTCGGCTGGCGTCTCGAAACCTGCCCCACACAAGACGCCTGCCGACGACACGACGCTGTCGATGAAATCTGTCCCGCTGACGGGGAACACCGAGATGCGTCCGACATGGTAGGGAGACTTAGCGTGTTTGGAAAAGATCTGCCACTTTACCTTGGGAAACCGCAAGAATAGTTTCACCAACTTCTTATCGTCATAAGCGGGTAGATAAACCGTATAGTGACCTTGATTCGTGACCCGGGCTTCGCGGATTGCGCGGCGGATCACCGGCGTAAAGATGTTCTTGTCATACTCCTCGAAGTGAAAGCCCACGTATTTGTCCACTGGAGCATAGTTGTGTAAAATCCATTCGCCGAACGGATCGATTATCTTCGGTCGAGGTGCCTTCTTCGACAGCAAGGCAGATTGGTGGCTAAGTCCCATGCACGGAATATCCTTTTTCTTGCAAGCCCACGCCGTGATGGGTTCAAAGTCGTTCACCACCAAGTCATAGTCTTCGACCGGAAAAGATTTGATCTCTTTGATCACATCCTTTGAACTGTTCTTAAGGAAAGTCTTATAGAAATTGATTCCGCCACTTTTGCCGAAGTAGAAGCTAAGGCCTTTTGAGGTGTATTTCACCGGATACGGAAGCGATATCTCGGCTTGCGCTCCGCTCACGAATAAATCGACCTTACCGTGTTTCTTCAGCTCCGGCACGATGTCGACGGCTCGGCTTAGGTGGCCGTTGCCTGTACCTTGAATGGCATAGAGGATTTTCATTTCTTAATTGTCATGAACTCAGAGACAAGATCTTTAAATATCTCGTCATTGTCCAATTCGTTACGGAAGCGCTTGCTGATTTTGATCGCTTGGGCGACAGGGTCATCCTGGTACCGATAGATTCTCCACGCACCTTTGTCGTATTCGAGAGAGGTGAGGTTTTCCACCCAATCGCCGGAGTTCAAGTACACGACTTCCCCCTTTTCATTTGAAATGGTTTTCATTTCGGGATGGTGAATGTGTCCACATACGACGTATTGAAAACCATTTTCGATCGCGATCCCGGCAGCCGTTTTTTCGAAGTCGTTGATGAACGATACCGCCTGCTTCACGCTGTCTTTGATCTTCTTCGACAGCGATATCTTTCCACGACCGAACAAGCGAAGGATGAAGTTGACGAATGTATTGAGGTGGATCAATAGATCATAGCCGACGGCGCCCAAGCGCGCGAGCCACTTGGAATACTGCATCGTGACATCGAACACGTCGCCATGGAAAATCCAGGCTGCCTTTCCGTTGAGTTGAATCACTTGCTTGTTGGCTATCTTGAAGTTTCCAAGTTTGAAACCTGCAAACTTCCTCAGCATCTCATCGTGGTTGCCCGTGAGGTACGTGACGCGCACACCTTTCGACAAGAGACCCGTGACGTGTTTGACCACCTGCATGTGGGACTTGGGCCAATAGCGTTTGCTGAACTGCCACATGTCGATGATATCACCGTTCAAGATGAGGTGTTTCGGGCGGATCGACTTCAGATACTTCAGTAACTCTTCTGAATGACAGCCGTAGGTGCCGAGGTGAACATCCGAAATGATCACAAGATCGACATCGCGCTTTTTGGACTTACCCATAAAGGAAGCTTAAAAGTACCGAAAATGATGTTACCAGGGTGTTACCGATGCGTTATGCGCAAATCACCGGAAAACGAAACGAAGATACTTGATCTTCTCCCCTTTCGCGCTGAACATTTCCTCGTAGCGGGTCTTGATATCAAAGCACTCTGGACGCAACGCAGATTCGTAGAGGTCGTAGGTGAATTGGAAGTCGTCGATGTCGCTCCGATACGAGAGCTGTTCCAGTGTAAAATCGAACAACGGGGTGTTATCCGTTTTGAATCGAAAATAGTTTCCGGTCTTGAGTATCTTCTTGTACGAGTCGATAAAGCGAATGCTGGTCAACCGCCGTTTCACATCTCGCTTCCTCGGTCTTGGATCGGGAAAGGTGAGCCAAATTTCATCGACTTCTCCGGGTTCAAAGAAGGATTCAATGTCCACGATTTGGGCGCGAAGGAACGCGACATTGGTCAGTGACTGTTCAACGGCCAGCGTACTACCCTTCCAGAGGCGGTCGCCCTTCACGTCAACACCGATAAAATTGCGATCTGGAAACTGCTTGGCGAGACCTACGGAGTATTCGCCGCGCCCGCAGGCCAACTCTACCGTAATGGGGTTCGAGTTCTTGAAATAAAGCTCATTCCAGTTTCCCCGGATTTTGGTGTATAGCTCTTTGCCGCGTTCCAGGACGTTGTCGCGCTGGGCAACGACGGCGAACCGAAATAACTTATTCTTCACAGGTACCGATCGATCGCGCGAATATAATGAACGGAGGTTTGATTTACAGGCCTTCTACTTCCGCCACGACGAAGGTACTCCCACCCACAAAGATGAGATCGTCTGCAGACGCCATACGACGCGCCTGCTCGATGGCGTCGTTTACGTTTGGGACCACGTGACCACGAAAGCCAAACCGCTGCGCCTGCTCTTGCAACTCCGGCGCCGGTAGCGCGCGCGGAATGGATGCTTGACAAAAAAAGTAGGTGGCTTCGGCCGGTAACTGGTTCAACACGGCGCTCAGGTCCTTATCCTTGACCATACCGATGATCATAAATAGATGGCGAAAACGTTCACGTTTCAACTGTGAAATAACTTGAGCGATTCCCGCCTCATTATGACCGGTGTCACATATCACACGAGGTTGCATTCCGATCGTTTGCCATCTGCCTTTGAGACTCGTGTTCAATACAGTGTGTTGGAGGCCGCGCGCCAAATTCTCTTGGCTGACCGCAAAGCCGACGGAGGCTAGTGCCCGGATCGTGGCGACTACGCCGGCGACATTCCTTTCCTGATAGATTCCCAGTAACGGAAACTGGTCAACCCGCCATGGGGCGAGACCCCTTTCCCTTACGGTGAGTTCGTCGCCATCTAGGCTCACCGAAATGTCATCCGAAGCAAACACGACAGGACTATGGGTTTGCTGGGCTTTGGTCACAAACACCGGTGCCACCTCGGGCTGGCGCTCACTCACGATCACCGGAACATGTGGCTTGATGATACCTGCCTTCTCCGATGCGATTTTCGCCAGCGTATCGCCGAGTAAGTCCTTGTGATCGAATGAAATGTTCGTGACCAACGAAATCAACGGTGTGATCACGTTGGTGGAGTCGAGTCGACCACCCAGCCCCACTTCGATCACGGCTATGTCGACTTTTTCTTGGGCGAAGTATTCATAGGCCATGGCGACTGTGATCTCGAAAAAGGATGGGTGTATCCCCTCGATCGCCGGACGAATCTTGTTCACAAAATCAACTACAAACTGCCGGCTCACTTCCCGCCCGTTGATCCGAATACGCTCGGTAAATTCTTTCAAGTGGGGCGACGTGTACAGTCCCACTTTCCAACCAGCTTCTTGCAACACGGAAGCAATCATGTGAGAAGAGCTTCCTTTTCCGTTTGTCCCCGCGATATGAATCGATCTGAATTTTAGCTCGGGGTGATCGAGCGCATCCATCAACTTCTCGGTGTTGACGAGGTCTGCTTTATACGCTGCAGCACCAATCCGTTGAAAGATGGGAAGGTTGTCGTACAGGTATTGAAGAGTGTCGGAATACGTGGTCAACATTCGACCGGAAACTTAAGGCACGTGAATCAATAAAAAAAAGGGCGCCTGTAGAAAGCGCCCTTTAATTTTGAAGTCAGCTCTTCGGGTTATTTACCGAGTTTGATCAGCTTGTAACCCAACGAAATCTGGATCACTTTGTTTTTGAAGCTAACGGGATTGGATGCATCCGCTTGCAACTTGATGTCTGACAAACCGATGTTATACCGGGCGTCGAGTGTCAAGCCGAAGGGAAGGTCCCAACCTGCGCCAATGTTGATCGAAGTATCGTTCTTTTTGCTGAACAGGGCTTGCGCTGATTGCGTGCTGTTGGTGTTCTGTACGGTCTTTTTCAAATCGTCAATCGTCAAGAAACCGAACTGCGGACCTGCTTGCAAGTTCAAACCTGCTACCAGGTAGAGCTTCAACATGATGGGTACGTTGATGTAGTCGAAATTTGCCTTATAGTTGGTGGTGTTCACCTGGAAGTTGCTCCCTTGTTTCGAGAATAGGATCTCCGGTTGGATACCAATCTTGGTCACTTTGATCAAGGCGAAGGCCCCACCGTGATAACCTGTGCGGTTATCGATGTTGGAAGCGCCAGCATTGACATCAAATTTTGAAAGGTTAAGGCCTCCTTTCAAACCAACTGCGAACTGGACTTGCGACATTCCTTGGAACGCGATACCAGCCACAAACAAGACAACTAAAATGAGTTTCGATTTCATAAGTGTTGTTTAACCCACCAAAGTTAGCATTTTTTTAATCTCGCGAACCGAGGTACACTTGGATACCCACCCGGAAATTTATGCCGCTGGAGATGTTTTTTGCATCAGTACTTTTCAACTTATCTGACGACGAACCATACTGAAGCAGCGGTTCGATGGAGACGAAGTCATTGAGGAAGTAAGCATAGCCCACACCCAACGCCCAGTCGAAGCTGCTGTACTTGGTCTCGGTCGTAGTGGCACCAGTGGTTGCTTTCGACTTGCTGCTTCCAAATCCCACGAGTCCTTGGAAGAAGATGCCGGGCTGAAGATAATACCTCACGAAAGGTGTCAGCGTAAAGCCGTTGCTGGATACTTTAGTACCGTTGCCATCGGGTTTGTAGCTGCTGGTAGAAAGGTTGAGCGTTGCGCCGGCAGCTACGTTGTTCATAAAGAAATACCCTGCGCTCGGAGCCAGTGAAAACGACGTGGACTTACCAAGTGTCGTCGTAGTTCCATTGTTATCGGATTTACTCGTCAGACCACTGAAACCAATATTTCCACCTACCAAGTAGCGTCCTTTGTTGAATTGCGCGAATGCGCCAGACGTGACTACGAGAAACGCGATTGCCATTAGTATTCTTTTCATAATGTGTTTGATAAGGATTTAAAGTAAACAAATCATTTCCGGGTCATCGATCACAAAAATCGTGTGTGAACAGAACGCCCGTTAAACGGATTTATACGCAGGTAAAGGGATTGGGTTGACAGATATTTGTCACCGGTCAACGTCCGAAAATGATCAGTTTTATGAACGGCCTCTGAAGTCGGTTGATGTCACAACCCTTGCTCGGGATTTTTCCCCCGTATTGTGCGGTAGAAAGTTAACAACGATTCAAGATCTGCATCAACTTCATGCGTGAAAAGAGGATCACCGATGACTACCTCTTTTTTTGAATAGTCGAAGCCCACTGGTACCACTGGCATAGACGCGGCATGGGCTATGTACCAAAAGCCCGTCTTCAGCTTGCCTACTTTCTTTCGTGTTCCCTCGGGGGCGATGGCGAGGATAAACCGATCCGATTCTTTGGCGATGGCGGCCACTTGTTGAACCATATCATGGCTCTTATCCCTATAAACAGGGATGCCGCCGATCCATCGGAAGAACCAACCATATGGCGCTTTGAAGAGTTGACTCTTTCCCAGGTAGCGTGCGTGTTGCATGCGCAAGATGCTTCGAGCCGCGACGCCCACGATGAAGTCCCAGTTACTCGTGTGGGGCGCGACGGCGCAGATGTACTTGTTCACGTCGGGCATCTTGCCACGAATCTTCCATCCCGACAGTCTGAAAAGCAACACGAACAAGGGGCGTAACATAGGTGCTATTTAAACAGTCCGTCGACGATGGAATCATTTGCCATGAATGGCATGGTGATCTGTAAAGACCTATTCTCGGAGACGGCGCGCATCGCGGTGGCGAGTGCTCCCGGATTGCGCGCCCACGCGCGTCGGGCGATGCCGTTGTTCACGTCGAAATACAACATGTTTTCGAGGCGTTTTTGTGCGTCGTCACTTCCATCGAGCAGAAGACCGAATCCACCATTAATCACTTCGCCCCAGCCGACGCCGCCACCGTTGTGGATAGATACCCATGTGGCACCGCGGAACGAATCGCCGATCACATTATGAATGGCCATGTCTGCGGTAAACTTCGATCCGTCGTAAATGCTCGACGTTTCACGGTACGGGCTATCGGTACCCGAGACATCGTGGTGGTCGCGGCCGAGTACGATCTCCCCTATTTCACCGCGGCGAATTGCTTCATTAAAAGCTGTGGCTATACGGATGCGGCCCACCGTGTCGGCGTACAGGATTCGGGCCTGAGACCCCACCACCAATTTGTTGGCACGTGCCGCGGCAATCCAGTTGATGTTGTCCGCCAACTGATCTTGAATGTCGGCCGGCGCTTCCTGCCGAATTTTCTCGAGCACGGACAAAGCCAATGCGTCGGTTTTGTCCAAGTCTACCTCCTTACCCGAGGTGCACACCCATCGAAACGGACCGAAGCCAAAGTCGAAGCACATGGGACCCATGATATCCTGAACGTAGGATGGGTATTTGAAATTGATGCCGTCGGCGGCCATCACGTCTGCGCCCGCACGCGATGCTTCCAGCAGAAATGCATTGCCATAGTCGAAGAAGTAAGTACCTTTTGCCACGTGGCGTTGAATGGCAGCGGCATGACGTCGCAGCGACGCTTGCACGAGTTCTTTGAATCGATCTGGAGACGAGGCCATCAATGTTTGGGCCTCGTTGAAACTGACGTCCACGGGATAGTAACCGCCAGCCCAAGGGTTGTGAAGTGACGTTTGATCCGACCCGAGATCGACGTAAATGTTTTGCTTGTCGAAGTACTCCCACACGTCGACAATGTTTCCCAGGTACGCAATCGAAACGACTTCTTTTCTATCCTTCGCTTGCTTCACACGTGCCGCTAACGAAGGAAGGTCGGTGACAAGTTCGTCGACCCAACCCTGCTGATATCTTTTCCGGGCCGCGAGCTCGTTCACTTCGGCGATGACCGAAATGCAACCGGCTATGTTACCCGCTTTCGGTTGTGCCCCACTCATCCCACCCAGGCCCGAACTCAGGAAAAGCTTGGCGCTCAAGCCTTCGCGGGCTTTAGCAATCTTACGACCGGCGTTCATGATGGTGATCGTGGTACCATGAACGATGCCTTGTGGCCCTATGTACATGTAGGAACCGGCAGTCATCTGACCATACTGCGTGACTCCAAGGGCATTGTATTTTTCCCAATCAAGTTGCGACGAATAATTCGGAATCATCATGCCGTTGGTGACGACTACACGGGGCGCCTTCGATGACGACGGGAACAATCCCATGGGATGTCCTGAATACATGTGCAGCGTTTGATCATCGCTCATTTGAGCGAGATACTTCATCGTTAGGAGATATTGCGCCCAGTTTTGAAAGACGGCACCGTTACCGCCATAGGTGATCAATTCATGCGGGTGTTGGGCAACGGCAGGATCCAAGTTGTTTTGGATCATCAGCATGATGGCTGCCGCTTTCCTTGAACGATGTGGGTATTCATCCAGCGGCCGTGCGTACATGGCATACTTGGGCCGAAAGCGATACATGTAAATGCGGCCATAGCGCATCAGTTCATCGGCAAACTCGGGCGCGAGCACTGGGTGATGCTGAGGATGGAAGTAGCGAAGAGCGTTTCGAACCGCGAGTCGTTTCTCGTCGCGTGAAAGAACATCCCTCCTTTTGGGCGCGTGACTGACCGATGGGTCGTGTACCGGTGGTTCGGGCAATGCTTCGGGTATGCCTTGCAGGATCTCGTCTGCGAATGTCATGCGACGCGGTTTTTCTGAAAATGATGCGGGAGGTAGTTTTCCTTCGTGTATTTGTATCCAGCGTCGAAGATTTCTTGCGCGCGTCCCATTTCGAATACACTATATCTCGCCATGTGGGGCGGTTCCACAACTAGGTCGCACAACATCCGGCTAGCAGTCGTATTAGCTGAAATGGTGACGAGCATGCTTCGCTCGATGATGGCTTTCAGACTTCTTTCGTCGTACTCAGGCGTTAGATGGTTACAGTGAGAGCCAATCAAGAAATCACATTGTTCTCGGATAGGTCTTGCTGGAAGATTATCAAGGAGTCCGCCGTCGACGAACAGGTGGCCATCGAAGGTAACGGGATCGAAAATGCCGGGGATGCTGCACGACGCGATCACCGCAGGGCTAAGCTCGCCCGAGGAAAAATATCGGATTTCACCCCGTCTAATTTCTGTCGCGGCGACGGTGAGCGGTATCTTCAACGCTTCAAAACTATTGGAAGGCACGTGTTTCATCAACAACATCTGGAGCCCTTCCATTTTTAGTAGCCCACTCCATGCCCACGCGATCTTGACCGATCGAAAGATGCTCAACTGTTTGATGGCTTCGAATATTTCATCTGGTGTTAAACCTGCGGCGTACAAAGTCGCCACGATGGAACCGGCACTGGTACCAGAAATCACGGAGGGTTTCACGCCCAACTCTTCCAAAGCCTTGATCACACCGATGTGGGCAATTCCCCTTGCTCCACCACCGGAAAGCGCTAATCCAATCTTCATAGCTTCAATTTAACTCTTTTGGCGTGCATGAGTTCAATTCAACGCCGACAAGGGGAATGTTTCGTTGAGCCGAACACCGCGTTCGGTATGCGCCACGGTAGCACATTCATGTATGGGATCATGTTCAAAAAATAATATGTATCCCCTATCAGCTGCCTCTTTCAAGAATTTCTCTTTTTCGGTCATGGTCATCAGCGGGCGTGTATCGTAGCCCATCACGTACGCAACCGGGATGTGGGAAGAAGATGGAATGAGATCAGCCACGAAACAGATAGTCTTGTCCTTGTATTTCACCATGGGGATCATCATGCTTTCCGTGTGACCGCTCACGTTGAGAATGTCGAATTGAGAAAAAGGTGAGGGTGCCTCGGTTGACACCATCTTGAGGTGACCGCTTTCTTGCATAGGGAGTATATTCTCTTTCAAGAAGCTGGCGCGTTCGCGCGCGTTTGGTTCGGTCGCCCACTTCCAATGCGCTTCATTCGACCAGTAGTTTGCTCGGGGGAAGACGAGTTCCAATTTGTCATTCTCTTTCCGGACGCCACCGCCACAATGGTCGAAGTGCAAATGGGTGAGAAAGACATCGGTAATGTCGTGAGGACCGTAACCGGCTTTGCGGATTGATCCGAGCAGAGACCCATCGCCGTGTAAATAGTAATGTTTGAAAAAGTCTTGCGATTGCTTATCGCCCAACCCGTTGTCGATCAGGATCAACCGGTTGCCATCTTCGATGAGCAAACAGCGCATGGCCCACGAACATAGATTCCGCTCATCGGCGGGGTTTGTCCTATTCCAGATCGACTTAGGTACGACGCCAAACATCGCGCCGCCATCCAACTTAAAGAATCCCGTATCGATGACAGACAGTTTCATGAAGCTTGAATTGGTTTAAGTTTCGTCGCTGGCAGCGTGCTTCGCGACTGAAATATAGTAGATGGCGACAATCATTCCGGTAACAAATGCGGCAACTGCGCCAGCAGCGTTGAAAAAGCCTAATGAGACGGATTCAGTCGCAATCGCCAATAAGGCGGCGCCAACGCCCGCCAGCGAACTTATTAAGAAAATACCCCGGTTGTCGACGTCGCCGACATCAAACAGGGCATAAAAAAATAACCCCCCTGCGATTCCCAATGCGCCAAACGACGAACCGGTTATTGTGCTGTCGGGATGAAAGTAATGGCTCGCTACGTGACCGATCAACAGGGAGATCAGATACATCATGGCAACCGGTTGGATTCCGAGAATTCTTTCGGCAGGACGGCCTACCAGCACGAGGGCTGCCGATGCTGAAGCCAATGATAGAATCGAGATATGAATCCATCCCGTTGTCAACAAACGCCAGTGCTGTAACATGCTTTCTTTCATCAACGACCCGGCGGCCCCACCGAACATGCGCAGGTCGTCCATTTCAGGCTGAAAGCCATCCACTCCTGCCAGCAATAAGATCAAGGCGACGGCGAGGTTAATGTTTAAGACCACGGGTATGAATCGATAACGTGGCTGCGGAATGAGATATGAAAATGCCGCTCGCACATCCTCGGGAAGTTTTTCGATGCGTGCGCGCACTGTCAGTTCATGGTAGTGGTTGGCTACTCGGTTGCCGACGCGAGTCCCACGCGAGGAAGCGAGCATCCAGATCAGATTGGGGATAAGAAAGCTGAGCGCTAGCAAGGAAGGGTTTGCAAACGGCCGCGGCTCCAGTTGTTGAAAGGCTGCCCCTATCCAAAATTGAAAAGTACACGTGAACAACAGCGATGACAAAATGATCATCGCCGAGGGACTTCCCCGGCGGGCGCTCGATTCAAACTCCTGGAAGATGTGGAAGTTGAAAGCCAACATCAACGTGATCACCACGGCGCTGGGTAGAATAACACAAGTCGTCGAGACTGGTAAGGAACTGAATGGAAACAAAACCATCGTGTTGACGATGGCCATGAACAACGTGCTCCCTAGCAGCGCTGCAAGAAATGGAAGATAAAGGAACGCGAACTTTCTGCCGGAGTTAACCGTCATCGCCCGCTCATTATTCCTTCACGACACCCATTGCAGAAAACTTGTCGATACGCTGATTGATCAATTGATCGACGGGCAATGCCTTCAGGGTCGAGTACGATTCGAGTATCACGCGTTTCACCTCTGCCGACATCCACTTGACGTCGATGTGTGCGCCCCCCAATGGCTCCTTCACGATACCATCGATCAACTTGAGTTGAAGCATGTCCTTTGCGGTGAGTTTTAACACTTCCGCCGCTTGTTCTTTGTAGTCCCAACTGCGCCACAAGATCGATGAGCATGATTCCGGTGAGATAACAGAATACCAGGTGTTCTCTAACATGAAGACACGGTCGCCGATCGCGATGCCAAGTGCACCACCGCTGGCGCCTTCACCAATAATGATACATATCACCGGTACCTTCAGCATGAACATCTCTTTCAGATTACGTGCGATGGCCTCCCCTTGGCCCCGCTCCTCGGCTTCCAATCCTGGGAACGCACCCGGTGTATCGATAAACGTAACGATCGGCTTATTAAACTTCTCCGCGAGTTTCATCAATCGGAGAGCCTTGCGATAACCTTCGGGGTTTGCCATCCCGAAGTTCCTCATCTGGCGCTGCTTCGTATTGCGACCTTTTTGTTGGCCTATCATCATGAACGTTTGTCCATCGATAGACCCGAAGCCGCCGACCATGGCCTTGTCATCAGCGACGTTGCGGTCGCCATGAAGCTCAATGAAATCTGACGTGATTTCGTAAATGTAGTCAAGCGTATACGGACGGTCGGGGTGCCGAGAGAGTTGAACGCGTTGCCAACCGGTCAGTGTCTCGAACGTCTCTTTCTTCAGATCTACGATTTTCTTTTCGAGCGCTTGGATGGCCCGGGTGACAGATTCATCGCTATCATCCGCCAACTGTTTCATATCGGCAAGCTTTGCTTCCAGTTCTGCAATAGGTTTTTCAAAGTCCAGCAGCATCAATTTGTCTTTTGGTGGTGCAAAATTAAGGAATGGAAACTTGTTGCACCGGAAACCGCGAAATCAATTGAATTGACATTCATCAAGTAGATTAATATATCGATATAATTTATTAATAATCAATTACTTAACACAAATCCAATTCTCCCCGACTTGGGCATCAAACCGGTTTCTTGTCGGTGGCACCCACTACCTTATACACCTTTCCATCGGGTTTGGTCAGGATATACATTTCGCCGGTATTGTCTCTGCCAAACCTGACATCGACCTTGTCTTCACCGGTTGTTTCCACCAAGTTGGTGGGCTTTCCTCCGATCGTCATCCGTAGTTCGTGAATCACGGCTTGTTTGCCCAATTGCAGGTCGCCCATGTTCACAAAGAAAAGGCGTCCCTTCACGATGTCGCCGAAGAGGTATTTTCCTTTTAGGGCTGAAAGCTTGGAGCCCCAATATTCGAGTCCTCCAGAGATGGCATTGCCTTCATCGTGGTCGTATTGGGCTACTGGGTACGTAAAATGAGAACTCGAATCGTCGGCTGGAAGTGGATACACGGCGTCCATATTGTCGAAGTAACGCATGACAAACGTGCCCTCGCGTTCAGGCCAACCGTAATCACGTCCTGCCTCGATCACATTCAACGCCTCGATGTTGTGGTGTCCGATGTTTGACGCCAGGATCTTTCCTGATTTACTCCAGGAAATTCGGTGGGGATTTCTAAACCCGTAAGCGAAGATCTCTTTCACGACGCTCGCATTCGAATCTGTTGCAAAGGGATTGACGGCGGGAATGCCATATTTTCTGTTCGCGCTGTTGTTGCCCGTCGGATCGATGCGAATGATTGTTCCCCATATCTTGGACTTGCTGTGGGCGAGAAATGGATAGCCCATTTCGACGGAAGAGCCGTCGCCGATGCCTATGTACAGGAGGCCAAAGTCTGGATCACCCTTCTTAGCGAGTGGATTGAACGTTACTTCTTGCATGCCATGGAATGAGTGCACCATATTGATCCGCATCAGTTCGCGGCTGCTCCCTTGAAACGGGCTGGAGTTCGGCTTGTCGGTTTTCCATTCCGACAGCACCCATTGCAGCATGACTTTAATTGAATCAGCGTAGGCAAAGTCAGCAATGGCAGAGCCCGGTCTTTCGACATGCGAGGTGTACAATAAGCCATTCTTGGCGAAATCCGGATGGAAGGCGAAACTCCCGAACCCGGTAGCGAGCCCCGGCGTGTGGATGAAGTTGGGTTTCAACTGCGCGATGTCGAGATATACTTGCGGTCCTGAGTCGGTAAGTCGATACAGTTTACCACGCAAGTCGACGACGAAGATTTCTTTTGTATCGGGGCGATAATCGAGTTTACATATCCTGGTCTTTTGACCTTTATCGCTGGAGGCAGGGATGGTTGCGACTTCTTGAAGATCGATCACCAAGTTCGACATTTCGATCTTGCCCGGGATGGGGTCTTTCAATTCCGTTCCGTCGGTCTTGGTTTCTTTTTTGGGTGGGGCTTCCTTTGTTCCCAAGAAGGCGATGATCGCGGTGAGGTCTTCGTCGCTGAGGTGTGCAAACGAAGGCATGTAGGTGTTGAATCGGCTAAACGACAATTGCGCACGTTCATCGCCAGCTTCGATCAATGCTTTTGGATCGCGTACGAATTTTCGGATCCACTCTTTGGGAACTTCCTTCGTGAGACCTCCCAGTTGGGGACCGATCCCCGTGGATCGAAAGTTATGACACGCGCCGCAGTTTTGATTGAACAGGGCTGCGCCGACGGTATCCGCATTGGATGCCCGATCAGTACCGCGCTGGCAGGATAAAACCAGCACAG
The DNA here is from genome assembly GCA_044226825.1 of Cyclobacteriaceae bacterium. Classification (GTDB taxonomy): domain Bacteria; phylum Bacteroidota; class Bacteroidia; order Cytophagales; family Cyclobacteriaceae; genus ELB16-189. The sequence goes on from JBGAGH010000005.1 coordinate 114,394, forward strand.
TACAGGCAAGTAGAAGCAAGAATTTCAAGAGTCGTTGATACGTGGTGTATCGACGAATTTAAGATTTCTTGAATTTGTTTTTCAGTGCTGCGAGTTTTTCTTCCATCGACGCTGGCTCTTGTTCAACGTGCTTTGATGGCTTCGAGCGCGGTGCTCCTCCGTTCGATTCTTTTGAAGGAGCTCCGCCGAATGGATTGCTTTTCAACGACAAAGCAATTCTCTTGCGCGCGATGTCGACTTCCATCACCGTCACTTTTACTTTTTGCTGAACGCTCACAACCTCATTCGGGTCTTTGATAAACTTGTCGGCCAGGTGGCTAATATGAACCAGTCCATCTTGGTGCACGCCGATGTCGACGAATGCCCCGAAGGCAGTCACGTTGGTGACGATACCAGGTAGTACCATCCCTACTTTCAAGTCCGCCATCGTGTGTACTGTTTCATCGAACGAGAAAACCTCGAACTTTTCACGCGGATCGCGTCCGGGTTTTTCTAACTCGCTCAGGATATCATTCAAGGTGGGCAATCCAACTTTGTCGTTGATATACTTTTTCAGATCTAGCTTTTGTCGAAGTTCCTTGCTGGTCATTAAGTCTTTCAACTGGCAACCCAAGTCGTTCGCAAACTGGTTGACGATCGAATAACTCTCGGGGTGAACGGCACTGCGGTCGAGCGGGTTCTCAGAGTCTCGGATGCGCAAGAAGCCTGCACATTGCTCGAACGCTTTTCCACCAAGGCGCGGCACATTTTGTAATTCAGCGCGGCTCTTGAATGCTCCATTCTTGTTGCGGTACTCGACGATGTTCTTTGCCAGTTGAGGGCCGAGTCCTGAAACATACGACAACAATTCCTTGCTGGCCGTGTTGACCTCAACGCCCACCGAGTTCACACAACTCATGACTACATCATCCAAGCCCGCTTTAAGTTTGGTTTGGTCGACATCATGTTGATACTGTCCTACGCCGATCGACTTGGGATCGATCTTCACGAGTTCGGCGAGTGGGTCTGTCAATCGGCGTCCGATCGAGACGGCCCCACGCACGGTCACATCTTCATTCGGAAACTCTTCGCGTGCCACTTCCGATGCTGAGTACACCGACGCACCACTTTCATTGACGGTCACAATAATGATGTTTGACGGAAGGCCGACGCCTCTCACGAATGCTTCTGTTTCTCGGCTGGCGGTACCGTTCCCTATGGCGATGGCTTCGATCTTGAACCGATCGCACAACCCTAATAATATAGTCGCTGACTTAGCCACCTCGCGCTGGGGTTCATTCTGGTAGAGCACAGTATGAAACAGCAGATCGCCGTGTTCGCTGAGGCAGACGAGTTTCGTGCCGGTTCTAAACCCGGGGTCGAGCGCCAACACACGTTTGCTGCCGAGTGGAGCTGCCAACAACAACTCTTTCAAGTTGGACGCAAATACTTTAATCGCCTCCTGGTCGGCTTTCACTTTGGAGTCTATGCGCACCTCGGTTTCCATCGTGGGTTTGAGTAGCCTCTTATACGAATCTTTGGCTGCCTCCGACACGAGTAATCCTGCGGGACCCGAAGTGGTGACGAACTGATCTTGCAACAGTCGGTGAGCCTGGTCCTCGTCGGGACCGATGTTCAACGTGAGGAATCCTTCATTCTCGGCGCGACGCATGGCAAGGAGTCGGTGTGACGGCACTTTTGCGACTGGTTCTTTCCAATCAAAGTAGTCTTTGAACTTCTGCGCTTCCTCCGATTCCGCCTTTGACTTGATCACCTTTGATTCCACGACACCTTCGCGCCAGAATAAGTCACGCACCTTCTGACGTGCTTCCTGGTTTTCACTGATCCACTCGGCGATGATGTCGCTCGCACCTGCAATAGCTTCCTGTGCGGAGGCGACACCCTTCTCGGCGTCGACGAATGTGGCTGCTAACGTTTCAATGGCCGTCTCTTTCTGTTCAAAGATTGTGAGCGCCAAAGGTTCTAGTCCCTTCTCGCGTGCAGCGGTCGCACGGGTCTTCCGCTTCGGCTTGTATGGCAGGTAAATATCTTCGAGTTCAGCCATGGTCGTGGCATCGGCGATTGCCTTGGCGAGCTCGGGTGTTAACTTCTCTTGCTTTTCAATCGACTTGAGGATGGCGTCGCGACGTTCGTGGAGTGCCATCAGTTGTTCATGGCGATCACGGATAGCGGTCAGTTGCACCTCATCCATACTCCCCGTCATCTCTTTACGATATCGCGCAATGAACGGGATGGTCGAACCTTCGGTCAAAAGGTCGATTACGGCTTGAACATGCTGCGGCTTTAGCTTTAACTCTGAGGCAATTGTGGTCACATTCTCCATCACTTATCAACTTTTGTTGTTGTGTTTTCTCTGCGGCGTTATTGTCAATTATTGGGGTGGCAAAAATAAAATCATTTCCCACATTCATATAAATGTTCTCGATCAATTTCAGAATTTAATGTAGTTTACTGTACAAGAGAGAAAAATCAATTCATGCGCCTGCGCTTCTTTTTTGTTTGGTTAATCGCAGTCTTGGCGAGTTGTACGCCTGGGCCATCTCCCGATAATCCGTCACCCCCTCAATCGCCCGACGACGAGCGTCGCACATTTCAAGTCCCAGCCGACCTGGACATCAAGCTCGTTGCTTCCGAGCCGATGATTCAAGATCCCGTTGCGATGACGTTCGATGCGCGGGGACGGCTTTGGGTCGTGGAAATGCGCGGGTTCATGCCCGATATCGATGGAACAGGCGAGAACAATCCCACGGGTCGGATCTCTATCTTGGAAGACACTGATGGCGACGGCGCGATGGATCGAAGCATCGTCTATATCGATAGCCTCATTCTCCCCAGGTCGGTGGCGATCATTCAAGGGGGCGCGTTGGTGGTGGACGACTATAAGTTATGGCTCACGCTCGATGTGGACCATGATGACGTAGCCGACACGAAGCAGTTGATCGATTCGACATATGGAGGGACGCGACTGCCGGAGCATTCGGGCAACGGCCTGTGGCGCAACTTGGACAACTGGTATTACAACGCTCGATCAGCGGTCCGTTACAAGGTCACTGATGATGGTTTTGTACGCGATAGCACAGAATTCAGGGGACAGTGGGGACTGTCGCAGGACGACGAAGGCCGGCTCTATTATAATTATAACTGGTCGCAGCTTCACGCTGACTTGGTGCCGCCCAATTACCTAAGTCGAAATCGAGCGCATGCACCCACGGCAGGAATCGATCATGGTCTTACCATCGACCGGCGCATCTACCCCATTCGCCCCAACCCCGCGGTAAACCGAGGGTATATACCCGGAACGCTAGATAAGGACGGTAAGCTCCTTGAATTTACCGCCGCTTGTTCACCACTCGTCTACCGAGCTCACACGCTGCCAGGTGCGTATTATGGAAATGTCTTTGTGTGTGAGCCTTCGGGGAACTTGATCAAACGAAACGTAGTGCAAGAGCGTGGTTTCAACTTGGTTGGCTACGACCCGAACCCGGGGAAAGAATTTCTGGCTTCCACGGATGAAAGATTTCGCCCGGTAGCGCTCGCAACGGGTCCCGACGGAGCCCTTTATGTTGCCGACATGTACCGAGGACTGGTTCAACATGGTGAGTATGTCACGCCGTACCTTCGAGAGCAAACATTGAAACGCAAACTTGACGCACCCGTTCACTGTGGTCGAATTTGGAAGCTGGTTCCGAAGCAGTTCAAAGAGCGTCCGCTTGTAGACTTTACCAAACTCGACACTCGACAACTTGTCGACAGCCTGCAAAGTGGGAACGGCTTTGTTCGTGACTTGGTCCAGCGATTAATCGTGGAACGGAAGGACACAACAGCATGGCCCCTATTAGAGAAAGTGCTGGGCACAAGCCCCAGTTACCTGGCGAGGCTTCACGCACTGTGGACGTTGGAAGGACTTCATCGAGCGAATGGAACCGTTTTGATGCGCACATTTGCGCAGGATTCCAACGCGGTTGTGAGGAATGCCGCGCTTCGACTTCTTGAACCATGGGTTGCACGAGATCCGAAGTTGCAGGCGGCTGTAGCCAAACAAGTTCAACTGCGCCTACCTAAGGCAACATCTAAAGAACTATTGCAATTCGTGCTCTCGTCTACGGCACTACCGAGGAGCGAAAAATTCGATGTGATGCAGTTCGCATTGACCAAACGAGACACGCCAGTTGCTTTGTTTCAAGATGCGGTGCTGTGTGGCTTATCCGGCGATGAACTCGCATTTGCTCAAGAACTTGTTCGACAACCTGCCTGGCAAGAAGGCGATGCCTTCCGAAGTACATTCATGGAGATGCTAGCATCTGCGGTATTGAACCGCCGAGATCGCGCGGAGATTGAATCGCTACTCACGACAATTGAACAAAGTCAAAAGCAGAAGTCCTATCTGTCGGAAGCAATGCTTACCGGCGTTGTCATTCGGGGTCGAGGGAAGTGGCAACCCGTTGCCTTGTCACAGCGACCAGGTTTGATGAGGAGCGCCTTACGTGGGGACCAGTTGCAGACCATGGAAAGAATGTTCGAATGGCCGGGACATCGCGTGGATGCGGAAGTGTTGGCAAAGGGTTCGAAGTTGGATGAGGGCCAACAAAAGCTATTTGTGGCAGGGCGGCAACAGTTCTTAGCCGTTTGTGCCGGATGCCATGGTACGGATGGCGCTGGTGTCAAGCGATTAGGACCACCTTTAGCCGGATCAGAGTGGGTCACCGGCGATCCTCGCCGACTTGCTCTTATCGTATTACATGGCATTGAAGGTCCGATGGAAGTAGCTGGCAAGCGTTACGAGACGCCAGAAATTCTTCCTACGATGCCCTCACATTCAACGATGGACGATGAGGCAATCACGGCAATTCTTACGTACATTCGGAATGAGTGGGGAAATGATGCTGGCGCACCAGAACGCCGTTTGGTCGGGAAGCTCCGCCACACCACCCAAGGCCGCGTACAACCGTGGAATGTAAAGGAACTGGATGGCCACGTGGCAACCTTGGATACAACAAAATAAAACCGCAGGTATCATGAAATCTTCTTCCTCATCATTTGACACAAGTCGTAGGAAGTTCATACGAGCCGCTGGTATGAGTACCGCAGCCCTTGCGTTGTCGGGCAACACACTCGCCGACGTACTCGCTGAACAATCGCGGATGGCTAACGCCCGCATGGGAATCGTGGTCCACTCCTACGCATTTCGGTGGAATTCAAAAACACCGAGCAATAAGTTTCCTGGTTTTCAATCTGCGCTCGACCTGTTGCAGCATACCCACGACATCGGCGGTGCCGGCATACAAGTAGTGGTGAATGGTTGGGCTCCAGACTTCTCGAAAAAAGTTAGGGCGCTTAGGGAAAAGCTTGGACTCTACCTGGAAGGATCAATTAGTGTTCCATACAAGCAAGATGAAGTAGCAGGCTTTGAGCAAACTGTGATACAAGCCAAGGAGGCGGGCGCTACGGTCTTGAGGACGGTGACATCGACGGGGCGACGTTACGAAGCGTATCACTCCGCTGCGGAAGTAGAAGACTTCAAGAAGAAGGCATTGGATGCTTTGCGGTTGGCCGAGCCCATCTTAAAAAAACACCAAGTCAAACTTGCGGTTGAAAATCATAAGGATTGGCAGGCTCCAGAACTCGTCGCGGCGTTGAAACAGCTCTCGAGTGAATGGATTGGGGTAACACTTGACTTTGGCAACAGCATCGCCCTTTTGGAAGAACCCATGTCGGTGGTGGAGCAACTCGCTCCTTTCGTTTTGAGTACTCATGTGAAGGACATGGGCGTGGAAGAATACACCGACGGCTTCTTGTTGAGTGAAGTTCCATTGGGAAAAGGGTTTCTAGACCTGACCCGTATCTACCAGACATGCATCAAGTACAATCCAAAGGTGAGGTTTAACTTAGAAATGATTACGCGTGATCCACTGCAGATACCGTGTTTGACACCGGACTATTGGTCGGTGTTCCCCGACGCGAAGGCTTCGGACCTGGCCAGTTCGATGCACCTGATTCGACAACGTAAATCGACCGACTTACCTCGCGTATCTCATTTGGATTTTGAGGGCAAACTCGCGACAGAGGAAAATAACATTCTCGAGTGTCTAGCGTATTCGAAAGCTACACTCGACAAATAGAACGCACCACGCACAGGGATAAACGCAAAAGATGATGCCAGAAAAGCTTCCAGGTATAGATTTATTCAGATTACAAGGCCGTGCCGCCATCGTGACCGGTGGTTCTAAGGGGCTTGGGTTGGCGATGGCCGAAGGACTTGCCTCGGCGGGTGCCAACCTGTTAATCGTCAACCGCAATCGCAACGAGGGTGAGGTCGCCGCGCGCACGCTTGCCGCGCAATATGGTATCCAAGCGCATGCCTTCAGTGCCGACGTGACGCTAGAAAAAAATGCAGAAGGAATGGCGACCGAGGCGATGCGGTTATTCGGTAAGATCGATATCCTGATCAACAGTGCGGGTATCAACATCCGGGGTGCCATCGATGAATTGAGTGTCGATGACTTCACGAAAGTGATGGACGTAAACGTGAAAGGTACTTGGTTATGCTGCCGAGCCGTGACACCGCACATGAAGAAAGCTGGGAAGGGTAAGATCATCAACTTAGCGAGTACGCTGGGACTTGTGGGATTGGCGAATCGCACACCCTACACGTCTAGCAAAGGCGCAGTCGTGCAAATGACGCGTGGGTTGTCGGTAGAACTGGCACCATTCAATATCAACGTGAATGCCATTTGCCCAGGTCCATTCTTGACGGAGATGAACCTACCGATTGCAGACACCGAAGATGGAAAGAAGTTCGTGGTCGGCGCTACCGTGCTGGGAAGGTGGGCGAAGCTCGAGGAAATACAAGGCACTGCCATCCTACTCGCCAGCGACGCTGCCAACTACATGGTTGGCTCTATCATCACGGTCGATGGTGGTTGGACTACTCGTTGAATTCATTTCTCGCAACTAAAGAATACGATTTTGACCCTACCCAACAAGAAAACCAACGTGCGCTATGGGATGCTTTCCCTGGTGTTCGTGAGTGTCATGATCAACTACCTGGATCGAAGCAACCTAGCGGTCGCAAAGATCGCATTGAGTCAAGATCTCGGTCTCGACTCGCGGCAAATGGGATATATTCTAGGAGCGTTTGGTTGGACTTATGCTATGCTGCAGGTACCGGGGGGAATCTTGGCGGACCGGGTTGGGCCACGTGTCTTGTACGCGTTCTGTCTCGTTACCTGGTCCATCTCCACGATGTTGCTCTCGTTGGCTTCGGGCTTTGCAGCTTTGTTCGGGTTTCGGTTGGCAATCGGCGCCTTCGAAGCACCATCCTACCCAATCAACAACCGCGTCGTGACAAGTTGGTTCCCCGATCATGAACGGGCTGCAGCGATTGCCATTTATGTCTCCGGACAATTCATCGGGTTGGCATTGCTAACCCCCGTGCTCGTCACGATCCAATACTATTTGGGTTGGCAAAACCTATTCTTGATTACCGGAGGCATTGGGCTTTTGTGGGGCGTGGTTTGGTACCTCCTGTACCGCGACCCGCTGAAACATCCGAAAGCAAATCGCGACGAACTAACCTACATCGAACAAGGTGGTGGTTTACTGGAAGGAAAAGGAAACGCTCCAAAGGGAGCGAAATGGAGTTGGGCTGACTTGAAGCAGGTGTTGTCGAGCAAAACATTGTGGGGTGTGTACATCGCCCAGTTTTGTGTCAACGCTATGCTCTGGTTTTTTCTCACCTGGTTCCCGTCGTACCTGGTGGAGTTTCGTAAGATGGACTTTATGAAATCCGGGTTCTTGGGGTCTATCCCTTTTTTGGCGGCCTGCGCTGGCCTCTTGCTCTCGGGGTTCATCTCCGATAAACTTGTGCAACAAGGTAAGTCTGTTGCATTTTCAAGAAAGATGCCGATCATCATCGGTTTCCTTTTGTCCATCAGCATCGTTGGTGCCAACTATACCGAGTCTACTAGCTTGGTCATATTCTTCTTGTCACTGGCGTTCTTTGGTGCGGGAATGGCGTTGATCTCATGGGTGTTCGTATCTATCCTATCTCCTAAACACCTCGTGGGCCTGACGGGTGGCGTGTTCAACTTCATGGGCAACCTGGCATCTATCTTCATACCCATCACAATTGGTCACATTGTACAAGGTGGCAACTTCAATCCGGTGTTGGTGTTACTCGCCACCTTTGGATTTATCGGGGCGCTCTCGTACTCGTTCCTGGTGGGCAAGGCGGAACGAATTGGATGATCATTCGATTTGAAACATTGATATGTTATGAGCAATAGAAGAGATTTTCTGCAGAAGTCTTTGGCAGCAACGGGAGTTTTGGCTGCCCTCGATGGCTTCAGCTTCTCACGCCGGCCGAAGGTCGAGAACGCGCGCGAAGGCTTGAGCGCCAAGCCTTCGCAAGGAATTCGGTTCTCCGTGATAGGGCTCAACCACGGCCACATTTACGGCCAAACCGACGCCATGATTCGTGGTGGTGGCGAGCTCGTCGCTTTCTATGCGAAGGAACCCGACCTGTGTGACGCATTCGCCAAGAGATATCCGAATGCCAAAAAAGCACCCTCCGAAAAAGCCGTGCTGGAGGATAATTCCATTCAGTTAATCGTCAGCGCCAGTATCCCAATCGATCGCGCCCCGCTGGGTATCGAAGTGATGAAACACGGTAAAGACTTCTTGGTTGACAAGCCGGGCATCATCACCCTGAAACAATTGGAAGAGGTTCGGAAAGTTCAACAGGAGACGAAACGGATCTATTCCATCATGTACAGTGAACGTTTCGAGAATCGAGCCACGGTAAAGGCCGGCGAACTGGTGAAGGCGGGCGCCATTGGACAGGTTATTCAAACCATCGGAACTGGCCCGCATCGAATCAACCTACCCTCGCGCCCTGAATGGTTTTTCGATAAAAAGTATTTCGGGGGGATTATATGTGATATTGGCTCGCACCAATGCGATCAATTTCTGTTTTTCACAAACTCAAATCAGGCGGAAGTGTTGTCGTCGCAGACCGGCAACGTGCACTATCCGCAGTATCCCAACTTCGAAGATTTCGGCGATCTCCATGTACGCGGGAACGGCGGCACGGGATACATCCGTGTGGATTGGTTTACACCCGACGGTCTGAACACATGGGGCGATGGACGTCTCACCATATTGGGCACCGATGGGTACATCGAGATTCGAAAGAATGTCGACATCGCGGGACGCGAAGGTGGAAGTCACTTGTTCCTCGTCGACAAGAAAGAGACCCGGTACATCGACTGCAAGGAGGTGAATCTGCCGTTCGGTGAGCAGTTGATTAGCGATGTGGCGAATCGGACTGAAACTGCGATGTCGCAAGCACACTGTTTCCTCGCCACCGAACTAACGCTTAAAGCGCAAGCAAGCGCTAAGAAATTGACACTAGCCAAAGGCTAATCGCTACCTCGAAGCGACCAAGACTCTTTGTGCTCGCAGCTGGTGCACGCCAAAGCCCTTGGCAGCCAATTGCATCTTGCGGGTGTCACCTGTTGTGAGAAACGTACTTCGACCGCGTTTGCTGCGATGTTTGTTCAGGTGTGGCCGAATCGCTCGCAGCAAGTGCGCCACTGGGTCGATGAGCCGACAATGCCGCGAGACATTTTTCGATATCACGCCAGAAAGCACTGGATAATGTGTGCACGCCAGCAGCACATAGTCGCATCGTCGAAGCGGCTTCATAATAGTGGCTACTTGCTGGATTACAGCGTCGGTGTTCACCTCGCCCCTCTCCACCAGGATGGAAAGTGGTTGTGCTATCCGTTGGGAGACTTTCCAACCACGTTGCTGAAGTTGAAGCCGATAGAAACGGCTTTTGATGGTACGCCCCCCGCCGATCACACCCACATGTTTAGGTTCAAATTCATCCATGGCAGCGAGTGTGGCCTTTCGAATTCCCACCACACCTTTGTCGCTGTCGCGGACTACGGAACTACCGGAATGACAGGCCACCACGATCATCTCCGCTCCTTTGGCGAACAGGAATTGAAATACTTGTTCCAGCCGAGCTCGGAGAGTTGCCTTTGATTGCTTCCCATATGGGACTTCACCCGAGTCTGAAAAATACAGAATTGGCATGTTGGGGAACTCGGAACGTACCAGTTGGTAAAGGCCAAGGCCTCCGACGCCGTAGTCGACAATCGCCAACGGATATCTCACGGGTAGGTAAGGTTGATGTTCGCGAGCCCTTCCATATTCTGTGAGTCGAAGGCAAGAATTCGAGAGTTGTAGCCTGTGTTGATGACGCGAACCCGACGGCCGGGGAATCTGCTCTCCAGGTACCACTTCATTTCATGCTCAGCACGAATAGGGTTGTATTGTAACATGTGTGCCCAGGCAGGATTCGACACCAAGGCATTGAGCCGGTTGTGCCATTCCTTCCGTCGCCAGCGACTTTGATACTCCCTGAGTTTGTCGAACAGAAACTTTGGTATCTCACGCCATTTCACCGGAGCGGTAACCATGTCCACAACGATGAGCTTTCCATTCTTCGAAAGCACGCGCTCGACTTCCTTCATGATGGGGTCCCAATCGAGATACCGAAAGGAGAGCATCGAAATGACGACATCCACGGAGCTGTCGGGGAGCGGAATGGTAGGACCCTCTATCGTCTGGTAGTAAATGTTGTTTTGCGCGCTTCCTTTGCTTTGCGCGATTTGGATAAGACGCCGAGACACGTCGAAGCCGAACCCTTTCTTAATCGAGCGACTCAATTCGCGGAGTAGCGCGCCGTTTCCACAGCCGATGTCCACGACCGTGAGTTGGGATGCATCACCGAGCGCCTTTTTGATAAACTTAAGTTCATCTTCCCTCACGGTGATGTCTTCAAATGCCGCATCGTACAACTCCGCCACCGGGTCGTAAGATGTGTCGACTTGGCCTCCTGGTGTGAACTTTCGAAAGGACTCGGCCTTCATCAAACCGGCGTATTTCCGAATTGACGCGGGTAAGCCATGTGACTTCTTTCCAGGACAGCCAAAGCAATACAAGTTTTCCAACTGACGGACATCCCACACGTGTCGAAAGCGGTCGGGACGCGAGGAGAAAGCCGTGTACCAGTGATACCCGAAGGTGGTTACCTGTTGGACGCGCGAAAAATATGGAGCAAACCAACGGGCCGAGCGGCAACAATGAAAAAATGCCGATGCCTCTGCGCCGAATGGAATCTGAAGGATTTTTAATTCGTGGGGACTAAACTGTTCCGGGTAGTCGACTGAGCCAAACATCGGTCCATACATTCCTGAATGGCCGACGAAGTGAAGTTCATCGATCTGTCTTGATCGCGACCGAATTTGCTGGAACAGGTCTTTAACTTCTTGCTTGGTCTCGGTCGCTTGCAGCAGCACCTCTTTCCCGTCGCGCTGTTTGTTACGGGCTAGCGTCTCGGCAACTTTCTTGAACCGGTCGCCACCCTTCTTATAACGAGTTGTGTGGATGATAACGACCATACGTTCTAGCGTACACTTTCGGGGTTGATCTTCGAAAGTACGGTGGTCTCTCCTATTTTTCCAAAGTCACGTTTTCTTGTCTCAGGCGGGTTCGTAACAGGGCCATGAAGTTTGGGCCCGGGTCGGCTTTCCCATGTGGCTGATATGCTGCGTTTTTGGCTAGAAAAAAGCGGAAATGTGGTAGATCGCGGTTGCTGGATTCATCGTGGCCCACCACGAACTGAATCGTTCGATACTTGTTAGCTAGAAACTTGATCAAGGCCACGTTCGATTCGAGTTGCGCCGGTGTCAGGTCGGACGAATCGGCGGCTACGTTCTCGATACCCAGTGCGACGTGGTTGAATCCGATGACATGGCGCGCGACGACGGAATCAGGAATGAGTGTGAATATCTTTCCATCCTTCGCGACAACGTAGTGAATACCCACATTCAACTGGCTGAAGTTCTTGATGTCGTCTCGCGACTCGTTGATGAAGTCGCGTTTGAATAGATCGAGCGTTGCCTGTAAATCGGGGATGGCGGTGTAATGCACGACTACTATTCGAGGAGTATCGAGGCGATGGTGATTGAAACCATAATTCTCCCGACAGTAATCGGTTGTCATTTGGAGCTTCTTGGCAGATAACGCTTGGATGGTGTCGACCTGCGGCGGTGGGACTTCGGTCGGAGATTCCATCGGCGAACTGGACGCTTGTTCTGCCGGTTTCGTGCAACCGACGGCGACGAAGCCGAGCCACAAACACAATAGATATTTCGCGCACACTTTCACTTTCGGATACTGGATGTCCAGAACAAGGCGTTCGTGAGGAGCGCCTTATAAACGGAGTTTTGGAATAGGTCCGGGTCGTGCCCCATAAAGATGTAGACATTGCGGCTCCGCATTCTTTCATTCGTCCACACCACCGGATGGTCGCCCATGACTTTAATACTTGGGGGGTCGTAGGTTGGTTCATCGACGTGCGCCAACACGGTTACGTTTGGCCTGGGGCTTCGATCGTAGGTATACCACTCATCGCGGGCAATGATAAATTCGTGCGGGATTCCTCTCATGACCGGATGGTCTACACGTTCGACGTGAACGCTAGCTTTGGCGAAAGTCGCGATATAGTCTTTGAATCGAATGCTGCCCATGAACTTTGAAAACCAGGTCCACATTTTGAATCCGTCGAAGTCACCGAGTAGCGTGGCATGGTGAAGGCCGACCCACCCGCCTCGGCCGTCCTCGATATATTGTTGGAACGCTACTTTCGCCGAGTCGCTCCATCGATAGGGAGGAAAATTCATTTGGAAGACGACTTGATACTTCGAGAGCATCGCTCGACCGAGGGTGGTTGCATCTCCGATGTAGTCCACGGAAAACCCGCTATCCAACGCGAGTTGATTCAGCCATGGTTTTGCTTGTTCGACGAATGGTGCATGATTCTTATCGTATTCTGCAATCACGAGCATGCGAAACCGAGGGTTTTGCGCTTGCGAGAGGCAGACTGAGAAGCACAAGCAGTACAGGCACCAAATTGCTCGCATCAATCTTCTTTCAACGTGGATAAGAAAGCGACGACGTCACGAATTTCACGTTTTGTTAGGATGAACCGCATCGCTGGCATGCTCGACGCTGCGTTCACACGAGAGCTCACGTCACTTTTGTTCACGGTGCTGTCGGGTTTGTCTCCAACCTTTACGGTAATGGCATCGGCTGTCTCGCCTTGCAACAAACCACTCACGATGCGGCCATCTTTCAACGTCAGCTTCACCGTGCCAAAACCAGGTGCAAGTCTGGCATCGGGGTTTACCAATGCTTCTAGGATTTGCTCGCGGCTTATTCTTCCCGCCACGCCGCTAAGTCTGGGCCCGGCATTCCCGCCATAGTCGCCGACGGCGTGACATCGAATACACTGTGCCGATGGATGTTGGTAAAAGATGCGGGCGCCGCGATTCGCGTCTCCACCCAAGAGGCTTCCGGAATACTGCGCGACGAGCGTGTCTCCGGGAGCTTTGCGCATGATTTCGCGGAAGCGGCCCGCTAAGGGTTTGGATTTCGTGCTGTCGATCGCTTCCGACAGTTCGAGAGAAAGCTCTTGTGGCAGACTTCCCTTCTCAAATTTGTTGAGTAGTTCTTCGAAAGACGACTGCGTATTTTCCAGCGGCAGGCTCCCCAGGGTGGTAAGCGCTGCTTGACGCTCTTCGACCGTTCTCGTGTTGATGACTTCCAAAAGTAGAGAGACCATCAAATCTTTCGGCATCGTGGTCTTCGCCAATAGGTCGAGTGCAGCCACACGCACGGGCTTCTCTTTATCTTTCAAGGCAACCTTGATCGCTTCATCCATTTGATTGAAACGCAACGCCTCGAGACTCAGCACGCATTGAACGCGAACGTCGACGGAAGGATCAGACTTCAAGTGTGCATACAAGGCATCTTGTCCCGCGATCTGAAGTTTACCGATCGCCTTCGCTGCGGCGAGTCGAGTACCAGCGTCTTGGTCGTTCAGTAAGCCGATCATGGCCTTGCTCGCTTTCGATTGTACGGCTCCGAGTTCGCGGCGGATTTCGCCTCGATAGCGACCGTCGACGCGGTCAACGACCGACGGCTTCGCCCAAGTGCTCAGGGCCGATATCGCTTCAGATCTCATGGCGCTGGGCCCCGTTTTCTTCAAGGCATAGTCGATGAGGTTCTGCATAGCCTCGTCGGTTCCAACCCTTAGGTTCGCGTTGATAGAGCGGCGAATCAAGGCTTCGTTTTGAAATTTAGTTGTCACCAAGATGTTCCCCAACGCTGGCAATGCGTCGGGTATTGAAAGGTCGTCGTTGATTGCCCGCGCCGCCTCGGTGACCACAAATTCGTCCGGATCGTGTAAGAAACTCGACACACCTGGGTGGGCCATGCGTCGGAGCGCCACCACGGCCCCGGTTCTCACAGCTTTCGATGGGTGCTTGGCCAAAGCGACGAGAGGGTCGGCTTTGTTGATGCGCCCCAACGCCAAACTCGCCGCATGTCGGATGAACACGTCTGCGTCGTTGTTGGTTTCTAGCAATTCAATCAATCCAGGAATAGCTGCCTCGTCTTTGGTGCGGCCCAATGCTTCGGCGGCAAAAAACTGTGCTCTTGGATACGGGTCCTTTAACAAGGCTATCAGTATGTCGCCGGCGCCCGCGTAACGGACATCCCCGATCCACTTCGCAGCTTGAGCGCGGATCTCGGGATCTTCGTCGTTCAAGACAGGCGTTAACAACGCGGCGTTGTTCAAATCGCGTCTCGCGTATTGGCTAATTCCCCAAATCGCGTGCACGCGTGCCAACTGATGCTCCCGTTGTGCAAGTGCGCGCTTAAAGACCTCCAATCCTTCCTCGCCTCTATTGGCCAGTTCGAGCTGCGCCTTGTGTCGCACGCGCATGTCGGCATGTTTTAAAAGGCCTTCGAGTTTCTCAGTCGACGCCTTGGCAAAGTTTTCTTCCACGAGGGCTTTCGTTTCGGCGCGCAGCGGGTTTGCATCGCGGGTCACGTCAAGTTTCCATACGCGTCCCACGTTCTTGGTTCCCCAGCCATCGATCCAATCGGCCGCCATCATGCTTCCATCCGGGGCCCAATCGATGCCTGTCGGAAGAATACCACCTACAAGTTTCTTTGATTCACCGAGTTCGAACGTCGCGCCCTTAGGCTTCAGGCGAAAGCCATGAATGCCAGAACGTCCCGGGTTTCCCACGAACTCTACCACGAAGAACATCTTGTTCCACTCCTCGCCTAGCGCTGTGCCAGGATTGTAGAGCATACCCGTAGGTCCGTTCACATAATTTGCAATGGGTGGTGTGATATAGGCTGCCTGCCCCTCCCAATGCGGCACCGCCATTTTTTCGTCCATCCAAACTTTGTACGTGTTGTTATCAGGATCGCGGTATTTGCCATACTGCCAATTTGCGCGCCACCCGATGTCGGCGCCATTGACGATGTACACGATCCGTTCACTTTCGCCGGCATGGTCGCCATCGTTGTCTTCGCTAATCATGTTGCCATACTCGTCGAATACAAACTCGTGCGTATTTCGGTTTCCAAAAGCAAAAACTTCGAAGTCGGACCCATCTGGATTCGAACGAACGACGACGCCTGAGTTCGCGTAGTTCCATTGTTGACCGTCGGGACTCTTGCCATTGAATCCAATATCCCCGATTTGCCAATAGATTTTTCCTTCGGGGCCAACTTCGATGCCCGACATTCCGTGGCCGCTGAATCCAATGTGGATCCCATAACCATGTGAGATGGAGGTTTTTTCATCGGCCAACCCATCACCATCGTTATCTCGAATGCGCCACATGTCGGGGCCGACGTTAAAGAAAAGGTCGTCGCCATGTTTCATGACACCACCAGCAGCGTCTGTCACTTCGTCGTTGAAGTCGTCGACGACGAGCTGAGCTTGGTCTGCTAGGCCATCACCATCGGTATCGTCCAAACGATAGACATGTTCTTTTTCTACGGCCATGTCTTTCCAGTCATGCGACCCATCATGGTTGATGTCTTCCAACCATTTGTTCTTATCGCTGTTTTCAGGTGCCAACTCGCTGTGCAAGAAAGCCCGTTTTTCTTCGATGGTTTGAAGTGCAATGGATCGTAGCTCCCAGTCTTGGTGGCCGCGGATGTCGTGCTCGGAGTTTCGCTGGCGGTTGGTGCGTGTATAATAGAGTTTGCCTTGGTCGTCTACATCGATCGACACAGGATCGGCGACGAGCGAATCGACGCCCCACACACTGATCTGCAAGCCTTCGGCGAGTTGTGGTTGAACTTGTTGTTCGACCGCCGTTTTGAGCTGCGTAACTTGCTGTTGTGTCAGTTTTTTTAGGCGCAAGTCTTTCTGGTCGGTGCTACAACCGGCAGCGGCTGAAAGGACAACAAAGGCTACATATCTGAGACGCATGATTTTCGATTCTTTTGTTCTGTTCTTAAGTTACTTCTTCGCTTTCATTTCTTTTTCGATCTCGGCGAGCGTGTAGTATCCGGTCTTTTCTTTCGTTCTCTCCCGCACACCGCGCACACGACCGCGCCACACGGTGCCCGCCCCGTTCAATTCTTCTCGCACATAGCTGATGATATCGGCAATGTACTCGTCACTCTCTTGGGCGACCGGAGCCATCGGCCCATTGTAGGTCTTCCCGTCGACGGGACCTTCCAGTCCATGCAACAATATCCGCATCATGATTTCGGCGTCACCTTTTACCCGCGGCGAACCCACCAGCGGCGGCGCTAACTGGTCAATGCCCATCGCATCTTTACCGTGACAGGTAGAACAATACTCCTGGAAGATCGCATAGCCGTGGACAATCTGTCCGGCTGCGTCGCCACCCCTTAAGCGGTACTTCTCCCGCAGCTGTTGAATGACCGAGAACGAAGGGTTAAGATTCTCACCCGCCGTAGCTTTGATCAACTCGTTGTCGGGAAAGCGATCCGCGATGGTCTTTACCACGTCTTTGGTTGCATCATTCTGACGACGAAACGTTAGGATGAGTTGCTGCAACACCTCGGCTTCGTTGTCGTTGGCCACGGACTTCAACGCAGTCATTACTTCTTCGTCGAGGCGATCGACGAACGGTTCACAAATCCGAATCGCTGCTGCGCGCACGCGTGGATCTTCATCTTTCAATGCTTTCAACAACAGAGGCTTTTGGGCTGCTGCCAGTCCGTCCAGTGTCCATAGGGCGTGGAGACGCTCGATTCCAAGGTCTTTGTCGCCAGCAAACCAAGAGTCGTTCCCTTGAACGATTTTCTCTAACGCCGGAACAACGGAGTGGTCGCCTTTTAACACAAGAAGTTTTTGAGCGGTGATGCGCCACCAGCCGTTGGGATGTCCTAAGTACTCGACTAACTCACTCGCCTTTTTGTCGAGCAAATTTGGCTTGGGCCCTTCTGTTTCCTCTTCGTGGATGATCTTATAGATTCTTCCGCGCCCCACGTATTGGTCGTACCCTTTTCGTTTCACCTCTCCCCGCAAGTAGCTGCCCTCTCCGACCCAAGTTCCCTCTTGAATGATTCCTCGATACATATCAACGATGTAGAGCGATCCATCGGGCCCGGTGGCGGCTTGGACGGGTCGGAACAATGGATCCGTTGAGGCCAGGAATTCAGTTTTCTCATATGGGTTCTCTAGGAAAATCTTGCCCGCGCGATGGTGCACTTTCGCCCGGCGAACGATGCGGCCGACGGGTTCTGGGATGAACAAATCGCCCAACGCGGGCGGCATCTTATCTCCGAGGTAAATCTCTTGCCCGGCAACTCCCGTGAAACGATTAAGTGTTTTCTCATCCTCGCGGAAGCGACGCGGGCCGCCTTGGGCGTCGAGTGTGCCGACGATGGGCCACGGTTCCATGAAAGAATCATCCCATGGCTTCGGTAGGTCCAGGTTCCCATACGCGGGATGCTGTTGAAATCCTAATGCCGGAATCTCTGCACCCGCGCGCGAAAAGAATAAACGCCCCGTGGCGTCTTGCGTCAGACCCCATTGACCGACGCCCGGTTCTGGCAACGTGTCGCGGATCAACTCGTTGTTGGTAAACCGGTAACGAAACGCGCGATTCGATACGTAGAGCCAGTTGTCGATGTCCCAGACCATATTTGCATCTTGGTGCTCCAAGTTCCGGTTGTCGCGCACGGTGTCTTCCAGCAACAAGATCTTTTCGTCAGCGACATTGTCGCCGTTGGTATCGCGGTATGAATACAAGTTGCGCTGGAAGGTTTCCCCGATAATCAATCGGTCGTCTAACGGAAGGATGATGCGAGGCAGGACGAGGCTGTCGATAAACGTCGTTGTCTTATCCATCACGCCGTCGCCATCGGTATCTTCCAGTACTGATATACGACTCCATGGTTCATTTTCGTGACCCGCGTCGACATCTTGCATGTAGGTGACCATTTGCGCCACATACATCTTTCCATTTCCATCCCACACCACGGTAACAGGTTCGTGGATCAGCGGCTCGCTTGCCACGAGCTTGATCTTATATCCTTTTGGCAGATACATGGACTCCAGGCTTTCCTGTGGCGAGCGTGGTCTCAGCTCGGGGTCTGCGACTATCTCGGGCTTTTGGTATATCTCATCGCGGTAGGTCTTCTCACATGAAACAAGAGTGCCAAGGGACACGAAGCAAATGACTATTGTAGCGAATCGCATGGAGGTGGTATGTTATCACGAATATAATCCGGAAACATGAACACCCCCTGTTATTTTATACCGTCGGAGGCAAAAAAAGAGCCGGCGCATGATGGCCGGCTCTTACCTTTTTAATTGCGATCTGCAGTTTATTGCGCGGCGCTCGCGGCGGCGGTGCCGTTGCTATAGACGATCTTAAAGATGGCTCCTTTCTTGTCGTCGGTCACGTACAGCGAACCGTCGGGACCTTGCGCAAGTCCGCAGGGACGGCGCTCCGGTTTACCCGCGGCTGTCTTTTCAGGACCTCCAGAGAAACCTTCTGCGAAGATCTCATAGTCACCTTCAGCTTTACCGTTCACGAATGGTTGGAACACAACGAAGTACCCGGCTTGTGGTTCGGGTGCCCGGTTCCAAGATCCGTGGAAAGCG
Organism: Cyclobacteriaceae bacterium; assembly: GCA_044226825.1. Classification (GTDB taxonomy): domain Bacteria; phylum Bacteroidota; class Bacteroidia; order Cytophagales; family Cyclobacteriaceae; genus ELB16-189. Next base: position 133,421 of record JBGAGH010000005.1, read on the forward strand.
ATGAATGCCCCATTCTTATAGCGTTCTGGAAACTGGCTTCCGGTATAAAAGAGAAGACCGTTCGGCGCCAAGTGTGCAGGAAATGCTGCCGCGGGATCCTGGAATTCAGCACCACCTTCTTTCTTACCATCGCCACCATATTCAGGTGCGAGTATTTTCTTCTTTTGAGCTGGGTCGTAGTACACATACGGCCAACCACAGTTTGAACCCTCTTTGATGGCAAACATACACTCAGCCGGAAGCTCCGCCGATTGCTGGTCGTTGAAGTACTCTGGGTACAGCGTGTTCAACTGATCACGACCGTGTTGCATCACGAAGAGCTGATCCAGTTGCTGGTTCCAATCCAGTCCCACCACGTTGCGCAAACCTGTGGCATAACGTACGCCGTCCTTGAATGTCTGTCCCAACATATCGGCCTTGAACTTCCAGATACCACCGGCTGAATCCAAGATGGGACAAGGCATCATGCCTTTCGAACCTTTGGTACGATCTTGCTCTTGGCACGCATTCGAAAAAGCACCGATGTTCACATACAAGTTTCCTTGGTTGTCCAGAACGATCGACTTCGAGTTATGCTGTGAATGATCAACCAGTCCAGAGACCACCGTTTCGGGATTGGCTGGGTCGATCACTTCATTGTTTTCATTCAACTTGTAGCGAAACACGGAAGTGTTGGAACTTGCGTACAGGTAGCCATCCTTCAGGTATACACCCGTGCCAGCGTAATCGCCGAAGCCGGTCTTTACCACCGCTTGACCGCCGTTGGGCGTCAACAGGATGGTTCCTTTACCCTCGCGGGGTTCACTCAACTTCACGTAGATGTTTCCGTTCGGAGCCACGGCAATATGGCGAGCAGGCCCGATGCTATCGGCCAAAATGGTGGCGGCGAATCCTTCGGGAAGCTTAATCTGGGGTGCCGGAATGGCCGGTAGCCCCGGGTCGGGTTTGGCACACGATGCAGCCCACATACCAGCGGCTACCGTCAGCGCCAACGCCGAAACCTTCATCATCATTGGATACTTCATATCAGTTTTGTTTTCAGTTTGGAAGTCAGGAGCGCAAAAATAAACAAAAGAGGTTCCGTTGGATGGGCCACAAGGACCAACGGGTTAAACAGAAGTATTTTCGGTGGGCGACAGTCCTTTGTTGAGTGACAATTGAATCGCAACGCGGGCACCATAAATTATTCATATTCAGATACTTATATAGGTTTATTTGGAGTAGCGTTCCGAGAAGGAAATGGAGCTACGCGAGATCGCATTCCGCCATTCCCACCCTATATTGCGCACATGTCACTATTCGTCGCGTCGTTGAATTCCGGGAGCAATGGGAACTGTTACTTCATCGCCTCACAGATGCATTCAGTGATCGTAGACGCCGGGATTTCTTGTCGCGAAACGGAGAAGCGGATGAAGCGCATCGGGCGCACGCTCAAGAATGTGGACGCTGTATTCATTACCCACGAGCATGCCGATCATATTCACGGCCTTCCAGCCATTGCCAAGAAGTATCGGTTACCGGTTTTCATTTCTCCGCCCACCTTGGCGGCCAGTGGTTACCAGATCGACCGTTCATTGGTGCGGGGCATCCAGACACACGAACCGATGTTGGTTGGCGACTTGCAGGTTACTGCATTTAAGAAATCGCACGATGCCATTGATCCTTACTCCTTCATGGTCTCGCATCAAGGTGTGAACGTAGGCGTGTTTACGGACCTCGGGGTGGCCTGCGAAAATACGGTACACTACTTCTCACAATGCCATGCTGCATTCCTCGAGTCTAATTATGATGAGGATCTACTTGAGCAGGGCCGTTATCCGATTCCATTGAAGGAACGCATCCGTGGAGACAAGGGGCACTTGTCGAACCGGCAAGCGCTCGAACTGTTTACACGACATCGAGCACCGCATCTATCACACCTATTCTTATCTCACCTTTCAGAGGATAACAACCACCCCAAATTGGTCAGCAATTACTTCAGTAAAGATGCTGGCAACACGGAGGTGATTGTGGCGGGTCGAAAGAAAGAGACGCGGCTTTATCACATTAGAAATGTGGTACCAAATCGACGTCGTGTCGTCGCTGAAGCAGAAGTTGCACAGTTGTCGCTTTTCTAGGTGAACCAATTCAAATCCATTACGGTTTTGCCATTCTGAACTCAAGTAATCCATGGAATTGGGCGTTTACACATTTGCTGACCTTTCGAAAGAGCAATCCGTCAACAAGGCGAAGGGCGGTCATCAACGGATGCAGGACTTGTTGGAAGAGATTAAACTCGCCGACGACGTTGGATTGGATGTCTTTGCTATTGGCGAACATCACCGCCCGGATTACGCCGTCTCGGCGCCTTCGGTGGTCTTGGGAGCGGCGGCGGCTATCACCAAGAAGATTCGCCTGTCGAGTGCGGTAACGGTGTTGAGTTCCGACGATCCTGTGCGGGTGTATCAACAGTTTGCGACTGTCGACCTGATTTCGAGCGGCCGGGCTGAAATCATGGCTGGACGAGGGTCTTTTATCGAGTCATTCCCGCTGTTCGGATATAACCTGAAAGATTACGATACGCTCTTTGCGGAGAAGTTCGACTTGCTGTTGAAGCTCAACGACAGCGAGCATGTCACCTGGCAAGGTAAGTTGCGTCCATCTATGAACAACCTAGGCGTTTACCCTCGACCTCTTCAATCGAAGCTTCCCATCTGGATTGCGATTGGGGGAACACCGGAGTCGGTAGAACGGGCAGGCAGATTGGGTATACCCATGGCGCTGGCGATTATTGGGGGGATGCCGGATCGATTTGCGCCACTCGTCAAATACTACCGTGATGTGGCGACCCACGCGGGCCATTCGGCTTCGTCGTTGCAGGTCGGGATCAACTCATTCACGTGGGTGTCGGATACCAGCCAGCAGGCTGTTCGCGAATTTTACCCGGGGTACGCGGACGCGATGACGCGCATCGGTCGCGAGCGCGGATGGTCGCCGATGACTTCCGAGCACTTCGATATGATGCGATCCAAGCACGGATCGTTGTTGGTGGGTAGCCCGCAGGAGGTAATCGACAAGATTTTGTATGAGCACGAGCTTTTCGGCCACACGCGATTCATGGCGCAGATGGGCGTTGGTTCGGTTGACCATCGCCACACGATGCACGCCATCGAGCTGTACGGATCGATCGTAGCCCCTGCCGTTCGAAAAGCGCTGCGCTAGTTGGAAGCGGCTGTTGCCGACTCGCCAAAAAACCGCTTGCCATAGTCTACCATTAGTTCTATTTTAGGTCATTCTCACCTAAAACCGAGGGACTACATGAAGGACTTCAACATCAATCGTCGTTTGTTCTTAAAGGGGGCGACAGCTTCACTCGCCCTGACTGCGTTTGGCGCGCAAGGGATGGACTTGATCTATCCTCAAAAGCCATTACGCGTCGGATTAATTGGGACGGGTTGGTATGGCAAGAGCGACCTCTTTAGACTGATTCAGGTAGCACCCGTAGAGGTTGTGAGCCTGTGCGACGTCGACAAAAACCTCCTGAAGGAAGCGGGAGATTTGGTGAGCAAGCGCCAAAAGTCTGGAAAGGTTCCCAAGCTATACGCGGACTATCGCAAGATGCTCTCCGAAAATCAACACGACATCGTCTTGATTGGTACGCCCGACCACTGGCACGCGTTGCAGTGCATCGAAGCGATTAAATCGGGCGCCCATGTCTACGTGCAGAAGCCGATTAGTGTCGACGTAGTGGAAGGCGAAGCGATGGTGGCAGCCGCTCGCAAGTACAAGAAAGTAGTGCAGGTGGGTACGCAAAGAAAAAGCACACCGCACCTCATCGAGGCCAAGAAAACAATCGTCGATGCGGGCCTCTTGGGAGAGATCAGGCACGTGGAGATGTGCTGTTATTTTCACATGCGTAACAATGGGAACCCTCCCACCCAAACTGTTCCAGACTTCCTAGACTACGAGATGTGGACGGGTCCGGCCCCGCTGCGACCTTATGATGGACTTCCGCATATCCGCTGGTGGCGAACCTTCATGGAATATGGCAATGGTATCATGGGCGATATGTGCGTGCATATGTTAGATACTGTTCGCTGGATGTTGAAGCTCGGGTATCCCAACAAGATTGTCTCCCACGGCGGGATCTTGGTCCAAAAAGAAGGCAAATCAAATATCGCAGATACGCAGACGGCTATTTTCCAATACGACAAGTTGGATGCGGTCTGGACCCATCGTACTTGGGGAACACCCGCCGACCCACAATACCCGTGGTCTTTCAAACTCTATGGCGATAAGGGAACGCTGTCGGGGAGCACCATGCAAGCCGACTTTGTCCCGTTAGATGACAAGGGCAAGAAGATACACTTGGATGTACTTTACGAGAAAGAGAAGTATCCGGAAGACTTGACCGAAGATCGAATTGAGTTGAACGCGGCGCCGGCGACAAGGCTGCATATGCTCGACTTCCTGAAAGCGATACAAGACAACGGTCGCCCTATTGCCGACATTGAAGAAGGGCACATATCGACCGCATCTTGCATCTTGGCGAACCTATCGATGCAGACTGGTCGTCAACTGACCTACGATCCTAAGACGCGCACCATTCCGGGTGACGCGGAAGCTACTGCGTTGCTGCAACGCAAATACCGGGGACCATGGATTCACCCTGATCCCAATAAGGTGTAACTCGATTTTGTTGATTTGGTTTTGAAGAGCCCGGGCGAAAGTTCGGGCTCTTCTTTTTAGTTTTAAGGCAACGTCCACACTCACCTCACTAAAACGCTCTTGATGCAAAGTGCCCGGATGCATGGCGAGGTAGTCGCCGGCACCAGGGCACTCAACGGTTTGGTTTATTGGTTAGGGTTCGTACAATTGCAAAATGCGCTGGCGTTGGTAGTTGATAATCTCCTTGAGACGTTTTACCGTACTCCTCGATTTGTTAAGTCGATCTCTCGTTCGGGTTAAATCTTCCGTTTTCTTTTTCAACCTCAGTTGGAGATCTTCGATGGTTTCCAGTAGTTCATCTACCGACGCTTCTGCTAACTCTGCCTTCAACTTCATATTCGATCGCGTTTTAATCAGATTTCTCAGTGTTCTTTACCGCCAGCGTAAGTACCTGGTAAAGTCCGACTGCTTCATCACACCTACTGGGCCTTCGAAAATCCCGCCGTTGCCTTGCGGGTCATCGACGAACACCATCACCGTGTTGACCTCGCCTGCTTTGAAGTCGGCAGGCGTTAGGGTGTAGTACCGGATGGATTGCCATGAGTCCGTCATCGTGCCCACCAGTTTACCATTCAGGAATGTTTTATCGCTGTCGTCGATCTTACCCAGTATCAAGACCAAGTCTTCGTTTGCCAAAGATTTGGGTATCATGAATTTCTTGCGGTACCAGGCGCCGCCGTCATAGTCCTCGAACCCTTGTGTCTCCCACATGGCGGGTACGGTGATATCGGTCCAACCTTCTGCAGTCGCAGCGAGCGTATTGACGGACTTTTCGTCGAACGCTTGGCCTCGTGTCATCCGTGACCAAGAGATGCGGAAATCCCAAATGCCACGCAGGTTAATCACGAGCCCGGCGTCTTTCCGGCTGGTATAGATACCCACTTCACCTGACACGATACCGCCTTCTATTTCGGCGTCGTACACGCGCACGGCAATCACGTTCCTACCGTTCATTTTCAGGTATTCGTTGGGTATGTAATAATTCCGAAAGGCATTGAAAGCAGTGTGGTACCGAGGTGGAAACGATCCAGAGGCGCCGATCCGATGTCCATTGAGGTATACTTCATCTACGTCGTCGATATGGCCCAGGAATAAGCTGAAACTTGTGCCACGATCCTTCAGGGCCGATCCCTCGAATGTTGTGCGATACCAAGCGTAACCGTTGTATCCGTTAAAACCTTCGTCCTCCCACTTGGATGGCACGTAGATCGATTCCCAAGACTTATCGTCGAAGTAGGGATCTGCCCACAGGCTTTTGTCGCCTATGTTGAACTTCCACTTGCCGTGAAGGCTCAACACCCGGTCGTATTTGTCTTGCCCGAGACCTTTTACACTCACGAGCAAACTCGCCAATGTCAGGAAGATCACGAACGTTCTATAGTATGCCCTCTCGCCTTTCATACTCCTTAACGGGACCTCGTGTTCAATGGTATAGATCAATTTCTCTTTTGCTTTATTGTGATGGCGATCTGCTTCAATTTGTAGACCAAATTCTCAATGATCGTCAATTCCGAACACAGACCACCAGCTAAAGTCTTCGTCGCGGTAACGCTTCCAAAACGCGCGATATTCCGATCGTCTAATGATGGTGACGGGGCCTTCGTAGATGCCACCACGTCCCTCCTGATCGTAGACGCGTACCGCGATGGTATTGGCGGCGCCCGGCTTCAACAAGCCATCCGGGATGAAGTACGTGCGTGTGGCGCGATATTCATCGTCATAAGCCCAACGGCGTTCGATATTCCCTGTGCTTCCCACGAGCGTGCCGTTGATGTATACTTGGTCCATGTCGTCGATTCGACCAACGAGGATCACTAAGTCGTTTGTTTGAAAGTCTTTCGGTAGCGAAAACTTGCGTCGGTACCAGGCGAAGCCATCGTATTCACGAAACCCTTGGCTTTCCCAATCCGCGGGAACACCGATCGTCTCCCACTTAGAATCGTCGTAGTCTTCTTTCGCCCGCACCAAGTCGTCGCCCAAGGAAAACTTCCAAGTGCCCATCAAGGTAATGCCGTTGGCGTATACATCGGCATAGCTGTAAATGCCTGGGTTGCGTCCGAGGATCCCTCCTTCGCCGCCTTCATCGAACACCCGAACGGCAACGACGTTGGTTTTCCCTTGTAGGAGGTATTCGGTCGGGATCAAGTACGAGCGCAACACGTTGACGGCCGTGTAGTAGCCGGGAGGAAAGCCACCCGAAGAGCCGACCAAACGTCCGTTGATGTATACTTCATCCACATCGTCGATTTTGCCAAGCTCGATGAACAGTGGTTCGTTGGCCTTGAAGTCGATTGTAAAGCTATACCGGTACCAGGCATATCCGCGGTATTCACGGAAGCCTTCGTCATGCCAGTCGGCCGGCACATACATCTCTTCCCATTTTGAATCGTCGTAAGAGGCTTTCGCGAAGTTCATGTTGTCGCCCAACGAAAACTTCCAGTTGCCGCGAAGGTTTACTTTTCGTTCGCCTGCCAGCACGGTAGACGCCACGAGTACGAAGCATGCAACAATGATAATGGAACGTTTAGATAAGCTCATAGTTGGCGGTAGGTTGGCAGCATCAAATTGTTAAGTAAATATACTGGCGCCCCAAAATTTAGATGTCACCCGCGGGTAAGGAGATGTAAAAAGATGTCACACCGCCCACGTGATCCTATGCCAGCAGCTTGTACCCCGTTCCGTGCACGGTGAGGATGATGCGCGGGTCGTTGGGGTCGCTCTCAACTTTCTGCCTCAACTTGACGATGAAGTTATCTACGGTTCGCGTGGTGGGAGACTCTTCGTAACCCCACACCTTTTCCAGCAGGTCGTAGCGCGACACGGTTTCGTTTTTCTTACTTAGGAGATACTGGAGGATCGCGAATTCTTTATGCGACATGCGCACTTGTGCACCGGCCGAATGAGCGGTATACGTATCGAAGTTAACGGAGAGCTTTCCGATCGTGACATCGACGGTTTTGACATCTTCCTTCTTAAGTGACGCCCGTCGAAGAATTGCTTTTACGCGTGCCAGCAGTTCGCGTAGCCCGAATGGTTTGGTCACGTAGTCGTCGGCCCCCAACTCCAACCCGAGAACCTTGTCGACTTCTTCGCTTTTGGCGGTCAGCAATAAGATCGGGGACTCGACCCCCGCTTCCCGAGCCTTCCGACACGCATCCAATCCCGACATCTTGGGCATCATCACATCCATGATAATGAGGTCGTACGGTTTGGCTAGAATTTTCTGTAGTCCTTCGGCACCGTCTTCGGCTTGGTCTACGGAATACCCTTCAAACTCTAGGTTGTCTTTCAAGCCGAGCCGCATGTTGGGCTCGTCTTCCACGATGAGAATAGAGTGACTCATGTTCCAGGATTAAGATAAGGAATGTAAATCGTAAATGTGCTTCCCTTGCCGGGCGCACTTTCCAAGCCGATGTAGCCACCGTGGGCTTCCACGATCTTCTTCACAAGTGTAAGTCCCAGTCCTGAGCCTTTCGTGGTGTGTACGTCGCCGGTGGGTGCACGGTAAAACTGATCGAAGATATCGCGTTGATGGTTGCGCGCGATACCGATCCCCTGGTCTTTTACGGCGAGGAACGTATACTTTCCTTCAACGCCGGTAGTGATGGTGATATGCTTTTGATCGCGACTGTACTTGATGGCGTTGTCGACCAAGTTGACGATGACTTCTGACAGTGATTCTTTGTCCGCCCGAATCTCGCGCGCGGCGTCACCCGGGTGGTACTCGAAGACAAAGCCTTTTTCTTGCATGGGAAAGAAGTACATCTTCAATATCTCGTTGCACAGATCGTTCACATTCAGCGGGTGCATGTTGAAGGCCTTCTTGTTGGCTTCCAGCTGGGAGAAGTTCAAGATGCGATTCACAATCCGCGAGAGCCTTGCCGTTTCCTTGCTGATGATTCCGTAATACTCCTGCTTCTTTTCTTCGGTTTTCACGCGGCCGGTTTCCAATGTTTCGGCGAACATGCCGATAAGGGACAAGGGCGTCCGAATTTCGTGCGAGACGTTGGATACAAACTCCGATTTGGCCTGTGACAAGTAGATTTCACGGCGCACATTTCGATACAGGAAGTAGAAACCGCCGCCGAATAGGAAGATGAGAACGGCGAGGACGATGATGACCGACGTGGTGCGTTCCTGTACCAAGTCTTCAAGCGAGGCGCCCACTACGGTGATCCCCACATAGTAGCCTGGCAATACCCAAAAATCCTTTTTGGTGGCGAGCTCCTTGAATTCGCGGGCACTGGCGCGGGCTTCGGCTGTCATGAGGCTCGGCTCGGTGGAGTAAATCAACGAATCGTCGGCGACGCGAAATGCGGAGATGATCATTTTGCCTTGCGAGATGGCTTGCATCTTCGGACCAAGGTTATGTTTGATCAACGCGGGCAAGTTCACCACCAAGACGCCAATTTGATAGTCGCCGGGGGTATTGTCGAGCGCAAACAGGATGGGAACGGAATCGTCGGGAAGGGGTTTGTTTACCGCTTGCATTTTTCGAAAGCCTGCTTCGGCGAAACGTGCTAGCTTTTCGCACAGGCCGATGTCGGCTTGGATGATTTTGTCGAGCTCGGCGCGCATGATGGCGGTATCGGGACCTTCTTCATAGAGTCGGTACGCGATGGATCGATCCCCCAGGTCGCTCATGTAGAAGTAGCGGACGACTTCGGTCTGGTTGATGACTTGGTTCAAGTGCACGGGCAGTTCCTTGGCAGGATGCTCGCGCCGTTGTTGGCGAACGAGGTTCGACCAAGAAGACATGACGTCGTCGGAATACTGGTTGACGGAATAGAGGATAGCGTCGAGTTGGTTCTGATAGGCATCGCGGACGATCTTCTCGTTCTTGTTGAGTTCTACGAGTTCGTAGACCAGGAAGAGGACCGGCAGCAGGGCGATGAGGATGAACGCGACGACGATTTTCCGGAGCGGACTTTTCATGTAATGACGACGTGGCGAAGGTCCGAAAATTTTGGCGACTGGATGTCACCAATTGTCACAGCTCCCAAAAACACAAAACCCACTATGTCGGCACGTCGTGCTTTCATTGTGGGTTTCGTTCTCAGCGGTCCGGACGGGACTCGAACCCGCGACCTCCTGCGTGACAGGCAGGCATTCTAACCAGCTGAACTACCGGACCTCCTTTAAAAGAGGTTGCAAAGATAGATTTTGGTCGATTCAAACCAAAAAATCCAGCAAATTTCTTTCAAAACGTGATTTCGACCTACGAAATCGACGCCTGCACAATCTGCTCGATGTTCAACTTGCGCATCGACATGAAGGCCTTGGCAGCCTTACCCGCTTTCTGGGGATCGCTCATGATCTTGCTTAGAATCGTCGGGATGATCTGCCACGAAACGCCGAACGGGTCCTTCAACCATCCGCACATGCTCTCTTCGCCCCCATTCCCCGTCAGCGCATGCCAGTAGAGATCAATCTCGCGTTGGTCATCGCAGCTAACGCTGAGCGACACCCCCTCGCTGAACTGGAAGGGATGCGGAAGATTGCTGTCCATCGCCATCATCTGGTAACCCAGAAGTTCAAACTCGGCAAGTTTCACTTTGCCTCCAGCCCCCGGCGACTCTGCCTCGGTTAATCGGTTGATCGTCCCAATCTTCGACGGTTGGAACAACTCGGTATACCTCTTAATCGCTTCCTCGGCCCGACCGAACTGCTTGCCAGTAAACAAGAAGGAGGGCGTAATCTTCTGGGCACGATTCGCATCTAAGGCAACTTGCCACGACACACCGTAGGCGTCCGACACCCAGCCATATTTACTACTCCAAGGATAACTACCCAAGGGCATGAGTGTCTTCCCGCCCGTGGTCAAAGCACTCCACGCACGTTCTACTTCCTGTTCACTGCCAGCAGCGTAGTAAAATGATATCGAAGGATTCGGTTGATACATGGGGCCGCCATCCAGTAAAATGAAACTCTGACCAGAAATCTGAATGGAAGTCACAATGGGCGACTGCGCGGTTACCTTCACATCGGCAAAGGCCGACTGATACAAGGTGGCGGCAGATTTCGCCTGGTTGTCAAACCAGAGACACGGTGTGATTTTTTCTTTCATGGTATTTTTTTTGACAAACCTAGTATGATCGGAAAATCGCTAATAGAACAAAACCGACAAAGGGTCCGTCATTAGGTTTTCAGACCGGAATCCAGGTATTCGCCGGGCGTCGTGGCCGTAAATTCTTTGAAAGTTCGATTGAAGTGGCTCTGGTCCGAAAACCCGTTGGCATAAGCGATATCAGACAGTTGTTGAAAATCTCTCGACCTCACTTGTAGGAACGATTGATCAAACTGGCAAATCTTTCGATAGTGTGCTGCCGTGATGCCGACATACTTTTTGAATACCCGCTGAAATGAGCGCTCCGTCATCGCGAGGTGCTGGACGACTTCTGTTAGTATCTCCGCGGTGGGGTGATACATGATGGCATCAGTCGCGTACCGCACGAGTTCACACGCACGACGCTGTCGGTTTACTTGGTCGGTCAAGAAGTCTTCGAGCACTTCGACTTTCTTCAAAATACTGTCGTGGATATCCAGGTCGCGACTGAGTGTCGACAATCGGGTAGCATCCCAATCGAGTAAGTTCAACTTTCCTTTCCGCAACGATTCCGCCGACACATTGAAAGTTGGCGTTAGTGCGAAAGGAAAAAATAGAAAAGCAACGACAGTCGTTTGATCGTCGACGTCGAGCACTTCACGCGGCACCTGATGGCCGTACAGCTCACAGACAATAGACCCGCGCTTTGCGACAGACCACCGCGCAACGAAGGCCGACATCCCATTGGTGACTACCGGCAACATGCCAGGAATCGCGGGTTGGGTACCGTCGAGAACCAAAATCGCCCGAACGTAATCGGCGATGGCAGCTGGCGACGACCGGTACCACGTGTTCATAGGTTAACGCATCGACTGAGCCGCGTCCAGGGTCTGCTTCATGCCTTCGACGGGCTTGTTAGAATATATAATCGCTTCCACTCCTTTCAACTGGTACTCCGACGAAGGATTCAGAATCTTGAACCGGACCTTGTGATGGCCGTACGGCAATTGATACTTCCATGTTGCCTCGTGGCGGCGTGTCGTAAAGCTTACCGGCAGTTGGGCTGTTTCCACCAGTTTGTCGTCGATGTACAATTCGGTTTGGAAGGCAAAGGAAGAAGTGTTACCCCAACTAGATGCATCGCCTCGGAGGACAAACCCAACGCCGTCGAAGTCGAATGTAATCTCATCGCGGTTTGCCGACCACGTCACCGGCTTCTTCCAAGAAGGAAAATGTCCTTCGAAGCTTTTCTCAAAGCGAACGGGTTGAATGGGTGCCTGCGGGATGGTGATCGTGTTACCATTTACAGTTGCACCGTGCCGTTGAATGTTGCTCAATGCATGTCGCAGACCCGTCTCATACACGTCGTTCAACGACATCGTGGTATACTTAAAGTCGATCGACTCGGCTTCGGCCAATCCCTGTCTCCAGTATGCTGGAATCTTGTTGTACCCTAGAATGGTACCAAGTACCCCGCCCACAGTCGAAGGATTGCAATCCGCGTCTTGACCGCAGCGTGTTGATATTTCCAACGACTTGGTGAAGTCACCATTTCCATATAACAAACCAATCACCACGTAGGCGGCGTTTACTTTGGCGTCGATGTTGAATGGCACAAACACGCCATCGGGGCATCCGATGTCATCGGCCCATTTCTTTTGCACCTCTAGCCAAGTTTGTTTCCAATCGTTCGGGTATTTCTTATGCCAGTCGATCACGTTTCGGATACACTGATAAAACTCGCTTTGCTTGGGTACGGCTTGTAATGCGTTCTCAACTATAGCGTGAACATCTTGGGTGGTGAACGCAAGCGAATACATGGCGCCCACGTAGATGCCACCATACCAACCATCGCCATAGTTCATGATGTGTCCGATCTTATCACTGATTTCCGAGGCAACGTTGGGCATACCTGGACTCATCAGTCCGGCAAAATCAGATTCGATTTGATAATCGATACAATCCGCATGTGGGTTATTCAACCAATGACCGGAGGCGGGCGCAGTCATTCCGTTTAGCAGGTTGTAACGTCCGGCTTGGTTGGCGTGCCACAGCATGTAGCCTGCCTCGGCATAGGCCTTGGCAAAGGAAGCGATGGGCGCATCTAAGCCTGCTTTTTCAAACACGTCAACAAATGTGAGGTCCATGTAGAGATCATCGTACAGACCAGGATTTTCCACCATGGTCTTCTTCAAGTAGCCATCGTACCAGAGCAATGGTTGATAGTCGCCGATGAACGTTCCATTGAACCTAAATTCATACGGTCCACCAAACGTTACACCAATGGTTTGACCTGCCCAACCGCCTTTGATCTTATCTTGAAGGACGTCTTTGGTGAGGGTCAACGATTTTTGGGCTACGGCTGCGTGTATGGTCAAGAAGACCAGCAAGCTGAGGTATATTCTTTTCATATTATTTGGTTCCTGGTTGGTGATGCATGAGTTCTTCTATTCCTTTTGCTACGTCGGATGGCTTCGCCTTAAATTCCAGCCAGGTATACTTTTCGCCGGCAATCGGAACCGATTTGCCATCGGCCTGAATGTCAAACGATATCTTCCTGGAAGTAAAGTACGGTTCCAAACCGCGTACCGCCACGTACACCGCGGTTTGATCCCAACTGTTGCGACCCTCCGTCCATTTGTTGTACTTGAGTGCTACGTCGAATGCGTCCTTCACGGGGCTGTTCGTAATCTTGGTGTCGTTAATGAGGGGAATGCCCGTCATCACTTGCTCGCCGATATGGAAACCGCTGATGATAATCGGTGTGGGCCAGTCGTTAAATACCTTTTGCGAGGCGGGTGCATCCACCACTACGTTGAATTCGTTCCCTCCCTTTCCATCCTTCCCAAGTGAGGCCGCCATGGAGACCAGATGCTTCACCTTTTTCCGAACGAGTTCCATCCCATTCAATTTCGAATATTGATCGGGTTGCGAGTTTAGCAAAGCTGCCAAGTTGGTGAAGAAACCGACGCTGATAATCGTTACACTCTGGTCGGGTTGCGTGGATAGAATTCTTCGATACAGCGTTAACGCATTCTCCGCTTCGCCATTCGACTTCAACGAATGGGGATACTTGCCATTGATAAACTCGGCCCACTTTTCACGGCAGTCCTTGTTGGGGAAGTTGCCGGGTGTGACGCCCACGGGAATGTTGGGGCGCTTGAAGTAGGTGTTGAGAACGCTGATCGTGGGCACAGTCGTCTCGAATGTATTGCACGAGATCGTGGCAAGAATATTGGCTTCACCCTTATCGGCGAAAGCGTGGAGAAGGGCCATCGCGCCCACGTCGTCGAAGTCGGGAGCAATGTCCGTATCGAAGATAACGGAGACGGGCTTCTGTCCCCACGCCGCGCCCGCGACAAATAAAAGAATCCAAAAGAGTCTCATGATTTGAGTTTATTGAGTTTCCTATTCAGTCTTCAATCGGTATGTTCTATAGTCGACCGGTTGCAACTTCGGTAGACTGTTTTCGGGTTTATCCAAGTAGAAGTAACTGGTCGCGCTCACATCATCAACCCGGTAGAAGTTTACCCAACCACCGGGCAGGTCGGAGCCGTCGAGCGGCTTCGACGCGCCGTCCTGATACAATCTGTGGAGTTTACCACCTTGATCCACCGTTACGGGAATGAGTCGGGCTCCAGCCTTCTGCATGGCTAATACCTCGGCTTTCGTATTGCCCCCAATTTGTTGGATGGCGACTTTGCACTTAGCGTGAAAGAATACTGGGTCCGGAACATGTAATCTATAAAACGACCATTGGTTGCGTGCCTCGTCGGCGATCGTACACCCGGCGTATTGGTTGATGAAGGCACCTTGCCCCCACTCAGTTCCAATATAGTCCTCGGTACCGGTTCCATTCAAAGAAGGATATTGCTCGTCTTGATCGAGCCAAACTTTCACTTCGCCCTCGCCCCACCAGGACTTGCCGTAAGTCGGGTTCGAATTCACACCCACATTGACGCCCAAGTAGCGGCCACGTCCTTCGACGGTCGGAAGAAGTTCGAAGTCCTTCGTAATCGTGGTGGCGGTGTCGCGACTCCAGTATGCGTGGAAGTAGAGGTTGTCGGGATGCCAGGATTTCTCGAACGTAAAGTTCACATCGAAGAATATGTGCGTCAGGTCTTTCGACGATTCATTCGTGACGGTGATCCTTGCTCCTGTCTTGAACGGCATCGGTATGAATGACTGAAAGGCTCGCCCTTCCGCGTTGGCAAACAAGGCATTTTGAAATGCCGTGGTTCTCCCTAGGCCAACGCCGAAAAAGTCACCAAAGGGAACAGAGACGGCAGGTTTGGTGGCGCCATCCCAATAGATGTCTAACCGCAACGATCGGAGCATGGTCTCGGACCGATCGGCGACGGTGATCCACATCCTGTTGATCATCCCCGTGCCTTTCACGTCTAGCAACGTCACAGTTCCGCCGGCAGGGATTGGATCAAAAGCATGTCCCTTAGCGCCATCATTTTCCTGACCACCCTGTCCTGGGATTCCGTTCATGTTTTCGGGGCTCGACCAACGTGTAGTAGCGCCTTCTTGATAACGAAACATCGAATCGTCGGATGAGGTCTGGCTTTGTTGGGAGTTGCATGCCCACAGCAGGGCTGCGCTAACGGCGAGGACGGATCGGGAAAAAGTGATTTTCATCATAGACAACATCTCTCTAAAGTTAGAAATATTGAGTTAATATCAACCCAAAAAACGATCGCTCCACTCGACACATTGGACGATGGTAAATATCGACTACTCCCTACCTTTGGTTCCATGAAAAAACTTGTCTTGCAACTCACGACCATATTCTTGTTCAGCGCATCGCTGGCCTTTGGTCAAGGCTTTCTCCGGGTAGATGGCAAACGAATAGTCGACGAGAAAGGGAACAACGTGCTGCTGAGGGGCATGGGGTTGGGCGGATGGATGCTGCAAGAGGGCTATATGTTGCAGGTTCAGAAGATTGGCCAACAACAACACGTCATCAAAAAGAACATTGCGGACCTGATTGGCACCCAGAAAACCGAAGAGTTTTACGATCGTTGGTTGGCGAACCACACTCGAAAGATCGACGTCGACTCTATGGCCAGCTGGGGATTCAATTCCATCCGGTTGGCCATGCACTACAAGTTATACACGCTTCCCGCGGAGCAAGAACCGGTGGCAGGTCGCGACACTTGGTTGGAGCGAGGGTTCGCGATGACGGATAGTTTGCTTGCCTGGTGTAAGGCCAACAAGTTGTATCTGATCCTCGATTTGCATGGAGCGCCAGGAGGCCAAGGAAACGACCTTAACATCGCCGATCGAGACCCGAGCCTGCCTTCGCTGTGGCAGAGTGAAGAAAACAAGCGCAAGATGATTGCCCTGTGGACGAAACTCGCCGCGCGTTATAAAGATGAGCCTTGGATCGCTGCTTACGACATTATCAATGAACCCAACTGGGGCTTTGAGAGTGAAGAAGACAAGAACGGGTGTGGCGAAACGAAGAATGAACCCCTTCGCAAGTTAATGGTCGACATCACAAAGGCGATCCGAGCGATCGACTCCAAACACATCATCATCATCGAAGGAAATTGCTGGGGCAACAACTACAAAGGAATCTTTCCTCTTTGGGATAACAACATAGTGGCTAGTTTTCACAAGTACTGGAGCTTCAATACCGAAGCTGTTATCCAAGATATCTTACACATCCGAGACCAATACAATCTGCCCATTTGGCTAGGCGAGTCGGGCGAGAATTCTAATTTATGGTTCCGCGACGCGATACAGCTTTGCGAGCGCAACAACATTGGATGGGCTTGGTGGCCGTTGAAAAAACTCGGGTATAACAATCCACTACAGGTGAAGTTGCCACCTGACTACCAGAAGGTCTTAGATTATTGGGCCGGGAAGGGTCCCCGTCCCACACCAGCCGATGCTGAGCGCGGACTCATGCAATTCGCAGACAACCTAAAGCTCGAGAACTGCATTTACCACCCTGACGTGATCGACGCCATGTTCCGCCAAGTTCGCACCGACGAGACCAAGGCGTTTACGCCACATACCGTTGGAAAACCCATCCAAGCTGTTGACTTCGACTTGGGCCGCAACCGCTATGCTTACTACGACCTCGACTCGGGCAACTACTGGGTTTCGGGCCAAGGTGGCGCCGGGAATCACGGACACCGTTACCGCAACGACGGTGTCGACATCGGGGGTGATCCTGGCGACTACTTCGTCGATAAATTTGAAACCGGTGAATGGTTGAAGTACACGATCCGCGCACCTAAATCGGGTACGTTCAGTTTATCTGTCATCATTTCCGGTGATGGAAAGCACGGTCGGCTAAGTGCTGTCGCCAATCAGTCCAAGCCGCTCGAGGTAGCAATTCCAAACACCACACAACAGTGGCAGCGCGTTGTGGTTGGCAAAGTCACCCTCAAACGCGGTCTGAACACCGTTACGCTGCGCGCAAGCGAGGGAGGATTTACCTTGAAGTCGCTCGAACTCCAATAATCGTAGATCCAAGTAATACGCCTCTGCTATTCGTACCGGAGAGCCTTCACGGGATTGGCACGAGCCGATCTAATCGTGTGGTAACTAATCGTGGCCATGGCTATCGCCAGCGCGACCGTCCCTCCTAGCACAAACATGAGCGGATTGATGTCGATGCGGAAGGCGAAACCTTCCAGCCATCGCGACAGCATCCACCACGTAATCGGGCTGACAATCACGAACGAAATGAGAATCAGCCATGCAAAGTTTCGAGACAACAGCAAGGTGATTTGCTGTTCCGTAGCGCCTAGTGCCTTCCGAATGCCTATTTCTTTGGTTTTCTTTTCCGTGGTGATGGCGGCGAGTCCAAACAGGCCCATGCATGAAATCAGAATAGCGAGGGCGGCCATGATGGTTACGACAAATCCCATCTGCTCGTCGGATCGGTACAGCAATTCAAAGTGTTCATCCAGAAATGAATAATCGAATGGGTATCCCGTGACGTGTTTCTCCCACACGCTCTTAACGAATGCTAATCCTTCTTGAATATGGGCTTTGTCGAGCTTCACCGACATCTCGTCGTAGCCCCACTCTGGGTGCACCGCAATCGCCAGGGTATTTACCTTAAAGTGAAGGGAATTGAAATTAAAGTCCTTGACGACACCGATGATCGTTCCGAGCGAATCGTTGTGATAGAATCCAGGACCAGCAGGTGTACCGACAACATCTTTGATTGCCAGTTCCTTCGCGAAAGCTTCGTTGATCACAAAACCCAAGTTCTTGTCGGTGGGGACATCCTTCGAAAATCCGCGACCCTCGATCACTTCGATTCCGTAAACCTTTAAGAAATCGATCTCCACATTGACATTCGACGGAGTGATGTTGCGGATGGAATCGTATTTGACTTTAAACCCGGATTGATGGAAGTTGTTTCCCAACCGCTGGCCACTGGCGGTGACACCTAAGACGTAAGGGCTTTGTAGGAGCTCTTGTTTGACGACATCGAATTTTTGGTTGGCCTCCCGATTCATGTCGACCAGCAGCATTTGGTCCTTATCGAATCCGATGTCCGCGCTTTTCATGTATGTCAATTGTTGTACAACGATGAGCGTGCTCACGATCATGGCCAACGCCAGTCCAAACTGCACGATCACCAAGCTACTTCGGAAGACCGACTTATCGCCCTTCCCTCCTTTCAACGCACTGCTCATTTTGAACGAAGTCAGGTAGATCGCGGGATAGACGCCTGCGAGAACCCCGAGGGCGAGCGTACCTGCGATCAGGGCTGCGACGTACGTCGGCTCTTCCAAGAAAACGAATATCGAGAGCGGTCGGCCAATAAGCTGGCTGAGGATTGGCAGGCATGCAATATCCAGGAGCAGCGCCAACACAAGGGCCATCCCTGCCAGTACCACTGATTCGAACACGAACTGCGTAAAGAGCTGCGTGCGCCGCGCACCGACCGTCTTTCGAACGCCGATTTCTTTGAAACGGTGCGACGCCCGTGCTGTCGTTAGATTCATGAAATTAACGGCTGCGATGAGAAGAATAAATCCTCCGACTAAATAGAAAAGGTCGAGGTAAGCACCGTTGAATTTGCGGTAATTATTGTAATCGTGCTCTACATCCATCGATGCTAGGTGGACCTCATCGAGTCGCTGAAGATACAACTTGTAGTAACTGTTGATCTCAGGTTCTCCCGTGTGGCGTATCATGAATTCCGGGAATTTGGCTTCGAGGGCGGCGACGTCGGCTCCCTCTTGCAGCATGACGTATGTATTCAAATAGTTGCTCCCCCAGCGGTCGTTAAATTCCTTGTCTTCCGCCATAAGTGTGGCTGTCGATATCAGCGCGTCGAATTTCATGTGCGTTTGTTCCGGGAGGTCCCTCAAAATGCCAGTGACTTTATACTCCTTGTCACGAAACTTGAGCAGGCTTCCTAGTGCCTCGTCGCTTGACTTAAAAAAACGAAGGGCCATTCCCTCGGTGACGACCATGGAATAGGGTTCAGAGAGTGCGGACTTTCTATCGCCGGAGAGTAAAGGAAAATCGAACATTGTCAGGAATGCCGTGTCGACATAGGCCATGTTCGGAATCAAGCTCTTAGTGTCGCCATGTGACACGAGGAGCTTGCTGCGATTCATAAAGCGGGTGACTGCTTCCACTTCCGGGAAGTCGGCCTTGAGTGCTGGGGCCATGCCGGGCATCGACAAGGCTACCTTTTGCGTGTTTGTTCCCGGAAAGGTCTGGACCTCGTCGAGGCGATAGATCTTGTCTTTCTGTGCATGAAACGAGTCGAAGCTTTTCTCATCCGTGATGAACAAGAAAATGACCAAGCACGCCGCTACGCCGATGGCCAGGCTGAAGATGTTGATGAACGAGTAGAGCGGATTCTGACGGATGTTTCGAAGGGCGATCGAAATGTAATTTTTAAGCATAGACGAGCCGTTAATGGTAAGTAAACTGAACAAACGCGAAAAGGTGACTAATCTTTCAAAAAAAATCTTCTAAAACGTGCCGGTGACAATTTCCTTCCACGAAATTGCGTGGGTTATGAGTATCCCGATGGCTGCCGACAAGCCGGACGAGCAGATAGAAACAATGACCGAGACGCACGTCGACGTGCTTCAAGAGTCGCATGTGTACGTACACTGCTACTTCGAGAACACCCACCGGGATATGCTCATCCGGATTTGGCGAACGACCTACCTGATCGATCAAGGTTCCGGGGAACGCTCCAAACTGGTGCACGCGGAGAACATATCTTATGCCCCCCAATGGACGATGATCCCCGACAAGAAAAAGTTTAGGTTCTTGTTGATTTTCGAAGCGCTGCCGCGCACCTGTACCAGCTTCGACCTGCTGGAAGACATCCCGCAATCGGGAGGCTTTCATGTGGCGGGTATTGTCAGGAATAAAACTGACGTGTACCACGTCGACATCTAAAAAAGCAAAAACGCCCATGCGTCTTCACATAGACCCACAGGCGTTTGGCGGCGCTAGGATTCAGCCTACAGGCGCGCGCCCATCGATACGAATGCTTTGTTCATACCTTCGATAATTTGCCGGATGTACTCACGGTGTTTCGAGACGACCACGTCGTTTTCTCCTTCCGCTGTGGCGATGCGCACCGCGTACTTGGTTTTCACCAGCGCTGCCGAAAGGGCGCCGACAAGAGCAATCAAACTACCGGCAATCATAGCCCATTCGTTTTCGGTGACCCGCCAGCTTCCAACCGACAAGGGTTGTAGAAAACCTGGAGGCGCTAACCGATACACGCCGGCGACCACCACCAACATGCCAATAACAAAAAGAAACATGCCTGGCGCCCTCGATGGCTTGAGGGTAGAAAGGCCATGACGTGTAATGCCCGGCAAGAGATACTCCTTATTTTGAACTTTCAGCGAAACCGAGGTCACAGTTACGTCGTGGCCATCGGTATAGTAAACTTTCTCCGCACTCATACCCAGAACGACTTCATAGTTTATGAGGTTTTGTACGATGTTTCGGCGTGCGAGGTTGATGATTTTTGTTAGACAAACCTTAAAAAACTCGAATTACTCCACAAGAAAAAATCTTTCCATTCATGAACTTTTCTCAAACCTGATGCAGGGGCTCCCGGCGTGTGGAATTGCCGCCGCAAGAATTAGTGCTTCACGACCTTCAGGTACACAGGCGTCCCGCCATTGAATTGTCCTTGAAGGATGTAGACCCCGGGCGTGAGAGAACGATCTACACGTTGTTCGAAGACGCCCCCGTTGGAGTGTGTTTTAAGGTCAGCCCAAACGGGTCGTCCCCACACATCCAACAGTTCCAACTTTGCGTCGCCGCTGGAGGGCAATTCATATTCTACGACCAGTTCCGACTGGAACGGATTTGGAAATGCGGCAAGTCGGATTGGATGTCCGTCGTTCTTTTCGTTGATACCCGTTACTGAATAAGCGAGGGTGACGTCGAGGTATGCCAGTCGTGCCATAACCCACTCTTTCATCCACGCAACCTCGGCATCGTAAGTATAGAGATCGAATTTATAGTTGGGCCACACGTAGGTTCCCAACACCGGCCATTTTTGAAAGTTACGTGCTGTCGCTTCTGACTTGAGGACCGTCGTGACCGAATCGATATACGAACCTACCGAAGCGTTAGAAAACGAGCTGAGTCGGAGTTGCTGCCAACGGTCGGAGACCTTTACGCGAAAGGACTGATCTGCCCATAGTTTCTTCCACCAGAACGGGATCAACCAACCGTCGGTCGGGCAAATGGTGTTGAAGTCAATCACAAGACCGGTAGTCGTTCCCTGTGTGCAATAATTCACGTTTCCAAAACCCAAATTAAAATCCCAGATGGGCCCCATGAACAGCTTGCCTCCGTCGGAGTCTTTTTTCTTATACATGAAAGTGCTCAATCGATACGCGTCGGGATTCTTCGTCACTTCGTTCATGATGAAAAAATCAACGAACGAAGACACGTCCGCATAGTTTGCCCAACCGGTGCTGGGGTCGTTGATGTTGTCGGACGAGAGGCTTGACTCGAACTGCCGCATGAACGACTCGATGTATGACTTTTGGGCTGCTACGATGTCTTTGCCCTTCGGGTACTCATATTGGAAATAGATTTTTTGCGCTGCCGTGCTCGGCATTCCGGCGGGAGGAAAGTTAGAGATCACACCACCTTCATCGCCACCGGTGGTCTTATCGATCTTGAGGATGTATCCACCTGTGAGTACGTCACCACTAACCTCGGTGGATTCCAACTTATCGATGCTGACCCTATTCTTCCCTCTTTTTATCTTTTCGAGGAAAAGATATACGCCCATGTATTCGCCGTTGATCACGAGTTCGAAGAAACGAGAGCGTGAGGCGTAATTGCCCATTGCTCTGCCAAGCCTATAGGCGAGTGCATCGCGAATCAGGGTCTTGTCGTTGTAGGGCGCAAAGAGTATCCAATCCGATTCCTTTGGCATTCCAAAAATGGAAGCATCGATCGAGTTTACGCCGGTAGGGTCACGTAGCTCGATGGAGTACTGTTTTTTGGGGAACATCTGCGAACTAGATCCGCGGATCTCGATCCCAATCTTTCCATTAAAAACGTTGAACGGATCGGTGACCTGGTTTCTCTTACCTACGCCGTTGTCGATGACCCCCATGCTTGCCACGATCTTCGGTTCGTCGACAATGACCGCGCCATCGGTATTGATGACGATGATTGGAAGGTTAGACGAGGTAAAGGAAACTGTTTGCGCGTGGGCCCAGGAACCGAGCAACACGAAAGCGACAAGAGAAAACCGAAGCATCATGTGAAGGTAGGGAAAATGCGACTCATGCAATTGATCTGCCTGCCAGCGGGCTGCGTCTGTCTAACGAAGATCTCGGACCTAGTTCGGGGCGCCACTTATTAATTCATGTAACCGCTCTTGGGTGTAGAAGAAGTCGCTTTGGAATTCAAGCTTCCCCTCGAATCGAAAGGTTCTGTTTACGGACAACTGATCGGCGGGAAAGATTGAGAACACATCCTTGTCGACAACCAAGGCAAAGGTGGCATCGGGTAGGTTGATGACGAGTTGATTCAACCTAATGACGGCTTTTTCCGACAACCGGAGATCGAAGTATATCTTTTGCCCTTCTTGTTTCACCTGCGAAACTGACTCGAACTCCGTGGGGTTGATGATTGGTTGTGTCGCGAGGCAGACCTGTTTTGCATTGAGCTTAGATGTAACGCGGGGAATGCCCTTTGCACATTTGATCGTTAGGAATATGCCCGAGTCGCTTTGTGCCAAAGCGGTGCCAGCAATCGCCAAAAATGCGAACGTCAGCCACCAGAGTCTGTGCGGATGTACTTTTCTCTCCACGAATGAAGCGCAGCAATAATTACACCTTGCGCCTTCCTTTAAAGTAACAAAAAAAAGGGATTATGTTGAAATGTTGTGGAGCGCCGAAAAGGTTCTATTGAACGTCTTCCACTTCACGGATGACGACCTTTTCCATCACATCGCCTTGCCGGATGGCGTCCACGACGTCTACCCCTTCGTACACTTTTCCGAAGCAGGTGTGGTTGCGATCGAGGTGCGCGGTATTCTTGCGGCTATGGCAGATAAAGAATTGTGAACCGCCGGTGTCCCTTCCTGCGTGGGCCATTGACAAGACACCGCGATCGTGGTATTGGTTGTCGCCTGTTAGCTCGCACTTGATTTTATAACCCGGGCCACCATCACCACGGCCGTTGGGGCATCCGCCTTGAATGACGAAGTTGGGAATCACTCGGTGAAAAGTGAGGCCATCGTAGAAATTATGTTCAGCCAGGTCGATAAAGTTCTTAACGGTGTTGGGTGCATCCTTTTCAAAGAAACGAACTTTCATGACACCCTTCTTGGTATGTATTTCGGCGATCTTCATCTTTCAAAATTTATGGCGCAATAATAGTACTTTTTGAACGAACTACCGTCAACGCGTCAGTACCACGTAGTCGTTCAAGACAGTGCGGAGAAAATCAACATCGTTTTGCCCATTGGAGGTAACGGCGATCATTGAACGAATTTGGTATGCCAACATCTGAATAGCTTCACGATGGGACGCATTATCAAATTCGCGTTGACGCTCCAACGCCGACTTGATGAGCAACACTTGCGACTCCTCTAACTGCCGTGCTTGTGGGTACAAGGGTTTATACGACTCCTGTGAACGAATCGTGAGCAGGTCGTTGAGGATCAGGTTGTACGTGGCTACTTTCTTGATGACGGCGGTGTTGGCTACAATGTCTCCAATCCGTTGCCCCTTGGCTGACGACGTAACGAGTATGGACGCCACGGACCCGAAAGTGAAGAAGATGTCGATCAGGCGAAAGATCCACCGTGCTGCATAGTCGGCAAACCGGGCCTGCCCGCCCTCTGTTTTAATCACTTGTATTTTCATGGCCATCTTGCCGATGGTCTGCCCGTTGTTCAGGAGTTCCATCACAAGCGTGTAGAACATATAAATGAAGGAGAGAATGAATCCGTAGACCGTCGCTGCCGTATCGGTGAGGTTCAAACCGCCAAAGCCAACCATCGCCAAGAGCAGAATGGCGACGACCAAGATTGCCTGATCGATCATAAAGGCGGCGCCTCGATCTCGCAGGTCGGCGAGTTCATATTCTAAGGTTACATTTTGGGTGGTTTTGACCTCGATGGTCTTCATTTTATCGAACTAAAGCAATATTTTTCCGGTAATGAAGGAGACCCGGTTCATTGCTCAAAATAAGGAAAAATGGCTCGATTCCGAAAACTTGCTCAAGCAAGAGTTCAAGGATCCAGAAAAGCTAAGCACCTTATTTACCCACGTCGTCGACGACCTCTCCTACTCGAGAACTTACTACCCCAACCGATCGGTACGCGTATACCTTAATCGCCTAGCTCGGGAGTTCTTTTCAATTATCTACAGCCGTCAGCGGCACCGCAAGAATTTATTCCGGCTTTTTTGGACTGACGAGTTACCACAGATCATTATTCACTGTCGTCGAGAGCTTATCATTTCCTTCCTATTCTTCTCGTTGGCCATGGCGATTGGTGTCTTCTCGGCGATGAACGATCCCAGCTTCGTCTCTTCCATCCTAGGCGAGTCTTATGTGGCGATGACGAAAGAAAACATCAGCAAGGGCGATCCAATGGCGGTGTACAAAGCCTCGAACGAGCTCGATATGTTTTTATCGATCACCGTTAATAATTTGATGGTCGCGTTTCGAACGTATGTTTTTGGGATTTTCCTGTCGATTGGCAGCCTCGCGATTTTGATGTACAACGGTCTCATGGTCGGCTGCTTTCAATACTTCTTTGTTGAGCAGGGTTTGTTTCGCGAATCGGCATTAACTATCTGGCTTCATGGAACGCTTGAGATTTCGTCGGTAGTCATCGCCGGTGGCGCTGGTCTCACGCTGGGCAGCGGCCTCGTGTTCCCCGGCACCTATTCGCGGCTACAAGCTTTCCAAATTAGTGGGATGCGTTCATTGAAGCTTATGCTGGGAATAAGTCCGATTTTCGTCGTCGCTGGAATCATCGAAAGTTTTCTTACTCGCTACACCGACGCACCCGATGCCATTCGACTATTGCTGATCATCGTGTCGGCAGGTCTCATCATTGGGTACTTCGTGGTGTACCCTTGGTACAAGTCGAGACGTGGATTTGAGGTGCCCCTCGAGGAAGTTCGGCTCGCACCACAAAAATCGGAACCACCGAATTTTAAGGTCATCAAGAACATCGGTGAGATTCTTCACGACTCGTTCATTTTCTATAAGTCTAACTTCGGGAAATTGTTTCCTTGGATTCTCGTCGCTTCGGCGATCAGTGCCGCAGCCCGCTGGTCGGTCGATCACGAATTAGCTACTTTCCGATTGGTTGGAGATTGGTACGAACAGTTGTTTGGAGAGCTCTTAAGCGCGTTGTCCACTTCGACGGCTGGGCTCGCGATTGTAAACGCCGTCGGTGTTTCCATCGCCCTCTTTGCGACCTACCGAATCATCGCGAAGTCCGCGCTCGGAGGCCATGCCGTATCCCAGCCCCTGGCCGCCGCCTTTACATTGGCCCTTTGTGGTTTGGTGTTTCTCTGCTTAGAAGCGTTGACAGTTTTTGGCTCCGTTATTGTTTTCATCGGGTATCTCGTCGTGCTACTGGCAATCTATCAAACGTTTTTCTCGGGGCGCATCCGCGTGTCAGGGCGGCTTTTCAAACTGCTCGGCGCCAACTTCCCTCAAGTCCTCGCGCTACATTTGGTTTTGCTATTGGTTTTGTTCGCGTTCTTGATCCTCTTGTCGTCGCCAGCCCTTTACCTGTACATCCAAGTTGCCCAATGGAACTTATCAACCACCGACACATGGGTACAAGACGCCGTCCTATTTTTACAAATTTTTGTTCGAGTCCTGTCCTTTTATATCACTTTACCCATCTTGGCTGCGGCATCCGCATTTCTGTATCACTCGCTCGCCGAAATAGCTGATGCCTCGTTTCTCAAGCAAGCGATCCAAGGGATGACCCTCGAGCGACAAAAATCCGGCAAGCGATGAAGGTAGCGTGGATATTCGGTTTGCTGGTGCTGGTGGTCACACCGCTGACGGTATTGGGTCAGACTGACTCGCTGTCGCAAGAAACCGATGAAGAAGTTGTGTATGACTCTATCGACTACGATACGGCTGCCTACGAATCATACTCTGAATCAGAAGAAACGGCCGTCACCATGTACCAACCCTCCCAGTTGAAGAGCACTGAACGATACAAACAGGAGGAACTAACCATACATACGCTGGACAAAGAAAAGTGGAAAAAGATGGTCGGCGACAAAAACTATGACGAGAAGCCGCCTGTAATTCCCAAGGAGACACGATCGCTTAACATTCCGCCCATGACCTGGAAAATCCTCTCGATTCTCTTGGTGGTTGTGCTCTTGGGGTTTGTGATCTACTTCCTTTTGCGAAACATTAAGTTCGGGACGCAGGTTGTTCGAAACGTTGCAGCTACATCCATCTCGGGCCCGGTTGAAGACCTAGCCACAATCGACTTAGCACAACTCCTGCAGCAAGCGTTAGAAGACCGCGACTATCGTCGTGCCATCCGAATTCATTTCCTGCAATTGTTGAAAGATCTGGATATCGTGCGCCTCATCCGTTGGACGAAAGACAAAACGAACCGAGACTACCTCAACGAGCTCGCACCACATCAAGATATCTACCCATTGGTGCGCAGCCTCACTTTAACGTACGAATTCGTTTGGTACGGGGAACGATCCGTAACCGCGGATTCATACCAAAAAATCGCGATCAACTTTCAAGAGGCGGCTGGTAAAGTTCAATCATCGCAAACTGCAGCCGCATGAGAGATACCGTCCTTTACATAGCGGCCGCCCTCTTAGCGTTAGTGCTGATTGCATTCTTCTTCTATGGAAAGAATGCGGGTCCCAAATACCGCTGGTTTACTACCTACTCCAGGACCGGCGATCAACCGTACGATGTGAAGTTTTTTCATGATTTGTTAAGCCAAGATCGTAAGGTGGTCGCCAACTTAAGAAAACCGATCCATAAACTTCTAGATTCTGCAGAATACGAAGATGGTAACGCCGACTACCTCCTGATAGGTTCAGCGAGTTATTATGATGACAAAGATATCGAAGCGCTAAAAGGTTTTATCAGCCAGGGCAACAATGCCATTATCATTACTGATTCACCTCCCAGCGACCTTATCCTTGATTTGCTCCCCACTGCCTGCAGCCAAGAGAGTTTCGAATATCAATCGAAGCTAGAGATCAAGGCTTCCCTGAATTTCTACCATCCCGTACTGGCGCAGGAGAAACCGTTCGAGTACTCCTATCGGTTTTTGGATCACGATGCGCCTTATGACTGGTACCACATCGCGCCCGTCCAACTCTGCGATACGCTATCGCATCTCCAACCGCTAGGCTACCAACTCGTTGACTCGGACGAGTATGTTAATTTCGCAGCCATTCCCTACGGTAAAGGAAACCTGTACATCCATACCGTTCCGATCATCTTCACGAACTACTTTTTGACGAAGGAACATACGCTAGACTACATTTCTGGCGTGCTATCACATTTAGATGGAGATGAAGTGATCTGGGATGAGGTCAGCAAACTGATGATTCTATCACGTAATGGAATGGAAAAGAGCCCATTGTACTACATCCTCGACCAACCCGCGCTGAAGTACGCCTGGTGGATGTTCCTTGCCGCTGCTCTCCTCTATGTCGTATTTGCCTCGAAGCGCAAACAACGCATTATTCCGGTACTGGAAAAAAAGACCAATACGTCGCTCGAATTCCTGAACGTAATCTCCTCGCTACATTACCAGAACCTGAATCACCTAGACATCGCCAAGAAAAAGATGAAGTATTTCCTTTATTTCATTAGGGCGAAGTATGGGATGCATCTTCAAACATTTGGCGACGAACACGTGAAACGTTTGTCAGAAAAATCAAAAGTTCCCATCGAAGACGTCCAACAGATAGCCGACAACTTCAAAGTGATTGAGAAGTACTCGATCTCCAACGATGAGCCGAATCGGTTGATCAACCTGTTTCAATCCATCCAGAGATTTTATAAAACCTGTAAGTAATCACACGACCTATATGGAATCATTTAACCCAGACACGAGCAGTCCCATTCAATCCGACATTAATGTCTTGAACGAACGCGTGAATCTAATCCGACAAGAGATCGGAAAAGTAGTGGTGGGTCAAGACAAGACGATTGAACTAATCTTGGCCGGTCTCTTTACAGGAGGGCACATCTTGCTCGAAGGCGTTCCGGGAATTGCAAAAACGCTAACAGCAAAACTAGTTGCTCGATCCTTGTCGATAGGCTTTTCAAGGATTCAGTTTACCCCCGATCTAATGCCTGCCGATGTCATGGGAACGACAGTTTTCAACGTCAAGACATCGGAGTTTACTTTCAACAAGGGGCCGGTATTCTCCAATTTGGTACTCATCGACGAAATCAATCGTGCCCCTGCAAAGACACAGTCCTCGTTATTCGAGGTGATGGAAGAACGCCAAGTAACGGTGGACGGCACCACCTACACCATGGATTTCCCTTTCTTGGTGATAGCCACACAAAACCCGATCGAACAAGAGGGCACGTACAAACTTCCTGAAGCTCAACTCGACCGTTTCTTGTTCCGAATCAAGCTGCAGTACCCGTCGGTGGAACAGGAGCTCGATATCCTCAAGCGTTTCCGAGACGATTTCTCAATGAGGGCATTGCAAACGGTGAACGCGGTGATCGGTAAAGATGAGCTGCGGCATTGTCAGGAGATCATTGAAAAAATTCACGTGAAAGACGAGATTCTGGAGTACATCGCGCGACTTGTCGACAATACACGTAACAACGGTGACTTGGCGCTGGGTGCATCGCCGCGCGCCTCTTTGGCGATCATGCGTGCGTCGAAAGCCATTGCCGCCATCAACGGGCGCGACTTCGTTACACCCGACGACGTCAAGTTTGTGGCACACCCTGTACTCAACCATCGAATCATTCTCACGGCAGAGCGCGAAATGGAGGGCATCGAGGCGGAGGATGTCATCAAGGAGATCACCGAACGTGTTGAAGTCCCGCGCTAGTTCATGAAGTTGATTCGTAATCTATATTTAACCGGACGGTTCTATCTAGCGTTCGCAGCGCTGATCATCGCGATGATCTTCGGCTATGCATTTCCATCGATGGTGGCGATTGCTGGAGCGGGCACCGTGTTGCTCTTCATCGCCATGGCATTGGATGCGATGATGTTGTTCAACAAAAGGGTCGACATCGAGGTAACGCGGGAAACCGCTGGGTTGCTGTCGCTCGGTGACTTCAACCCGATTACCCTAAGCCTCGCCAGCAGGGCAAAAATTTCACTTCATGTACTGATCCTCGATGAAATCCCGGAACAGTTCCAGGAACGCAGCTTTTCCTTCGAACGCAAGTTCGCGCCGGAAGAAACGGTGAACCATACCTACGAACTGAGACCGACGACTAGAGGTGAGTACCGGTTCGGGCAAACAAACTTGTACCTGTCGACAGGTTTGGGCTTGATCCAACGCCGAATCCGGAAGCCGACTGCGAAGATGGTACCCGTGTATCCTTCCATCATCCAGATGCGGAAATACGAACTGAAGACATTCGCGCGTACCGCCGTCGAATATGGAATCAAGAAAGTTCGTCGCATTGGCCACTCCTACGAGTTCGAGCACATCAAGCAATACAACCGGGGCGACGACTATCGAAGCATCAACTGGAAAGCGACCGGTCGACGGGCAGAACTCATGGTGAACGTTTACGAGGACGAGAAGTCGCAAGCCGTTTACACCATCATCGACAAGAGCCGGGTGATGCACATGCCCTTTAACGGGTTGAGCTTATTCGATTACGCCGTGAATGCCTCGTTGGTGATCTCCAACGTCGTTCTTGGGAAGCAAGACAAGGCCGGTTTAATCACATTCGCAGAAACGACCAAAGCCAGGTTAAAAGCCGATCGCAGTCGGCAACAGCTGAATAAGATTTTACAAGCGCTTTATAACGAAAAGGAAGGCTCGGTTGAAGCCAACTACGAAAATCTCTACTTGAACGTGCGCAATCTAGTCAATGGTCGCGCTTTGTTGTTCTTGTATACGAATTTCGAAAGCACCTACGCGCTGCAACGGGCACTGCCGCAACTCAGGAAACTACATAAGCAACACTTATTGGTGGTGGTCTTTTTCGAAAACACCGAAGTTTCGGATCACACCCGTTCCGAGGCTGAAGATATGCGCGATATCTACCAGCAAGTAACAGCTGAAAACTACATGCTCACGAAAATCCAAATCGTGCAGCAATTGAAGCAATTCGGGATCAACACTATTCTGACGAAGCCGGAGAATCTGACTGTAAACTCGATCAATAAATATCTAGAGTTGAAATCTAGGGGGTTGATTTGATTGAACGCGGTGATGGCTCCCGTGGCCTACCCGATCACATCTAGGACGATTTTCCAGGCACCTGACTCGAATTTCCAAACGCGCATGTAGCAGAAGCCTTGCGTTTGTTCTTTTCCGTCGGTCACGCTTGTCACCTTCACGCGACCGTAGGTGTACGCCATGTCATTTGAGGGAGCCACTTCGCCACCCACTTGCTCGAACGCGAAATGGCGATCGCCATCGCTCACTTTGGAACTGGCAACCTCCAACACAGGTTTTTGTCCAGGCCGGTGGACACGTGAATCTGCTGCGAAGAATTTGGGGATGTACGACGCTTTCCGGTCGTTCAGTTCCTTCACATACTTTTGATCGAAGGAAAGGAACTCCTGCGCGACTTCCGTTGCGTCCTTTTTCCTCACCTTGGTTCGAGTACCTGGTTCGCGGAAGGCCGTTAGGTGTTCGGCAGTATCGTATGTCGCTGAACCTAAGTCGGCCACTACCTTCCATACACCTTCGGCGTTTTTCTTCCATACGGAAGCGTAGTAAATCCCACCCCTCGCCACGCGCTTGCTCCGATCGGGACCGAAGACAGCCGGTCCAGTTGTGTAACCCCAGTCGCCCGACGCGGCCACTTCGGCAACCACGGGCCACCAAAACAAGTACCCATTACCCTCGGGTCTTTTCTCCCACCCGGGTCTTGCTATTTGAGGTTCTCCTTGCGCAAACATGATGGTCTTGTCGTCGAAGTTCTCCAGGAAGGCGGCTCTGATGCTCACGTCAACTGATCGCTGTGCAAAAGCGCGTTCGGCGTTCGCCAACTCGACTGCTTGTGAAGACTGTGCCCACGCACCGAATGGCACTAAGGCTAGAAGAAGGTAGATCGCGCATTTCATAGATGACGGCAATAACGATCAATTGCCCGACTCGGGCATCACGCAAGTGGTGTGAAATCGGATGATAGGATGATGATTATCCAATCCAAGATGCCACGGCTTGGGCGATCACAGGAATCAAGTTTTGTTTGCCTGCTTTAAAGCTATGGTCCGCGCCGTCGAACTTCGCCAGCGTAGCGGTGGGCAACTTTGACGTTACCTCCGAGATCAGCGCCCACTCGGCCAACGCGTCGCGTGTGCCCTGCAAGAAGAGCATTGGAACGGCGATGTTCGAAAGATGATCGGCTCGTTCTACGCTCGGTTGACCAGCGGCATGAAGCGGAAAGCCAAAAAAGACGAGCCCCTTCACGAAAGCGGGTTCGAATTTAGACATGTATTGCGACGACATGCGCCCGCCGAAAGACTTTCCCGAGAGGTATAAAGGTGTTGAAGCAAACTGCCGGTTTGCATATGCGGCGACTGCTTCAATCGTTGCGTGGGCGACCGCCGGTACATCTGGGCGTCCTTTCTTATTCTCCATGTATGGAAAATTGAAGCGAACGGTCCCGATCCCATGCTCGGCGAGTTCGTGCGACATCGAAGCCATGAAAGGATGTGTCATCGGAGCGCCAGCGCCATGGGCGAACGTCATCATCGCACGTGGTGAGGATGGTTCAGTGATCAACACGGATACAGATCCGATCTTCTCCGATACTTCTATTTTCATTTCGGAAGTTAGAAAGGAGCTACTTCTGAACCAAGGCTTGAATCATTTCCGAGAAATACCGACCATAATAAGGTCCTACCCAATTGAGGCTATTGATTTCTTCTTTGCGGCTCTTCTCGTAGTGGGGATCGTAGGTGATGTAGCCATCGTAGTCGCCGTTGAAGCTCGTCACAATTAACTTCTTGCCGTATCGCTGCGCGACCGAATCGAGGCGGTCGACCACAAAGATTTCGCCGGAGAAGTCGCATGGTGTGGCTACGAATGTTGCCTCTCCTATCTGCAAGTACGTTAATTCACCTTTCAACGACCGGAACAGAGTTCGGAAGGCCCAATTGTTGAGCTTCCAATCTTTATTCAACCGGAGTTGAGCGGGACCAAAAGCGATGGGCACGCGGCCACTTCGGATCTCGGGATTCACCAACGCGCTATCGTAATGCGCGCCCCAAATTTTATCGGCGAGCACAGGAGCAATCTTGTCGATGAATTCGTAGTTGTTTTCAGGTGTGAATTTAAATCGGTGGCTTCCCACCATCCCCGACATAAACATCGCGAAGGTGCTTTTCTGTTCAAGTGTTTGAATCACCTTACCCGGATAGTCGGCCGAGAGCTCCAGTCTTTCTTTCTGAATAGAAGTTGCATGAGCGCTGTAGGTAAATAGAAGGCCCGACGTTTGATCCGCGCGCTCGAAACGAAGCCCTCTAATTTTTCCATCAACTTTTCCAGAGTCGACGTTGACGCGATTTTCGACCCACTCGCTGGCATCGGCTTCAAAAAAAGAGACGGAAGATGGGACAAGTGTGGTTGACCGGACACACGCCACGATGGCCGAGGCCGAGCGATCAATCCACTCCTGCGAGTACTTACCTGCAATCAACCGACCGCCGACAGAACTGTCCCATCCCCCAACACCATTGTGGGTATGGGTGGCCGACAAGTACAGGAAGGTCGAGTCATGCATCTCCTTGAGTTCCTCATTGATCTTATCGCGCAAAGCTGGTGGGAAGATCAGCAAGTCTACATTGATCCACGCTGCTTTGAATTGGTCGTTGGCCACCACCATGACCCGGGCGAAGAGCGAGTCGTGCACCACGTCGAAGTGGTCGCGTGGTATGTAACCGGCCATCGGCATCGTGGTGGCGGGCGTTAAGTTCACTTTGCCCCAGCCAGAACGGATACTTGAGCGCCCATGCGACTGGACGTTGACGGAGTCCAACCGAACCTTCATCGCTTGATAAAAGTCGCGCTCCTCGATCGGCGTCCGGTCGATTCCGCCCACCATCGCGGCCACTACCAACAGCAGCACGCCGACTGCTACGAAAAGGCCACGAAAGATTTTTCGGATCAAGAAAGTGGTTTTATTGGTTAACGATTTCGTCGAGCTCCATCCACCGAGCCGTCTTTTCATCCAGTAAGCGCGTGATCTCTTCGATGCGCTTGCCGAGCTCGATCAATTTACCGTGATCGGCGATCCCGGAATTCATCTGCTCCGTCACCTGGCCTTTCTCGCGCTCTAAGCGGTCGAGTTCGGCCTGAATTTCTTCGTATTCCTTGCGCTCCTTGAAGCTCGCCTTTCGGGCGGTCGAGTCACTTTTTGTTTCAACCACGACACGCTCCTTGGGCGCCTCCTTTTCGAGGATCTCTTTTTCATCCAACCATTCACGATAGTCGGAATAGTTGCCATTGAAAAGCATGATGCGGCCGTCGCCTTCAAACACGAATAGTTGATCCACGAGGTGGTCCATGAAATACCGGTCGTGGGAAACGAGCAGGAGACATCCACCAAACTTTTCTAGGAATTCCTCCAGCACATTCAAGGTATCGATGTCGAAGTCGTTGGTCGGTTCATCCAAAATCATAAAGTTTGGATTCGTGATCAACACTTTCAACAACTGGAGGCGTTTCCTTTCTCCGCCGCTCAACTTCTCGATAAATGTATATTGCTTCTCCGGTGGAAACAGGAATAGATCCAGAAACTTAGACGCCGAAACCGTAGACCCGTCGGCGAGCGTAATGAACTCTGCGATGGCCTTCACTTCCTCGATCACCCGGTGTGCCGGATTGAGTTCGGACGCTTCCTGCGTGAAGTAGCCCATCTTCGTCGTGACACCCGGGATAATTTCGCCTCTGTCGGGCTTTATCTTGCCAGTGATTAAGTTCAAGAACGTACTTTTCCCGGCACCGTTCTTTCCGACGATGCCAATACGATCTTGCTTCTTGAAAATGTAGTTAAAGGAATCGATCACCAGCTTGTCGCCAAACGACTTGGAGACGCCATGCAACTCCAACACCTTCCCTCCTTGCCGCGCTTCCTGAATATCAAGTTCAAGTTTATCCTTCTTCAAGTTCTGGCTTGCCTTCTCTTTCAACTCATAGTAGGCATCGATCCGGTACTTCGCCTTGGTACCTCGGGCTTTCGGTTGCTTGCGCATCCATTCCAACTCCTTTCGAAGCAAGTTCTTTGCTTTGTCGACTTCGATGCGCAATAACGTTTCACGCTCTTGCTTCTTTTCTAGAAAATAGGCGTAGTTGCCCTTGTAGATGAAAAGTTGACCGCGGTCGAGTTCATAGATCACGTTCGCCACGTTGTCGAGGAAATATCGGTCGTGGGTAACCATGATCAACGTCACGTTTACACCCGACAGATAGTTCTCCAACCACTCGATGGCTTCGAGGTCTAAATGGTTGGTCGGTTCGTCAAGTACGATTAGATCTGGCTCGGACAACAAGAGTTGGGCGAGGAATATGCGTTTGCGCTGACCACCCGAGAGTTCACCAAAGGTGGCGTCGAGCGATGGAACACCGAGGCGTCCTGTGATCTCTTGGACCTTCGCATCGTAGTCCCACGCGTTCAAATCGCTCATGTGTTCCAGCAGCGATTGCATCTTATCGGGGTCGGTGTCTGGATTGTGAAGCGCTTCTTCGTATTCGCGCACGATCGCCGCTACTTTGTTGGACTCGTCGAATAAGATAGCCTTTACTGGCGTGGCAGCATCCACAGTGGGCTGCTGGGTGAGGTATCCCGTGCGGATGCCGTCACGAAGCACGACCTTGCCGGAATCGGACGGGATCTGCCCCGTGAGGATCTTCAAAAGCGTGGACTTACCCGCACCGTTTGCGCCCACGAGCGCGATTTTATCGCCCCGGGAGACACCCAGAGAGATGTCTTTAAACAGCCAGTTTTCGTGGAAAGACTTAGAAAGGGATTCGGCAGACAGGTAATTCACTGATAAATGCGGATTTGATCCAAGGCCAGCCTCGGAAATAGCACGCAATTTAGCGGTAGATTACCGGCAGGTGATGAATTAGATTTGAAATTTTGCAATCCTTAGGTCTTCGCGAACAGCCTTAAGACTTTTCTTCTGGAAACAGTAGATCGTCAGGCCGATTTGCAACGAAAGGATGGCAATGATGGCAAAAAGTAAGATCATAACGACACATCATTAACTTAAATTTAAAATTAATGTACACGATCTGAATATCCTAATGTTCAGATAGTTATGCTATTCAATAGACTTCACCCGATACGCTCGTAAATCACTTAACACGCTGATAATGAACTTGGTAGCAGCACTCGAAAAAGAACACTCCGCTCGCCAAAAAAAGAAGATTGTGGAGTACGTAGGCAACAATCCCGCGCGCTTCAAAGGACTGATGCGGGTGTTCTTGGGCGACTCGTACCGGCTGACACAACGGGCGGCATGGCCGTTGAGCGACATCGTCCGGGCGAATCCCAAGCTCATCGAACCCTACTTGGGCAAGGTGTTGCGGCGGCTCGACGATCCAACCTTGCACGTAGCTGTTCGACGTAACGTAGTGCGGCTCCTCCAATTCATTACCATTCCCAGGCGCTTTTCAGGACTTGCGTTCGAAAAGTGTATGGTGCTGCTGTCGGACCCGAGCCAGGCCATCGCCGTTCGCGTGTTCGCGATGACAGTGCTCACCGACATTGCGCGCACCGAGCCTGACCTGAAGAAGGAAGTGATCATAGCGATCGAAGACCACCTCCCCTACGGGTCGGCCGGTTATCGACATCGCGCGGCACGTATGCTGAAGGATCTAAGCACACCGTTGAAATAAATTAGCTTCTGGACACCTGTTGCGAAGGGTTATCACGGTAAGAGGCCTACCTTTGCGGCCTATGTCGGAACCGGTTCAGCACCAATGCAAGAGCTGCGGGAACATCTTCGAGGGCAACTTCTGCAACCAGTGCGGTGAGCGCGTGCGGGTGCCGGCCGATCGTACGTTTCGATCGTTCATCAACGACCTCGTCCAAGCCGTGACGTTGGCGGACAACAAGTTTGTTCGTTCCCTCTGGCTTATCCTTTCTAAACCTGGGTTCTTATCGCGCGAAATTGCGGAAGGGCGCACGGTCAGGTATTTGAACCCTGTATCGGTATTCTTCGTCCTTAACCTTGTCTACTTCCTTTTCCCGATCGTACAACTATTCAGCGCCTCGCTGACCACGCAACTTATTGCACCCCTTGGCGCGTTGCTCCGAAACCCGCTCGCCCACAAAATTGCCTCGTTGCATCTAAACTTGGCTTCGTTCGAACAACTCTATAACCTGAAGACGGTGACGCTGGCGAAGCTCTTGGTGATGGTCTTCGTCATCTTCGCGTCGCTCCCGCTGAACATCCTGTTCCGGAAGAGAAATAGATACTTCACCGACCATTTCGGATACGCGGTTGAACTCGCCTGTTTCAACTTGTTCGTCAACGCGATCCTCGTCTCGATCGTCACGGCAATCTTCCCGATTGGCCGGCATATTGATGAAAACATCGTGACCGGCCTATTCATCTCCACCAACCTGTACTTCTTGATGAGGGCCTCCAACACGTTCTACCTCGAACGGGGTTGGCGCTTGATCGCGAAGTCGGTCGCCATGATCTTGTTCCTGAAAGTTGCGTTGGAACTCTACCGACTCGTGTTGTTTTTTGTAACGCTGTGGTCGATACGGTGAGAAATTCGTTACTCGTTAACCGTTACTCGTTACTCGTTAGGCGTTAGGCGTCATTTACTTCTCAACACAGTGCGGGCGAGCATGTTGATGAGGTCTTCGGCTTGGGCGCGGTCTTCTGCCGGAGCGATGGTTCGATAATGGATCAGTGACTGGACGGCGGCGTCGATTTCACGGTTCATGGCCTGGGTGAGCGCCAGGTTGAAATAGCTGTTCGGGAATTCGGGTTCGATTTCAATCGACAACTGGTAATGAACTTTCGCGAGGGGCAGATTGCCCACTTCCGCATATTGATTCGCCAAGTTGTAGTGCGCCTCGAAATGACGGGGTTCTTCCTTCAAACACAGGGTGAAGCAATCGATCGCCTTTGCGAAGTTCTTAGCTTCCGATTCGATGATGCCGAGGTTGCAATACGCATCGGCCATTGAGTCTTTGGCAGCAATTGCCTGCAGGTACAAGGCACGGGCTTTTTCGACATCGCCCAGGTCGTCGTGCAACAGCGCCTCTT
Source organism: Cyclobacteriaceae bacterium (assembly GCA_044226825.1). Taxonomy (GTDB): domain Bacteria; phylum Bacteroidota; class Bacteroidia; order Cytophagales; family Cyclobacteriaceae; genus ELB16-189. The sequence continues at coordinate 171,103 of JBGAGH010000005.1, forward strand.
CAAACGGCGACAGCTTGTTCATCGGGACTACCTTGCCTCCGACGAACAGGTTCAACTGCCCTTTCTTATCCGGCACCCCTTCCTTCTTCTTCCGCACCGGCTTGAAGCCAAACTTCTCCGGTGACGAGAGGGGAAACTGCACCACTTTTGCCATGATACAAAACTAAAGAAAAGGAGGTGTATGTCAAGTACACCGAAGGCTTAACTAGCCTTTCGCTTCAGCGTCTTCGTTTCCTTTGAAGCAGTCTTGGTCTCCTTCTCTCCTTCACCTTTGGCCTTCTCCATCGGTTTCTTCTTGGCTTGGTCGATGCTCGCCTTCAAAGCAGTCATAATGTCGACCACTTTCGGTTCCTCTTCCTGTATGGTAACGATTTCCTTACCGGCCACCTTCGCATCGATGATCTCCTTCAAGGCATCGAAGTAATGGTCCTTCATTTCGATCTCCGAAAACTTCTTCGACATGGAATCCACGAGTGTCTTCGCCATCTTCAACTGGTCTTTGTCCACCTTCACTTCAATCAGCTGTGGTACCTCGTTGATGCTCCGGATCTCGTGCGGATAGCGCAAACGGTACATCATGATCCCATTCTCGTAAGGCGTCAGCAGAACCGGCGTTTCACGGTCGCGGAGCACCACCTTGCCCACGCCAATCTTCCCACTCTCTTTCAAAGTATGCATGAGAAGTCCATAGGTCTTTGCCGCGACATCTCCATCCGGTCCAATGAAGTAAGGTGTTTCGAATAGTGTTGGATGCACCTCCTTTTCGTCGACGAACCCTTCGATGTCGATCACGCGCGTACTCTTGAGGCGGACTTTCGCTAAATCATCCTCTTCCATGATCACATATTGACCCGGTTCGTACTGATAACCTTTCACGATGTCTTCAGTCTTCAATACCTCACCCGTCACCTTGTCTTTCTTCTCGTACGCCACTGGATTGTGGTGCTCCTTCGATAAGAGGTTGAAGCTGATGGACTGCGCCGTGTCGAGCGCATTGTAGATCCTGATGGGTATCGTCACCAGCGAAAATTGAATGTGCCCCTTCCAAATGGCTCTCATAGACGGGTTAATTTATTAGATTAAACAATGGACTCTAAGTTATTGATAATGAGCAATTCTTCAAAATACTAGTTCCCCAACAGCCCCACCAGCGCGATGACGAGTTGCGCACTGTTGCGGGCGGCGAGTTGGTAGAACTGGGCTACCTCGGAGCTGGCCTTACTTCCTGCGTTGTCGCTAAGGCTTCGCACGATCACGAAGGGCTGCGCCTGTTGCCAGCAGACCTGGGCGACCGCAGCTCCTTCCATTTCCGTCGCGTCGGCATGCATTTTAGTCCTAAGGTCCTCGACGGCTTTCGTTGAGGCGACGAAGACATCGCCCGTTACGATGGTTCCCTGAATCACCTTCGGAAGACGGGGCCTCTCTCCCGTGTGAAAGGATTCAAACTTCGCTTTTGAAGAGGCCAACGTGGCACGGTCCACCAAGCTTTTTGTACACACATAGTACAAAGGGTTCTCCTTCATTGAAAATGGATTGCGAGTGGGTCTACGGAAGAGGCTGTCCTGTGTTTGTGTGCCGTAGTCGTGATAAGCTACTTTCGTTCCGATCACGATGTCGCCGGGCGACAGTTCTGAATTGGTCCCGCCCGCGATTCCTGTGAAGACGATCTCCCTCGGTGCGAAGTGTTCGATCATCAAGGCGGTAGTAACGGCTGCATTTACCTTTCCGATCTCGGTCAACGCGACGACGACGGGTTTGCCATTGATCTCGCCCTCGACGAAACGGGTTCGCTGAATGACGACTTCTTTCTGTTTCGTCACCATCGTGAGCAAGTACTTAACTTCTTCGTCGAACGCGCCAAGGACTCCCGTGACGGGGCGAAACTCACGCTGGATGGCCCGCTCTTCGTGGGTGACGATGGGCGACTGTGCCCACGACACCCGAATACAACATACGACCAACCAAAACACGATGCGACTCGTCATACGCCAATTTCTTAATGGGTCTTTTTCCTCGGATCTAATCGTAATTTGATTACTACGCGACAGGCGAGATAAAGACAGCATACAAATCGATTAGAATCAACTCAGTCAAATATAGGGGACGCACCCCATTCATCCTTGTGAATTCACAACCAAAGCGGCGATGGCGCACGCATCGATGATCCACATAGCGAGACTCACTTCCTTCGATCTGCCTGTGGCGACCTTGATGAGCGTCCAACTGAGAAAGCCCCACATGATACCGGTGGTAATGGAATAGGAGAATGGGATCAAGACCATTGCGAGGAACGCGGGGATCGCTTCGTCGAAACGGTTCCATGGGATTTGAACCACGGGCGAAATCATGAATACACCGACAAGGACCAACGCGGGTGCGGTCGCGATGGCTGGGACGGCGGAGAGAAGCGGCGACAAAAACAAAAAAGGGAGGAACAAGATGCCGCCGACAATGGCGGTGACACCGGTGCGACCGCCTGCTTCGATACCCACGGCCGACTCGATGTAGGCAGTCCCTGGGCTCGATCCAGTGACACCTGCGATCATCGTGGATATAGCGTCGGTTGCGAGTGACCGTTTGATGTTGCGTGGTTCACCGTTTTCATCGAGCAAACCGGCCGCTTCCGATAAACCGAGAAATGTGGATAGTCCATCGAACATGCCGGTGAACACGAACGAGAATATCACGGGCACCATCGTCCAGGAAAGAGCGCCCACCAAGTCAAGCCTAGACAAAAGTGAAAAATCCGGCGCGGCGACGATGCCATTCCAACTGACCAGCGGCTCGCCAGGCCACCATCTCCCAACGCCGATGGCGACGATGGTGGTGAACACGATGCCCATGAGGACGGCGCCCAATATCTTGCGCGTCACCAAGGCAGCAGTTAGCAAGAGGCCCACCAAAAAGATGATTGCCTTCGTGTCGATCGCTGTCATTCCGATGACGGTGGCGGGGTGATGCACAATGAAGCCAGCGTTGACGAATCCGATCAAGGCGATGAACAAACCTATGCCGGCCGCTATGGCATGCCGAAGTGTTTTGGGAATGGCATGTATGATATGGGCACGTACGTTGAACCAAGCGAGTAAGAGGAAGACCACGCCCGCCCAGAAAACGGCGCCCAACGCCACTTCCCACGGCACCTTCATTCCCAACACCACGGAGAAGGTGAAGAAAGCATTGATACCCATGCCAGGGGCGACCAAGATCGGGTTTCGTGCATACCACCCCATCGTGACGCTGCTAAAGAAGCAAACAAGCACGGTGGCGGTAAGCACGGCGGAAAATGGCATGCCCGTGTTGCTAAGCACTGCCGGGTTGACGACTATGATATAGGCTGTCGCCATGAAGCTCGTGCAGCCCGCGACGATTTCGCGCATGAAGGTCTTCCGATCGAGCTGCCACTTGCCGTTCATCCGCGCAGGTGATAAGCCTTGGGATGGGTGAACGCCCGCAGGCCGGCGTGGGATAAGGTAGAGCCGAACCCACTATGTTTGCGACCACTCCACGGCACGGCGGCACTGACGCGATCACAGCAATTCCAATAGCCTGTACCAGCGTCTACCTGTGCCAAAATTCTTTCGGCGCGGGCGCGATCGGAACTATAGACAGCGGCGGTCAAACCGTATTCGGTGTCCGCCATTTTCTGGATGGCTTCCTCATCGCTCTTCACTTTCATGATGCCGATCACGGGACCGAACGACTCGTCGCGCATGATGCTCATGTCGTGCGACACATTTGTCAACACGGTAGGCTCGAAATAAAAACCCTTCCTTCCGACAGGATGTCCTCCCGTTTCGAGTTTCGCTCCCTTGGCCACGGCATCTTTGACTTGTCCTGCCAGGAATTCGACTTGCGTCGGACGTGTGAGCGGCCCGATATAGGTACCTGGCTCGGTTGGATTGCCCATCTTGTACGACTTCACTTCTTTCACGAACTCTTCGACATAGCGGTCGTATACTTTCTCGTGCACATAAATACGTTCGACGGCGCAACAGCTTTGTCCGTTGTTGTAGAAAGCGCCATCGGCGGTACCGGCAGCCACAGCTTTGATATCGGCAACATCGTCGGCGACGTACAACGGATCTTTCCCGCCTAGTTCACACTGACACGGCACCATCTTGCTTGCAACACGTTCATAAATGTACTTGCCGGTTTTATAAGAACCCGTGAAGAAGTAGCCTTGTAACGGTAAGTCGAGTAACGCCTCACCGGCCAACTTATCGCCAACCACCACTTGAAATACATGTGGCGGAATTCCTGCTAGATGTAAACACCGTGCGATCTCGAGGCCGGTTAACGTTGCGTACTCCGATGGCTTGTAGAGCACGGCGTTACCAGCTAGTAAAGCGGGGACAAATACATTGACGCCCACCAAGTAAGGATAATTCCACGCGGAGATGTTCGCCACGACACCGAGCGGTTCGTAAGAAATTCTTTCTTCGAGACCCACCTCATTCACCATGACTTCATCTACCAGGTACTTGGAGGCGTGACTTGTGAGCCAATGAATCCGTGCACGTGCGCCATTCACCTCATTGCGCGCCTGCTGAAGAGGTTTTCCCACTTCTGATGTTAACACGGCGGCGAGATTCTCGATTTGGTTTTCGAGAATCGTCGCGAACTTCTTCAGGCATTCCGTTCGTTCGTCAAGCGGCACGCGGGACCATGCTGCCTGGGCGGCTTTAGCCTGCTCGAATTTTGAGGCGATTGAGTCTCGCGTATCCTCCGAAACTTCACGAATGTATTCGCCGGTGGCGGGGTTGTAAATCTTCATAAGAGTCAATCAAAAAGCTCGGGCCGCAGAAAGGAGCGATCTCTTCAAAGGCTTGGACAGCAAGCTTTTCTCGCGGTCTTCCATCCGTTCGGGATGCCATTGCACGGCGAGAAAAAATCCTTTACCGGTCTTGTCTTTATACTCAAGTCCTTCTACGGTGCCGTCGCGGGAAAACGCGTTGGGTGTAAGAGCACGACCGATACCCTTGGGATCTACGGCTTGATGATGGGCGCTGTTCACGTTGGCCATCATGGCGCCGGTTACGTCGCCGAGGAACGTGCGCGAGTCGACATCTACAATATGCTGTTTGTCGACACCACTCTCCTTTCGGTGCGTGGCATTTCCTTCCCCTAAGTCTTGTATCAGCGTACCGCCTTCGACGACATTGACGAGTTGCATACCCCGACAGATCGCGAGGATAGGTATCTTTTTGCCACGGGCGAATTCGTAGACCTCCGATTCAAACTCGTCACGGTCGAGATCGAACGGGTCCGCGTTGGGATAGTCTTCGTCGCCATCATACAAGGACGGATGCACGTCGACGCCACCACTCAGGACAATTCCAGAGCAATGCTTGAATTCATCTGAGCCTTTTTTTAATACGACAACTTCTACGTCGTCACCGAGGTCCTCTTTGGTGAACCACTCCACATACCGCTCGACTTTCGAGGTATCGGTAATTCCAATCTTCTTTTTTGTCATGTTTTCAAACTAGAGCGCACGTTGGTAGAGCGCTTTGAAATCTTCACGCGAAACCGGTTTCGGGTTGTTTGGGTGTGCAAAATCGGCGAACGCAAGATCAGCTAATGTCTCAATGTGTGTGTCTTTCACTCCGATGTCGCGGAGGCGTCGAGGGATGCCGATTCTGTCGTTTAATTCGAACAGGTATTGAACGACGCCGGCGCCCGTTTCGTTTTTCAACTCGAGGGTTCGGGCGATCCGTCGGAACTTATCTTCGAATCCACTCACGTTAAACTCCATACCATAGGGTATGTTTACCGCGTTGGCGAGGCCGTGATGTGTATCGAGCAACGACGACAACGGGTGCGCCAATGAATGCACCACACCTAATCCTTTTTGGAAGGCGATGGCTCCCATCATGGAAGCGATCAGCATCTGGCTCCGGGACTGCACGTCGGGTTTTTTCACCGCGGTTTCGATGGCCTGCGCAATCAACGACATTCCTTCCAAGGCGATTCCCTCACAAATGGGATGCGGCATCTTGGCGATGTACGCCTCCATGTTGTGTGTAAGGGCATCCATACCCGTAGCGGCGGTCACAGCGGCGGGTAAATCCATGGTCAACATCGGATCGGCAAAGACAACCTTCGCTAGGAGCTTGGGTGAAAAGAGTATCTTCTTTTGATGGGTCACGTCGTCCGCAATGATGGCGCTTCGGCCAACTTCGCTGCCGGTACCAGATGTCGTCGGCACCGTCACAAAAGGAGGTACGTCGTTCGTTACGAACACATCGCCACCAATTAAGTCGTCGTACTTGAACAAGTCTTCCCGGTGATGTACGCGCAAGACAATGGCGCGGGCCACGTCTAAGGCTGCTCCACCTCCCACCCCTACGATGCAATCGCGCTGGTGGGCATCATAGGCTTCGGTGCCTTTGTAGACATCCGACTTCACGGGATTCTTATGGATGTCTGAGAACACCTCCACCGACATGCCCGCCTTTCGTAGTTGCTCGACAATCGATTTAAAGAAAGGTAACTGCGCCACCGTGGGATCGGTCACCACTAGCGGCTTACTTAAACGATTGGTCGACAGGTAGGGCCCAAGTTCTTGGATCGCTCCTACTCCGAAGCGAATGGTCGTTGGAAAATTATATTGATAGACCTTATCGAATGTCATGGTCAGATGATTTCAAAGTAACGCTTTAATTCCCAGTCAGTCACAGGCTTCAGGTGTTGACGCCATTCCCATTCTCGTGTTTGCGTGAAATGATCGACGAATGCGTCTCCAAATATTTCGCGGGCCACCGAAGATTCCTTCATTCGGGCTGTGGCATCTTCCAAAGTTCTTGGAAGCACACCGTGGCTTTGATCTTGGTATCCATTTCCGATGGTCGCCGACTGCTTCAATTTCAACTTGTGCTTGATTCCATAGAGGCCCGAGCCGATAGCGGCGGACATCGCCAGGTAAGGATTGACGTCGGACCCGACGACACGGGTTTCCAGACGGCCTTCGAGTACGCGTAGTGCAACGGTGCGATTGTCGATTCCCCAGGTCAACGTGGTGGGTGCCCATGCTCCTTCGACCAGTCGTTTGTAACTATTGATAGTGGGCGCAAACATCGGCAACACATGGTTCATGCAAAACAACTGCCCAGCTAAATACTGTTTGAACACATCGCTCATACCATACTTGTCTTTGGTATCGACGAAAGCGTTTGTATTCTTCTTCGAATTCCAAAGACTCTGGTGGATATGACCACCGCATCCAGGTAATTGCTCGGATACCTTGGCCATGAATGTCGCCATCATGCCATGTCGGTATGCGATCTCCTTCACGGCGCTTTTGAAGAGCAAGGCTCTATCGCCAGCACTTACTCCCGCGGAGTAGCGAATGGCGGCCTCTAGAACACCAGGCCCTGTTTCAGTGTGCAAGCCTTCGATGGGCACCCCAAACTTTTGGAGCAGGTCAAACAGGTCGTTAAAAAAAGGTTGGACCAACGTGGTGCGAAGTACACTGTACCCAAACATCCCGGGAGTGATGGGTTGAAGCTGGTGATAATTCTTATCGCGGGCTGAGTTGGGCGTCTCTTGGTAGTTAAACCATTCAAACTCTTGAGCTAGCATAGCGTCGAAGCCCATACTAGATGCCTGCCCCACCATCGACTTCAACAGTTGTCGCGGGCACACATGTGAGGGTTTTCCGTTTGCGTCGAGTAATTCTCCCAGGAAGAAAGGCACGTCGTTCTCCCACGGTATTTTACGAAAGGTTGAGATTTCGATCCGCGCGGCGGCATCGGGATAGCCCGAGTGCCACCCAGTATACTTTACATTGTCGTAAACAGAATCGGAGGAATCCCATCCGAAGATCACATCGCAGAAGCTGGTCCCTCCCTTGGCGATGGCTAGAAACTTCTCGCTCGACACATACTTACCTCGGAGGATTCCATCAATGTCTGCGTAAGCAATCTTAACCTTCCCGCTGGGATGGTTGCGAACATAGTCGAGAATTTGCTTTTCAGTCACGTCTAAGCCATTTATACAACACGAACGACACTGCCAACAAGGCTACATACAACGCGGCCAATTTAAGATTATAAACGGCAACCGCAATGAATGATAACGTGGAGATAACAAGAGCAATGATGGGAAAATATGGAAACAGTGGAACGCGGTAGGGACGTTCCAGTCCGGGTTCGGTTTTCCGCAGGCGAAGGAGCGAGAGCATGGCAACGATGTAAATGGTGAGCGCACCAAAGACGGCGATGGTGATTACCTCGCCCGTTCGACCAGACAAAAGCGCGGCGACGCCAACGAGCATGTTGACGATGAGAGCGTTGACGGGCGTTGAGAATCTCTTGTTGAGTTGTCCAAGGGCGACGGGTCCAAACCCAGCACGACAGAACTCATAGGTGGACCGCCCGGCCGCGAGCATCAGTCCATGGAAGGAAGCCACCAGCCCAAACAAACCTACCGCCGCGATGAGCTGATGCCAGAGTCCTCCCGCACCATGGGCCGCGGCCATTGCCATCGGAAGGGGTGAATCGGAGATAGAACCACTATCCGTGTAGACGATGGATTTCCAGCCGGCCACGCCCACTGAACTTAGAAATGTAATCACACACAGCAACACCAAGGTTGTGATAGCCGATCCGAACCCAAGCATGAGCGTTCGCCTCGGGTTGAGGGTTTCTTCAGCTAGGTTGGCGACGCCTTCGATACCAAGGAAGAACCAGATGGCAAAGGGTGTGGCGGCAAACACGCCCTCCCATCCAAAGGGCCAGGCGTCGGCGGCCAGGCGTTCTGCATCGAACTTCGGTAGGACAAGTGAGCAGAATCCAAGGATCGCCAAAACGGCGATGGCAGTGACCACCAACTCGAACGTGGCCGCGACTTTGATACCTGATATGTTTAGGATGAGAAATATGGCGTACGCCACGATGGCGATGACGACCACCGGTACACCTGGGAAATAGGTACCCGTATAGGCGCCGATACCCAGTGCGATCGCAGGCGGTGCAAAGATGAATTCAATGTTTTGCGCCATGCCGACGACAAAGCCTGTGTTCTTTCCAAAAGCTCTGTTGGCATAATCGAACGCGCCGCCCGACCGTGGAATGGCGCACGCGAGCTCCGCGTAACTCAGCGTGAAGGTGATGTACATGAGGATGATCGCAGCCAGCGCCAGGGCGAGTCCAAGCGTGCCTCCCTTCTCGAGGCCTAGGTTCCAACCGAAATAGTTGCCTGAAATCACGTAGCCGACGCCGAGGCCCCAAACCATCACCGGCGTCAACGTACGGGTGAGTTGAGGGGTAGCGCCAGTAGAACCAGTTTGAGGTTTCGACATCTACTCCTTCGTCCAGATGCGCGTATTCAGATTCAGGTCTTCGACAATACCGATGAAGAGGATTAAGTAGCGGTTGAATTTGTCGATCAACTCGAAGTTGATCATCGAACTGAAGAACGGCGCTTCGAACAGGTTATCGTTTAGGGGTACGGCAATAAAGACTTCAGATCCGATAAAGGACAAAGCGATCTTGCTTTTGCTCTTCTCCCGGAACTGCATAATGCGTTGCATCAACGCGGGTGACAGAATGTATCGTGCCTCAACTTGGTCGGTACCATAAACGGCGAAAGCTTTTTCGAATTCTACGTCTTCCAATTTGATCAATTGTGGGCGTGAGGCATTCCACTTTTGCAACATCGTCCCGATGCTTCCGAAGAGGCTTTCGGCTGTGTCGGGCAACACGACTGTTTCGCCGACAAAGTGCTTATTGAAGTCGGCTACGAAAAACAAGCCCCGAAAAATCGTCGTGACCTGTGTTTCTGTTTTGCCATTGTTGTGCCGCTTGGTTTCCATCTGCGTGAGGAGTTCTGAAAACCGGATGGTGGTTTTATCGACTGTCCCACTGACGAGGTCATCACCTTTGTACCGGTTGATGGAATCAAGGTACAATTTGCTTTTGTGATAGTCAGAAGACGAGATCATACCCGACGGTGAATAGGTCAGCGACGGGCTGATCGATTGAATCATCTTTGCGATCACTTCTTGCTTGAATCGCGACTTGATTTCGCCGAACTTCTTATAGTTCTTTATATAGAACACGACTCCGGCAATCCCTAAGCCAGCCAGCAACCAGAACATGGAAGCCTCGCCCAGGGTAATTGCCATCGAGACGACGAACGGAATCAATCCAAGCCCGAGCCATTTGACCGCGCCAAAGATTAATTGCTTTCGGTCTTTATCTAGTTGCTGCAACGTAGGCAGCAACTCGCGGTCGTAAAACGACCTGAATTCTTCTGCGGTTTTCATGCAGGTTGGACTAGTTGCCGAACAATGCCTTCGCGCTCACATTTTGACGCTCAACTTCTGGGATCACGAACACTTGCATCCGCTTGTGGCCAAACATCGACGCGAAGATGTTGGACGGGAATTTCTCTACGGCATTGTTGTAAGATGTCACCGCTGCATTATAGGCGCGGCGGGCTGCCGATATCTGTTCTTCGGTTTCGTTCCACGATCGTTGCAACATCGTGAACTGGTCGTTTGCCTTGAGGTCGGGGTATGCTTCTACGGCGACCATCACGCTGCGCATCATACCGGAGATCTTGTTTTCCACGTCTACTTTTTCTTCGGTAGACAAGTTTCCAGAAACGGCGCGTGTCCTCAGATCGGTGATCGAGGTAAGTGTTTCGCGTTCATGCTTCATATAAGCCTTCGCCGTTTCGACCAAGTTAGGGATCAGGTCGTAACGTTTTTTCAGCATCACATCGATGCTCGCAAAAGCGTTTTGAACTTGGTTGCGAGAGCCAATGAGGTTGTTGTAGATTCCGACAACAATCAGGACAAGCAGCACGATGCCGCCGATCACGATAAACATGGGTGCCATGGAGGAGTTAGGTTGATGGAAGAATTTTGCCCATCAATATAGCAAAAGTTCTCCGACGCAAATGAGGTCAGAGTTTCATCTCCCAACCTTTTTCGTATTCGCGCTTCCACAATTTCAGCGCGTCTCGATCCGAGGGACGTCCATCTTTAGGATTACAGTCGAGAGTCTTCCCGGTCCGCTGCGAAATGTTTCCGAGGTGAGGTAACAAATTGGAGCGGAATCCTTCCTCTATGGGGGAATTGAGTTTGGCTTTCCCTCGAATCCCGTCCACAAAATTTAGCAAGTGGGTCGAGTCTAGCTTTTCGCCCATGCCCTGCGTACTGGCTTGGGTTTGGCCAAGCGAGCTTTTTTCCTCGCGCACCAGCTTTCCTTCCATATCGTAGATTCGATAGTCGTCCCCACCAGGTATCACGAGTGTTCCCTTATCGCCATAAAAGATAGTACCCCGCCCGCTCTTCATTTCGTCGAATGAATTGCAGCTCTTACCATCCCAAGAAATGGACGTGTTGTTGTCGAATTCGTAGGTGATAACCTGGGTGTCGGGGGTTTCCCAGTCATCCTTGTACGCAAATCGCCCACCACCCGAAGTCACACGTTTCGGCAGCGTCACACCTAGTCCCCAGCGCATCACATCCATTTCGTGCGTTCCATTGTTGCACGCCTCACCTGTTCCCCAATTCCAGAACCAGTGCCAATTGTAATGGATCAGGTTGCTCTTGAAGGGCCTCCTGGGCGCGGGCCCCTGCCACAGTTCATAGTCTAACCCTTCGGGCACCGGCACATTCTGCCCAATCCCTATCGGCTTGCGCGCATTGGTGTACCAACCCTTCGCAAAGTAGGCACGTCCGATCGTGCCCGAGTGCAACTCCTTAATCGCCGCGTTGACACCAGGCCACGAGCGTCGCTGGTTGCCCATTTGAATGAGCTTATTGTACTTGGTAGCAGCGGAAACCAATATCTCACCTTCTTCCGGCGAATGGCAGCAAGGCTTCTCTACATATACGTGTTTGCCAGCTTTTACCGCCAGCAGCGAGGCAGGCGCGTGCCAATGGTCCGGCGCCGCTACGACCAATGCATCGAGATCTTTCTCTTCCAGCATCTTTCGCACATCCTTATATCCCTTCGGCGCTTTGCCCGTGAGTGACCTCACTTTCTCGATCGTCCGCTGCAGCACTTTGTCATCGACTTCACAGATGAACCCAACTTCCACATCGACGAGACTGGAGAACAATTGGGCCAAGTACTCCCCGCGCCCATTAGTACCCATGACACCGACCACCACCTTTTCGTTCGGCGACCCCTTGAATCCGAACACATGGGGTGCTACCAACATGCTGCTGGTTGCCAACAAACTCTTTTGAACGAAGTCTCTGCGGTTCATACGGTATCGTTTTGTGAAAGACTAATTTACCTTTTGTGCTCGATTTGCCAATGGGATATCTTTCTAGTGGCGACGCCTGACAGGAAAGCACAGGATAGCGTTGCGTACCGGCGTCATGCAACAAGTCCATCCTTCATCTTGATGACCAACAAAAGGAACCGCAACGCCTCGAATCTGCGAGACGCTGCGGTTCGGGTCTTAATGTGATAAGCAAAAGCTTAGTTGATCAAAGGATTCAAAGCGCTGGCGGCCATTTCTCCGGGTGGCACACTCATCAACCACACTTCGTGATCCTTCACCCTGTTCTCATGGTCTGGCTTCAATACTATCGTGTTGTCGGCGAAATAAATGATGGTCATTACTTCGCGCATCGTGTTTGATTTGTTGCCCGGCGCATTGTGGATCGTCCAACCCGCGTGGAATGTCGCGTCACCCGCACTCATCCTGCTGGCGCCGGTTACATTGTAACCTTTGGACGTTACGTACTGCTGGAAGAACTCCTCGGAGGCATCGCTGATCGCGGCTGAAAGCACGGAGCCCAATTGATGGCTACCCGAGGCAAATTTCATGATTCCCATCTCTTCGGTGATGTCCACCAGCGGCATCCACATCGTAATCGTATTGTTGGTATCGAGTGGCCAGTAAAATTGATCTTGATGCCACGGTGTGTGACCGCCCCCCGGTTCCTTAAACAGCGCTTGGTCGTGGTAGAGTCGAACGCGTTCTACGCCCATCAGTTTAGCCGCCACTTGGCCAAAGCGTCGAGCTAGGACGAACTTCTTTAGGATTTCGTTCTGACGCCACAAGTTGAATATCTGGAGAAAAGCTTTGCCGTAGGTGTCACGGTCCTCCATCTTTCGCCTTTCGGTATTGAGTTTGGTCACACCGTCGAGAATGGCCTTTCTGTAGAACTCAATTTCTGACGATGATGCGAGGGAGCGCAACAACACATGACCATTGGTTTGGTATTCTTTCACCAACGCGTCGGTCAACTGATACTCGGAATGTAGGTCGGGAGCTTGCATGGGGTTAAATTGTAGACACAAATTTCTGCATCGGAGACGCCGAAGGCATTCCCCTATTTTGACAAAAACAGTGTCGGAATTAACCGGTTTGGTCGATGCGACGGCTAGCCCATCGACTGCAGGAAATCCGCCCGATAGGTTTGGCCAATGGGAATCTCGCTTCCGGCGACCCGAACGATGTTGCCTTCGATGTACTCCACTTTTCGAACGGAGATCACGAACGACTTGTGTATTCGCCTGAACTCATGCGGCGGCAACTGTTCGGTCATTTTTTGAAGAGTCTGATGGACAATCAGCTTTTGCTCTGTCGTTTTCACGCGAACATAGTCTCCCATCGCCTCGATGAATTCGATGTCCTGCAGATTGACTTTAAATGACTTCTTATCAGCATGTAGCAGCAAGAAATCATTCTTCGGAGCCAAGCTCTGAAACTTGGTGATGGCTTTTTGAAACCGCTCGAAGGGAAACGGTTTCACCAGGTAGTCGACTGCGTTCAGTTCGAAACCGCTAACGGCAAATTCTGGATAGGCAGTCGTGAAGATGACGGGTGGCGGTTGCACCAATGACGCATAAAACTGCGTGCCGGTGAGGACCGGCATTTGGATGTCCAGGAACATCAAATCAATTTGTTGTTGGAGCAACTCTCGACCTGCTTCTACCGCGTTGTGACACATGCTGACCAGTGTTAACGCTGGAATTTGCCCGATGTATTGACGAAGCAATTCCTGCGACGCTGGCTCGTCTTCGACTACCATGCAACGGATGGTTCCACCCTTGATCATCGATCTAAAGATATTGAATCGCGATCGATCGTGAGCTGTACGTGAAACACTCCATTTTCAGTCCCAGCCGAAAAACGGTGGGTACCGGGATAAAGAAGTTGCAGCCGTTGGCGTACGCTTGTCAAACCTACGCCGCCAGCGGATTCGATTGCTTGATCACCGAAGAAGGAGTTCGTCAAGTCAAAGACCAACTTTGCCTTGCTGGCATCGATCGACAGTTTGATGTGCGCACCCTCTGCGACGGATTGCACGCCATGCTTGAAGGCGTTCTCGAGAAGTGGCAACAAGAGCATCGGCGCAATTTTCCATTCTGCCAGATTTCCTGTCAAGTGTATGTCGATCCGTGTGGACGGATGAACGCGGTATTTCTGTAATTCGATATAGTCGCTCAACAACTTTACTTCATCCTCCATGCTTACTTCGCCCGACGACCGGTATACGACATAGCGCAACAAGTTCGACAGGTGCAACACGGCTTCGGAAGTGTCGGGTTTTTTCTGAATCGCCATGGAGTGAATCACTGCCAAACTGTTGAAGAGGAAGTGGGGCTGCAATTGGTTGGACAACGCCTGAAACTCGGCGTCAACTTTTCTTTTTTCTAACAGCGCCCAATCCCGGGCGGAAGCTTGAAGCCCAAACCACTCGATGGCCATCCCGACGAGTGTCGAAAGCGCTGCAAAGGCGAGGAAGAACTTAACGATGTCCCAATAGCCATAGTAAGAAATGAAGTAATAGCCCGGGAACACCCAATCGACAAAGTAGGAGAAAAAGATCTGGTTGAATAAGGCTCCTACCAGAACGAGCAATGTCCAGATAGCTAAGAACCCGAGGTTACGACCGCGGGTCAACCACCGCGGTCGCAACCACGCCTCGCCCACGAATGCTGGGAGCAAAAGCGTCACCCAAAATATCCAGGTATATAGGTAGTCGACAAAGGATCGCTCGCTTCCGGCAAACATACCGAGGAGCACCGGATACGAGGCAATCCAAAAAGCCGACAGGACTAACCAACGGGCAGGTCTTCTCATCATGGATTACTTTTACGCAAAAAGACCTTGACCGAATTTTCGCCATCGAACGCGGCCTCCTCACGACCGTACTTTTGCAAGAAAGCCTGCAACTCGTCGGTTGTTGCGGTGAGGAGATAAGAACCCTCTTTCTCCGAGTTGTTTTTTGCATCCGGCACCACGACGTGTGAAATCCGAATTTTTTTCTGTTCGAAGAGCGTACTCAACCACGCTTCGTTAAACCATTTGATGGTGACCGAAGTTGGTTCCATGGAGACCACTTTCGCCACCGAATGCGTGGGTACCAGGTGCAAATCGAAGAGCAATACCTCTTGAAGATTGTCTTCGAAGGGAACGACATCTAAATACAAGTCGCCGCCTACCTCGAAGAGTACGCCCATCATGGCCACTTCTCTCGATTTTTCCTTCAAATGAATTTCATACGATCCCTTCTTAAAGGGGTTTTCATGGATCCGCCATTCGCTCTTGTCTTGGTCCGCCCAAGTCCCAATCAATTCCTTCTGGAAGACGATGTCCTCATCGTGGTAAAAAGGTCGGAGCGAACGAACAATGCATCCCTGTAGCAACAAGGTGATCAAAAGGCCGGTAACGACGATACGTTTCATAAAGATTTGTGGTTAAATGATACGGAAAGATGGGCGCGCCACCTCGCGCCGTGAAATTTTTTCGATGAACGACAGAGAATCATAGCCAAACGAGGCACTCGATGGTCGATGGTTCCGAGCGTTCCTTATCTTTGCCCCATTCCACCCGACCATGAGTCAAGCATTTGTACGAGAAGGCGATCACCAAGACCTAAGCGACATTGCTCCTACCCTTCAAGCACTCATCACCTTGTTGACGGTTGAAAATGGTGGGATCAAAGTGTACGAAAAAAAGATGTCGAAATCTAAAGATGGACAATTACTCCATTGGATGAGCAACGGTCTCGCCTACTACGTGAACGACCAAGGACGATGGGAAATCGCTCCTTAAGCGCTCGAACGACCTGAACACCCGACGAGCAACTCGAAAATGATTAACTTTGGATAGACACAATGCGTCTACCCAGTCATCATCGGTCTCTCGCCTCTGGCCTACTCATCGTTATATTTCCAACCCTAGTAGCGTCCATCCAATTTAATGGTATTCAAGTTTCGCTTGTCCGCTCAACGCCTCTATGAAACATTCGGTAGACATGGTGGGGAATGGAACGGGCAAGGATTTGACTCGGGACACGTTGGGTTTCGACGAGCAAGAAATCCTCTCAAAACTTCGACACTATCTGCCCGAACAGGCGGCATTGAAAGACTTTATTCATCAAAACACGCTTAGCGCTTTTCAGGAAAAGAAGTTCTTCGACGCGTTGCGCGAGGCAGGTTCTATTTTCGGGCACAAAGTCACCCTTTCGCTCGACGAATTTCGTCATCTGTATGCGAACGGTTATATCCGGGAGGAAATCTTGGACCACGTCATCCATGAGAAGAAAGGGGCGCAAGAATCGACTCGCTGGAAGCAGGCGGTTTTGAATGCAACTTTTGAAAATGAAGCTGAGCCCCGCGTGGGACAACTTCGATCACAATGGAAGAAAAAGTATAAGATTGACCTTGACGCCCTCACCCATCCGGTATTGTTCCGGCTGATTTGCAGCTACCTAGATCAAGGTATTGCGATCTGGAAGTTTCCCATTCGTGACAAGACTTTCTTGGCAGCAATTCGTGAATTGGAAAAAGAGTCTGTCACAAGCTTCTTCCGTGGAAAGCGCGCTCGCCATTTATTGCTCGATTCTTCGCTCGACATCCAGCGGCTGCTCGACATTCTGGTCGGCGATGTCTCTCTCTTCGAACGCTATCTCTTCGATCAACAATTCTCCCATCCAGGCTGGTCTGGGATCGTCGGTGTGGTAGAAAGAACGCCCGACACCTTGTTGGAGCGCCGTGAAATATCGTCGCGAGAACTCATCACCTTTGAACTTCTGCTCGAGATTGACGCACTCGATCAAGCGCTAGGTCAAGACTGGCTTCCATTGGCCCAGGTACTACCCTTACGACCAGAGGACCTTTTTGCACCCACACCTCGAACCGAGCGTTTCGACGTGCTGGAACTTTGGCAACAGGCGTTCGAGTGGTCGTACTACGACCAAGTTCTCGAAGCGTTGCGGGAAGTGGAAGTCATGCCACCCACACAAGTAGCACCGAGCTTTCAGGCGCTCTTTTGTTTGGACGACCGGGAGTGTTCGTTCAGGCGATACATCGAACAGCTCGACTTGGCGGCCAATACATTTGCAACGCCCGGTTTCTTCAACGTGGCATTCTATTTTCAACCGGAAGGCGGCAAGTCGTACGCGAAAGCCTGCCCTGCTCCTATCACCCCGACACACGTAATTAAAGAGTATGCAACTAAAGGTCGGTTGGCGGTGGACGTTCACTTCTCAAAACACTCACACTCCTTCGCCGGCGGATGGCTGATTTCGCAGACGCTCGGGTTCTGGTCGGCACTTAAACTTGCGTGGAACATTTTCAAACCGACGATGGGTCCCGCCACGGCGTCATCTTTCCGGCACATGGACCGCTCCTCGCAGCTGACGATCGAGAACAAAGGGAAGGAACAGGTCGAAAATGGATTGCAGATTGGTTTTACAATCGATGAAATGACGGTATCCGTTCGCGACTTATTGATCAGCATTGGATTGGTGAAGGACTTCGCCCCGCTCGTGTACGTGGTAGGTCATGGAGCGAGCAGTGTGAACAATCCTCATTATGCTGCGTACGATTGCGGTGCCTGTGCGGGGCACCCGGGCTCTGTCAATGCGCGCGTATTTTGTTATATGGCCAATCACACCGCCGTGCGCGAACGCCTCGCGAGATGGGGCATCCACATTCCTGCGACCACACAGTTCGTCGGCGGATTACACGACACGACGCGCGACGAAATCGAGTTCTATGACTTGGGCGCCCTCTCCCCGACGCATGCGGCGCAACACAAGAAGCATCAACCTATTTTCGAACGCGCCCTCGAACTCAACGCGAAGGAGCGTGCGCGTCGGTTCGAGTCGATCCCGAAGGGAGGCTCTCTAGCTCATATCCATGAGCGTGTCAAGCAGCGGTCTGTTTCCTTATTTGAACCGAGGCCGGAACTTAACCATGCGTCGAATGCTTTGCTGGTGGTCGGCAGGCGTTCGCTCACCAGGGGTTTATTTCTGGATCGAAGGTCGTTCATGAACTCGTACGATTACCGACTCGATCCAACAGGCGAACACCTATTGAAGATTTTGGAACCTGCGGCTCCAGTTTGCGGGGGGATCAATCTCGAGTATTACTTTTCACGAGTCGACAACCAAAAACTCGGCGCGGGCACCAAGTTGCCGCATAATGTGATGGGACTATTTGGTGTGGCCAATGGAATTGACGGAGACCTGCGAACGGGACTACCAAGTCAGATGATCGAAGTTCACGACCCAGTTCGACTGATGGTCATCGTGGAGCACGACCCAGATGTGGTGTTGCAAGCCCTTCAACGATCACCAGAAACCTACCGATGGTTTCTCAACCAGTGGCTTCATCTAACGGTCGTGCACCCAGAATCGCGGGCTTTGTTCTTATTCAACGACGGCACCTTTACACCTTACACTCCGATTGCTCGAAGGATCGCTGTGGCGGAAGATGTCGCCACGGTCATTGGCTCGAGTTCCAGCACGGAGACGCTACCCGTCTATAAACTTTCAACTCTCGACTGATGACGATCGTGTTCACCATCTTGATCATCTTTCCAGCACTCGGGTTTATCATCAGCTTAATGATTCCGGCACAACGCGAAGGAGCAATTTCTCGCGTGGCGTTCTTCAGCGTGGGTAGCCATTTGGTGCTCTCACTTGGTTGGGTCTTGCAGTGGATGATTCACGGAAGCATTCCTTTCACAATGCGATCGGTGAACA
This sequence comes from Cyclobacteriaceae bacterium, assembly GCA_044226825.1. GTDB lineage: Bacteria > Bacteroidota > Bacteroidia > Cytophagales > Cyclobacteriaceae > ELB16-189. The sequence continues at coordinate 190,079 of JBGAGH010000005.1, forward strand.
TCATTGAGCGGGGCAACTTCAAATTCTTCTTCGATTTCCAGTTCGACGCCATTACGGCCACGTTCCTGTTGGTTGGGTCGCTCTTAACATTCTTGGTCACGGCGTACAGTCGATACTACCTGCACCGTGAAGCCGGTTACAAGCGGTTCTTCAACACGATTCTATTCTTCTACCTAGGATACAATCTAGTCGTCTGTGCTGGCAACTTGGAAACGTTGTTTACAGGTTGGGAACTGCTCGGCGTATCGTCGTTTCTCCTCATTGCCTTCTATCGCGATCGGTACTTGCCTGTGAAGAACGCCGTAAAAGTGTTTTCCATCTATCGCGTGGGCGACGTTGGTCTCATTCTAGCCATCTGGCTCACGCACCAACTTTTTCATCAGAACATCACCTTCCTCGAACTTGGACCTTTGGCCAGTCAACACGAGCAGCTAGCCAGCCACAGCTGGGTCGGGATTTCCATCTCATTGCTGATCCTGCTTGCAGCTTCGGCGAAGTCTGCTCAGTTTCCATTCTCCACGTGGCTACCGCGCGCAATGGAAGGCCCAACCCCATCGAGTGCGATCTTTTATGGATCTCTTGCCGTACACCTAGGCGCCTTCTTGTTGTTGCGCACCTACCCTTTCTGGGAACAACAACTTTCCGTGAAGGTTTTAGTAGTAGTGGGCGGATTGGTGACAACTCTTGTCTCGACCGGGATCGCGCGGGTTCAGTCCTCCGTGAAGAGTCAGATCGCCTATTCTTCTGTGGCGCAAATTGGATTGATCTTTATCGAGATCGCGGCGGGGCTCCACTCGATCGCGCTGGTTCATTTTGCAGGGAATGCTTTCCTACGAACGTACCAACTGCTGGTGTCACCTTCCGCCGTGGCCTACCTGATCCGCGAGCAATTCTATACCCTTGGTTCGCGGTTTGGATCGATCGAAGAACGTTGGCCACGAAAAATACGCTACTCGCTCTATATCCTGTGTGTGCAAGAGTGGCATTTAGATGACTTGATGTATCGATATTGTTGGAACCCATTGAAATGGCTCGGGCGTCGGTTGGACTTTCTGGCCCATCGCTCGACGTGGGTAGCCTTGTTTGTCGCATACATGCTACTTCTCATGGTAGCAATCGGAATTTTAGAGTCGCCATATCTCGACAGTGAAGTGTTCTCGATCGTGGGTGCAACCGTGGCGTTGATGCTGTCGCTCAAATCATTCACCGAAAGGAAGAAGGCAAAGCTTGCGTGGTTTCTTGTGATCGCCAACCATTTTTGGATCGTCGCGTCGGTGGGCACCAACGGGCAACTGTCGCCGAACGAATGGTGGATTTATCTTGGTGGAATCGTGTTGGCGAGTATCACGGGCTTCGTCGTATTGCGACAACTAAGAATGATCGAAGGAGGTATAGACCTCGAGCAATTTCACGGACACTCGGCCCAACACCCGCGGCTAGCCCTTGTGTTCCTCCTGGCGAGCCTTGCGGCGATGGGATTTCCGATCACCCCAACTTTCGTAGGTGAAGACCTAATCTTTAGCCACATCGGCGAAAGCCAATCCGTTCTGGCATCATTAATAGCTCTAAGTTATGTGATCGATGGACTTGCCATGGTTCGCATCTATGCCCGCGTTTTCCTCGGGCCGCAAGCAAAGTCCAGCTACGGTGTTGCCTATCGATCGTCGTAGAGTTAGTGGGTGGTTGTTGGTTGGTGGTTGGTGGAAACGGCTAACGAACTCGCTACCATCAACTATCAACCATCCACCACCAACTATCCACTATCCACCAACAACCAATCCCCAATACCCAATTGACGAGTAACGACTAACGAGTAACGACTAACGCCTAACGACCTACACATACGACAACCACCACTTACTCCCTGTCGCCTCACGGCGGTGGGTGTGTTTGTATTCATCGTACCAGCGGCACAAGGGATAGAGGGCGAGGACGACGAGGATCCAGACAATATACACCCACCCGAGTGAAAGCCCGGTTCCCCGCACGATGCCTCCGAAGCCCGCATCGAAGTGTAAATCCAGTTGGCTCACCGACCGCCCCGTCATCACCATTGAGACCACCAAAGCGGCTGCGTGGATGAGATAGAAATGTACTAGGAAGTAAAAGAGTGGAACACGGCCGTAGACGGTGAGGAGTTGGGTCCATCGTCCGCGCACTTGATCGAGTGCCGACAACGCTAATAATAACGTGCCCACCGTCATGAGTGTAAACAAAAGCGACACAGGATATTTAGTGACATTGATAAAACTCAAAGTCGTTAAGAGCGGATCTTGGAACTCTTTCCACGGATTTGAGTCGCCGTACCAATTTGACCAACGGATGAGGAGGAACAACGCCAACGACAAGGCGCCCAGCAACACCAACAGACGGCGGCGCTCGGAGCCTTCGAATTTCTCAGAGTAAATTGAACCCAGGGAATAGCCTAGTATCATGATGCCCAGCCATGGGATGACGGCATAGGTAGACACAAAGGCTGGAGGCACAAATCCGACTGACATCAGGATGGTCCACACGGGTGTCAGCAAGCTACCTTCGCCGAACGTGATGCCGCCAAGGGCGTCGTGACCAAAAACGATGACCACGGCGACAAAGGGTATCCACGATTTCGGTAAGTACAAGACCCCAGCCATGAGTACCATGCACCAACCGATCAGCCAAAGAATGCTAAAGAAGGTGATATCGTAGTAGAAATTGAAGAAGAAGCCGAAGCGCAACACGATCACGTCGAGCAACACCAGCCACAATCCCCGCGTGATTAGGTACTTGGTCATCTCGGATTTCCCTTTCGACGCCAAGTTCATGGATATCGATAATCCCGAGAGCAACACAAATGCAGGCGCGCAGAAATGGGTGATCCAGCGCGTCATGAACACAGCGGCGGTCGTCTTGGTGAGGTCGGTGGGGTCGACGATCAAGGCCGACTCATGAAAATAGTCACGCGTGTGATCGAGGGCCATCACCACCATGATGATACCTCGCAGTAAGTCGATGGAGTAAATCCGATTTTTCATCGGTACAGAATTACACAACCGTAAGTTGGTAACGTGCGGATGGCCAAACTACCGAACTTGGGAAACGATAAATTACTAACTTTTAACCATGATCAAGAAATGCTTGTACATCGCTGGGTTCCTATTGGTAAACGTGTATTGCTTTGGCCAGACGGGGGCCCAAAAGAAACTGCGCATTGGAGTAGCCGGCCTCACCCACGGCCACGTCGTTTGGATCTTGGACCGCGCGGACGATGGCGACTTAGACTTAGTCGGAATTGCAGAACCAGACAAGGCGCTGGCGGAGAAGTACTTCGCCAAGTATAAACTTCCGATGTCGCTCTGGTACCCTAGCGTAGGTGAAATGTTGGACAAGACCCACCCGGAGGCGGTGACGACTTTCACCAGCACCTACGATCACCTAGCGGTGATCCAAGAGTGTGCGAAGAGGAAAGTCCACGTGATGGTAGAAAAGCCGTTGGCTGTAAGCATGGAACACGCCAAGCAAATTGCAACCTTGGCCAAGTCGAGCGGCATACATGTGCTCACCAACTACGAGACTACTTGGTATGGAACCAACCGCGCCATCGTGGAGATGAAGACGAGCGGACAACTGGGGCCGTGGCGTAAGATTGTTGTCCACGATGGTCACGAGGGGCCCAAAGAAATCAACGTGCCAACCGAGTTCTTTTCGTGGCTGACCGACCCCGTGAAGAACGGAGGCGGTGCGATCATGGACTTTGGCTGTTATGGTGCCAACTTGATGACATGGTTAATGGATGGTCAGCGACCTACATCGGTCACGGCCGTGACGCAGACAATGAAGCCGGATATCTACCCATTGGTGGACGACGAGGCCACGATTGTCCTCACCTATCCAAAAACTCAAGGTATCATTCAAGCGTCGTGGAACTGGCCGATTGGTAGAAAGGACATCGAGATCTATGGAAAGACCGGGTATATCTTGGCGGACCGCCTTCAATCAAAGTCTCGCACGGGCGCACGCGACCCGGAGGTAGTGGTACCCGGCGTAGCACTGGAGCGACCGTTCAACGACCCCTTTGCGTACCTCGCCGCTGTTGTCCACGGTGACGTGCAGGTAGCGCCCACCGACCTCTCATCGCTGACAAACAACCTCATCGTGGTCGAAATCCTGGACGCAGCCAAAAAATCCGCCCAGGAGGGCCGAACAATCAGGCTAAAAAACTAACTTCCTATTTCATCCATCGTCTATTCATTCCCTCATCCCCACGTCCAACCGTCCGCTCAACATATGTCCCCACTAGATTTCCTCTTCCTTATTGTTGTCCTTTTTACGCTGCTCGTCGTGTTCAAGTTTTTCGTGACCGTCAAGCAAGGCACGATCGCAGTGATCACCGTTTTTGGAAAATACCGGCGCATTTTGCGCCCGGGCTTGAACATGCGGATTCCGCTGATCGAGGTGATTCACTCGCGTGTGTCGGTTCAAAACCAGTCGGTGGAACTCGCATTCCAGGCCACCACGACGGACCAGGCCAACGTGAATTTCAAGGCAATGCTTTTGTTTTCGGTACTCGATCAAGAGGAACAGACGATCAAGAATGTCGCGTTTAAGTTCATGGACCAAGAGTCGTTCATGACGGCGTTGGTTCGTACGATTGAGGGGTCGATTCGGAGTTTTGTCGCCACGAAACGGCAGCATGAGATCCTCGCTTTGCGTACGGAGATCGTGCAAGAGGTGAAAAAGCAGTTGGACCACACCCTGAGCGAGTGGGGTTATCACCTGATCGACCTCCAGTTAAACGACATCGCTTTCGACGAGACGATCATGAAATCGATGGCTAAAGTGGTGGCCAGCAATAACTTACGTGCGGCTGCGGAAAACGAAGGTCAGGCCTTGCTGATCACGAAGACCAAGGCTGCCGAAGCTGAGGGCAACGCCATCAAGATTGCGGCGGAGGCCGAGCGTGTCGCCTCGCAGCTACGAGGTCAGGGCGTGGCGCTCTTCCGCGAAGAGGTGGCCAAGGGTATGACGCAAGCCGCCCGGGAAATGGAATCGGCCAAGCTCGACTCGTCGTTTATCCTGTTCTCGATGTGGACGGAAGCTATCCGCCACTTCGCGGAACACGGCAGCGGCAATACTATATTCTTGGATGGTGCACCCGAAAACATGCAGCGAACCCTTCGTGAGTTGATGTCTATCGGGAAAGGTGTGCACCCGAATCCCGCCAACCCGGACACCAAGAAATAGGGATTTCCAAGCTAAAACGCAGTTTTCTATCCACAAACGTTCCACGTGAAATTCATAAACCACTGATTTTTAAATCATTGGTACTGCTGACGTGAAGCTAAAATTATTAGTCACAAGAGTGTTTGCGTACTAATATTTTTAGCTTTAATTGCCTTCATGAATCGGGCAATTATCCATCTAGACCTGGACGCTTTCTTCGTTGCCGTCGAGTGCAAGCTCAACAGCAAGCTACGTGGCCGGCCATTGATCGTGGGCGGTCAGAGCCGTCGCGGCGTGGTGGCGGCCTGCAGCTATGAGGCGCGCAAGTTTGGGGTCCATTCGGCGATGCCCATGTACCTGGCACTTCAACTTTGTCCCGATGCCAAGGTGATCTCCGGCGACATGGAAGCCTACAGCCAGCATTCACATTTGGTTACCCAAATCATCGCCGATCGTGCGCCGGCTTTCGAGAAAGCGTCGATCGATGAGTTTTATGTCGACGCCACGGGGATGGACCGCTACTTCGGGGCTTTCAAATGGGCGGTAGACTTACAGAAAACAATTTGCTGCGAAAGCGGCCTTCCTATTTCGCTCGGGATGTCCGTCAACAAAACCATCAGCAAGATTGCGACGGCGGAGTTCAAGCCCAACGCGCAGAAGTTGATAGCCGAGGGCGAAGAGCGTGCCTTCCTCGACCCCCTTGCGGTGGAAAAGATCCCGATGATCGGCAAGCAGACCGCGTCATTCCTACACGATATGGGCGTGCGCACGGTCGCGACTTTGCGTCAGATGCCCATCAAGTTTTTGATCAGCGCCCTGGGTAAGAATGGCATCTCCATTTGGAACAAAGCCCATGGCATTGACCCAACCCCGATTGTTCCTCATAGCGAACAGAAATCGATCTCGACGGAGTGTACGTTCGAAGAAGATACCATCGACGTCAAGAAACTAAAGTCCATCCTCACTGCGATGGTTGAGAAGATTGCCTACCAGTTGCGAGAACAACGCAAGCTCACGTCTTGCGTCACCGTCAAGATCAGATACTCGAATTTCGATACCGAGACGAAACAGGTACATATCCCCTACACGTCGTCGGACCATGTACTCCTTAAAACGGTGTCCGAACTCTTCGAGAAGCTATACAACCGCCGCATGTTGATTCGCCTGGTTGGCGTTCGGTTGAGCAGCCTCGTGGAGGGCAATCATCAAATCCATTTGTTTGAAGATTCCGAAGAGACGATCAATCTATACGAAAGGATGGATTGGATCAAACACCGTTTTGGATCGGACAAGTTGATGCGCGCCGCCACCTTAGATGTGAATAAACGAGTGAAGATGACGATGAACCTTTTCAAAGGCTAACACTTTGTTTCTGAACTGCCACACGTCGCTATCTTTTCATTATGGTACGCTGTCACCGGCGGCGCTGTTCGAGGAATGTCGGCGACACGGTATCCATAAGATCGCGTTGACCGAAATCAACAACACGGCTTCGTATGTCGAGCTACTGCGAATTGTCCAAGAACGCAAGGAAGAGCACGTCCTCGACGTTGCCGTTGGGATGGAATTCAGAGAAGATCGGCAACTCCGGTTCGTCGCCATTGCACGAGACAACGATGGCTTCGAGGAAATCAACCGGTACCGGTCGTATCTCAACCTTGAAAACATCGCCGTTCCGTTGCGTGCACCCGAATTCAAGAAGGTGTTCGTGATCTATCCAGCCAATGACACCTTTGACGTTGCCCCGTTGCGCGATCACGAATTCTTAGGCATTCGGCCCGGGCAGTTGCACAAACTTCGGTTTCCGTCCGAAGCGGATCAGGGTAAGATGGTCGCCTTGTTTCCAGTCACCTTTCGCGACAAGCGCACGCACAACATCCATCGCTTGTTGCGGGCCATTGACCACAACACGTTGCTGAGTAAACTCACTCCCACCCAACAGGCGCACCCCGACGAGATGATGATGCCAGAAGCGGACGCGATGTCAAAGTTTGAGGCCTATCCCACCATCATCCGCAACACACACGCGCTGTTGACCTCGTGTACGTTCGACAACACGCTGGGGATTGACAAGAATAAGAAGAACGTGTTTGGAAGCGAGCAAGATGATTGGGACGTCCTGCGTCGTGAAACTTGGAACGGTTTTGAAACGCGATACCCCGAAGCCGACGAAACCGTGAAAGCTAGAGTCGTGCGTGAATTGGATGTGATAAGGGCTAAAGACTTTTGTTCCTACTACCTCATTGCCTTCGATCTCGTGCGGTTCGCGCAACAGCGTGGATTTGATCACGTAGGGCGTGGCAGCGGCGCCAACAGCATCGTGGCCTATTGCCTCGGCATCACCGACGTCGATCCCATTGAACTAGACCTCTACTTCGAAAGGTTCCTCAACGCCGAGCGAACATCGCCGCCCGACTTCGATATTGATTTTTCATGGAAGGATCGTGACCATATTTACGAGTACATCTTCTCGAAGTACACCACCCAACATGCGTGCCTCTTGGGCACTCACGTCACACTACAAAAACGGTCCGTGCTACGCGAACTGGGAAAAGTATTTGGGTTGCCACGGGAAGAAATTGAAGACCTTGTGGAAAACACCGCGCATGCCGCGCGGCGCGACCACATCACTGAGTTGATCGTTCAGTACGCCGAGTACATGATCGAGATGCCTTCGAACCTCTCCATACATGCCGGTGGCGTGTTGATTTCGGAAGCCCCCATTTACCGATACACGGCCACGTCGCTGCCGCAGAAAGGGTATCCCGTGGCGCAACTTGAGATGCATATGGCCGAGGACCTGGGTCTTTTCAAACTCGACATCTTGAGCCAGCGCGGGTTGGGGCATATCAAAGAAACGGTTCGCCTCGTGAAACTCAACCGTGGAGAAACGATCGACGTCGACCGATTTGCTGATTTCAAGAAAGACGCGCGAGTACGCGACCTACTCCGTAGCAGTCGCGCGATGGGCTGCTTCTACGTGGAGTCGCCTGCGATGCGCATGCTTCTGGGAAAACTTCAATGCGATGATTACCTCACGCTGGTTGCCGCAAGTTCCATCATTCGCCCAGGCGTGGCGAGCTCCGGGATGATGCGCACCTACATCGAGCGGTTTCATGCCACCCGGTTGGGCAAAGGATATGAGACCATTCACCCGAAAATGGACGAATTGATGAAAGAGACCTTCGGTGTGATGGTGTACCAAGAAGATGTGATCAAGGTGGCGCATCATTTTGCGAAGCTCACGCTTACGGAGGCCGACGTGCTACGCAGGGGTATGTCCGGCAAGTACCGGTCGCGGCGGGAATTTGAGAAAGTGAAGGAGAAGTTTTTCATCAATTGCGCAGCCGAAGGATACTCGGCCGAGGTCACGGACCGGGTGTGGTATGAGATCGAGAGTTTCGCGGGTTATTCTTTTGCCAAAGGACATTCCGCGAGCTATGCGGTCGAGAGCTATCAAAGTCTGTTTCTGAAAGCCTACTACCCGCTCGAATTCATGGTGGGCGTGATCAACAACTTTGGAGGTTTCTATCAAACCGAGTTTTACTTCCATGAGGCCCGCATGAACGGTGCCGCGATCGAAGCACCCTGCGTCAACAGGAGTGGCTACTTGACGACTATCGACGGCACCACCATCTGGGTTGGCTTCATTCACATCAAGAGCCTCGAGGAAAGGGTCAGTCAACAGATCGAGATCGAACGAAGGCGGAATGGACCTTATCGCTCGCTCAACCATTTCTTGCGCAGGATCGATATGGGATTAGAACAGGTCCGAATTCTTATTCGATGCGGAGCGTTTCGATTCTCTGGAAAGAACAAACAACAACTGCTGTGGGAAGCGATGTTATTCTACAGTGAAACCAAGGTACGTGTTCCATCTACATCGGACTTATTTGACACAGAGCCTTCGGAATATCCACTTCCCAACCTTGAGCGAGATCCACTTGAAGATGCTTTTGATGAAATCGAGTTGATTGGATTCCCCCTATGTCAGCCCTTTCACCTTCTTTCTTCCCACGATTATGGAAATGCGCGTGCGAACGAGCTCCTCGATCGTGTTGGGCAAACGATCCAGATCGTGGGCTACCTCGTCACCACGAAAGACACGCGTACACGGAAAGGGGCACCGATGCACTTCGGAACGTTGTACGACAGCGAGGGGCATGTGTTTGACACGGTGCATTTCCCCACCGTAGCCAGTCGATTTCCCTTTCGGGGACGGGGTTTTTATCGCATCGAAGGCAAAGTCGTCTCAGACTTTGGCGTTCCAATCGTCGAGGTGTCCAGCATGGACAAAGTGCCGATGATCAACAAACGCGAGCTCCCCCACCCGGCTTTACGGGGCCGTTGACTTACTCCAGAACCACACGCTTGAGATAAAAACCCTTTCGATCGACTACTGGGTATCCCGATGGCGAAGAGATCACGATGCCCTGGGTTCCGAGTTGCATCCGACGCGTTTTACCGTCGACCTCGATATCCATCGGCAGTGGTGACTGAAAATTCGCGAGCCGCACTTGGTATTCCGTCGGAGATACTTGCTTCACGCGGACCTCGAGTTTCTCGGTCGTTCGAAGGTAGAAATCGAACAGCGGGCCCAGTTCGAGGCCACTCGCAGCGGCAAACACTTCTTCCACATCGTCGGTGACGACCGTGTGGTCGTAGGTGTACGCTGGATCCGTCGCCAGTTTCTTCAATGCGGGGAAGAAAATCGAATCACCGAGTACGTACCGTAGCGTGTGCATGAAGAACGCACCCTTGCCATAGATGTCGGCCTGGTAGGCATCATCGGAGTCGATGCCGTCGCCTTGTACGATGGGTTTGATGTTTTGTGTGTTTCGCCCCGTTTGTCGCATCCGCTCTTCGTAGGCGGCTTCACCCTCCATCTCCCGGGTGAAGAGCGCGTCGCCGAAACTGCAGATACCTTCTTGTATCCACATGTGGCCCCAGTCGCGGTTTGTCACCTTGTTCGCCCACCATTCATGTCCGAACTCGTGGTGCATGAGCCAATCGAAGTCTTTGCCGCCGAGTTGCGTAAAGTTGAACTTGTTTCCGTAGGCGATCATCGTTTGGTGTTCCATTCCCAGGTGTGGTGTTTCCGCGATCCCAATTTTCTCTTTCGCCCAGGGGTATTCTCCAAAATACTTCTCGAGTACCCGGCATGACCGCTCGGTAAAGTCAAGTAAACGATTGGCTTGATCGGCGTGCTCTTCCAAAACATAGAAGTCCATCGGCACTTGGTGGTTGTCGACGGTTGTGTAAGAGCGGCTTACTTTCTTATACTTCCCTACATTGAAAACCAAGCAATAGTTTGAGATCGTGTATTTCGTGCTCCAATGAAAGGTGGTGGTTCCCCGACCCAATTCGTTGTTCTTAACTTTCTTCAGCACGCCGGGTCCCGCCACGGTAAGTCCTGTGGGCACGGTAATGTTCATATCGGCGCCTTCGTTGGGCTCGTCGCTAGGATGGTCTTTGCATGGGAAATAGATCTTCGCTCCTTCACTTTGACAGGTAACGGCTATCCAAGGGTTTCCCTGGCCATCGCTGCTCCACTGAAAGCCACCGGTCCAAGGTGCGCGCACCGCCACACCCGGTTTACCATGATATGTCACCTTCACGTCGTAGGTACCTTGCTCGAACCGTGTGGGTGACTGCACCCTAAGCAAGTCTTGCGCGGTGTGGTCGAAAGCCACGGACTTTTTGTTCACCTCTACGCGGTCGGTGGTCAAGCCATGCCAGAAATCGAGAAGGATGGTGGCGCTTGGCTCAGAGAGCCTCAGCGTGATGATGGTGTAACCTTGGATCGACTGATCGGTTGGGTTCACATTGAGGTTGATGGTATAGTGGCGTACGTCGATGATTGCTTGTTCGGGTTTGAGTGGCCCACCGGAACGTAGGTTTTGGGCCAGTGCGACCGTTGCGGTGAGGATGAAGGTGTAAGTAAGGAGTGATTTCATAGTGGTGTTACAGCGAGGCGGCAATTACGGCTTGGGGGCTTTACGAAACAATGTCGACGTTGTTCAAATCCTTCAAATGGTCATTCTGACTATGTTAAGAGCCTCCTTTCATATCCATCGGTTGCATTGATTTCAAGCGATTTAGTGGTTCCATAAGCTATTTCTTCATTTTTTCCTTGCAATCGGTTGCATTATTTGTGTGAAAAAAAGACCTTAGTCACACGGTCGTCAAAAACCACCACAAATCCCACTTCAAAAATCAAAACACCAAATTATGCAACCAGCAACTCTACCAAGCAGACCTCGCTCCAGATGGTTGTCGTTGATGCTGGTGCTGCTACTCGCAGCCCCTGCCCTCGCGCAATCACTCGTGAAAGGAAAAGTCTCGGACGAAGCGGGCAACGCCATGCCCGGTGTTAACATTATCATCAAAGGCACATCCACCGGGACCACCACAGATGCTGATGGCGTGTACAGCATCCAAGTAGATCCTAACGAGGTGCTCGTTTTCTCTTTCATCGGCTACGCCACCCAGGAAATCAACGTAGGCGGCCGCACCACCATCGACCTAGCCCTGCAACCAAGTGCTGAGCAACTGAGCGAAGTCGTCGTAGTTGGATATGGTACACAGAAGAAGAGCGACATCACCGGCGCCATGGTCCAACTCAGCGAACAATCGATCCGCGAAGTGCCCGTCGCCAACATCACCCAAGCCTTGCAAGGTCGAGTAGCCGGAGTCGACATTCAAACGACCTCGTCCCGCCCCGGGGGCAATCCAGTCATCCGCATCCGGGGTAGCCGTTCTCTCGGCAACACACTCGACCCCAACAACCCCAACCCACCCAACAACGATCCCCTTATCGTAGTAGATGGAATCCCTTTCAACGGGTCGATCAACGACCTAAACCCCAATGACATCGTGTCGATGGACATCTTAAAAGACGCCTCGGCCACTGCCATCTACGGTTCGCGCGGATCCAACGGTGTTATCCTCATCACCACACGCCAGGGAAAGCGGGGTAAGCCTTTGCTCATCTACGATGGTTACTATGGGACCAATGCCGTGGTGGGTAAATACGATCTCTACAACGGGACCGAGTTCGATGCCTTCCGCAAGGAGGCAGTGCGTGCCGGTGCCGCCTATGCACCCACCCAAGATGAAACCAATAATCTAAGCGCCGGCAATCAAACGGACTGGCAAAAGGAGATGTACAAGAAAGGATTCATTACCAACCATTCTATCAGCGCCGCGGGTGGTACCGATGACACACAGTATTCCCTGTCGGCTGGTTATTTCAAGCAAACCACCGTATTGCCAGGACAAGCGTATTCGCGGTATTCGCTGAGCGGACGCTTAGATCAAAACATTGGCGATCGCGTTCGCATAGGGCTGAGCACGCAAAACGCATTGAACATCAACGACGGCGAAAATGCCAACCCGATGTTTCAAATCCTGACGCTCAGTCCGTTGTACAATGCCTACAATGCGGACGGTTCCATTTACAACCTACCGGCGACGGGCAGCATCGATGCCACCACGCGAAACCCTTTGCTGCTCCGCAATGGCGAAGCTTGGAAGCAACAACGTAGACGCTTAAGGACCTTCAACGCACTCTATGGTGAAGTGAAGATCATCGAAGGGCTGAAATATCGCATCAATGTAGGTCTAGACTTTTTTACGGATAACTACGGCCACTACTACGGGTCCGAAACGCCGTTCCAAAATGGAGGCGCAAATACCGCGCAGGTCAACAATACCACTGGTGCCAGTTATACCGTCGAAAATCTCTTGATGTATGAAAAGACATTTGCGGCGAAGCACCGGGTAAATTTCACGGGCTTGTTCAGCGGGCAATCCATTGAATCTTATGGAAGTGCTATCCAGGCGCAAGATCTCCCGGCCGACTACACGCTCTATTACAACCTCGGTCTCGCCAATACGACGATCGTGCCCAATGGCACCTATGCGAAGTCAGGTTTGGTTTCTTACATGGGTCGCTTGAATTATGCCTTCCAGGACAAATACTTGCTCACGCTCACGGTGCGCCGCGATGGTTCGTCGCGCTTGGCGACCGGACACCAATACTTCAACTATCCTGCTGCCGCACTCGCATGGAACATTCAAAAGGAGAATTTCATGTCGGGCCTTGGGGCCGTCTCAGCACTGAAACTCCGCGTCGGGGCAGGCCAGACTTCCAATCAAGCGATTGCTCCCTACGCTTCGCTCGGATCCCTGGGAAAGGTGCCGTACAACTTCGGACCCAGCGCAGGTGTATTCGGATATTCCGTGACGGCGCTACCGAACCCAAACCTAACCTGGGAGTTTACAACGACCTATAACATGGGTCTCGATTTCGGTCTCTTCACCAACCGGGTCACTGGTTCGCTCGAATTCTATAAGTCGCTGACAACCGACATCCTCCAACCGAGGAGCCTTCCCCCTACTTCGGGTGTGACCACGGTAACTCAGAACATTGGCAAGACTGAAAACAAAGGTGTCGAACTGACGCTTAGCGGAGTGATCATGGAAGGCAAAGCGACAGGAGGTTTCACTTGGTCTGCCGATGTAAACTGGTTCCTCAATAGAAGCGAGATCACGGAACTAGGAAGCGGCGTAACGATCGATGCCACCAACGGTTGGTACGTTGGCCACCCCATCGATGCGATTTTCGATTACAAGAAGATCGGTATTTGGCAACTCGGTGAAGAAACGCAAGCGACGGCACAAGGCGGCTTTCGTCCGGGCAACATCAAAGTGGCAGACCTGAATGGCGATGGCAAGATTGACGCCAATGACCGGTCCGTTCTTGGTTCCGCCCAACCCAAGTGGCAAGGTGGTTTGACCAGTCGTTTCGCTTACAAAGGCTTCAACCTTGATGTAGTGTTGTTTGCCAAGATCGGTGGCATGCTGGTCAGCACCTTGTACCAGGCCAGCCAAAACAACCCGTTCAACACACTAGAAGGTCGTCGCAACGGACCTAAGGTAGACTACTGGACTCCGGAGAATCCAACCAACGCATATCCAAGGCCTGGTCAAGCGCAACAGCCGGTGTTTGGGTCAACCCTGGGTTACTTCGATGCCACTTATATGAAGATTCGTGCCATCAACCTTTCCTATACACTTCCGACCCAATGGCTAGCGAAAAGTGGACTGCAGGGTGTTCGGGTTTACGCGCAAGCGCAGAATCCTTTCAAGGCATTCTTCTCGCCATATGTCGATGCTGGAGGGGTTGATCCTGAAACGACCGGTTTTGGCGGGTCTATCGCGCCGGGCTGGAACAACCGCGTCACGGTGCAGCCCAACACGCCACCTGTGCGACAGTTCATTTTAGGTGTAAACATCAGGTATTGAAAACCATTTAAGCCAAGACTTATGAAAATCATCAATAAAAAGATACTGAGCTATGGCGCGGCAGTCGTGATACTAGTCGCCACTAGTTGCCAGCAACTGTTGGAGGAACAACCACGCTCTGTGTTGACGCCTGGTTATTACTCCACGGGCCCGGGTATCAACTCCGGACTCACGTCGGTTTATTCCGCCTTCAAATTCTACTATGGTACAGAAGGCGGAATGAATCTTTCCGTGTATGGAACCGACGAGTATACCCATGGGCAACAGGTTACGAATCCGCCATTCAGCGTCTATGGGGCTACGCTCAATGCTGCGATGAACGACGGTCGTGGTGGCGACTTGCAAACGCCCTGGAACCGAGCGTACGGCGCCATTAACACCTGCAACGGCGTGATTGAATTGGGCGCCCAAGCAACAGACTTAACGGACGCTCAGAAAACGGCGCTCCTCGCCGAAGCCAAATACTTGCGTGCCCATTGGTACTTCATCTTGCTGACGACATTCGGTGGCGTGACCCTCGACTTAGGGTCCGGTCCGCTGAGGTTCAACACCTCGCCTACCAATGTTGCGAAACGTGAACCCTTGGCCGACGTGTATGCTGCGGTGATTAAAGACTTGGAAGAAGCATCTGTGGAACTCCCCGATCGGCCTTCGGCCCAAGGTCGTGTGTGGAAAGCTAGTGCTTTGCACCTGCTCGCGAAGGTGTATCTAACACGCGGATGGTCATCGGCGGCACAATCTTCGGATTTCCAAAAGGCTTATGATACCGCCAAGAAGTTGATTGACAACAAGAGTACCTACGGTGTTTCGTTGCTTCCGAACTATTCCAGTGTTCACCAAGAAGGAAACGAATACAACTCCGAGGTACTGTTTCAAGTTGATTGGATTGACAACAACAAAACCTTCAACGACAACAATGGCTTCTTGGGCGGAGAAGATGGCCTCCGACAAAATAGGTCCAATTTCCTATTCCGCATGTTGTACGTCACCAACATGCCTGGTATGATTCGCGATGCGGCGAACGGTCGGCCTTTCGTTCGTTATAAGCCAACCGCATGGTTGTTGAACACCGCGTTTGCCGACAAGGTAAACGATTCGCGGTACGACAAGTCTTTCCAGACTGTTTGGAAGTGTAATTCGGCCACAACATTAAATCCGGTCTGGACGGCTGCCGATGTCGCGAACGGTGCCGTTACCCAGAAAAGTGTCAATGGTGTTTTGCTACCCGCGGTGGCAGGACAGCCTAAGCTGACGGTTGGCGACACTGCTATCTTCATGGTTCCCAATCATCTTGTCGCGAAGTTTCTTCCCTGGAAGGATAAGAAATCGTACGTGATGTTTTTCCCGACGGCGGCGACATCGCCGAAAGCTTACTTCGGAGCGAGCAACAACTTTACGGCATACGGCGGTTATAATATTCAAAACCAGTATTTCCCGACATTGAAGAAATATGATGCGACTCAATTCCGTGCCGGTTCCCCCGCGGGTGGCGACCCCAACGTGTCGTCGGTGCGTCCTTTTATTGTGCATCGATTTGCCGAGACTTACCTGATCGCGGCTGAGGCCCTGTTCAAACTCGGTAACCTACCGGAAGCAGCGAACATGATCAACGTGGTTCGCACCCGGGCCGCCAGCTCGGTCGCAGCCGTTCCAACGATGACGGCCAACACCTTGACCGACTTAACCAATAACGGAGTAGACTACATCTTGGACGAGCGGACACGAGAGCTGGCCGGCGAACAAATGCGTTGGTTTGATCTCGTGCGGACGGGCAAGCTGATTGAACGCGTCAATAAATACAACAACGCGCCTGCGACACCTGGTACGATCAACGCCGATGGTACAATTACCGGAACGCCAGCACTTGTTCCCAACCCGGCGGCGCACAATGTGTTAAGGCCAATACCCCAGATTCAACTTGATGGTGCCGTAGATCCGACCAGCGATACTGGCAAGTACCCTCAGAATCCTGGTTACTAACCAGCGCGGTGAAAGGGCCAGTGACTATCGATTCGCGAGGACAAGGTTTAGGTAGACATGTTCTCGGAGTCGATGGTTCATTGGCCTTTTTTCTGGTATAGCTCGGTTCAAGGTTTTTCGTACTTTAAAAACAAATACACCCCCTGAACCACAAATAGGGACATCGATTAAACCTTGGAACTAACTTTTGTTGCGAGGAGCCACCGACGCACTCCGCAGCAGACACCGAAGTTTTAGCGGCACTGAATCAAAGAAAGTGAAAGGGACAAAACCGTTTGGATAACTCCACTCTAAGAAACCGAAAGTTTCATGGGTTGCGACGATTGTAGCGCTTTCTGGGCCGTCAGATATTCATATTGAGTGGGCAACGACTTGCAAAGCAAACTAGCTCGTTGCCTTATTGCATCAAACATCTTTCTTGCATTTTCCTGATCAATGTGATCCAAAGCTGGGAGGCTGTGCTCCGGGCGGTGACCGAGTCCTAGGAGCATAACGGAATAGGAGTACGACTCGAACCCATGATAATTGCGATTGATGTTCTTAGAGTTAGGCAACATCGTTTTCCAGACTGCTACGCGTTCCTTAAGTTCATCGCTAATCTTTAGATTGCTCTTTGTCGCCTTCCAGAAGGGAGAATCGTTTCTAGTGCTTGCATAATAGTGAAGCGTTAGAAAATCTTTCACGCCGTCGATACATTGCGCCATAGCTTTATTGTACGAGCGGATCAATCCATCATTAAACTGTTTGTTAGGAAATGACGCTACCAACTCCTCAATTCCCTGCTGGATAAAGAATATTCCTGTTGATTCAAGCGGTTCGACGAATCCACAGGACAGCCCAATTGCCACGACGTTTTTCACCCAGGCGTTTTGGTTTCGGCCAATCCGCATCTTTATAGGGGTGCCGTTAATCTGATCCGATGCACTTCCCAAATGTTTTCGAAACTCCTTTTCGGCTTCTTCTTGGGTCTTGAAAAGGCTGCTATAAACATAGCCGGTTCCGTCTCGGCCGTATAGTGGAATATTCCAAACCCAGCCAGAGGTTAGCGCTGTTGCACTCGTATATGGCTTAATACCATCTTTCTCGATATCGGTCGGAATCTGCATGGCAATTGCTGAATCGCAAAGAAGGACATCAGAGAAAGAGATAAATGGCTCATTAAGAGTCTTATTGATCAATAGTCCACGAAAACCCGTGCAATCGACAAACAGATCGCCCTGTATGTCACCCATCTCTTTCATTACGAGAGACTCAATGCTTCCGTCTTCTGCTACGTTTGCACGAACCATTTCATCATCGACACATTGAACCCCCCTTTTTGTTGCGTAGTCTTTCAGGAACTTTGCGAGCAACGCTGCGTTAAAGTGGTAAGCGTAAGGAAACTGTATTTTGAGCTCGCTGAGAGAATCCTTCATAAAAGAAGGGTCCGAATAGTAATACTCCTTCACCGTCGAGTCGAAAACATCGCCATTCAGAAAGCGCGGAGACAGTTTATTGTCACAGATCGAAGGAACTGTAAAACACGAATAGTCATAATAACTTAGACTACCGCTACTCTCGTTCTCATCCTTCAGTTTGAGCCACCATTCAGCGATGTTAAAGCCATCGATTGTTTCATAACGTTGAAACGGATGATAGAAGTGCCGCTTTTCAACATTCCAGTCAACAAAGCGAATGGCCATTTTGTAAGTGGCATGGCAATGAGGCATCCAATCCGATTCTTTCAGCTCGAGGAAGTCAAAGAATAACTTAATTGTGCTGAATGTTGCCTCACCTACTCCGATCGTCGATATCTTCGAAGACTCAACAACTGATATGTTAACTGTATTTCCGAAAGCCTTTTTGAGATAGGAAGCAGTCATCCAACCGGCAGTACCGCCGCCAAGGATGACAATTTTTTCAACTTTATTTTTCACGAGGCGGGGTAGGTATGACGAGGTGCTAGTCAAATATAGAAATCACCAACTTCTTTACACCGGTGGCGCGTAGTTTTTTGAGCCTAAAAAAATTATCGAGTAAACACGATCGGCCGCACCTAGAAAGAGAGTTTATGGGGTCATTTTTTCTTTTTACCGCTTGGTTGTTTGGCAGCGACGGCTTGATTGCTAAGGGTCACCGTGGCTGTGAGTATTCCTCTCGTTTTCTCCCACTTTGCGAAGCTACTTTCACGGGCATAGCAGATAAAATGCTCCCGGGCAAATTCTGTGGGCGAGATACCAACAGCGGTACCCGGAAAATCCGCCCAATCGACACGTTCGCGGACCACCTTCCGGCCATCAACCTCAACGCTGTCTATCCTAACTTTCTTAGGATTGCGCGCCTTGAATTCGAGGAACTTACTAACTATGTCCGCCCTGTCCTTGTCTTCCAAAATTGGCTCGAATGCTATGAAAAAAGGGCGAGACACCTTAAACTTCAGGTACGCCAGATCAAATTCAACCCAACCATCTTTGATTTCGGACTCTACGACGATATTCTGCTGCAAAAGATCAGCACCAGGCTTACCTCCTTGTAGGCTGTCCACATCGTAGAACCGGACACGAAATCTGAAGGAAGTAGCGTTATTCTTAAAAATACGAAGGCGTGCCTTCTGAAGGAAAACTGGGAAGCTAAAGTCGGCATACTGCGTGGGCGGCGCATTTCTTATGAGAATAGCTTTAGCCGCACCGGCATAAACTGTGTCTGTTGCAAATACACCTCCTTTAGATTCTTTGTTACCCATCTCAAAGGTCTTATTCGCGATTCTATTCCCGAGCACGCTGACGGTATCGAGGACCGTTACCTTTTCAGCTAGCTTAATCTTCAGAAGTTTATCTTTATCGATTACTCCCACTAACATTTCCTTGCGCTGATACCCCAAAGCGGAGAACACGATAATCTCCTTTTCCATCCGCTCAGGGATTCTCAGCGTGAATGTCCCATCTTCATTCGAAATAGTACCAACTGACGAGTTAACGATCCCAATATTTGCATATGGTATTGGCTCGCCTGAGTCGCCATGAATACTTCCTTTAATAAGATTCTGTGATACGGATACGAGCGATATGCAAGAGAAAACAATTGAGCAAAAGACTTTCATGAAAGGTACGTTGACAGCCATGTCTAAGGTATTAATTATTTGCAAATGAATCAAATTTCAACTAGTTTGACTAAAGTGCCGTATTATATCCGGGCAAATGAAAGTCCTTGTATTCACAGTCGCCACAAATGGCTATGCTCGACTCTACGCCGATTGCATTAGGTCGCAAAGAGTTTACGCAAAAAAATACGGCTACGATTATGTGGCGGTAACAGATCCGAAGTTTATTATGCACTACTCCGCGCGGGATAGTGCCTGGCTGAAGATTCCACTCCTTCTTGCCGCTTTTGCGAGGGGATATGACCTAGTAACATTCATCGACGCTGATTGCCAAATTATGGAACGCTGCCCCGAGGTGACGACATTAGTCACACCGGGCAGCTCTATCTACGTGGCACACGGTTTTTCAAAGCGCATAAATTCAGGATTCATCGTTGCATTGAATAATGAAAGGTCTAAAGCTTTTTTCAGTGATCTGCTGGCGCGGGCTTATACGTATGAAGTTCCAGCGGAAGACAATGCACCTTATGAAAACGGATATTTTATCAATCAAGGAAAGGATTCGAAAGACATATCCATCATAGGTAACTCGTGGAATAACAACCAAGTCCCAAAACCGACCGACTATGTGAGACATTACACCGGGCCGATGCGTGCACTCGCCACATTGAGTGGTCTGTCGCAGGTTTGGGTTGGCACCATCTCGAGGTTAAGTGCCTTGTATGGATTAATTATTCCCGCGCGGCCATTCCATGAACGAATTCAAATGCACTTTAGAGAATCCATAAAAGTCAATAGTTCGTTTTTCCTTGACTACGGCATCTCCAAAGACTTGAGTCGGAACAAAGAACATGCTGGGCGGTATTGAAGATGAGTACATCAGATTTTCGCGGCAGCCTCCCTTATCACGCCGCCAAGCTCAATTATGTTTTTTCTCACTTTCAATTTGTAATCCACAACTTTCTGACGATCAACATCGAAGTACCTATTTTCCGGAAAATGTCGTCCAAACACGTCATTCAGCAGTGAGTTGAATTTTCCAGACACTTCATTAAATCCGAAATCTCGTTGCTCTGAATAAGCGACCGCGTTAGCGCTAGTTAACGCGCATAGTAGTAAGTGAAGTTTGGGTGACCAAACACGCTCATACTGCTGGACGAATTGTATTACTCGATCAAGGGGAGCATGGCTCAAGGGGGTGTTGCCTGACACCATCGCGGCCATTCGAGAAGCAATATTCAACTCATCTTTCAACACTGGCGTCGCGATAGGAAAGGAATCGACCAGCCAGTCCCCCAGATGACGAACATTATGATTGAAATCACCAAATAACTCAATATCCTCAAGGCTCCTCGCATGCCATGAATACAATGGTTTCATTAGCCTCTTTAGATTGTCCCTATTCAGAGACTTACGGTATTGAGTACCAAAAATTCCAATAGCGCATGGGACACGCTCTACCAACCTAATAACGTGCTCTTGCAGGAGAGGCTCAAAAATACTGTTACCTATACCAATGATAAGAATATCAATATACTCTGCGGATGGAACGTTCCACGGATAAAAATGGCAATAACTGACAACGGCAGACGGCGGCAGCACACCGTTAAGAGTATGATACCCAAGGCGATCGCCAAAGTTTTCCATATTGTTGGCACTTAGCACCACAACTCTTACGTCCCTGATATTTTTCACAAAGCAAAGTAAACATTTCTTTACAGATTTAGTTATTTTAGGCGGGTGCGTACGTCTATTCTACTGACACTTGTTTTTTTCTGCACTGCGGCAGCTGCACAAAGACCTCTGCCCTACCAGCCCACGAAAACTTATCCATCGGACAGCCTCAAACGTTGGACAAAAAAAGTTCTTCATGACGTTAGCATAAAGCATCCTGGTTTTTATCGCTACACCCCGAAAGAAGAGTTTGATCAGGCGATCGACTCCACCATCAACACGATCACCTCACCGTTAACTGAAATAGAGCTGTATCGAAAGCTAAAGCCCTTGATCGCTAGAATAGGTTGCGTTCACACGCAGATCGAGTTATCGCCGAGTTGTACTGAATACCTCGCAGCTCAACCAGTCATGTTTCCCTTCGACGTATTTATTGATAGTGCGCGAAGCGTTTTTGTCACGGCGGATCGGTCAACTGAAAAAGCAATACCTATAAAAAGCGAAATAATCTCAATCAATGGGCGGCCGATTTCAGAGATAATGTCAATACTTGTGAACGCCGTTCCGACAGACGGAAAAAATGTTACCGGAAAACTCTTACTGCTGAGTTACCGATTTTCATTTTGGTACCAGACAATGATCGAGAGTGCCTCGCAATACCAAATTGTGGTAAAGGCTAATCATGAGTTGTTACGGGCAAACGTGAAGGGCATATATCGGTCCGCTTTCCCCACCATGAACGAAATTGTTGGACAGACGGGAAGACTATTGGACTTACGTATTGAAGGATCAACAGCCATTTATACGATCAAAACTTTTGCGAAGAGTGCTATCCGACGGGGACACCAGCGATTCACAAGATTTACAAGACAAACTTTCAAAACTTTGCAAGAGGAGAAAGTTAACAACCTAGTGATTGATTTAAGGAACAACACAGGCGGTACAGACGCGAACGCCGCTTTCCTCACCAAGTATCTTGCTCAACGACCATATCGATACTGGGACCGAATAGAAGTTACAGAATCAATTGCGCAGGAATTGAAAGGATTTGCAGCGTTCTTTTATTGCAAGCCTAAATTTCAAGATTCGTCGTGGGTTTTTACGAAAAGCAGGTTTACGGATGAATTTGACTTCTACCAACAACAATATCCAGCAAGGAAGAACGTCTTCAAGGGAAGAGTTTACTTGCTTACCAATGGCACCTGCTATTCGTCATGCAGCGACTTTACTGCGATCGCATCGTATAATTTCGGTGCCATTGTCGCTGGCGAGGAATCTGGTGGTGGATATCAAGGAAATAATAGCGGTTTGATACCTAGGGCAACAATGGAAACTGGATTAATCCTGACGGTACCTCTTTTAAAGTACACCAATCACGTGGATCGCTCGAAGAATTTAGCCCACGGCACAGTCCCCGAAATTAAACTTACGCGAAGCATCAACCAAGAAGATGATGTTCTTACGCGGCTCCTTAGCATCATCCATCAACACTGAGCCTTTAGATCGGACAAATATCGGAGGCCTTCCATCACCGTATCGTATTTAAGCCCAAAATCCACCAAACACGAAATTTCGGTGACGCCCATTTCTTTTAACGCGGAAACCATCCCCTTGCAAGACTCTGGGGTACCAATTAAAGCGGCTGAGTTCCAATATCTTTCGAAAGCCAAGTCAAGCATTTCATCGATGACCTCGCTGCTGATTTCCCCCATATTCATTGATTTCGTGTGACCTAGGTTCTTTAGGTCCATATGCGAAGAAAGGTAATTCTTCAATGGCGCTCTGACCTCTTCCTTTACTACATCGATATTAGCGCCGACGTAGGTATGGAGCATCAGCGCGACTTTCCCAACATTTTCGTCGAAGCCATTCTTAACTAGCGCCTGGCGGTACAAAGATATCTTATGTTTAAGTTCAGATGGATCCTGCCCGAGAAGATGAGTAAGAACATTTGCCCCCATGGTTCCGGCTTGAATGAATGTTTTTTCATTGCCGCCGGCCGTAATCCAGATCGGCAATTCCTTTTGTATTGGCTGAGGGAAAATTCTGATTGCCACATCCTTATCCAGTCCATTGCGAAGTGTGATACTTTCCCCGCGCCAAAGGCGCTTCAACACCTCAATTTGGCGGTACATTTTCGCATGTCGTTCGACATAATCATTCGGAAAAAACACAAAGTCATTCGCATTCCACCCAGACGCGATGGATATCGAAACCCTTCCGCCGGATATATTATCAACGACGGCCCATTCCTCGGCGACGCGGATGGTATCGTGTAATGGAAGAACGACACTACCTGCCCGGATCTCCATGCTCGAGGTCTTCACGGCGAGCGCGGCGGCAAGCACAGATGGATTCGGAAACAACCCTCCTACGTTGTGGAAATGCCTCTCGGGGACCCACACACTCTTGAAGCCATTTTGATCCCCGAAGGTAACAGAGTCGAAGAGAAGCTTGTATCCAGACCCAACAGCCGAACTCTCCATACTCGAGAAAAAGAACAAACCAAAATCCATAACCTTGATTAATGAAAATTGATGTTTCGTTTTAAAATAGGTCTTTCGTCGAAAACAAGACTCATGTATGTTGCGTGCTCTTCAAACAACAGCAGTTCGGACTCTAACTTTGACACTATCGAGCGAATCTCACTCTCTGCTTTGTCTGGCATTTGAGCACAGATACCCTCTATATTCTTCCTCACCACCAGATTCTTGAGTATGTCAAATTCCATCAATGACAGGTTCACTTTTCGAGTTTGAGCTTGCCTTGAATCAATAACAACGTATTCGTCATTTTCCAAAACAAAGTAAAGTTGGGGAAAGACTCCAATCTCAACATCCTTCCAACGCGACTGCCATTCAGCAACCCGACTCTCAAGCTTTTTCACCCAGCGAGCCGTATATTTCATATAGTCCGAGTCATAATTATGATCGCTGAAATAATAAGCTATTTGGGCAAGAACCTGTTTCGGAAATGGATAAATGAGATTGTAATAGTCTAATGGATGCAAATCGAGTTTATACTTTTCCGCTTCATTGAAATACGGACTGTAGCGGTCGAATCGTACTGGAAAGACACCCTGCGGTGGTGGCAAATGGAACAATAGAGGCAAGAAATCAAAGTAGCGGCTATAGACTGATTCTTCCTCCCCAGGAAATCCGATCAACAAGTTCCAATGGGGGGTAATCGAGAATCGCACAGCGTTCTGCAAGAACCTGATATTATTGAACGACGTGGTTCCCTTTTTCATCAGCTTCAGCGTCGACGTTGAAAGAGCTTCAATCCCTGGCTGCATCTCCACAACGCCAGCCTCGGAAAGTACTTTCATCTCCTCGGTGGTAAGGTCTGCCTTAACTTCATAGAACATGCTTGCATCCTTGGGTCTATTGAGAAAGGGGAATACCTCACGGATGTATTCCTTTGGAATGATGTTGTCTACGCAAGAAAAGTGTTTGATTCGATCGCCGTAACGAGTAAACAACCCATTAAGCATTGAAATTGCATATTCGCTCTTCAACGCACGGTAAGACATGCCACCCCCGTTAAGCCCACAAAAAGTGCAATGGGCCTTGGCACCCCACCAACATCCACGCGACGTTTCAAACAGGAGGTAGGGTTTAACAGACGAAGAGCTACCGAGCAACGCATCGAACGACGAAAGAAATGAATCATAGTCAAGCGGAACGCAGTTATTAATAGGCATTTCATCACCAATTGGCCCTGTCGTTTCAACTCCCCCATCTTGTCTTACCGTGATTTTCGCTTTCGTACCAGCAATACGCATGCAGTTGTTCCGAGTAAAGATTCCATTTATAGATTCATTTGCCGAAGTATCACCATTCAGAATGTTCGTAACAAGCGTGGGAAAACTAACCAAGGCTGCCCCCGAAAAAACGTAATCGATCACATCCACGTTGCTTGCAATGTGCTCCCCCATTGGAGTTTCGCAGTTGGCACCACCGATCAGCGTGATAGTAGACGGTCGTATCTTCTTTATAGCACGCGCCATCCCGATGATTCCAACTTGTTGCATAAACAACGACGTGAATCCAACCAAATCAGAATTGGCCAGGTCATACTTCCTAATTAACTCAGCAAAAAAAGATGGCAGATTGGCTCGTTTTTCCAATAGCATTTCACCGTGTGTGCGCAAGTATTCAAGGCCGAGCAAATGGCCATATCGTTCTAGGTATTCGGTAGTATTATCCGGTTCTTCGGGAAATGCAACTTGCCGGAAAAACCAGTCGCCGAAACCGCTGTTATTTGACCCAGCCCCATTCGAAATCACACGGTAGTGATCGAGCCCAAAGTACCGTCCAAATTCATGGTTTAGGTAAATGATCTCTACAGCTACTTTCTTACCGAGAGTGGATTCAGTAACAGCTTTTAATTGCGTCAACGCGATCGAAGGAATGCTGACGTCCGCAAACGGCATGTTGATCAACTTAATCTGAAGCATTGGGTAGGTAGTTTAATTTCTAAAATGGCTTTCTTCCACCGACTTCTCAGCAATTAGTTTCACTATCTTCTCAACGTGAGAAAATACAAAAAAATGATTGCCCGAGAATTGCAGAAGTTCAATTGGTTCCGTCGACTCTTTTTGCCAGCTCCGCGCCTGCTCTAGAGTAACCTCTTCCTGTGAACCAACGGCAACGGTGATCGGTATGGCAAACGAAGCCTCTTCTTCATAATTAAAGGTTTCGATGGCCTGGAAGTCGCCTCGTATCATCGGTTCGAAGAAATCAAAAATGTCTTTGTGCGACAATACTTCGTCTGACAGACCGCCAAGCGACCTCAATTCCTCAATTAGCGCTTCCTTAGACATCAGGTGACGCAACTTAGGGTGGCTCCTCGACGAAGGCCCCTCACTACCCGTAAAGAATAGAAAACGCGGCAACGGATGCCCTTCACGTCGCAATTCTCTCGTTAACAAAAAACCAATTAATGTACCCATGCTATGCCCATAAATCGCGTATGGTAAAGCAAGCTGTCCGGATATCTCATCAGCTAGGATCTTGGCTAGATCCATGGCGGAAGTCACTACCTTTTGTCGGATCTTTTCCCCCCTACCAGGATACTCTAACAAAACTACATCCATGTATGCTGGAGCAAGTTCCGCAAATCGTTTATACGCATATTTGTTACCACCCGCATGCGGTAAACAGAATAATCGAAATGTTTTCAATCTACTTTAGGCTTATGTCAATTAAATAAAAAACGCTTTTCCACTTTCAAACTTTATCAATCTGTCGGCAACCTCGAAGTACTGATCGTGATGCGTTATCAAAATCACCGTTTTTCCCATTTGCTTTAGTGCCGGTACCACTGACCGATAGAAATACTCCCGAAACTCAGGGTCCTGTTCAGCTGCCCACTCATCCATCAATATTATTGGTCGCGTCTCAAGTAGCGCCAGCACCAATGCCACTCTCTTTTTCTGCCCCTTTGACAGATCGGTATTGATACTGTCGCGATCGTAATCTACTTTTAGAACTTTCTCGAGACGTACAAGGCTCGCATATTGATCAATCTGTTCCTTTTTACTCCGATACGCGTAATCTTCATAGTTATGCGCAAACAGGTACGGATCCGTAAACAGCGCAGCTATTCGATCGCGATACACCGACGACGTCGTATCCACATTCTTTCCATTGTACAAAATGCTTCCAGAACGAGGTCTCAAGGTCCCGGCGAGTAGATTTGTAAAGGTACTCTTGCCACTTCCATTAGCACCCGTTATGAACACCACTTCACCCATGGTAAACGAAATATCAATTGGGCCCAATTCAAAGCTATTTGAGTCATCATACGCATACGTCACTCCCTGAAAAGAGAGGGATTGGAAACGCTCTTCGTCATCGCTTGCTAACTTACCGCCGGTATTCAGCTCAGGAACATGCGCAAGGTCGCTTCTTAGCTGATTCAATCTACCGTAGGCAACTTTAATTGTGGTAAGGGTAGGTATACTCCGAATGACATAGGTGATCGGGCCCATGATAAACAACAAAGTAAATGTAAAAGACACTGCACCAGATACACCACTATCGGAAACCCGGGAAACACCGAATAGCAAGACGCCGATCACGATGTACCACGAATATGTCCCTGTAAGATCATTCGAAAGGTATTTTAACGCGGTACGAATTCGCCCGTCGCGCGAATCGAGACGGTTTTTTGAAATACGCTCATCAACAAGATTCCTCCGACGCGCACTACTCATTTTTATCTCGCGAAATCCACGAAGGAGATCATTCAGGTATCGAAAGAAAGAATTCTCAAGATCACGGATGCCGCTGAGTTCCTTTTCAATACTAACATTTCTAATAAGATAAATAACCATAAGGCACGTCATCACGCCAAAAACGATCAGTGTTTGAAACAAAGATTCAGTTAACATCAAACCAATACCACAAAAAATGATAATAATCGAGTTAACAATACTGATCATTTGTATAGGGAAAGTGCTAATGTTATTGGCATCGTCAATTGCAGCATAAATTCGCTCGTTCCCTACCTTTTCAAATCCAGCCACCGACGCATCGCGGGTCTTATTGAGAACATCCATCATGAACTCATACGACAAATCGGTCGAAAGTTTCATTAGGTAGCGCTGAAACAACGCTGTCGTTACAAAAGACAAGACAAGCACAAACAAAAAAACCAGCCAATTATATTCTTGAAAGTATGGTAATGGTCGAAACGTGATAGTCTTATTAATTATATATAATACCCCGAAATAGCAAAACGAGTTGACGACCCCAATTACGATTAGCAACAGGATAAAATAGGGAGAACGTTGCTGTAGTATTTTAAACAATCCAAACATGCAATTTGATTAATGCTTATATACAAGATTAGACGTATCCACCAATAGCCATTGCGCCATGATTGACGTGATTTCATCGACGTGATCCATCATTCCTAGATGCTGTGAGTCCATGAATTCTACACCGTCGAACTGACTAGTTAGCTTTCCCCATCTAATCATATCGGCATTGGTGTATTCGTTCACGGCCTGAATGGCCAGAATTCTTGAATTAATTTTTCCCGAAGCCTTATACTTTCGAATACCGGAAAAATAACCTTTATACAATTCCTCAAGTTTGCTTCTGATTGCAGGGCTTGACGAAATACCGACCTTTTGCAACTCGTAGGAAAAGAACTGGTTCAGCGAGGCGACATCGGTTACGGTTTTGTTCGTATTAATTGACGTATCGATTACTGCAAGTTTTGGCGTAATCCCAAGCTCCTTTTCGATCAACTTTGCAAGTTCAAAACAAACAAGGCCCCCAAATGAATAACCAACGAGCACGATCTCCCGGGTTATTTTAATCGACCGAATGTCCGACATCAACGTCCTTGCCATAGCTTCAACTGATTTTTCGACACTGTTGCGATAGGCAAACGGTTCAAAGCGAAGTCCTGCATGCTCGTTAACGATCTCCATGAACGCGTGTGGAATAACCATGCTTGCTTTATATTGTAGGGCATAGCAGTCAAACCCGAGCGTTCCAAGCTGTCTTGCCAGCGCATTGTAGATCGTTACGGACGCGATGAGAGGCGAAACAAACAAAACTGTACCACGTGCTTCCTCTTTTATTTGTGTAAAGGGGAAGAAAGACTGTTGCTTCGCTTGATTATACTCCAGTTCAATTGCTAAGCGACGTATTGTTGGGTACCGGAACAACAAATCCAGAGAAATTGCCCTGCCTATTTGTTGACGGATTCCGATTGACACTTTCATTGCTTTGAAGCTATCCCCACCCATCTCGAAAAAATCGTCTGTGACACCGATCTTTTCTCGACCCAATACGGACGACCAGACGTCCGCCAGTTTAATTTCTAACTCTGTCTCTGGGGCATCATACGCTGCATCGTTAAACTCTAAAATGTCGATATGTTGAAGCGCATTTCGGTCTACTTTTCCACCTGGCAATACCGGAAATTCATCGATCTGAAAATATCTAGCTGGTATCATATGCACCGGCAACATAGCTAATAGGCTTTTCTTCAACTGTGGAATATCAAGTTTCCCATTAACCTTGACCACACAGACCAATTGCTTTTCATCGCCATCATCCTTTGTCATGACGATCGCGTGAGCAACTTCCGGCAGACTGGCAATCGCCCGTTCTACCTCTCCAAGTTCAACGCGATAACCACGAATCTTTACTTGGTGGTCCATCCTTCCGAGAAATTCAAGTTGGCCATTGAAGGACCAACGCCCAACGTCGCCGGTTCTATACATTCGTTCCCCAGTAACCTTGTTAACCACAAATCGATCGGCCGTTAACGCATCATTGTTCATGTAACCACGGGCAAGCCCTTCTCCCGCAATGCAAATTTCACCTTTAACCATTCGCGGCAACACCCGGTCACTAGAATCGAGAACATATACTGATGCGTTGGTAATAGCTGTACCTATTGGTATTCGCAACAAATTTGCGTCATTGGGTTTCAATTCATATATCGTCGAATCTACAGTCGCTTCCGTAGGACCATAAAGATTCACGTACTTCATGTTGCCACCACAATCAAGAACACGTTTCGCCAAATCAACGGTAATCGCTTCTCCACCATTGAAAATATACTTAAAGGCGCCAAGTTCAATCCCATTTTCCTGAAGTGTATCCAGAACAATACGCAAGTGGGAAGGCACGAAATAGATACTCGTAATTGCGTATTTAAGGATATAGTTAGCTAAGGTCCACGGATCGCGTTCCTCACCCTTCTTCATCATCACAAGTTTCCCACCTGAAAGGATTACCCGAAAAAGGTCGTCGACCGCAGCGTCAAAAGAATAAGATGTTTTCAAAAGCACACTATCCAATTCTCCAAGAGGGTACCGTAGCGACAGGTGATGTAACACATTTGACACGCTGTGATGTTCCACCATAACACCCTTGGGCTTTCCGGTTGATCCGGAAGTGTAGAGGACATAACAAAGGTTTGATGGTGAAACCTCTACTTGACTATCGTTGGAATCCTCAACCTCGGAATTCCGTTCATCCACATACACAATATCGTTCGTAGCGGTAATCTGATGACTAGCAGCAAAAGCAGTCGAAGTAAGAAGTCCCTTGGCATTGCTGTCTGCCAGCATATAATTTATTCGATCATCAGGATAATCAGGTTCAATTGGGAGCCAAGCAGCGCCGCTCTTCATAATGCCAAAAAGCCCAACAATCATATCGGGACAGCGATCCATCATGATCCCGACGACGTCGTCTGGTTGAATCCGAAGCCTGATCCTCAATTTGTTTGCAAGCCGCGTACTCAGTTCATCAACCTCGCGATAGGTAAGCACCTGCTCTCCAAAGACAAGTGCAGTATTAGAATCATACACCTTAGCGGCACGTGAAAACAATTCGTGGAGCATCGGTAGTTCAACAGGCTGTCGTTTTGGATTAAGCGACAGAATGGTTTTCCGCTCCTCATCACCAACCAAATCAATTTCACTGACCAAAATAGTTTCCCTATTTACGATCACACTACAGATTGTCCGAAAATGCTCAATCATCTGTTTAATCGTATTCTCACTAAACATACCCTTTCGGTATTCAATAGCAACGCGGATGTCGTTTACAGTCTCGACAAATCCAAATGTGATATCAAACTTCACAGCCTGCGCCGAACTTGTCTGAAAATGGGTAAACATTTCGCCACCGTGCGGCAGGGTCTCTCGCGGCGATGACTCCCCGTCTTGCCCATTGTTTTTCGCTTGCGTCAATCCAAGGTTACTATATGAAACAATTACGTTAAACAATTGCGTCGACCTGCCATGTATGTCATTCACCTCCTTGATGATTAGATCATATGGGTACGACTGATGCTCAATGCACGAAGTGACCTCATCTGCGACCTGTAAGAGCAGTTCAACAAAGGAAAGATTACCGCGCACGTCACTTCTTATTGGGAGGGTATTGACAAAGAATCCAATCTGATCTTGGAACTCGTACTGGTCTCTTCCTGCCGACAGGGTTCCAACAACAATGTCATTTTGACCAGAATACTTGTATAACAAAAGGTTGACGGAAGCGAAGAGGGCATTAAACACGCTTACTTTGTGATTGACAGCCACGCGCCTTATTCCCTCAGTGACCACCTCTCCCAAGTTAATTGCAACAGAATCTCCTACTAACTGATTCGCTTCGATGCGATACTCAGTTGGTAGATCAAGCGCCGGGACGCTGGTGGCAAATCGATTCTGCCAAAACTCTTTACTCTTATGAAAGTAGCCAGAAGAAATACCTAGTGTCTGCCAATACGCAATATCTTTGTATTGAATTGCCAGCTCGATTGGACTGAATAAGGGATTGAGTAAGAGTTCTCCGTAACATCTAGTCAATTCTTCTACGATGATCCTCATGGACCATTCATCAGTAATGATATGATGAAGATTGATTATAAGTGACGTCTCTTCAGTGGCCGTTTTTACAACTGTAAGTCGCACAAGTGGCAAGCGTGCAAGATCAAACACAAACGTAGACTCCCTTTCGAGAATGTCGGCAAGGAGCTTTTCCTTATCTGGCTCATCGGTTAGATCAAAATGAGCAATAGGATAAATTGATTCTTGGAAAGGCATCACCTGCTGCCGAGGTTCTCCATTTACGTCGACAAATCGCGTTCTCAGTATTTCGTATTTTTGGATAAGCCGATGAAACGCAGATTGTAGAACATTCAAATCGAGGCTTCCATGGTGAGTGTACAGTTCTGGAACATTGTAGGTATAACTATTGAGTACCTTATTATGCTCTAGCCAGAGACGCAATTGTGCATTGGAGAGTGGGTAGTACTCCATCGCAGGCGCACGGGAGATTTGAACTTGCGTGGAAATAGTGCGATTTTCAATTAACAAAGCTAACCCAGCAAGCGAAGGATTTGAAAATATGTCCTTCAAGGACACATTTACCTTAAATTCCCGTGCAATGCGCCCCAGAATCGACACGGCTTTCAGCGAATGCCCTCCTAAGTCGAAGAAGTTGTCGTTTTGCCCAACCCTTTCCACCTGAAGTGATTGTCTCCAGATATCGGCAAGCCGTTTTTCAACCTCAGTTTCGGGAGCCAAATAGCTTTCGAAGCCCGCAACAGGCTCTGGCAGTCTTTTACGATCAATCTTTCCATTTGAATTATAAGGAAATGCCTCAAGGAAGATGAACGAAGTCGGCACCATATACGCAGGTAGACTCGCGCCAAGTGCCTCCTTCAAAAAAGGCACGCTTGCCTTCGTAAATCCGGTTAAATACGCGGCCAGGAATGAGTCAGACTCCCCCTTGCGCACAGCCACCACCAATGCCTGTGATGCACCAATTTTGGTTAGGGCATTCTCGATCTCGCTACACTCGATGCGATAGCCATGGACCTTTACTTGATGATCTCTACGACCTACATAGATCACCTGCCCATCCGGCAACCTCCTTGCAAGGTCTCCGGACAAATACATCATGCTCCCATCGTTAAGAAAATGATTTGCGACAAAGCGGGACTTTGTTAACTCATTTTTCCCAAGGTACCCGCTAGCTACACCCTCTCCACCGACGACAATCTCACCGACGACACCGAAAGGAACCAAATTAAGAAACTCGTCAACCAGATAGATGGACTGTGTTGGCATAGGTAAACCGATATTACTCTCGCCATTATCGACCATCGCTTCATCTACTTCCTTAAATGAAACGTGCACGGTAGTCTCTGTAATTCCGTACATATTAATCATCCTGGTAGCAGGAAAATGCTCTTTCCACCACCTCACCAACACCGGATTCAATGCCTCGCCCGCAAAAAGAATGTACCGCAGTTGATGATCCATACGTTCCTGCGATCGGACTTCGGCTTGGAATGTATAGAAAACGCTTGGTACTTGGTTCAGGATTGTAATTCCATTTTCAACAATAAAATGGTAAAGGCGTAGGGGCGAATGAAGTATATCGGTAGATGCAATAAAAAGGCATCCACCTTTGAACAATGCTCCAAATATCTCCCACACCGAAACATCAAAACTCAATGAATGAAAAAGTAGCCACCGATCCGATTCGCCGAAATCATATGGAAAGGCGTCATTCATAATGAGACGCACAACATTTCGATGTGTCACAACAACACCCTTAGGATCGCCGGTTGATCCTGACGTATAAATAACATACGCAGGGTCGCTTGGCTTTCTCAATACATGGACATTGTCCTGCGGGTACAGACTATACTGGATCTCATCAAACAGGAGACATTGAGCACCAGCTAAATCCCATTGAGTAACCGACGCAGAGCAGATCACCAACAGTACGGAAGCATCCTCAATAATATACTTCACCCGCGCCACAGGGTACTCTGGGTCAATCGGAACATATGAGCAACCACACTTTAGAATAGCGATAATCGAAACGATTGCATCTGCAGACCGGCCCATCAACAAACCAATGTATTGGCCGGGCACCACAGAATACTCCTTCATTAAACATGAAGCGATCTGGTTGGCAGTGGCATCCACGCGCCGATACGTCCAAGCACCCTTGCTGTCGCACAAAGCGAGAGCGGTTGGTGTTCTAACTGTTTGCTCTTCAACAATATTGTGAATAAGCTTAGTCGAGGGAAACGCGACATCGAGATTATTAAAGGAATGAATCAATTCCTCTCGTTCGCTCGTAGATATAATCGATAATCTCGATATCGGCTTTTCGGGGTAGGCAGCAATTTCAGCGACAAGCTGAGTCAAGTGATCACCAAGACGTTGAATGGTCGACCGCCTAAACAAATCCGTTGAATATTCTATACCGAGGCTGAACGCATCATCTGACTCGTTGAAGTAGAAAGACAGGTCGAACTTACTGACCGGCAAGCTCTGTCCAAGTTCTACGACGTCAAAAAATGCCTCACCACCTTGCCGCTCCTTATCGATAGTACCAGCTGTAACGAAGACATCGAAAATAGGCGACCGTGCCATATCTTTCGCGAGGTCTAGTTCACTTACGAGTTTATCAAACGGATATGACTGGTGCGAGAAAATATCAAGCACGAGCCTTTTTGTATCAGAGAGAAATTTGGAGAAGGTTTCTTCGGCAGGTACTCTAGACCGAATTGCTAGCGTATTCACATAGAAACCTACCTGATCTTCAAGGTCTAACCGGTCCCTCCCGGCTACGGGAGTTCCGACCACAATGTCATTTTGACCCGAGTATTTAGATAAAAGTACGTTTACTAACGCAACTACAACCATGAACGTACTTGCGTCATTTTTCTTTATCAACTCCTTTAGTGCCCGAACAGTGTGAGAAGGGATATCAATACTGATAGACTCGCCACGATAAGAATGCACCGGAGGGCGTATGAAATCTGTGGGCAGATTCAACAACGGCACCTCATCTTCAAACTGCGCCAACCAGAAACGACGACCGCGATCATCTGCGTTCTGACTTCGCTGCCATACTGCATAGTCCTTATACTGAAACGTCAAGGGTTTTAAGGATGGTACTGCCTCCCCTTTGAACGACCGGTAAAAGCTCAAAAGGTCGCCTATCAACACACGCATCGACCATCCATCTGTAATGATATGGTGCATTGTAAGCATAAGTGCAAATACTTGGTCTTCCATTCGCACAAGAGTAACACGAATGAGGCCACCTTCCGCTAAAACAAACCGGTAACCCGCTTCACTCGCCGCCAACGACTGGATCTCAAAATCCCGATTTCCTTCAGTGCGCCAGTCGAAGTAACGGACACTAAAAGTGGGCGAATCGATCTCCATAATCTCCTGCCAAGGAGCATCGTTATCGAAGAAGAAACGCGTTCGCAAGACCTCATGTCGCTCAAGAAGTGACCTAAACGCCTTTCGAAACAAGTCCACGTCGACATCACCTTTAATTAGGTAAGACGATGGCATATTGTACGACAGGTTACCTGGATTCAATTGATCCAGAATAAATAAACGATACTGTCCATGTGATAGCACATAGCGATTGGCAGGTGGTGCAAGTGGAATATTCTCTAACGGGTCATAAGCTTTACCCGAAACAGCGATTGATGCTGCTAAGGCGGCAACTGTCGGATTTGCAAAGATTGTTCTGAGTTCTATTTTGATCGAAGTCTTCTGGAAAAGGCGCGTAATTACCTGCGTTGCCTTTAGAGAATGTCCACCCAGCTCAAAGAAATTATCATTTACCCCGATTTGGTGGCGGTCGAGAATATCTTCCCAAATTCCTACAATGACCATTTCCATCTCGGTAGACGGAGCCTTGTACTCGGCTTCTCCACGGAGATCGACAGGTGGGAGTGCCGCACGGTCTACTTTACCGTTAAGCATCAACGGTAAACGTGGAAGGACGACAATATGCGGGACCATAAAATATGGGAGATGATTTTGAAGGTAACTCAAAAGTTGGCCTTTTGAACCACGCTCCAAAACCACATAAGCCACGAGGATATCGTGATTTCGTGAATCCTTTTTTGCTACGACCACCGTTTCGGCAACACCTTCGAAGGAAAGTATTCTAGCTTCTACCTCCCCCAGTTCGACACGAAACCCTCTTATCTTCAATTGAGAGTCCTTCCTCCCCGACAGTTCTATGGTTCCATCTTCAAGCCAGCGACCAACGTCGCCTGTACGATAAAATGTTCCATCAAAATCCGGAACGGAAACTATTTTCTTGTTGGTAAGAACAGGGTTGTTAACATACCCTGGTACCGCATACGCCCCTTGAACATACAATTCACCAAAAACTCCAAGCGGAACCAGTTGCTGATGATTGTCAAGAATGATTATTCTCGTGTTATCGATTGGAATGCCGGCAGGCGGCACACTATACTTATCAAGGTTTGAATGATCCAACGTCAACGATGTTACGACGTGCATCTCGGAAGACCCATAGTGATTATGCAACTTAACATCTGGATTCTCATTGAGAAACATTCTAAGCCCGCGGCTTACCTTCAATTGTTCGCCCGCCGTGATAATATTTTTAATGGCATGACTGCCTTTTTTCCATTGATGATTCTCGTTCAACAAGAAATTCAAATAAGAAAACGGCAAATAGACATTTTCAATCTTCTCTTTCTCTATCGTGTCCTTAAGGTAGTCGATATCCTTTCTTTCAAGCTCCCCAATCAACTTAACTGTGCCGCCTGCGGCAAGGGTGATAAAAATCTCCTGAAAAGAGACGCAAAAATTTATCGACGTGAACTGCAAGCACGATAAACCATTATTGATTCCGGATTGCGTTAACTGCCATTGGACGAGATTCGACAATAGTCCGTGGCTTAACATAGCCCCATTGGGCATTCCGGTTGTACCGGACGTGTATATTATGTATATGATATCATCGGGTTCATTCACATCTTCCAAACCCATTGAAGATAGACCTTCTATCGCAGGCGCGATATCAAGGGCGTAATTGTATTTTGTTCCTTGAAAATCTCCAAACAACTCGTCATATGCACCATCGCTAATCACGAAGGCCGCTTTCGCGTCATTTAGCATGTAATTCACTCGATGTACAGGATACGCTGGGTCCACGGCAAGATATGCAGCGCCCGCCTTCGCGATCCCCATCATTACTTCTATCATCTCCAACGACCGCTGTAAGCAAACCCCAACAATATCACCACGCCCAATTCCCTTACTCTCTCGGAGATACTTTGCAATTCTATTTGAGGATTCATCTAGCTTTCGATAAGTAAGGCTTCGCCCCCCCTGCTCCACTGCTATCGCATCCCCTGAAACAACCGCTTGGCGTTCGAAGAAACTCTGAATACTTTTAAATGAAGGCGTCGTCGATACAGGTTTAGAAAAGGATTCAAGACGATTTATTTCAGGCGCGTCTATCATTCTAAGCCGATAGACCTGGCAATTGGGCTCATTCACCGCCGACTTAAGCAACGCAAGGAAATTGTTTACAATCCTCTGGGCAGTGCGCCTGTTGAACAAATCGGAATTATATTCTAGCTCTCCGTAAACGTAATCGCCTCCATCGTCAAGGAAGAAGACTAGATCGAACTTAGCGATATTGAAATCCTCGTCGAGAGTCACGTTATCGCTCCGGATTTCGGAGAGCTGTTGCGGAGGCGACGCCGAAGCCGTATTGTTATGCGCGACCATCACATTAAACAAAGGTGACTGGCTCAAATCGCGGTCCAAGTTGAGTTTTTCCACGAGCACATCGAAAGGGTATTCTTGATGTTCGTAGGTATCAAGCGAATCCTTTCGGACGCTTCTAAGGAGTTCAAGCCATGAGGACTCGGGATCGACATTGACGCGGTAGACAATCGTATTGGCTAAAAACCCAATCATGTCGTAAAGATCTGGATGTCGCCTACCCGCGATCGGTGAACCAATAATAATGTCCGTCTGTCCAGAATACTTATATAAGATAATGTCGATGAGTGACAACAATCCCATGAAGAAAGTGGCACCACAATCGTTCGTGATCGCCCTCAGCAATGCGGTATCTTCCTTCGGAATGTAGAAGGGAATTCGGCCACCGTTGAACGTCTGAATAGTCTGACGGGGCCGATCAAATGGCAGGTGAACTCCATTAGGTTTGTCACGAAACTTATCTAACCAATACCGTTCAGATGCATCGTAGCGCCCGTTCATAAACGCTTCGCGGTTCCAGTGAGCGTAGTCCTTGTATTGAACGACACGTTCCGGAAGCGCATGCGGCTTCTTTTGCAGAGAACTGTTATAAATAGTCGTGACCTCCTTAAGGATAATGTTATGAGACCATCCGTCGTTAACAATATGATGAATATTGAAAATCAGTACGTATTGGTCATTACCCAACATAACCAGTACAAATCGGATTAAAGGTCCTTTTTCAAGGTTAAAGGGTTTATGCGCGACACTTTTGAATATCTCGTTCAATTTGATGTTGCGCTCCACTTCATCGATCTTGGACAATTCGACTACTTCGACCGGGACTTTCAAAGTCGGTAGTATTCGTTGACGAGGTGCGCCATCGACATTTACAAAAATCGTCCTCAAGCTCTCATGACGTTTCACAAGCTCCTGCACGGTATAATCAAAATCGGGCAGGCTAAACCGTCCAGAAAAATAGAACGACAGCGGCATGTTGTACGCGATCGAATCTTCCTCAAACTGACACAAAACCCAAAGTCTTCTTTGAGCGTATGACAATTCATAATACTCAGCTTGGGGAGCAGGCACGATCGGTTCAAAACCAGAAGATACAGGTGCGATACCTAACCTTCTCGATAAGAAAGAAATGGTTGGCTCCTTAAAAAACGCCGTATAGTCAATCGCTAAATTCAGTTCCTTGTGCACAACGGAAAGCATCAATGTCGCAAGGATTGAATTTCCTCCTAACTGGAAAAAACTGTCATTTATTCCAAATTCCTCGTCTCGATGGAGAATGGTTTTCCATATTTCCAGAAATTTTTTCTCTTCTAGAGTTGATGCTCCAAGGCGCTCCGCTCCGCTAGGCGTAAATGGATCGGGCAGACGCCTAACATCAATCTTGCCGTGAGCATCCCTGAGTATTTCTTCGATAGGAATAACAAACGACGGGACCATCCACATGGGCATATTCTTGCTCAATACTGCCTTTACGTCCACTTCGGAAACAGCTACACTAGACGTATAATAGAGTACCACATGCAACTGGCCAGCCTTAGAACGAATCGCAGTTGCAACCGCCCTGTCGATAGGAAGGGCCGATTCGGCCACAAGCTCAATCTCACGAAGCTCAATACGATGACCGGCAATCTTCACTTGTTCGTCGCGACGTCCAATAAAAAGGAGATTACCATCCGGAAGGTACTTTCCATAGTCTCCGGAACGATAAACACGTTCGCCTTTTTTGAAAGGGTGGTTAACGAAGCACTTCTCCGTTAACTCTTGATTGTTGATATATCCTTTCGCTAGACCTTCGCCACCGATAACGATTTCACCGACACAGCCCACTGGTAAAAGGGACCCGTTTGGATCCACCACGTATATTTCGGTATTTGCAAAGGGCTTCCCGATTGGAACGTAAGTAGATTCTGCAAAATCAGGTTTAACCTCAAATGCTGAACAACACACGCTGGCCTCGGTGGGCCCGTAGCTGTTGAAATATCTTAATGACGATGACAGTCGAACAGCCTGACCATAATTCGCGGGTTCACCGCCTGTATTAACCATCCTGAAGCCCAACCGATCTGGCGCGAGCACGTCTAGTAATGAAGGGTTAATCGACACAGCGGTCGCCTTATTGGTCGATGCATAATGTTGAAGCTGATCCGCATTTCGTTGCTTCTCCTTATCGACTAACACGATCGTTGCCCCCACCCCTAGCGCACAAAAAATATCGCTCAACGAAATGTCGAATGAAACAGACGTAAACTGAAAAACAGCATCCTTGCGAGTGTAGCCATACTCACGAATGCTGTTATATATAGTGTTTGTGATCGCGTTGTGGCTCACTATCACCCCTTTCGGTACACCAGTCGAACCAGAAGTATATATTATGTACGCGGTATCTCCCGGCCGATGCTCCAGCGAAAGGTTTCCATCTGGAGTCTCGTTGAAAAAACTGGAGTTCACATCTACAACCCTCACCGTCTCGGGCAACTTCATCGCAGTATCTCCGTCCCCGATCACGATCGCCGCGGCGCTATTCGAGATTAGGTACTCTTTCCTCTGCGCTGGATAGTCTGGATCGATTGGTAGAAACGCTCCGCCCGCCTTCAATACCGCAATCATCCATACGATATAATGGTCGGATTTCGGGAGAAGTAGCGCAACTAGCTGTCCCCCCTCAATTTGAAGGTGATGTTTCAGATATCGCGCACGTTGATTGGCAAGACTGTTAACCGTTTTATAGTCCAATGTCCTATCATTAAACACAACCGCGATGTCATCAGGTTTGTTTTCGACGGTTTGTTCAAAAAGTGCATTCAAGGTGCGAGGGCCTACCCATGACATCATGGGTCCATTGGATAACCTTACAACTTCATCTCGTTCTGTAGCCGATAACACACTTAAAGACAAAATTTTCGTCTTACTCGATTCAATCAACTGATCAAGTATGTTGAAGTAATGACGGATAAATTGTTGGGCAAAGGTTGTAGAAAAATCTAGCTGACTATAGTCAACTAAAATACTACCACTTTCGATACTGATACGCAACCTCGAATCCAACTCATTCGAAAACTCCCCATTGAAGGAGCTTACCCTAAATGCAATCTGCTCCAATGGAGCGTTACCACCGTGACGGCTTTCAAATTGTGCTGAAAAATTGGTGAAGTCATAGTCTGAATGTAGTAGTCCGTTCTTGAGCTGCGCGCCAAGATCCTCCACCAAATCCTTTACCGTAGAATCCTGTTGAACAGAGGAGACGAAAAAAAGCGGTCCCCGACTTTCCGTATTAGGCACTGGGGTCGAAACACAATACCTTCCACTTCCTGCATATTTTTCAACTAAGATCAACAACGCTGCCAGTGTTAGTCGAAATTTGTTGTTTGCGACTCCCTTGGATAGAGATTCGACACGCGTCAGCAACGCCGTCGGGAATGGTATCTCAACTTGACTCCTTCCTGCTTTTTTGAAGGGTTCAACCCAGAGATCTGGTACATCTACATTTACAGTGCGATCGAGCCAGTAATCTAGGGCGAGGGCCGCTTTTGAAATGTGGGAATTCTTTTCAGTCATAAAGTATTTCGCTAAATCCGGCTTACTTTGTCATTGCCACTCTAACTTTTCTCAATCCAGTATAGGGTTGCCTGCCATGGCCGATGATCTCATTGTTCAAAAGCATCACCTCTGATTTATTCAACCCAACCGGTATCTTCAATTTCTCATAGGCACGATGGATGGTTTGAATATCCGCGGGTGATATCTTTTCACCGCTCCCCAGATAACTGTTTCTCGGTATTCCTTCTTCACCATACAACTCCAAGATGCTTTCTTCTACTGCCTGCGGTAAAAGCGAGTAGTGAAAAAGATGTGCTTGGTTGAACCAGACCTTTTCACCTGTAGGCTTAAACTCAATGCTGGCCTGGCAGGTTTGCCAAGTCTTTAGATCATTGCCGTTCCATTCAAAATAAATGTTCCGTTGTTTGCAATAGGCTTCCACTTCTTTTCGATCGCTGGTATTAAAAACCTTTTGCCAAGGCACATCGACGGATTCCTTGTAATTTCTCACGTACTTGATACCAGATCGTTCAAATACATCTCTGATGGTTTTTGGAATCTCTTGGTACACCTTGCGGCTGTCAACGATCGGTGTTTCGCCGCCGGTAGTGGCTTGCAGCTCACAATAAAACCAAATTCTGGATGGCCACTGATCCGTATATGACATTTCATTGTGCATTGGAATCAGTTGATCCGACGGGTACTCGGTGGATGTAAATATTTTATTGGAAACCTGTGTACGTGGTGTACTTCCAAACTCATAGTCGATAGGTTGAGCCCCCATTCCAAGCACCGAATTATGGAACGCTTCGACAGAATTCACCGCAAAGCCACGAAATAGCACAGCACCAATTGAGGTCAACAGCTCGTCAATTCTCGCTTTATTTGAAGCAACAAAAAATCGCAGGTCCATACCATCTACTCCTGCCTCAAAGACAAAAACAGCATCGTTATACGCGGTGTAGGTAGTGACATTAACTTCCGCGCTGATGGGCTTTACCTGACCACTTAGAATACTTTTTTTGATTTTATCCATTGCCAGTATTTTTTCGAAGTTCTACTTTAAAACTCAAGTTCATCAACGTCGCCAGTCGATCTGATCAAGTCACCCTCGCCGTACAAATCAATATTACTGATAGGTTCATGAACATGGTGCACTAACACATGTATAAGCTTCAATAGCTTATGCTTTATTACCATAATGGATGTCTCATCAAACTTTGCCTCGCGGTACTCAATTGTTCCACTGATACTGTGCTGATCCTCATAATAGTGAAACGAAATATTCATTTGTGCATTAAACGACTCATTTTGAATCGGAGAAACTTCCAACGTATCCGTTTTCGGAGTTCCTCCCACCTCGGCGGCAATGTCGATATTGTCCGGTACAAGCATTACGTCGAACAACGGATTCTCACTACCTGACAAGCCCAGATCGTTTACAAGTTGATCGAAAGGATATGCCTGATTAGACATGACCGCAGCGTATTTCTTAGCCACCTTACGAACAATAGATTGGAAGTTATCATCAGGTGATATTTCGGTTTTAAAAGCTATTGTATTGACAAAGAAACCCACCACATTCTCAAGATCCGGATGCTCACGTCCAGACACGGGTATACCTAACACAATCTCTTTTTGCCCGGAAACTCGGTGGAGAAAAATACTCGTTATCGCTGCCTGCAGAACGAAACCAGTAATCCCATTCTGAGCTCCGATCAATTTTAGCCTCGAAACTATCTCATCGCTCAGTGTATATTGAATCCGCTTCCCACCATATCCCTTGAACTTTGTAACGCCATTGTTGGCAAACTGAATGCGTGGTGGCAGCGTTCGAAATTCGTCAATCCAAAACTTCCGTTGTCTGCGTCCAGATTCCCCGGCCAATAAACTGAGTTGCCATGCTGCAAAATCCCTATAGCTCACTGCATTCTGTTCAAGTTCGCCGCTTTTCCCGGAAAGCATTTCGCTATAAGAACGCATAAGGTCGCGTATCAAAATACTAAATGACCAACCATCGGTAATAATATGGTGGAAGACGAAGACCATGGTATACTGATTCTCAGACGCACCAAACAGTGTCGCCCTTGCTAGCGGTCCATTCTCAAGGTCAAATGGCGCCAAACATTCTTGTTCAATCTTTTCCTGTAGGGATTCCCCGCTAAAGTTTTCAGCATTTACAATCTTCAAGCGAAATTTATTATGATCGGGTGCAAGGACGCGTTGCCAGAGCGAACCCTCCGCAACACAAAAAATAGTTCGTAAGCTGTCATGGTGTTCCACAACTCGATCCCACGCGCGGCCTATCATGTCTACATCAAGATTTCCTTGAACCTTGAAGATCGATGGTAGATGAAAAGTCAGCGACAGCTCCTTATTTTGGGATAGCATCCA
This sequence comes from Cyclobacteriaceae bacterium, assembly GCA_044226825.1. Classification (GTDB taxonomy): domain Bacteria; phylum Bacteroidota; class Bacteroidia; order Cytophagales; family Cyclobacteriaceae; genus ELB16-189. Next base: position 233,335 of record JBGAGH010000005.1, read on the forward strand.
AAGTCGCTTTTGTCCAGAAGATGGATGATAGTTCAGCGAAGGTGTCACTTTTGTAATCTCAGAAACTACAGACGGTTTTGATTCAAGCAAGTATTCACATAACCCCTTCAATGTGGGTCGCGAAAAGAAGACGGATAACTCGATGCGAATCCCGGTGATCTTATAAATCCTACTGATCGCTTGTGTTGCTTTCAACGAATGTCCACCGATAGCGAAAAAGTCGTCTAGCATGCTCACGGACTTGAGGCCCAGGACTTCCTGCCAAACTGACACCAATTGCTTTTCCAGTTTAGTTACCGGGCCTACAAACGCTTCATGGTGCTCCGAAACAATTGCGGGGGGGAGCTTCTTTCGATCAATCTTTCCGTTTGACGTCAACGGCATTTCCGGGAGTACGACAATTGCCGCTGGAACCATGTACGATGGAACCTTTTTACGAAGCTGATCGCGGATTTCATCAATTGAGAGGTTCGCGTCCGAAAGACATACATAGCCGACTAAGTTCTTCGAGCGACTTGCATCCAAGAAATCCTGAACCACAGCAGAAGAAACTCCCTCGATCGTTAGAAGCGCCGTTTCGATTTCTCCAATCTCAATACGGTAGCCACGTATCTTTACTTGGTAATCTTTTCGTCCATAGAACTCCAAGGTACCATTTGGCAACCATCTCGCAATATCCCCAGTTTTGTACATTCTTGAGTACATACCTCGATGAAACGGGTTCTCCACAAATGCGGCATCCGTACGCTCTTTATCTCCCAAGTAACCCTTCCCGACTCCAACACCAGCAACACACAGTTCACCTTTCACACCAATAGGCACCTGTTGCATGAATTCGTTGATGACGTAAATTCTCATGTTTTGAACGGTGGCACCAAGCGGCATGCGTTCAACGGCCGGTGGTGAAGTCATTACGAAATGCGTAATGTCATCCGACGCTTCGGTCGGTCCATATGCATTTACCAAGGAAATGTGCGGATATAACGCAAACCAATGCTGTGCAAGCTGAACTGGGAGCGCCTCTCCCGTGGCAAGCATTTTCTTAAGGGACGATAGGGAAATAGACGAATCCTCTGCTTCACTAACAAGTGCATTGAGATAGCTCGGAACAACTTCGGCTATACTTATTCCATCTTGATCAAGCGAGAACAAGAAGCGTTGTGGATCGAGGATAACTTCATCCGGATAAACAACGGTTGTCCCGCCAACTATCATCGCGGCAAAAAACTGCCAAACCGAGATATCAAAAGTAAGACTGGCATTTTGAAGAACCCTATCACCACGACCAATGCCGAGCACACTGATCTTCGACATCATATGGTTAAGCATTCCATCATGCGTCACCATTGCCCCTTTCGGAACACCGGTGGATCCTGACGTATAAATAATGTACGCTAAATCAGAACCAGAAGATTGGCACTTGAATAAAACTGGTGAACCGGATTCATCTAGCAATTCCCCGCTATGAATAACATTACCGTGCAAATTACGGAAGCGCTCGTCGTCGACGATAACAGCCGAAGGGTTCGCGCTCTCGATAACCGTCAAAATCCTTTCTACGGGCCAGCTCAAATCGAGTGGTATGTATGCTTGACCAAGTTTCCAAATTGCTTGCACAAGTTCCGCGAACCTTGCATCACGATTTACGAGCAATACAACACCGGAGGTCGATGGCAAAAGTCTGCCTCGAAGATTTCGAGCAATTAGATTTGAATTGAATTCAAACTCGGCGTAGGAAACTGCTCGACCGGAATCGGTAACCGCAATCAAGCTTCCATGTCCAACGCTCATTTCCTGAATGATCGTGCTGATCGTAGCGCGGGGTAGCTCAACAATTGGCCCCGAGAAACTCTCAAGCAAAGAACGGTCTTCGTCCGTAATGATCGATATGTCCGACAAACGAAGCCTTTTATAGTCACTCAGTTGCCGCGCAACTATGCTGAGACATTTGTACAACCTTACAATATCACTTTCGTCAAATATATCTGTGTTATATAAGACGGAAACATGAAGCCGATGCGCTCTCTCCGAGAAATTCAGAAGCAAATCCCCCTGACTGGTTGTCTGTTGGGAGGCATGGTGTCCCGTAATCTTTGCTCCATGGTGAGCAATCGGTTTGATTGGCCTGCCAATCTCAATATTCTGCAACAAAACAAGTACATCGAAAATGGGACTTCGAGCGAGGTCGCGCTCTATGTTAAGATCTTCCACGAGCTGATCAAACGGATATTCCTGGTGATCGAAAGCCCCGAGAATGGTGTCTTTCACCTTACTATAAAGGTCTGCTAAAGAGTCATTTGCGCTAAACGATGTACGGAGCGCAAGGGTATTGAGGTAAAACCCAACTTGATCTTCAAGGGATCTATTCAACCGACCTGAAGTTGATGTCCCTAAAACGATATCGGTTTGTCCTGTGAGTTTACTAAAAGTAATCTTCAAAAGATTAATGATTGAATTAAACAGCGTCGATCCATTGTCGTCTGCCATTTTTTGAAGTATCGGTAATACTTCATTGTCAAAGATAAATTCAGTCTGCCGACCATTGTAAGTTTGAACTGCTGGCCTGGTCTTCACTGACGGTAAATCGAGAATCGGAAGATCACCTCCCAAACGGTTTACCCAATAAGTACGAAGATGATTTGTGGTTTCTCCAACAAGGCGACGCGCTTGCCAATAGACATAGTCCTTACATTGAATCTTTAACGGATGTAATCCAGGGTCTTTGCCTGAAATTGCCGCAGTATAGAGTTGGATCAATTCACTCATTATAATCTGCACCGACCAACCATCTGCGACGATGTGATGGATGGTGAGTAATAGCCAGTGAACATTTGGTGCTTCGGTTATCACTTTCGCTCTCACTAAAGGGCCAGTCGAAAGATTGAACGGATTGGCTGCTTCCTCGTCAACCAACATCGCGACCGACCGCTCTCGATTGCCCTCATCTTGCATGTTAACCCAAGGCACAAAAAACATATCTGAATCAGCATGCAAGATCACCTGTTTAGGTTCACCGCCCACATCCATAAAGACCGTTCGCAAACTTTCATGGCGTTCCACGATGCCGATAAATGCGTTCCGCAGGGCAGTGATGTCAAGAACGCCTTCGATACGATACGCCCAGTCAAGGTTAAATGCTACCGAAGCGTTATCCATTTGGCATAAAAACCACAGGCGTTTCTGTGCATGCGATAGGTCATAGTACGCGGCCGTTTGAACCGGCCGAATATCATCCTCTTTCTTTTCTTCCTGCAAATCGATCAGCGACGCCATGGCCTCGAGTGTAGAAGCCGAGTATATTTCTTTGAAGGATATTTTCCGTCCGAACTCCTTCAGCACCCCAGAAATTACGCGCGTAGCTTTCAGTGAATGCCCTCCTGCTTGGAAGAAATCCGTATCAAGGCCGATGTTACTTTCACCGAGAACAGACTCCCATATCGAAGCCAACTTGATTTGTGTTCCGGTAATGGGCCTTTTCGTCTCGTGTGAATCCGCGTTGCTGACAGGCAAAGGCAAAGCTTTTCGATTGATCTTTCGGCTCGCCGTAACCGGAAGTTCATCGAGCAAAACAATGTACTGTGGGACCATGTAATCGGGCAACTGTTTCGCCAGCGAGTCACGAATGGTGGATTCACTTAAACTGACATCCTTATTTAGAGCTGCATACGCAATGAGGAAGCGGTCACCATTTTTATCGAATGAATCAACGACCACCGCTGCCTTAAGTCCTACAATACCTTGAAGATGGTTTTCAATCTCACCCAATTCTATCCGGTACCCACGAACCTTTACCTGATGATCCTTTCTTCCGAAAAAGCTCAGAGTCCCGTCAGGCATCCAGCATCCAACGTCACCGGTCTTGTACAGGGTCCTATCACTAACGTTACTCGAGTACCGATTGGGCACAAAACTTTCAGAGGACCGAATCGTGTCATGAAGGTATCCACTGCCCACGCAAACACCGGCGATGCAAATTTCACCCTTCACACCCACTGGACACCGATTGCCCAAATGGTCGAGAACGTAAATTGAGGTGTTTCGAAGGGGGCTTCCAAGTGAAATACGTTCCTGTTCTGGCGACGAAGTCATCACCAATTGCGTGACATTGTCAGAAGCTTCTGTCGGGCCATAAGCATTAATCAGCGGAACGTGCGGAAAATAGGTAAACCATTTCCGAGCTAGTGCACTAGATAGTGCTTCACCGGAAACGATAAAGAACCTTAGGTCCGGAACAGTCAATGTTCGTCTTTCTGCTTCTTCAAGGATAAAACTCAAGTGACTTGGGACGGTTTGCGCAACATTAATTCGATCGCGTGCAATACTATCCCACAAAGCACTAGCATCTAAAAGAATTTCCTTGCGGTAAATAACAGTTGCGCCGCCAACCAACAACGCGGCATGAAACTGCCAAACTGAAACATCAAACGTATGCGAAGCGGTCTGTAATACGCGACTCTCCCGATCAAGACATAGGGTTTCCACTTTCGAGTATAGATGATTGAGTAATCCACTGTGCCGGATCATCGCTCCTTTCGGCTTACCGGTTGAACCGGAAGTATAGATTACATATGCCAATCCATTTCCTTTTGAAAAATTGATCTCTTCAGCAAGGATAGCTAGATCCCTTCGGTCACACTGCTGCTTAACCTTTTTAACTTCACGGGTAGCAACTTCTGCAGTCTTCTCGACATGAAATACAACATCAAATCGATACTTTGATAGTTCATTTTCAATTGAACCAATCTTCTGACTGCACTCAACTTTAGTAATGAACTCTTGTTCCGCAGCAACATCTTCAAAGAATTCCCTGGGATAAAACTGATTATCAGGAAACTCAGTAACTGTTCGTTCAGTAGGATGGGCAATTTTATATTGCCTCAATTCCTCAACGAGTCGTCCCCGTGATTCCAAGTCCATTACGTCGCCTATAAAGATTATAGCATTACTAGCAGCTTTGGAAACGCAAAGCCTTAGAATTTTTCTGAAATAGTTAAGGCCATTAAAGTTTTGCACCACGGAGTTTATAATAACGAGGTCAAAGCTATCCTCGCCGAGACTGCCAATCTCTTCCGCACTGAGCGCAAAGAGCTTTACATTATCAATACCGCAATCTTCAACAAACCGCTTGTTTTTCTGAATGATCGTTTCCGACATATCAGTACCCACATAGCTCTTCACCAGCGGGGCAACTCGAAACATCGTAATGCCGGATGCGCATCCTATTTCCAGTACACGCATATCACTCCGTAGATACGGAGATAACTTCTGCATTGTATTCTCGGCATATTCATCCATCTCTTCCCTCCGAAATGGCCTACCCGTGAAACTGTCGATCCAACCACCTCCTTCGATATCATCTTCAGCACGCTCGCCTACCGCCTCCCACATTTCCTTGTCCATAGAAACCCTCGGTGGTTCCAATTCACTGTGTACATCATCCGAATCAATACATACAAGTGTTTTCAACTGAGGGCAAAGCCACTGAAGTTCATTGGCCCAATGAACGTATTGCCTTGTCACAACGAGAATACTCATTCCGGAATCGAGAGCGATATCATGGATTCGATTAAATGGTCCTTCCGTATCTAACGGTAAATAGGCATGCCCAGCGAACCAAGAGCCAAGGATAGCTTCTGACATGTACACGGAACGATCCATCAACAAACCGACAATACAAGGGTCACTTTGCAGCGAGTAGAGAAGTTGAGCCATCTGCCTTGATGACCGATAAAGCATGGCATAGGACACGGACCTGTCGCGATCAATCACCGCCAAGCGCTGACTATGCTCAACCACCGACTGCTCAAACCGATGGCATAATGTCTTGCTTAGATCAAAAGAAACATGTGTTTCGTTGAAAGATTCGAGCAAACCCAATTCGTCACTTGACAGATAAGCCAGTTGGTCTAGGCGAACATCAGGAGACGAAACAGCAGAAATGGCGAGATTACCAAGGTGACCAATTAGCTGGTCAATTTGCATCTCGTTATAGATGTCTGTATTGTAATTAATGCTACACCTCAGGCATCCATTTCGAATTGAAAACAGAATATTAAGATCAAAGATACTTGTTTCATTTTCAACAGAGTAAGCTCGAACGCTGATATCTTTCATGTCGACGTATCCGCCTTCCAGTGAAATAGCGCTCTCGAAATTCTGAAAACCAACAAGAACATCGAAGACCGGTGATCGATCAGTAGCCCGGTCATGTACAAGTTCATCTACCAATCTATCAAAGGGATACACCTGATGATCCATTGCCGATAGTGTATCGTCCTTTATATGGTCCAGAAGTTCTCCGAATGTCATTTCTCGTGTAAACCGAGTACGGATCACAAGCGGGTTAACAAAAAAGCCGATTAGCTTTTCCAAGCTCTTATTTAAACGCCCTGCCGACGACACCCCGAGAATAATATCATCTTGGTTCGTGTATCGATAGAACAATGCATTTACAACTGACAGGAGAACAGTAAACAGCGTTGTGCCTTTCTGCTTTCCGAACGCGTTCAACTTTTCCGTCAGTTGCTGGTTGAATTCCTTGTCAAATACTTTTCCTCCATAAGACAAATGCTTGGGCCTCTGCTTATAGGATGGCAGCTCAAGAACAGGCAAGGGACCGGAAAGCTTTTGATGCCAATAGTCGCGATGCTCTATCAACTTTTCGCCTTCAAGTTGTGAATACTGCCACTCACTATAGTCCTTATATTGCAACTCTAAAGGGCTTAATGGGTTATCGTACCCGCGGATAAAGGAGTTGTATAGGGTAAAAATCTCATTACCAAAAATCTCCATCGACCATCCATCCGAAATAATATGATGCATGTTCGACAAAAAGACATAACTACGCTCCGCCGTCCTAATCAGAGAAAACCTAAACAATGGCCCCGTTTCCAGATCAAATTTTTTCTTACTGTCGCTAGATACGATCGCGTCCGCCAATTTTTTGCTGTCGTCGGAATATCGCAGGTCGATATACGAAAGCACTTCAGTTGTTATCTCGTTGTTAATAAACTGTCGAAGTTCATCATTGATAAAACCAAAAGTAGTTCGAAGACTTTCGTGGCGCTGCACGATTGTAAGCAATACCTTCGAGAACACCGCCCTATCGAGTGCGCCTTCAATAACAAGTGGATAGGGCATGTTGTACGCCACTGAAGCTTCTTCGAATTGACTCAGTACCCAAATGCGCTTTTGGGCGTGAGATACAACGTAGTTTGGTTTTGAAATAGCGACACCTATGGATTCGATCTCTCTTTTTGTGGCTGGTATAAGCAGTGAAAGACTTTCAACCGTTGGATGGATAAAAATATCGCGAAGCATTAACTCCACTCCCATTTTTTGGGCAATGGAGGAAATGATTCGTACACCTTTTAACGAATGCCCACCCAATTCAAAGAAATTGTCGGTGATGCCTATTTCCTTAAGGCCTAGCTCTGCCTGCCAAATCGCTAACAACATGCGTTGCACGTCATTCGCTGGGCCAATTATTTCTCTATTCCTTGCTACTACCGGTGGAGGGAGTTTCTTCCTATCAACCTTTCCATTGGCGTTCAGCGGCAGTGAATCCATCCTGACAAAGACAGTTGGAACCATATACTCTGGAAGATGACGGCGAACCTCTTCGCGAAGCATCGGGATACCCGTTTCGGGAACGCCTGTTACATACGCCGCAAGGAACTTTCCTGAAATGGCATGGTCGTCAAAAGCCATCACCACCGAATGTCGCGCGCCAGCACGCACTAATGCGCTCTCAACTTCTGATGTCTCTATCCGGAAACCCCGGATCTTAACTTGGAAGTCTTTCCTTCCCAAGTAAATGATCTGCCCACTCTTCGATCTCTTTGCCAGATCACCCGATAAGTACACCCACTTATCAGGCCGGAAGGGATCTCGCACAAAACGTTCCTTTGTCAATTCGGGAAGGTTTCTGTACCCTTTTCCCACTCCTTCACCGCTCACGGCAATTTCTCCCACAGCTCCTTGCGGGACAACTTGTAACATGCTATTGACAAGGTAGATGGCCTGCGTTGCCATCGCTACCCCAACATCACTTTCACCTTTTTCGATCGCCGCGTCATCAATGTTTTTATAGGTCGTGTGAACAGTTGTCTCAGTGATACCATACATATTCACCAATCCGACGTGCGGGAACTTCTGTTTCCAGCCTTTGAGCAATCCTGGGGAAAGAGCTTCGCCAGCGAAGATCACGTAACGCAAGGCAAAATCAGGCAACGAGGGTCTGAGATCGACCTCGTGCATAAACTGGTAAAAAACACTTGGAACCTGGCACAAAACCGTAATGCCCTTTGACGAAACGAAATTTACAAATGCCTTACTAGTAACTAAAATATCCTTCTCCGCGATAAAGAGACACCCGCCTGTGAAAAGCGCACCAAATATCTCCCACACAGACACATCGAAGCTTATGCTATGAAAGAGAACCCACCGATCTCTCTCATTGACAGATATAGGGAACTCATCGTTGATTATGAGCCTCACAAGGTTGCGATGGCAAATCATCACACCCTTGGGATTACCCGTTGAACCGGAAGTGTAAATAATGTAAGCTATACTTTCCGGAGTCACCACAATACCAGGATTCTCATCACTGTACGCATCGATATCAGTAGAATCGATGGGTATTCTGTTAATGGCGGAAATCGAATCGACTTCCATATACTTCATTTCGGTAACCACGGTAGAAAGGCCAGTGTCCCGAATAATAAAACTAATGCGCTCCCCTGGAAACGACGGGTCAATAGGAACATAAGCAGCCCCGCACTTCAAGATTGCCAGGATTGTCACGACAGTATCTGCCGACCGATCTTGCATGAGTCCAACAAAATCTCCAACTCTCACGCCGTGCACCGTCAGTAGCAGCGACGCAATTTGGTTCGCCCTTCTATTCAGCTCTTCATAGGAGAAAAAAGTATCATCAAAAAACACCGAATTACTGTTAGGTGTTTTGGCGGCTTGGTGTTCGAATGCCTGATGGATCAACAATGAGCGCGGAAATGAAACATCTGGCTTATTGAAAGCGCTAACTTCCCACTCGATCTCTTGTTGGGTCAGCATCGGAATGGCATCAACATTCTGGGATGTCGATTTAAGTACCTGCTCTACTAAATTCCGGAAATGCTGCGCCATATTCGAGATCCGATTTGACTCAAACAGCGATGTAGCATACTCAAGATTAACCCCGAGATACTTTTCAGACTCAATGAAATGAAACGTTAAATCAAACTTACTTGAAACACTAGACGAGGTAAACGGTTCGACATGTACGCCACCAAGAGTTTTATTAACCTGAGTTTCGGTGTTCCAATAAGTTAGCATGATGCCAAATATTGGATTTCGACTCATATTTCGAGGGAGCTGCAATTGGTCGACGAGCATGTCGAAAGGATATAGCTGATGTTCAAATGATTCCAGCACCTCGTTTCGAACATATTCCAGCAGTGTATCAAACGTGAAAGATTCTTCAATTTGCGTTCGCAGCACTACGGTATTGACGTAGAATCCAATTTGATTGTCGAGATCCGAATGAGAACGACCAGCCACGGGAGTACCAATTATGAGATCCGTTTGCCCGGAATGCCGGTAGAGCAACAACTTAGTTAAGGCGGTAACGAGAATATACATGCTCACCCCCTTCCTTCGACTAAGTTGCCTTAAACCCAACGTCGCACTCTCACTTAAAATGAATCGCTCCGCCTCTCCCTGAAACTCCTGTATGTCTGGTCGTCGAAAATCAGTTGGAAGGTCGATGACAGGAATTTCACCACTCAGTTTTGTTCTCCAATACTCACCATCACGCCTAGTCGCAGCTAGTGTTAGTTCAGATTGCTGCCAAACTGAGTAATCTTTATATTGAATTTCAAGGGGTTCTGCCCGCCAATTCGGATCACGGATCAGATTTTCATACCCCGTGACAATCTCCTTTAGCATGATATCGGTGGACCATCCATCGGAAATAATGTGATGGATATTCAACACTAAAACAATCTTGTCGTCACTGAGTAGAAGGATGAATGACCTGAACAGACCTGGCTTTCCCAGATCGAAATGTCGCCGATACTCCTTTTCATAAAAGTCCCTTGCAGCCAGTTCGGGATAAGGCTCACCAGTAAGGTCAATCACCTTAGGTCTTACAGATGTGGTTTCGACCGGTTCAATCACCTGTCTCGGTTCGCCGTCTTTGGAAATAAGGAACGTTCTAAGGATTTCATGTCTATCTATCAATCGCCGTATCGCAGTTTCAAGTGCGGTGATAGATACATCGCCTTTTAATGAGTAGGCGGTCGGCATATTGTAGGCGACTAATGTCGGATCCAGCTTATCAAGAATCCAAAGTCTCTTTTGTGCATTGGAAGCTGGGTAATGTTCTTGATAAGGTGCTTTTTGAACTCGTTCATGTTTCGTTCTCGTGGCGCGAGAAACCACTTCAACAAGTTCTTGCAACGTAGGTGACTCAAATACTTGGGTAAGGCCGATCTTCACATTCAGCTCTCGTTCAATTCTTGCCACTAGCCTAGTCGCCTTCAACGAATGTCCACCGAGATCAAAAAAATTGTCAGTTAATTTGATATACTTTTTGTTCAGGATATCGCACAGTATCTTTTGAAGGCGAACTTCTACCCACTGTTGACCGATTGATTCTTCTTCAACGATTTCGCTTTCGACTACATCGGGAAGTTTCGTTCGGTCAATTCTACCTACAACATCGACCGGGAGTTCATCCGTGATCACGTAAGATGCAGGAATCATAAACCCAGCAACGGAACGATGCAACCGAGTCTTAACTTGATTTAAGTCTACGGGATGGTCTCCATCCTTCTGAAGGAACGCTGCTAGAGATGTGTCTCCGTTCCGATCCTGGTGAAGTCTCACAACCGCATTTGTGATTCCGTCGCAACGCATCAACTGACTTTCGACTTCGTAGCTGAAGAATCGGTTATTCTTTACGTAAAGAATGCTTCGTTTTTTGCCAAACAACTCAAGACTTCCATCAGGAAGCCACCGACCCACATCGCCTGTGAAGAATGTAGTTGAATGCGTTGGAACGTTTTTTTCATGTATATAAGATCGCGCAACGTCTACACCAACTAGCGCGATCTCACCCGGAACACCTATCGGGTTCATCACACCACTGTCATTGACGACAGTAATCTGCATTCCAGCCGGGGTGCTGGTCCGCATCGCGCAAGAATCCGGTCCGGAAATCGCGATTTCCCCGGCAACTTCAGCCAGACCGTATGTATGAAATAAGTTGACACCAGGAAACGTGTTCAAGAAGCGCTTTCTCGTGTTCGAAAACAGAAAATCACCTGAGCATACCACTTGCTTCAAGGAATCCGGAACTGATGCTCCTTTTTCAACCGTCGCAACCATGGCCGACAGAGTAGGCGGAAAAACGTGGACACAATTAATGCCTTTTGAGGCAACTGTCATCAGCAGTGCTGTTGGTTCTTGCTTTTCCGTAATTACAACACGTCCACCGGTTAGCAACGGGCCGAAACACTCTTCCATTGCCTGGTGAAAGAGATGACTCGTAGTATGCAGACCGGTGTAAGGCCCGCCACGCCCATTTCGTTTGCTAACATGGATTAATTGCTCACTCAGTAAGGCGTGCGAGACAGGGGCTCCTTTCCTTCTCCCCTCTGTTCCGACCGAAAATGAAATCCAAGCGTCTTGCTCTGCAAGCGATCTGTCCTCAATATGCTTGTGGTGATCGTTACCGTTTAGCAAATGACGTTTATCGAGTTGGAGATAGACAGGTCTTGCACCTGCCGACTTCAATCCTTTCCGGATGATAACATCAAATCGAAAGCGGGTAAGTTCGTTTTCTATGCTTCCAATTTTGTTTGAAATTTCAACATCAACAACTTCTTCTAGGTTGGCAGACAAATCCGAAAAGAATGCTCTTGAGTAAAATTTATGGTCCGAGAAATCGGGCCCTTGCGACAACTGGTGTCGTTGCCTGTAATGACGAATATCTTCGATCAACAATTTGCGTTGCGCCAGATCCATGACATCGCCAACGAAGATAATACCACCCATTTTCAATTTACCTAAACACTTCCCTAAGACATCTCGGAGGTAGTTAACACCGTTAAAATTCTGAACCACGCTATTAATTATCACAGCGTCGAAATCACTTCCTGCAACATCAACAATCTCATTAGCAAGGAGGCATTCAAACCTCATGTTATCAATTCCCCGCTCGGAAACAAGAAGCCTATTTCGGTCGATAATAGCCTGAGACATATCAGTCCCAATATATTCGCCGACTTCAGGCGCTATTCGAAATGCGGTAAGGCCCGACGCACATCCAATCTCCAAGACTTTAGACTGCTTATTGAGGAATGGTCCTAGCTTTCGCGCTGCATTTTCTGAATACTCATCCATCTCCCGCCTCGAAATGGGCTGTCCGGTGTAACTATCAACCCACCCTCCTGCTTCAATATCACTCGTTGCCCTCCGTCCTACCATTTCCCACATCTCCCGATTCATTGATTCGAGTTGAGGTTCGCCAATCGAATAAATATTATCGGCATCGAGGCATGCTATCGCTGTCAGCTCTGCGCAGCTCCATTGAAGATCACTTGCCGCTATGGCATGTTTACTATTTGTCAAAAGGAGCCCCGATCCGACCTCTCGAATCACCCGCAGATTCATCTCGACGTCATCGAACGGACTAAGGGGGACATACATCTTTCCCGCCTTCCATACCGCCAATATTGATTCAACAAGGAGAATAGAAGGTTCCATCAATATGCAAACAGGTCCACCTGAATCGTAATAGCGGTAAATGAGTGCACTGATTTCATCTGCTGACGATATCAATTGTTGATAAGTTGAGGACCGATCCCCGAAAGAAATGGCCACTGCCGAAGGATCATTTGCCGCCACGCGGCTAACCAACTGATAAACCGTTGGCGGACTATCAACTAATTGCATTCGCGTGCTCCGACCAAAAGCCTTCAGTCTGTCACTTTCAATCTCATCAAGAAAGTAATAATCTTCTATGGAAGCCGTGGGATTGTTAATTACCTCCGAAGAAATATTCTCAAAATGTCGACCGATTGCTTCCGCCTCATCGGGTGTATACACATCCGTGTTATAGTTGATCGTTAAGAAAAGATCAGCGCCCTCCTCCCTAAATTCAAGATTAAGATCAAAAATACTCTTCGTCTTTGGACGAGCATAAGACTGTATCAACACACTCCCGCTGCCAGTAGATCCGTTTTGTTTCTGTTCTTGCTGAGACACAGCATGCTGATAGTTTTGCAGTTCTATCAAAACATCAAATAATGCAGAACGGCTTAAGTCACGCGCGGGAGAAAGCTCGTCAACTAACAAATCAAAGGGATATTCTTGATGCTGGAACGCCTCAAGAACCAGTTGTTTCGTTTTCAACAGAAGATCATCAAATCTCTGTCTGCCGGATACTCGGCTCCGCAGCGCAAGGGTATTTACATAAAAGCCAATTTGCGATTCTATTTCCTTCCGTTGACGACCAGCGACGGATGTCCCAAAAACGATGTCGTCCTGACCCGTATATCTATAAAACAAAACATCCGCCAATGCCACGATCATCATAAACAAGGATGCTTCGTGCTTATTGGCAAGAGTGAATAGTCCCTCATATGTGCGTTTCGAAAACCGATGAACATGGGACGTGCCGGTAAACGTTTGCTGAGCTGGCCGTTGCTGAATAGTAGGCAGACGCAAAGTCTGCAATGGTGCCTTAAGCTTATTGTGCCAATAATTCCTCAATCCCGAACCACTGTTATCTTCAACCCGTCGACGTTGATAGGCAGAAAAATCCTTATACTGAATCTTTAAAGGGCTCAGCGGTACTGGTTGACCATCATTCAATGCTCCATACACAGTTGTTAACTCATTAAAGAGTAACTGCATAGACCAACCATCACAAATGATGTGGTGGATCTTCAGCATACAAAAGTTATACCCTGGGGACGTCAGTAGATAAAACTTCAGCAGGGGGCCGGACTCGAGATCAAACGCCAGTTGCTCCTCTGTCTGCACGAGTGATTCGATATACTGATCAATATCTTTCGCCGGGAGTTTATCGATCACAGTCACCAAACCTATCATTTTCTCTACAGGGTGAACGATTTGAAAGACCTCCATGTTCTCACTGACGAACGTAGTCCGAAGAATTTCATGGCGCTCTAAGAGAAAGCGTACAGCTTCCTGAAAAACATCGGCGTCGAAATCACCTTTGATGTACCAAGCATTAAAGACGTTGTACGCTAGTGAAGCATCGCGAAACTGACTTAGTATCCACATGCGTTTCTGAGCATGTGATACTTCATACTTTTCCTGTATTGATAGGGGTTCAATTTCGTCGTCTGCTGCGACCACATTCAGCGATTCAACCGTTTTTGCCAGCTGCGACAAAACGGGTGATTCAAAAATATTCCTCAACTCAACCTTCACACCCATTTCCTTTCGGATTGCCGACGCTAAGCGCGTAGCCTTGAGCGAATGTCCGCCGAGGTGAAAGAAATTGTCATTCGCGTAGACGGATTCAACGCGCAAAACCTGTTTCCAGATTTCCGCTAATTTCCTCTCCACGTCTGTTTCTGGCAGCAATCTGTCCAAAAGGTGATCATCACCTCCGAAAGCTGGCAGTTTCTTGCGATCGATTTTCCCGTTGCTATTCAGTGGCAGCTCTTCAAGGAACATGAATTGAGATGGCACCATATACTCGGGCAAGGTTTGCGAGAGCAATCTTTGCAGACTCTCCTTATTGCAACTCTCGCGATCGTAACAAACGACATAGGCGGCCAAGTACTTTTGATTATCGGAATCGTTTAGATCTACCACGACCGCGTTTCGAACACCTTCTATTTTCATTAGCCCGCTTTCTATGTCGCCAAGCTCAATGCGGAAGCCGCGAATCTTTACCTGATAGTCCTTCCTCCCCATGAACAAGAGAGTTCCATCAGGGAGCCAGCAACCGATGTCGCCGGTTTTATACATCCTAAACTCGGGAAACGCTTTATTCAATGGATGGTCAACAAACGCAGCGGCTGTCTTGACCTCGTTCCGCAGGTAGCCACGACCAACACCCACGCCATTAACGCAAACCTCCCCCTTTACACCAGGGGCACACAAATCCATATTCTCGTCTAACACCCAGATCTTCATATTCTGAATGGTCTTACCCAATGGCACAGTCCTTGTCCAGGGTGACGAAGTAATCATTTGATGAGTTATGTCATCAGACGCTTCAGTAGGCCCATAGGCATTTGCTAACGGTATTCTTGGAAAGACTTTAAGCCACCTTTCAGCTAACTCAAGCGGAAGCGTTTCACCAGTCGCAATCAGAAACTTTAAGTCCGGAAAGGACGCTGAAGTGGCAACACACTCGTCAAGCATCGCATCGAGGTAGGAAGGAACAACCTCTGCCACAGTTATCGCATGTTCCCGAAGATCGCGAACAAAATCAGGGAGAGAAAGAATAACTTGTTGAGGGAATATATGGGTGGTGCCGCCGCGAACAAGCGCTGAGAAAAACTGCCAAACGGAAATATCGAACGTATGTCGAGCATTCTGCAGCACCCGACTCTTGTGGTCTATCTCGAACGTGTTGATCTTGGAATAGAGATGATTGACCATTCCAACATGTTCTACCATCGCCCCCTTCGGTTCGCCAGTAGATCCGGACGTATAAATTACATAGGCAAGTCCTCGGGGATCGGAATGATCGATGTCATCAAGACCATTATCATCCACCAATGCACGGCGATCTAATTGGAGTTTCCGGGGCATGAACTTGCGCGGTTCGGCCAACTTATTCACCACTAAAAGTGCATCGAATCGAAAATCAGTAAGCTCGTTCCTGATTACACCGGCCTTCTCGGTGACTGCAACACTTGAAATGAACGTGTGGTGATACGGCAGATCTTTGACGAAATCCGGCGAAATAAACAATTCATCTTCCCACTCAACTTTAGTCTTTGATGAATTTGTTGGATTTGCAATTTTATACTGTCGCAAAGAAAGAAGAAAATCATCTTTGCGTGACAAATCCATCAGATCCCCGAGGAAGATGTGGCCTTCATCTTTCAACAGCCGGATACACTTAGAAATCACATCATTCAGATAGTTCACGCCGTGGAAATTCTGAACCACGCTATTGATAATGATCAAGTCAAACTGCTTCTCCAGTAGGTATTCGATCTCGTGGGCGAACAGTTGCTGAAGGTTAATATTTTCAATCCCCTGTCTACGAATGATTTCGCGGTTTTTCGCAATAATCTCTCCTGAAAGGTCCACGCCGACATATCGAGCGACTAAAGGAGCGATGGCAAACATAGTCAACCCGGAAGCGCAACCAATCTCGAGAACACGCGAGTCTTTGTTGATGATGGGTGCCAATTTAGAAACGGTATTCGCCACGTACTCATCCATTTCCTGTCGTGTAAATGGCGCACCCGTATAACTATTAAACCATCCTCCAGCAGTGATATCATCGACAGACGAGGCAGCCACAAATTCCCACAGTTCGCGTTTCATAGATTCGTTCTCGCGTTCCCTCACCCCGTGAATATTCTGAGTGTCGGCGCAATAAATCATCGTGAGTTTGTCACAATTCCACTGCAAATTGTTGGCATACCCGATGTTTCCCGAATCGACTATAAGAGATGTTATTTCCGAATTATCGCATATCCACCTTAGTCGATCGAAAGGATACTCTGGATCAAGTGGAAGATACGCAGCACCAGCTTTCCATACGGCCAAGATTGCCTCAATCATCCGGGGCGAACGATCCATCAAAATCCCAACAATCGACTTTTCGTCAACCAAATGACGCCGTAACAAATGCGCGATTGAATTCGACTTATCCCATAGTTCCTGATAAGTAATCGACTCACTCTGAAATAAAATTGCAGGTTTGTGCGGGCTGCGTCCAACCACGTCTTTTATCAAGGAAACCGGCGTTTGGGTAGCTGGGAAAGGCGTATCTGTATCGTTAAACTTTCGAAGCAGTGCAAGTTCCTTTTGCGTAACCTTCAATAAATCAGTACAAGAAACATGTATATTCTTAACGGCTTCTTGGATGATGTCACCAAGGTACTCCTGCACTTGCAACATCTGCTCGTCGGTGTACGTGTATCCATTGTACCTGAACACTATTATCCCTTGGCGTTCTCCAAAGCCCACACGCACATCAAGGTTGTAATTTGACTGCTCAAATACGGTTGATTCTACGGCCGTTACGTCACTCGATTTGCTCTTGGGCTCACTGTTCACGCTACCTTCATCGTTACCAGCGTCTGGAAAATTCTCAAACACCATGCTATGATCAAGGAGTTCAGAACCCAGACCGGTAGAAGCTTGAATATCCGCTAAGGATACATAAACGTGATTCTCCGTGGCCAGCAATTGCCGTTGCAATTGCAGAAGCAGGGACGACAATGGAAAATTGCCAAACTTTACTCGAGTAAGAGCGGTATTGATGAACAGTCCAACCATGGACTCGACTCCGGGTAAAGATGACGGTCTACCTGAGACGACCACACCGAAAACGACATCGTTCACGCCTTTAAACCTGCTCAATAGAATTCCCCAAAGTGCTTGGATAATTGTGCTTGTTGTGATTTGGTAAGCTTCACAAATCTTTTTCAGGGCTTTAGTGGTAGTCGTGTCGACGGGAAGCGCCAACTGTTTATTGAGATACCCTTTCTTGTCACGCGAGAAAACCGGAATAGATGCAAGCCCAGAATAACCTTCGAGCATTTCTTTCCAAAACTGAATAGAAGAGTTCGCATCTTGCTGCTGAAGCCATTGGATGTATTCACTGTACGGTCTTACAATAGGCAAAGAAATTGGCTTCCCTTTTCGCAGACGCTCATAAATGCTATTAAACTCCCCTATCAAGATATTGCTACACCACCCATCCATCAGGATATGATGATGGCTCCAAACAAATTCATAATGATTCTCGTCAAGCTTTATCAGAGAAATTCTCATTAGAACATCCCTGTTTAGGTCGAACATTCTCAACCTTTCACTGTTTTTGTAAGACACCAATTTCTCAGTAGGTACTTTGCCGGTTCCATCACTAAAGTCGATTAATTGAAAATCCACATTGCCCTTTTTGAGCACCACTTGCAGAGGTTTACCTGTTCTTTCGTGGTTAAAGACTGTCCGCAGAATTGCATGGCGCTCATGCAATAGCACGAGACTTTTCTCGACAAGGGTGACATCCAATGCACCACGAATTCGATACCCTAACTGAACAAAAAACGCAGGGGAATTTCTATCGTAGAGGAAATGAAAATATATACCCTCCTGCATTGGTGTGAGCGGATAAATCTCAGCGATATTCGGGTTACTCAGTAACTGGATCATTCCGTTCAATCTACGTTAGTTCCTATCCCTAATTCAATTCCCGCATCATAGAAATATCGACCTATAGCAATGTCGTACACGGCCATACCCATTGGGTTGAAAAACCAAACATCACCTTTCGACGGAGGAACCTGTTTCAATTCAGCCAGAGCGATAGTCTGTTCTTTGACAAGTCCAGCGTCTAGACTCATTTTTTCGATGTCAGTATTTTCTCGACAAATCTCCTCCCAATCATCCACAACCACGTGATCCATGTACTTGAGGAGTTCCGGCTGATAATCGCGTAAGGAAACATTAAGCTGTAATGATCCCCGCTTTGGTGGCATGTTGATATATCTCTCCTTAGATACAGTGCATGTGATAAAAACATCGGCGTTTAGATAACTTTTCTCCCACCGATCAACGACTTTAACTAAACCGGGCGCAAAGCGTTGAATCGTTTCATCCGGAATGGGTCGAACGTCGTACACAAGTATTTTCTCGACTAGGTCACCGAGGTAAGCCCGAACCATCTCGGCATGCATCTGTCCAATTGGTCCAAACCCCGAAATCCCAACAGTTACCTTAGATGGCAGGCTTTGTTTAAGTAACCTGATAAAATAGCCAGTGACGGCAGCTGTTCGTATCGCACTGACTAAGGTGGTATTAATGATGCAAAAAGGCGCGCCTGTATCTGCATCATTCAAGACGGTAACAGAATGCGCGCGTTGAATTCCACGATCAATGTTTTGAGGGAAACTCGCGATCCATTTAATGCCAGCTGTAGCCTTGTCCCCACCAATAAATGCCGGCATAGCAATTATTCTATTGCCTTTGTCCCTGTATCGTAGATACGGCTTTATCGGTTGCGCAAAATCGTTGACGGCACAGAGCTGCGTACTCGTGGCAACAACATCGATTAATTCATTCCAAGAAATTCCAATCTTCAAAAGATCGTTTTGACCGAGATACAGCATGCTATTTTCCTTCCTTATGATTATTAATTATTTCTTGAGTCCGTCGCTGCCAAGATTCATCAAACACGGTATCTAAGTACATGGCACCATGATCGGGGCATACGAACAATACATGACCGGCATTGGTCACACCCTCAAAGTATTGCTTAATCGCGAAATACACCGCACCGGATGAAGCACCGGAAAGCAACATTTGATCGTCGAGCAATAACTTGCATCCATTCAAAACGTCTTTATGCGAAACATGAATCACCTCGTCGATCTTGGCGTGCTTAAGTATGCTAGGAACCCTCCCCGCGCCTATCCCCGGAACAAACCGAGGTTCAGGCTTGTCTGAAAATATGAGTGAACCCTCCACGTCAACGGCTACTACTCGTATGCTCGGAAACGCTTCTTTTAAACGCAAACTGAGCCCAGTTGCCGTACCGCAGGTACTTGTTGCCACAAACAAATAGTCGACGCGCTGTAATTCAGCAGCCAATTCAACTCCCAAACCATAGTAGTATGCCTTGAAATTATCCTCATTATCATATTGATTGGGCCAAAACGCGCGTGGCAACCGCGAACAAATCTCGTTAACAGTTTTAATCCGAGTAAGTAGATATCCGCCGGATTCATCCTTTTCTTGCACTTTGACCACTCTCTTACAGAGTAGATTCAAAAGCTTTTCGTAACCGGCATTAATGTTAGGATCGATGACAGGAATGAAATCGATCTTCAACTTCTTGCAGATAAATGCCAACGCAATTGCAAAGTTTCCAGAGCTAGATTCAACAATAACAGTATCCGAAGTAATCGAACCTGCTTCAATAGCGCGCTCCACGATGTAATAGGCCGCCCAATCTTTAACGCTACCGGAAAAATTATGACTCTCCAGTTTCGCATATAAATGCGCTGCGTCGAATGACAACTTCCTCAATGGTGAATGGCCAATTGCTGGCTTTAGCTCTCGAAGTAATTCCAGCAAACGGGCGTCCACCTGTTTCTTTTCCGTAGCATTTGAATCAATTACATGCATTCAATTTGTCATTTACTATTTTCGTCAAAGAAATTCTCAAGGTCAGTATCCTCAATATCATGAAGGGCAAAACTCGATTTCTGGGACTGCATGATACTAGATCCTTCATCAATGGCTTGCATAAGAAAATCAGTCAAAGCCAACTTAAATCTCTCGATGATAGGTTCACTGAAATGTAACATGGAGTAACTCACGTAAAGGCCAAGCTTGCCTTCATGAAGGAATGCCACCACATCAAAAACATACGGGCGCTCATCATCCGGAGACCTTTGCGACCCAAGGTCCGCCTGCACGACGCGAACCGATCGCTCATCATTAGACAAATCAGGCTGTCCAAGGTAGTTCACACGGATCGAAGGCTTATGAGTTAGCACTCTATTGGCGGCCGGGTCGAAATAGCGAAGCACCCCATACCCAATCCCGTTCATGGGAATCGATGACAATTCTCTGAGAATTGCAGCCAAATCAGCTTTTTCTTGGATATGCACCGGGTAAAGGGTGGTAAACCAGCCTGTTGTGCGACTTACGTTTAGATCGACAACACTCTCGCGTCCATGCGACTCAAGCATCACCGTAAGGTCCGTGGCGCCAAATACTTTTTGACAAGCACGTATGATGGCATACAGCGAACAGGAAATATTTGTTAAGCGGGCATCTGCATTTCCCGAAGAAACACCTCGCTCCGGCTGAATTAAAAACGTCGTTTCATTCTTATAACAATTATTGCTATAACGTTGTAGATCAAATTCACTCGGCGCTGACGACGGGATGTGCATCCAGTAAGGTAGTTGCTGCTGAATCGTAGGTGTAAAGGCCAGATCCTTTAACTGTATCGCCCAATCGGCGAAATTCACATCTGCCCGAACAAGGAACGCCTCATTGCCGCGCGCCAACTGTTCAATTGCGGACCGCAAATCATCAAGCATAATATTCCACGAAACACCGTCGGTTATGAGATGGTGCATTGTCACGAGCAAGTGATTTCCATTCGAGGTCCGAAAGAAGCATACTTCCGCAAGGACACCTTGCTCCAAGGAAAAATTTGACTGATTCGTAGCACTATATCGACTTATCGTCGCCATTGCATTGACATCTCCACTCAGGTCAATGTATTTCACGGTTGGCCGCACATCTGGAGATTGAATACGACCAAGTATCGTATTGTCTTCCGATCGCTTCAAGATCATCCGCAATGAATCGTGGGTGGCAAACAAAAGATCGAAGGCTTTCACCACGAGTTCATAGGCCGTGTCGCCAACCAAAAGCAATACGGAATGATTGTAGTAATGAGGGGACACGGTATGATTCTCGAAAAAGTTGCTCATCACGGGAGTTATCGGAAATTCAGTTGCACCCAACCCCTGTGGAGAGTTCATTTTAAAAGATCTCAATACGGCGGCAAGCTTCGCAACGGTGGGATTCTCGAAGATATGTTTCACCTTTACATCATATCCGATTTTGAAAAGTCGAGAAGCAATTTGGATCGCCTTTATCGAATCGCCGCCGAGGTAGAAAAAGTTATCGTAAAGATCAATTGATGTAACGCCCAGTACATTCTTCCAGATCATCGTAATCACCAACTCCAGATCATTCATATCCCTTACTTCCGAATCGCTGTCCACAGCCATCTGCATTGCCGGTAATTGACTGTAGTCGGTTTTTCCGTTTGCTGTTATCGGGACTCGGCTAATCCTTAACCAGCGCGCCGGGATCATATACTGAGGCAAGAAAGGCGTCAACAGGATAGCTGCTGACTCGTAGTCTATCGGCCGATCAGACACATAATAACATGATAACTGGCCTGCTGCCGTGCAAACAATAACAGCACTCGTTACGATTCCCATCGAGCGGACAGCGGACTCCACTTCACCAATTTCTACTCGGTATCCATTTATTTTAACCTGCTGATCGATCCGACCAATAAATTCAATCTCGCCGCCAAGGTTCAACCGACATCTATCACCTGTGTTATACAGTGTTTCACCGTACCTAGGAAACGCTTTAAATTTTTCGGACGTTTCCGCCTCATTATTGAAATAGCCTGTCGACACATTTGGCCCAGAGATATGAAGTTCACCGGCAATACCCGGAGCACACTCATTCCCTGACTTATCAAGAATATAGGCTTTGCTATTTACACTTGGTCGACCCAGCACGATATGATCTCTGTAGTAGCTAGTCCTATCCCTATCCATCAAATGTGCGGTTGTCCCTATTGTACACTCGGTAGGTCCGTAGTGGTTGATTACCTTTAGCGTCGCACTACAACTCCAAGCCAGCAAAACGTCTTCAATCCGGATTTTTTCTCCCCCCAGAAATAGCATTCTCAATTCCGAAAGCAACCAAGTCATTGATTCTTTTGCCTCCGTCACCAACAAGTGAAATAATGAAGGTGTCGTTTTTAGAAAACTGATTTGACGCGCCAAAAGAAACTGCACCAGTGCCTCGGGTTTCTCTACGAGATAATCAGGCACTAGACACAATCTTCCACCAAGAAGCAACGTACCCCATAAGCTCGTGTACCCTAGATCGAATGCATGGGAGGAAATAAGGGCCGAGGAATCGTTTGCATTGATTTTGAATTCATGTTCTATCCACATCACATAATTCGCCAATGCACCGTGAGAAATCGGCACGCCCTTCGGTTTACCCGTGGTACCTGACGTGTAGATCATGTATGCAAGGGCATTACGATCAACTTTCGGCAAATCGACGCCTTGATCCGCCGTAGCAGATTTCAATAGTGCAACAGATACTGAGTCAATACCGGAGTATTGATTTTGTGAATCCGTAATCGTCAGAACACATTTGCTATCGCGCATGATATGTTCTACCCGACTAGACGCATCGGCTGGATCAACAGGCACATAAAAAGCCCCTGCTTTCATCACACTAACCAAAATAACCGGAAGACTTTCGGTGCGAGCCATGACCACGGCAACCGCGTCGTGCGGCCTCACTCCGTAACGCGAAATCAAAACTGCCGCAATCCGCGAGGATTCAGCGTCGAGCTCCGCATACGTAATCAAATGAGTCTCAAATTCCACGGCGGTCCCCAAGGGATTTTTCAAAGCCGCCAGCCGGAACAAATCCACAGCAGACGTATCCTCAATCGGCAACTTAAGCCCTTCAAGAACATTCACATGACGGTCCCTTTTCCACGCCACAGTCAATTGAGAAGGCCGGACCGTCCGATCCACGATCCAGCTTTGGAGTAACGAATTGAATTCATCATTGAGGACAGAAATTACCTCCGTGCTTAGCTGGGACCCCTCGAAAGTATAACCAAATGAAATTTGCCGAGGACTCACACAAACATGTAACGCAACCTCCGAGCAATCGCTATCTGAAAATATCGCAACAGGGCTCACAGCTTCAGAAGCATCTTTTAGGTTGACAAACTCAAACGCTACTGGGAAACACTTAGCTGCCTCTTTCTCCATCCACTCGGGATTGTAGAGGTACTGATTGGCCTCAGCAACTGCTATTTGTTGACTCGTTTGATCGACAATTGAACCCAAGGGATTATCATCGTTAAACGCGATCGTCACGGGCAGCACCCTCCCCACAGACCCAATGATGGATTCGATCTCGGGGAAATTCCGTTTGATACACGAATAACCCAACGTAACCTTTTCCTTTTCGCTATGCATCGCAAGCAAGTGCGTCCACGTTGTGAGACAAAGTGCCTCTAAATACTTACTATCGAAGTCTTGCACTGACGAAATAAGTTGCTCCGGTGCGGCAAACTCCACATAGCTACGCTTGGGTGCATTAACATTCGCCCTAGGAACGGCAAACCTGCACCCGCTAATCTGAGGATATGTAGTCCAAAAATCTGCGCCGTCCACGTCAGGGCCGCCCAAAATTTCTTCTTGCCACTGGCCAAACTTCAGATAGTCAATCTCCTCTGGAGCACTCAACTGATCGCGCGTCAACGCCCGGTTCAAAGAATCGAAGAAAATACTTAACGAGTGACAGTCAGCCACAAAAGCTGAGAAACTTACGGTCAGAAACAGCCCATTTTCAGTAGTCACCAATTCAAACACCATAGGATCAAGCCTATTGACGCGATGATGGTGAAAATCAACAGCACCCGTACGTTCAAGGATGGTTACAGCAGGGGAAACATCATTAACTTCCTGACACGGCAACAACATCCCTGGAACCTCTGGGAAGACTGACCGCAGCATTTTCTGATTGTCCATCACATAACTCATAGCCCGCGACAATCTCTCAACAGATATATTCTGCACCTTTGCAACACCTCTCACCACGGGATTGTAGCCCAACTGCTCTACCCTAAACGATCTTTTCTGCTGAGGGGAAAGGTAATATTGATTCTTGTTCTCTCTCATTGCATTACTTATCTAAGGGCATTCGACCTGCCGGATTTCGACACAAGTGTTTTTCTGAGTTCGTCGGACCCGTCTAAGTACTTCCTTTGCTCCGCTATCTGGTGCATTACCTTCGCCCTACTAGCGAGTTCTTTAAGTGTTATAAAAGGTGACCGCGCAACAGTATCCAATACAAACTCGAATGTGCTTACTACTTTTCTAAAAAAGGCTTCCGTGAATAACTGGTTATCGTACAGAATTGTAAAACCTATGCCGTGATCTCCATGAATACAATGAACCCAAAAATCGGTCTTTACGGTGAACGACGTTGGTTCAATTACTCTTGATCGCAATCCAAGATCATCCGTTCCGGGAACGTCATCAATATATGCGACCTCGTCATAAGTGAACCCAACATCAAACAGCGGGTTCCGAGACAACTGCCTTTCATATTTAATATCATTCACAACCATATCGAACGGATAATACTGATGCGCAAATGCTTCTGTAGAAGACTTCCTTACCCTCTGAAGCAGTGCAAGGAAACTTTCGTTGGGATCGAATTTTGTGCGAATGACCAGTGTGTTAATTAAGCAACCAATTACATCATGGAGATCCTCATCCGCTCGATCGGCAACAGGTGTCCCAATTATTAAATCATCTTGTCCGGAATGACAATACAATAGCGCCAGCAAAGATGATTGGATAGTCATAAACATACTCACGTGTTGGCTCCGTGCCATATTTGCAAATGCCTTTGCGGTGGTCTGAGTCGTTATCAATCCGAGCTTTGACGCCTCATAATTCTTGATAGCAGGTCGAGGCTTGTCGTTCAGGGAACACGGCGAAGCCATCGGCAAAAGAAATTCCCTCCAAAAATCACGGTGCGCTTGGGAATCGTTTAAAACTTGTTGGTTATGCCAACAGCAGTAATCTCTTAACTGTAAAGCGGGTCGCGACAACGGCGCATCAACTCCATTAACAACCCGCCCATAAGCATGAATTAGATCACGCATAAAAACATCGAATGACCATCCGTCAAAAACGATGTGGTGTACCGCTATAACTAACATGTGGACGTCGTCCGACGTCCTAATAAGTCTAACCCTTACAAGCCGATCTCTGTCGAGGTTGAACGGCTTCATAACAGCATCATCAATCACCGTAGCAACCTGCGCATTTTCCAAGTATTGATAATCCAAAGTTGCTGAATCACTATTCAAGATTTGCTGCATCGGTTGATCATTCTCAACAACGAATACAGTGCGGAGACTTTCGTGACGCTCGATCACCCTTTCAAAAGCACCCCGCAATTTTAGCTGATCCAACTTCCCAAAGATTTCCCGCACTTGAAAAAGAACTGATGTATGGAATTTCTCTTCCATTTGTTCCACGATCCAAAATCTTCTCTGTGCAAATGAAAGCGGGTAGCTTGATCGCGCTTCAGTCACAGGAATTGGCGGTCTTTGCTCCCCATACATCGACTCAATGATTCCACTTAGCGAAGACATTGCTAGCAACCTATCGGGACTTATCGATATCCCGATCTCTTTCATCAGCATTGTCGATAGATGAACCGCTTGAATACTACTCCCGCCTACCTCATAAAAATTGTCGTCCAGGTTTATGGTAGTGTCATGCAGAACTTTACGAATAATTTTCAAGACGTCGGAACTAACTGCTGACGGACGCAAACGGCCGTTTTCCTGCACGGCCGCATCGTTGTAGCTCTCCGCAACATTAGGTATCAATGACTTGGGAAGAAACAGCTTCAGGAAAGATTTCAAATTGATGCCGTTTGAAGTACCAGATCGATACTTAACGACTACGAAAGCATTTACCATGTTTTTCCCCGTGGTCTCAATTTCAGACGCTGTTACTTCTGGGTGCAGCATCACCACATCATTAATAATCTTGGCTTCTAATGGGAATTTATCTAGAAGAATCGAAGGATTGGCAAAACTCCAAATAGTAAATCTTCCATTCGGAGAAACTGAAACCATATAGCCCGCATTCTTCCATTCCTTTTCGTTGTGACGGCGAATTTGCAATTGGCCCACCACGTTCGGTGGATTCTCATCATTCTGCGCATCCACACATCGTGCTGAAAAGCCGGCAAGTACAATTCCTACAGGCAGTATCCTAACCTGAGAAATAAGTATAAGGTCTTCATGATAGTGAAATACACATTTATCAAGGCCACGCGGTTTAAAGAGGACATCTACGGAGACTTTGTTTGTAAGCAACGGAATTCGCTGAAAATACGAAGTTGATATCGGCTCATCTGTGACAATAATCCAACGGGCGGGAGGATTGTTCAGGATAAACGATGCGCGCACTTTCAATAGCGCTTCACGAGTTCCGCAAATAATCCACGCCCCTTGACTCGGAAAGTCACTTGGGTAGGATTCAGATACCACAAGTCGACCTTTTCTTTCACAAACATTGACAACCCACTCTTCTTCCTCGTCGACGGTGAGGGTACCCGGCAACAACCACACATTCGCCGCAAACGTGAACTCCAATTGCTCTACCACGGACTTTACGCCTGTCGGACTGTAACTGATCAAACGCGGAGATTCAACCTGCAGCCCAACGGCAAAAGTCAGCAACTCCCGATAGGCAGCTATCCATTGTTCCATTTGAACCCGTTCGAACGTCGCCGAGTTATATTGAAGGCTAACATGAAGTCTCCCATTAACCTCAACAAGGTTCATGAACAGGTCGTATTTCGCAAACCCTGATTCACCATAAACAGGTTCCATTGTTGGCTTAATCGATTCATCTTTCACGGGAGGATCCAAATTAAACACGACCCTAACTTCAGGAGGATAACAATCAATGCCATTAGTGGCAGCATAACTTAAAATATCGCCAAAAGAAAAGTTGCGGTAAACTTGAGCATCGTTGAGTTTATCCTTCACACCCGAAAGCATCTCTTCGAACAACGCACCAGCGGATACATTGTACCTAAATGGTATCATTTGCATACATTGGCCCACCAGGACAGGATTATCCAACAGCAATTGACCAACCGAAGGTATACCTACAACCACCTCGCTAAACTTTGTCATTTTCGCGATTAGCTTTACAAAGGCGCTAAGTAATACAGTGAAAGTAGTGCTCGCAT
The DNA here is from genome assembly GCA_044226825.1 of Cyclobacteriaceae bacterium. Lineage (GTDB taxonomy): Bacteria > Bacteroidota > Bacteroidia > Cytophagales > Cyclobacteriaceae > ELB16-189. The sequence goes on from JBGAGH010000005.1 coordinate 261,166, forward strand.
TTTTCCTAGCGTAGGCCTTGATTGCATTGTATAAACCATCAGGAAGTGCAAAGTTGATGTATGCACGAGTACCTGTCATGGTAGGTCTAAATGGATCAAGATCGAAGGATGTGTTTATAGGCGCTTTCCATTCATAAAGCCAAAAATTCCTCAAAGCTTCTTCATTTCCATTTCGCTCACCTATCGCAGTTATATAATCAAGGAAGGAACTCGCCTTTTGTAGTGCCGGATTCCTCCCCGTTGAGAGCGAAGTGTATAACTGTCGCAGCTCTTCCCGGATCAGACTCAATGAAAAACCATCAGCAACAATTTGATGTATGACCAATCCAAAAAGAAAGTGATCGTTGTTGTACTGAATGAGGCAGGATCGGAGAAGAAGACCATTCGCAATATTAAAAGGGCGGGCGACCTCGTGAGCCAAAAGATCGACGGCTTGCTTCTGTTGCTCTTCAGCCTTTCCATTCACAATTTTAAATTTCGCAATGGATGGCACAACCTTTTCCAAGATAAGCTGGCCTTCTGAATTTATCATGCCAACGCGCAACGCATCGTGACGTGCTAGGAGAATCGACAATGATTGTTCTAGAGCCTTTTCGTTAAAAGGTCCTTCCAGAGGAAATGAAATAACTTCATTCAATGCGGCAGAAGCTTGTGGTCCCTCAGAAGTCTTAACGAGTATCCTCAGTTGTTCTTCGGTAAGGGGAACCCTGTTTCGGCGGGCTGATTCATCTTTTGGAAGGAAACCGGAAAGGCGCATCTCCAGGACCGTTTCACGAATGGCTTTTGAAAACACCTGGATATCTTCTTCGGTATGAACAGCGGAAATGAAGAAAGTAGCTCCCTCCCAAACATAGATACCCTTATGCAGTATATGATAGAAGAAGAACTTTAGGTCGATCGGTGAGTCAAACCTAAACATTGACCCACAGGTATATACTCTAATGGGCACATTTTCAACTTCAAAATACGCATTGATCGAGTCGGCAAATCGAATCGTCAAATGGTTCATGCGTTCATATAACGCATCACCCTGTTCTTTTAAATATAGCAACATGGCCATTGCCGACGACATCGCAAGAGGGTGGTGACAGAAGGTTCCAGCTACAAGTGTTCTACGGTGGTCGAATTTCGGAAGGGTATTACCACTAGGTTCCCAAATACCTCCATCAATACCCATTAGGAATTCCGATTTCCCCGCCACAATTCCGAGAGGTAATCCTCCGCCTGCAACCTTTCCATAAGCAACGAGGTCGGCTGTAACTCCAAAGAATTCCTGTGCGCCACCTGCCTTTATCCTGAATCCGGTTATGATTTCGTCGAAGATGAGACAAATAGAATGCTGCGAAGTAAGGTCCCGCAGCCGGTGCAAGAAATCGAAAGGTTGAAGTTGAGGTCTTCTACTTTGTACGGGTTCAACCAATACAGCACCAATTTCTTCGGCATGTTCTTCAATAAACTCGAGTGCTGCAGGGTCGTCGTACTCCAGTATGTAAACATCTTCACCCATTGCTGGGGGAATCCCACTTGCAAGAGGAACTGATTCGTAATACGAAACATAGGGATTCCGCTGAACCAGTAATCCATCAGACATCCCGTGATAGGAGCCTGAAAATATCACAATTTTATTTCTTCCCGTCGCAGCACGTGCTAACCTGATAGCAACCATGATTGCCTCCGTTCCAGAATTATAAAATGCTACGCGTTCAGTGCCCGTTAGCTCAGTAATCAGCTTTGCAACTTTCCCCGGCAACGTAGATAGTGGGCCGAGCCATGCACCATCCGATAGCTGTTGCTCGACGGCTTTCCTAACAACTGGGTGATTGTGTCCTAGAAAGAACACACCAAACCCCATCGCAAAATCGATGTACTCGTTACCATCTAGGTCCCACACCCTGGTTCCCTCTGATCTCTCCGCGATAATGGTATACTGCAATCTTTTGAAAATCTTCTTGAAACCAGACACATTCCTGTTGTTGGCAAAGACGGGCATGTACTCCAGCGTATGCGCTAGCGACCGCGCAGTACGACGATTGAAATCGTCGCAGAATCTTTCAATGTATTCTAGTTGTCGCGCAGTCACTTCAGATTCAATGGTGGCACTAAGACCGTGTACTGCCTTAGCAAGGTGTTCAGTACGCGGCGTATAGTTAACACTCTTTCGAACCGGTAATGACTCGGAATGCGAACCGGGGATTAACGCGTCAATCCTCTGTCTTATAGATACTAGCTCGTCAAACAAATGATTGCCAGTCGGAGCGATGGGCTCGGTTGAACCTAGGATTGGCTTATCCCTCACAAGTTTTGATTCAATATACCTGGACAGCTCACCAATGCGAGAAAACTTTTTGAACAGGTCGATCACCGGCACATCGACATTGTACTTCCGCTTGATTAATTGTTTTACTTGCACTATCGAGATTGAGTCGAGTCCAATCTCGTACATGCTTGTCTCGTGAGTGATGGCCGAAGCCGGTAAGTCAAACGATTCCGAAAAGTACGTCCTGAATGCTTCGAACACATCACCTGTTATCGTCTCGGGAAACTTTACCTCGTCGTTAACCCGATTCAATTTTGGCTTTTCCTCCATTACATTTTTGGGCGTTGCCTCCGGTATTTCCGGCCAGCAACGTTTTCTCTGAAAGGGATATAATGGAAGTGATACTACTGCTGAGTTCTGTTGAAACAGATAGAAGCATTCGACCCATGGGATTGAGGCGCCTTCAGCGTATAACAGGGCAAGACTATCAAGAGATTCCCTCGTAAGTGGGGTGCCTCTCAGGCGTGAAACCAGCGACGTGACTTTTTCTTCATTCGACCTTGTTACACCCTTCAGCTTAACCTGATGCCCTTCGTAAACACTATCCTTCACGCCGAGGGACCAAGTTTCGAGCCGGGATAGTAAGTCTTGCTTTGACGTAACGACACAAGAAATTCTATATGCAAGATGAGCGCGCCCCACACAGGCAGTGTAACAGATATCATCAATTGATTCATTCACTAAAGGGAGGTATTCAAGATAACCAGCAACCAACTCGCGCATCACGGCTTCATTGGCGGCAGATAGAGTAAAAATCCTAATCCCTTCTGTAGGTTCGCTAGCACCGGCGACCGACGCTGACTCAAGCACCACATGAGCATTTGTCCCACTTAATCCAAAGGCACTAACTCCGCATAGAGCTCGTTCTGGTAGTTTGGTGAGGCGCGTGTTCACAAACAGTGGCGACTCTTCGAATTCAATATTTCTATTCGGTTTATCAAAGTGGAGCGTTGGTGGGATGACAGCATTTCGGAGACTAAGAATTGCCTTCGCCATACCGGCAATTCCAGCGGCGGCATCCAGATGGCCAATATTAGACTTGACTGAACCAACTCCGCAAAACTGAATTTTGTCTGTATAGTTTCTGAATGCTGCGGTAAGGCCAGCAATCTCAATGGGATCGCCGAGTGCTGTGCCGGTGCCGTGAGCTTCAATAAAAGAGATAAGTGACGGGTCGATCTTTGCGTCCTTCCACGCATCGACGATTACATCGCGTTGGGCAGAAAGATTTGGAGCCGCTATGTTTAAAGAACTGCCGTCCTGGTTGATAGCTGATCCTTTGATAACTGCATGGACACGGTCATGATCTTGGATGGCCTTGTCCAAAGGTTTCAAAACCAGCACAACGCACCCCTCCCCCCCGCCTGTACCGTCGGAGCGATCGTCAAATGATCTAGTTACTCCGTTGCTCGACTCAACCCCAAGCCCGCCACCAACTTCGCCTTGACGAGAAAACGGAGTCAGTAAAAGATTGCACCCCGCCACGATAGCCATCTCACAATCATTGCTTCTGATAGCCCGACAGGCCTGATGAACCGCTACCAACGACGATGAACACGCGGTATTTATCAACATGCTGGGCCCTTTAAGGTTCAGAAAATAGGCTATACGCCCAGCTGCTACTGACGCAACATTACCTGTAAGGCTCATCGCTGAATTCAGCGGGTCGAGTCTTTGAAGCATCTCCAAATACCTATTCTCTTCCCGGGCGTAACCCAGATAGGTACCCGTCTTGGTACCTCTTATTCTATCGCCAGCATAACCGGCATCTTCAATTGCATGCCAGCATACCTCCAGCAATACGCGCTGGTCTGGGTGCATCGACTGCGCTTCGAGGTGTGAAATATTAAAAAAGCTGAAGTCAAATTGATCAACGGAACCAAGAAAAGCAGCTTGTTTAAAGGAGTAGGAACTCGTGTCAATTCCTTGAAACGACAGATAGCGATCGATATCGTCACGTCGGTGCGTGGGCAGGTCGGAAATGAAATTATTCGATGCAATTAACAACCGCCAGAAATCCTCAAGGTTGTTTGCTCCCCCTATCCTACCGGCCATACCGATCACGGCAACATCGCGATTACCTTCGATTGAATTTGTTGTCTTTCCTTGCTTAGCAAGGACCTGCGTATTGAAGAGCTTACTCATGTGCTATTGTCGCGTATCTGTTTAGTTCGCGTTCAATTTCAATCTTGTCCTCCAGTGAAACGTGCTTAACCTCCATTGCACATCTTACCATGCTTAAAGCTGCCCCCACATCGCCTCGTGAAGGCATTCGATTTTCGGCTTCAAGTTTTAATTGGGTCGCGACAACCTGCTTGTACAAAGGCAGAAAGTCCCGCTTATAACTCACTATGTCCGGATTATTGTTTCGGATACTGACCGCAAGCGCGAGAGATCTTGTGACAGTAGTGTCGAGGATGCTTAACTTTTCCTGCAGCACATCCGATATTTTTTCGATGGGTGTTTTTTCTATCGGTATTGCTATCCCCGTCGATGCTGATATAAACTTACACAACGTGCTTCCCGGACCAGATTCAAGGTATATACCAACATTCCGCTGTCTCATATCATTTATGATATCAATCCACCGAACCGGATTGACGAGTTGGACGGCCAACCCATTTGAGATCTCGCTTCGACTTCTATAGAGATTTCCTGTGAGACAAGAATAAACTGGCTGCAGCGTTTCACGGATATCAACAGACGAGGTCGCCACATAAAACTCGTCGACTATATCCTTCATCAGAGGGCAATGTGAGGCCACGGTTATATTCAACGGAATGGCTATCGCGCCTTCTTGGCTGCATAACTCCAAAACTTCGTTTACAGCGTCCTGATTGCCAGTAATAACAGTATGTGATGACGTGTTAAAGGCGGCAACCCCAACGTACCTTCGATCTGATGAAACGCTTCGACAAAGCTCTTCAACTCTTTTCGAACTGAAATCCTTTAAGGCTGCCATCGCGCCGCCGTTTACGGATGTAGCTCTCGACATGAGTTCTCCCCGTTTCTCCGCTAGAAATACTGCGTCTTTTAACGTAAGCCCGCCGGCACTCAAAAGAGCAGTAATCTCACCCATTGAATGCCCTGCCATATATGCAGGAGAAACAGAAACACCTAAGACATCTAAATAGTACCTGGCTGCGACATACCCCCCGACAACCAAAACAGGTTGTGCGTATTTGGTTTCAGATATCTCTTCGAATGTCGATGAAAACGTCTTTTCCTCGAGGCTATAACCCAAGTAGTCGCTCGCCTCCTCGTAGATGCGCCCAGCATCTGGAAATACATCATAGATCCTTTTTCCCATGCCCGGATACTGCGGGCCTTGTCCGGGGAATAGTAATGCAACTTTCATTGTGCAGGTTGATCAATGTTTAACACTATATTTCGAAGTCGTTCGCCCAACCCTGTCATGGCAGCACTATCAAGCAACTTGGTATTCCACTCAAGCGTGAGTACCACATCTCCATTCGCGAGCTTGCAGTAATGAAGAACCACATCCGCCTGCTTGAATCCGCGTTCAGCCTTCATCACTGCGGGCCAGAACGCAAAACTTATTTCCCCGTTTTCGGATGTTCCGTTAACTCCATGCGAGAGATCCAGCTTCTCGCCTCCAGAAATAATAGCTAACCGTTGCGACCGAACATTTTCAATCAACGCTTCTCGCGAACTGATATCAGCAAAGTCAATCTCTACCACACCGAGCATGTTCCTACCCGTATAGTCCAAAAGACAAAGCTTTACCAATTGACTGTGAATAGACTCTGATATCGCAAAAGAAAATAGCGATATTAAAAGGTCATCGTCATTGGAGGTGCTATCGAGCTGCAACTCGCCCCTGACCAGCGTCCAATTCCCTTTCGTCACCACGAACGAAAAGATATTATTTGCCATACGAGATGGAACCAAGAATTCTGCCGGTACAACATTGCCAGGTATGCGTTTCAAATTCAAACCATCGCTTTTGATCGTCGAAATGTGAGTGGCCATATCGGCAATCGTGTTGTATTGAAAGATATCCGTCACTAAAACTGAGGGGAAGAGCTCCCGAACTTTCGCATGCAATCTGATCAACGAAAGGGAGTTGCCGCCAGACTCAAAGTATTTATCCTTTGTTCCAAAATTATCGTGTCCAAGATTTTCTTTCCACAGTAAGTACAGCGTCGATTCAATCTCATTAACTGGTTTTTTACGATCCTGAACATGCGACAGAAGCCCATCCAACTCAGCAAGGGCGGCGTAGTCAACCTTTCCATTGGGTGTAACTGGGAGGCTCGTGGCCATAACAAAGCGATCAGGCAACATGTAGGTCGGTAGATGCTTTGCCAACCGATCCCGCAGCATTCGTTCATCAATTGCATCGCCGGTTACGACAACAGCAATGACAAAGGGCTCTGCGTCTTTAAACTTAAGCGTAACCGCAGAATGGCTGATACCGGAAACCCTGCTAAGTGCACCCTCAATTTCTGCGAGTTCAATGCGATATCCACGACGCTTTACTTGCCTGTCGACTCGGCCTCGGAATTCCAGTTGATATCCGGGGAGCCATCGGCCACGATCGCCTGTGCGATACATTCTCCTTACTGGCTTGAAAGGATCCGGCATGAACGCTGAATTTCTATCGTCAGCGGCACCGATGTACCCGAATGAAACGTTGTCGCCGCTTACATAAATATCTCCCTCTACTCCTATTGGAAGAACATTCATCTTTTCGTCGAGGACATAAGTTGAATTATTCGCGACCGGTCGTCCCACCGGGATCCTTGCGTAGGAATCGTGCGGATCAATTTCAAAAACAGTAGAACAAACCGCGCATTCGGTTGGGCCATACGCATTAAAAACTCGAGTATGGGATGCCGCCGACACAGCCAACTGTGCGTCTGGTAAGGATCCAGCTTGAACGATTACGCGCGGCCACTTGTCCTTAAACTTTATCAGATTAAAGAACGGCGGCGGCAACGTAACCATATCTATACTTTTTACTTCGACATATTCGACGAATGCCTCAGGGTTTTTAACGACGCTATCGGGAGCAATACACAATGTTGCACCAGAATAGAGGGCGATCGACCATTCATAAATGCTAGCATCAAAAAAGAGCGGGGCAAACTGCAATACACGCTGATCCGCCTCGATACCGAACCGCTTGATCTGGTCCAAAGCCATATTGATATTGCTTCGATGCGTGATTGGCACACCCTTAGGGTTGCCTGTAGATCCAGAAGTATAAATGATGTACGCAACATCCTCCCCTTCTATGTTGTCATCAATATTGCCAGATGGAATCTGCGAGTCCATCACCATGTCAATCGCCAGCAGCTTAACCGAATACTGATTGAACAACGGATAGTCGCCGAATGTGCAAATCATAGCGACCGCCCCGGCATCCTTTAAGACAAACTGTTTCCTTTCGTCAGGCCAAGATGTATCGAGTGGCAAGTATGTGGCGCCCGCCTTTAACACGCCAAGAATCGAAATGATTGCGGAATTTGACCTATCTAGATGGATTGCAACCACATCGCCACGCCCAACCCCGGCCTTAACCTTAAGAACCTTAGCAAGATGGTCCGTCTTTTCATCCAACTGAGAGTAAGTAACATTGCCCTCAATGTCCGAAAGCGCTAGGTGTGTCGAATAACGGCTAACGACACGCCGGAAAAGCTTCGGAATAGACTCTGTCTTGATGTCGACTACTTCATCTCCACTTTTCACCAGAATCTCGGCGATAAGCGGCGACGGTAACGACATCATTGACCCAATGGTCGCCCCGACACCATTCGCGATCATTCGAACGCAATTTTCAATTTGAAGTAAAATCTGATCAACAACAATGTCGTCATACACATCGTCATTGAAGTTGATTCTAACGTGAAGGCTATTACCTGGAACAACAACAAGGGTAAAAGGATAGTTATTCACGTCGAATACATCAGTGTGCTGCATGGCGGAATTCATTGCCATCGCCGAAGTTTGGATGGTATTAGCAACTGGGAAATTCTCAAACAACAGGATATGGTCAAATAACGCGGTGGTCGACTGAATCCGTGATTGTATCTCCGCTAACGAACAATACTGGTGCGTTTCCGCTTCGATCACACTTTCGCTCATTCTCTTCACCAACGCAGCAAACATGTCGGTCGGATCAATAAATGCACGAACACACACCGTATTGATAAACAACCCGACCATTGATTCCATCTGCGGCAACTCCGAAGGTCGTCCCGATACAATTGTCCCAAAAACAACATCCTTTTCGCCACTATACCGGGAGAGGAGCATACTCCATAAAGCCTGGACTAGCACATTGGATGTAACACCAAGCTCATTACCTTTAGCATTAAACTTTGCCGTCGTTTCAGCGTCAATTACAATACTTTTATCTTTGCGCTTGAAGGGATCGACCAGATCACTTCTTCGGTTCGAAACAGGCAACAAAGGCTTCGGAGAATACCCGGACAGGTACTTCTCCCAATAAAGATATGACGCTTCAACGTTGTGATCGTTGATCCAACGTATGTAGTTGCGATAAGCAGGGGCTTCATCAAATTCACAAGACATACCTTCAACTAACGCCACGTACTTCTTCATCATCTCGCTCACCAAGATATTCAGTCCCCACCCGTCGAGAATAATGTGGTGATAGGTCCAAAGCAGATAGGAACGCGCACCTTTCATTTCGAACACCCTGAATCGCATCATAAGATCACGGGACAAATCGAAATTTCTCTGTCTATCATCCCGAGTCGCCTTACGGATAAATTCGAAAGCTTCGGCTTCATCTAACATAGAAATATCATCCACCTTAAATTCTGCCGTCACGTCTCTTCGGACGAGGTGAAACGGTTTGCCCGATGCATCTTGAATGAAGTGGGTGCGTAAGACTTCATGACGCTCTACAACAGCGCGAAAGGCCCGATCCAAATGATCAATCGCGATTCTTGCTTCCGACGTGTAGCCAAGTTGGGTAAAGTAATAGCCGCCTTTGCTATTAAGCAGATGATGATAAAAAATACCCTCCTGCATTGGCGTCAGGGGATAAACATCCTCGATGTCGGGGAATTGACCTTGCAATCGTCTCAGCAAGGAACTATCGAATTCCTTAGCAGTCAGATCAGAAGGAGTTAGCTGAACGGGCGACTCAGCAGCATACTGACACAGGCGAACAATGTTCTCTTTGACGCCGATTAACAATCGTGATATAACGTTCTGATCGAAATATTGCTTGGGATAGACTATACCAAAAACCAACCTTCCGCCTTTTATCACTCCAGTGACCTCAAGGTCGTACCAACGTTTCCGGCGCCCACTCATCACGGGTCCAGTATCAATACCGGATAGCTCGAATTCTTGGTAACTACCATCTGCAACGGCTCCGAGATAATTAAACAAAATCGACGGGCGTTCCGAGTCATGTTCACCTTGTGACAGCCGGTGCATTTGTTCAAAGGCAAATGCTTTGCTTTCGCGAATTTTTTCTTTGATAGAAATGATAGCCGAATTGTCACTTATAACATCAACCTTACTGACATTAACGTTGAACAACGCGGTGAACCATCCGACAGTTCGCGAAACATCGAGCCCCAGGTGGTCAAACCGCCCATGAGTTTCTACAGCAACGCTACACTGGTTAATATCCCACACACTGAAGACTGCCTGAAAAAAACCAGCTAAAAGAACATCTTCAACGGTGCAATTAAATGCCCTTCCAACTTCACTCACAAAGGCATTCGTCCAAGTCTCATCAAGTTCAAACGCATCGATTCCACAATCTCCAACCAGTGAACCAAAGCGACTATCTGTGGGTAACCTGAATACGATGTCAGATTTATACAGCCTAACCGGCTGCTCACTAATTGCTTTTGTCCACTCCTGCCATGATGCGGATTTCGCAGGCAGTTGACACGAGACCTTACTGGCAGACGCAATCATCAATCGTTCCAGATCTGAAAGTATTATGCCCCATGAAACCGCATCAACTACTAAATGATGAATTGTAATTGCGAGGTATTCCTGTGCACCAATAAAATGATCAAAGCGCACTAGGTTTCCATCTAACGAAAGAGACTGCTGGAAAGTGGTTGACGTCTTTGTAATAAAGGAAACAGTATCGGCTGCCGCCTGAATGTCGACTTCACCCAACCAAACACTACCCGGAACATCTCGATTAAATTGAACAACGGATTCACTGTCGGTATTAAACACTATGCGTAACGCATCATGGTGATCCACAAGTCGTTGCAAAACATCTAACAGAGCATCCCGATGCCATTTCCTTTTTAGTGAAATGATCATCGATTGATTGAAATGCCATGGTTCGGCCGGTGACTGATCAAAGAAAAACTTCTGGATCGGAGAAAGCACAACGTTACCCACTACCGATCTGGAATTAATAGCGGTTTTCGAAACACCGACGGCGATGGCGAGTGACCTGACCGTCGGATTTGCAAATACATCGCGTACGCGAACCGTGTAGCCTTTTTCTATCAATCGGGAAACGACTTGGATGGCTTTAATCGAATCGCCGCCAGCGCGAAAGAAGTTCTCACTCAAACCAATGGATCTTCCAAGCACCGATTTCCATATCTCCCGAATTTCAACCTCTATCTCATTGGCATCGGTGGTGTCGCCACTCAAATCGGCCTCAATTTTTTCCCTCATCAATTTCAACAAGGCGACCTTGTCAACCTTGCCGGAATGATTCATCGGCAATCGCGGCACCTGGCAAAACGTCGAAGGCACCATGTACCCAGGCATAAATCTCGCTAGTGAGTCGCGCAGAAAATTATTTGACAATGCTGAATCTGAAGTAAAGAACGCGCGTATGACGTGACCACCGGTTGATTCCGCGTCGGCGATAACCGCACACTCCTTCACAGCTTCAACTGCTGACAAGTGTGTTTGAATCTCGAGTAATTCAATTCGGTAGCCCCGTATCTTTACTTGGTCATCTGTACGCCCTTTTATGACCACTAGTCCGTCTGGCAACCAGCACGCAACATCCCCGGTCTTATACATCGTGCCACCATCGAATGGATTGGGCACAAAACGAGAGGCGGTAAGCTCCGGTTGATTGACATACCCATTTCCTACATTCAACCCGCCGATGTAGAGTTCACCATTGACACCCGTAGGAAGAAAATTTAAGTCAGAATTCAATACATAGTATTGTGTATTATGCATGGGCGTACCGATCGGCACGGGTGATGTCACCTCAATATCTATGGGGTGGCCGGACGTAATAACTGCTGCTTCGGAGGGCCCATATAGATTAAAGACTTGAACACCTACCTCCTTGAGCAACCTGAGATCGGATACATTTGGCGCCTCGCCTCCCACAGCAATCAATCTAACATTTCGAAATGCTTGCTTATCGAGTTGTGCCAAGTAAACCGGTGGCAACAACATGCACGAAATCTTTTCAGCAGCGACAAACGCGGTAAATAGAACTGGATCAGCAATCGTCAATTCATTTGTTGTTACCAGCGTAGCACCGGAACCCAGTGCGACGAATATCTCAAATATCGACGCATCGAAGGATGCAGATGCAAATTGTAGAATGCGGTCCTGACTATTAATGTCAAGCATGGCGGTCTGGTCACTCAGCATATTCACGATCGCACGATGGGTAATGACAGCACCTTTAGGCTTACCCGTAGTACCAGAACTATAAATGATGTACGCAGCATCATCGGCCCGGGGACGATCGACAATAGTCCCTAGTGTTTCGTTCCAAACATGGGTGTCAACATTCCAAGCGCGAACAGAACCGAGGGAAACAGCAAGGCCGGTCGTTTGAACTATTAGAGCAACGCCGCTGTCTTCAATCATATATTGAATTCTTTCGGCCGGCAGTGAAGGGTCTATCGTAATAAAACACGCGCCTGCCTTCACAATACCCAAAGCTGAAGCCACATGGTAACGACCCCGCCTGCAGATCACAGCGATGCGCATACCCCTTCTCACGTTAAACCCCTCTTGAAGATGATTAGAAATATTAGTCGACAAATCACTCAGCTGTTGGTAGCTCATTTCCCCTTCATCATCCACAACCGCGGTTGCACCCGGCGATTCAGCAACGTTTCGGTCGAACATTACCGGAAGGCTTTCCCAACGCAGTGTTGCATCCTTACCTTTTGAAAAACGCCTCAATTCTTTGAACTGGCTGTCAGTCACCACCTGCAAGCTTCCGCAAAGTGTAGACAGGTTCTCCGTCGCTTGAAACATTAAGTGGGACAAACCAGATAGCAACGACCTCGGATCCGGAATAAGGCTACCGTTGTCATGGAGCACCAAATCTATCCCTTGATTATCGCGTCGATCAAACTGCAGTACGATCGGAAGGTCTACTTTACTAGTCCAGAGCGGAAGCTCGTGACCAAAAAACAACATCAAAGGAAAGAGTTCATCTGAGCTTGCCGCGTTCGATTCATTCAGCAGGGATTCAAGGTCCACAAATCCAATTGATTCGGACGTCTGGAATTGCGCCCTTGTTTTAAGCAAAAAATCCTTGTATGAGACGACGCTCTCAGTAAAGACAACGACCGGTTGAAAATTCGTCTCAAACCCGTCTTCATGAATTACTCCAATATTAAACCGACCGTACTGGTTAAATTTGCTTATCAGCAGCGACACCAAACTGATCAGAATTACCTGTAGCGACCGATCATTACGAACACTTAACTTCAATAGCTTGTCACTCACTTCTATTGGAAGGTTATAGACGAACGAGGATGAAAGCCGGCCACAGCCAGAGAGCGTCGGGTGTAAGTTATCTGGATGCCGAAGTTCCTCAGTCCAGTACCTCAACGTACGTGCGTTTTCCCTTTGCGTAGCCTTAAGCTTTTTAGAAAGCGGTCCTTCCATATTACAATCGCATTCTTTTAAATATCAAAGTCAATTTCACTTTCTATACTCCGCTTTTTCGACTCCCCCCCAACAATGGGCATGCTATCTATCGTTTGGGTTAGTGTAACAATCTCAACCAGCGCTCTATAATGTATAATCATCTCTTGTATCGTCTCTTCCGCAAAAAGTGCGGTATCATATATTACATTCCCAGACAAAGAATTTGGCATTTCGACCAAATTAAACTCGAGATCATACCTGCTATTGACAGCCAAAAAGTCAACAGTTTCGACGACTGGTGCCGATGCGGCTTCTCCATGATCTACCTCATGCTCATACGAATAGGTTACATCGAACAGATGATTCCGACCAATTTCGCGCGTAATGCCCAGATCCTTGATTACCCTACTCAGCGGATAGCTCTGGTGCGCCTGCAATTCATTCACCACATCGCGAGTTCGATACAATGCGTCATAAAAATTGTCATTTGCTTTCAATTGGCATCGCACGGGTAGCATGCTCACATAATATCCAATTTGGTTTTCAAGATCTTGCACCTGCCGAAGGGTGCTTGGCACTCCGATAAAAAAATCCTGCTGCGACGTGTAACGGTACAGAAGTAGTTGAAGCAACGTCAAACCAATGCTGAACTTACTTACCCCTTCTGCCTGCGAAATTCTATCTAGTCCTTTTTTTGAGGACGACGAAAGGCTAAAGCGAACAATTTTACCAGCGCCCTTTCTGTTATCGGGTCTATCAAAATCAGTAGCTAGCGAAATTGGGGCCGGAAGCGACTTTAAATATTGGTACCAAAATGCCTTGCCGATGGCGGACCTTTCTTCGCCTGACCGCTGTTGCTCCCAGTAAGCATAGTCCTTGTACTGAATTGATAACGGTACCAAATCCGGTTGCCTATTGCTTACTAAGGCTGCATAAATCTCAATTAACTCGGGCATGAGGATTTTTGCGGACCATCCATCAAACGCGATATGATGCACAGAGATAACGACAAGGGTAGACGCGTGGCCCTTATCGACGACCCAAATCCTCATGAGCAAACCGCTGTCGAGCATGAAAGGAAGCTTGAGACCAGTTTCTATGTAATCCATGTCACTTTCGGTCGGATACTCAATTGGCACGTTGACCTCGTCGACACTACATACTTTCTGAAAAATCTCACCATCACGCATGGCAAACTTTGTTCTCAGTATCTCGTGTCGCTCGATCAACATGCGTACAGCGTTGGTCAATACCTTGGGTTCAATCTTGATTGCAACGTGATAGGCAAGACATACATTGTAAATCGAATTCCTGTCTTCGGAATAATGCGCAGCCCACAAGGTGCGTTGGCCTTCCGATACAGGGTACAATTCACTCACTGGGGCTGGGACTATTTTATTCCCTGAAGGCCGATGATCACCTTGCAAAGAACGAAGTCTTGCAGCAAGACTTTCCACCGAAGGATTTTCCATGATGTCTCGGTATTCTAAGCGAATACCTGTCTTTCTCTCAATCTGGTTCCTTACCTGGATTCCCAAAAGCGAATGACCACCGATCTTAAAGAAATTATCAGTGGCTAGGACATTAGATTTGGATAATACCCTCTTCCAAATTGCAATTAATAACTCTTCGAGTGTCTTATATTCTTCGTCTTCAGCCGTTTCGGTAAATGCTCTTGTCTTTTTAATGCTTGGGACATTCGCCTTACTACTTGCACCTTTTGAGACGAAATACACATTTTTCGGAAGCGCCAACGGGTCGGCCTTGGAAATCAAAAGGTCCGTATAACCTCCAAACAGTATCTGTTGCAACAATCGCAGCCCTTCATCATTTGTTATGGAGATCATTTCTTCGACATCTGAATCTTCGTAGGGGCGCAAGCGATGTCCCATACCCGTTTCAGTCCAAAAAGGCCACCTGACTGTTGATGCTCGGATTCCGTTTGCATTCAACATAGCAGAGAAGCCGTCGAGATAAGCGTTTGCTGCACAATAATTACTCTCTCTCTCGACGCCAACAATAGCATTCAATGAAGAAAAACAAATAAAGAAATCGAGTTTTAAAGCATCCAAATGTCTGTATAGGTTTTCGACGCCATAAATCTTGGGGAGCAGAACCTCTTCAAATGACTCTACCGAATGGCGGCCGAGGCGCAGAGCACCCCCGATCCCTGCCGCATGCATCACGCCGTTAACATCTCCAAACCGTTCTTTCACCTCTCTAAGAATAGTGGGTATCTTGAGGTCATCCGACACGTCTGAAGAGTAGTAAAAGACCTTTGATCCCTGCCCTTCCACCCAGAGAAAGTCACGAATTGTTTGCGCAAGTTGTGGATCATTTTGTTCCGTGACATATCGCCACAAACTCCTGGGTGGTAAACTTCGCCGACCAACAATAATGAAGGTTGCCTTATAAGGAGCGAGACCCTTCAGCACCTGCAATCCAATACCACTACTTCCGCCACTCACAAGATAAATCCCGCCAGCTTTCAACTTGAATGGCTCACGTCTTTCCGCAATTTTGAATGACCTTGCGTATCTCTTTGACTTTCTCAATGCAACCACTAAATGATCGTCCGCGATCTGCATCTCATCAATCAATAATTGCACAGCCGTTGACTCGTTGATGTCCACACACTTCATGGAAAGCGTAGGCCATTCCGACTTAACTCCAGCTAGGAAACCAAATACCGACGTTGAGGTCGGATAAACTATTCTATCCTCACTATTGATATTGCCACCGTTTTTCGTCACGACGATCAATCGGCTCTTCGGAAGATCAAATTCAAGAGCCTGCACCAGCAGCATGACTGAAAACAAGCTTTGATGCAAATCTTCGTGCAACGACCGCGTTGGATTATTACCCGACCGAGTATGCACAAAGGTTAGTCTGCCAGCGACAACACTCGTCAGATATCGAACCAGCTCTTTAAAAAATCTTTCATCATTCCAATTAAATTCCGTGCCGTCGGTATCGTGTCTGAGTCTGAAGTTGTGATCTACTAGTATGGTGTTTTGGTTCGCCTTCTTCAAACCGTTTTCTATGGATAAAGCGGCCTCGTTATCGCCAATGACAATAAAAGTTGTGGGAACAACCTCAATAACTGCCCCTGCCAACTCTTGCCACATAAGTTCATGACACCACGACCCTTCGGGGGCCGGGTAATCTAGCCAACAACGGTTCTTGTCAAACGCATAAGTAGGAAGGTCGATCCTTCGGGGGCATCCATTGTACACCCCCCGCCAGTCTGGCGTGTACCCAGCCACATAAAGTTTCGACAGGCCTTCCAGCAGCCCTCGTAAGGACGGGTGCTCGACCACACCGAAAGCCTCAAACTTTTCGTCAACACGTTGGGCGAGTAGGAGCTGATATTGGTTCGAACACGAGCCAGTTTCAACAACCAGCGAGTTGGCCCTTGAAAGACGCTGTTGGATAAACTCCCTCCATCTTGGAACTGACTTACCATCTTCTACTAAGTTGACACCCTTCAAATCCGATTTCCCAAGCAAAAAGGATACAACCTGTTTACCAACGCCTACACCCGTGATGAACTTAACTGGTAGTTTGAGCTCTTCCATCAACTTGTACATAGCCACGCCATATGCGAAGTCTTTTACGGCATTTCCGTTTGTGTTAAACCCAGACAAACATTCGCGGAAAGATTTGCCGAAAACAGGAATAGACTGACTCAATTCCTGTAACATCTCATCCGATACAACTCTGCTATCACTGAATAACCACCACAGAGTCTCCGGCGGGGCAACCGGTTCCGGCATGTCTTGACAATCGAGTTGATCAATCAATTGCTCGATCGTCTCGACGACGAAGGACCGACGAACGCTATAATGATCTCTTCCGCAATTCAAGGTAAAACTCACTTCTTCAAGGTGCACTTTCGGATTGCGCACCAAGAACTGTTTTAGTTTCGATTGATAGCTAAACAGAGACTGTTTGCTTTTCGCCGACAAGCAAATGATGTGAGGACGTCGGGCGTAGGTAACGGAAGGAGCCACATATTCTTGAACGATTGTGTGACAGTTGGTTCCACTAATACCAAATGAACTTAAGCCCGCCAATCTTGGGCGCCCAAAACTCTCCCATTTTCGCAACTGGGTATTCACTACAACGGGTGAGTCCTGAAAATCGATCATCGGATTTGGCGCATCCATGTTGATCGATGGATAGAGTTCTTGCGATCGCATCGACAAAACAACCTTGACAAGGCCGGCGAGGCCGGAAACATTATCACAGTGACCAATGTTACTCTTAAGTGCAGATATGTAGCAGAAATGCTTATTCTCTGTGAAGTTCGCAAACGCCAATCGAAGACCTTCCATTTCAATCGGGTCTCCAAGCAATGTGCCGGTACCATGGGCTTCAACATAAGAAATCGACTCCGCGTCAACACCAGCCAGCTGGATCGCTTCGGTGATCACTTCAGCCTGAGCAATGCTACTTGGCGCGGAGAGCGTACTACTACGAGCACCATCTTGGTTGACAGCGATAGACCTAATCACGGCAAGAATATTATCCTTGTCAGCGATTGCTCGATCTACGCGCTTTAGCAATACGCACGCAGCTGCTTCTCCAAGGCCAGCGCCGTCCGCACGGTCTGAAAAAGTCTTCGAACGTCCTTCTTCCGAGGTGATACCTGATTCGCGGTCAGCTTTACCAAGTGTTGGAAAAATACTTAGGTTGATTCCACCTACGATCGATAGGTCGCACTTCCTAGAGATCAACTCCTGATATGCAATTTGGAGTGCAACCAACGATGATGAGCACGCAGTATCCACATGCACGGCATTCCCGGTAAATCCAAAGTGGCGGGAGATCCTTCCTGCCAGAACTGAGGAGATATTACCCGTGACCAGTAATGGATTGAAATCCTTAGCAAGCCTGAAATAATCGGATGGATTGGAAGATACAAACACAGATGTACGATACCCCGCCAACATCGACTTAGTGTAGCCTGCAGACTCTAATGCCTCATGCGTAAGTTCCAACAGGATACGCTGATGCGGGGACATGAAGTTTGCTTCACCCAGTACCACATGGAAAAATTCGTTATCAAACCGATCGATGTTTTCCATAAAAGCAAAGACCTTATAATCTCGACCGGGCACGAGCGATGTTGCGTTCATCCGAGAAGCGGACAATGGCCTAACGCTATCTCTGCCATTCCGAAGATTGTCAGCAAAGGAATAGAGATTATCCGCCTCCGGAAACCTTCCCGACATACCAATAATTGCGATATCGTTGTCGCGGTAATTCATTGGTGATAGGACGTTTTTATTGAATCTGTCACGTTGAATGAAATCGTCTCCATCAGCAACTTGTTCTTTTCCTTTTGCTGTACGTCTGCATGCCAAGCGCTACAGTAATCATGAAACAAACCGCGGTAATAATTATTGTCGTACGAAAATGATTCTTCCGTCGGCACTATGTGACCATTGAGTTTCGATAACACTTCACCTGGGCCGCACTCAACGAAAAAGTCGACACCAAGGCGTTGGATGTTCCGAATGCTCGCCTCCCAAAAAACAGTTGTTAATAGATGTTGCGGTAACAATTGGCGAACCTCTTCCCCACCCTGGTACGGCCTGCCGGTAAGGTTTGAGTAAACCGGTATGGTTGGTTCACCGAATTCAATCCGTGAAAGGACAGATTTGAAATAATCCACTCCATCTAACAGGAGAGGGCAATGGGAACATGTGGGTATGGGCAAAACAAAAAGCTGGGCATTGACAGAGGCCAAAGCTTCTTCAGCAGCATTAATGCCTTTGCGATTCCCCGAGAGTACAACTTGGTACGGCGAATTATAGTTTGATATGTAAACCTTGTGACCTTGCACCTGCAGTTTCTCTAGAATATTGGCGACGGTAGTAGCATCGATCTTATTCACTGCCATCATTTGCCCCTCGTGCTCAATTCCTGTTCGCGAAAGTAGGTCAACCCTACGGGCAACCACATTAAGTGCATCTTCAAAGTTCAAGACATCTGCACAAACCAGTGCGCAATACTCTCCAAGGCTATGACCGGCCAATGCGATAGGTGAAACGCGGCTTTGTTGCAATAGGACCTTATACATCCCAACCCCAATCGCAAAAATTACAGGGTGAGACTTCATTGCTGCCAATTCTTCCTCGGAACCATTGAAAGCAAGCACGCGAAGATCCCACCCGAGAATATCACATGCGTGATCCATCACGTCGCGAAAGACTGGATATTGTTCATAAAATATTTTTCCCATACCACTATAATGGGATCCACCCCCTGGGAAAATAACTACTGTCCTCAAACTATTCATCTCCTATAAATCAAAATCAACTATCTCACGATCAGTCTCAGAACGCAAGGCAACAGAATCAACCAATGACGACAATTGAGCTATGGTTGGGAAGTTGTACAAGTCCGTGTACTTAAAACTCCAACCCAATTCTCGATTCATTTCGCTGATCGTCTTGATCACAAATAGTGAGTTGCCCCCAAGTTCAAAGAAGTTATCATCTACGCCTACTCTATTCACCTTTAGCGTGCTTAACCAGACCTTTGCCATCTTTTGCTGCAACTCCGTCGCTGGTGCCTTAAACTTTTCGTCCTGGCCTTGTATCGCTAAGGATAAGAGTCTTGCACGGTCAACCTTTCCATTTTGATTGAGCTCAAACTTGTTTACAATATGGAAAGTCGACGGAATCATATAATTAGGGAGCGTTTTTCGTAAATGGTCCTTCAATCGTTCAAGTTCTTCCTCGGAAAGGCCTTCAACGAACGCTACGAGAAATTTATCATGGCTTCCCGCACGCGTAGACGGCAAGACTGCACATTGAGACACTCCATACTTAAATATTGCTTGCTCCACCTCACCACATTCCACCCGATATCCTCTTATTTTAACTTGCCCATCTTTACGGTAGAAGAACTCGATAGTACCATCGGGGAGCCAACGCCCCATATCACCCGTCTTATATAGAATATCATCCTTCCTGAATGGCGACGAGATGAAAGACTTTGCAGTAAGCTCCGGTTGATTAACATATCCTTTGGCAACTCCTTCACCGCCAATACATATCTCTCCGACGATCCCAAGGGGCTGCAAATTCAACCCTTCATCTACGATATAAACCGACGTATTGCTAATTGGTCTACCAATGGGCACTTGCTGTAAATCATCATCCTTAGCGACCGTATAGGAGGTTGATATCACGGTGCCTTCCGTAGGACCATAAGCATTTATCAGTCGACAGTTAGCGGAGATACATTCGGTGGCGGTTTTGACATGGGGAATAGAAGCGGCTTCCCCACCAAAATAAATCCGCGTGAAATTCTTTAGCACTTCAGGAATTTGCTCAACGACTCTATTGAAAAGAGAAGTCGGAAAAAGGGCGACATTAATATTCTGAGATTCAATGTACAGTTTCAAAAAATCAATGTCGAGGACTTTCTCGCGATCAACGAGATGAAGGCACGAACCATTTAACAACGCACCGAAGATATCAAAGGTGCTCCCGTCGAACGCAAAGTTTGAAACTTGAAGGACACGATCGGTAGGTAAAAAATCGCAGTAATTTGTATCTACCACGAGACGTATTATTCCTCGATGCGTAATGACCGCACCTTTGGGCACCCCACCTGACCCAGAGGTGTACATGATACACGCGCTATCATCGGCGGTAATGCTAACACTAGTTGCTACTGACTTAACCCCACCCTGATTAAACCTAACGTCGAAATAAGGGATTGAATAAGTCTGATCATCCCTATCAACAATTACAACCTTAGCCGCAGTTTCCTCTAACATCAAAGAAACGCGCTTAGCTGGATAGTCCCGAGAAATTGGAAGGTACGCAGCGCCACTTTTTAGAATGGCAAGGACACCCAAGATCATGTTTTCATTTCTTCCAACATCGATCGCTACTACATCTCCCCTTTTGAGATCGTACACATCTCGCAAACGAATGGCCATTTCTTCGGAATGCCTTTCTAGTTCAGCATAGGATACGACTTTCGTCCCACAACAGATCGCCGGCCTGATGGGATCAGACTTGACCTGCATCCGGAACCTATCAACGACGGAACCAACGGATGGAGAACCAATCGCTCCTTCGCACCATTTCGTTACCTGTTTGCGGTCATCTTCATTGGCTAGTTGCAATCGGCCGATTGTGATCGATGGGTCTTGACAAATCTGCCGCAAAAGATGAATAAATCGAGACGACAACACCTTGATTTCGTCGTCACTAAAAAGATCTACACTATACTCAATGGCAACGAAAACTTCCGTTTTCTCCTCAATGATTGTGAAGGTGAGGTCAAACTTGCTGGAGTTTATATCTTGAGGAAAGCTTTTGATGTTTACTCCGGGCATTTTCCACTCAAACTGGTCGTCCACGTTCTGATAGTTGACCATCACATTAAAAAAGTCGTTGGCTACCGATCCGCCTTCGAACTTCAGGTCAAGCATTAGTTGGTCGATCGGGTAATGTTGGAATCTAAAAGCGTCAAGCGTAACCCCCCGCACATCCGATAGAAACTGCAAGAATGTTCGATCATCACGAACAATACAGCGATGAGGGAGGGTATTCACATAAAATCCAACTTGCTGTGCAAGCTGTGGATTTGACCTTGGCGTACCTGGTATACCCACTGTGATATCCTTTTCCCCTGTATATTTAGATAGCAGGATATCCGAAATCGCCAGAACACTCATAAATGTGCTGGCACCATTACTCTTCGACAAAACGCTCAACCCATCAGCTAGGGCAGTTGGCAAGGGTCGCACAAAAGTCTTTCCTCGAAGAGTCTTGTTACGATTGTATTTCGACGAAATTATGAGCGCTGGGGACGGGCTTTTAAATCGATCAATCCAATATGATTTTGCTTCTCGAAGTTCCTCATTGCGAACCAACTCGCGTTGCCATGCCGCGTAGTCCTTAAATTGGATTTCAAGAGGCACGGGTATAAAATATTGATTGCTGGCCAACCGTGAGTAGTATTCGAGTAATTCTTCGAAGATTATTTCAAGCGACCAAGCGTCAGCTATTATGTGATGAATCGTGATACTCAGAACTGTCCTCGAGTCCCTGTTGGTTATCGCTGCGATCCTTAAAAGTGGCCCCGATTCCAATTTGAATCGGAAATTTGCATTATCGTTGGCTATCCTCTGCCACGTTTCCTCCGGCTCACTAGAGTCAAGCGTAAAAATAACTAGTGAGGGAACTGCAGTTTCAACACGAGCAACAAAAAGAAACGGTTCACCATCCACATCGCGGATGTTGGTTCGAAGAACCTCGTGGCGAGCGACCAAAAGTCGCAGAGCCTGTTCCAAGCGTGGAAGATCCACAACTCCGTTCAACTCGAACGCTGCGGAAATGTTATACGCTGTATTTTCTGGCAACAGTTGCTGCAAAACCCAGAGACGATATTGTCCATGCGAGACTTCATAGGATTGTCTTTCATCAATTGGCTTAATCTCAAGGGAAGATTTCTTGCTTGTTGCGATATAGTCCGCCAGATTCCTAATTGTATTGTGGCGAAAAACATCACTAAGCTCAAGACTTATCCTCATTTCCTTCGAGATCAAGGACAGGAGCTTGATTGCTTTCAGGGAATGGCCTCCAGAACTAAAGAACGCATCATCAATCCCCACGTCTGCAACTCCGAGCGCGCGACACCAAAGTTGGTGGAGGTTGTTAAGTATGGGATTGGACAAATCAGGTTGGAATAGTACTCTTGTCTGTTGGAAGGGATTTGGTAAGGCCGACTTATCCAACTTGCCGTTTGCCGTTGTTGGAAACTTGTCGACCCACACAAAGAAAGATGGAACCATGTACTGCGGCAGTTGGCTTTCCGCGAAATTTCGAAGATCACGCTCATCCACTTTTGTAACAGACGAGTAATACAGTATGAGATGCAGGTCACCTGAGAGGTCTGGCAGAGCAACCGCGATCGCATCCGTAATGTCACTCAGCGAGAGGATCACCGATTGAATCTCGCCGGGTTCAATTCGATAACCCTTTATCTTTAGTTGATCGTCGGCCCTACCACAGTACTCAAGGACACCGTCTTGCCAAAGCACACCCAAATCACCCGTGCGGTACAAAGTTTCCACTCGATCGGGACCAACCGGCAATGAGAAAAATCTTTCCCTAGTAAGATCATCCATATTCCAGTATCCAGCAGCAAGATTCCACCCTGATATATACACCTCGCCCTTGACGCCAAATGGTACTATTTTCTTCTTTTCATCAAGTACATAGAGTGACGTTTGAGAAACTGGATATCCGATTGGCAAACGCGCCGACGCTGTGGTTTGAGGGCCGCTTACAGATAAATTCGTAACCACATGGGTTTCGGAAGGGCCGTATTGATTATGGATAAAGACATCAGGCCTTTGTGCCATGAAATCGCGAACACTATTGCCCAAGAACACTTGCTCTCCACCACAAATAATATGTTTTAGCGGTGTCAGTACGAGGTCATCGACACTATTGACTCCAAAGAAGTTGACAAATACAGAAAAAGGAAAATACACCGCTTGAATCTCATTCTCGACAATGTAACGGTGAATAGATCTAAAGTCTAACCTAATTTCCTCTAGCGCAATGTGCAAGCATCCATTCGTACTTAGCACATAACACACGTCCTGTATCGACACGTCGAATGTAAATGATGCATACTGATAGAATTGGAGCTTTGAACCGATATTCGTGAATTGCTCCTGCCACCTAATCAGGTTGTAGAGCATACGATGCGTTTGAACTATTCCTTTTGGAATTCCGGTCGAGCCCGAGGTGTAAATGACATAGGAATATTCGTGTCGGGAAAATCCATTAAGGCCAACGCCGAGTTGTAAGTCACCCCAAGAAATATCTTCAAATACGATCAGATTGCCATCCACGTGACACTTCTCCATGACTCGTTGCTCAGTGATCACCGCCGACCCAGCAACGTCTTTCAGAAGCAAATCGAGCCTAGCTTTAGGCAAATGATAGTCTAGCGGCACGTACAATGCTCCACACTTCCAGATCGCGAGCATTGCAATCACATTCTTTTCCGACCGCGAAAGCAATGCAACCACGCGGTCGCCAGCGCGGACACCAAATTGCTGCAGCAAACCCGCTAATAGATCTGATCTTTCTGCAAGCTCCCGATAAGTGAGCCTCACATCTCCAGCAACCACAGCAAGATCGTCCGGTGCATCCGCACAAACCTTATCGATTATGTCAAGCACGTGACCCGCATCAAGAACGTTCTCCCTACTGTGTGAAAGTCGAAAGACTTCATTCTCCATCGGTAAACTTACCCACGGTAAGTTACCAACCTCGACATCCAAACTATGAAGGATTGACCTAACCACTTGCTGGTAAGAATCAACAAACGACCGGATAAGTCTTTCATCCTTGACACCGGCATCAAAAGCCACCTCAAGTTTTAACGATGTATTGCTACGCCACCTGAAAACAACCTCATCAGAAACGGAATGAAGCGTTTCATCACCATGATAGTACTCAAAACACAATTCTCTGAAGGGGAACTCCTCATTGTGAAAGAGGCGGTATCTCTGAATTACGGATTGTATAGGGAAATTGAGATAACGACGAGACTCTTCCGCCTGCGAGCGCATTTGTTCCAGTATCTGCACCACTCGATCACCGTCGGTCAACTCAAATTGATAAAATGAGCATTCAGCATCGAATGAAACACTTTCTGATGAGGCTATTGTAAAATTCTTCGCACGGCAGTATTTAAAGCAAGTAATTCCCAGCGCAGACAACAGAATCAATTTCTCGGCGAACGGATTGCCTTTAGCGCGTTTATTTAGCATCGAATGGACTTCAGCCTGAACATCCACAGATAAGCACTTGGGATCCGATACAGATCGTTGCTCAACAGACTTTGAAAACAAACCCGTTGGAGCAGATTTCTGCAGCCGGTCTAACCAAAATCGTTCAAAATGCTTTTTTAATATCGCAGGATTGTTCTTCACTCGGCTATTCAATTGGTTGATCAGTCTCCCAGCCGTTAAATTTGGTATCCAAACTAAATGGAGTTCCTTCCTCAGGCGAGATCATTTGAAATTTCAAGATCGATTCAGAAGAATCTTTCGATATCAGATGCAACGCATTCGCAATACCTACCGCGAGATATTCAATTGTAGACCGCTCGAATGCGACACTATACTCGATGGTACAGGATACATCTGTTGCATTTTCGCTAAACAAGAAGCTTAGTGGAAACTTCGGCGTTGACGAGCTAATCTGCACCCCTTCAGCATTCAACCCGTTTACACTTGATGGCACCGCTACCTCGGCGGTGTTGTCGAGTGACACGAGAACTTCAAAAAGATTTTTTTTCTGGGTTAGCAGCGAAAGATCTTCTTGAATCTTTTCATAAGGGTAGGAAGAATGGCTGCTTGCTTCCGAAAATACCGACTCGATTGCACGAAGATTCTCTATAGCCCCACCCTGAACATTCAACACACTCCTCACCGGTAGAGTATTGAGATAGAACCCAATTTGGTCATCTAGCTCAGGATGATCGCGTGTGGAAATTGGAACACCAACCACTATGTCGTTTTGGCCAGTAAACTTGTAGAGCACAATATTGACTGCCGTTAACAGGGCCGCAAAGAGGGTACTCTTATGCTTGCGACAGGCTTCAGACAATTCTTCGTACAGTTCTCTTTCAACACGAAACACTTCGCTTTGGCAAATCGAGTCGTTTTCGGTAGTAGGGCGATCAAATGGTAAATTGAGCGATGGCAGGATGGGGAATTTGGTCTTCCAAAATTCCTTGTCGTCAGTCCAATCGTTTTGCACGGCTCGCCACACCGCATAGTCTTTATATTGAATCCGAAGGGGTTCAAGGTTGATTCGACTTCCCTCGAGTATCGCCTTGTAGTTCGTAATCCACTCACTCCAAAGGATCTCGAGTGACCATCTATCAACCACGATATGATGCATCGTTAAAAGGACCCACGTTGTAGTGGGCGAAGATCTCACGATCGTTAACGTGAGGAGTTTCCCTCGCTTGAGATCAAACGGTTTGATTGAATGCTCTGCCAGTAGTTTTATTACATCTTCGTCGGAGGGGTTCGCACCAAGCAGGTCAACGGCATTAGTTTGCACTGATCCTGTCACGTGCTCCTTTACGATTTGACGTGGCTCGCCCTCGATCGTTATAAAACTCGTTCGGAGCATCTCATGACGCTCGACAACTGCGTCCAGCGCTTTTTCAAGGACTTCCAAATCAAGCCTTCCCTGAACTTTAAGTGCAAATGGCACATTATAAGCGGTATTACCGGGTGATGCCTGATCCACAATCCACATTCTTCGTTGGCCGTCAGTTAACGGATAACTTTCCATCTTTGGAGAAACGGGAATACTGACGAAGGCTTTCTTCTTGATCTCTCCCACCCTAATCGCCATCTCTTTTAATGACAGATGGGTAAAAATATCTTTCAAATCGAGCCTAACTCCGAAGTCTTTCTGCACGACTCCGATGAGTCGTGCAGCTTTAAGTGAATGCCCGCCCAAATCGAAGAAACTATCATTTCTTCCGATCCATCGAACACCAAGGACTTGTTTCCACGACAGCGCAAGTTTTTTTTCAATTATTGAAAATGGAGGCTCTGACGGTGCTTGGATTGATTTCGTTGGATTTCGTTGTGTCAGCTCGCCTAGATTCACCTTGCCATTGCGTGTGAGTGGGATTTCACTCAAGAGGATAAACTCAGAGGGAACCATGTAGAAAGGCAACATCTTGCTAATGTTTTCCTTCATTGAATCAATCATGGTTTCGGACATACCGGTCACGTAGGCTATTATGTTGCGTCCGGCAGTGTTTGTATTGACGGTGGTGACCGCCACTTGCTTTGCACCAAGTTTGAGTAAGGCTTGCTCGATCTCCACAATCTCGATTCTATAACCACGAACTTTTATTTGACGGTCGGCTCGACCTATGAACTCAATATTCCCATCATCCATCCAACGACCAAAGTCACCAGTACGATAGAGTCTCTCACCATCAATGAATGGATGGGGAACAAACTTTTGTCTGGTTAACTCGTGGTCATTGAAGTACCCTTTTGAAACACCGTCACCGCCGATCATAATCTCACCCGGCACACCGATCGGCTGCATCTGGAGCTTATCGTTCATGATGTAAATGCTTGTATTGTTGATTGGCCTACCGATCGGTACTGACGCCCATGTCGAAGGCATTTCGTTGATGGGGTAAAACGTGGAAATACAACTTCCTTCGGTCGGGCCGTATGCATTTACGAGGACGTCTTTTTTACCGAGTAAGTTATAAAGCTTCTCGACATGACTTTTTGATAATGCCTCACCTCCAATGTAGATCTTTCTAAACGAGGCAAACGACGAAGGCTCTTCATCCACAATTCCGTTAAATAACGTAGGGGTGATACACATTAGAGTAATCGAATGGCTCTGTACGTATGACAAAAATCTTACAGGCGAAAGGAGATCTACCTGATCGATGACATGTAAAGAAGATCCATTAAGCAACGCGCCGAAAATATGAAACACGCTTGCATCGAATGCAATACTTGATGATTGTAACACGCGGTCTTCCGGTCTGAAGTCAACGTAGTTTGTCCTTGTGACCAGTCGCTCCACTCCTTGATGTGTGACCATCACACCCTTTGGTTTTCCGGTCGAGCCTGAAGTATACATCACGTAGGCAATGTCATCGGGCTGGATGTCTATTTCGGTCGGCTTATCTTCCGTATCTGAAATCGATGTTACGATGAGTTGAGGCAGGGCAATCTCGGGTATCTTCGTATCAGTAATTAGCAGGAGTGCTTTAGTGTCTTCCAGGATAAACTGAATTCGTTCGATTGGGAAGTCCTCGGAAATCGGAACGTAAGCCGCACCGGTTTTAATCACCGCCAAGATTGCCACTACCGACCAGTGGTTTCTCTCGGTCTTTATTGCCGCTTTGCTGCCTCGACCGATTTGGTAATCTTTCTGCAGTTTTCCTGCAATTCCATCGACCAATCGATTGAGTTCTGCATACGTTAATGTTCTTTGATTGGAGACAATTGCCACCGCATCCGGAGTGCTGCGGACCTGTCGGAGAAATAATTGAGGAATATTACCATAGCGAGATGGTTCATGGTGTATCGATGAGACCGAGAATGCATCTACACTTTGTCTTTCTTTCCTACCCATGATATAAAGCTCTTCAATAGGCTTGGCTGGGTTGTTTATAGCCGCCAAGGCGAGCGTTTCGAAGTGAGTACATAGGCGTTGTATTCTCTCCTCAGTAAACAGTTCGGTGCTGTAGGTGATATTGAGAGACAGGTCTTCATTGCTATCGATGAAGTTGCAGTGCAAATCGAAGGGGCTGTGGGTTGTCTTGAAGGCGACCTTCTCCAGGCGGAATGGCTGCGGCCCGTGTCCCTGCGGGGCCGTGGCATCGGTGAGCTGCATGACCACGTCGAAGACCGGGGAATGGCTCAGGTCCCACTTCAGGTCGAGGTCTTCCACCAGCCTGTCGAAGGGATAGTCCTGGTGACGGTGGGACTCGAGGATACGACCGCGCACGTCCCTGACGACGGAAGCGAAGCTACCCTCTCCGCTGATGTGGCTGCGGATGGCCAGCATGTTCACGTAGAATCCTATCTGCTCCTCCAGGTCGATGTGGTTGCGGTTGGCCACCGGGGTGCCCACTACCAGGTCCTGCTGGCCCGAGTAACGGTGGAGTAGTATCTTGAACAGCGACAGTAGCGTGATGAAAAGGCTGGCATCATGGCGCCTGCCTGCCTCGCGCAACGACTGGGTGAACTCCTTGCTGTACTGGTAGCGGATCGAGGCGCCACGGTAGCTGCGCACGGCCGGCCGGGCATGGTCGGTGGGGAGGTCCAGCTGCGGGACCCCGTCGCTGAACTGGTCATGCCAGTATTGCTTCATGAGCGAAGATCCCTGGCCGGATAAAAGGCTGTTCTGCCAACCCGAGTAGTCGCGGTAGTGGATGTGCAACGGGACAGGACGGAAGTTCCTGTCTTTCAATAGCCCCTGGTAATAGCTACCCAGCTGCCGGTACAGAAGGTCCATCGACCAGGCGTCCGAGTTGATGTGGTGGATGTTCACCACGAACAGGAAACGGGTGGCCGAAAGTTTATACAGGCCACTGCGGATCAGCGGGCCCTTGAAAAAATCAAAACGATGCTGCCGCTCCTGCTCTATCCGCCCTTCCACCTTCCCGCTCCACTCTCCGTCGCCGCTCCAGTCCTGGTAGTGCGGGGCGAAAACCTCTGCATCTTCCTCCAGGACGAACTGGCGAAGCTCCCCGTCAACTAGGTCGTAGACCGTGCGCAGGGCCTGGTGACGGGCGATGATCATGCGAACCGCCGAAAGGAATATCTCCACGTCCAGTTCCCCTTCTACCATCACCGGGTGAAGCATGTTGTACAAGCCCGGCTGGATGCCTTCCAGTATCCATTGCCGCTTCTGCGCGTGGGATACCGCGTAGCCATTACTACTCGCCCCAACAGGAACGATGCGCGAGAAAAGCTCCCCGGCAGAGGCTTCCACCAGCCTGGACTGCTCTCCCAGGGTTGGGTATCGGAATATATCGGCCAGCTTGACCTTCACCCCGAAGTACTTGTGGATACGGGTGGTCAAAAGGCCTGCACTCAGCGAGTGGCCCTTCAGGTCAAAAAAGTTGTCGTCGAGGCTTACCCGGTCCACTTCGAGGATCTCCTTCCACAGCTCCGAAAGGCGGATCTCCACCGCGCTGAGGGCCGGGCGGTACGGAGACCCCTGCTTCTGCTCTGCCCTCGGCAGGCGGCGACGGTCTATCTTGCCGCTCGCGTTCAACGGCAGCTCCACCATGAAAACCAGCACCGACGGAACCATGTGGCCCGGGAGCTGGTCCTTCAGCTGCTGGCGGATACGCGGCTCTTCTTGCTCTGGAACCCCGCTCACGTAACCCGCTAGGAACTTGTTGCCCTCTTCGCCCGATACCACCACGGCGCTGCGGGATGCGCCGCACCGGAGCAGCGCTTCCTCTATCTCGCCCAGCTCGATGCGCTGGCCTCGCAGCTTCACCTGGTGGTCGGCGCGCCCCAGGAACTCTAGCTGCCCGTTGCTGTTCCAGCGGCAAAGGTCTCCTGTCCGGTAAACCCTGCCTGCACCTTCAATGAAAGGATCGGCCACGAACTTCTCCTCGTTGAGCTGCAACCGGTTATGGTAGCCTGGTGAAACACCCGAGCCACCTATCCACAGCTCCCCGTAGACCCCCGGTGGCTGGAGCTGCCCGTCCCCGTTGACCACGTACAGCCGCGTGTTGCCGACCGGTCCCCCGATCAGGACCCGCCCGCTTCCCGCGCGCGCGCGCCAGGCCGTGGACCAGATCGTCGTCTCCGTTGGACCGTAAACGTTGTACAGTACCCTGCTGCGGGTACCTAGATCCTCCATCAGCCTTGGACCCATCGACTCCCCGCCGCACAGGAGCACCAGGTCCGAGCTGCCCTCCCAGCCTTCTCCCACCAGGGCCGACAGCACCGAGGGCGTCGACTGGAAAAAAACCGCGCGGTGGCGCGACAGCAGCTGCTTCAAAAGCCCGTAGTCGCTGCGCTCCTCGCCGCTGGCTATCACCAGGCTGCCCCCGCTGAGCAGCGGCAGGAAATACTCCAGCACGGAAATATCGAAAGTGTAGTTGGTGATCGACACCACGCGGCTTACACTTGCGTGCCCCAGTTGCTCCAGGAACCAGCTCACCACGTTAAGCACGTTGCCGTGGCTGATCCTAACACCCTTCGGCTCCCCCGTTGAGCCTGACGTGTACATGATGTACGCATCACAACCCGGTTCCACCGTGCAGCCAGCGTGGACAGGCGGGTAGCCGCTCCAGTCTGCCTGCGAGAGGTCTAGCACCGGGACCCCGTCCAGCGGGACTCCCCCAAGGGGCCCGTCGCCCAGGACCATGCACGCCGCCGTGTCCCTGATGATAAACCCGATGCGCTCGGCCGGGTAACCGGGGTCCACGGGAACATACGCTGCCCCTAGCTTCAGCACCGAAAGGATACCCAGCAGCATCCGTTCCGAACGCTCCAGCACCAGCACCACGCGCTTGCCCTTGGTCACCCCGTAGGCCTCAAGAAGGCCGCACAGCTGGTCTACCTCGCTTTGAACCAGGCGGTAGCTCAAGAGCTCTTCCCGGTAGAGGATACATGCGTTGTCCCCGTGCCTAGCCACCTGTTCCTGGAAAGCATCCATGATGCTACCACCCGGTACGCCGTCCCACACCGAGGCCGTGAACCCGAGAACCTGCCTTGACACCCGCTGGCTGCACAGGGAGGCCTCCCTCAAAGACAGGCCGGGGGAGGCAACCAGAGAGGCGAGGAAATCACGGAAGCTGTCCCCCAGCACCATGGCCGTGGAGGGCTCGAACAGGTCGCTGCTGTATTCTATCCGTGCCTGCAGGCCCCCGGGGCCCTCGACAAAATTGAACGACAGGTCAAACTTGCTGCTACCCGAATCATGGTGCAGGCCCGTCAGCCGAAGCCCCGGGAATACCCCGGGCAGCCCTCCTGTTTCAAGGTAGGTAGCCGTCACATCGAACAGCGCGTTCCGAGATGCATTCCGCTCGACTCCAAGGTCGTCTACCAATGCATCCAGCGGGTAGTGCTGGTGCTTGTAGCCCTGCGAAAGATCGCGGTCAACACGCTGCAAAAGATCCCCGTAACTGTCTGAACTGGTGACCCGCTCGCGGATGGCCAGCACGTTCAGGTAAAAACCGACCTGGCTGGACAGAGACCCGTGCGAGCGAAGCGATACCGGGACCCCGATCACTATATCCTCGTGGCCCGTGTACTTGTGGAGCCACCCGTAAAGGGCCGACAGGAGAACCGTGAAAAGGCTGCTGCCGTGGCCACGGGCCAACTCCTTCAATCCGCCGTGGACATCGTTAAGGTCCACGCTCACAACACCGCCACGGTAGCTCTTCACCGCCGGGCGCGGGTGGTCCCCAACCAGCTCCATCGCCTCTAGCCCAGACAGGCGCGATACCCAGAAAGACCTGGAATCATCGGCGCCATCTTTCAAGTACGACTGCTCGAACCACGAGTAATCCTTGTACTGTATCGAGGCTACAGGGGGGGCGTAGCCTTCCGACCCTAGACCTCGGTAGTGCGACAGCAGCTCGTCCATCACCAGGTCCAGCGACCAGGCATCCAAAACAATATGGTGGGCTGAAAAACAGAAAACATGGTCTTCCGACGACAGCCTCAGCAGGCGCCCGCGCACAAGGGGGCCCCGGGACAGGTCAAAATCCCGCACGCTCTCCCCCTTCAGGGCCGCCATCACGTCGGCCATGCCCTTGCCCTTCCAGTCTTCTTGGTAAAGGTGGGAACCCGACGCGGGTTGAACGTACGGCTCGACGTATTGAAGGTCTTCTTCACCGTTATGCCTGAAAACCGTCCGGAGCGACTCGTGGCAGCGGAGCAACAGGTCGTACGCCGCCCCGAACCGCGCGCTGTCGAAGCTGCCCTCTACGCGCCAACCCACAACAACGTTGTAGGCCGTGTTGCCCGGCTGTAGCTTGTCCAGCAGGAGGAGCCGTTGCTGGCCCCGCGAAAGCGGGTACCCATCCCGGTCGGGTGCTTTCTCGATACGGGGGCCAGCCCCGGGGCGGCGCGTGCCTAGCAATAGGCACATCTCCTCCAGAACCGCGTGCTCTATCACATCCCGGAGTTCCAGCTGGATGCCCAGGCGGTCCGACAGCAGGCCGCACAGCCGCACGGCCTTCAGGCTGTGGCCCCCGAGCTCAAAAAAGTTGTCCGTCGCCCTTACATCGCCCACCTTCAAAACTTCCTCCCATATCATTCCAACCTGCTGCTCAAGGCCCGGCGACGGGACCCGGCCCTTCGAAACAACCGGCTCCCACGCCGCGGCCGGCAGGCGGTCCCGGTCGATCTTCCCGTTCGCGTTCAGTGCAAAACCTTCAACATAAACATACACCGACGGGTGCATGTAGCCAGGGAGGAGGCCCTTCACCGAGGACTCGAAGGCCCCTCGCATCGAGGGGGCGACACCGCTCGCGTAGCCTGCCAGGTACTTGCCGTTACCATCTCCCTCTGCAACCCCAACAACAACCGCCTGGCGGGCACCGCTCGTCACCATCGCCTGTTCTACCTCCCCGCATTCAACCCGGTGCCCGCGGATCTTCAGCTGCCCGTCGCGGCGGCCCTCGAAATAGAGCAAGCCCCCGGCACCCCAACGGCCCATGTCCCCGCTCCGGTAGACCCTGCATCCGTTCAACGGCCAGGTGAAAAAACGTGACCCCGTCAAGGCCCCATCGCCAAGGTATCCCTTGGCAAGCCCGTCGCCACCGATCAGTATCTCCCCGCGGGCGCCGAACGGCTGGAGCATGCCCCACTCGTCAACGATGTAAACACTGCTGTTGCTGACCGGCCTGCCGAGGGCTATCGAAAAATGCTCGCCCACTATCAACGGGATCTCGTAGCACGCCGTGAACGTGGTGCCTTCCGTGGGACCGTAACCGTTCATTAGAACCCCTGGCCCTGTATACCCCTGGGCCTTGCGGATATGCTCTACCGAAAGGGATTCCCCTCCTACGATCAGCTTGCGGAACAACCCAACCACCGAGGGGCGCTCATCGACAATGTTGTTGAACAATGAACTGGTCATGAACGTCACGTTCGCCCCGTGACGACGGATGAATGACTCCAACCGGTCGTATGAAAGCATATCTCCTCGGCCTAGCACGCAGAGGCTCGCTCCGTTCAGGAGGCTCCCGAAAATATCGAACGTGCTGCCGTCGAAGGCATAGCTGGACAGGTGCAAGAACCTGTCCCCGCTTGTTACTTCTATGTAGTTCGTGGCGCGGACCAACCGGACAACACCGCGGTGCGGGATGACAACTCCCTTCGGAACACCCGTCGACCCGGACGTGTACATCACGTACGCCGTCGAATCCCCATCCATCGACACGCTTCTAAGTGGCTTCAACTCGTAACCGGAGCTATCCTCCAGCCTCACGTAACGAACACCCGCCCTCTCGACGGCCGCCGCCGAAACCGACTCATCGTACAGGACCAGCCCGCAACAAGTGTCGCCGAGCATGTAGTCCACCCTGCCCCGTGGTAGGTCCGACGGAACCGGAACGTAGCCGCAGCCGGTCTTCAGGATCCCAAGTATACCGATCACCATCCACTCGTTGCGTTCACTCAGAAGCCCCACGTGAGAACCCGCCTCGACTCCATATTCCTCCTGCAGCATACGCGCGACACGGTCCGAACGCTCGTCCAACTCCCGGTAGCTAACGCTCCCCCCATCGTAAACCAACGCCAACCTATCACCGTGCAACTCGCAAACTCCCTTGAATAGATCTACCACCGTCGAATCACGGGGATACGAACTCCTCGACTCCCCAAAACCCATTAACTCCGACACCGACGAAGGAGTCAAGATCTCTAAATCACGAATCTTCTTTTCGAAAGAAACACTCACATCGGACAACAAATGTGAGAGACTAGCACCAAGCCTTTCAATAAAATAGTGACTATAGATATCCGAATTATACTCAATGGCTACATCGAGTTGATCACGTTCATTAAAATCAAATAGCAGGTCAAACTTACTTACGGCACTATGTGGAAGTGACAACTCAGACACAGAGATGCCATCCAAACAAAAATCATTTTTGACATCGACGGAATGCTGGTAGTTCACCATGACCTCAAAATCCGGCGACTGACCTTTTCCTAGCGACGCCCGCAAGTCATCAATCATCAGATCAAGCGGATACTCTTGATGCGCAAGTGCCCCCTTTATAGTCCCCTCAACACTGCGAAGGAAATGAACAAAAGATTCCGACGGGTCCACGCTAGACTGCAGAATGATCGTGTTCACATAAAAACCAATCTGGTTCTGAATCTCCTTCGACTCACGTATCGAAACAGCGGTACCAACCGAAATAGTCCGAAGACCGGTATATTTCGCCAGCAGTACTTTCGTGCAACTCATTAGCAGCATGAACATGCTGACATTTTGTTGGGCCGCTAACCCAACCAATTGCTCTCTTAGGTTTTGGGAAATACCAAAACGATAAATATCACCTCTATGGCTTTTTCCTTTCCGGCGGTCTCCAGTCGCTATTTGCTCGGATATTGAAAATATCTCCGCTGGTTTTACCGCGCGCTGCCAATACTCCTTCAATTCGCTTTTTCTGCGCTGTTGCGACTCCCCCCTTTGCCACACCGCATAATCCTTAAATTGGATTCTCAAAGGCGCGAGCTGAACATTATCATTCTTTCGAAAGGAATTGTAATATGTCGACAACTCCGCACCAAGCAACTTCATCGAAAAACCATCCGCAATAATGTGATGAAAGGTTGCCAGAAAAACGAATTTTTTCTCTGAGATCCTGACAAGGACAACTTCAAACAACGGTCCTTTATTGAGCGCGAAACCTACAGAATCAATCTTGGCGCACACCTCCTCGGGAGAGGTACCATTCATATCCTGAACACGCACCGGAACGACAAATTTTTCAATAGGTGTAATGTACTGACACGGCTGGCCGTTGACGTGCTGAATCGACGTCCTCAAAATCTCGTGCCTCAAGACAATTACCTCAAAGGCACGGATGAATGACGAGGTATCGAAGTCACCCTCGAACTCCAACGCCGCCCGCATGTTATATAATTTGTTCCCAGGAGCGGATTGGTCGATCGCCCACAACCGAAGCTGTTCATTAGAGAGCGGGTAATACTCCCTTACTTCAGCAACTGGAATTTCTTCCGTCTGACCGCCAAGTTCCAGGTCAATTCGTTGTGCGATCGATTTAAGAGTAAGGGAATCATTCCCCAGCACATCTTTAAGCTTGAGAGCTACACCAAAGGTCTCATTGATCCTAATGAGCACGGGTACGATATTGAGTGAATGTCCTCCTATCTCAAAAAAGTGATCATCACGATTCACGTTCGGTAAACCGAGAATTTCCATCCATATCGTCGCCAGCGCACTCTCTGTTTCGGTCGCAGGAGCCGCGACACCAAAGCGATCAACGTTCGCGCCGGGCGCAGGCAACTTCCGAAGGTCAATCTTTCCACTTGCATTCAGCTCGAATTTTTCGACACGAATGAAGACGCTTGGGATCATGAAGTCAGGAAGGAACTCCTTTAGTCTTTCACGTAGCTTTGACAACGCCTGATCGTCAGGAATTCCTGTTACGTAGGCTACGAGATATTTACCGTTCCCGTGGGCTTCATCCATCGCTTGGACGACCGTTTGCTTGGCGCCTGCGCGAGTAATTGCATGTTCTACTTCTGCACATTCAATGCGGAACCCTCGAACCTTCACTTGAGTATCCTTTCTACCAAGGAACTCGATGTTCCCGTCCATCATCCAGCGACCGATATCGCCGCTCCGATAAACTCTTTGAGCACCTCCGGGTAGCATCACAAATTTCTGATCGGTCAAGCGCGGATCATTAAGATACCCTTCCGCCACACCATCGCCACCGATGCAAATCTCACCGTAAACGCCTATCGGAACTTGTTCAAGCCGTTCGTCGAGAATGAATATCTCCGTGTTGGAAATGGGTTTGCCAATTGGAATCGATATTTTCTCATCGACTTCATTTATCTCATACGAGGTCGAAATACAAGTACCTTCGGTGGGTCCGTAAACATTCACAATGGTCCCCGCATGCTTAACAAAGGACAGCGCCTTTTTCACATGGGGTTTGGACAGAACTTCGCCACCGATATAAAATTTCCTGAGCGTCGAAAGTAATGAAGGCGTTTCATCGACGATACGATGAAACAAAGAAGCGGTCGTAGTTATGACGCTGATCTCATTTAATGTTATGTAGCGGGCTAACCGTTCAGAAGCAAGAACATCTTCTTGTTCTGGAACAAACAAAGTCCCGCCGTTTAAAAGCGCGCCATAGATATTTACAACACTTCCATCAAAGGCGAAATTCAAGATGTGCGCAATTCGATCGCCGTGGGTAAAATCAGTATAATTCGTATTGATGACCAGCTTAACAACAGACCGATGCGAAACTTTTACTCCCTTAGGCTTTCCGGTAGACCCTGACGTATAAATGACATAGGCGAGATCTGTTGGTTGGATTTCGACACGGCGCGGCGAACGGGTAGGAAGCGTCAGAATTGCCTCGAAGTCCAACCTTTTCACCTCATCCGGAATTGGAGCTATGCCATCGGTGAGCACGAGCTTTACTTGCGTTTCAGAGAAAATATGGGCTATTCGCTCCGCAGGATAATCAATAGATACCGGAACGTAAGCTGCACCCGCTTTTAATATCGCGAGCATACTGACCATCAGTAAATCTTGCGGGGCGCCTACGATGCCGACAAAGTCCCCACGACTAACTCCAAATTTATCCTGTAAGTAATATGCAAGCGTGTCTGTCCGCTCATCCAGTTCCTGATAGGTCCAGCGGCGATCGCGAAACACCAGCGCTACCGAATTTGGGTGCAGCAATACCTGCTCATCAAAAAAGTGGATGAGTCCATGCTCTTTAGGATAGGGGAACTGCGCTTTACTAAATAAAGTCAGGCGTATAAACTCATCATTATTTATCAGGGAAACCTCCTGTATAGTTAGATCGGGATTGGCACACGCCCGCTCGGCCAGCACCAAAAAATGGTTATACAATCGGAGAATCAATTCATCGTTAAAAAGGTCAGTACTATACTCAATGCTGAGCCTAAACCGCCCGTCGTGATCGACGAGATCGAACGTGAGATCATACTTACTAATGGTTGAATTCCTGTGCTTCGACGAGGAAGTAATTCCAGCGAGCTCAAGTTCGTCTCGCTCTCTTTTCTGATAACCCACAAGGATATCAAACAACGGCGCTCTTCGCAGGTCATTTACCAGTTTAAGATCTTCAACAAGTTGATCGAAAGGAAATGCCTGATGTTCATAAATAAGCAGCATCAATTCATGAATGCCGCGGACCGTGTTACGCAAGGAACCGGAAGGTCGAATGTTCCTACGAACGGGCATTGTATTTATATAGTAACCAACCTGCCCTTCTAGCTCGTGCTGATCGCGCCCTGCGAATGGCACCCCCACAACCTGATCACGCTCGCCCGTCTCTTTATAAAGAAGAATAAAAATGAGTGACAAGAAAACATTGTTCACAGTCGTTCCTTGCCCTTCGCTAACCATCGAGATTGCTTTGCTCACAGGAA
The DNA here is from genome assembly GCA_044226825.1 of Cyclobacteriaceae bacterium. GTDB lineage: Bacteria > Bacteroidota > Bacteroidia > Cytophagales > Cyclobacteriaceae > ELB16-189. Next base: position 299,550 of record JBGAGH010000005.1, read on the forward strand.
CCGGTATGTCGAAAAAGAGTGTCTTACCCTTGAATGATCTTTCTTTGGGTCGACCGAACGAAAAAACCTCCGAACGCCTTACCGGCTGGCGAAATCTCTCAAGCCAAAATGATCGAAGCTTTTCCAACCACTGCCCATTCAACCTGGCATTATCCCAGGCTGCATACTCTTTGTATTGAATCGGCAACCTTGGTAATACCGGTGTTACTCCATCGTGAAGATTACTGTAGATCGTACTGATCTCTTTTAACAAAAGGTCTACAGACCAACCATCGCAGACAATATGGTGAACAGCGACGAAAAGCAAATGCTGATCATCCTCCAACCGAATAATTCGACCTATCAGTAAAGGCGCAGACGAAAGGTCAAAATGATGTATTGCCCAATCTTCTATTAGTCTGTCAGCCGCTACAACTCTATCCGGAAGCTGTCGTAAATCGTGCAGTGCCAACTCGAATCGACATTCTTCATGACCGAGTATAAACTGCCGGGGCTTACCGTCGACAATCCTAAATAGTGTGCGTAAGCTCTCATGGCGCGCAATCACCTGATTGAATGACTGCTCAAGCCAACTGACCTTCAACTTCCCCCCAAGTGAATAAAGCCCTCGAATATTGTACGCCGGATTCCCAGGAAACATCTGGTCCATGATCCAAATCTGTCGCTGGCCGTGGGACAATTCGTAATGCTCTTGAAGAGGAATCGAAGAAATCGTTCGGGACCTTCCATCCGACAGTTCACCGATGTATGCCGCAAGCGACGAAAGAACCGGGCGAAGGAATATGTCCTTCAGCGTTAGGCTAACTTTAAACTCGCGGGAAATCCTACTCACCAACCGGGTAGCCGTTAGACTGTGTCCACCTAGCTTGAAAAATCCTGATGTTCTGAAAATATTGGCGTCGCCGAGGAGATCGGCCCAAATCAAGGCTAGCTTTCGCTCAGTTTCCGTTGCTGGCAGAACGTCTTCGGTTTGCCTGCCCAAAACTCCCAACTTAGTATTATAGTCCTGCTTCTCTTTAGCAACAGAACCCAATGCTTGAATCTCCTCGGGAATAGCGAAGTCGGAAATTTGACGCTTCGGATCCAATAGAACATCTTTTGCAAGATCCTTCAGGCACGCGGCGATTTCGTCGATCACCCGACCACTGAACATGCCCGTCTTGTAGGTCAGGTAAAGACTAAAATCACTCTTGGTTTCAACAAAGTGAAAAGCAAGGCTGTAAAGACTCGTTGCTCCGGGCAACTCAATATCAGCGACAGCAAATTCAGAAGATGGCGCGACCAGTTGCTCCTTCGAGGTATACTGAACCACAACCTGAAATAATGGTGAAAGCTTTTCATCCAACTCTATATTTAAAGCTTTCACGAGCGCATTCAATGGGTAACATTGATGCTCAATCGCCTCCAGAATTGAAATTCTTGTAACACTTAACAGATCTTCAAAAGACATGTGATCTGTTGTTTGGATTCGAACCGGAAGGGTATTGACGAAAAGTCCAGGCTCTTCTTGAACACCTGCCACATCACGACCCCAAGTTGGCGTTCCAAACGTTATGTCGTTCTTTCCCGACAATTTATAGAACAACAAGTTGACAAGTGAAAACAATACCATAAATCCACTTGCATCGTGATTAGCGCCGAACTGATTGATGTCCATTGCGCCGGGCGATTGAAAAGAAAATATTCTTGTCGCGCCACTGGCATTTTCAGAAAACGGAAGGAGGTCCGTTGGGAGGATCGCATCTGGCCGATTCCCCGCAAACTTTTGAACCCAATAGTCTCTGTGGGGGACTATCTCCGTACTTGCCAGCAATGACTCTTCCCATGCGGCATAATCCTTATATTGGATTACGGGCGCCGCGGGTCGGAAGGACGAATCGAAGCGGAGTTGTTCGTAGACCTTGAACATCTCCGATAACAAAATCCTATTTGATAACTGATCAGAAATAATGTGGTGGATACCCAGAACGAGTGCATGAGAATTTTCATTGTCAGTAATGATCGATATCCGAAACAACGGTCCTTGCGCTAAGCTAAACCGATGATATTCATGTGCACGTGCAACTGCCTTAACGCGGTCACTCACTTCCCAGTTGAACACCTCGATTCTCTCCACATCGAGTGCTACGTCCTCGATCTTCAAAACCACTTGACGTGGCTCGCCCTCAAAATCACGGAAAACTGTTCGTAGTATATCATATTTCCCGACGATCAACCGGAACGCTGACGTAAAGAGTTCTACGTTCAATTGACCTAGAATGCTAAACGCGCCGATCATGTTGTAGCTGAGAGACTCATCACCTAACTGATCGGCAACCCAAATGCCTTTTTGCCCCGCACTCAGAGGATAATCGTCGGCGATACTTGCTGGTACCAAAACATTCGTAGAGGATATAACGCCAATTCGCTTGGCGACCAACGCCGCTTGCTTTTTAATGGACGTTGCCGAAAAAAGCTCTACCAGCGTTAGAGAGCAATGAAAGGCTTTATTGATAGCGAACAACAACTTAGCCGCACGAAGTGAATGTCCACCGATCGCAAAGAAGTTATCTTGCACTCCGAAGATTCTTGTTTCAAGAACGTCCGACCACAGCGCAAATATGTCTTCCTCGATCTTAGTGGATGGCATTTCCAGTTCTTTGCTTGCAAAACCGGTAGATGGGTCCGGAAGGCGGCTTCTATCAATCTTCCCATTGAGGTTGACAAAGAAATGGTCTACACAAATGATCGATGAAGGTATCGAGTAGGAAGGCAAGTTCCCGGCAAGAAAGGCTTTTAGGCTATCGAGGTTTCGATCTTCAACACCAGTGATATAGGCGGCTAAATAACTGACTTCACCCTCTGCATCCTTTATCGGTATCACCAATGCCTCTGAAGCGCCTGCAGCCCTTAACACGCTCTCTACTTCGGCACACTCGATTCGAAATCCTCGAAGTTTAACCTGTTCATCTACACGCCCGAGGAAAGAGACGTTTCCGCCAGATGTCCATAGTCCCCAATCTCCGGTTCTATACAGTTTTACTTTTCTTTTCTCATCAACAAAGAACTTTGCGTTAGTCGCCGCTGCATCCTTGTGATATCCTCTAGCGAGGCCAATGCCTTCCACTGTTATTTCACCGGGAATACCTAAAGGAACATTCTGTCCCTTTGCGTCAAGGATGTGGACTTTGTATCCCGGCAATGGGGAGCCGATACACGGGTCTTCATCCAAATTAAGTGGAAGTTCATAAGAAAGTGCATTGATGGACACTTCTGTCGGACCATACGCATTGATTAAACGAGCTGCTACACCGGCGGAACGTATATCTTTCACCAACCTCGCGGTAAGCTTTTCCCCACCAAGAATAATGAGCCGTAGGCTTGGCGCAAGCAGGGAAAAACCCGAAGTATTGATGAGTATCCGGAAAAGCGACGGAGAGCACGAAATCATTTGGATCGAATGACTCGTCAGGTATTCTACCACCGAATCTCCTTCCTGTATCTTCGCTATAGTATGAACAGCGTGACCATTTAACCACGGCAGAAAGATTTGCCTCAACGATGCGTCGAAACCGATCGACGACAGCAAAGCACAATCTAAACTTGGGATATCATGCTTTTGGGTGAAACCGACAAGATAATTGGTAATCGAAGCGTGTTCAATCATCACACCCTTCGGTTGACCCGTCGTCCCTGACGTGTAAATGATGTACGCCAAATCGTTGGGCATCACCAAAGGCAACTCCCGCGCAGCATCGAAATTCTCTAAGTTAACCTTGGTCACGTCAACAACTTTGTCAGCCACAGGTAGTCCCTGGCTTGAATCGGCGAAGAAAAGTCGCACGGATGGGTCGCCAACAAGGTTTTTCAGATGCGCTTCGCTCGAACTGACGTCCACAGGGACACAGACGCCACCCGCCTTAAGAATACCGAGGAACAATGCAAGCATCGTGTCTGATGGCTGCATTCGAAAGGCAACGAAATCACCTTTCTCCAAACCCAGAACATGCACAAGATACCGGGCATATTTGGTCGCAAGAGTATCCAAAGCCTGGTAGCTGAGTAGTCTCGAACACGAAACAACGGCAATACTATTTGGCGTTTTAGCCACCTGTTGCTCGAACAGTTTATGGAGGAGATTCGATGGCTTTGGTTGCTCCGCACCAGAGGCAAAAGATTCTATCAACTGGGCGTCTGAGCTTGGAACTATATCGATGGATGCGATTGCAGCGGTTGATAGCGATCGAAGTTGCGTGGTCAGCATTACAATGATCGCGAGCATCGACCGAGAAATCCGATCGGGAGCCGACTGATACCTGACCCTCAAAACCGCCGTACTTTCATTAGCAGAAGCGGCATCCAAGCGAAGGTCAACGCTAACATATTCCTCGTAAAACCGTGAATCGAGGGATAGTTCTTGACTACGAATACCGAATATCAATGCTGTCGTCCAAGAAGGATTCGATCGTGAAAGTCTGTCTTTTAAACTCGATGCGTCATAATTTGCATAATTAGAACAATGGTTAAACTCGGACCTAACCTCTTCAATAACCTCGCGAAAAGTGCCGTTGGCTTTGATATTGAGAAATAAAAGACCATCCAAAGACTTCTCCTTACCAAGCGAGGGAGTGACAATAATGACATTGTCTAGATGGAAGAGTCTTTTTATCGCAATCACGTAGGAAGCAACATAGATCATAAACCTAGCAGTCGCGTTGTTATTCGCGACTGAATTCACTGAGCGATCGCTATCGAGTAGCGAGACCGACTCGGTGGTCATCCCTAACCTTCCTGGTGTAAAGAACAACGGAGGATTAATCGCCATCCTAGAGACGCGATTAAACCAAAAGTCTTCGGAGAGTTGTATTTTTAGTTGGTTCGACTCCATTGTTCTCAAAAAGTCAGGTTTTTTTCACCAAAAAGTCTTTCTCCACCAATCCCTCTTGATTCACATTCTGCCAGCAGTCGGTTTGAAGCGATGATCGGATTCGATTCCTCGGTATACTTCACTGCCATGATGTAATTCAGCCATGGCTCCTGCCCCATCGCATAAACAAACACCTGCTTTGGATTGAACGTATTTACAAAAGCTATCCCTTGCTTGTAGTTACTTCCGGCCAGCCTCCTCGACTGATCGATCTCTTTCGACATTTGCCCGGTAATGTAGGGTCCATAAAGCCACGATAACGGTGCACCATCGCATTCCATCCCTAAGAAAAGAATGTCGATGTCACCAATCTCCTTGTGAATCTTCGTATACAATTCTGGTTCAACGTTACACGAATCAGCTGCGAAAATCATTGAAACATTTGGGAGGCTTACGTGATAACATAGTTTAGTTCTAATATCAAGATCGCAGTGTTCACCTATGAAAGGAAGCCCAGAAATCTTCCCGCCATCGAAGGTGAAACACTCCATCTCATCGATCTCGATGACGTTGTCAAAGCCTATCGCTTTGAACATCAGCTTAAGGCTTGGATCCTGCAATGTGCCGTTGCCGCCTTTGGGTATAAGAATAGTCTTAACCTTATGCCGGATCTGCAACATTGTTTCGAGTAAAATATGGTCTTGGTGGTTGTGGGTGATAACCACAAAATCGATTGAATCCGGTAGGTCTTTGTAGGTATATCTCGAGATCGATGTATCATATCCATAACTTATTACAGGATCTGAGAGTATACTAATACTCTGGGTCTCAACAAGGATGCAAGCGTGTCCAAAGTATCTAACCCTGACTCCGTCACCGTCGAAGCGATGATTACTTTCCACCTCTTGTTCGGTAAAAAAAGATCGGAATAATTCAAGCTGCGTTTCGGGCACATCTAGCAACCGACTGATTTTCGCAAAACTCCCTTTGGTCCTCTTCATCTTAACCAACTCATCGATACCAGTCGCCTCAAAAGGGATTGCTATCCTTACTGTATTCCCACCAACAATACGCGGAGTGCTTAAAGCAAAAGGTCGGTAATCGTCATCAATGAGCGAAAGGGAGATGCTTTGCAAGTTCTTATCGTAAAACTCACTTCTGTATAAGAGAGATTCAAAAAATCTAAATGAGGGCTGATGACGAATGTCGTATACCAACTCCACAAAGCCACGCAATAATGGTGGGACTTTTTCATACAGGGGATGGAGTGAAGTTCCATCGGTCTTCGCTGCCAGTAAAGTCGAAAGGGCCTTTATTTCCCTGGCCAATTGGATGATATGCGAACATTCTTTTTCCGTGTTTACCTTAAGGGCTTTTATATCCCGACTTCGGTCTACGTCGTAGTCCATGAATGGACCGCCGGCCATCTTTGGGTTTTTTACGGCCTCGGCATGTATCTCTGGTGCCATGACATAAGAATCAATAATCCGGAGATGTCGGCCGACCACGTTCATCGCTAAAGTGGCTGGCGAAATCAGATGAGACCATGCGTACCAGGAATCAACCAACGGTTCGATCAGTACATTTTGCTTTAGATAAACTTGATCGCTGCTCATACCTTAAAAATCAAATTTGACGTTGGAGTAAGTATCCGATCTATCCGCCACGATTTCTTCATCAATACGAATATCGACGTCGCCGACAAACATGTTCTGATTTGACGCCAAGCAGGAAATAACCTTTACCAATCGCGCAAGGAATATCCTGGTCGTTGACTCAGAAAAGATCCGGGCATCTGATGTCAGCGTAATCTTGATGATTCCATCTTGATTGAGGCACGCAAACCACAAAGGAGCTTTAGGACGTTGCGGCACAACCGACCAGACGGAGATATCAATACCGTCCATTTTATTAGTATCTGCTTCTAGATCGTACCATGAGTAACCGACTTCAAAAAACGCCTGGTCCGACTCGCGGTTTTGTACGATTCGTTCTATCACTAGGTCGAAGGGGTAATGCTGGTACTGTAGCGTGGTCGCGATTTTGTCCTTCGTCGCAAGCATGACTTCGGAAACAAGTTGCCGGTCGTCAATCTGAGCCGCGATCATCATTGTGTTGATATAAAATCCAAGCTGTTCGGTCAATTCAGACATACCTCGATTGGTAGCTGGAAATCCAACAAGAATCGTCTCTTTACCAGTTATGTGATGAAAGAGTATGCCAATACAAGAAAGAAAAAAAGAGTTGTTGCCAATGTCTCTGGCATACATTGACAACTTCATCACCAACTCCGGGTCAAGCGCAATTTCTACGGAATGGGCAAGCTTCTTGTCTGTACTAACGACCGAGTAATGCGACCGCAGATCAAGCGACGGCAATCGGTCTGGGAATAGATCGGCCCAGAACTTTTCAGCTTGTTTGGCTTCATCCTGTTGCAACCAAACTCGCTGCCAATGCGCAAAATCCTTATATTGAAGTTCCAACGGCGGCGGCATGAAACCAACATCGTTGATCAGGCGAAAGTAATACTGCTTGATTTCCCTCACCATTACCTCGAACGACCATCCGTCTGTAATAATGTGATGCATATTCATCACAATAGCGTGCTCGTCCGAATCCAAGCGAACGATATGAACGCGAAGCAAGGGACCCGAGGCAAGATCAAAAGCATGATCCAACTCGAGTGCCGCCAATTCCTTCACGCTTTCAATGGCGTTTGGCCGATTGGTCCAGTCGGCTATTTCGATATACTTCCATGAGTTCTCTGGATCTGAAATCATCTGGAAAACTTCACCATCAACTTCACCAAAAACCGTCCGAAGTATTTCGTGTCGATTGACCACAAGGCATATTGCCCTAGCCAACAATTCAGATTTCAGCGATCCCTTTAACTGATACGCGCCGACGATGTTATACGTGGTATCCCTTCTAGTCTTCTGATGTATAATCCATAAACGCAACTGCCCGTTTGATAACGGGTAACGTTCAAGCACTGGAGCCCTAGTAATCTGCGCCTTATAAATACGATCACTGTTTTCGACTTGCGTTGCCATCTCAGACAACTTTGGAAAATTGAAAACATCTTGAATCGGCAACAAATGGTGGAGTTCGGCTTCAATCATGCTACTTAGTCGCACCGCACGTAAGCTGTTACCACCAAGCTCGAAGAAATGATCGTTGGAGGAGATACGCTCAACACCCAAGATAATCTTCCAGAACTCAGCCAAGCAGCGTTCCATATCTGTTTGAAGGTCGTCTACCGAATGGGACACCCGTGTATGAAGCGGTGCAGGAAGCCGGAGTCGGTCGATCTTACCACTGGCGTTTAGCGGGATTTTGTCCATCACCGTCCAAACTTCGGGAACCATGTACGGCGGAAAGCGTGCAGCCAGAGTCTTCTTAATGGTTGAGATTTCCGGCTCATCCACACCTTCGACGACAGCAGCCAAGAATTTATCCTCATGTTCTCCCCAGACGTATACTGCCGCCTGTTTCACCTTCACATTCCTTAACACCGCTTGCTCGATTTCCTCGAGCTCAATTCTATATCCCCTTACCTTTACTTGGGTATCCTTTCGACCGAAAAACTCAATTGTGCCATTTGGTAACCAGCGACCAAGATCACCCGTTTTGTAACACATTCCGTTGTGCGAAAAAGGATTGTTGACAAACCTTTCTCGATTCAACTCCTCTCGGTTGAAATATCCATTTGACACACCAAGTCCACCGATCCATAATTCACCCATCACATTTACTGGCATCTCGTTACCACGTTCATCCACGACGTAAATGCGGGTATGCGGTACTGGCTTGCCAATTGTGACTCTTTCAATGCCAGGATTCACATCGGCACACGTAGAAAAAATACTCGTTTCTGTTGGTCCATATAGATTGTACAAACACTTGTTGTGGGCAAGCAACTGATTGGACAAACTTCTTGTTAGCACTTCGCCCGCTGCGGCAACTTGAAGATGATGGCTTCCCTTCCAACCCGCTTTGATCAACGCCGAAAAAACAGAAGGAGTTGATTGGAGGTATGTTGGATTGAACTGCTCCATCACCCCCATCAGCAGTTTAAAATCCAATCGTTGCTGACTTGTCGCCAGAATCAGTGTTGCTCCCCGGGTAAGGGGCATGAAATACTCAAGAACGGAGATATCAAAGGTGTAGTTAGTGATTGACAGCAACCTTTCAGCAGAATGGAATCCGACGTGGTCGCAGTACCAATTGATCACGTTTACTGCGCCGTCGTGTCTCACCAGCACTCCTTTGGGAACACCTGTAGAGCCAGACGTATACAAAATATAAAATATACTATCCAACGGTATCGCGATGTTGAGAGGGTCTTTACTCCAGTCATCGTCTAGAAATGTATCTATGGTCGGAACGCCAAAATTCATCGTCCCCAAGTCATCCGTAACAATAAGAGATGGCTGAATATCATCAACAATGAACCGAATACGTTCTTCAGGAAATGTCGTGTCGACTGGAACGTAACAAGCCCCTGTCTTCAACACACCAATAATGCTTACTATTACCTTAGGAGTTCGATTCAATAAGAGCACTACTCGATCTCCACCATGAACGCCAAACTCCAACAACTTCCTCGCGAATTGATTGCTTTGCTCTTCAACCTGTTGGTATGTAAGAAAGGAATCTCCACATACTAAGCACAATTTCGACGGGAATCTTTTTGATTGTTTTGAAAAAAGGTCAATTACTGTCTGATCAGGATTTGGCATGACCGAGGACGCATTAAAATCCTCAAGCTGCTCAACATCTTTTTCACTAACTATAGATAGATCACCGACCGAACACGACGCGTCGGCAAGGATATGCACGAATAAAGTCTCAAATTGTCGGAGCAGTAGATCAATTGATAGATCACTGAAAATATCTGTCGAATATTCCAGTTCAAGCACCAAACTTTCCCTTTCAATAAATGTAAAAGATAGATCGAATTTGCTCGTTGTAACCGGGATATTCTGTCTTTCGATGGATACGTCCGGTAAAGACCAATCACCGAAACTCCATTGCTGAAAAGAAACAATGACATCAAAAAGTGGGGAACGCCCTAAATCACGTGCGACCCGAAGATCATCAACCAAGTGATCCAACTGATACGACTGATACCGGTATGCTTCCTCGGTGTTTGACTTTACCAGTTGAATCAGTTCTTGGATCGGCGCCTCGGGAGTCACGCGCTGTAGGATCGGCAGGGTATTCACATAAAAACCAATTTGGTTACCAAGTTCCGCATCCTCCCTTCCATAGGCTGGAACCCCGATGACAATCTCACGATCACGCGTTATCTTATGCACTAATGCGAATACAGCTGCCTGCGCGAGCACATTCATACTACATCCATGAAAGGAGCAAAACTGTTGCGCGCGCTCATAAACAGCTTGTGAGAAATGGGATCGTTTCGCAGCCCCCCGGTAGCTTTTTACAACTGGTCTAGGAAAGTCTGTGATCAGATTCAAGACCGGCACACCCGCACTGAACTTTGCGAGCCAGAAACGCTTCATCGCATCGTACTCTCCGGAAACATGTCGTGTCTGCTGCCACTCACTGTAGTCCTTATACTGAATTCGAAGTGGTTCCTGTCGCTTTATGCCATCGGCGTTTACCGAATACCCCTCAACAACTTCTTTCAACAAAGTTTCCATCGACCAACCGTCGACAACAATATGATGGATATTGACAACAAGAATATACTCGCTTTCCGAAAGTCGCACTAGATTAACGCGTACCAATGGCCCGGATGAAAGATCGAATCGATGATTGACCTCACTCAAAACGATTTGCTCAACGCTGCTATTTGTGCTTGCCGAAGAGGCTAGGTCAATATTTCGAAAATAAAACTGACCATCCTTCAGGATTTTTTGGCGAGGACCTTCGGGTGTTGAAACGAATATGGTTCTGAGGCTTTCATGCCTTTCGATCGTGCGAGACAAAGAGCGTTTTAGCTTTTCTGCATCAATTCGACCATGAAGTTTGTGCAAAGAAGTGACATTGTATGCGGCGTTCCCCGGCTTGAGTTGATCGATAAACCAAAGTCTTGATTGCTCGCTGGAAAGGTGATAAAGTAACTGTTGAGCCGCGACAGGAATTGAGGACTTATTGGCGGGCGAAGAGCGCAAGATGCACGCCGCCATATCGCCGAGGACAGGGTGATCATAAATCTCCTTCAATGCAAGCTTTACATCGAAAGCCTTGAAAATCATTGTTGAAAGCCGTATTGCCTTCAGACTGTGCCCCCCAAGCACAAAAAAATGATCTCCTCGCCCAACAGTTTGAATACCAAGAATTTCCTTCCATATCGAACCAAGAGCTACTTCGATATCGCCATTCAGCACTTGTGGTTCGACTGACAACTGGTCTTCGATCATCATCAGCCTAACCCGATCTACCTTCCCATTGACGGTCACGGGAAACGACTTTACCCAGGTAATCGATGCAGGCATCATATACGGTGGGATCCAGTCAGCTAGTTTCCGTCTGATAGAAGCGATCTCGGGAGGGCTTTTTGATTCGATGAACGCTTTAAGCACAGGCTCACTGCCGGTTGCCAAGACGACGCTTTTGCAACCAAGACGTGATAATGCCGCTTCAACCTCCATTAACTCGATGCGATAGCCTCGAATTTTTACCTGCGAATCCTTACGCCCGTGGAATTCGATAACGCCATCATCGGTCCACCGACCAAGGTCGCCGCTTTTGTAAACGGTTCCTTGGTGTTTATAAGGATCTACCACAAAATTTCTTGCGGTCAGCTCATCATGGTTCAAATAACCGGCAGTGATACCGGCTCCGCTGATCCAAATTTCACCGATTGTGCCGCGCGGGCTAAGTTGTCCGGATCCATTTACAATATATGTGCTCTTGTTCGCGATAGGTTTTCCAATAGGGACAACTTCACTACCGTTTAACGCATTTTGATCGACTTTAAAGTATGTCGCACAAATGGTGGCTTCGGTCGGTCCGTAGGTATTATATATAGCATATTGATTGCCCGTAAGATTGTTAATATCGAGTCGGGATAGCTTATCCCCGCCCGAGATTAGCACGCGCAATGAGGGAAGCTCGGGTTCAATGACATTTATCTCGCGAATAACACCGGGAGAGGTACTGAGTACGGTTATCCCCTTTTGTTGGACAAGTAAGATCAATCCCTCGACATCATACGCACCACCTGGTACCAAGACAAGGGTACCCCCTGCTACAAGGATGGGAAAAATCTCTTCAAGCGAAGTATCGAAACTGAGCGTTGATTGCTGAGCCACCACATCGTGAGAACTTAGGTCAAACTCGTTCATGAATGTGGCTACGTAGTCCGAAATATTCCCGTGCGTAGCTGCGACCCCCTTCGGAACGCCGGTACTTCCAGAAGTATAAATGATGTAGGCCAAGTCTGATATTTCTATCGGTTGTCCTTGATGTTCCGGGCCACCTATCGGCCCACCTTTCCGGCACACTTCAGAGACCGCACATTTCGCAGCGACATGCGTCAGAGACTTATCAACATCATCAGACACAATTAAAAGCTTGCAATTGGCGTCGCTCAGAATGTAATTGATTCTCTCTTCGGGTAGCTTCGGATCAATCGGCAGGTAAACTGCGCCCAATTTCCACATCGCCAATATGATCGGTGCAGACCACAATGAAGGTGACGACATCAATCCAACAACATCACCCTTTGAAACACGAAACTCATTCCGCAGGCGGTCGCTTGCAAACAAATACGCATTAGCAAGCGTTGTATAATCAAACTTTTCGTCGTCGAAAGACAATGCGATATTCGTGCGGTATTTTCTTGCGGTGAGAAGAACGCGCTCGTGCACGGGCACAAACTCGTCTATTCGTGTTGGTCCTGTAGAAATACCGAGCAAGTATTCTCTCTCCTTCTTGTTTACCAACTCAACGACAGAAAGAGGAACGGATACGCGAACAACTTGTTCGGCGATAAAAACCAACTGTTCAAGCAAGGCGGCTGCCTGAGCACCAGAGAGAATTCCGGTATCGTAAGTAAGTTTAACGTCGATCACACCAGCACGCTCAGAGAACTCAAACTGCAGACTGGAAATCGTTTTGTCGTTGGCTACTTGTTGTACATCTATCCCGGTATCTAACTCATTCTCGAGGTTTTGGAAGATCACCAAAACGTTAAACACCGGAAATTCGTGAGGTATATCTTGGCGGATCAGCGACTCAACTAAGGCTTCGAACGAGTAATGCTGATGGGCAAGGGCATTTGCCATATTCAGGTGAATCTGTCGAAGAACATCGCTAAAAGATTGATCCCCCGAAGGGTCTGAATGAATGAGTACCGTGTTGATGAGTGGACCGACACAAAAATTAAATCGTTTGCTGTCACGATTAGCGATAACGGATGCCGTCACAACGCGCTCTTGCTCTCGATGTTTGTACAGCAACGCGTGCGTCAACGAGAGAAGGACAGCAAAAACACTGGTGCGCTCCGTTTTCGCCTTTTCCTTGAGATGCTCAGATAAGACCGGACCGAACGTAGATTCCGCAAACGCTGCTTTGTTCGTTCGATGCGATACATCCCCTTTATAAGGCAAATCAGTCTTTGGTATTCCATGCGAAAACTGTGACAACCAATATTTGCCGGAAGTCTCATATTCTTCCGAGCTCTCAAAATTCCTATACCATTGGCAGTACTCGCCAAAGCGGTCAACCCGCGTGTCATCGACAGGAACCCGATGGTATGCTTCGAGGAATTCTTTGACGAAAAGATTTAGTGACCATCCGTCAAAAACTATATGGTGCACGGTAAACTGCAATGCGGAACCATTTTCGGAACGGTTCCACAAAACAAGCCGGGCGAGCCCCCCACCGGAAAGATCGAACGGTCTCCTTGCTTCCATAGAAACGGCTTGCTCGAAAACATCCTCACCTATACTCCTAAATGAAAGTTCAGTCGTATCGAGCTTGCCGTTCTCTTGATAAAGCTCGTCGTGTTCCACTACAAACTTTGAATTAAACACTGGATGCCGGTGGACAACCTTCTTAAATGCCGATGCAACCTGTTGTTTGTCCCATTCTATTGACTGACCGATCAGGAATGACAAATTGAAATTTCCAGTTGAACGCCCCTCCTGCTCTACGGCCCAAATTCTACGCTGCGATGGCAGCGCGGGAAAGCGATCGTGATGACCCGCTTCTGCCGGCGTAGCTTTCTCGACGCGATTCTCAAGCAAACTTCGAAGTTCGGCACGCGTTGGATTTTGGAATAAGTCGGCAGCTGAAACCGCTTTTTGCGTGGATATAGAAAGGTCAATAGCGAGTTGCTGCAATTGAAGGCTACTGATCCCGCATTCAAAGAAGTTTTGATCATCGCCAAGGTTCCCAATACCATTTTTGCGAAAAGCCAAATCAAAAGAATCCTCAGAAACGAAAAAGGCAGACATCTCATCGATGGCAGCCTGGTATTTGCCGGCTATAAAGTCTTCAACTAGCTTGAAGTATTGAACTTTGCCACTAGTAGTTTTGGGAATTCGCCGCACAGGGATGATCCAATCTGCCGCGAGAAATGTTTCTTTTTGAAGGGCTCCAAAAACAATATGCCTCCTTTCGACGAACGAATCGATCTTGTCTTTATGCAGAACAAAAACAACCAAGGATTCTCGATTGATATTTTCATCGAAAAATGAAGTTACCGCCACTGCGCCCGGCTCAAACTTGCCCGTAGCAGTGATTACATTCTCAAGATCATCCGGAAAATAATTCAAGCCACTGATAACGATGATGTTCTTCTTGCGGCCCGTCATCACCAGATTTCCGTTCTCTTGAAAACCTAGATCACCAGTCCTGAGCCATCCGTCGCTGGAAAAAATATCCGACCGCTTACGTCCATAGTAACCCGAAGTAACGTTGAGCCCCGAAATCTCTATCTCCCCGAGTGTCCCTTCTTCCACGACTCTTTCTTCATGGACGATCCTTACCTTACATCCAGGAACAGCAAATCCAAGCTGAACGAACTGGGCACTATTGGGACTACCGGGTTGGGTCTTGATAACTTTCTCACCGGAAGCGAGGAAACGCCGATCAACACAATGTATCGTGAGTGGTTCTCCCGGATTTGGCAACGAAACAGCTACTGATGCCTCGGCAAGTCCATACCCGGGAAAAATCACATTGGACGACACTCCATACCGCTTGAGTGTTTCCGTGAACTTCGAGCAAATGCCAGGCGAAATCATTTCTGCCCCATTGTACAGGACCCGAATAGCAGAAAGATCCCAAGAGGGCGCGACTCTCTGATTCAATGCCGAAAGGAAGAATTGCAATCCAAAATTCGGCGAATAGAGTTGCGTAATTTTTTTTTCCGCTGCCACATCCATCCACAAAAGAGGTCGTCTCACAAAAAGGTTTACCGGCATAATATACTGGCTGATGCCGGCGACTATTCCGCTAAGGTGAAAGCAGATCATTCCCATGTCATGTGTAAGGGGCATCCAACTGAGCATCGAGTCTTTCAGGGTCGTACTCGAACGCTCAATGATTGCCGTCGTATTCGCGACAAGGTTCCCATGCGTCAGTACGACACCTTTCGGATCACCTGTCGAACCTGACGAATACTGTATGTAAGCAATATCTGCTTGGGATGCTTGAACTACATCTGCGATTATTTCTTTTTTACCCACCAGCGAAGGGTCTATCCAGCTACCTCTGATGGAAGGAAATCCTCCGGAAAATCGCTCGATACCGCCAAGGTGATGTTCCGTTGTAATGATCCACGGTTTCTTAAGTTGGCCCCAAACGTTTAGAGGTTTCCGCTTGTGTTCATCGCTGCTTCCGATTGCCAAGGGCACAGGTATGATTTTACCCAATATGCACGCCCAAAAAGCTATCAAAAACGAATAAGGATCGTCTAACTGAATAATCACCTCATCACCTGGTAAAACACCTCTCCTTCGAAGGTTGTACAAGAAATAGCGCCCTCCCTGGACAAGTTCTTGATAAGACAGAAACTGCTCCTTGGCTTCTCCTGAAATAAATGTCACCCCGGGCGCGCCATTGGTAGAAGCGCGTTCAATACAGGTAGTCAGCGTATGATATCTCGAATCACTCATTAACTCTGTCTTAAGGTATCCACAGGGTTAACCAATATCCCTTTATAAGAATAATAACAAAGGATTGCCACGGTGGCTCCAAAAGCCAGCACCAAAGCAACAACAAAATCGATGTAGCTGACATCGACATGATAAATGAAGGCATCAAGCCATTTAGACATGACAAACACGGTGACTGGCGT
The DNA here is from genome assembly GCA_044226825.1 of Cyclobacteriaceae bacterium. Lineage (GTDB taxonomy): Bacteria > Bacteroidota > Bacteroidia > Cytophagales > Cyclobacteriaceae > ELB16-189. The sequence goes on from JBGAGH010000005.1 coordinate 315,677, forward strand.
TGCCACAGCGAATGCAACCAATAAAACAAAAACGAATTGAGTTGCTAAGCGCAAGAAAATATCAAAGAAGGTCGCACCGAGTATGCGCCGTATCGCAGTCTCAAGACTTGTATGCTTAATTATATAAACACCGTACGCAACAAGCGAAAAACAGCAGATAGTCAAAATGACGAGCGTAAAGCCAAGCAATGTGATCAATAGATTATTCTCATATTCATATTGACCCAACAATCTGTCCTCTAGAAAAAAATACTGTAATGGAAAACCCGGATTCACAGTTGACCATAGTTTCTTCACCGATTCAACCGCCTCCCGGCCTTGTTCATGCCTCACGCGTATAAGGAGATATTCGGGCCTATCGAGGCTCTGGAAAACCAACAGAGGCACAATTGGATTATGGAGGGAGTTAAAATGAATATCAGGTATAACTCCCACAACCGTGTTGTCCATTTGGCTTCCGGCCACTCTCAGTTTTTGACCAATGGGTTCTTCCCATCCGGCCTGTTTCACGAACGATGCCGACGCGATCGCTCCAGTAGCTTGAACACTATCCCGAGCATCGCTGAACGAGGATCCAATCGCGATGGGTATCTCAAGTAATTCGAAATAGTTCTCGTCTACTGAAATATTGTTAAATGATTTTCTTGTCAGTACACTGTTCTGATGAAATTCGACCACTTCGATTGATGAGAACTGACCTGGCAACGAATTGGCGTCACAGAACGAGGTCATGATCACATTGGGGTTCATTTTCAGCGAATTCTTCATGTTTCGCGCGGCCATTCCAGCATCTCCTCCCGTTGGTATCTCGACCACCAATACATCTTTGTAATTAAAACCTAAAGGCTTGGATTTGATATAATTGACCTGACGGTAGATAATCATCGCCGACGAAATCATGGCAATGGCTATAAAAAACTGAATCCCAAGCATCGCCTTGGAGAAAATGCCAATCTTTGCACCTCGTCCAGTTTTCGAGCGGGATACTTCGGTTGGCTGTATGGATTTGGAGAAATAGGCCGGGTAAATACTCGCCACTCCATTCAGTAGGATCACGCAAGAAAACACGATGGCAAGTGCCTGCGGTGAAAACAGGTCAGATAGAGATAAGGGCCGGTTAATAAATGACGCATAGCTAGGCAGTATCAACCAAATAATTCCAAATGAAAGGACTAACGCCGCGCTACTCAGCAAAATCCCATCGAAGAAAAACTGACGAACGAAACTACTTTGCTGCGCGCCGAATATTTTTTGAATACCAATCTCCTTCGTGTGGGCAAAAGATCTAATGGCCCCGGTATGCATGTGATTTAAGTAAGCGATAACTAATATGAGGAAACCGGTAGTAAGAAACATTCGTATGTAGACTCGGCTACCCTTATTGGTGTCATACTGGTTGCTACTGAAATGTACATCGCGCAGGAGTTCAAGGTTGTACTTAATCGCGATTCCCTCCTTGTTAACTTGCGGCGCAATTTTCGTTTCCGTCAAGAAGTCAAGCTTTGGTTGAAACTCACGCGCCTCCTTCTCGTTCGAAAACAACAAGAACGTGTACGCCCACTGTACCATTTCTGGCTCCAACTCATTGATGGAAAACAACGCATCGAACGACAGATCGGAATTCGAAGGAACGTCATCCATCACAGCAGTAACCAAGTACGCACGCCCATTCACATTAATAGTCTCATCGAGAGCGCTTCTATCACCAAATACCTTACGTGCCACAGAGCGCGTGAGCACCACTGAATTTGGATTTACAAGACATTGGTTGGCATCACCCTCCAATACATTGTAGGTAAAAACGGAGAATACGGTAGGATCTGTGAAGTATGCTTGGCGAAGAGGAATCGCTTCGCTTTCGGCTCGTGGTTTAATATTGAGCTTTTCTTCGATGACTTTGAAGCGCACGGTTGCTTCAACTTGTGGGAACTCCAACCGGACCAGCTCGGGTAAAAAACCATTAGCAAGCGCTGCTTTGGTCTCATTACCACCCGACGTAACAGTAGTCGTCACGCGATTGATCCGATCGCCGTTCACATGATAGTTATCATAACTGGTTTCATACAATACCAAAACGATAACACAAATGAAACAGGCGATTCCAGCCATGAGGCCAAGGACGTTAAAAAAGAAAAAGAACTTATTCTTTCTAACATCGCGGAGCAAGTAATTGAGATACAATCGAAACATAGAAGCCCATTTTTTCTTACTGCGCTAACCTTTCAACCTCTAGGCGTAAACTCTGCGTCGCCGCAGAGCTATTGGTCAAACCCGCATACCTCACAACTTCGCGAAAAGTTATTGAGGCAATGTCACCAGCGAATCTGTAATCGATCGTTCCAAGCGTATCGTAGGGAGAGTGATATCGTGCGTTCCTCGTGTCAGCACCATCTCCAATAAAAATTGCTTTGAAGCCAGCATCCCAAAACGAGGTATGGTCCCCGTAACGCAGTTGCGAAAATATTTCTCCATTGCCCGGCAACACGAGCGAGACTATTCCTCGAGATGGGGTCAATTCGTTTCCAAGTTCCTCGAAGTCGTCTTTCATTTGCTTAGAACGATCGTTAGCAATACAAACGATAAAATTGCCCCTCGATCCATTTCCTTCAACACGCTGCACCACCGACGGAAAAGCCAAAGCAATTTCTTCAGGAATTTTCTGAGATCCGTTTTCGGCGGAGGTGTAACCCACCATATCAAGGTTGATTGCTACTAGATCGTCCTTTCGTTCTGGCGTGACCATTTTCGATATGTACTCTTTGCTGCCGGCAAGTCCATATTCCTCAAGGTCTAGCGCTACCAGTTCGACGGTAGCCGAAGTACTCACTTGTGAAAGCAATCGCGCCACCTCCAACAGAACCGCAACTCCCGAAGCGTTGTCATCCGCGCCGGGACTGTTCGGCGTAGTATCGTAGTGTGCGCAAACAAGTACTGTTTTTTGCGGATCAGCGAGACCTTGTTTTCGTGCAATAATATTCTCGCCATTAACAGTCTTCAGTACAAATGGCTGTGATGTAACATCATAACCGTATTGGATCAGTGCTTCTTTTATAAAATCTCGAACATGATCGTAATGTTCTGGATTCGATGCATGCCGTACGCCAAAGAGGGACTCGAGCGAACGCCTCAAACCAACCGTATCGGGTGATCGCATCGAAACCGCTGGCGAAGAATGGTTGGAAGCGAGTATCGTTACGTATACCTTACCGTTAAACTCAATACTTGGATCCAGTTTACATGTCGCAGTCTTGGCGGGTCCTACCGTGATGCCTTTTCCAAAGTCCCCCTTCCACAAGTTGTCGTCGATAGGCAATGAACCCTTATCAACTTTGCACCTTATATAAATATCTACTTCAGGGTGAAGCGAATCGGAGACGTCATAAGACACCAGTAGCTCGCGGGAACTCGGATCATAACGAACTGATAGGTTGGAGATTACAGGCTGAGAGTCAGACGCAGACTTACCTCTGTCAGAGCTTTCGTTTTCTGAGCACCGAAAAATAGAAAACAGCAACAGCAAGCTCAGAACTCGTGGCATAGATAGTCTGAAAAGCGAATCGTGTTTTCACGATTGGCATTTTTTTTAGGTCACAAGAAAGTTTGGGAAATTTAAACAAAAATGCAAGGAGGTCTACCCCTATTTTGGGTAGTAAACATTCCATAACATCCCGTTAAACACTGTTGCTATTTTGCTGAATAGTTCTTGGCCGTTGAGCGAGCAAACTTGCAGCTTGTCGATCGAGTTTTGATATTCCATTTACTTGCGTGCGTGTGGCAACTTGCTTAAGCAAAGCTTGTCTTACTTCTCCAACTGTTATCTCCCTCATGCAGGGTTTATTGTATGGGCATCGGCTTGAAAGCAATAGATCAACGCATGGAGCGCAGGGCAGATTCTTGTATAAATTAATATTATTGTCGTGTCCCCAGACTTCCGGAGTTGAAGCACCGAATAAAACGACTCCTGGAATATTGAAAGCATTTGTGGCATGAGAAAACGCCGACACCACGCCAGCGAATGAGAGGGAGTTATTGAGGAGCGCCAACGCCGACCGAAAAGTCGTCTTGCCACGAAGATCGATAGCTCCTTTAAGGCGATGCTCACTATTAAGACCGATTTGAACAAAGGTATAGTCGCCCATTGACGCAATGAGTTGTTCCCAGTAACTGTAAGGCCACTCCTGATTTTCAGTTGTTATGGACGTGATGTGAACAAGTATGGGGTTCGAATACTGCGACAACCATTTTTTTGCAGCTTCATTTTCCTCGCTCGTCAACCACACCTCAAGCTTACGAGTGTCCAACTTAACGTTGAGCATGTCAGCAACAACTTCGGTTGCTGTGACTTTCTTATAGTACAGGCTTGCACAAAGGCTTCCATAGTTCATCACCAAAAAATCCCTACGGCGAACAAGATATCGGACGTAATCCACAGGTGACGATGCAAAAGACGCTAGCACCAGTCGATCTATGTTGGGGTTGTTTTTATAAACCGAAAAATGATTTTCATTGAGGCAGTACACCACGATTTGCGACGAAGGATTGCTCATTTTAAGCGAGCGAATTGCTGGAGTAGTCAGCAAAACATCACCCAGGCCGCCCCAGGAGACAAGTCGAATTACGTTAGCCATTGCTTCAACTGTTAAGAATGGCTGTCATTTCGTCGATGGCAAATTTATACACGCAATACTCGCGGTTGAGAAACAAAAGCAGTCGCTGGTCGCGATCACGATAATTCTTCTTCAACTCTTCATCTTGGCTGTTTGTTATCAATCTGATTTTTTCACGGTAGGTCGCAATGCGGGAGACAATTCTTTCATTCATAAAAATAAAAATACTACTTTTTCGAGCCAACAATCAAATGGAGCTTGTTCGAGTCTTTTATATGTCTATGGTCGCAAAGGAACCGTGGAGCCCGACGCTACTTGAAGGCCTCCTCGCTCGATTACCCGCCCCTATGCGACAATCCATTACCCAACTCAAACGCTGGGAGGATAGACAGAGGTCACTGGCTGGAAAACTGCTGTTGGATCGGGCACTGGGCCTCCTAGGGCGACCGTCTTCTCTCGATGATGTCGTCCTCACACCTTTTAATAAACCAGTCATTAACGGTGAGTTGTACTTTAACATCTCGCATTCAGGTAACTATGTAGTATGCTGCGCCACTAAAAACCATCCGGTAGGCATTGATGTGGAACTCATGGTCGCGCTAAATATTCACGAGTTCCGATCGCAAATGACCGACTCCGAATGGCGACGAGTCGAGGGTAGTGAGGACCCGCGTCGGGAGTTCTATAAGTATTGGACAGATAAAGAAGCAGTTATAAAAGCAAATGGTAAGGGCCTAAGTATTCCCTTGAAGGAATTCGAAATCATTGACGGACAAACGGTTATCGAGAATTGCGTGTGGTTTGTGTCGACCGTCGACCTTGACGAACGATATAGCTGTAGCATTGCTTCGGCCCGGAATAACATTCATACAGAACTGATTTGCTGCGATGATTTATTTGAACCATAAATCAAATGTAACTGTCACGACCGAGGTCAGATACACCTTCAAGTAACGCGAATTTCAACTGCCGTGCTGGAAAGACAACCCGATTCCGCCAAACGGATATGGATTAACCTGCATGCTCTCGGAGTCGATGGTTCATTGGCCTTTCATCGTTTGACGAGCCAGCACACCGCAGGATGGTACGTTAGGCGGGCGGGCGGAAATTGACGACCAATCGACTCCTAACCTCGCGCTCCTGGAAATTTGATGGAAGTGTGGTCGCGGCGAAATTCGTTTTAGTAAATTGTCCAGATGAGATATTCCTTCCTGCTCGTGCTACTCCTATCGATCGCCACCTTGGCGGCGGCGCAGCCCGTCAACTGGAAAAAGGTGCGCATACTTGTGTACACGAAAAATGGGAAGGGCTACGTACATGAGAACATTCCTTTTGCCGTGTCTGCCATACAAAAGCTTGGACGCGAAAATGGATTTACCGTCGACGTGACGGATGACCCGGCGGTCTTTACCGACTCGAAGCTTGCCGTGTATTCCTTCTTGATGTTCCCCAGCACCAATCAAGATGTATTCGACACCCATGAACAAAGGTTGGCATTCAGGCGCTACATAGAAAGTGGCGGAGGGTTCGTCGGGTTGCATTCAGTGATCGGGACCGAACGATCTTGGACTTGGTTCAAACAAATGCTGGGCGGAAGTTTTGCTTGGCATCCCACATTCCAGAAATACACCGTGCGCGTCATCGACGCCGAACACCCTAGCATGAAAGGTATCCCCGCGGCGTGGGAACGAAGCGACGAATGTTATTTCGTAAAGGAGATGTATCCTGGTATTCGGCCCGTGATGGCGCAGGACATTGCCACGCTCGATCCAAAGGACAGCGTGCGCGTGAAATCGTCGCTTGGACCCTACAGCACCTTGTATCCCGCCGCTTGGTATCAACACTTCGACGGTGGAACCGTTTGGATCACGGCACTAGGTCATGACAAAACCGATTACGTCGATCCGATTTTCCTGAAACATATATTTAACGGGATGACTTGGGTGGCAAGTCAAACAAAGGGACTGGATAGATCAAAAGCGTACGCGACCGATCGCGACGATCCTCTGAAAGTGTTGGCGCCCAAGCCTTGACAAACATGTTAACATGAAAGAATCCAACGAAAAGAAACTCAATCGCCGCTCCTTTCTTGCCAGGAGTGTGAAGACTTCGGTGGCTGCCAGTTGGGTATTGGCAGGCATACCTTCAATTGTTCCCTCCACGGTGTTTGGGAAGTTCGCGCCCAGCAATAGAATCAATGTTGGCGCGATTGGAACCGGTCGTATTTCACGCACCCACGATATGCCCGGCGTCTGGCGCACCGACATCGGCCAAATCGTAGCCGTATGCGACCTCGATAGCAAGAGAGCCAATGAAGCGAAGACTCTTGTGAATGACTACTACGCCAAGAAATCCGGGAAGCCATACGATGGGGTCACGGTATACACGGACTATCGTGCTTTGCTTCAAAACAAGGACATCGACGCGGTGTTGATCAGTACGCCGGACCACCAACACGCGCGCATCGCGGTACATGCGGCCCGCGCCAAAAAGGATATCTATCTTCAGAAGCCTACATCGCTAACCATCGAAGAGGGTCGCACGATGGCAAACGAGATCACGCGGTCAGGGCGCATCTTCCAAATAGGGAGTCAACAACGATCTTCACCTCAGTTTCGATACGCGGCCGAGTTGGTTCGAAATGGACGCATCGGAAAATTGCAAACCGTTTACGTCGGCCTACCGGGAGATCCCTCTGGCGAAGAGGAAGCCGAGATGCCCGTGCCGAAAAATCTCGACTACAATGCTTGGCTCGGATCGACTCCGCTCGTGTATTACACGGAAAAGCGCGTGCATCCACAAGAAGGTTACGACCGACCCGGATGGTTGCGTTGCGAACAGTTCGGCGCCGGCATGATCACAGGCTGGGGCTCGCATCACATCGACTCGGCACATTGGGGTATGGACACTGAGTTGACAGGTCCCATCGAGGTTTGGGGGCACGCCGATTTTCCCACCAAAGGTTTGTGGGATGTTCACGGAATATTTAGAACAGAGGCGCTCTACGCAAACGGCGTCAAAATGGTCGTCAGCAACGAGCTACCCAACGGAATCAAATTCGAAGGATCAGAAGGTTGGGTCTTCGTCACGCGCGGCAACTACAACGTGACGGGAAGTGATCCTGTCGCCAACCAAGATGGAGTGAAGCCACTCGAGGCGAGCAATCCCAAAATCATTAAGTCGGTCATCGGTCCAAACGAAGTTCACTTGTATGAAAGCAGCGATCACCACCTCAATTGGCTCCAGTCGATTCAAACGCGGAAGCCCCCGATCACCAATGTGGAAATCGCCCATCGGTCGTGCAGTGCTTGCTTGTTGCATCATATCGCGATGAAGGTGAAAAGAAAAGTGTACTGGGATCCGCAGATAGAAAAGTTCAAAAACGACGACGAAGCAAATGCGTTGCTAGGGAGAAAGGTGAGAAAAGGATTTGAAATTTAGGACGAAAGACTTAAGATCTCAGTCTTAGGATTTAAGATTTAGGATTTAGGATTTAGGATTTGTGCAAAAACCAAACTTCATGAGACTACTGGTGACATTGATGATTGGGATGGTCGTGTTGGGCTGTCAGCAAAAAAAGGCAGAGACTGAAACGAAGCCACGTAAAGCGGTGCAACTGATCACGCTCGATCCAGGTCACTTTCATGCTGCGCTCATCCAAAAGGCCATGTATCCAGACATTGACTCCACGGTGTATGTGTATGCACCTGAGGGCCCCGATCTCAACATGCACTTGGATAGGATCAAGGGCTACAACACGCGAGCGGAACAACCCACCCACTGGCGTGAAGAAGTTTTCGCCGGCGAACACTACTTCGAACGAATGCTGCAAGAGAAACCAGGCAACGTGGTCGTACTTTCAGGCAACAACCAACGGAAAACCGAATACATCGAACGGTCGCTCGCCGATGGACTCAACGTGTACGCCGACAAACCCATGGCAATAGACGTAGCTGGATTCGAACGATTAAAGAAAGCATTTGCGGTAGCCGAGCAAAAGAAGCTCCTGTTGTACGACATCATGACCGAACGGTACGAAATCACCACCCTCTTACAAAGAGAACTTTCGATGATTCCTGAAATATTCGGAACGCTCGAAAAAGGAACACCCGAGAATCCAGCCATTACCAAAGAAAGCGTCCACCATTTTTACAAGTTTGTCTCCGGCAACGTGCTCACACGACCGGCTTGGTTTCTTGATACCGAACAACAAGGTGAAGGAATCGTAGATGTGATGACGCACCTCGTCGATCTTGTTCAGTGGGAAGCCTTCCCAGGCCAAGCGATCGATTATCAAAAAGATATCGCGATTCATTCCGCACGTCGTTGGGCCACTAGTTTAACCCACGATCAATTCAAGACGATCACCAAACTCGACTCCTACCCTTCTTACTTGATAAAATACGCGGGTGCGGATTCTGTTCTCAACATTTCCTGCAATGGAGAAATCAACTACCAAGTGAAAGGCGTCTTCGCCAAAACATCAGTGATTTGGAACTATGCCGCGCCGGAAGGTTCGGGAGATACCCATTACTCGATCATGAGGGGAACGTTGGCGAATCTGGTTATACGCCAAGGCGCTCCTGAGCATTTCAAAGTAACCCTCTACCTGGAACCAGTGACCAAAGACAAGAACTACGAAGCTACCCTGAAGAAATACTTTGAGACGCTGCAAGCTGTGTACCCGGGTATCAACTTGGAAAAAGCGAAGACCGGATGGATCGTCACCATTCCGGAACAATACAAAGAAGGGCACGAAGCTCACTTTGGGAAGGTTACCGAAAAGTTTATTGAATACTTGACTCAAGGCACCATTCCAGCTTGGGAGGTTCCGAACATGCTGGCGAAATATTACACCACCACGCAAGCTTTAGAGAAGTCGAAGAAGTGACGGGTAGCGAAAAAGGTCAACCCTCGCCTTCGTGCGTCATGAAGACCAACCTGAAGATGGTCGACTGATCGGATGAGCGCTCGATCTCCAGCGTGCCGCCCATCCTGTCCAACAATTGTTGGCACAGGGTCAGCCCCAATCCCAAACCTTTTTCACCGGAGGTTCCCACCTTCGAAGTATAGTCGCGCGCCAGTATCCTTGTTATCTGTTGCGCCTCGATCGCGACACCCGAGTTCTCGATGGACAGAATAACCGTATTCTCTTTCTTCTCGCTGCGAATATTGATATAGCCGCCCACAGGTGTATACTTTACCGCGTTGGAAACTAGGTTGCGAATCAACACCGCGACAATCTCTGGATCAGCGCGCATGGAATGATCGGCAAGATGGGTTTGTACACGCAGCTGCTTCTCCAAACAAAGCCTTTGATATAATTTCACGACTCGATCGGACACTTCATTCAACGAGACATGGGTCCGCGCCGGAACGATTTCGTTGAAGTTCGACTTCGTCCAATGAAGGGTTGTATCCAAAAACTCCGTGAGTTGAAACACTTGGTCGCGGAGCTTTTCAAGAAGTTCACGCCGCTCCGACTCGTTGAGTGCATCTCCTGTGACCAACTCGAGCACAGATTGTAAGCTGGTAAGTGGTGCCCGCAAGTCGTGGCTCAAAATTGACAGCGTGCGGTTCTTATTTTCATTCAACTTCTGGAGTTCTATCTCTCGCTGAATTTCCTCGTCTATATTGACGAAAGCCACAAAGTGAACGTTACCCAAAACGGAAGCTTTCACTTCATACCATTTGGCTCCCTGGTTCTTCGTTTGGATCTTAGCTTGCAAAGATACTTCACCGCTCGGCGAATGACTTGCCAGCTCGGCGCCGCTCTTCCAATGCGCCGCGATCTTCGCCCGATAAACGGGATCTGGATATGCAAGTTCAAACCATTCGACGATGGTCGGGATCTCCGAACAGGTATATCCAATCTGGTCAACAAATCGCTCGTTGACAAAGATGTTCATTTGTTTTTGCTGCCTGAATTCTGAAAGAAGAACCGGGTAGGGTAAGAAGTTCAGAACCTTCTCTAAGCTAATCCCATCGATTCCAATCCTGGCAGATACTTCATCCATAACGCGCATGCGGCTCCCTCTCAAATTACCCGTTGACGCACTCCTAAATCGCTGACGAGAATCAGCAACGATGTTGACAATCGTCCTTACGGGTTAATTTAAACGAATATTTCTTGGGAAACCACCATCGGGTGATGGACATTCTGTTACCGATTTGCCGACACCATCACGCGTTGTGATAAGCCGATTGCATATCCCGGCTGCCCGCCGCCGACGAAAAGCGCGAATTCCTGCGCAGGAATTGACTTCTTACCCTGCGCATCGAAAGTCGCAAACGCATCGGGTCGAATCTTCAACTCGACCACGGCAACACCCGATGGCGCCAATGAAACGCGTTTGAACGCACATAATGTCTTTGAAGGATCACCCTCTTGCCGCGCAGCTTGCGTGGCGTATACCTGTACAACTTCATCGCCCGCCACGTTGCTGCTGTTCTTGACGGTGAAGCGCAAAGTCAACGTATCGCCTGCAGGCACTTCGTTCGCTAGTTCCAGATTCGAGTATTCAAAAGTTGAATAGCTCAACCCATGGCCGAAGGCGTACAGCGGCTTTCCTTCGAAATACCGATAGGTATGTCCTTTCATTCTGTAATCACTGAACGGTGGCAAGTCGTCTGCTGATCGATAAAACGTGACCGGCAACCGTCCAGCTGGATTATAATCGCCAAAGAGCACGTCGGCGATGGCTGATCCTGCAGCTTGTCCCGGATACCAAGCTTCTACAATCGCTGGAATGTTTTGTGATTCCCAGTTCAACGCGATGGCACTGCCATTCAACAACACCAATACCACCGGCTTGCCCGTCGCATGGACGGCACGGATTAAATCCTGTTGTACCTTGGGAAGGTCTATCGTGGTGCGATCACCACCTCGGAAGCCCTCGATCGCTACATCCATTTCTTCACCTTCGAGTCGCGCGGTGAGTCCCATGAACATCACGACGACGTCGGCTTTCTTGGCAATAGCGACTGCCTCTGTTCTCAATTGATCAATTTCGGATTCACCCAAGCGATCCCACACCAACTGCACCTGTGCATCGGCATATGTCTCTTGTGCTTCGACCGTAAAATGATAAGACTTACCTTTTTGCAGTCGAATCGGTACCGACTTGCGCAATCGAGGGTCGCCGTACTCATCACGGAAGTGATACACGGTTTTAGCAATGACAGAATCGCCCCAGAACAACTTTGTGTTGCATGTCGTGATGACACCCAACTGGTACAGGCCAGACTCTTGCGGCGTAAGTTCGCCTGTCCATCGCACGCCAAAATTGTCATCGTCTAAATCGGTACGGGGTGACTTATTCTTCCAGTTGACGTCGAGCGTTCGCACCATTTCTTTGGCGACCGGTTCCTTACCAGTTATCTCATGGTCGTTGAAGTACTCGGCTTGCAAACCAAGGGTTCCTTGGAAACTCAACACATCGGCGGGGACCGTTTCGAACAAAGGCATCCCGTCGGCCAATGGGCTTCCTTGTGCATACAACACTTTCGTCGATGGCGACACTTTTTCACGAATTCCGCGGAGGGGCGTGATTGGGTCGGAAGGCACGCCGTTGTAGTTGCCGAGTAGCATCAACCACTGATCTGCATTGGGTCCAATCACGGCGATCGTCTGCAAGTCTTTCTTGAGAGGCAACACGTGATCCTCATTTTTTAGTAAGACCATCGATTTGCGCGCGGCTTCCAGCGCGAGTTGCTGGTGCTCCTTGCTGTCTACAACGGAGTAGGGAATCTGTGCGTACTTGACCTGTGCGTCTGGATCAAACATACCGAGTTTAAACCTTGCCATGAATAGTCGTTTCACGGCAGTATCGATTTCCTTTTCTGAAATCAGTCCATCGGCAACGGCCTTCTTCAACGCATCGAACACCTTTCCGCATTCCAAGTCACAACCGGATTGCACCGCCAGGGCAGCGGCCTCCTCGGGTGTTGCTTTGACTTGGTGGAACTTGTAGATATCGGTAATGGCCTCACAATCGGAGACGATGTAGCCATCGAATCCCCACTCGTTGCGAAGTTTTTGCGTGAGTAAGCGATCGCTTCCACAGCACACATCACCGTTGACTCGGTTATACGCACACATCGCAGAGTAGGCTTTGCCTTCCTTGATCCCCATTTCAAATTGCGGGAGGTAGGTCTGACGAAAATCGCGTTCATCGACGGTTGCATCGAACACGTGTCGTTCCGGCTCTGGACCACTGTGCACGGCAAAGTGCTTCACGGTAGCCACCGTCTTCAGGTACTTGGGATCGTTTCCTTGCAAACCACGCACGAACTGAACCGCGAGTTTGCCGGTCAAGAATGGATCTTCGCCGTACGTCTCTTGGCCTCGGCCCCAACGCGGGTCGCGGAAGATGTTGATGTTGGGCGACCACAGCGTGAGACCTTGATAGAGAAAGCGTTTGTTGTGTTTGACGAAGTCATGGTGCTTCGCCCGCGCCTCATCGCCGATAGCGGTTGAGACTTCATACATCATTTGCTCGTCCCAACTTGCGCCGAGGCCGATCGCTTGCGGGTACACCGTCGCCAATCCCGCACGGGCGACGCCGTGCAAACCTTCGCTCCACCAATTGTATTCGGGAATTCCCAGACGTTCGATCGCGGGGGCAGCATTCATCATCTGGCCCACCTTTTCCTCCAGGGTCATCTGTGCGACAAGGTCGTCAACGCGTTCTTCCATGGGTAGCGAAGGATCCTGAAACCGGTATTGGTAGTTCGGGGTGGAACACGTGGTCAAGATCGCGACCAAGACGGCTGCTGTGGCGATACGAATCATGGATGCGGGTTGATTGGGGTTAATCGTGCTGCTGTGTCAGTTTGATGATTCGATCGCGCTGGTAGTTGACGATTTCTTTGAGTTTCTGAATACGTGCCCTTGCTTTGTTGAGCCGTTGCCGTGTGCGGGTGAGGTCTTCAGTTTTCTTCTTGAGCTTTTGTTGCAATTCGTCGATGCGCACGGAGGTATCCACTTCGTCGATTTCGGCGATTTTTCGGTGAGGCATGATATAGGGGTTTGGAAGTGAGAGCGTTGGAAGCTGTTCTAAAATTAAGATCGGCGGCAATCAATTGCAACCGATTGCCAAAAAATGTCTCTAAAATGGCTAAAATGTCGCCAGAAAACATGTAATTTGCCATGCAAGCGATTGACATGAGCCAACCCAAGGAAGTCACCATCTACGACATCGCAGAAGTCCTCAACGTATCCCCCGCCACCGTCAGCCGCGGACTCAAAGACCACCCTGGCCTCCGAAAAGATACGAAAAAACGAATCGTCGAAACGGCCCGCAAGATGGGCTACCAGCACAACACGTTTGCCAGCAACCTGCGCCGGAAACGAACCAACACCATCGGCGTCATCGTGCCGCGACTCAATAGCTACTTCATGGCAACCGTCATCGCTGGCATGGAAAAAGTCGCCAACGCAGAAGGCTACAACCTTATCATCGGTCAATCGCAAGAAATCGTAAAAAAAGAAATCGCCGGCGTCAATACCATGTTCAACAGTCGGGTCGACGGGCTCATGATCTCCCTCTCCTACGACACCAAGAACACCGAACACTTCAACGTCCTACTCAAGAAACAGATCCCGTTGATTTTCTTCGACCGTGTGATCGACCATCCCTCGTGTACTTCTATCGTCATCGATAACGTCCGCGCCGGTTACGATGCAGCCATTCATCTCATCGATCAAGGGTGTCGCCGCATCGCCTACATCGGCGGCAGCCTGACGCGGAATGTCTACGCCGATCGCCTCAAGGGACTAACCAACGCGCTTAAAGAACGCGGCATCGAACACGACTCCAACTTGGTCATCACCAACAACCTTTCCGATCAAGAAGGCGCCGAGGCAGCGCAACAACTGCTGCGTGCTGAGCGAAGACCCGACGGCATATTCGCCGCCAACGACACAAGCGGTGTTGCCGTCGTGCGCGAACTCAAACTCGCGGGTGTCAACGTCCCCACCGACATCGCTGTCGTCGGTTTCAACAACGACCCCATCTCCCGCGTCATCGAACCTAATCTCACCACCATCAACTATCCCGGCACGGAAATGGGCGAAGTCGCTGCTACTACGCTCATCAACAAGCTCAAGGAAGCCCCTCCTGCAAACCTGAACACCATCGTCTTGCGGCACCAACTCATCGTTCGCGGATCTTCTCAACGAAAAAAATAACATCGTGATGAGAACACTCCTCATCGTAGCTATCCTCTTGCTGCCAGGTCAATTGATCGGGGAAGATGGCTACCGACTTTGGTTGCGCTATGATCGCATCGGCGACCCTGCGGTAGTTGCCAACTATCGGCGGCTCATGCCAGGGTTTCAAGTGGATGGACAGTCGCCGACCGACGACGTTATCCGGAAGGAATTGACCCTGGCGCTTACTGGCATGTTGGGCTCCGGCATCCCGATCAAATCAAACGGAACAAGGCTCATTGTGGGAACCTTTGGGATGGGTGCCCTAAAGAGTCTCGCGGCGCCCACGACGATCGCCGGTGTCAGTGAGAGCTATTCGATCTCCATTCAAAACGTAAATGGCGTCCGTCAACTGGTGATTGGTGCCAACGACGACGCAGGAAAACTCTACGGCGTCTTCCACCTGTTGCGACTCATGCAAATGAACAGCGACCTGTCGCAAGCTCAGGTGATCGAGCACCCAAAAGTTAAAGTTCGAATCCTAAACCATTGGGACAACCTAGATCGTACCGTTGAACGCGGCTACGCAGGCTTTTCGATTTGGGATTGGCACCGACTACCTGAGTATGTCGATCCGCGATACACCGACTATGCACGTGCCAACGCATCGATTGGCATCAACGCGGCCGTACTTACGAACGTGAATGCCAACGCGCGGCTAATAACGTCGGATTACTTGTCTAAAGTGAAGGTGATCGCCGATGTGCTTCGCCCCTACCACATCCAAGTATACCTCACGGCTAGGTTCAGCGCTCCAATTGAAATTGGCGGACTCAAGACGGCAGATCCACTCGATCCCGAAGTCCAAAGATGGTGGAACAATAAAGTCGACGAGATCTACCAATACGTTCCCGATTTCGGAGGGTTCGTTGTCAAAGCAAATTCAGAGGGGCAACCGGGACCTCAAAATTATCAACGTACCCATGCCGACGGAGCGAACATGCTTGCCGATGCACTCGTCGGTCATGGTGGTATCGTCATGTGGCGGGCGTTCGTGTACGACAATAACGTTCCCGAAGACCGCGCCAAGCAAGCCTTCTCGGAGTTTACACCGCTCGACGGTAAGTTTCGAGACAATGTCATGGTTCAAGTGAAGAGTGGACCTGTCGACTTCCAACCGCGCGAGCCATTCCATCCTTTGTTTGGTGCCATGCCGCGCACACCCCTCACGATGGAGTTTCAAATAACACAGGAGTACCTTGGCCAAGCAACCCACTTGGTCTTCCTTCCCACATTTTTCAAAGAAGTGCTGCGCGCCGACACCTATGCCAAAGGGAAGGGCTCCCTCGTCGCAAGTGTCATCGACGGGTCGCTCGATCACCATTCGCTTTCCGCGATGGCAGGCGTGTCCAACATCGGCAACGATCGCAATTGGACAGGTCATCTCTTCGGTCAAGCCAACTGGTACGGTTTCGGTCGGCTGGCGTGGAACCACACGACTAGCGACACCGCCATCGCAAAGGAATGGGTGGCCCTTACGTTTGGCCCTAGCAAGTCACCACCCGAGATCGTCGATCTGATGCTGCAATCACATGAGAAGTTGGTCAAATACATGACACCCCTTGGTCTTCATCACATCATGGGTGCCAATCATCACTATGGGCCAGGACCTTGGGTGAATCAAATGTCGCGCGCCGATTGGACTTCGACGTATTATCATCGCGCGGACTCATTGGGTATTGGCTTTGACCGGTCTACGTCGGGGAGTCATGCTGTAGATCAGTATAAACCAGAAGTCGCCCGGGCCTGGGGAGACCCAAACACATGTCCCGAAAACCTTTTTTTGTGGTTTCATCATGTCCGATGGGACCGCAAAATGAGATCGGGGCGAACCCTTTGGGAGGAACTCTGTCGCCAATACCAACAAGGTGTCGACGAAGCCAAAGCCATGCAGACGCGCTGGCAGAAACTTGAAGGCGTCGTCGATGGTGAACGTCATCGCCATGTGACCATGCTTTTGGAACGCCAAGTACATGAAGCGGAACTCTGGCGGAATTCGTGCATCTTGTACTTTCAAACTTTCTCAAAAAAACCGATACCCTCAGGCGTCGAAGTGGGAAGCAAGCCATTGAAATACTACCAGGCGTTAGAGTATCCGTATGCTCCGGGGATAAGGCCGAGATGGTAGAAAGACAGTTAAGAATTAAGAATTAAGAATTAAGGATTAAGAATTAAGGTCAAGTGATGAACAGCATTCAGAGGATGGAGCAGACCATGCGGTGGTTTGGGCCAAGCGATCCGGTTAGTCTCATGGATATCCGTCAAGCGGGATGCACGGGTGTTGTGACGGCGTTGCACCATGTAGCTGTGGGTGAGGTCTGGACAAAGGAAGAAATTCAAAAGCGTGTCGACGCTGTTGCGGCGGCGGGGTTGGATTGGACCGTCATTGAAAGTCTGCCCGTGCACGAAGACATCAAGAAGCAGGCACCTGGTTTTGAGAAATGGATAGCCAACTATCAACAGAGTTTACGCAACGTAGCCGCGTGTGGATTGAAGGTCGTCACCTACAATTTCATGCCCATCTTGGATTGGATGCGCACCGACCCGTTCTTCACGCTACCCGATGGCAGTAAGGCGCTGAGATTCGAGAAGTCGGCGTTTGTCGCGTTTGACTTATTTATCTTGAAACGCCCAGGCGCTGAACGCGAATACACCGCCGACGAGGTTTCGAAGGCGAAACGTCGCTTCGAAACGATGACGGATGCTGAAAAAGAAACGCTGTATCGAAATGCGCTGTTAGGACTCCCCGGTAGCGAAGAGCGGTTCACCGAAGAACAAATCTTGAAGGCACTCAAGACCTACGAACACCTCGACTCGAAGAAATTGAAGGAACACCTTTTCTATTTCTTGAAGCAAGTAGTTCCCGTGGCGGAGCGTGTTGGACTAAAGATGGCCATCCATCCTGATGATCCTCCCTTCCCTATCCTGGGTCTCCCACGCGTGGTGAGCACCGAAAGGGATGCACAGGAAGTGATTCAGTGCGCGCCTTCGCCCGCGAATGGCTTGTGCTTTTGTACAGGCTCTTACGGGGTCAGGGCCGACAACGACTTGGCTGGAATGATTCAACGCTTGGGCGATCACATTCATTTCTTGCACCTGCGCAACACGCGGCGTGATGCCGATGGCAACTTTTTCGAAGCCGACCACTTAGATGGAGACACCGACATGGTGGCCGTTGTGACGGAGATTGTAAAACTCATGCAAAGGACGGGGCGAAGCATTCCTATGAGACCAGATCATGGACACCAGATGCTCGACGACTTAAAGAAAAAAACGTACCCCGGGTATTCGGCCATCGGACGCCTACGCGGACTCGCCGAACTGAGAGGGCTTGAACTAGGTATTTCCCGTTTGATTGGATGATAGCGTCTTTATGAACATCGAACAACTTTTCTCATTGAAGGGCAAGACCGCCGTCATTACCGGGGGCACGGGCGTCCTCGGTCACTCCATGGTAGACGCGATTGCGTCGGCGGGCGCCAACGTGGCGATACTCGGGCGGCGAAAGGAGGCGGCCGACGCGCGGGTGGAAGAACTGCGGCGAGCCGGTGCACGCGCCATTTCCATTCAAGCCGACGTACTCCAAGCCGACCAACTGAAAGAAGCCAACCGCCTCGTGTTGCAAGAATTCGGAACCATCGATATTCTGGTGAATGCCGCCGGTGGCAATATGCCCGGGGCTGTAGTAGGGCCCGATGCCAAGTTCTTCGATATGAAGATCGAGGACTTTCAAAAAGTGGTTGATCTTAATCTGCTAGGTTCGGTATTACCCAGTCAGATTTTTGCGGAAGACATGGCGCGACGCAAGAAAGGCGTGATCATCAACATCGCGTCGATGGCGGCGATGCGGACGATCACCCGGGTCGCTGGTTATTCGGCTGCAAAGTCTGCCATTGCCAACTTCACCTCGTGGCTGGCTGTAGAGATGGCGCACAAGTATGGCGAAGGCATCCGTGTCAACGCGATTTCTCCGGGCTTCTTTTTGACCGAACAAAACCGAAGCTTGCTCACCAACCCAGACGGTTCTTACACCTTGCGGGGACAAAAAGTGATTGCACAAACTCCGTACGGTCGCTTCGGTCGTCCTGAAGAACTCGCGGGAACATTGGTGTGGTTATGTTCCGATGCATCGGCTTTCGTCACGGGTATTAACGTCGCCGTCGACGGAGGCTTTAGCGCCTACTCCGGCGTGTAGCCCTAGTAAGTGATATCGATTCGGGTACCCGGCTTCGGCATCACGAAAAAGTCCTTCTTCTTGCCGAGTTGATCGAAACGCTTCCGCGTCCGCTTGGGATTGGTGCTCCGGACGAGTTTTACGTCATCTTCGTCGCGCGCGTCGCGGAAAAAATCTTCCCAATGAACGACGATCAACTTCTTCGGATCCACCTGTTTCATGATCGACGATGGATAGTCCGTCACGTTGGGTGTTGACGCGTAGCAAAGAACGGCTACGTCCACTTTTTTCTTGGCAAGTTCGGCGGCCGGTGGGGCACCACATGGATATTGACTGGCAGACGTTTGGATGTACATACGCAGCGTGTCGGGTCCGATAAAATCTACCAGGAATGCGTAGGTATTGCCCAAGCTCCACTTCCTTGCCTTGGTTTTGTCGTTGGGCCACGTGAGGTGGTCCTTGAAGTAACCTCGGTCGAGTGGACGACTCATGAATAGCATATGCTTTGTATGTGGCGCGTGGTTCGACTCGATGGCCAAGAAACGAATCGAGGGCGTCGCATGAATCCATTGATAAGACTGGTCGTTGTTCGCACGGGGTTGAAACACTTGCTCATTGGTGAGTGCTTCCATCTTCACACCTTCTTTAGCGAAGTTGACCATCATGTCGGGCAGGTTGGCATTGCCATACACTGTTTCTAGCTTGGGGAAGTAATGAGCTTGCAACAGCGTGGGCAGATCCATCACATGGTCGTAGTGGGTGTGCGACACCAACGCGGCACGAACCTGTCCGCGAGAGGTCTGGGCTTCTAAGCGACTCTTCCAGACGTCGAATAACTCGGGCCTCGATCGAATCTTTCCGGCCATCTTCAAGAACTTCTGAGTACTGAAAAATGGATCGGTCAAAATTGATTCGCCGTTGCGTTCGATGACCATGTTGCCACAACCTAAATATGTCAAACTCACCTTGTCATTACCTTTGTCGACTGGCAAGGTTACTTGACTCTTCTTGGGGATGATTTCAGGATAAAACTTCGCTGTTGAATGCGAACATCCAGCAGCAAGTAGTACGAATGGTGCTATCCAGAGCGCCCTCATCACATGTCGGCAGAAAAGGTGTGCGTTCCAGACCCCACTTCGACAGCCACGAAGTTGCCCTCCTTCCCTTTCGTGGTCCCCTCCTTGACCGTGGTGAGCAGCACTCCTTTCGACGACGGTACAAACACCGTCGCCTTGGTGTTCACTGGAATGGTTACGGTGAGTTCAATCTTACCGTTGGTCAACTTCCACGAAGAGGAAATAGTACCATAGATACTTTGGTATTCGCCGGAAGCATGGGTTAAACCGCCTCCAACGACAGGCTTGATCACAATACCTTTGTAACCTGGTGCATCAAGCTGCGTGTCGATGCCAGCTACCACCCGATACATCCAGTCTCCGATG
Organism: Cyclobacteriaceae bacterium; assembly: GCA_044226825.1. Taxonomy (GTDB): domain Bacteria; phylum Bacteroidota; class Bacteroidia; order Cytophagales; family Cyclobacteriaceae; genus ELB16-189. The sequence goes on from JBGAGH010000005.1 coordinate 336,113, forward strand.
GCCCCATAGGCATAGTGGTTGAACGAGTTCATGCCCGGCGTTTGGAATGTGCTGTCGGGTTTGATGCCATCCCATCGTTCCCAGATCGTCGTCGCGCCCATCTTCACTGGATATAGCCACGAGGGGTACGACTCCTGCATGAGGAGTGTGTATGCCACATCGTGGTAACCGAAACGACTCAGCACATGACACAGGTAAGGGGTGCCCAGAAAACCCGTGGTGAGGTGGTTGCCGTAAGATTTAATGTTTTCTACCAAACGATCGGCGGTAGCCGCACGCATCGATTCGGGAAGCATGTCAAACTGAAGGGCCAAGACAAATGCCGTTTGAGTTCCGGATACCAAGCGACCGTTCGACGTGACGTACTCCTTCATAAATGCGTCCCGCACATTGTGTAGCAGAGTTTGGTATTTAACCACATCGTCGGCTTTTCCCAAAACCTGCGCGGTCTTCACGACCAACTCGGTCGAATGAGCGAAGAAACATTGGGCGATCAAATACTTGTCGGTCACAGCCGACCGGCCATCGTTGTCATCGAACGGGCGGTAAAACAGCCAATCGCCAAAATGGAACCCTTTGTTCCACAGGTAGTGTGTGCTGTTGCGCTCCATGAATCCAACCCACGCTTTCATGCTTTCATACTGCTCTTCGAGCACACGCTTGTCGCCATATGCGGTGTACATGGTCCAAGGTATGATGGTCGCGGCATCGGCCCAGCCAGCAGAGCCCGTTGCGCCGGGACCCAACACGTTGGGCACCACGAAGGGAACGCTACCGTTTACTTGGTCGAGCGCGACGTCTTTAAGCCACTTCGAAAAGAAGTTGTGGACGTCGAAATTGTAGGCCGCCGTCCGGGCAAAAGCCTGCGCATCGCCGGTCCATCCGAGGCGTTCGTCACGCTGCGGGCAATCGGTGGGCACGTCCAAGAAGTTACCTCTTTGACCCCATTGAATGTTATGCTGCAGTTGGTTGATCAACGGGTTGGAGCTTGTGAAGCTTCCCGTCTTCTTCATATCGGAGTACAGGGCTATTGCATTGAAATTCTCCAGTTTCAATGGGCCTGGATAGCCCTCCACGCGGATGTAACGGAATCCCTGGAAAGTAAAATGCGGTTCGAAGACTTCTTCAGCACCCCCTTTCAACGTGTATTCGTTTTTCTGTTTCGCCGGCCTTAAGTTATCCGTGTAGAAGTTTCCCTTTTTGTCAAGCACTTCGGCGTGGTACAAGGTTATCTTATCGCCTGCGCGACCCATCGCCTTCACCTGCACCCAGCCAACTAAGTTTTGACCAAAGTCAATCACCTGTTCACCCTTAGGTGTCACGATGAGCTTAACGGCTTTGAATGTTTCATGCTTGCGGATGGGCTCGTTGTAGGTGGCGACTAGATGAACCGAATTATTCGACTTGATCACCACGGCTGACCAGTTCGTGTCATCGAATCCCACCGTATTCCAACCCGCTTGTTCTTTCCGTCGATCGATAGACTCGCCATGATAGATCTCCGACGAGGTAACGCTTCCCGTGGAGCACTTCCATGATTCGTCGGTCACCACTCTTTCTGAAGTACCGTCGCTGTAGCGGATTTGCAATTGCGCGAACACGGCAATCTCCTTTCCGTAAAAATTGTGTTGCCCCTGGAATCCGATGAAACCACGGTACCACCCACTTCCGGCTTCGATGCCGATCGCGTTGTTACCGGACGCAATCATCTTTGTAACGTCGTACTGTTGGTATTGGAGACGCTGGTTGTAACTGGTCCAACCGGGAGTCAGGTAGGCATCGCCCACACGTTGGCCATTGAGATATGCCTCATAGAGACCTTGCGCGGTGACAAACAGGGTAGCCGAAGCAACTTTTTTGGAAGTCTTAAACTCCTTGCGGAAAATCGGGCTTGGTTTCAGTACGGTGTCTTCGTTGGGTACCTTGATCCACTTCGCACTCCATTCTGACGCATCGAACAACGCTGTGTGCCAGCTGCCTTCCGCCCATGACGAAGGTTTTGAGGAGTTATCCCACACACGGACTTGCACCAAATACTTGGCTGCCGACGTCAACGATGGTCCCGAGTATGCGACAAACTGGGACTGGTCAGAATTAACCTTGCCACTAGTCCATACTTGTTTACCTGCGCCGTCGAGCACACGAAGTTCATAGGCAGTTTGCATGACGTTCTTCTTATCAGACGTAAGTTGCCAAGAGAACCTCGGCGTCTTCTGATCTAAGCCAACGGGGTTTACCCGATTCTCCACCAACACTTGTTGGATCTTCACTTGAGCAACCGCGGACCAAGCGACGAGCGTAAAGACTAGGAGTAAGTTGTATTTCATATTGTTTGACATTCAAAACGTAAAATTGTTCACACCCGGCCTCAACTCATGGGTCTTCCCTTGCCAGACAAAAGTGCCGGACGTTTCTTGTGGCAGTTCCGCGGTCACCACCCAACTCCCCTTCTTGTCTTTCGCATACGACACCGATATGCTACCATTGGGGTGCGGCATTGTCCCTCTGATGTTGTTGAGCGTACCTAGGTGTGGCTCAATCTTAACGCGTCCAAAGCCGGGCTTTTCAGAATCTATACCCAGGACCACACGGTAAAACTCGACGTTAGGACTTGAACCCCAGGCATGGCAGTCGGACCGTGAACCATCCACATCCGACATCTCCGCCCACGTGGTGAGACCCATCGCGATGTTTTCATTCCATTTTCCTAACCACTTCAAATAATCATTGCCGAGTCCGGCGCGCACGGCAGCCAAGTGTACATAGTATTTAAAGTAGATAGAAGCTTGTGCGAGCGATGCCTCGTTGAGCATTTTGCCAGCCAGCTCGCGGGCTGCGTCGCCTTTCACCATCCCGGATAGGATTGCCAACGCTTGGGCATGTTGCGAATACACGTCATGTTCCGGTGTATCGGCAAACAGCCCCTTTGCCGCATCCCAATATTTTTGTCGGACCGTGTTTCTCAGGATATCGGCCCGTTCTCGGTACACGTTTGCCAATTGCTGAAGTCCAACCGACGACTCCAACTCGGCAGCAAGATCGTAGGTCCAAGCAAGTTGAATATCGAGTATTGACGATTGCCCGTTCGCACTCAATGGCGCGACACCATCCTTCCATCCAGGACTATCGACCCAATCGGTAAAGATCCAGTATGGAAGTCCCTGCAAGGAGCCTCCTTGCTTTTGAAACGACGAGAAAAAAGAGAGCACCTGTCTAGTTCCGGCCAATCGTTGACGGACGAACTCCTCGTCGTCGCGGTACATCCAATAGTCATGGACCATACCGATCCACCACAACGAAAAGGGTGGAATGATTTGGGTACTTGCCGTCGGGTAGCGACTCATTGTGACGCCTTCCGCCAACCGCGAGCGATCGCCCTGTACGATGGCGCTCCGAACCAAGCGGTCGTCGGAGGAATTGAACAAGGTGACCAACGCTTGAATCCGAGTATCTCCGAAATACTGAAGTTGCTCGTAGTAAGGACAATCCATGTACGTCTCCGTCGCACACAACCTCGCCGTTCGCCACCCGATTTCTAAATTCTTCTGAAACATCGGGTCTGTCGACTGCAACGAAGCCACCATTTGGAAAGGATAACCTGTAAATACGCCGTAGATGTCATCAATCGTCAACGCCGATTCAGCGGTTGTCACTTTCAATTCGACATAGCGATACGTTCGATACCACAGCGTAGTAAACTGTTGCCCCGTCGCACCATTCGAAACAATGGAATCTCGCCGTCCTACAAACACCTTCCCTTCTACCTCGTTTCGATTGCCTTTCGGCATGTGTTGAATGGTATACCGACTCAAGTCCTCATTGTTCTTCCGAATGTACAAGGCCTCTGCAAAGCCAATCGAGATACCAGCATTCTTCCCACCGCTGAATACAAGCGTGGGATATGCATTGGTCAAGACGTCATTATCGATCAACAGCGTGGCGGTTGTCTTTGGCGGAACGACCAGTGGCGCCTTCACTTTGGGGTAACCACTGGGAACCTTGATCCCTTGGACTCTGCGAACGCTGCCCATGCGTTGGATGGAACGTTCCATCTGCGGAATCATCGATGGTGTCAGCATCCACGTCACCGGTGCAAACGTGAACACACCTTTTGGTACACCATTGTGCATGGTGCGCGGCTTTTGCCAGGCTGTGTCGTCATAGGCATTCGCTTCCCAACCGAGTACGGCGCGGTTCATGTCGACCCATTCGCCTTGGCCCGCGACATAATAACCCATCGTTCGTGGTCGCAACAGCCGATAGCCTTCATCGAGGATTACCCTCCACGTGTCGTTGGTGTTGACTGCCTTTTCGGCATCGGTATTTCCTTGTAGGATGAAAGCCGTCATCAGGCTTACTTGTGCTTCCGGTTTCATGGGGCCCTCGTTCCAGACAACAGCCGCGAGCGTATTCTTCCCTACGTTCAAGTACGGCGCCAAGTCAACGGTTTCGAAGTTCCAATGAAAGAGATCGCCACGGGCCGGCCCGAGCGAAATCAAGTTGCCATTGACGAAAAGCTTGTAACGATTATCAGCTGATACATGAACGACGTACGTACTGGGCTTGGAAGCCAGCTCGAAACTCTTTCGAAACTTTAAGACCATGTGCCTCTTGAGGTCTTCCGGCACAGTGCCTGACCAGATATTCATGGGTTCCCCCGGTCCAGTAATCCAGACTGCCTCCCATGGCTTGGACAACACCGACCCGTCGATTGTTTGAGCATAGGTTGCTACGCACGCGAGCCAAAGCCAGAGGATGGCTGTGCTTGTCGCGAGTTGGGTAAGTTTTTTTCTTGAGGGCATGTAAAGCGGTTTGTAGGTGCTAAAGCGACGATCGAAGATGAAGCGAGAAGGGTACGTCCACGTGTGCGGTCTTCTTTTCTAAAATCAATTCAGCCACGCGGCGTCCCATGGTTTCGAAATCCGTAGAAATAGTGGTGATCCCCTCTAGGATAACTCTTTTAAGTGGCGTCTCATTGTAGGAGATGACGCCTACGTCTTTTCCGACCTTGAGTCTTCCGGCGACAATGCGTTCGATCAAGGTCACCAAGTCGTTTTCCATGAGCGTGATGTACACTTCTCCTTTATGTATGGGTCCGCTCACCACTGTGTCGATTACTTGACGGCTGAAGGCATATTGGTCGCAAAAACGTTCGAAACCTTTTACGATCTCCCTTGGGTAATAGCTGTGCGACGGAAAGACGAGCTTGATCGTCTGATACTTCTGCAACTGGGGCAACGCTTGCTCGAGGGCGTGGTAGATGTCAAGTTCGAAGTTCTCAAACACAGCGGCAAACTCCCCGGTGACGCCTGGTACCAGCTTGTCGAGTAGGATCAGTTTGTCTTTGTCGATGGTGTTGATGATTTCGAAAGCATTCTCCCCTCCTTCGATAAAGTGGGGAATGATGACGAAGTGTGTATAGTCTTGACGGCGCGTCGTCAGTAGTTTCTTAAAGAGCGCGAAGTCGTTGTTATAAATATAGAAGTCGATAAAGGCGACGTCGTTCAATGCCTTGACAAGCGCGTCGTAGATGATCTGTTTGTGTGCACTTAACTTATTGAACAGGAGAAAGACCTTGAGCGATTGTGTGATGGTCGTATTCTTGATGAAGTACCCTTTGCCTGGCACCGAGCCGAGAACGCCAATTCTTTTCAGATACTTGTATCCTTTCTCGGCGGTGTCGCGAGAGAACTCGAACTCGTAGCTGAGTTCATTGATAGATGGTAACACATCGTCTTTCTTAAGCTCACCGGATTGGACAGCTTGGATGATAGAGTTAGCGAGCTGCTGGTACTTCGGCGTGGCCGAATGATCGTCGAGATGAATGTACGAGTAAGCAGCTACGCGCGACATAGCACAATATACAAAAGTTTGGAGGTGCGCCACCCCTTGATTTTTTCAACACACCCGACCATGACAGTCCATGACGGGGCCCCTTGCGGCAGTGGATATCTTCGCCTGTTTGTCTAAATTCAGCGCTTACCGCACTTTATGCAAGTAATTCTCGGCGTCATCTTTCACTTCATCGGAGGTTTTGCCTCTGGTAGTTTCTATATGCCTTTCAAAAAGGTAAAAGGATGGGCATGGGAGAGCTATTGGATCGTAGGAGGTCTCTTCTCTTGGTTGATCGTACCCCCGCTCGCCGCTTGGTTAACCTTACCTGGTTTCTCAGAAATCATTTCTTCCACACCCGCCGAAACGATCCGATACACGGTGTTATTCGGATTACTCTGGGGGATCGGTGGTCTCACCTATGGATTGGGTGTACGGTACCTTGGAATGTCACTTGGTAACTCTGTGGTGCTGGGATTCTGTTCCGCGTTCGGGGCACTCGTGCCATCGATCTATTACAACCTCGTACCCACGGAAGGAAAAACAAGCTTCTCAGAAATGGTCTCCACCACGTGGGGACTCGTTGTCCTCGCGGGTGTGATCATATGCCTCCTTGGAATTTACATATGCGGTCGCGCCGGTATGATGAAAGAAAAAGAACTACCGGAAGAACTCAAGAAAAAAAGCGTGGGCGAATTCAACATTGGCAAGGGCTTGGCGGTGGCTATCACATCCGGTATCCTGAGTTCCTGTTTCAACTTCGGAATCGAGGCAGGCAAACCCATGGCCGAGATGGCCGTCGCCCGGGGACTCGACCCGCTCTACCAAAACAACGTTACCTACGTCGTGCTCTTGTGGGGTGGACTCACCACCAACGTCATTTGGTGCATGATCCTGAACGCCCGCAACAAGAGCTTCGGTAACTATACAGATGCGAAGACACCGCTCTCATCCAATTACTTTTTCTCGGCCCTCGCCGGCACCATCTGGTTTCTCCAATTCTTCTTTTATGGCATGGGTGAAAGCAAGCTGGGCAATGGCGCCAGCTCCTGGATTTTGCACATGGCTTTCATCATCCTAATCGCAAACGGATGGGGCATCGCGCTCAAGGAATGGGCCGACGTGAGCCGGAAGACGAGAGCCACCATCATCGCCGGAATCGCTACGATTATCCTCTCCGTACTCGTTGTGGGCTACGGAAACTCAATCAAATAATTACTTTAATTAATTAGCATTATTAACCTGTATATCAATAATTTATGAAACTAGATCAAAGTCATTTCAAACATGTAAGCTACCTATGGGATGACAAGAAAGCGGCGGAATTGGCTGGGGACGAAGTGGGGCTTTTGATCTACCGTTCAAACCTTTTGGGGGCGGATTTGCGGCTGACCAACTTTGGTGGTGGCAACACCTCTTGTAAGGCCATGGCGAAGGATCCACTCACCGGTCGGGACACCGAGGTAATGTGGGTAAAGGGTTCGGGTGGCGACATCGGGACGTTAAAAAAGAGTGGGCTCGCAGCGTTGTACGTCGACCGTTTGTTGTCGTTGAAGAACGTGTACCGTGGGCTCGCCCATGAAGACGAGATGGTGGAACTCTTCAACCATTGCATCTACGACTTGGCGTCGAAAGCACCTTCGATCGACACGCCACTCCACGGGTTTTTGCCATTCAAACACATCGATCATTTGCATCCGGATGCGGCCATTGCCATCGCTGCGGCCAAGGACGGAAAGAAGATCACGCAAGAACTATTTCAAGGGAAAGTTGGGTGGGTCGAATGGCAACGTCCCGGATTTGATTTGGGCTTGAAGCTCCGCCAATGTCTCGACGAAAACCCGGTTATCCGTGGAATCATGCTGGGTTCGCACGGCTTGTTTACGTGGGGAGACACCGCGTACGAAAGCTACGTCAACACGCTCGAAGTGATCGAACGTTGCGCCGAATACCTACAGTCCCACATGGGAAAGAAACGCCCCGTGTTTGGAGGTCAAAAGATAAAGAGTCTCTCAAAAGAATCTCGTCATGAGCAGGCTGCCGCCTTGGCCCCTATCCTACGCGGTTTCTGTTCCGGATACAATCGGATGGTGGGACACTTCACCGACGATGACCGCGTCCTCGAGTTTATCAATTCGAATGACCTGGCCAGGCTTGCGCCGATGGGTACCAGTTGCCCGGATCACTTCCTGCGCACGAAGATTAGTCCGCTGGTCCTCGCGCTCACGCCAGATCACGATCTCTCGCAAGCCAAAGTGATCCAACAACTCATCGCTCCCGCGTTCGAACAGTATCGCGATTCTTATCGGGCGTACTACGACAGGTGTAAGCATCCAAATAGTCCGGCGATGCGCGACCCGAACCCGGTCGTGATCCTATATCCGGGCATCGGCATGTTTACGTTTGCGAAAGACAAGCAGACGGCCCGCGTTGCAGCCGAATTCTACATCAACGCGATCAACGTGATGAAGGGCGCCGAAGCGGTGTCGGAATACACGTCGCTACCCCACCAAGAAGCTTTCAACATCGAGTACTGGCTGTTGGAAGAAGCGAAGCTCCAACGGATGCCGAAGCCGAAACCACTGACGGGTAAGGTCGCCTTGATAACGGGTAGCGGCGGTGGTATCGGTAAGGCCATTGCAAAGAAGTTTGCTTCCGAGGGAGCATGCATTGTGTTGAGTGATAACGACGCGGATCGCCTTCGGGGTGCTTCAGACGATTTTCAAGAATGGTTCGGCAAGGATGCGTTCACCTCCGCGGTGATGGACGTAACCCGCGGTGGCGACATTACTGGCGCGATGAAAGTTGCTGCGCTCGCTTTCGGCGGTGTCGACATCGTGGTGAACAACGCCGGCATCTCGATTAGCAAGCCCATCGAAGACCACACCGAACAGGACTGGGACTTGCTGTACGACATCCTCGTGAAGGGACAGTTCCTCGTGTCGCAGGCGGGGATCAAGGTGATGCGGCAACAAGGCCTTGGTGGAGACGTCATCAACATCGTCAGCAAAAATGCGTTGGTCTCGGGTCCAAACAACGCCGGCTATGGATCGGCGAAAGCGGCGCAGTTGCACCTGAGTCGCCTGAATGCTGCGGAGCTCGGTGCCGACAAGATTCGCGTGAACGTGGTGAACCCCGACGCCGTCATCGCCGACAGCAAGATTTGGGCGGGCGCATGGGCGGAGGGTCGTGCGAAAGCCTACGGTGTCAAGGTCGAGGACCTGCCAGCGTTCTATGCGAAGCGCACCCTCTTGAATGAGATCATCGTTCCCGACGACATTGCCAACGCATGCTTCGCCTTCGTGGGCGGGTTGCTCAACAAGTCGACCGGCAATGTGTTGAACGTCGACGGAGGTGTGGCTATGGGCTTTGTGAGATAACCATGAAGCGAGTTGCTTTTCGAATGCAGTTGCATCCCGGTCAAGGGGCCGAGTACCAACGACGGCACGACGAACTATGGCCGGAACTAGCCCAACTGTTGCGTGAGACCGGGGTCCATGATTATTCCATTTTTCTCGATTCGACAGATGGGAGTCTCTTTGGCGTGCTCACGATCGACGAACCGTTGAAACTTGACGAGCTCCCGGCCCATCCCGTCATGCAGCGTTGGTGGAAGTATATGAGCGACATCATGAAGACGAACCCAGACCATTCGCCCCAAAGTTTCGCCCTGAAAGAAGTGTTTTACTTACCTTAAGTATTCAAGTAAGTTCTATGATCCTCTCACCGACGGCCATCGCTGCACACAACGAACGAACCGCCAAGCATCACCAATTGGCTTTTGACTACGCGAAGGCAACGATTGCCAACGCCGAAGACATCGTAGCAAAGTTGATTAAATTCAATATTGCGATTCCTTCTTGGGCATTGGGAACCGGTGGCACCCGCTTTGGTCGATTCCCAGGGGGTGGTGAGCCTCGAAACCTCGAAGAAAAAATTGAAGATGTGGGATTGCTCCATGCGTTGAACCGGTCGAGCCATTCGATCAGCTTACACATTCCTTGGGACATCCCTTCCGACACGAAGAAAGTGCGCGACTTAGCTGCCTCGTTTGGTCTCACGTTCGACGCCATGAACTCGAATACGTTTCAAGATCAGCCTGGACAACGGCTCAGTTATAAGTTTGGGTCGATGCAACATGTCGATAAGGCTGTGCGCGACCAGGCGATCCAACACAACCTCGAGGTGATCCGCTACGGCGTGGGACTCGGATCGAAGTCGATTACCGTCTGGTTGTCGGACGGATCGAGTTTCCCGGGCCAGTTGAGCTTTCGGCAGGCATTTGAAAACACACTCGATTGCCTACGCCAGGTATATGCCCAACTTCCGCCCGATTGGAGGATGTTTGTCGAATACAAAGCCTTTGAACCGAACTTCTATTCGATGACAGTTGGCGACTGGGGCCAAAGCCTGCTATACGCGCAAAAGCTTGGGCCGCAAGCCTTCGCGCTGGTCGACCTCGGTCACCACCTACCCAATGCCAACATCGAACAGATCGTGGCCCTACTCCTCATGGAGGGTAAATTGGGGGGCTTTCATTTCAACGATTCCAAGTATGGCGACGACGACTTGACCGTCGGCAGCATTCGCCCATACCAGTTGTTTCTCATTTTCAATGAACTGATCGACGGCATGGATGCACGTGGAATCGACCATGCGACCGGGCTTGCTTGGATGATCGATGCATCACACAACGTGAAAGACCCACTGGAAGACCTGCTGCAGTCTGTCGAGGCGATTAAGATCGCTTACGCGCAGGCGCTCTCGGTCGACCGACAGGCGCTCGCCACCGCGAGGCAACAAAACGACGTGGCGTGGGCACAAGAAATTTTGCAGGGTGCCTTTCGTTCGGATGTCCGCGCGCTGGTCGCAGAAGCCAGGCTTCGATCGAACGCGGCCTTGCAACCCCTCCAATTGTTTAGAGACTTGAAAGTGAGAGAAGCGCTCATCGCGAAACGTGGGTCATCGACCCTGGCCACGGGACTCTAGTTCAACCCATGACACGCACAAGAGTCATCGCCATCTTCGACATTGGAAAAACCAACAAGAAGTTTTTTCTATTCGACGAACGATACCGTATTGTGTTGGAGACATCGACACACTTCGCCGAATGTGTTGATGATGACGGCGACCCATGTGAAGATCTACAACTCCTCACCCAGTGGATTCGTGATACTTTTGATTCCGCCTTGCAGCTCGATGCGTTCGACATTTGTGCTGTCAATTTTTCGACCTATGGCGCCAGCTTTGTCCACCTTGGAAGTGATGGCTTACCCGTCGGATTCTTATACAACTATTTGAAGCCTTTTCCGGCCGATTTGCAGGCCCAATTTTTTCGCCAATACGGCGGCGAGGAAACGGTGTCGCGCCAGACTGCTTCCCCGGTGTTGGGGCACTTGAATTCGGGCTTGCAGCTGTACTTTTTGAAGCACCGCAAGCCGGCACTTTTTGGGCGGATCCGGGTGAGCTTGCACCTGCCCCAGTACGTGTCGTCCCTGTTCACGTCGGCCTACTGTTCCGAGGTGACCAGCATTGGGTGCCACACGATGTTGTGGGATTTTGAGCGGGGTCAGTACCACGACTGGGTCGTTCAGGAACGGATTGAACCGACGCTGCCACCGATCCGACATTCCAACTCGATCTTCGAGATTTCACTTCACTCAAAATTTCTGTACTCAGGTATAGGTTTGCACGACAGCTCGGCGGCGTTGATTCCGTACCTAGCGCGACCGCGGGCGCCCTTTGTACTGTTGTCGACGGGCACGTGGTGTATTTGCCTCAACCCCTTTCATGCCGCGCCGCTGACGGCGGAGGAGCTGCGCCGGGACTGCCTCTGCTACCTCACGTTTGAAGGCAAGCCGGTGAAGGCATCGAGGCTCTTCGCGGGCCATTTCTTGGAGGAGACCGCCGCATCGCTGGCGGGGCACTTTGGCGTCGTCCAAAACGCCTTTGAAAGGACGCTTTCGGGCCACCACTGGAAGTCTTTTTTCGGGGCAAGAAACCGGTCGGAACTCAAGGCGATTTTCGACGAAAAATCATATTCAATTTTCGCGTCGTACGATGAAGCGTACACCCACCTGATTGAGCACATTGTATATGAGCAAGTCGATGCCATCCGACTCGTGTTAGAACCCAACATTCAAACCTTGTATGTCGACGGAGGATTCACGCGCAATCCCATCTTCATGCATCTGCTTGCCACCGCGTTGCCATCCTTGAACGTACGTGCTGCCACCGTGAACCAGGCGTCGGCACTTGGAGCGGCGCTGGCCATCCACGATGCTTGGAACGCCGAACCGATGGGTGACTATGTGATCACCGACTGATCAACAATAAAACATTCAAGCCAAGATTTCGTCACCGACTGTCGCGACTCAGATCAACACGTTCTTTCTGGACGGTGAGAACTTCAACTTCAACTTCAACTTCAACTCCAACTCCAACCTACTGCCCTCCTCTTCGATGATAACGTCGCGCGATCAACGCGAGCGGGATGCCGATGGCGACGCATAGGATCGCTGCGCCGACGATGGCGCCGGAGAGATTGAAAGGACCTTTCGGCGTGTTGCTCAAGCGAACGACGACTTGGCTCATCACGGTCCAGATCAAGATTCCGAAGCCGATCCCGGACGCCAGCCAATTCTTTCGCATGAGGTCGACCCTTGAATACAGGACAAAGAAGATCAGGGTCCATGTTCCGGCAATGAAATAGTGAAGCGCCAAACCCACGATGGCCATGGTTGGCGCGCCCACCTCGAACGCCTTCGCTCCGAAGATGCCGCTCGCTATATAGACCAAGATATTGACCGGGTTCTTGCCTGTGGCGAGGAAATAGTTGATCGAAGCGCCGGTGATATCGAGGGTGCCCACCAGCGCCCAAGACCAAAAAAACGTCTGAATTGCGAAATTTCGTCGAAAATTCATGGGTTGGTTGAGGATGTAACCGCAACGAATGTAGAGAAGATGAGAGAGGGATGATTGTAAAAAAAAAAGAAGATTAGAATTAAGAATTAAGAATTCACAATTAAGAATTGGGGGGACGACTAATGACGAATGACCAATATCAATTTCGGAGAGGGAAGCGAATCGCGAACCGCCGCCAACGGATAACGGATAACGAGTAACGCCTAACGGCTTTTGTAATAACCAATCACCAACGCCAAATACCCAATGCCCAATTTGGAGAGAGTAACGAATAGCGAACCGACACCAACGAGTAACGACTAACGCCTAACGAGTAACGACTTTTGTAACAACCAATCACCAACGCCAAACGTCCAATGTCCAATTCGGAGTGAGTAACGAATAGCGAACCGACACCAACGAGTAACGACTAACGCCTAACGACTTTTGTAATAACCAATCATCAACGCCAAACGTCCAATGTCCAATTCGGAGTGAGTAACGAATAGCGAACCGACACCAACGAGTAACGCCTAACGCCTAACGAGTAACGACTTTTGTAACAACCAATCACCAACGCCAAATGCCCAATGTCCAATTCGGGGAAAATTGCGAATAGCGAACCGACACCAACGAGTAACGCCTAACGACTAACGGTTTTTTTGTACCCTTCGCAGCGGAGTCTCTCGCCTCGAGGACTCCGCGTGAAAAACGGATAACGGCGTTTGTAATAACCAATAACGAATGCCAAACGTCCAATGTCCAATTCGGAGTGAGTAACGAATAGCGAACCGACACCAACGGATAACGAGTAACGAGTAACGCCTAACGACTAATACCTAACGAACCCTCCTGATTGGTCGGGTCAAGCAAGTTGGGCCGCCACCACCCTTTACACTGATATCCGAGCCTTCGTACTCGGTGACGGAGCAGCCGGCCTGCTCAAGGCGTGTGCGGGTAATGGGGTTGCCGGCCACCATGAGTACGTTGCGTGGTGCTATCGCCAACACGTTGCAGCCCATGGAATCAAATTCGCTCTCGGGCACTTCCACAAAAGAGTACCCGCGCAAGATCAGTTCGTTGCGGAAAGCGATGGGCATGAGAGGAGAATACACGACGGCGAGATCTCGGTCGATCGGGCTGAAGACGGACATCAGGTGAAAGACGTCGGAAGGTCCACGGAAGTGCGGCATGTGTGCGACCACGAGTTCGACGCCGATCCCTTTCAGGATGCTGCGCAGCTGGTCGATGCCAGTTTGGTTGGTCCGGTAGGTAAGGCCTACCGCCAGCGTGGTTTCGTCGAGCCACGCGCAGTCGCCACCCTCGAGTGTGCCGGGCGCCGTGATACGGCCAAGGATTTCGATGCCATGTTCGAGGAACGTGCGCCCTTCGACGGCCGGCTCTCCCACCCTGTTCTCTTTGCCCATGTTACACAAGATGACGCCGCGGTTGGTGACGATTGACGCGTCGCGGCAGTAGAGAGAGTCGATCGACAGCGACTCATCCTTGGGAAGGCGAATGGCCTTCGCACCCAGCGAAGTGAGCAAACTCTCGAAATGCTCGTACTCGATTTCCGCTTTTTGCAAATCGGGCTTCGACAAGAAGTTGAGTGGACGCCATTGTTCGGATAGCGTGCGCTCATTGACAAATGCAGCGGCTGCAGGCTTGATCATCACATCCAAAATGGTTCCGTACTCGGAATGGCAGGTAGTGTTCATGGTTTCTTGGTAATCTTCATGATCGCGTAAAAGGGAACGCCGGCCATCACAAAGAGGAATCCCCAGTAGACAATCTCTTCACCCGATCCAACAATGGCCCAGATCGAAAAGGCGAATCCCACGATGGTGACGGCAAGTTTCATCCAATCGGTTCGAGCCAGCGCCTTGTTGCGCGCCAACAGGATCACATACGATGGCATCGAAAAGCTGTAGGCAAGGAGCGACGTAAACGTCGAAAGCAGGATCATATACTTGTATGTTTCCGCCAGGCTTCGCGAGAAGTTCATGCCCATCATGATGGAGACGAGCACACTCGAGATGATGATGCCGAGCACGGGCGTTCCCTTTCTTTCCTTTTTGAAGACGGCTGGAAACAGATGATCGCGGGCGGCGGCCATGGGCATCTGGCCTTGGATGAGTATCCAACCATTCAACGCACCGAAGGTGGCGATCACGGTGCCGCCGGCCACGAGATAACGGGCGGGCTCACCCCAGATGGCAGCCGCGGCATCGGAAAACGGCGCGGTCGACGTTCTTAATGCCTCTGGTGAGAGGATACCCATCACGGCCACGGTACCCAACACGTAAATGATCATCGTGAGGAGTGTTCCGAAGATGGTGGCACGTGGAATAGTCTTACTGGCGTCCTTGATGTTTTCTGATGGTATCGTGGCGCATTCCAATCCCAGGAAGGCGAACAACGTCAGCGTGGTCGAGGCGGTGATGGCGGCCGCATCCGACTCTGAACTCTGATTGAAAGGGGTGAAATGGTCGGCGTTGAGGTAAAAGAGACCCGCGATTGAAATCAACAGCAATGGCGCAGCCTTCAGCATCGTGGTGACTACCTGCACGATCCCCGCCTCGCGGATGCCGAGGGTGTTGATCCAGGTGAGGAACCAGATGGCACCAAGGCCCGTGGCGACGCCATACACGGCGTTGGTGGTAATGATGGGAAAGAATGCGCCGAGGTAGCTGACGAACGCCACGGCGATGGCGGCGTTGGTAGCGACGACCGACACCCAGTAGCCCCAGGCGACGAGGTACCCGGCGAAGTCGCCCATGCCCTCGCGCACGTAGGCATAGGGTCCGCCCGTGGCCTGTGGTCGGAGCTTACTAGACCATCCAAACACGAGTGCCAACGAAAGGGCACCGAGGCACGATACTACCCACCCGACGAGGCTGATGCCACCATATACGGCCAAAGTCGCGGGGAGCATGAACACACCAGAAGCGATCATGTTGCCCACCACCAGCGAGGTGGCCGTTAGCAGTCCAACTTGTCGGGTGGGCTTAGGCGTTTCCATTCGAGCAGGGTACAAGAAATGGAAAAAAATTAGGATTGAGAAGAAAATTGAATTGGTTGGATGGAGTAAGATGATGGTTGATGGTTGATGGTGGATGGTTGATGGTGGATGGTGGATCGAGTTGCGAGTTAGTTTTGGTGCGATATAAGGACTTCGTGTGAAAGAAGGCGGTTTGCGTGTTCCTTGCGCGTAAAGCCAGTGAGATCGAAAGCGGTCAGCCCCATTCGGGTCGCAGCCACCATCAACCACCAACCATCCACCACCAACCAGATACCATCAGACAAAAAACTAATTACTTTTGCGCACCAAAAATTGAAAAACAAATGAAGCAAACTCTCATGCTCCTGACGGTGGTCGCAGTGCTCGCGGCCTGTCAAACAAAAGAAACCACTACGACGAAAGTTCCGACGCTTACGCTGAAGTGGGAAACGGACACGACGCTGACTACCTGTGAGTCGGTGCTTTACGATCAGGCAAACGATGTATTGTATGTGGCGGACATAGCGGGTAAACCCGACTCCATCGACGGTGTCGGCTTTGTATCCAAAGTGGGATTGGATGGGAAGATCCTCGACGTGCAGTGGGTCAAAGGTTTGAACGCGCCAAAGGGTATGGCCCTTAGCGGTGGTAAATTGTACGTGGCGGACATCAACACATTGGTAGAAATCGATCCTGCGACAGGTGCGGTCACCAAGACCTATCCGATCGAAGGGGCGGCATTCTTGAACGACGTCACGGTTGATGGCGCGGGCAAAGTATACGTAAGCGACACGAATACAGGTAAAGTACACGTGCTTGAGAACGGCGCTGTGACAGAATACTTCGGCGGCGTTTCCGGACCGAACGGATTGCTCGCAGATGGCGACACGTTCTTGGTGGCTGAATGGAATTCGAAGACCTTGAACACGATCGACGCGAACAAGCAACTCGTGATGAAGGCTGATAGCATCGAGAATCCCGACGGCATCAAAGCTGTCGGCGACGGCGGCTACCTCGTGTCGAGCTGGAATGGTAAGGTGACGTACGTTGCCCCCGATGGCACGACAACCGTAATCCTTGACACGACAAAAGAAGGTGTGAGCGCCGCTGACATCGAGTACATAGCTGACAAAAAACTATTGCTGGTTCCGACGTTCTTTACGAATAAGGTGACGGCTTACGAATTGAAGTAGCCTACCATTTTCTTTCATCACACTAGACTACTTGCCTATTTCTCGTTCCTCATTTCTTACCGCGCGGGCTTCGGTTTCTCGCGGCGGATTAAGAAATAAGGAATGAGAAGTAAGGAGTAAAATACCCGAGGGTGTTTCGCTGGTGAAAAGTGGTAAGACTCGAGCCGGGAAAAGAAACAACGAAGTTTTTTAACTTAGGTGGCAGTAGAGATCACGAGTTGAACCCGACCGCTGACCGCCCCACCCTTTGCATCTTGCCCTACCATGGGCTTGGGCACTACAGCGCGGTCTACGGTCTCGCGCGGCACCTACAGATCACCTACGACGTATTTTTTGCAGGCCCAGATTACTTTGCAACAGACGTGACGGAAAAGGGATTTCCCTTTCTGTCTCTTGCCACGTACCCGTTCGGCATTGGTCTTGAAACATGGATTCATAAGGTAAACAAGTCGCCCGTATATGGCATCCGCGCCGGCATTGACCGATGGCGTGACCAGATGTATCAAGATCGGGTGGCGGAGTTGACGCGTGTTGCGCAGGACTTTAAGCCCGACGTCTGGCTGGTTGATGCGCAGCAGGCCACCGACCTGATCGTGTTGAAGGCGATCGATCCCCAGAGCCGCATCATCATTTTTCACACCTCGTCGCCCTACATCTTGCTGCCCGGTTTTCCGCCTGCGAATTCCTCCGTACTGCCGACGGACGAACGTCGCGTGCAGGCGGCCTGCCAGAAAACAAAGGAAACAATTGACGCCGACGTATGGCGACAGCGCTTCAAATTTTTCGCACCCGACGACAGGACCATCGTAGACAGACGGCTGGCCCTGAACCAAATGCTTGGTTGGAAGTCTGACTTCCCCTCGCTCCTTTCCTTTGCCGCGAAGGGTGTGGAACAGTGGATTTTGACCTACGAGAAACTCGACTTTGGCCAACGTTGGCCGGCCGAGTTTTCCTACCGTGGTTACTGGCCCGATCCATTCCCCGAAAAACGCGGTGTCGACTTGGCGAGGACGGTTATCGCCCGCGCGCGGTCCATAGGCCGGAAGCTTATTTACCTGTCACTTGGGACGGTCCCGTCGAGTCGGAACTTTCGTCCCTTCCTACGGCGCGTGTGCGAAGCCGTGGCGCGTCTGAACTGCTTCATTGTGATCTCGACGAAAAAGCGCTTTTCAAATGTAGATCCAGAGCGCGTTATGGTGGTGGACTGGGTCGCCCAACGCGAGCTGTTGCCGGCGTGCGCAGCGTTCATCACCCATGGTGGCATCAATTCTGTGCACCACGCGATCGCGGCACGCGTCCCGATGTTGGTCTATCCTGTCAATCCCCACTTCGACCAACGCGGCAATGCAGCGCGGGTGGTACACCACGGAATCGGCCTACGCGGCGACCTGTACTTAGATTCGACAGATGACATTTTTGAGAAGCTGACAAAGTTGTTGAACGAAAGTGCGGCGATGAAGGAACGGATGGCGAGGTTGGTGGTGTGACGGTGTGAAGGTTGGTTCGCCTGACCGCAGAGCACAATGTCTCCGGTGGGTTTAGGAAAGAGGTCACGTCATCTACAGCTCCTTGGCGGTACAGGGAAAAGGCGTTTTTCAAAACTTATAGGTTTACCCGCGAACATGGGCTCTTCTAGCAGCATGCAAGAAATCGAAAAGACTCGTCCATCGTTCAACTCAAGTTTCCAGTAATAGAAATCGAGAAACCGCCTAAACAATAACCTCTGATGATATCTGGCGGGAGATACAACGTTTGTCACCGACTTCACATCGTCGATTGCAAACTTAAGGCTGTGATAAGCATCGAAGTAATGGAACGTATTGGAGATCGTGTCGACGAAGAGCGTTGCACCTTTGCAAGAGCGATAGTGGAGAAAACCGACAATTAGGATAGGAATAATGTACTTAGCGAACATTAAAGCCCACGTCAAGGCAAAAACTAACACCGCCGCGTCTTGTTGTATGTCAAATAAGAGAATACTGACCACTGACGCAACGGTGAATATCGCCACGAGTTTAAGAATGGGGATGAGCAGGTATTTTCTAATCTGACTTTTTCCAACCGTATATACCGAAGCCATGGGCACGCGATGATTCGAAGTAATCAATTGAGTTTCTTCGCCTGATGGCCCATGGCTTTCACTACTTAACCCTTTTCCAAACCTCTCCATCTACGGTTGTGTAGCCAACAATTCCATCTTTTATGGTGATCCTTAGTTTTGCAACGTGATAACCCTTTACTGTGGGCCTACTCAGCTGGTAGCTATTGCTACCGAATTCTGTTAGTCCGTCAATTGATCTGTTTAGTTCAGTAAAGTAAAATACACCTCCCCCGTTCAAAAAGGCAATTGAGATCGAAGTTCTGTCATGGTATTTACTTGCTGAAAGCATCTCCCTTAATTCAATACCATGGACCCGATTTGTATAATAAATTATACATTCCTGAGGCAACCATTTTCCATGCACCTCGATCGGAATGTATTCAGGATAGTAGAATTTTGGCTTTGTCAAGAAAAATGTATCTCTGCTTCCAGTTGAAGAAGAAAAGACCATAGTATCCTCGCGGCCAATTGCATTAAGGAAATCGACCTCTTCTTTACTGAAATGAGTATGGATTCCGCAATACATCAATGACGACGAAAGAACACAAACAAATGCTATTCGAGATACTACTTTCATCACTCCTCAAAAATTTTCTCACACGTCACAATTGTCCTTCAGGACAACTGATATCGACTCAAAGGCTACATAATCTCCCTAACTGGCCGGTGTGTTACTTACCGTAAACCGTATACCGGAATGCCTGACTATCACCTTGCATCACCAGTGTATCGCTCTTCAAAAACATGTAGTAAGGAGAACTCTGCTCCACGCGTAACCCAGTGAATCGCTAAAAATAAACAATAACAAATGTAAATCTGTACCTAGAATCTTTGTACTGCGTCTAAAAAACATGCGCATACGGAAAATTCTCGCTCCCTGTGTCCTAGCCCAGTCTAATAGGCCGTGGAAACTTAAGAGTTTCATCCAAGTGTCAGCGGTCGAAGACATCACTACAACAAATCAAACCGGCGTGATAGACTTAGTGATCAAACGACACCAACTAGACAACAAAATTCCTAAATAAAAACAGGTTTGTTTGGACACAATGATCGTTCCTTACAAGGAACACGGAAATACGAGTGCAGGAGTGGTGGGGGGAGTTCCGGGACCTCTTACCTCGCATTATCATGCAAAAAACATTCGAAAGTTAAAGTTTACCCTATCGAGCCCGCCGATCAATCTCACGCATCTCTCTGAGGATCAAACTATCATCTTGATAAAGAGCATTTTCTTCAATGAAATCGCATGCAGCTGAAGCAGGAAGGAACTCCGGCCCAAACTTCTTCTCTAGCCAACTCTCCCCCGTCACTTCACAAAATGCTCTCGACAATGCCGATCTTGCCGAGTACCTGTAAAATAAGAATGGCGTCTCCCGAACTTCAAAACTCTGTCCATAAAGAACAAGCTGTTCTTTATATAATTTCAAGTAAATCAACAAAACAAATTTCCTATAGTCTTCATCTATTTCTCTCCTATCCAAAACACTAACAACTTCGTCGGGTGGAAATGGAGGTTCGTCACAAAGATGGAGTCGTTCTTGAGTCGAGTCGAGCTTCTGTAGTATGCAAGGCGTACACTCAGTTGCAAACTGTGCAAGGGGAGCAATAGAAATACGCGACTCCCGGAAATTTCGCGAGATAACAAAACACACGGCAGAAACCAGGGCAACAATCCAGATTCGAATACGCATCTTACCTACTCTGAACATAGCTTATTACGCCTGATTGATCCTGAATTTAATCGCCTACTTCATTCTTTTCCCAACCTCGCCATCAACGATTGTGTATCCAACAATTAATTCTCTTGTCGTGATACTTAGTTTTGCAACGTGATAACCCTTTACTGTGGGCTTACTCTGCTGGTAGCTGTTACTAGCAAATTTCAAAAAAAGATAGCGCAACTAACCAGAGCGCTAAATCAACTTCATTGACCTTTTTTGAATAACCTAGTCATCTCACCGGATGTATCATCATACAAGCACAACGAATCAGCGGTAAGCTTCTTTACCGTAAACCTGAACGCCTGACCATCCCGTTTCATCACCAGTGTATCATCCTTCAAAAATATAGAGTAAGGAGAACTCTGCTCTTCGGTGTAATACAAAGAATCACCAGAAACATAGAATAACGCATGCAACTCCTCACCGGCCCACCACCAAACTCCGTCCAATAAGTCAGGATCGAGAACAACCGTCGGCTTATTCACAGTTCTGACGCCTAACGAGTCCTTGTGATTTACAGGCACTGTCTCACCATTCTTTTCTCTAGCGCTTTTACTACAACTTACTAAGACAGACGTCAGAATAAAGAAAATAGGCAACAACTGACAGAGCCGTGGAAGCTCAGAAATTTTTAAATGCTTTTCCATTCCGAGATGGCACTGACTGTGGCGCATTTATTTCAACGGATACATTTCAAAATCCTTAACGTACTTACTTAGGACCGACACATAGGTACGCCGGGCAGAGATTGCAGAAAAAAATTGCCACTTGGCCAAACGCAACTGGTAAGCCAATCTCCGACTATGAACCAAATCTAGCAAGCAACCACGCATTTTTGATCGGTTTTAATGCATCAACCACATCGCCGCCCAATTGAGCGAAGGAAACGTCACCTTTCCTTTAGATAATCCATCCGAAAATAGAAATCAGACTGATAATCGTGAAACACTTTATCGTCGGACTGCATCCGAAATAGCCGTCCCCTATCAAACCTCGAAAAAATGGTATCAGGCAATTTAAAATACAAAGTAGCGCCCTGGCTGGCGTCTGCCGAAAAGCTGTTGGCTGATTCAATTCTAAGCTTAAACGCGAGCGCGCCACCTGGTACATTGGCGCGCAACGTATCGCTTGAATCTATGACGTAAGGTGCAACAAAATAGAAATCTTCCGAAAAGTAGAACAGTGTAGAATCCCCGAAATAAACCTCATTATAATCGCCACTCTTCGAGAAGTAATACCAAGGACCTTTGACGTAGGAATTCAAATCTTGGGTGCTTTTCCGAAAAACTACCAGAAAAAAAAATAGGCACAAAATAAGACAACCAACTACTGCAAATTTCCACATAATTCAAGGCACATGAACAATCGAAGATTCATCTATCAAAGTGTATTTTAGAAACGCGTTCGTCTTGTGAACCAAAGTTAACACTGCACACTCTAAACAAAATCTTCCCAACGACGAAGACAAACCCAAAACCCCGCACCCATCACCTTAGATTCTTCAATAAACATATCTATTCAAAGTTGTGAGGCATACCCCTGAAAACCCTAACGAGCTCAATAAGTTCAGCCCTGTTCATTTCCGCAATTGATTTGCCATACAAATGATTCGCAACTGCCGGTAAACCAAAAATTCTTTCGTTATCAATGTAGACCTCCAAATTGTTAACCACATAGTCAAAACACTTTTTTGGACTTGTATACTCACTCAAACCAAAACCCAAAAGATCAGCACCATTCAAAATCAATTTCGATTTAACTACCGAATAAACTTCGGTACAACTGCAGACGTTCTTCGAAAAGCTCCTGCTGATTTTGAAATGTCGCGTTGCGGCCGATTTGTATCTCTCGAAAATCATCGGGTACATACTAGTCGTGCGTTGCGCAGGATACAGGCTGTCATATACGTCGTAAAATCTCATGGACATCGGGTCAGATAACTCAATCTTACCGGCGATAGATTTCATTTCTTCTTTGGTCCAAACATCCTTCCAATGATTCTTATAGGAGTTGTAAAGAACCACAAGCCATAGAACGCAAATCAATGTGATCGACAAAATAACGACCAGGATTTTGAGGATTCTATTCCTTGATTTCATGATAACGCAACATGACGCTGTGAATACTGATTTTTGAACCCATCAATTACCAATCGGTTTTCTACCACTGATCTCTTGAAGGGTAGCCTCGCCGTCAGTGTTGTGAAGTTTCGAACTCTATAAAAACCAACCCTGGACTAACTCATCAATCGACATCCTTGACTAGCTGTTCCAATTGGTCCGCCAAGTTTAGAAGACCCAGCTCATTTAATCAACTTCCATTCGGCAGTCATTCATCTAACATATGGCCGTGTTTAACATGATTGTTTTCATTTGTATGCTAAGTCAACTGTCAAACCAAATCGTAAAAGGTTCACTTTAAGAATCTTCGAAGTGATGACTCGAAGATCTCTTTTGGAACATCCTCCTTCGTCAAATGCCTATAAAATACCCGATTAAAGTACTGACCATTTGAGTTTCTTTCCCAAACACTATCTCCTACATCTGAACTAAATACCCATAAATTATTCTTCTTGTCTAAGAAAAGACCCCAATTTTGAAAAACCGATATTCTTATGTCCTGATGCAATAAAACACTTCCATTACCATCACGCATTTCATATTGTAAAAGGTTATCCTTTTCAGAAACAATGATCGTAATTTCCGCATTGCAGAATTTTCCGAAATCCCTGATTTCACCTCCCGTCCAGTTGCAACTTGAACTTGCACACGATGTAACGATTGAAAAGAAAACAAACGCAAGTTTTTCCACAGCTTTCTTACCTATTTACGCACAGAAATTTATTCATACTTAAACTCATCTGGATCGTCCGCCGAAGTCATGCCGTTCTCCGAAAAAGGTGCCACTAAAGCTTAGCAACTATTCTCAATTTACTTGTTCTTCGAAACTAAATAGGCTATCCTTGGGTTTTCCAAAAAGTATTTAACATAACAACTTTGAGCCGAACATGAATCCTTGATCGTCTTTTGTTGAAACCTCGTATATATCCTTTCGTCGACAGTATATGTAAATCGCCACCTATCTTCTTGCGTCGCTAATTGGTCAATTCTAGTTTTACCGTAAAACGTGCTATCGAAAAACACGGGTTGGTCAAATTGGATGACTATTTTCTCAGGGTCAGAAGGTAGAAATAATATCCTATACCTCTCTCCGTCTTGTAAATAGTTAAACGGCGCAGTAGCAACAACTTCATAGGAACTATTGTTATCTGTAAAAGTGCAGGTAACCCACTTGGCAGTTGTTTCTGATAGGGAACCAACAGCGGAAGTGCCGCTTTCGATGATTTTTCGACGTTCATCTGCAAGGTGTTCTCTAACGAAAAAGAACAACCCCGTTAACAGGAGTGCCAATACAGGCCAGAAGTATGAATTTCTATTTGTTGTTTGCATCGTCGTCTTTTGAAGTTGCTTTCTTAATTGATTCAGCAGGTACCTTCGTGAGGGTTTTTAAGTCTTCCTCTGCAACTTTACCAATTGTTTCGAGCTTTTTCCCAACTGCATCCTTACCGACCTTTCCGTCGAAAATATTTCTCAATTACCCTAACGTTGCGTCAATGGCGAAGCAGCCCTCTGTATGTCCTGACCAGGCTATCCGCCTGCGCTTTGGTCAATGTACACTTGTTGATCCGAAACCAATCCATAAAACTACTTAAGTCCATTTCATATTCACGGGCTGAGTTGTACAAGGGATGATGGATATCATTCACGTGGCAAGTCAAATTTGTAACAGCCTCTAGAAAAAATACCGCGTCTTGTCGGGCACCAAGGGAAACATCCTTGCGATCAAACTCCAAATCGTGAATTGACTGGTAGAACTTCTTACAGAAAACGGTATCCATCGCACAATCACTCACAGCACACGCGAGGGATTCCCGCGCAGGCCCAGATGCGCACGCACATAAAATCCACAAAATACCGAGCATGTATTTGATTTTTCCGAGCAACTCCCACGGTTGCCGACTCCCCTTCTCAGTCTAGTCTTACCGTTGAAACCAATCATAGCTATACACGAAGCATTTTCCTTCGACAACATCAAATGTTGCTAGCGAGTTTGCTGTCAACGAAACCAATCTACTTGATGGAAATCGTCGCCCCGTGGGATAGGGACGGTCTATACATCGAACCAAAGAACCCTGCTTCAAGCAATGTCCAGACTCCGACAATTCGTATCCCTGAACATAGTTTAAATATGCCCCGTATCCCTTTCCAGCGTTTACCAGCGCCTGCGTGAACGATAAATCAGGTTCTATCCGTAACGCTTGTATCGTAATGAGGTATGTGACATTGTCTTGATCGATATCTCCAGGACAAAACACGTATCTTTCATTGCCAATATTCATAAATCGCATATCGTCACAAACTTGTATAGGAAATTTGACACTCTTTCTCACTTTCAAGTCTAGGTCGAGAATCACCAAGAATCCCCTTGTAGAAACCACGTAAAGCACCGAATCAACGATAAGCATATCGGACGGTTCTCCGACATTTTCAAGTTTCGCACTAATGGTCAATACCCCATCTATCGCGGAAATTCTTTTTATATTGAGATGAACCGGATCAGATAAATATATATAATTTCCAAATCGACATATACTTGTAACTGATTGCTCCGATCCATCTTCAAATCTCTTCATTCCAATCTTTGAAGAATCCGTGTCAGAAAGCTCAAATGAGAATAGATGCCGTTCTGGTTTTGCATCATCGCCATTTACTTGGCCTTTGCACTGCATATTCAAAATGATGAGCAAAAAATAAACTACTGAATGAGGACTTAAAGTATGGGTCACTGAATACGAAGCAGCCAATCCAGAAAAGAAATGAACCTTATTTGATTTTTCCAAGTGGCTTAATGTGAACTAGTTAGGACTTAATATGACAGTTGGGCTAACTTAGAAGTGCGAACAAAAAAGCTAATCAACGAGAATTCAATTACGGACTTTGTACTCGCGTCGTATCCTTGTCTCTCTCTCCCTGATCCTGCACCGAAATATTATCTAAAAACTTCAAATCGTTTGTATGAAATTGGAAGGCTACTCACATCGAATATAAAAACGATTATGCGTTTTTGAAACGTCATTCTCCCCCACTCTAACCCTTCAGCAAGCGCTGCCACTTCGGCAATAACGTAGTTACCCTTCTGTCTATCAAAACTAACAAGGACAGTCGGTGGCCAATCGGTATCAAAAGTCAAGAACTGTTCATCCAACATTTGTCTATAAGAAGCGAGATTTCGGTTACGCTCCTGAGCTTTATCAAACTTTAAGGCATTTCTCCACGCTCTTTCGTCAATCGACGCACCCGGCAGGTGATCTCTATATCCTTGAATTGATCTGTACGTAAAGAATGGATGAACAGATAACCTAAATTCCTCAGCATCAGAAACTAACTTGCGAACCAAGGTGTCAGTCTTAATTACATCAAACGCTCCTGCGTACTCATTAAATGACAGTTCTTGACCCTCCACACGACTGATTTGGAGTAGAAAAGACATCAAGAACGCAATGCGCAGTCTAGTCATAAGTATATCCGCCGTTAAATCTAACCCAATTTCCCCACAGGTTGTCGGCTCGTGATCCAAGTTCTAAAATTTCCATCAACCGACCATGTTGCCGTTCGCATCGTAGGCGTAGTCGTCGTCGGTATTCGAGCCGTCTATGAATCCCGCCGCCTTGTTGCCGGCGTCGGTCACGCGAAGGAGGCGGTTCGAACGGGTTACCTAGCTGTTACTCTAATTCCCTTATCCACGGACATAACAAACTACTCAAGTATAACTACCTGTACAAACTCGAGTTCAACGACATCAACCATCTCAGGAAAACAATGGGCTTCGTCATATCCGACTTCACAAATCGCCCTCGCATCCCCCTCGACGGCCTCACTCCCAACGAGGCGTACGAAAACAAGTCCCACGACTGTCAAAAACTCAAAAACTTTATCAAAGCTTCCGCCGTGGAAAGGCACAACTACAACAAATCACACCTATCTGATGGATGTAGTGATTAGACAACACCAAGGCTACAACAAAATTCCCAAATAAAAACAGGCTTGATTTGACAAAATTGACGGTTCCTTACAAGGAACACTGTGGTGTAAAGGAGTGCAGGGAGTGCTGCGGGTAGTTCAAATAGCTGCCTCCGTAATCATCTCCCCTTCATCCTCAACTAAAGCGGCTTCTTACTCTCCTCAAAAAAAGCGGAATCTATCCTCAAAACATCTTCAGCATTAAGCAATTCCTCTATTGACCTAGACAAGTAATAATGGGAATCTCGAAGGTAGTAATAGCATGAATCATCTTTTGACGACAAACTTCCGCGGTACCGAGCTACGCGGGACGTAAAGTCAGATACCCTCGCATCCCAATCACGGATTGAACGTCGCCTTGATTCCCTTAAGTCCTTAAGTGTGTCTAAATTGTCACCATATTTCAAGTTCAAGTACGAAAGGCCGCATCCGAACCCAAGAGAAAACACGATTAGGGAAAGTAAAAACAGCTTTAACATAGTAAGTAGATCATTCAATTCTAGTGCTCTTTTTTGCTTTATCTTTATTTGCAGTCGACAAATACTGGTATTCCTTGTCACTCGCTTGGAATTTTTTCACGCTATAGAAGAAAACATCTTTGGCCTTGGGCAAATAAGCTGCTTTAAATGTAACTTTTGTTTTGTCTTCGATAGTCTTTACTCCACTGTGTATCCCCAACATCGGGCCAATGGCGCTAACCGTATTCAATAAATAGGGTCTAAGTACTTGGCGTATACTTCCGCCCTCACCGTGTCCCCGGGCATCACGCTCAGAGATTTCGCGAGACCGAACCTTTCATTGGTGGTACCATTCAAACGTGTCGAGTACCAGGTTGTCCCTGCGTTCGTGTGGTCGAAGATGTCCGAGTTCACCTTCACCGCCTCCGTGTAGTACAAGAACTTCGGCGTCTCCGCCGAGACGTTTGCCGTCTCTAGCGTCGCTTTCGAAACATCTTTCTCGTCTTTCGTCGT